>CAWCUY010000011.1:0-244004 GCA_963798895.1 uncultured Trueperaceae bacterium | reverse complement strand
GGCTTCTGCCGACGCGAACCTCCGAATAATGTCGCGGCCCGCTTCACCGGGAGTATGGTTTCACGTGGAACTGTGGGGGGCAACAGGGTCACGGAGGTGACGGGCGCGCGGGGGTGCGCCCGTTCTGTTGACGTTCCGCAGGGTCCGCGGAAAGCCCGTCACGCGCGCGCCAGGAGCGCATCGACGCGGCGCAGGATGGCACGGTGCGCCCCGTTCACGTCGTCCGCCGCTCGGCGCGCGAAGGTGTGCCAGGTTTCATCGCGGTTCGTCGGCGCGTCCTCCCCCACCCACAACTCGGGCAGCTGCCGGCTCACCAACCACAGGTCGAGGAGCTCCACGGTGCGCGGGAAGTAGGTCGACAGGCCGAGCTCCGCCAACGCGGAGCCGCGCGTAGCACGGCGATCGCCGTGCCCGTGACGGCTGCGCCCGAGGGCTAGGTGGAAGTCCTCACGCCCGTAGGCAGCGCCCTCGACCAGCGCGTCGGCGGGCTCCCACACCCTCCCACCGCGGACGGCGTCGGTGGCGAGTGCGTAGAACACGGCGAACGGGTTGGCCGTGAGCGAGTCCTCGCTGCGGCGCAAGGTGGTTTCGATCACGCGGTAGCACGTGCCGAAACCCGGCGGGAGCGCGGCCAGCAGAAGCGCGGCTCCCGGGCCGTGCAGCTCGGCCTCTTCGCGCACCGCTTCGGCCCAGGCGCCGTCGACGGTCGCCGCGATCTTGCGGCGCACGAGCCTGCCCTGGCTGTGCTTCTCGAAATGGACCTGGGTACGGTAGCTGTGGGGCGAGTATCCCAGGTTCCATAGCACCGTCAGCACCGGCCCGGCAACGGGCGCGCGTTCGAGCGGCGGCCGCCGGCGTCGCGGGCGCCGGCGAGCCAGCGCGTCCGCCGTGGCCGCGCGGGTCACGGCGGCCAGGCGCACGAGGGCGACACGCCCCAGGAGCTCGAGGAAGCGGCCGAAGGGGAGCCGCAGACGAGCCGGCACGTCCAGGTCGGCGTAGGCGCCCACGAGGTCCAGCAGCATCAGCAGCCAGCGGGCCGCGTCGCGCGTGGGTCGGTAGCGCATCCAATCGCGCGCGAGCGCCCACTCGAGCACGTTCAGGGCATGGAGATTGCGTCCGCGTGCGTTGTCGCCGCGCCCGGTGTGGGCCAGCTCCCTCAGGTGCCGTTCCACGTCGCCCCGGAAGGTGTCGGGCGGGCCGGCGGCGACTACGTGACGCGCTCCGGGATCCATGGTGCCTGCCTCCGTGTCGTGGCCGGACGAGCTCGTGGCGGGGCCGCGTATGCCGCAAGGCGCGCGGTCCGACGATAGCGCGCCAGCGGCCCGCCCCCCGTCGCGCGCGGCGGCGCGGCGACCCTTGCGACCGGCCGAGCGGCAATCCACGCCCGCCCCCCGTCGCGCGCGGCCGCGCCGACGCCGTCGTAGACTCCCCGGAGGAGGCGACATGCTGGAGTTGGGCATCATCACCGACGAGATCTGTGACGATCTGTCGCGAAGCGTGGCGCTCGCGGCCGCCTGGGGGCTCGACGTCATCGAGCTGCGCACCGTGAACGGGCGGAACCTCCTGCAGCTCGCCGACGACGAGGTGTCGCAGGTGGAGCGTGCCGTGCGCGACGGCGGGCTGCCCGTGAGCGCCATCGCGTCGCCGGTCTTCAAGTCGCCACGCGACGGCAAGCCGCGGGAGGTCGCGGCCGACTTCGCCGTTCCCGGAAGCGAGAGCGTCGAGGCTCAGCTCGAGCTGCTCGAGCGAGCCTGCGCGCTCGCGGAGCGCGTGGGTGCCCGGATGGTACGTGTCTTCACGTTCTGGCGCGAGCCCGCGACGCCCGACGTGGTGCGCGAGGTGGTGGATCACCTCGCGCGCGCCGCCGAGGTCGCCGCCGCCCACGATCTGACGCTCGCGATCGAGAACGAGCCGGTGTGCACCATCGCCTCCGGTCGCGAGCTCGGGGCGCTCTGCTCGGAGCTCCTCGCGCGCCTGTCCGGCGCGTCGCGCGACCACGTCGGGGCGCTGTGGGACCCGGGCAACGCGCTCGTCGCGGGCGAGGCGCGCCCCTACCCGGACGGCTTCGCGGCCCTGTCGGGGTGCCCCATCCGCCACGTCCACCTCAAGGACGTGCGCCCGGGTCCCGCTGGGCCCACCTTCGTGCCCCTGGGCGAGGGCGCCGTGGCCTACGCCCCACAGCTCGACGCACTGCTGCAGGGGGGATACCGCGGAATGTTCGTGCTCGAGCCGCACGTGAAGCCGGATCCCCGGGGTAGCCGCGAGGCCGGGGCGAAGGCTTGCGTCGACGCCGCGCGCCGCATGCTCGACGACGCGCGGAGCCGCACCGGCATCTGACGACGCCGGACACGGGACAACCATCCCTTGGACCGTCCCGGCGCTGCTCCTACACTCGTGACATCTCACCCCCGGCGCACGTCGGACGGTCGCACCTCGGCCGTCCGCACGCACCGGTGGCGATCGCGGCCGACCGGTGGCGGCCCGCCTCGCCCCAGGAGCGCCAGCGCGGAACGGGAGGCATCACAGAACGCCGGCCGTCATCGCCATCCCGTGCGGGCGTGTGTGTTACGTAGATCCGCGCTCGTGACCCTGGAGGTATGCATGAAACGCTGGATCCTGAGCCTCACCCTGATCCTCGCGCTAGGCCCGTCGATCGCCGCCGCGCAGGACACCTGGAAGCCCGCCACCCCGGTCACCCTCATCGTGCCGTGGTCCGCCGGCGGCGCCACCGATCAGATGGCGCGCGTGGTCGCCGCCGAGCTCGAGGGAGCTCTCGGGCAGAGCGTCGTCGTGGTCAACCAGCCGGGCGCCTCGGGCGCCATCGGCACCAAGAACGCGCTGGACGCCCCCAAGGACTGCACCACCTGGGCCGCCGGTGCCGCCA
Organism: uncultured Trueperaceae bacterium; assembly: GCA_963798895.1. Taxonomy (GTDB): domain Bacteria; phylum Deinococcota; class Deinococci; order Deinococcales; family Trueperaceae; genus CAWCUY01. Next base: position 241,120 of record CAWCUY010000011.1, on the reverse strand, counting down.
GCGACCTGGGCACCTACAAGGTGCTCGGCACCCTCGACACGAGCATCGAGGACTGGCACGTCTACCTGACCGTCGCCAACGTGGCGGTCGTGAGCGCCAACCCGTCGCGGCCGTACCAGGACTTCGGCGCGCTGCTCGAGGCGCTGAAGGCCAACCCAGGCAAGATCTCGGTGGCCACGGCCGGCTTGTCGTCGGCGGGTCACAACGCGATGGAGCTCATCGCGCAGGACGCGGACCTCAGCTACCGCCACGTCACCTACGAGGGCGGTAACCCCGCCGTCATCTCGACGGTCGCCGGCGAGACCGACATCACCACCCAGCTCGCCAGCGAGCAGGCCGAGATGATCCGCGGCAAGCGTCTCCGGCCGCTCGCCGTGGTCGGCAACGAGCCCCTCGAGATCGACGGCTACGGAACGGTGCCGCCCATCACCGACTGGCTGCCCGACCTGAAGGTCGCCACCAACTACTTCGGGATCTGGACCCCCGTCGGCGTGCCCGACACCTGCATCGCCACGATGGACCGGATCTGGCAGGACGTCATCGCCAACTCCGAGACGCTGAAGCGCTTCGCCGCCGAGCGCGGCGCCCTGTTCTCGCCCTACTTCGGTGCGGACGCCCAGGAACGCGCGTTCCCCATGGTCCAGAGCAACGCCTGGACGCTCTACGACAGCGGCAAGGCGGAGACCTCGCCCGACACCGTCGGCATCCCGCGCCCCGAGTGAGCTCGCGGGGGCGGCGGGGAACGCTCGGGAGCGTGCCGGTGTGATCCTGCGCGACGCGCTCACCGGCGGCGTGCTCACCGTCTTCGGCGCGGTCGTGCTCGAGGAGTCGCTGCGCATGCCGCGCTACGAGAACCTGGGCGTGAACCCGTACACCGCCCCCGGGATCGTCCCCGCCGTACTCGGCGGGGCGATCATCCTCTTCGGCCTGATCATGTTCACGCGCGCGTCGGGAGTCTTCGCCCGGCGCGCGCGCCCGTCCGAAGTGGGCGCCCCGCCACCCTCCGGCGCCCGCGACGAGGCGAGCGGGGCCGCGGGGGTCGAGGCTCGATCGGACGTGACCCGCGCAGCCGGAACCCGGGCGGTCGAGACGGCGGCCGACGAGTACGGGCACGACCCGAACGCGCACGACCCGAACGGGCAGGACCCGGAGGGGCAGGACCCGGACGGGTCCGGCGCCGGGGGAACCGGCGCCGGGGCCCCCCCCGCCCTGGCACCCCGCGCCGCGAGCTACCGCCTCGGCCTCACCTTGCTCCTCACCCTCGTCTACGCCGGCGTGCTGGTCGGCCGGCTCCCCTTCGCGCTGGCGACCTTCCTCTTCGTCGGCGGGTTCATCGTGGTCTTCGAGTGGCGGCGCGGCTCGGCCGCCGCCGCCGCGCGGCGCATCGCCATCGCCGTCTTCGAGGCGGCGCTGGTCGCGGTGGCCGTGAGCTTCGTGTTCGAGAGGATCTTCCTGGTGCGCCTCCCCTGAGGCGCGCCGCAACGAACCTTCGACCCGCCGCCCAGGGGGGCGGCCACCCACATGCTCGACGGTCTCGGTTACTTCCTCTCCTCGGTCGCTCAGCTGTTCACGCCGGCGGAGCTCTTCAACGTCGCGTGGGCCACGCTGCTGGGCATCTCGGTCGGGATGCTGCCCGGTCTCACCGCGACGCTCGGCCTGGCGCTGCTCACCACGCTGACCTTCAAGCTCCCCTCGGGCGACGCGGTGCTCATCCTCATCTGCATGTACGTCGGCGCCATCTACGGGGGGAGCCGCAGCGCCATCTTGCTCAACATCCCCGGCACGCCGGCGAACGCCGCGACCAGCCTCGACGGCTTCCCGCTGGCGCGCAAGGGGCTCGCGGGCAAGGCGATGGGGATCGCCACCACCGGATCGGTTCTCGGGACGGTCATCGGCATGATCCTGCTCGCCGTCTTCGCCCCCCTCCTCGCCGAGGCCGCGCTTCGCTTCCAGAGCTACGAGTTCTTCTGGCTGGCGGTGTTCGGCGTGGTGGTCTCCGGCCGCCTCACGGGCTTCGACGACCCTCTCAAGGGGTGGATCGCGGGGTTCCTCGGTCTGCTGGTCGCGATGGTCGGGCAGGAGGGGATCCACGCCTACGCCCGGTTCAGCTACGGCAACACCGACGTCGCCGGCGGCTTCGGGCTCCTCCCCGTGCTGGTCGGGGTGTTCGGCTTCACCGAGATCCTGTGGGTGATGAAGAACCCCGCCTACAGGGCGGTGAAGAACGCCACGGACTCGGTCATCCCCCGCATCCGGGACGTGCTGCGCTATTGGCCCACCATCCTGCGGTCCGGCGTGATCGGCACCCTCATGGGCCTGATCCCGGGCGTCGGCGAGGACATGGGCGCATGGGTGTCGTACGCCACCGCCCGGAACACGAGCAAGGAGAAGGACCAGTTCGGACGGGGCTCGGTCGAGGGGCTGCTCGCGGCCGAGACCGGCAACAACGCCGCCGTGCCCGGCGCCATCATCCCGGTGCTCACGCTGGCGATCCCGGGTTCGGCCCCCGCCGCGGTGCTGCTGGCCGCCCTGTTCATCCACGGCGTTCGCCCGGGGCCCCTCATCATGATCGAGAACCCGAGCTACATCTTCCAGGTCACGGCGATGATCTTCTACGCCACCATCGCGATCTTGCTCTACGGCTATCTCCTCACCAAACCTCTCCTGCTGATCCTGCGCGTGCCGTACCTGCGGCTCATGCCCGTGATCTTCGTGCTCTGCACCGTGGGCGCCTTCGCCATCACGAGCCGCCTGTTCGACGTGTGGGTGATGCTCGCCTTCGGCGTGCTGGGCCTGGTCTTGCGCCAACTCGGCTTCCCGATGGCGCCGCTCGTCCTGGGTGTCGTGCTCGGGCCCATCCTGGACGTGAACTTCCGCCGCGGGCTGGTGCTCTCCGACGGGAGCCTCGCGCCGTTCTTCATGCGCCCCATCTCCATGGTGCTCTGGCTCATCATCCTGGTGACCTTCCTGATGGGCTCGAGCTGGTTCACCGGCGGCGTCGGCCGGCTGCTCGGCCGCGGCCGACCGCGCGGCGGCAGCGCCACGGCGGTCGACGACGGCGAAGCGGGCCGCGAGCCCCCTGCATGAGCCGCGCGGGGGAGCGCCCGTGAGGCAGGACGGGGACGGGCGCGCCGCGAACGCCGGCGCCACCAACGCCGCCGCCACCAACGCCGCCGCCAACCAACGCCGGTGCCGCGGCCGGCGCCCGCGGCGCGCTCCGCATCGCGCTGTGCAACGAGGTGGTGCGGGACCTGCCCTTCGCGGACCAGTGCCGCCTGGCCGCGGCGCTCGGGTACGACGGGCTCGAGGTCGCGCCCTTCACGCTGTCCGACGATCCCGTGCACCTTCCGGCGCGGCGGCGGCGCGAGCTGCGCGACGTCGCGGAGGCCGAGGGCGTGGCCATCACCGGACTCCACTGGTTGCTCGTCACGCCCGCCGGTCTGTCGATCACCACGCTCGACGACCCGCCGTGGCGCCGGACGCTCGCGGCCATCGACGGCCTCGTCGAGCTCTGTGCGGATCTCGGCGGTGAAACCCTGGTGCACGGCTCGCCGCGCCAGCGCGAGCTCGACCCGCGCGACCGCGAGGCGTCGGCAGCGCGCGGGCGCGAGGCGTTCCGCTCGGCGGCCGCCGGCGCCGAGCGCGCCGGGGTGCGCTACTGCATCGAGCCGCTCGCCGCCACCGAGACCGACTTCGTGACCTCCGTCGCCGCGGCGGCCGCGATCGTACGGGAGATCGCCAGCCCGAACCTGCGCACCATGGTCGACTGCCGCGCCGCGCGCGCCGGCGGCGACGAGCCCGTGCCGGCGTTGCTCGAGCGCTGGCTCCCCGACGGCACTATCGCGCACGTGCACGTCAACGACCGCAACCGTCGCGGACCCGGCCAGGGGGAGGACGGCTTCGCCCAGGTGTTATCCGCGCTCGTCAGGCTCGGGTACGATGGCGTCGTGGGGGTGGAGCCGTTCGTGTACGAGCCCGACGGGCGCACCGCCGCCGCCCGCGCCATCGGCTACCTGCGCGGGGTGCTGGAGGGAGGCTCCGCGTCTGACACGAGAGCATGAAGACCCGTGGTCCGGACCCGGCCCGGGCGAGCGCGACGGTCAGCTCGTGGTGCTCGCCGGTGGCAGCGTGGTCACCCCGTACCGCCGCCTCGAGCCCGGCTTCGTGGCGCTGCGCGGCGAGCGCATCGCCGCCGTGGCCGGCGGCGATCCTCCCACCGACGCCCTGGCCCGCGCCGAGCGCGTGGTGGACCTGGCCGGCTGCACCATCGCTCCGGGCCTGATCGACCTCCACGTCCACGGCGGCGGCGGCGACGACGTCATGGACGCCACGCCCGAGGCCCTCCGCGGGCTCGCACGGCAGCACGCCCGCGGCGGCACCACGGCGCTGCTCCCCACCACCACCTGCGCGCCGCTCGAGAGGCTGCACGAGGTCGCCCGCGTGCACGCCGCGTTCCAGGACGCGCAGCGCTCCGGGGCGGCGCGCGAGGCGGCCACCCTCGGCCTCCACCTGGAGGGACCGTACCTGGCGCCGTCGCAGGCGGGCGCGCTCGATCCGGCCCACATGCGCGTCCCGGCGGACGACGCGCTGGAGGAGATCCTCGACGCGCTGCCGGGCCTGGCGCGCGTCACGTTGGCGCCGGAGCTGCCCGGCGCCCGGCGCCTGATGCGGATGCTGAGCGCCCGCGGCGTGATGATCAGCCTCGGACACGCCGATCCGCGGCCCGATGACGTGGCCGTCGCGCTGGAGGACGGCGCCACGTTGCTCACGCACCTGTACTCCGGCATGCGCGGCGTCGCGCGCGAACACGCCTACCGCGTGGCGGGCCTGGTCGAGGCGGGGCTGGCCCTCGACGACCTCACGGTGGAGCTCATCGCCGACGACCGCCACCTGCCCGCGGAGCTCGTGCGGTTGGTCGTGCGGTGCAAGCCCTCCGATCGCATCGCGCTCGTCACCGACGCGATGCGCGCCGCCGGCCTGGGGGGCGGCAGCTTCCGCCTCGGCGGCGGCGGGCAGGCGACGGAGGTGATCGTGGAAGACGGCGTCGCCAAGCTGCCGGACCGCAGCGCCTTCGCGGGCTCCGTGGCGCTCATGGACCGCGTGGTGCGCACCGTGGTGCGCACCGCCGACGTGCCGCTGGCGCATGCCCTGGCCATGGCCAGCACCACGCCCGCACGGCTGCTGGGGTTGAGCGACCGCAAGGGCACGCTCGCTCCGGGCAAGGACGCCGACATCACGGTGCTGGACGCCGACCTGCGGGCCCGCATGACGATCGTGCGCGGCGCCGTCGTGTGGGAGGCGGCCGACGACGCCGGCCGCCCCGGCGAGGCGGGCGACGCCTCCCCCTTCGTCACGGGCGCGGCGTGAACGCGCCGCTGCGCACCTTCGACGCCGAGCTGCTGCGCGTCGAGGTGCATCCGGACCGGGACGCCGCCGGCCGCGCCATGGCCGCCGCCGTAGCGGCGTCGCTGCGGGACCTGTCGGCACGCACGCCGGCGGCGGCGATCGGCGTGGCGTTCGCGTCGGCGCCGTCGCAAGATGCGTTCCTGGAGGCGCTGGTCGCGCAGAGCGGCGTGCCGTGGGAGCGCGTCACGGCGTTCCACCTCGACGAGTACCTGGGGCTCTCGCCCGAGCACCCCTCCTCGTTCGCCGGTTACCTGCGCCGGCACCTCGCGGAGCGCGTCCCGCTCGGCGCCTTCGAGCCCATTCGCGGCGACGCGCCGGACGCCCACGCCGAGGCGCTCCGCTACGCCGGGCTGCTCGCCGCCACGCCGCTTCGCATCGCGTGCCTAGGGATCGGGGAGAACGGCCACCTCGCGTTCAACGACCCGCACGCCGCCGATCCCGACGACCCCGAGCCGGTCAAGACCGTGAGTCTCGACCTCGCGTCCCGCCGCCAGCAGCTCCACGACGGCACCTTTCCCCGCCTCGAGGACGTCCCCGAGCGGGCCCTCACGCTCACCCTGCCCACCCTGCTCGGCGCCGGGGAGCTCCACGTGGTGGTCCCCGGCGCGCGCAAGGCGGCGGCGGTCAGGCGCACCCTCCTCGATCCCGTCGGCGGAGCGTGCCCGGCGACGGTGCTGAGGCGCCACCGGCGCGCGCGCCTCTACCTCGACGAGGCGGCGGCGGCCGAGATCGACTGAGCGCCGGCGCGCGCCGCGGGTCAGCTCGCGAGGTCGTGCACCAACGCCGAGAACAGCGCGAGCCTGCGCGGGATCTCGGACGCGACGATGTGCTCGGTGCGCTGATGGTCCTCGAAGCCGAGCGGCCCCAGCCCGTCGAGCGTGGGGACCCCCAGGGCCGCCGTGAAGTTGCCGTCCGAGCCGCCGCCGACGCGGCCGGGCGCGAGATCCAGGCCCAGCTCCGCGCCGATGCGGCGCGCACGCCCGAACAGCTCCATCGTGCCCGCGAGGGCCTCCATGGGCGGCCTGTCGAAGCCGCCGCGGACCTCCAGGCGGGCGCCGGGCGCGATCGGCCCGAGCGCGCGCAGCGCCGCGTCGAGACGCCTGCCCTCGGCGAGGGTCCAGGCCCGCGCGTCGATGTCGACGTGCACCGTGTCCGCGACGACGTTGACGACGGTGCCGCCGGCGATGACGTTGGCGCCGAGGATGCTCCCTCTGTCGGCGTCCTCCAGCCCTGCGAGGCGCAGCACCTGGCGTGCGGCCTCCACCACCGCGTTGACACCCTTCTCGGGTTCGACGCCCTGGTGGGCGGCCTTGCCGTGCACGGTCAGGCGGTAGCGCCCGACCCCCTTGCGAGCTACCTTGAGGTCGCCGTCGTTCGTGGGGGCCTCCAGCACCAGCACCGCCCGCGCCGCGCGCGCGGCCCGCTCGATGAAGGGACGCCCGGCACGGCTGTCGACCTCCTCGTCCGGCGTGAGGATCGCCTCGAGCTCGGGCCGCGCGTCGGGGTCGAGCAGGTGGAGCGCGTGCAGGGCGAACAGCAGGCCCCCCTTCATGTCGGCGGTGCCGGGTCCGAAGACGCGGTCGCCGTCGACGCGCCACAGCTCGGGCCACGAGCCGCGCGGGTGCACCGTGTCGTAGTGCGCGAGCACGACGACGCGCGCGCCGCTGCCGGGCGCGAGCGCCCGCAGCACGGGACCCTGCGGCGTGTCGCTGCGGTGCACGACGCACACGCGGCCGAAGGCACGCTCGAGCCACGACGCCGCGCGCTCGAGCCCCTCCAGGTCGCCGCTGGGCGTCTCGAGGCGCACGAGCTGCTCGAGGTCGGCCAGGAACGCGTGCGCGCGTTCCTCGGCGCGCCGGGCGATCTCCGCCGTCGGCAACCGCGGGCTCATCGCCGCCGCCGGCGCGCGACCGCGCCCCGAGCCGTCACGGCCCGTACAGGCGCCGCGCGTTGCCGCGCAGGATCGCCTCGGCAGCGGCGTCGGCCTCGCCGGCGCTGAGGTCGCCGTCGGCCACGGCGCCCTCGAGCACGTCGCCCAGCACGCGCCGCCCCCAGCGGCCGCAGACGTAGTACAGCTCGGGAGCCACGTGCGCGTCCGAGGAGTACATCACCTTGCCGATCGGCGCCAGCTCGAGCAGCATCCCCACCGCCCGGCGCATCCCCTGCACCGACAGGCACGGGACGGCCAGACCGTAGTCCACGAACGCCTGCGGGTACATCGCCGCCAAGTAGCCGGCCTCCCGGGTGTACGGGTACGACGCGTGCAGCAAGACCAGCGGCGCACCGCGCAGATCGGGGTCCTCGAGCAGGGAGCGCAGGTGCAGCGGGTTCGCCAGGCGCAGGTCGAGGTCGGGGTCGCCGAAGCCGGTGTGGAACTGCACGGGCAGACCGTGCCGGGCCGCCACGCGCACCCCCTCGCGCACGACCAGGTCGATGAGCGTCTTGTCGGCGAGGCGCGCGGGCTCGGGGCCGGGATGCGCGCGCCGGAACGCCTCGAACGCGGCGCGGGCGGCGGCCGGGTCGACGTCGTCGATGGCGAGGCCGGTGCGGTAGGCCGCGATGCTCTTGAACGCGGTGACGCCCTCCGGGACGGGCTCGAGCTCGGCGCGTAGCGCGGCCAGGAAGTCGTCGAACGAGGCGCAGCGGGCGATCGCCGCCTCCGCCACCACCTCCAGGCGAAGCACCCGCCGCACGGGAACGAACGCCGCATGCCACGCCGTCGGCAGGATCCGGCCCGGCATGAAGCCGTCGTCGAGGAAGAGGGCCTCCATGTGGGCCGCGGCGAAGCAGCGGCGGGTCAGCTCCTCGTGGCCGAGGCGCGCGCGGACCCCCAGCAACGCCTCCTCGGTCGGCTCCACGTCGAACAGCTCGCCGAGGTCGCGAAGGCTTCGGCGGTACGCCAGCAGGTCGGGTGCGTAGCGCGCGTGCACCACGGGGTCCAGCGCCTCGGTGAAGGGGGCGGCGTAGGGCACCTCCGCGAGGACCTCCGGCAGGGCGAGGTTGTGGGCGTGGTGATCGACGACGGGGATGGCGCTCAGGTCCATGACGCGCTCCGCGGGCGGCGTCCGCCGCCCGTCCCCGCCCGCGCCGCCGCCGCCCGTCGCCCGCGGTGCCGGGCGGATCCCGCGCGGGTCGCGCCCATCAGTAGCGCTCCAGCAAGAGCTCCACCTGCTCGCCGAGGGACATGCCGGAGAGCGCCTCCCACTCGTAACGCTTGAGCGCCGCGTAGGAACGGGCCAGGTCCGCTCCGAGGGCGCCGAGCAGCACCTCGTCTCGCGCCAGCCTGTCGAGCGCGTCGGGGTGCGCGGTCGGTAACGTGTCGGCGCCGAGCCGGGCGCGCTCGGCGTCGCTCAGGAGCCCGGGGTCGCCCTGGATGGGCTCGCCCAGGACCAGCTCGCGGCGCACCCCGTCCAGGCCGGCGGCGATGACACAGCCGAGCGCGAGGTAGGGGTTGGCGGTCGCGTCGGCCGTCTTCAGCTCCACGTGGTCGGGGCCGACGCCGATCGGACCGCTCGGGAGCCGCACGGCGGCCTCGCGGTTGTCCTTGCCCCACGCCCGGAACGCGCCGGACCAGAAGTGGGGGCGGATGCGGCGGTAGGAGTTGGCGCTGGCGATGGTGACGGCCATGATCGCGGGGAGGTGCTCGAGCACCCCCGCCACGAACGCCGCCCCGTCGATCGACAGCGCGTGCGGGCGCGACGGGTCGGCCATGAGGTTGCGCCCGCCGCGCCACAACGACAGGTTCAGGTGACAGCCGTTGCCCGCCTTGTCGTCGAAGATCTTGGGCAGGAACGAGGCGATCCAGCCGTGGTGGCGCGCGACGGCGCGCACCGTCTCGCGCACCGCCACGTGCCCGTCGGCGGCCGCCAGCGGGTCGGTCGGCGCCACCGCCAGCTCGTGCTGGCCGGGCGCCGACTCGGCGTAGTGCTGCTCCACCACGATCCCCTGGGCCGCCAGCGCTTCCGTGACGTCGTCGATGAGGTCGACGCCGACGTCGGCGCCCAGCGTCGCGGCGAAGACGGTGTCGTCGATGGGCACGAGCCCCTCGCGCCCGCGCAGGACCGTGAACTCGTACTCGAAGCCGGCGCGCAGCGTGAAGCCGGCGGCCTCCGCGTCGGCCAGGACGCGCTTCAGGAAGCTGCGGGCATCGTGGCTCCAGGGCTCGCCGTCGACACTCAGGTCGCCGAAGACGCGCGCGTGGCTCGGAGCGTACGGCAGCGGCCGGAGGGTGGACCAGTCGGGCAGCAGGCGCACCTCCCCGACCGGTCCCAGGCCCGTCTCGCCCACCACCGCGTCGAACATCACCGGCAGCGCCTGGAGCGCGGCCGTGAAGCCGATCCCGGTGTCCCAGGCGGCGCGCAGCGACTCGATGCCGACGGCCTTCCCGCGGATCACGTTGGCGTTGCCCGCCGTCACGAAGCGCACGAACGTCACGCCCAGCGACTTCAGCAGGTAGTAGGTCGCGTCCTTCATGCCGGTTCCTTCATGCGCGATCCTGCGTTCCCGTCGCCTGGCAACGCGAGGGCGCTCGCCCCGGCGCCCGCCTCCGCGCGCTCAAGGAGCGGGAACGTAGCTCGGCGCCTCCTGGGCGGCGAGGTAGAGCTGCTGGTCCTTCACCCCGATGACCGTCACCTGCTTCTGCGGCACGCGCTGGTCGTCCGCGTACGTGATCGCGCCGGTCACGCCCGGCAGGTCCTTGGTGGCCTGGAGCGCGTCGCGGATCTTCGCGGGGTCGGCCGCTCCGGCGCGCTTCACCGCGTCCGCGATGAGGTACACCGCGTCGTACCCGAGTGCGGCGAAGGCGTTCTCCGGATCCTTGCCGTAGGCGTCGTGGTAGGCCCCGATGAACTTCGCGACGGCGTCGGTGCTGTCGGGCGTCATCAACGCGTGGGTCGTGAAGTACACGTCGTTGGCGGCGTCGCCGCCGACCTGCACGAGCAGCGGGGTGTCGTAGCCGTCGCCGCCGATGATGGGCAGGTCGATGCCGGCCTGGCGCACCTGCTTGACGATCGTCCCGATGTCGTCCGGCATGGCCGAGATGTAGAGGAAGTCGGGCTGCGTCGAGAGGGCCTTGAGCTTGGTGATCTGAGCGCTGTACGACGTGTCGCCCGACGAGTAGCTGTCCTCCAGCACGATGGTGCCGCCGCCGTGCGTGAAGGCGTCCTTGAAGTAGCCCGCCAGCAGGTTGGTGTACTCGGTGGCCTTGTCGAACAGCAGGTAGGCGCTGTTGCCGTAGTTCTTCATGCCGAACTCGGCCCCGACCGCCGCCTGGACGTTGTCGCCGAAGGGCTCCAGGAACATGTAGTCGCCGATCTGGCTGGGCAGGAGCGGCGAGGTGGCGCCGGCCGTCACGAAGGGGACGCCGGCTCGCTGCGCGATCGGCCCGAGGGCCAGCGCCGAGTCCGAATCGGTGAAGCCCGTGATGGCGACCACCTTGTCGCCGTTGATCATCTGCGTGGCGATGTTGGTGATCGTCGCGGGATCGGTCTTGCCGTCGTAGACCACGAGCTCGAGCTGCTGCCCGAGCACGCCGCCGGCCGCGTCGATCTCCTTCACGGCCAGCTTCGCCCCGTTGGCCGCGGGAACGTCGAGCGACGCCAGCGCGCCCGTGAGGTTGAACGCGCCCCCGATCTTGATGCTGTCCTGGCCCCACGCCGAGGCGAGCAGGGCGGCCGTGGCGAGCACGACCAGCAGCGGGCGGATGCGTACGGGAACGATGGACCTCATGCCTGTACCTCCCTTTCCTCCGTGTTCTCGTCAGGTCCTCGACCTGGCGTCGTGCCGGCCGACCCGGTGGGCCGGCTCCTCGGGATGAGGACGAGCTCGCGGTCCCCCAGCAGCCCCTGCGGGCGGAAGATCATGATGAGGATGAACAACACCCCGAGCGTGACCTGGCTCGCGCCGTACAGCGGCGGCACGCTCAGCGCTCCCAGCTGGAAGCCGCGCTCGAGGTTCCGCAGCGTCTCCGACAGGAGCGTGACGACGACCACGCCAACGGCGGCGCCCGTGAGGCTGCCCATCCCCCCCACCACCAGCATCACGAGCAGGTGGATCATCAGAGGGAAGTAGAACGCCGCGGGCGAGAACGACGTGAGGTAGTGGGCGTACAGGGCGCCCGCCACGCCGGAGAAGAAGGCGCTCACCGTGAACGCGATCATGCGCGTCGGCAACACGTCGATCCCCACCGCCTCGGCCGTGACGAGGTCCTCGCGGCTCACGCGCATGGCGCGCCCGAACGGCGAGTAGGCGACGCGCGACAGCACCACGTAGGTGGCGGCCAGCCAGCCCAGCACCCACCAGATGTCCGTGTAGGGCAGCACGCCCGTGAAGGTGCGCGAGCCGCGCGTGAAGCGGTCGGCGTTGACGAGCACGACGTTCACGATGACCAGCAGGCCCAGCGTCGCGACGCTCACGTAGTGACCCGACAGCCGCATGAGGGGGAGCCCCACCAGGAACGCCACCAGCACGCACAGCAGGCCGGCCGCGACGGTGGCGGGCAGGAAAGGCAGGCTCCACCCCGCCAGGACGGCGGGCAGCTCGCGCAGGTAGGCGTGCTTGGCGGCGGGCGGCAGCGTGAGGATGGCCGAGCCGTAGGCGCCCAGCGCGATGAAGCCGACGTGGCCGAGCGAGAACACGCCGGTGAAGCCGTTGGACAGGGCCATCGACGCGACCATCACGATCGTGATGCCCATCACGATGATCACCCGCAGGGGGTACTCGCCGAGCCGCGGGGCGAGGACCCCTACGAGCGCCAGCGCCGCGACGAGGGCCCACAGGCGCCACGACGTCACAGCTTCACCTCCTGGCGCACCTGCATCACGCCGCCGGGGCGGAACAGGAGCAGCACGATCAGCAGCGCGAACACCAGGGCGTCGCGGTAGGGCGAGACCGAGGACGGCAGGAACGCGACGATCGCGATCTCCAGCGCGCCGAGCAGGTAGCCGCCGAGCAAGGCCCCGCCGATGCTGCCGAAACCGCCGATGATGGCGGCCACGAACGACTTGAGCATCGGGGTGAAGCCCATGAGCGGGAAGGCCACGCCCACCTGCGCCGCCCACAACAGTCCGGCCAGGCCGGCGAAGGACGACGCCAGCACGAACGCGACCACCACCACCAGGTCGACCGGCACCCCGACGAGGCGGGCGGCCGTGAGGTCCTCGGCGGTGGCGCGCATCCCCAGCCCCACGCGGGTGCGCGTGACGAACCAGTACAGGAAGACGAACGCGAGGACCGAGAACAGCAGCGTCAGCAGGTTGATGTTGGTGAACGTGATGCGCCCGCCGCCGAGGCGGTAGACGTGCCCGAGCCAGGCGGGCAACGGGAAGTTTCGCGGGCTGGCGGAGAACACCAGGATGCCGAGGTTCTCCAGGATGTAGGTGACGCCCAGGGAGGTGAGCAGCATCGTGACGTCGGGCGCGCCGCGCACGGGCCGGAAGGCGGCCCGCTCCATCGCCCACCCCGCCAGCCCCCCGGCCGCAACCCCGCCTACGAGCGCCAGCGGGAACGGCAGCCCGGCGCCCTCGAGCAGCAGCGCGCCGAAGGCGCCGACCATCATCATGTCGCCGTGGGCGAAGTTGATGAGCTTCAGGATGCCGAAGATCAACGACAGGCCGACGGCGATCAGGGCGTAGAGCGATCCGAGGCTGGCGGCGTTGATCACCTGCTGGACCACGTAGTCGACGACGTTCACGAGCGGGCCCCGCCGCCGAGGTAGGCGTCGACGATCTGGCGGTCGCGCCCGAGCTCGTCGGCCGTTCCCGACGCCACCACCGTGCCCGTCCGCAGCACGTAGGCGCGGTCCACCAGCGAGAGGGCCGCGCGCGCGTTCTGCTCGACGAGGAGGATGGTCACGCCCTCGGCCTTGAGCTCCCGCAGGGTGTGGAAGATGGCGCGCACCAGCAGGGGCGCGAGGCCCAACGAGGGCTCGTCGAGCAGCAGCAGGCGCGGCCTCGACATGAGCGAGCGCGCGATCGCCAGCATCTGCTGCTCCCCGCCGGAGAGGGTGCCGGCGCGTTGGTGACGGCGCTCGCCGAGCACGGGGAAGAGCTCGCTCATGCGCGCGAGATCGGCGCGCACGGCGCCCTCGTCGCGCCTGCGGCTGGCCCCCAGGCGCAGGTTCTCGAGCACGCTCATGCCGGCGAAGACGCGCCGCCCCTCGGGGCAGTGCGCCACGCCGGCCTGCACGATCTCGCCCGGACCCAACCGGGAGATGTCGCGGCCCTGCAACCGGACGCTCCCGCGGCGCGGGCGGATGATGCCGGAGACCGTCCGCAGCGTGGTGCTCTTGCCCGCCCCGTTGGCCCCGAGCAGCGCGACCGACTCCCCCTCCTCGACCCGCAGGTCCACGCCCTTGAGGGCGGCGACGGGCCCGTAGTTTACGGCCAGCGCGTCGAGGCGCAGCATCTCAGGCATCGGCGCCCCCGAGGTAGGCCTCGAGCACCTTCGGGTCGGCCTGCACCCGCTGCGGATCGCCCTCGCAGATGAGCTCGCCGTACGCGAGCACCTGGATCCGCTCGCACAGGTTCATCACGAGGTCCATGTCGTGCTCGATGACCACGACTGCCAGGCGGTAGCGCTCGCGCACCGCGCGGATGAGGTCCATCAACGCGCGCGTCTCGGCGGTGTCCATGCCGGCCGCGGGCTCGTCGAGCAGGAGCAGCTTCGGCGCGCCCGCGACGGCGCGCGCGATCTCGAGCCGGCGTTGGTCGCCGTAGGCGAGCGAGCCCGCCGGGTCGCCGGCGTGGCGGGTGAGGTCGACGAGCTCGAGCGCCTCGCGGGCGGCCGCCTCGGTTCGCGCGGTGGCCCTCCGATAGGCGGCGGTCCGTGCCGTGGCGCCCCACAGGGTGACGGGGTCGCGGCGCTGGGCGGCGGCCTCGACGTTCTCGAGCACGCTCAAGCCGGCACACAGGCGACTGCCCTGGAACGTGCGCGCGACGCCCAGCCGCGCGATGGTCGGCGGCCGAAGGCGCGTGATCTCGTGCCCGTCGAACGACACGCTGCCCGCGTCGGGCCGCGTGAAGCCGGAGATGAGGTTGAAGAGGGTGGTCTTGCCCGACCCGTTCGGTCCGATCACGCCCAGCAGGTCGCCGGCGCTCACGTCGAGGTCGTGCGCCGACAGGGCGCGCAGGCCGCGGAACGACTTGCTCAGCCCCCGGACGGACAGGAGGGTCGGCTGCAGAGCCGCGCTGGAACCGTCGTGCGAAACGGCGCGCATGCTACCTCCCGATGAGACGCGGCCCGTGTCGGGGCGCGCGGCGCACCACGGCGGGCGGGGAAGCTTCGCTGGACCTGCGGGGCGACGCTCGGGCGTCGTCACGGGCACCCCGTGCCGACGATTCTCGGGAGCGGGGCGGGGTCTTCACCGCCGTCACGCGGCGGCCGGCTAGAACGGCACGGCGTACATTAGCATGCCCCGCCATGCGGCGGGGCGGAAGGGCGCGCGGCTCGAGCAGGCGTGGGTTACGGCGGTTCGGCCAGGCGCCACGCCCGCCTCACGGACCCGGTATGCGTACGAAAGGCATACGCACGCGGGCGGCGGGCGCGTGGGGTGCGTTGCACCGGCCGGGGCGCGCCGGCGCCCGGGCGCCCCGCGCGCGCAGGCCCTCGCCCGGCCCGGACGTCCCACGGGCCCGGCA
Source organism: uncultured Trueperaceae bacterium (assembly GCA_963798895.1). Taxonomy (GTDB): domain Bacteria; phylum Deinococcota; class Deinococci; order Deinococcales; family Trueperaceae; genus CAWCUY01. The sequence continues at coordinate 226,079 of CAWCUY010000011.1, read as the reverse complement.
CCCAAGCGGCCCGGCACTCCCCGTGCCCGCGCACCCCACGGGCCCGGGCGCACTTCCGGCCCGGCCGAAGGTCAGCGGGTGAACAGCGGCGCCATGTCGCGGCGCTCGACCACGCCCCGCATGGCCTCGTCGCTCGCCGGCTCACGGAAGCGGGATGCGGCGTCGAGCACGCGCGGCAGCACGTTGATGTCGCCCACCGTGTTCAGGAACAGGCCCTCGTGGCCCAGCACCCAGCTCACGGCCACGTCGATGTCGGCCTGGTCCTCGAGCGGCTCGTACCAGGTGGCGCGCGTCGGGCGCCGGTCGCCCCAGGGGCGGCGCGTGAGGCTCTTGATCGTCTGGCGGGCGACGCCGCGCGCCTCGCACAGGGCGATGAGCTCCTCGACGTCCGCCCGGTACGCCTCGTCCTGCAGCAGGATCCAGCTGTACGGGAAGAGCACCGTGTCGAACGGGAACCGCCCTAAGCTGAGGATGTGGCGCCGCGCGATCCCGAGGCCGTGGCCCGTCACCCCGATGAAGCGCACCAACCCCTCGTCGCGCGCCTCGACGCAGGCGCGCACGGCGCCGTCGTCGCCGAGGGCGGTGGCCCACTCGTCCTCCTCGGCCAGGTTGTGGAGCTGGATGAGGTCGACGCTGTCGACGCGCAGGCGCTCGAGCGAGCGCCGCAGCTCGTCGCGCGCCGCAGCGTAGCCGCGTTCCCCCGTCTTGGTGGCGAGGAAGAACGCGTTGCGGCGCTTCTCGAGCCAGGGACCGAGCCGCAGCTCCGCGTCGCCGTAGCTCGCGGCCACGTCGATGTGGTTGATGCCGTAGTCGAGGATGAGCTCCATCGTGCGGTCGGCCTCGCCCTGCGTCACGTTGCTCAGGGCGGCGGCTCCGAAGATGGTGCGGGTGCTGCTGTGTCCGGTGTTCCCGAACGGGGCCTTGGCGATCATCGGACCCTCCTCGCGCATGGGCGCGGACGACGCACAGGGCGCGCCCGCTGCAGGGTGATGCCGCCAGTCTAGCGCGCGCCCGCGCCCCCGCCGGCCTACGCCCGGCCGCGCGCCTCGGCTCCCGCCCTCCTGCGCCCAGCCGCGCTCCCCGGTCCTGCCCGCGGCCGCGCGTCCCGGCTCGCGCCCTCGTTCGCCCAGCGCCGTGCGGCTCGCGCTCTAGCGCGCGTCCGCGCCGAGGCCGCGCAGGGCGTCGGCGACCGGCGTGTCTCCGCCGAGGACGTCGAACGCGGCGCCGACCGTGGCCGGCGTGCGCAGCGCCAGAGCGGCGACCCGCGCCACGTCCTCCCGCGGCACCGATCCCGTCCGGGAAAGCGACGGCGCTACCTCCACGAGGCCCACACCCGGCGCGTCGGTGAGAGCGCCGGGGCGGACGATGGTCCAGGCCAGCCCGCTGCGCTTGAGCTCCGCCTCCGCCTTGGCCTTGGCCTCCAGGAACGGCCGCAGGACGTCGGGCCAGCGCGTCGGGTCGTCGGTCCCCATCGAGCTGAGGAGAAGGAAGCGCGCCACCCCGGCCGCCTCCGCGGAGCGCGCGAGGCGCACGGTCGCCTGATGGTCGATGGCGTCGGCGTCCTCGGGCCTCGATGCGCCGATGGCGCAGACGACGGCATCGATCCCCTCGAGCTCCGCGGTGAGGTCGCGATCGACGTCGCCGAGGACGGGCTCGGCGCCGAAGGCGGCGATCGCACCTGTGTGCTCGGGGCGCCGCACCAGGCCGCGGACGGCGCCGAGGTCCGCCGCGAGCAGGAAGCGCAGGATGTGCGCCCCGGTGCGTCCCGCAGCCCCAACCACGAGGGTATCCATGGACCGGGCATACCACACGAGGCCCCGCCGTGGGATGGGAGCGCACGGCGTACCCGTGCCCGCGCGACCGGCGCGCCCAGGGACCTTGCCGCCGGCGTCGTTTCCGCTCCTCGCCGGCGGAGCGCTAGCTCGTCCGCATCGGCACCGTGGGCGCCGGCGGCACGCGCCACTCGCCGGCGCCGCCGAGGCGCGCGGCACGTCATGCCGGCGAGGACAACCCCCCGTAGCTCGTCCACGACGCCCACAGGTTGACGACGCGGGTACCGGCGGCGCGGGCGTCCTTCGTCAGCCTCCGCACGGCCGGGTCGCGCTCGTCGAACAGGAGGAGGAGCAGGTCGGCCCGCGCGGCCGCGGCGGCCTGCGCGCGTGCGCGCATCCAGGGCTTCCTCGTGCCGTAGAGCGTCTCGACGCTCTGTGCCTTGGTCACCAGGCGCCCGAAGCGCTGGCGCTGGACGAGGGCCCAACCGGCCTGCGCCCCGGCGAACGGCAGCAACACCGTGAGCGGAACGCCGGTCGAGGTCGCGGCCTCCGCGAGCGCCGTCTCCCAACCCAGCGCCAGCGTGCTCAGCACGCGCTCGGCCTGGTGATGGCGGAGCGCGGTCACCGCCAACCGGGTGAGGCGACGGTGCATGTGCTCGTACCATTCGCCCTTCGAGGGGTAGTGGATAGCCGGGCCGAGGTAGGTCAACCTCTCCGGCCGGGGGCCGGCGCCCGCCACGATGGGCGCCGCCGCCAGCACCTCCACCCGCATCTCCTGCGGCTCGTCCCACGACACGACGACCCGCTCGCGGCGGGATGGATCGTTCCCGCGTTCGACGCCGACACTGTGGCGCACGCGGCCGCGCACGGCACACCCTCCTCGACGCACCGCTCCAGGTGCGCGTCTCTCGGGGCCGCCCTCCCTCCATGCTACGACCCGGCCGGGGGGCGCGCATCGGGAACGCGCCGCGCGGCGTCGCGCCGCCTCCCGCCCGCGCGCCGCCGCGGGGGACGCAGGTGGTAGCCTACGAAGCCGATGGAGTACGTGTGCCTCGCGGCCGGCAAGGGAACGCGCTTCGGCGCGCTCGGGCGTTACCTGCAGAAGTGCATGTACCCTGTCGGGCTCACCCCTTTCGTCGAGCTGAGCGTCCGGAACCTGCGCCGCTCCGTGGGCTCGCCCGGTTCCGGCGATCGGCTGACGTTCGTCGTGGGCCACCTCGGAGAGCAGCTGCGGGCGTACTTCGGGAGCGCCTACGACGGGCTGCCCGTGCGGTACCTCGAGCAGGGCGACGTGCGCGGCACGGGGCACGCGCTGCGCCGGGTGCAGCACGAGCTGCGGCCGAGCGGTGCGACGATCGTGTGGCTCGCGGACCTCTACGTGCCGGTGGGGACGTTCCGGGCGCTGTCGCGGCACGAGGCGGGTGACGTGCTGACCCTGGCGCCGGCCGGCGACGACGCGAACGCGAGCGTGCGTGTGACGACGGCAGGTTCGCGCGTGGTGCGCGCCTGGTTCGGCGCGGGGCCCCTCGCCGACATCGGGCTGTGGAAGCTCGAGCCGGAGGTGCTGGGCGCCATGACGGACGCGACCGGAGACGAGGTGCGTGCCCTACCCAACCTGCAGCGCCTCATCGACGGCGGGCGCTCCGTCGCCTTCATCGAGACCGACGCGTGGATCCACCTCGGAGGCACCGAACCGACGCCCTCGGCCAACGTGCGGCGCGTCGTCGAGCGACTGTGGGATCTCGAGGGGGGCGGCGCGTGAGCGCCTACGCGGCCGGGATCGCGCGGCCGCCGGGCGGCGCGCGGCGCGGAGCGGAGTGCGGCGGCCGATGATCGTCACCAAGACCCCCCTGCGCATCCCGCTCGCCGGCGGCCTGACCGACGTGCGCGGTTACGCCGAGCGCTTCGGAGGCGTGAGCGTCAGCGCCACCATCGACAAGTACGTCTACGTCGTCGTGAAGGACAGCGCCACCGGCAGCTTCGACCTGCGCTACCAGGACGCGCACGAGAAGGCGGCGACCGCCTCCGGGGTGCGCCACGACCTCATCCGGGAGGCGCTGCGGGCGACCGACCTGGCCTCCACGCCGCTGTCGATCCACGTGCTCGTCGACCTCGCCAGCGAGAGCGGCCTGGGGGCTTCGGGAGCGCTGACGGTCGGCCTGCTCCACGCGCTGCACGCCTACCGGGGCGAGACGCCCGCCCCGGAGACGCTGGCGCGCGAGGCGGGGCACATCGAGGTCGAGGTCCTGGAGGGGGCGTCCGGCTACCACGACCCCACCATCACCGCCCTCGGCGGCGTGAAGCTCATCGAGTACCGCGGCGCCGACGCGTCGGCGCGCGACATCGTGATGACCGACGCCACCCGCAGCGCCTTCACGGACAGCCTGCTGTTCTTCTACAGCGGCCGGCACGCGCCCACCAAGCCGTCGCTCGACCTGCTCGGCAGCCACATGGAGGAGGCGCTCCCCTTGCTGCACCAGATCCGCGCGATCGGTTACGAGCTCGAGCGGGCCTTCGCGGCCGGCGACCTGCTCCGCATCGCGCAGATCATCGGGGAGCAGCAGGCGCTCAAGCAGCGGCTGCCCGGACGCTTCGTGGACGACTACGTGCTGGACGTGACGCGGCGCGTTCGCGAGGTGGGCGCGTACGCGCAGCTCCCCGGCGGGAAGATCAGCGCCTTCGTGATCGTTGCGTGTCCGGCCGGCAACCACGAGGCGGTGCGGCGGGCGCTGTCGGACCTGCGCGAGGTGAGCCTCGGCCTCGACCCCGCGGGGACACGCTCGGTGCGCGTCTGATGCGTCCCTTGCGGCGCCTCCGGCACTACCTGCCGTCGGACCGCCACGGTTGGGCCACCCTGTTGTTGTGGGCGGCGCTGGTCGCGCTGCTGATCGCCTTCGGGGAGCTCGCCGAGGACGTCTACCGTCGTCAGGGGTTCGCCTTCGACCTCCCGGTACTGCGCTTCCTCCACGCGCACGCCAGCGCGCCGCTCACGGCCGTCGCGCGTGCGCTCAGCACCGTGGGTTCCCCCGTCGTGCTGGGTCTGGTAGGGCTGGCGCTCACCGTGTTCCTGGCGCGCCGCGACGGCCGCGAGGCGCTGCTGTTCGCGGTCTCGGCGGGCGGCGCCGCGGGCCTGATGATCGCCGGCAAGATCTTCTTCGGGCGCACGCGGCCGGACCTCTTCCCCCATCTCGTGACCGAGACCAGCGCGTCGTTCCCGAGCGGGCACGCCATGGGAGGGATCGCGTTCTTCCTGGCGCTCTACCTCATGCTGCGGCGCCGCGCGGGCCCCGTCGGGCGCTCGCTCGGGGCGGCGGGCGTGGCCCTGGCGATCCTGATCGGCGCGTCGCGCCCCTACCTGCAGGTCCACTTCCCATCGGACGTGCTGGCCGGCTGGGTCTTCGGGGCGGCGTGGGTGCTGAGCGTGCACCTGCTGCTCGGCCCGCGCCGCCCACGCTGGAGGCGGCGCCGGTGAGGCTGTGGCCGGGTCAAGGTCGGCTCGGGCCTATGACGCGTGGGTGTCACGGTACATCCGCACTTGTGTTCCGGAATCGGATGCCGTATAGTGCCTCCGTTCCGAGAAATCCGGCCGGACTTTTCGTAACCTGGGCGCAGGCCCGGAACCCAGAGATGCCTCCCAGGAGGCAGCAGTAAGGAAATGGTAGGGATTATGGCAACCGGTAGAGTGAAGTGGTTCAGCAGCGAGAAGGGCTTCGGCTTCATCGAGCAGGGCGACGGTGGTCCCGACGTCTTCGTTCACTTCTCAGCGATCCAGGGTGAGGGTTACCGCAACCTCAACGAAGGCGACGAAGTCAGCTTCGACGTCGAGCAGGGCAAGAAGGGCCTTCAGGCCGCGAACGTGACCGTCACGAGCTCCGCGCCTGCCGCCCGACGCTTCTGAACCAGGGGTTCATCCACCGATAGGTTCAAGCGAATCGCGGGCCGCTCGGGAACACCGAGCGGCCCGTTCGTGTTCCGTGGCGGCTCAGGCGCGAGCGCGGCGGCCCGGCAGCGCGCGGCGCGCCGTGGGCCGGCCGGCGACCGCCAGCACGACGGCCGCCGCCATGACGACCGTGGACGGGAACGCGGATCCCAGGCCGAGGGGCGCGATGGCCAGCAGGAAGACGATCGCGCCCGCCGCACCCAGGGTGTGCCACGGCCGCGCGAGCATCAGCAGGCCCGCCACCACGAGCTGACCCAGGGCGATGGCCGCGACCATCCAGGCCGCATGGGCGGCGAACGGCCCCTCGATGAACGCGCGGTACCACGGCCACACGGCGAGATCGGCGAAGCCGAGGTACGAGGCCGGGTCGGCGATCGCCAGGACCGCGTTGAGCACGCCCGCCGCTGCGAACAGCAGCACGAGGGCGTACCGTCCCCAAACGGGCCGGTAGAGCGCTAACCCCACCAGGGCGAGCGCCACGACGTTGGACCCGATGTACGGGCCGAGGACCTCCGACATGTGTTCGAACATGCTCCCTCCGATCCCCCGGACAGCGCGATGCTAGGGCCCGGCCGGAGGGAGCGGGTCCGTCGATCTCCGACGAAACCGGGACGGTCGCGCGAGGACGCGTGAGGCGACGACCGCGCCGGGCCGCCTGCAGCGACGACCGCGCGCGGCGTGCCGGGACGGCCGCAGGAGGCGGCGAGACGCAATGGTCGGGCGCGGAGGCGAGACGGGACGGTCGCGCGCGGACGCGCGGAGCGCCCGCCACGCGCGGCGCGCGCCTCAGCCTACGAGCAGGACCACCAGCGTGCGCGGGCCGTGGACGCCCTCGACCCGTTCGAGCTCGATGTCGGAGGTCGCGGACGGCCCGGAGACCAGGGTCAGCGGCGCGCCGGCGAGCACGGCGGGGGCCGTGCCTGCCACCGCCTCCGCGACCGTCTCGACGACCTGGTCCTCCCGCACCACGCACACGTGGACGTCCGGCAGCAGCGTCAAGGCGCGCCGCCCCTGCCGGGCGCCACCGTCGAACACGATGGTGCCGGTCTCGGCCAGCGCGAGCGCGCACCCCGTCACGACCGCGTCGCAGGCGTCGAGCTCGGCGACGCTCAACGGAGCGCGCTCCCCTGCGGCGGCGTCGGCGGGCGTGGCGTCGATGCGCCACTCGAACCCATCGACGCGCCACGAGGCGGGAAGGTCGGGCGGCGCCGCGACGCGGACGGCGCCGAGGGCCGACAACGCGCCTGCGACGGCGGCCGGCAGGGACGCCTCGTCCACGCGCCGCAGGTCGACGCGGTAGGCGCCGGCGCGCTCGGCGAACAGCTCGACGCGCTGCACGCGCGTGAGCACGCCGGCGCGACGGTACGCGGGCTCCGCCGCCCCGCCGGTTGGCGGCGCGGCGGGCGGTGACGCCGAGGGCGTGGCCGGTGCGGGCGGGCCCGGCGACGGCGATGGACCCGAGGACGGTGCCCCGGAGGACGGTGCCTCGGAGGACGGTGCCCCCGAGGGCGTTTCGCGGCCCAGCGCGAGGGCGATCCGTCGGAGGACCTCGTCGCGGCCGCTCACGCGTCGGACGCCCCGTCGGTCTCTGCCGCGTCGGGCGCGCGTTCCCGCCACCACTCCCGGAAGGTCCGCTGCGGCAACGCGGGCAGGTCGCGCGTGACGGTCCAGCCGCCGAGGAACCCCGGCAGCCACGAGATGTGCCCGTCGTGCACGAGCGGCGCCTGGAGCCGGCGCGCGAACCGCTGCGCCGCCTCGAAGCGGCGCGCATCGGCGAAGATCGCCGCCGACACCCTCATCGCGCCGCCCTCGCCGTCCAAGGCCGCGCGCCAGCCGAGCCGGGCGCGTCGCCGCTCGACGGAGCGCCTCCGCAGGTCGAGCAACACCCGGGGGATGTCGATCTTCACCGGACACACCTCGTAGCACGCGCCGCACAGGGTGGAGGCGAAGGGGAGCGAGTCCGCCTCGGGCGAGTCGAGTAGCTGCGGCGTGAGGATCGCGCCGATGGGGCCGGGGTAGTGCGAGCCGTAGGCATGACCGCCGACGCGCGCGTACACCGGGCAGACGTTGAGGCAGGCGCTGCAGCGGATACAGCGCAGCGTCTCGCGCCGGTCGGGCGCGCCGAGCACGTCGCTGCGTCCGTTGTCGAGCAACACCAGGTGGAACGCGCGCGGGCCGTCGCCGGGCCGCACGCCGGACCAGAACGAGGTGTAGGGATTCATCCGCTCGGCGGTGCTCGAGCGCGGCAGGAGCTGCAGGAACACCTCCATCGCGCGCCAGTCGGGCACGACCTTCTCGATGCCCATGACGGTGATGAGGGTGTCGGGCAACGTGGTGCACATGCGCCCGTTGCCCTCGGACTCCACCACGCACACCGTCCCGCTGTCGGCCACGGCGAAGTTGGCGCCGCTCACGCCGACGCGCGCCTCGAGGAACTTGCGCCGCAGGAACGCGCGGGCCGCGCCCGCCAGGGCGGCCGGCTCGTCGGACAGCGCGGCCGGCTCGAGCCCCATGGCGCCCAGGAACAGCTCACGGATCTCCGCACGGCTCTTGTGGATCGCCGGCACCAGGATGTGCGACGACGGTTCGTGCGCCAGCTGCACGATGAGCTCCGCCAAGTCCGTCTCCACGGCGTGCACGCCGACCGCCGCGAGCGCGTCGTTGAGCCCGATCTCGTCGGTCGTGAGCGACTTGACCTTGACGACCTCGCGCGCGCCGCTGTCGAGCACGAGGCGCTGCACGACGGCGTTGGCCTCGGCGGCGTCGCGCGCCCAGTGCACCTCGCCGCCGCGTTCGCGCACGCTCGCCTCGAGCTGCAGCAGGTACGTGTCCAACCGCGCGAGCGTCTCGTCCTTGATGCGCCTGCCCGCCTCGCGGAGCGCCTCCCAGTCCGGCAGCTCGGCGGTGGCGCTCGCCCGCTTCGCACGGATCGCGCCGGTGGCCTTCGCGAGGTTGCGGCGGAGCTGCGTGTCGCGCAGCGCCTCCCGGGCCGCCCGGGGGAACGTGCGGGCGACGGGAGTGCCGCCGCTCACGCCGCCCTCCAGGGACGTTCCTCGGTCGACGCCAGGATCTCGGCCACGTGCAGCGTGCGCACGCCGGTGCGCTGGCGATGCAGCGCGCCCCCGATGTGCATCAGGCAGGAGTTGTCCGCCGCGGCGCACACCTCGGCTCCCGTGTGCAGCACGCTCGCCACCTTCGAGGCGAGCATCGCGCTCGAGGTGTCCGGGTTCTTGATGGCGAACGTGCCCCCGAAACCGCAGCACTCGGCGGCGTCGGGCAGCGCGACCAGGTCGATGCCGCGCACCCGGCCCAGGAGCTGCTGCGGGCAATCGCCGATGTGCAGCACCCGCTGGGAGTGGCAGGTGGGATGGAAGGTGACGCGGTGCGGGAAGTACGCGCCCACGTCGGTCACGCCGAGCGTCCGCACCAGGAAGGAGCTGAGCTCGTGCACGCGCGGTGCGAGCTCCTCGACGGCGCGCACGAGCTCGGCATCGCCCGACAGCCGGGCGAGCCCGGGGTAGACCTCGCGGACCTCGCCGACGCAGCTCGCCGACGGCGCCACGACATGCTCGTGGGCGCCGAAGGTCCGCACGAAGTTGCGCACGAGCCCGATGGCCTCGCGCTGGTAGCCGGTGTTCACGTGCATCTGCCCGCAGCAGGTCTGGCCCTCCGGGAAGACCAGCTCGTGACCGAGGCGCTCGAGCAGCCGCACCATGGCCCGGGCCGCCTGCGGGAAGAGCGTGTCGACGAAGCACGGCACGAACAGCGCGAGCCTCATGCGTGGGCCCCTGAGAACGGCGGCCGGGCGCGCATCAGCGGAGGAAGGCCTCGTGGAGTCCGCCGTCGACGCTCACGATCTGCCCGGTGGTCTTGGCCAGCCGGTCGCCCACCAGCAGGAAGGCTGCCTCGGCCTGGTCCTCGAGCGTCACCGGCGACTTGGTGAGCGTGCGGTCCGCGTAGAACCGCGCGAGCCGTTCCCGCAGCGAGGCGGTGTCCTCGCTCTCCTCGAACGGCACGCCGTACTTCCCGAGCGAGCTCAGCACCCGCTCGCGCGGGAACATGCTGCTGCCCTCGACCACCGTCGCCGGCGCGAGGCCGTTGACGCGCACGTGCGGCGCGAGCTCGATCGCGAGCTCCCGCACCAGGTGGTTCGCGGCCGCCTTGCTGGTGTCGTAGGCCAGCGAGCCGGCCTTGGGCACCGCGCCGTTGACGCTGGTGGTGAGCACCAGCGCGCCGCTGAGCCCCTGCGCCTGCCACAGCGCCTTCGCCTCGTCGGCGACGAGGTAGGCGCCCTTGACGTTGACGGCGAAGGTGAGGTCCCACTGGTCGTCGCCGATGCGGCCAGAACGATCGGGCGGCACGAAGACGCCCGCGGTGACGACGATGCCGTCGAAACCGCCGTAGGCCTCGACCACGCGCGAGAACATGCCCCGCACGCTCTCGCGGTCGGTGACGTCGACGCCGAGGCCGAGGGCCGGCCCGCAACCGCTCAGGCCGCTGCCCGCCACCCCGATGCCGGGGCCAAGCCGGGCGCTGAGCTCGGCGGCGACGGCCTCGGCGTCCTCCACGCGAAGGTCGGCGCACACGACGTGCGCGCCCTCGCGCGCGACGCGATGCGCCACCGCCCGGCCGATGCCGTTGCCGGCGCCGATCACGACCACCACGCGGCCCGCGAGCTCCTTGTCGGGCGGAAGCCGGCGCAGCTTGGCTTCCTCGAGGGCCCAGTACTCGATGTCGAAGGCCTCCTGCTGCGGCAAGGCGCTGTACCGATCGAGCGTCTCGGCACCGCGCATGACGTCCACGGCCGCATTGTAGAACTCGGCGGTGACGCGCGACTCGCTCTTGTTCTTGCCGAACGCGATGAGGCCGAGGCCGGGCACCAGCACCACGCTGGGGTTGGCGTCGCGCATCGGCGGCGAGTCCTCGCGCCGGCACGCCTGGTAGTACGCACCGTAGTCGGCGCGGTACGCCTCCAGCGCATCGTCGATGCGTCCGAGGAGCTCCTCGGCGAGGCGCTCCTCGGATCCGTCGCGCGACGGCTCCCAGTCGACGAACATCGGCCTGATCTTGGTGCGAAGGAAGTGATCGGGGCACGAGGTGCCGAGCGCGGCCAGGGCCGGGGCGTCGCGGGAGTCGACGAAGCGCGCCACCAGGCCGTCGGTCTGCAGCGTCGCGATCTTGCGCGTGTCGAGCGAGACCCGACCGCGAAGGGCCGGCACGATGCGCGTCATGAGGCGCCGGCGCCGGTCCTCGTCCAGCGGCTCGATGCGCGCGCCGCCGAAGGGCGCGCTACCGCCGGCGCGCTCCTCGATGACGCGCGCGGCACGCTCGATGAGCTCCAGGCTCAGCTCGTAGCAGGCACGGTCGTCGTCGGCCCAGTTGATGAGACCGTGCTTGCCCAGGACGGCCCCGCGCACGGTGGGCCGCGCCTCCAGGAGGCGCGCCAGCGCCAGGCCGAGGTCGAAGCCCGGCCGCTGCCACGGCAACCAGGCCACCTCGTCGCCGTAGATCTCGTACGTCAGGCGCTCGCCGTCCGCCGCGGCGGCCACTGCGATGACGGCGTTCGGGTGGGTGTGGTCGACGTGCCGGAAGGGCACGAAGGCGTGCAACGGAGTGTCGATCGAGCTCGCGCGCGCATTGAGCCCGAAGACGGCGTGGGCGTACATCGCCACCATGCGGTCCTCGGCCGCGCCCTTCGGCCCCCCCTCGGGGTCCTCCTCGTAGGCCGCGCGCAGGAGCCGCAAGCGATCCATGTACAGCGACGCGAAGTTGTCGCGCCCGCTCGTGCGCAGGTCGCCGCCGGAGCCCTTCACCCACAGGACCTCGACCGTCTCTCCCGTGAGCGGATCGGGCATGTCGACCTTGCTGCTGGTGTTGCCGCCCCCCGTGTTGGTGATGCGCTGGTCGGAGCCCAGCAGGTTCGAGCGGTACACCAGCCGGTCGACCGGATCGGAGGGCGCGTCGGCGTCGTTCCAGCCGTAACGCACGTGTTGGAAGCGCGCAACGGCGGCGGCACCGGGCCGCCCCCTCGCGGGGGTGCGGCCGGTGTCGCCCCGGTCGCGCGCATCGTGATCGTTCATGGAAGACGCTCCATCTCGAACTCCTCCTCCGGACCGCGCTCGGCACGACGCCGGGCGCAGCGCGGCGTGAGGCCCTAGCGCGTGGCCAGAATCTAACACATCCCAACATCCGCGAGCAACGGGCCTTGCGCATGTGTGCGGATCGGTGATAGCATCCGCCATCATCGATTGCCCGCGCCGCCTCACGAGGCCGGCGACCAGCGAGGGGGCGGAACCGGACGCGGCGGCGTGCCGGACGCGGTACCGCCGAACCGCTTGCGAGGCGTTGGGAGCGTCGCGGTGGCGCGACTGGAGCTTAGGGACATCCACAAGCACTTCGGGGGCGTGCGGGCCCTGCGCGGCGTGTCGTTCGAGGTGCACGGCGGCGAGGTGCACGCCCTGGTGGGCGAGAACGGCGCCGGCAAGTCGACGCTCATCAAGGTGCTGGCGGGCGTGCACGCGCCCGACCGCGGCGAGATCGCGCTCGACGGGCGGCGCGTGACGCTGCGCCACCCCGGCGACGCCGCCGCCCTGGGCGTGGCGGTCATCTACCAGGAGCTCGTGCAGTATCCGGACCTGAGCGTGCTGGAGAACCTCTTCGTCGGCGCGCAGGACGTGCGCGGACCGTTCGGCCTGATCGACTGGCGCAGGCTGCGGCGCCGCGGTGGGGAGGTGTTCGAACGGCTCGAGCTCGACATCGACCTCGACACGCCCGTGGGGCAGCTCAGCACGGCGCAGGGCCAGCTCATCGAGATCGCCCGCGCGCTCACGCGCGACGTGCGCTTCGTGGTCATGGACGAGCCCACCGCCTCGCTCACCGAGCAGGACACGGACGTGCTCCACCGGGTGACGCGCAGGCTGCGCGACGCGGGGGTGGGGATCGTGTACATCTCCCACCGGCTCGAGGAGATCTTCGACGTGGCCGACCGCGTGACGGTGTTGCGCGACGGCTCGAGCGTCGGCTGCGAGGACGTCGCGAACGTCGACCAGGACAGCCTGATCACCATGATGGTGGGGCGCGAGCTGAGCGATCTGTACCCGGCGCTGCCGCCGGTCGAGGGCGACGTCCTGCTCGAGGTCCGCGCGGTGACGCGCGTGGGCGTGCTCGACCGCGTCTCGCTCGACGTCCGCGCGGGCGAGATCGTCGGCCTGGCCGGGTTGGTCGGCGCGGGGCGCAGCGAGCTCGCTCGTTGCATCTTCGGCATCGACCCCGTCGACGACGGCCACATCGTGCTGGCCGGCAGGCCCGTCCCCCGCACGCCCTGGGGCGCGATGGACGCCGGCGTGGCGTACGTATCGGAGGACCGCAAGCTCGACGGCCTGGTGCTGCCGATGTCCATCCGCGACAACGTGGCGCTGCCGAGCCTCGAGCGGCTCGAGCGCGGCGGGGTGTTCGATCGCGAGGCGGCCGCCAGGCTCGCCCAGCGCTTCTTCGACGCGCTCGGCGTGCGCGCTCCCGGCATCGACACGGCCGTGGCGGAGCTGTCCGGCGGCAACCAGCAGAAGGTATCGCTGGCGCGCTGGCTCGCCCGCGAGCCGCGCCTGCTCATCCTCGACGAGCCCACGCGTGGCATCGACGTCGGGGCGAAAGCCGAGATCCACCACCTGATGACCGAGCTGTGCCGCCGCGGGCTGGCCATCCTGATGATCTCGTCGGACCTGCCCGAGGTGATGGGGATGAGCCACCGGATCGTGGTGATGCGGGGCGGCCGCGTGCGCGGCGAGCTGAGCGGCCCCGAGGCCACCCAGGAGGCGGTGATGGCGCTGGCCGCCACCGACGAGCCCGCGGGCGGAAGGGCCGCGGCATGAGGCGCGCGGGCCCTCTCCGGCGCCTGCTGCGGAGCTCCGGTCGCGAGCTCGTGCTGCTCGGCATCCTCCTCCTGATGGTCGCCTACCTCGGCACGACGACGAACTTCCTGGTCTACACGACGCGCGACGGCGTCCTGGCGTTCAACGCCCGCACGCTCCAGAGCCTGCTGGCCAACAGCGCGGTCATCGCCATCGCCGCCGTCGGCATGGTGATGGTGATCGTCACCGCGCAGATCGACATCTCGGTCGGCTCCATCCTGGCCGTGTGCGTCTTCGCGGCCGGCTACCTCGACCATCTCGGGGTGCCGCCGCTGCTGATCGTCCCGCTCACCGTCCTGGCCGGCGCCGCCCTGGGCGCGTTCAACGGCTTCCTGGTGGCGTTCGCCCGCATCCCGTCGATCATCGTTACGCTCGGCACCATGACCGTGTTCCGCTCGGCGCTCCTGGCGGTGCTGCCCAAGGAGTACCTGGGCGGCTTCTCCCAACCCTTCCGCGCCCTCGGGCTCAGCACCTTCCTGGGCCTGCCGCTGCCGGTGTGGGTGATGGTCGTCGTCGTCGCGACCTTCGCCTACCTCATCGCCAACACGACCTGGGGCCGCACGCTCTACGCCGTCGGCTCGAACGCGCAGGCCGCCGCGTTGGCGGGCATCCGCGTGCGGCGCGTGAGCTTCCTGGTGATGCTGCTGTCCGGCGCCTTCGTGGGGCTGGCGGCCGCCTTCTACGCCCCGCGCTTCTCGCAGATCAACGCCAACGAGGGCCTCGGCTTCGAGTTCGTGGTCATCACCGCGGTCGTGCTCGGCGGCATCAACATCTTCGGCGGCAGCGGCACCGTGCTCGGCGCCTTCCTCGGCGTGCTGCTGCTGGGTCTCACCAAGACCTCGCTGGTGTTCCTCCACCTCAACGCCGACTGGGAGAAGTTCTTCCAGGGCACGTTCATCCTGGTCGCCGTGAGCATCGACGTGCTGCGCACCCGCAACCCGTTGGGGCGCGCCCGGCGCCGGCTCGCGCGGCGGGCGACGTGAGCGCCGCGGGCGGGGGCGGCGCGCCGCCGTCGGGGGCGGCGAGAGGACTGCGGTGGGCGAGGTGACACGCAAGTCACGTCCCGCGGCGCCACGACCCCGGCGTGGCCTCAAGCTCCCGCGCGAGGCCGTGCTGTTGGCCATCCTGGCCCTGGTGGTCGTCGCCATGTCGCGGCTGTCGCCCGAGTTCCTGACGCCCTCCAACCTGCTCGAGATGACGCGCTTCATCGTCGAGATCGGCCTGCTGGCGCTGCCGATGACGCTCATCATCATCACCAAGGGGATCGACCTGTCGGTGGCGTCGAACCTGGCGCTGTCCGCCGTCGTGTTCGGCCTCGTATGGCAGGGCGGGGTGCCGCTCGTGCCCGCCGCCGTCATCGGGGTGGCCACCGGCACCCTCGCGGGCGCCTTCAACGGCTGGACCGTCGCGTACCTGGGCGTGCCGCCGCTGGTCACGACGCTGGCGACCTTCGGCGCGTTCCGCGGCATCGCGTTGGGCCTCAGCCAGGGCCGAGGGGTGAGCGGGTTCCCCCGCGACTTCTACCTCCTGGGCCAGGGCAACGTCGGCCTGGTGCCGGTCCAGCTCATCGTCTTCGTCGTGGCGGCCGCCGTCTTCGCCGTGCTGCTGCACGCCCTGGGCTTCGGCAAGCGCATCTACGCCATCGGCCAGAACGAGCGCGCCGCCCGCTTCTCCGGCGTACGTGTGCGCTCCGCCCTGCTTCGGCTGTACGCCACGAGCGGCCTGATGGCGGGGCTCGCCGCCATCGTCTACGTGTCGCGCGTGGGGACCGCCAAGGGCAACGCCGCGACGGGGTACGAGCTCGAGGCCATCACGGCCGTGGTGCTGGGAGGTACCAGCATCGCCGGCGGGGTCGGCTCGATCGCCGGCACCCTGCTCGGCCTGGCCATCATCATCTGCCTGCGTTTCGGCATGATCCTCGGCGGCGTGTCCGCCAACGTCCGCTCGTTGACGCTCGGCCTCGCGCTCATCGCCGCGGTGCTGGCGTACGGGCTGCTGTCGCGAGACGGCGATACGACCTAGGGAGCCTCGCGCCAAGGGGTGGCGCGATCCGGTCCATCCCCGAGAGGGGTGAAGGAGGAGCTCATGAAGTTTGCCCGATCGCTCACCGTGCTCGCGCTGGCGGCGCTGCCCCTGGCCGCCGCCCAGACCATCGCGATGGTGCCCAAGTTCACCAACGCGCAGTACTTCGCCGCCACCCAGAAGGGGGGCCAGGAAGCCGCCGACGATCTCGGCGCCACGTTCATCTACGAGGGCACCGTCAACGCCGACATCGACGGCCAGATCCAGGTCATCGACTCCCTCATCGCCCGCGGCATCGACGCGCTGGTGGTGTCGCCCAACGACCCCGACGCCATCGTGCCGGAGCTGCAGAAGGCCCAGCAGGCCGGCGTGAAGGTGGTCACCTACGACGCCGACTCCAGCGGCGGACGCGACCTGTTCGTGAACCAGGCGACGGCCGACTCCATCGCCAAGGGGTTGATCGAGGCGCTCGTCGAGGAGACGGGTCCGAGCGCGAACTACGCCATCGTCAGCGCGACCGCCACCGCCGCCAACCAGAACGCCTGGATCGCGGCCATGAAGGACTACACCGCCCAGAACTACCCGGACATGAACCTCGTCTCCATCCAGTACGGCGACGATGAACCGCAGAAGTCGTTCCAGGTGTCGCAGGACCTGCTGAACGCGCACCCCGACCTCGACGGCATCATCGCGCCGACCTCGGTGGGCTTCCCGGCAGCCGCCGAAGCCGTGGAGCAGGCGAACCTCGGCGGCCAGGTCGCCGTCACCGGCCTCGCCACGCCCAACGGCATGCGGGAGTTCGTCAAGCGCGGCACCGTGAAGACGGTGCTGTTGTGGAACCCCATCGACCTCGGCTACCTCGCCGTGCAGGGCGCCGCCGCCTTGGTCAACGGCACGGCGACGGCCGCCGGCGACAGCTTCGATGCCGGCAGGCTCGGCAGCTACACGACGGCGGCCGACGACATCAGCATGAGCGTCCTGCTCGGGCCGCCCTACCGCTTCACCGCCGACAACATCGACGACTTCGACTTCTGAGTGCCGGGGCGGGCCGGCGCCCGCCCCGCGAGGTGCACGCCTGCCGGCGTCCACGGGCGCCGGCAGGCGTGCTGTCGGGCGCCGCCGCTCGGCGCGCGCGGGCGCCCGGAGAGGAGGCGCCATGACGCGCGTCGGCTTCGTGTTGAAGGTCCGTGGCGAGCGGCTCGAGGAGTACCGGCGACGGCACCGCGAGGTGTGGCCCGAGATGCTCGAGGCGCTGCGCGACGCCGGCTGGCACAACTACTCGCTGTTCCTGGGCGAGGACGGCCTGTTGTTCGGGTACCTCGAGACCCCCGCCACGTTCGAACGCGCGCTGGCCGCGATGGCGGCCACCGACGTGAACCGCCGCTGGCAGGAGGCGATGGCGCCGTTGCTCGAGCTGCCGCCGGGCGCGCACGCCGACGCGTCGATGGTGACGCTCGAGGAGGTGTTCCACCTGCCGTAGCCGACCGGGAATGCGGGCTGGCGAGATCCCGCGGCGCGGGGAGGCCCCGACGCGGGGAGGCCGCGGCGCGGGGAGGCCCCGGCGCGGGGAGGCCCCGGCGCGGGGAGGCCGCGGCGCGGGGAGGCCCCGGCGCGAAGAGGCCCCGGCGCGGGGAGACTGCGGCGCGGCGAGGCTGCGTTGCGGGGAGGCGGCGGAGCGTGGGGGCCCCGGCCGGAGCGCGGCCGGGGGCGCCGCGCGCGGGTCAGGCCGGACGGCGCTCGGGTGCGGCGACCGCCTCGCTCCCGGCCACCAGCAGCCGCACCCCGCACTGCTCGAGCTCCGCGCGGTGGCGTTCGTCCGGCTCGCGATCGGTGACCACCACGTCGACCTCCCGGGGGGACGCGAAGGTGCCGAAGGCCTCGCGCCCGAACTTGGAGTGGTCCAGCAGGACGACCGCCTTCCCGGCCGATGCGATGAGCCGCTCCTTCGTCTCCACCTCCGAGAGGTGCGCGTCCGTGAAGCCGCAGCGGGGCGAGAAGCCCTTCGCGGACAGGAACGCGGTGTCCGGATGGAGGCGCTCGAGCTGCCGCGCGACGAGCGGTCCCACGAACGACCGCGCCGTCGGGTGGAAGCTGCCGCCCACCAGCACGAACGGCACGTCGGCGCGCGCCAGCTCCTCGGCCGCGTCGAGGCTGATCACGATGCCGCTGACGTTGCGCCCCTGCAGGCCCCGCACCATCGCCAACGCGCTGGTGCTCGCGTCGAAGGCGACGGTGTCGCCCTCGTGCACCAGGGTCAGGGCGGCCTGCGCGATGCGCGCCTTCTCGTCGACATGGTCGCCGGCCCGGATGAGGAAGCTCGACTCCACCCCGGACTGTTCGAGGATGCGCGCGCCGCCGTGGAGGCGCTCCACCAGGCCGCGCTCGGCCAGCGCCTCGAGGTCGCGGCGGATGGTCATCTCGTGCACGCCGAACTCCACCGCCAGGTCGCCCACGCGCACGATGCGCCGCAGGGATGCCCGGCGAAGGATCTCCTGCTGACGCTCCGCGGGCATCAGGTCGCGCGCTGCGGGGACCGCGTCGGAGGGCCTCATCCCACGAGCGTACCGCGGCGCGCGGCCGTTCGTGCGCGAACGGGCCGGGGAACGAACAACCTCCAACACCGCCTTGTGCGAATCGGGGTGCGGGCGGCGGCTCCCGCCGCCCCAACGCCGCGCCCCGGCCCCACCTCAGCCCCCGCTCCCCGCCGCTTCGTCCGCCGCCGGCCCGAGCCGCTCCGCCACCTGCTGGCACCGCAGGCACAGCTCGGCGGCCAGGAACGCGTGCTCCTGGGTCATGGCGCGCTCCGTCCGCTCGAGGCAATCGAGCAGCAACGCGCCGAAGAACGGGTAGCCGACCTTGCCCGCGAGCTCCAGGTGGTGCTCGCCGCGGCCGTCGACCAGGTAGAGGTGGTCGCCGCTGCGCTCGCGCGCCACGTCGACGTACTTGCGCAGCTCGATCGTGCCCTCCGTCCCCAGGATGAGGGTGCGGCCGTCGCCCCAGGTCGTCAGGCCGTCGGGCGTGAACCAGTCGACCCGGAAGTAGTTCGACGCGCCGTTGTCGGCCACCAGGCTGGCCTCGCCGAAATCCTCCAGCTCGGGGTGCTCCGGATGGGCGAAGTTCGCGACGGCCGCCGAGCGCACGCGCGCGTGGCGCGCACCGCTGAAGTGCAGGAACTGCTCGATCTGGTGACTGCCGATGTCGGTGAGGATGCCGCCGTAGCGCTCCTTCTCGAAGAACCAGGCGGGGCGCTGCGGCGCCGACAGGCGGTGGGGCCCGGTGCCCAGGACGTGCAGCACGCGCCCGATGGCGCCCTGCTCGATGAGCTGCCCGGCGGCCACGGCGCACTCGACGTGCAGCCGCTCGCTGTAGTAGACCATGTACTTCCGCCCGGTCTCGCGCGCGACCCGCCGCGCCTCCTCGAGCTGGTCGAAGCGCGTGAACGGCGTCTTGTCGGTGAAGTAGTCCTTGCCTGCGCGCATCACGCGCACGCCGAGGGGTCCGCGCTCGGCGGGGACGGCCGCCGCCGCGACCAGGAGCACCTGCGGGTCGTCGAGCACGGCCTCCAGCGATGGTGCGATGCGCGCGTCCGGGAACTCGCGCCGGAAGGCCTCGACCTTGGCGGGGTCGGGGTCGTACACCCATCTCAGGCTGGCGCCGGCCTCGCACAGGCCGCGGCACATCCCGACGATGTGCCCGTGATCGAGGTGCACGGCGGCGAACGGGAAGGCGCCCGGATCGACGACGGGCCTCGGCGTGCCCCGCGGCGCGAACGACATCCCCTCGGAGCGGCTCATGCCGGTCCCTGCGCCCGAGCCGCGCTCCGTGCCGCAGCCGGCGCGCGCAGCCGCTCGAGCAGCGCGTGGTACGCGGCGCGGTCCACGGGGAGCTCGACCTCGCGGTCCTCGTGGCTCGACAGCAGCATGGCGTTCGCCAGCTCGAGCTCCTCGAGCCCCGCCGGGCCGCCGGCGCGCACCTCGGTCCCGCTGCGGACGGCCCGGTGCAGGTCGCGGTAGACGGCGGCGTGATCGCCCGCCTCGGCGGGCAGGTCCAGCGCCACCGGCGCGAGGTCGGGGCCACGGTAGATCAGCTCGCTGTCGCGCGCGAAGTCGGCGAAGTCGAGGGCGCTGGCCTCCGCGACCACCCCGCCGGGCGTGACCTGCAGGTAGCCGCGCGTCCCGACGACCTCCAGGCGTTCGGGCCGCCCTACCTCCGCCGTGCTGATGTGCAGCGAGCCGCGCGCGCCGCCCTCCCACGCGAGGGCGGCGTCGACGGTGTCCTCGGTCTCGATGGCGTGCAGGGCGGTGCGCGCCCAGGCCCTCACCCGCGCGGGCGGCCCAACGAGATGGCACAGCAGGTCGAGCTGGTGCGGCGCCTGGTTCATGAGCACGCCGCCCCCCTCGCCCGCCCACGTCGCGCGCCAGGTCGCCGAAGCGAAGTAGCGCGCCGTGCGGGGCCAGGAGGCGACCAGGTCGACGTGCCGCAGGGCACCCAGCGCGCCGGTCTCGAGCAGGCGTCTGGCGGCGGCGATCTCGGGCCGGAAGCGCTGCTGGAAGTTGACGGCGAGGACCCTGCCGGCGCGCCGGGCCGCCGCCAGCATGGCATCGGCCTCGGCGACCTCGATCGCCATGGGCTTCTCGACGAGCACGTGACAACCGGCATCGAGCGCCGTCACCGCCAGGGCGGCGTGGGAGGGGTGCGGCGTGAGGATCACCACCACGTCGACCCGCTCGCGCGCGAGCAGCTCGACGAGGGTCGGGTAGAAGGGGCAACCGAGCTCGTCGGCGCGCGCCCGGCCACGGACGGGGTCGAGATCGCTCACGGCGCTCACCACGCTGCCGGTGGCGTCGAGCGCGGCACGGTGCTCGGAGAAGATGCCGGCGCCCACGCCGACGACGGCGTGGCGCAGGGGGGTCGGATCGGTCATCGAGGCACCTCCGACCCCCATCGTGTCACGCCCGGGCGCGCGCGACCGCGGCGCGGCCTCAGGACCGCAGGCGCGTCCTCAACGCGAGTAGGGCACGGTCATCTGGGCCGTGGCCAGGGCGTGCGCGTTGAGGTTGAAGCCGACCAGGGCCGAGGTGGCGTTGTCGGGCAGGTCCAGCGTGTCGGTGTCGAGCGCGTACACGGTGATCTGGTAGTGGTGGGGCCCGTCGCCCTGGGGCGGGCACGGCCCGCCGTATCCCGTGGTGCCGAAGTCGTTCGGGCCCTGCACCGCGCCCTGAGGCATGGCGTCGCCGCCGGGCGCGCCGGCGTTCTCGGGCAGGCCCGTCGCATCGGCGGGGATGCCGTAGATCATCCAATGCCACCAACCGCTCCCGGACGGGGCGTCGGGATCGTACATCGTCACGGCGAAGCTCTGCGTCCCGTCCGGCGCGCCGGACCAGTCGAGCGCCGGCGACACGTTGCCGCCGGTGCACCCGAAGCCGTCGTAGACCTGCGCATCGGCGAAGGTGTCGTTCGCGATGGTGGGGCTCGTCACGCTGAATCCGGACTGCGCGAACGCGCCTGCGGCGAGAACGAAGACGGCGACCGTCACGAGCAGGGACATGCTGGGGAGCTTGCTGGGACGCTGCACGGGCTCTCCTTCCCCGGTCCACGCGAGACCTGAGGGGTGCGGGGCGCGGCGCGGCGGCCCGGCAAGGCGGACCCGACCACGCGCACCATCGACGGCGGACGCGCCCATCCTAGACCCGGGCGGGAAGCGCCCGTGTCGGGCGCGAACGAGCCCGTGTCGGGCGCGAACGAGGACGCCGCGTGCTCGGCGTCGGGTCAGGCCGAGCCCTCCGTCGTGCCCGAAAGCCCCGCATCGTGCAGCGCGACGAGCCGCTCGAAGCTCTCGTCGAGGTCCAGGGGAAGGCCGAACGCCCCGGCCGCCTCGAGCGCGACGAAGCCGTGGAGCGACGCGCGCAGCGCACGGGTCGCGTGAAGGGCGTCGTCGCGTTCCAGGCCGTAGCCGCCGAGAACGCTCACCACCACGTCGACCAGCCTCTGCGCGGTGTCCGCGACGCCCTTCGCGTCGCGCACGGCGCCCTTCTCGGGCGTGGGGGCCGCGAGCGTGAGGGCGTAGAGGCCGCGGTGAGCGCGAGCGAAGTCGCGGTACGCGCCCGCCACGGCGTGCAGCGCGACGCCGCGGGCGCGCCCCACCGCGGAGCGCTGGAGCGCGGCCTCGAGGCCGGCGAGGCCGCGAAGGCGCAGCGCGCCGCGAAGGTCGTCGAGCCCGTCGACGTGGTTGTAGAGCGACGGGGTGCGCACACCGAGGGCCTGCGCCAGCGCGGCCAGCGATAGCGCCTGCAAACCGTCCCGGTCCGCGATCTCGGCCGCTGCGTCCACGACGCTCTCACGGGTGAGGCCCGGCCTACGCGCCACGGTGTGCGCGTTCGAGGAACGCCAGGATCGGGGCGGCCGCCACGTCCGGCATCTCGCTGTGCGGGTAGTGCCCGGCGCCGTCGACGAGCACCGACTCGCCGCGCAGTCGCTCCGCTAAGGTGCGGGCCTCGGCGGCCGGGTCCCCGAAGTCCGGATCCTTGCTGCCCATCATCACGAGCGCGGGCGCGCGAACGGCGGGGAGCCGCTCCGCGATGTCCGGCTCGCTGCTGAGCATCATCGCGCGGACGGCCTCGAAGCGGCCCGGCTCCGCGAGGTTGGCGCGCAGGGCGGCGCGGTACTCGGCGAAGTCGGCGGGCTTCCGCGTCGGGAACAGGGTGGCGAAGTACCAGTTCCAGGCCGCCACCTTCCACGGCCCGTTGAACATGAGGCGGACCATGGCTTGCTGCACGGGCTTCTCGGGTTGCGGCAGGACGAACGGACCGATGAGCACCAGGCCTGCGACCGCCGATGGCCTCTCGGCCGCAGCCCACACCGCGGGCGCGGCGGCGAACGAGTTTCCGATGATGGTGGCGGGACCGCCGTCGAGCCGGTCGATGAGCGCGAGGAGGTCCGCCCCGGCCGCCTTCCGCGAGTAGCTGGCCCACCCGACGCTCGACTCCCCGTGGCCGCGCAGGTCGACGCTGACGACGCGGTAGCCGGCATCGAGAAGGCGTGGGGCGAGGAAGCGGTACTCCTGCCGGAGGTCGCCGAGCCCGGGCACGAGCACCACCAGCGGGCCCTCGCCGCGGTCGTCGTAGGCGAGCGTGCCGCCGTCGACGGGGAGCTGCCGCGTGGCGGGGGCCGGGGGCGCCTTCGGGGTCGGTCGGTTGCTGGTCATGGTGGGTCCTCCCTCGCCCGCTCGGGTCCGGCGCCGTCGCCGCCGGCGCGTCCTCCGCGGGCCGCCCCTCCTCGGGGCGGATCCCCCTCGGGCGTAGGCACATTAGTTTTATTACTAATGGGCTTAGTCTGTCAAGCCCCTCGGCGGCCGGGCGGAGTCGAGGGCGGCCTGCCGGGGCAGTGAAGGCGCGAGATTGCGTGTCGGCTCCGGGAGGCCGGCGTGGCAACCACCCGGACCGAGACCACGCGCTCGGGGCGAGGGGCCGCGCCGGGGCGTGCGGGGCGAGGCGGGGCGCCGGTGCCGGGCGCGACTCCCGTTCGTCAGGCGCCGGGCCCCTGCGTGGGCGCCCGACCCCTGCCCCAGCCTGGGCTGGCCGGGCCGCGGCCCAGAACGCGGTCCGCGCACGCCTCGCCGACGATCATGCAGGTCAGCGCGGGATTCACGCTCACCATGCTGGGGAACACGGACGCGTCGGCCACACGGACGTTGTCGGTGCCGCGCACCCGCAGGTCGGGATCCACCGGCGCGTCGTCGTCGATACCCATCCGGCACGTCCCGGCGGGGTGGTAGACGGTGTTGTGCGTGGCGCGCGCGTACGCGCCGAGCTCCGCGTCGCCCACGACCTCGGGACCGGGCGCCAGCTCGCGCGCCACCCAGCTCGCCAGGGGCTCGCGCCGCGCGATCTCGCGCGCCAGCTTCAGCCCGGCCACCAGGATGCGCTCGTCGTAACCGCCGTCGTCCACGAAGTACCGGAAGTCGATCCGGGGGTCGTCGGCGGGATCGTCGGAGCGCAAGGAGACGCGGCCGCGGGAGCGCGAGCGGGCGACGTTCGGCGTCATGCTGAACGCGTTCTCCGCCGTGGGATAGCCCGCCGGCAAGGTCTGCAGGTCGAACGCCTCCGTGCCGAAGTGGGCCATGAGGTCCGGGAACGGGACGTCCTGGTCGACGCATGCGAACAGCCCTGCCTCGTAGAGGTTGGCGCTCTCCGGCGGGACCGGGCGGGCAGCCTGCCACAGGATGACGCCCTCGGGATGGTCCTGCAGGTCCGCCCCGACGCCGGGGAGGTCCGCGACCACGCCGACGCCGACCTCCTGGAGGTGCGCGCCCGGCCCGAGGCCGGAGAGCATCAGCAGCTTCGGGGACCCGAACGCCCCGGCGCTCACGATCGCCTCCTGCCCGACCTCCACGAGGCCGCGGTCGGTCTCGACCGCGACGGCGCGGCCGCCGTCCAGCAGCAGGCGGCGCGCGCGCGTGTGGGTGAAGACCCGGAGCCCCCGGGCCCGCTCCGTCAGCGGGTGGAGGTACGCCATGGAGCTCGACGACCGCACCGTTCCCCGCTTGTTGAGCCGGAACCAACCGGCGCCTTCGCCCAGCTCGCGCGCGAGATCGAGCGTGCGGTACCCCGCGGCAGCGGCCGCGGCCAGGAACGCCTCCACCAGCGCGTTGCCGGAGGATGAGCGCTCGAGGCTCACCGTCGCCAGCACGCGTTCGACGTACGGCGCAACGTCCTCCGCGCCCCACCCGAGCGCCCCCTGAGCGCGCCAGCGACCGAAGTCGGCGTCGGGCGGCACGAAGGCGATGCACGAGTTGTGCGAGCTGCACCCGCCGAGCATGACGCCGCGACTGTGCAGCACGCGCGAGTTGCCCCGCGCCTGCGGCTCGAGCACGAAGTCGTGCCCGAAGCGCTCGTCGCCCAGCAGCTCGGGCCAACGGCGCAGCTCCATCACCCGCTCCTCCCCCAGGTCCGAGGGGCCCTCCTCCAGCAGGGCGACGCTCGCGCCGGCATCGCTGAGGCGGCGCGCCACGACGGCGCCCGCCGTGCCACCGCCGACGATCACGACGTCCGCCCCGCCGAGCACCTCCCCGTGCGGACCGGACGGGACGTGCGCGCGCGCTGCGCGCCGCGCGCGCGTCACGTGTCGCCCCCCAACCCGAACCAGCCCGCCGGCTTCACGTCGAGGTTCATGTACAGGTGCTTCTCCTCCTGGTACTCGCGCAGGCCGGCGGCCCCGAGCTCGCGCCCCACGCCGCTCTCCTTCATGCCGCCCCACGGCGCCTGGGGGTAGTACGGGTGGAAGTCGTTGAGCCACACCGTGCCGAAGCGCAGGGCCCGCCCCATGCGCACGGCGCGGGCCGTGTCGCGCGTCCACACCGCGGCGGCCAGGCCGGAGCGCGTGCCGTTGGCGAGGGTGAGCGCGTCGCGCTCGTCTTCGAAGCGTTCGACGGTGAGCACGGGTCCGAACACCTCCTCGCGCGCGATCGCCATGTCGCCGTGCACGTTCGCAAGCACCGTGGGCCGCAGGAACGAGCCGGACGCGAGGCGCGGGTCGTCGGGTCGGTCGCCCCCGAGGCGGAGCTCGGCGCCGGCGGCCAGCGCGGCGCCCACCATCGCCTCGACCTTCTCTCGGTGCTCGGCGCTGATGAGGGGGCCCATCTCGGTGTCCTCGTCCCAGCCGAAGCCGACCCGGATGCGCCCGGCCCGTTGCAGCAACCGCTCCAGGAACGCGTCGTGCAGCTCGTCTTGCACGAGCAGGCGGGCACCCGCGGAGCACACCTGCCCGGCGTGGTAGAAGACCGCGTTCAGGGCGTGATCGACGGCCGCGTTCACGTCGGCGTCGGCGAACACGATGTTCGGGTTCTTGCCGCCGAGCTCCAGGGCGACCTTCTTCACGGTGGCTGCGGCCGACGCGGCCACCCCCCGCCCGGTGACGATGCCGCCCGTGAACGACACCAGGTCCACGTCCGGGTGCGCCACCAGCGGCGCGCCCACCCCCGCTCCCGAGCCGAGCACCACGTTGGCGACGCCGTCGGGAACGCCGGCGTCGCTCAGCAGCTGCACGGCGCGGACGGTCGAGAGCGGCGTGAGCTCGCTCGGCTTGAGCACGAACGTGCAGCCCGCGGCCAGGGCCGGCGCGATCTTCCACGACGCCTGCAGCAACGGGTAGTTCCACGGCGTGATGAGCGCGGCCACCCCCACGGGCTCGAGCAGCGTCAGGCTGAGCGCGTCGGCCGGCACTGGGTTGACGCTCCCCTGCTGCGTCGAGATCGCCGCGGCGAAGTAACGGAAGGCCTCGGCCACCTGCTCCATGTCGGCGCGGCTCTCCACCAGCGTCTTGCCCGTGTCCCAGGTCTCGAGCAGCGCGAGTTCCTCCGCGTGGTCGTCGACGAGACCGGCAGCGCGCTGGAGGACGCGGGCGCGGCGTTGCGCGCTGCTGCGCGGCCACGGCCCGCGCTCGAAGGCGCGCCGGGCGGCGCCGACGGCGGCGTCGACGTCGGCCTCGCCCCCTTCCGCGGCGATCGCCAGCACGCGCCCCAGGGCGGGATCGAGCACCTCGCGCGTCGCGCCGGCTGCCGACGGCGCGCCGGCGCCGTCGATCCAGTGCAGGGGGCGGAATGCCTCGGCGGGCGGATGTCGGTCGCGGCTCGGGCTCACGGGGAGGCTCCTCTCGGCAATCGATGCGGACGATCGTGCGCTCACCCTACCGGGGCGGAGGGGGGCGCCCGGTGCGCACGCATGCGCGCCACGCGACCGCGTGGCCCGCGGCGCACGGCGGACGCGATGGCGCTCGTCGCGGGCGAGGCGGGCGTCGGACGAGTGCGGACAACGCCTCACGACAGGCGTCGGCCGCCCGTCCCACACCGCCACGAGACCAAGGGACGCGCCGCGGGCGCCGGCGCCCGCGGCTACAGCCGGAACAGCGCGAAGGTGACGAGCGCCAGCGCGTACGCCAGGGCCACCTGGTAGGCGGCCGAGAACGCCGCCCAGGCGCCCCCGAACTCGCGCCGTATCGCCGCCAGCGTGGCCACGCAGGGCATGTACAGAAGGCTGAACACGAGGAAGGAGAGCGCGCTCGGTAGGGTCAGCGCTGCGCCCAGGCGCGCGGCGAGCGGCCCGGCCGCGCTCGAGCCGCCCCCCGCGGACGCCCCCACGAGGCCCGTCGCGGTCGCGTGCAGCGCGCCGCCGAACGCCTGACCGATGTGCCGCAGGCCCTCCACCAACGACAGGGGGGCGGCCGGATCGGCGCCGAGGAACGTGAGGCCGAGGCTGCCGAGGATGACCTCCTTGGCCACGGCGCCCGGGATGAGCGCGCCGACGAGGCGCGCGTCGCCCCACCCGAGCGGGCGGAACAGCGGCGCCAGCGCGCGGGCCACGTGGTCGAAGAGGCTCGCGCCGCCGACGTACGTCGCCGTCAGCGCCCAGACGACCAGCACGGCGACGAGGATCGGCCCCCCGGCACCGCGCAGGAACGCGGCGGTCCGCAGCCACGCCAGCCGCAGCACCAGCGCGGCGGACGGCCAACGGTAGGGCGGCAGCTCCATCACCGCCGGCGCGGCCGGTGCGCGCACCAGCCGGCCCAGCAGCAGCGCCGTGACGATCGCGGCGCCGAAACCCAGCAGGTACAGACCGGTGACCACCAGCCCGGCGTAGGCGGGGACGACCGCCGCGGCGATCAACACGAAGATCGGCAAGCGGGCGCTGCACGACATCGACGGCACGGCCAGCGCCACGCGCAGGCGGTCGACGCGGCGCTCGAGCCCGCGCGTGGCCTGCACCGCCGGGACGTTGCAACCCGAGGCCAGCACGAGCGGGAGCACCGCCTGCCCCGGCAGGCCGAGGGTCCGCATGAGGCGATCGGCGAGGAACGCGATGCGTGCCAGCAACCCCGCGTTCTCGAGGAACCCGAGAACGGCGTACAGCACGAACATGACCGGGACGAACGAGATCACCGTGCCGACGCCGGCCACCAACCCATCGGCGAGGAACGAGCCCACGGGGTGCGGGAGCGGCAGCGCGGCGATCCATCCCGCCAGCACCTGCTGGACCGCCCCGAGCGCGTCGATCCAGGGGTTGGCGAGGGCGAAGGTGAGGTGGAAGCAGAGTGCCAGTGCCCCTACCAGAAGGAGCGGCCCGGCCACCGGGTGCAGCGCGACCCGGTCGATGCGCAGGCTGGGGTCGGCCGGCTCCCCCGTCCGCTCCAACGCGGCGGCGGCGAGGGCGCGGGCGAAGGCGTGGCGCGTCTCGGCCACCGCCAGCGCCACGTCCGAGCTGACCACGTCGAGACCGCCGCGCTCCTCGAGCGCCGCCAGCGCCTCCCAGCGCGACCAGCCGGTGCTCTCGAGCCGAGCCGCGGCTGCCTTCACGGGCTCCGGATAGTCGAGGTCGAGCGCCGAGCGGCGCGCCGCGGCGCCGGCCCGGACCAACGCGTCGCGGGTGGTCGGCCCGTCGCCCGCCACGACCACGGGGATCCCCAGATCGCGCTCGAGCCGGGCGCGATCGACGCTCGAGCCGAGCCGCCGCGCAGCGTCGGCCATCGTGACGCACGCCACCATGGGCCGGCCCAGCTCGGCGAGCTCCAGCGTGAGGGCCAGGTCGCGCTCGAGCCGGGTGGCGTCGATCACGTTCACGATCACGCCGGCGACGTCCGAGCGCAGCACCTGCGCCGCGCGCTCCTCCGGACCGCCCGCGCCCAGGAGCGTGTACGTGCCGGGAAGATCGACGAGCGTCCGATCGGCGCCGGGCAGCCGCGCGTAGACCTCGCCCGCCTCCAGCGTCGTGCCGGACCAGTTGCCGACCGCCAGGTGGCTGCCGGCGAGCGTGTTGATGAGCGTGGACTTGCCGACGTTCGGGGTGCCGACGAAGAACCACGCGCCGGCGGCGCCCGTGGTGGAGGGCGCCGCGGCCGGTTGCACGACCGGGAGCTCGCGCGCCGCCCCGGGCGCGACGCTCGGCGACGCCAGCGGGCACCCATGGCTGACCGCGCACGACGCGCAGCCGAAGATCGGCGGGGTGCACACCTCGGTGGCGGGCGCGTCGAGCGGCGTAGCCCTGCGCCGGAGGCGTCGCGGTTGGAGCAGGCCCGCCACGCTACCGCCGCACCCAGACGGTGCGCGCCAGCTCGGCGCGCAGCATGAGGTGGACCGAACCGCTGAGGACCTCGAGCGGATCCCCGCCCAGCGCGCGCCGGAGCACCTCGATGGCGGCCCCGGGGCGCAGGCCGACGGCCAGGAGCCGGCGTCGTTGCGCCGGATCGGCATCGACCCGGACCACTTCGGCAGAGATCCCGGTCGGGAGCGAAGCCAGGGAGGCCAAGGGAGCCGCGTCCGAGGGATCCGTGGCCGGACGAACCGTGGCCGGGCGATCCGGCGCCGAAAGATCCGTGGCCAGGGAATCCAAAGCGGCGCCGTCAACATTCATGGCATCAGCATCGCGGGCGCGCCCGAGGTCCGGCGAGGGACATTCGGCCCACCGGCGCGGTGCGCCTGGCGAGCGGGGCGGCGCGAAGGGGCGGCGGGGCGGGGCGAAAGGGCGGCGGGGCGGGGCGAAAACGCGGCGCGAAGGGGCGGCGCGAGCAGGCGGCGCCGCGGCCACGCCGCCCTGCTCCGGCCCGCGCCGGCCGGACCGCGGGCCGCCGTGACCTGCGCACGCGACGGTCCACGAGGGCGGCGCCGGGACCCGGGTATGCTCGACCGCGGAGGGAAGTGGCAGCATGGCGCGAGGTCCGGCCCCGATGCAGCCCGATGCGTTCGGCGGAGTCGTCGTCAACGGCGTGCCGCGCGCTCCGACATCGCCGCCCGACACGGCGCTGGTGCGGGTGCTGCGCGAGGAGCTCGGGCTGCTCGGTGTGCGCTCCGGCTGCGGCATCGGGGAGTGCGGCTCCTGTACGGTGCTGGTCGACGGGGAGCCCACCCGCTCCTGCATCACGCCGCTCTCGAGCGTGCTCGGCGCGTCGATCACCACGCCCGAGGGACTCGGCACGCCCGACGCGCCCCACCCCGTCCAGCGCGCGTTCCTGGACGAGCAGGCCGCGCAGTGCGGCTACTGCACCAACGGCATCATCATGACGACGGCCGCGTTGTTGGCGCGCCACCCCGACCCGACCGACGCGCAGGTCCAGGAGGCGCTGGTCGAGCACATCTGCCGCTGCGGCACGCACGCGCGGGTGCTGCGGGCGATCCGGCGGGCGGCGCTTCGGCCGGCGGGCGAGGGGGCCGCGGCGCGATGGACATCGCCCGGCGCGTACCCGTACGCAGGCGTCGTGAGTGCGGAGAGCGCGCGAGGCAACGCCGAGCGCGAGACCCCGGCCCAACGGGGCGCAAGGGGCGACGGCGCAGCAGGCGACGGCGCAGCAGGCGACGGCGCAGCAGGCGACGGCGACCGGGCTCTAGGCGGCGGCGACGCAGCGGGACCCGACGCCCCGCCACCCGAAACACTGCCGCCCGAAACTCGGCCGCCCGAGGCACGGCCGCCCGAAACTCCGCCGCCCGAGGCACGGCAGCCCGAAGCCCTCCCACCCGACGCGGCGCTGCATCCGCGGGTGGAGGACTGGCTCGAGCTCCTCCCGGACGGCACCGTCCGCGCCCACAGCGGCAAGGTCGAGATCGGGCAGGGGATCCGCACGGCGCTGGCGCAGCTGGTCGCGGCGGAGCTGGGGCTCGAGCCGAGTGCCGTGCGGGTCGTGCCCGCGGTGACGGGCCGGTCGCCCGACGAGGGGTACACGGCCGGCAGCGCCTCGCTCGAGCGCGGCGGCGCGGCCCTCGCCGCCGCGGCCGCGGCCGCGCGCAGGTTGTTGCTGGCGCGCGCCGGCCGCCTCCTGGGCGCGCCCGCCGACGCCCTCGTCCTGGAGCGTTCCGGCGTCCGCGCCCCGGACGGCGCCTGCGTGCCCCTGGCGCGGCTCGCGGCCGAGGGCGCGCTGGTCGGCGCGATCGAGGCGCGCGACCGGCCGCGCTGGCGCGGGCGCGGCCTGGGCGCCCCGGCACCGCGCGACGACCTGCGCCCGAAGCTGACGGGGGCGCCCGCCTTCGTTCACGACCTCGTCCTGCCGGGCATGCTGCACGCCCGCGCGCTGCTCCCCCCGACCTACGGCGCGCGCCTGCTCGACCTGGCGCGGGACGCGGCCGACGGCGTGCCCGGCCTCACGCTCGTCCACCGCGACGCCAGCCTCGTGCTGGTCGTCGCCGACACGAGCGCCGCTGCGGAGCGCGCGCTGGCGCGCCTGGCGCGCGCGGCGCGGTGGGAGCCGGCGCCGCTGCCGCCCCTTGCCCGCGCCTGGTTCGAGGAGCGCGGCGCGCCGAGCGTGACGGCCGCCTCGCACGGCAACGCCGACGAGGCGCTCCGCGCGGGCGCACGGCGCCTGCAGGCCGAGTACGCCAAGCCCTACGAGGCCCACGCCGCGCTCGCGCCGTCGTGCGCCGTGGCGCGCTCGAGCCCCTCGGGCGACGCGCTCGAGGTGTGGACGCACAGCCAGGGGATCTATCCGTTGCGCCGCGAGCTGGCCGCGCTCCTCCGCCGCGACGAGGCGGGCCTCACCGTGCACCACGGCGACGGCCCCGGTTGCTACGGCCACAACGGCGCCGACGACGCGGCCGCGTTCGCCGTGCTGGCGGCGCTGCGCGTGCCCGGCAGGCCCGTGCGCTTCCAGTTCTCCGTCGACGACGAGTTCGCCTGGGAGCCCTACGGCACGCCCATGCGCGCACGCCTCGAGGCCGCCCTGGACGGCCGCGGCCACATCGCGGCGTGGCGCCACGAGGTCCACGGCGACGTGCACACCGCGCGGCCCAACGGCGACGGCGACCGGCTGGTGCCCGCGTGGCTGGTGCGCGGGCGCCCCTTCCCCCGCTGGGCCGGACCCGGCGAGCCCGGACATCGCAACGCCGTGCCGCTCTACGATCTTCCCTCCTGCGACGTGCGCGCCACCTTCCACCGCCTGCCGCTCCGGGTGTCGGCGCTGCGCACGCTCGGCGCGTACCTCAACGTGTTCGCGATCGAGTCGTTCGTCGACGAGCTCGCGCACGCGGCCGGTCGCGATCCGGTGGCGTTCCGGCTCGAGCACCTGAGCGACGACCGTGCCCGCGCCGTGCTCGACGCCGCGGTGGCCGCGGCCGGCTGGTCCCCGGCGACCGGGCCGTCCGGGCGCGGCATCGGGGTGGCGCTCGCGCGCTACAAGAACCAGAAGGCCTACGTGGCTCACGTCGTAGAGGCCGTGCTGGACGCAACCACCGGGAGCGTCACCGCGCGCCGCATCGTGACGGCGTGCGACGCGGGAGCGGTGGTGAACGCCGACGGCCTGCGCAACCAGCTCGAGGGGGGCGCGCTGCAGGGGCTGAGCCGTGCGCTGCACGAGGAGGTGCGCTTCGGGCCCGACGGCATCGTCACGCGCGACTGGACGACGTACCCGGTGCTCCGTTTCGCCGAGACGCCGCACCTCGAGGTCGTGCTCATCGACGGCGGCGGCCCGCCGCTGGGCGCGGGCGAGGCGGCCACGCCGCCGCTCGCTCCGGCCCTGGCGAACGCCGTGTTCGACGCCTCCGGCATCCGGCTGCGCGAGCTGCCGCTCACCCCGGAGCGCGTGCGCCGGCGCCTGATGGACATGGGCGACGACGAGCTCGAGGGCGTGATCCTGCGGTGAGGCGCCTGGCCCGCGGGCCGTGAGCCACGCCCCGAACGGAGAACGGCGGCCGGCGGGCGCCCCGGCGGGGGACCGCGCCGGGGTCGCCGCGACCGGGGTGGCCGCCATCGTGCTGGCCGCCGGCGCGGCCCGCCGCTACGGTGGGGCGAAGACGCTCGAGCCGCTCGCTGGCCGGCCGGTCGTCCGTTGGGTGGTCGACGCCGCCCGCGGCGCCGGGCTCTCCCCCATCGTGGTGGTGGCGCGACGCGACGGGGCCGGGCTCCGCGAGGCCCTCGCCGGCGCCCGGGCACGCCTCGTGCGCACCGCCGGGGCCGACGCCGGCCTCGGCGCCAGCATCGGCGCGGGCCTCGCCGCCCTCGCAGCGCCCGGCGAACACGGCACCGCCCCCGCGGCGGCGGTGCTCCTCCACGGCGACCAGCCGTTCGTCCGGCCCGCGCTGCTGTCGCGCCTGGTCGAACGGTGGGGGTGCGGCGACTGCGACGCCGTGGCGCCCTCGTACCGGGGCCTGATCGCGCCTCCGGTCCTCGTCGCGCGCGCGTTGTGGAGCGCCTTCATGGCCCTAGAGGGCGACCGCGGCGGCAAGGAGCTGCTGCGGCGCGCCGAGCGTGTCGCGCACCTCGACCTCGATGAGGACGCGCCGCTCGACATCGACACCCGCGCCGACCTGGAGCGCGCTCGAGCGCTCCTCGGGAACCTGCTCTGAAAGGGACGGGAACGCCCAAGCGTGCCGTTCAGCGGGCGTGCGACGTTAGGCGTGCCGTTCACAGGCACGCCGGTCACGAGTGCGCCGATACGAGGTGTGCCGGTCCCAGGTGCGCTGCTCACAGGCGCGCAGGTCAGGGGTGCGCCCGCCCCGGCGCGCCCGCCAAGGGTCGGCCCGCCGCGTCACTCGTCGCGGCGTTGGATCTCCACCTGGTCGGCGCCGCGCTGGAGGCGCCGCAAGGGGTGCATGTCCTTGCGGACGCGGCGCAGCTCCACCATGCGCGCCGCGCAACGGGTCTGGAAGTGCTCGCGCGTTTCGGGCGGGTCGGCGCGCACGTCGACCTTGAGCGTTTCGATGGTCTTCCATCCGTAGCTCATAATCGTCCTCCTGGGACCGAAGAGCCCGCGGCCTGGGGTGCGCCGCGGGCGGTCGAGCGGGTCGCGATGTCGCGCTCAGCATACGCTGTCGGCGCCCCTTCTCTGGTGCGCGGGCGTCGGGGATCGCCTAGGACGGCGCTCCCGCGGTGGCGCCGTCGTGCCCGTCGGACGGCTCCCGGAGCTCGCCGAAGACGCCGTACGGGGGGCGTCCGAACGCGCGCTCGCCCCAGCCGGTCAGCGGCACCGACGGGTCCGCTGCGCGGGCGGCCTCGAGGATCGCCCTGGCGACGTCGGCGCCGTTGCCCATGAGCGCCGTGAAGAGCGAGACGGGGAGGGGGCTGCCGCGCACCCTCACCTGCAGGTTGAACCCGCCGAGGAGGGTACGGTCGATCCACACCTCCCGCACGTCCACCCACGCCACCTCGCGCCGCCCCAGCGGCCCGCGCGTCTGCAGGCCCCGCAGGTCGACCCGCACCCGCGTGGCGACGCCCGCCACGCCAAGCCGCGCGCACAGGAGCGCCAGCACGTACAGTGCCAGCAGCTCCCAACGGAACCCGCCGCCCGACCACGACGCGCTCGCCGCGACCACCAGGCCCACCGCGAGCAGGAGGAGGAAGCCGGACCCGACCGTCCCGGCGGCGCCCGGCCGCGAGCGCACCACCCGATGCGCGCGACCGACGGTCGGTCGGCCCGGCCTCACGCGGCCGCCCTCCCGCGTCGCGGTACCCTCGTCCTCGTTGCCGCCGTCACTCCGCCAGTGTGTACGACCCCGAACGCGCCCGCAGTGCAGCGTTCCTCATGCTCGGCGCCGATCGTGCGCCGGGACGGGGCGCGGGCGAGCGCCGCACGACATCGGCACGGCGCCCGCCCTCTGTACAGTGGCCCGGGACGGAGGAACACCATGCGCTACAAGACCTTGGGAAGGACCGGGACGGTCGTCTCGGAGCTGTGCCTCGGCACCATGACGTTCGGCGGGGAGGGGATGTGGGAGGCGATCGGTAGCCAACAGCAGAAGGAGGCCACCGAGATCGTCGAGCGCTCCCTGCGCGGCGGCATCAACTTCATCGACACCGCCAACGTGTACTCGGCCGGCAGCAGCGAGCGCCTCCTCGGCCAGGCGCTCGTGGACCTCGGCGTGGAGCGCGAGCGCATCGTGCTCGCCACCAAGGCCCGCGGCCGCACGGGCCCCGGCCCGAACCAGGTGGGCCTCAGCCGGGCGCACATCATCGACGAGGTCCACAAGAGCCTCGAGCGCCTCCAGACCCCGTACCTCGACCTCTACCAGATCCACGGCTTCGACCCGCTCACGCCCCTCGAGACCACCCTGCGCGCGCTCGACGACCTGGTGCGCGAGGGCACGGTGCGCGCCGTCGGCGCGAGCAACGTGGCGGCCTGGCAGCTCGCCAAGGCGCTGTGGATCAGCGACGTGCGCAACCTCCAGCGTTTCGAGAGCCTGCAGGCGTACTACACGATCGCCGGCCGGGACATCGAGCGCGAGATCGCTCCCCTGCTGCGCGACCAGGATCTCTCGCTGATGGTGTGGAGCCCGCTGGCGGGCGGGTTGCTGTCGGGCAAGTACGACCGCTCCACCGACAAGGCCGGCGGTTCGCGCCGGGACACGTTCGACTTCCCACCGGTCGAGCGAGAGCGCGCCTGGAACGTGGTCGACGTGATGCGCGAGGTCGCCGAGGAGCACGGCGCGAGCGTCGCGCAGATCGCGCTCGCGTGGCTGCTGCACCAGGACGTGGTGACGAGCGTGATCGTCGGCGCGAAGAAGATGAGCCAGCTCGACGACAACCTCGCGAGCGTCGACATCCGCCTGAGCGACGAGCAGCTCGCGCGCCTCGACGAGGTCAGCAGGCTGCCGGGCGAGTACCCCGGGTGGATGCTCGAGCGCCAGGGCGGCGGCCGGGATCTCGACGCCATCGCGAAGAGCGCGCCGCGGGTGCTCGACTCGGACGAGGAATCGGGCTGATCGAGCGATAGGCGCGCGGGCCGGGTGCGGGCCGGGCGCGGGCCGGCTCGCGCGGGGACGTCGGCGCTGGGACGTCGCCGCGGGCACGCTCGCGCGGGCAGGGTTGCCTGGCGTCGGGGTGAGCACAAGGTGACGGGCAGTGCCTGGGAAGGCTTCGCGTCGTGCGATAAGCTCTTCGAGCGGGACGACGCCACAACTTCGGGAGAGTCACGATGAAGCTCCTCCTCACCTCCGCCGGCATCAAGAACGCCAGCATCCGGAACGCCCTGCTCGAGCTCCTGGGCAAACCGATCGCCGAGTCCGACGCCCTGTGCATCCCCACGGGATCGTACGGGCATCCCATGGCCGGCCCGCGCCGGGCATGGGACTTCATCGCCGGGCGAGAGCCCAGTACCCCCATGTGCGAGCTGGGGTGGAAGTCGTTGGGGGTGCTCGAGCTCACCGCGCTGCCGAGCATCGACGAGAAGCACTGGGTTCCGCTGGTGCGCGAGACCGACGTCCTGCTGGTGGGTGGCGGCGACGCCCTGTACCTGTGCTACTGGATGCGGCAGTCCGGCCTGGCGGACCTCCTGCCGTCGCTGGACGACACCGTGTGGGTGGGGCTGAGCGCCGGGAGCATGGTGATGACCCCCACCATCGGGAAGGAGTTCGTCGGCTGGAAGCCGCCCGCCGGCGGCGAGGACACGCTCGGCGTCGTCGACTTCGCGATCTTCCCGCACCTCGACCACCCCGAGCTGTCGGAGAACACCCTGGCCAACGCACAGAGGTGGGCCGCCCGCCTCCCGGTGCCGGCGTACGCGATCGACGACGAGACCGCCATCGAGGTGACCGACGGCGCCGTCGAGGTGATCTCGGAGGGACACTGGAAGAGGTTCGACCGGTAGCGGTGTCAACGCCGGTTTGGTCGTGCCACGTTACGACGGGCCGCAACAGCAGCGCGACGCGCGCCGGATCGGCCGCCACCCTCGGCGCCGCGCCCCGCACTGCTACAATCGTTCGCGCACGGGCCCTTAGCTCAGTCGGTCAGAGCAGTCGACTCATAATCGATCGGTCGCTGGTTCAAGTCCAGCAGGGCCCACCATCCAGGACGGGTTTTCTCAAGCCCGTCCCGATTCTTGTGGGTCCCGTTGTTGCGAATCGTGTTGCGAGTTGCGTGTATCGCGCACAGTGTTGGTCCTGGCTCGACGCATGGCCCAAGACTGCCGATCAGAGTCCGGTAGGCAGACATGCTTGGCTGAAGTCGGCGCCGGTTGGCTGACGGTGCGCGGCATCGTCGGAGTGGGATCGCCCTCGGTGGTCTCCCTGCGGATCCCTTCAGGCCGTGGCACCTACTGCAGCGGTGGGGCTGGTGTTCCGGAGAGGAGGGCGAAGACGTTGGCGGCGACGCGTTGTGTGAAGGGAACGGCGCTGGCGCCGATGTCCTCGCGGTTGTAGAGCACGACCACGGCTCGGTCGCTGGCGGGTTGGAACGCCACGATGGATGTATATCCGCCCGTGCCGCCGTCGTGCCAGTACGTGCCGTTGGCCTCCTCGTAAAGCCAGCCCATGCCGACCTTCATGCCTGCCGGACCGTTGGCGCGGAGCTCGTGGGTCATGGAGATGGCGCTGCTGAGCGTCGCTTCCGGTCCTTGCTCCGCGCCGGTCGAGATGGATGTAGGGTGCAGTTGAGCCGCGAGGTAGGTGAGGAGGTCGCCGGCGCTCGATCGTAGGGCCCCGGCGCCTGCGAGTGCGTCGAACGTCCACGAGGGTACAGGAGCGTTGGCGGCATCGTGTCCGTGGATGAGGCGTGGCTTCTCGTTCGCGGGGAGATCGACGGCAGTACTGCTCATGTGGAGGGGCGTGGTGATCTCGTCCTCGACGAGCTGGGCGTAGGGCTTTCCTGCGTGCCGGGCGAGCATGAAGCCGAGCAGACCGTAGCCGAGGTTGCTGTAGAGGTACGTCGGTGTCTGTGGTAGCGCCACACCATGGTCTTGGAGGTATGCGTAGAGCTCCTCGGGGCCGTAGCTGGCGTATGGGTTGGCGGGGTTGGCGTCCGCCTGGAGGTTCGTGGGAAGGCGTGGGAAGCCCGAGTGCTGGGTGGCGAGGTCGAGCAGGGTGATCTCGGGGCCTGCCGGCTTCGTCGCGGTGCCGGGCGGTAGCAGTGTGCGGATGGGGTCGTTCAGCGTGACCTTGTGTTGCGCGACCATCTGGGCGAGGAGCAGCCCGGTGAAGGTCTTGGTGACGGAGCCGATCTCGAAGATCGAGGCGGGGTCGGCGGCGCCATAGGCGAAGACGCTTCGCTGGCCATCTTGGTAGACGCCGATGACGACGCCGATGCCGGCCGAGGCGTTCAGGACGCGCTTGCCGATGACGGGTTGGAACTCCCGATCGAGGGCGGCTTTGAGCTGGTCGAGGGGTACGGGCGCCTGTGCGGGTTCAGGCTTGGCGGATACCGGTGGTTGGGCACCTTCTGGTTGTCGTTGGAGCGTGAGGGGTAGGGACCGGCCCTGCGTCCAGGTACCCTCGATGCTGTCGTCGCTGGTGCCGAGGCGGCCGGTGAAGCTGCCGTTGACGGCCGGCACCTCGAAGCTGAAGGTATCGCCTTGTAAGGTGACCGCGGTACAGGGGATCTGTGAGCCGCCCTGGTCGAGGCTGATGAGGGTGGCGGTGAGGCTGCCGCTCGGGTCCTTCGTGACGTCGAGCCAGATGCGGAGCGATGCCTGACCTACGACGAGGTTGCCTTCCCACGCCCCTGCCACGCCACGTCCGGCGGCGCTCTGGCACAAGGCGAACGGCAGCAGGGCTCCCACGCCCAGGAGGGTCAGCATCAAGTGCTTCAGCGTCTTCATCGTACTCCCCTTCATCTCCGTGCAGCGCACTTTCCCCGGGTCGAGACCCGCGACGGCGGTCACGCGCGGACGCGGATCCGGGGATGGGCCTGCCGCGCCGGCACGAACGAGGGTCAGGCGTCGGCCTCATGCGCCACCGACAGGTCCTTCTCGAACCAGTGCTGGGCGTACGGCTCGTCGTTGAACGGCGGCACCTCGCGGTAGCCGTGGCTGCGGTACAGCGCCAGGGCCTCTGCGAGGTTCTCGTTGGTCTCGAGGCGCAGCGTGTCCAGGCCGTAGGCGCGCGCCTGCGCTTCGAGTGCGTCGAGGATGCGGCGGCCGATCCCGAGGCCCCGCACCGCCGGATCGACCCACATGCGCTTGACCTCGCCGAAGCGCTCGTGGATCTTCAGGCCGCCGCCACCGACGGGCTCGCCGTCGAGCCGGGCGAGCACGAAGCGCCCCCGTGGCGGGTTCATCTCCTGCGGCGCGACACGCGTGCTCAGGTCGGGGTCGAAACCCGTCGGGAAGCGCCGGCCGAGCTCGGCGAAGTAGCGCGCCACGCAGCGCCGGGCGCCTTCGCTCGCGGCGTCCTCGACGCCTACGCGCACGGCGCTCGCCCGCAGCAGGCGCTCGACGACCGCCATCGCCTCCAGCAGGACCCGGCGCCGGCCCTCCCCCAGCGGCTCGAGCAGCGCGTCGGCCACCTCGTCGGCGCGGCGGTTCAGGAGGGCGAGCTCGCTCCGGCCGGCGTCCGTGAGGCTCGCCACGCGCACGCGGCGGTCCGTGGGGGCGGCGCCCAGCACGATCAGCCCGTCGCCCTCCAACGCCCGGAGGAGGCGGCTAGCGTAGCCGGAGTCGAGCCCGAGCCGGGCGCGCAGGGCGCGGACCTCGGCGCCGGCCGGTCCGATCTCGAAGAGCAGCCGCGACGCGCCGAGAGAGCGCGGACGGCCGAGGAACGCGTCGTTGAGGGCGCCGACGCGCTGCGTGATCGACCTGTTGAAGCTGCGGACCTGCTCGAGGGCGGCGCGCTCCATGTCTGACTATAGTCAGAGGTTTGCAGCCTGTCCAGCGGCGCGCGCGGGAGCCGCCAGGTGTCGCCACCGGTGAGTGGTTTGACGCGGACTGTCCAGCGGCGTGCGGGGGGCCGCCAGCCGGGCGATCGCGGCAGCGGCGCGGGCCGTAGCATGGGCGTCGTGATGCGCGCGTCGTGGGGCGGCCCGGATCTCGTGCGACGCCGTCCGGCCTTCGGCCGCTTCTGGGCGGCGAGCCTCGCGTCCGAGGCGGGCGACGCGATGGCCTGGATCGCGCTGCCGTGGTTCGTACTGCAGGCGTCCGGCTCGGCTCCGGCGGCGGCCGGCGTGCTGCTGGCGCTGCAGCTCCCGGCGGTGGCGTCGGGCGCGCTGCTCGGGTCCCTGAGCGACAGGCTGCAACCGCGCGTGCTCATGGCGGCGGACAACGCGCTGCGCGCGTTGGTGTTCGTCGCGATCCCCGTGTTGCTCGCCGCCCATGCCCTGCCCATGTGGCTGCTGTTCGTGCTGGCCGCCGCCGCCGGAACGCTCGAGCCGGCCACCCGGATCGGCGGCCGCGTCATGCTCCCGGAGCTGGTCGCCGATCGCGAGCTCGGCACCGCCAACACCCTGGTGTCCCTCGGCGTCAGCCTTTCGGTGGTGATGGGACCCGCCCTGGCGGGTGTGCTCATCGTCGCGCTAGGGGGCGCCGCCGTGCTCCTGATCGACGCGGCCTCCTTCGTGCTCATGGCCGCCGTCGCGTGGTCGCTGCCCCGGCTGCCGCGCGCCTCGCTGGCCGCTGCGCCGTCGCTCGCCGAGCGCCTGGGATGGCGCCAGCTGTGGAGCCCGGGCATCGTGCGGGCGACGACGCTGCTCTCGCTGGTGTTCTTCTTCTCCTACGGTCCGCTGGAGGCCGCGATGCCGGCGTACAGCGCGCGCGTGCTCGGCTCGGGGTCGCGGGGGTTCGGCCTCGCGTGGGCGGCGTTGGGAGTCGGGATGGTGGTCGGCACCTCCCTCAGCGAGTTCCTGGCGCGCCGCGTGCGCGTGGGGTTGGTGCTGCCCGTCATCGCGATCCTGTGGGGCGCGTGCCTCCTCCCGCTGGTGGTCGTCCGCCAGCTGGGGTGGGCCGCCGTCTTCCTGGCGCTCGGCGGGCTGGTGTGGGGCCCCTACACACCGCTGGAAACGACCCTCCTTCAGCGCAGCGTGCCCCGCGAGCAGCTCGGGCGGGTGTTCGGGGCGCGCTCGACCCTGCTGGCCAGCGGGGCCCCGCTGGGCATCGCGGTGGGCGGCGCCATGCTGGCCGCGCTGCCGTCCACGGCGCTCATCGCGCTGTCCGGGGTGGCGTGCGTGGCCGTCGGCGCGGTCGGGCTCTGGTCGAGAGCGCTCGCCGGCGCCGGGCTCCCGGATCGGGCGGGCAACGACGCGGGAACGTGAGCCCGTGCAGTAGCGTGTGCCATCGCCACCGCGGGTGAGGGGCTCGAGCGCCGCACCCGCCGCGTTCGGAGGCATCCATGGACCTGCTCGTCCTGGGCGGCACGCGCTTCGTCGGTCGCCACATCGTGGAGGCGGCCCTCGCACGAGGGCACGCCGTCGACGTGTTCTCGCGCGGGCGCAGTCCGGTGCCCGAGGGCGCGCGCGGCCTGCTCGGCGACCGCAACGACGACCTGAGCGCGCTCGAGCGCGGACGCTGGGACGCGGCAATCGACGTGAGCGGCTACGTTCCCGGCCAGGTTCGGCGAACGGCCGAGCTCCTCTCGGGACGAGCCGAGCGCTACCTCTTCATCTCCAGCGCCTCGGTCTACCGTGACTTCGACCGGCCGGAAACGCCCGAGGAGGCGCCGCTCGCGCAGCTCGACGATCCCACGACGCAGACCGTCACGCCCGAGACGTACGGCGGTCTCAAGGTGCTGTGCGAGCGCGCGGCGGCCGACGCGTTCCGCGGCGGCGCGCTCGCCATCCGGCCGACGTTCGTGGTCGGACCGCACGACTACACCGACCGGTTCACGTCCTGGCTGCGCCGCGCCCGGTCGGGCGGCCGCATGCTCGCGCCCCTCGATCCGCGGCTGCCGCTGTCGCTCATCGACGCCCGCGACCTCGGGCGCTTCGTCGTCCACCTCGCCGGATCGGCGGCGACCGGCGCGGTGAACGCCGCCGGTCCGGCGCGAGCCACGAACTGGGGCGAGGTCCTGGACGCCGCGCGCACCGTCACCGGGTCGGACGCCGGCTTCGCGTGGCCCCCCGCCGACTTCCTGGAGCGGCACGGCCTCGCGCTCGAGGCGTTGCCGATGGTCGTGCCTTTCACCTTCCGAGGCGCCCACCCGCACGACCTCACGCGGGCGCTGGCGCTCGGACTGACGCACAGGCCGCTCGAGACGACCATCGACGACACGCTCGCGTGGTTCGACGCCGAGGGCACCGCACGCGCCGGCGTTCCGACCGACCTCGAGCGGAAGGCCCTCGCCGCCTGGGACGCTCCGGACCGGCGATAGGTCGTTCCTCCCGGCGTGCCCCCGCGGGGCGCCGGCGCCGTGGTTCACGGGGCAGCGCCGAACGCCACCGTGAGGGCGGTGCCCTCGAAGGCTCCCCAGCGCTCGGCGGCCGCCCGGAGAGCGTCGCGTTCCGGCTCCTCGAGCTCGACGAAGGGCGCGACCGTCAGCCGCACCCGGCCCTTCGTCGTCCTCGTCCAGGTGCCGACGATGCGGCCGTCGACGACGGCCGTGGCGCGCACCATGCCGCCGCCCGCGTTCACGAGCTTCGCGTGCGCCCCGTCGAGCACGAGCGAGCGATCGCGGTAGCCGAGCAGGTAGGGGTCGAACGGCGGAAGCAGGTACGCCCGCGGAAGAGCGCCCGCTCCCCGCGCGGCGAGGGCCCCGCCGCCGGGCGCCCTCCACCACCAGAGCCCGTCGAGCTCCGCATCGCCGAGCTCGCGCGCATCCTCTAGGGCCGCCTTCGCTGCGGCAACCGTGAGCCCGGCCCACCAGGACAGGTCCTTGGCGGTGGCGGGGGAGTAACCGGCGAGGTAACGGGCGGCGAGGGCGGCCGGCGCCTGCTCGTGCGAGGGAGGGTGGCGGCGCGGCGCGGCCTCCTCGTCGCCCCGAGCGCTACCCTCGCGTCCGAGCGGGGACTGCCCGGCGGCCGCCGGCAGGGGAGCGTAGGTCGCCGTGCGCCCCGAGTCGGGACCGCAGACCAGCACGCCCCGCAGCGCGGCGTGCTGCAACAGGTACGGCAGTCGTTGCCCCGAGGCGTCGATCCCGCGGCGCTCTAGCGCCGACGCGAGCTCATCCCGGCCAGCGCCGGCCGATGCCGCCGGGGCCCGCACGAGCGCGGCGCGCAGGACCTCGTCGCCCGCCTCCAGGGTCCGGGCGTCGAGCTCGAGCTGGCGGTAGCGCCGGGCGTTCCCCGCGAGCACGCGCGGGCGCACGAGCTCGGTCAGCCAGGCGAGATCGTCCACGTGCACGAGGTGCAGCGTGCCGCGAAACAGCCACGTGCGCACGAGGCCGCCGGCGCCCACGGTCCCCTCGAGCGGCGCCGCGGCGTCGCCGCGCTCCAGCGACGTATCCCGAACGCCGATGGCCCACGGCGCCATGCGGGCGTCCTGGGCCTGAACGGCCACGAGGTGCCGAACCACGTCGGCCGGGCTCCGGCGTCCGGGGGCGGCGAGGAGCTGCGCGCGGAGGCGGGCGGCGCGCAGGGCCGCCGCGTCGTCGCCAAGGTCCATGCTCCATGATGGCGCGCGTCCGCGGCGAAGCGGGTCTCGGGCCGTCAGACTGTCGCGGGCTCGGCCGGGGTCACCTGCACCAGCGTGTCGTGGAAGTCGCCGCCGCCGCCGACGTCGCTCAGGCCGTCCGCGGTGAGGGCGTTCGCCGCCGTGCCGCCGGGGCTCAGCGACGGCCACCATCCCGACGGCATGGCCACCACGCCCGCGGGCACGCGATCGCCGACCCGGGCGCGCAGGCGCACGCTGCCGCGGTCGTTGTGCACCGTGACGTCGGCGCCATCGAGCGATGCCTCGCGCCTCCGCGTCCAGCGGGTTCAGGTCGAGGCGCGGCTCGCGTTCGGCGGCGAGGTGGCGCGGCAGGTTGGCGTAGCTCGAGTTCAGGAAGTGCAGGGCCGACTTCGCCGTGATGAGCGCGAGAGGGTAGCGCTGCGCGTGCTCGGGCGAGCCGTCGGCGCTCTCGGCCGCGGGGACGTACGCCGGGAGCGGGTCGAGTCCCTCCTCGGCCCTGCTGGCGACGTAGAGCTCGCACTTCCCCGACGGCGTCGGGAAGTTCCCCTCGGCGAACGGCAGCCACGGCTCGGGCAGCGAGAGGGGCGCCCAGCCGTCGCGCTGCAACCGCTCGAGCGTGATCCCCTCGAGGTACGGGTGGCCGCTGCCGAGCGCTTGGCGCATCAGCTCCTCGTCGCTGTCCTGCAAGTAGGGCTCGTCGAAGCCCATGCGGCGCGCGAGGCGGCGGAAGAGCTCGGTGTTCGGCAGCGCCTCGCCCAACGGCGCGATGGCCGGCAGGTTGAGGGCCAGGTAGCGCTGCCCCCACGACCACATCAGGTCGGCGTGTTCCACCTGGGTGGTCGCCGGCAGGACGATGTCGGCGTGGCGCGCGGTGTCGGTCAGGAACTGCTCGTGCACGACCGTGAACAGATCGTCGCGCTCGAGCCCGCGCCGCACGAGCTGCTGGTTCGGGGCGATGGCCGCAGGGTTGCTGTTGTACACCACCAGCGCCTTCACCGGCGGCGCGAGGTCCGGGTCCGTCAGAACCCGCCCCAGCTGCACCATGTTCACGGCGCGCACCCCCGGGTCCTGGAGGTCGCGCCGCTCCAGCGCCGCCCGGTCGAGCGCGGCGGCGTGCAGCGCGGCGGTCATGTGCAGCAGGCCGCCGCCGCGCTCGCGCCAGGCGCCCACGATCGCTGGCAGGCAGGCGATGGCCCGGTACGTGCCGCCGCCGTGGGCCCGGTGCTCCATGCCGACCAGCGTGCGCAGCGCGGCGGGGCGCTTCGTGGCGTACGCGCGCGCGAGGCGCTCGACGTCGCTCCGGTCGATGCCCGTGATGCGGGCGACCCGCTCGGGCGGGTAGTCCGCCAGCCGCCCCTGAAGCGCTTCGAACCCGACCGTGTGGTCGCGCAGGTAGGCGACGTCGTGCAGATCCTCCGCCACGATGACGTGCATCATGCCCAACGCCAGGGCGGCGTCGGTGCCGGGGCGGGGCCGCAGGTGCCAGTCGGCGGCGGCGGCCGTGCGTGTGCGCTGCGGGTCGATCACGACCAGGGTCGCGCCCGCGTCGCGCGCCTGGCGGACGAAGCGCCACTGGTGGAGGTTGGTGACGAGCGTGTTCGTGCCCCACAGGACGATGAAGCGGCTGTGCGCGAGATCCTCGGGGAGCATGCCGGTGCCGCTGCCGAGCACCGCGCTC
Source organism: uncultured Trueperaceae bacterium (assembly GCA_963798895.1). Classification (GTDB taxonomy): domain Bacteria; phylum Deinococcota; class Deinococci; order Deinococcales; family Trueperaceae; genus CAWCUY01. Next base: position 181,550 of record CAWCUY010000011.1, on the reverse strand, counting down.
ACGCCGGAGCTGCCGGTGCTGCCGCAGATCGCCCGGACCAGGCGCGTGGCGCCGAGGCGAGCGAAGAAGCGTCGGTCGAGGCTCGAGCCCTGAACGAGGCCCTGGGTGCCCATGTAGCTGTAGGGCAGGATCGCGCTGGCGCCGTGCTCGTCGATCGTGGCGCGCAACCGCGCCGCGACGTGCTCGAGCGCGGCGTCCCAGCCGATGCGCTCGAAGCGCCCCTCCCCCTTGGGCCCGACGCGCCGTAGCGGGTAGAGCACACGCTCCGGACTGTAGACGCGCTCGAGGTAGGGATCGACCTTCGCGCACAGCCCGCCGCGCGTGAACGGGTGGTCTGGATCGCCCACCAGCTCCACGGCGCGCCCGCCGTCCACCGTCACCCGCCAGGCGCAGGTGTCGGGGCAATCGTGTGGGCACGCGCCGCGCACGACGCGCGCGGGCGCCCCCGAGTCCATCGCCATGTCGACCACCCCCTGTCCGTGGCCCCGGTCCACGTGCTTCCGGCGCAGCGGAATGTCTCGTGCTGGTCGTCCACACCCTCCGTGATATTCGCCAACGACGTTACCACGCGGCCTATAAGGTAGCAAGGGAAGGTCCCCGGGATAATCCCGTCCTGGACGGCCCGTTGGCGGCCTCGTCCGTTCGCCCGCTCGACGAGGCGTGCGTTCCCGGCAGAACCGGAGCCGAGCGGTCTCGACGAGGCTCGACCTGACGCGGCGTATCGGTCTCAGGGGTACCATCGACGCAGGAACGGGCGGAAGGTTGAGCGAGAGCGCGTCCGGCAGCAGCGTCTGGCCAACGTCATCGGCAAGGTGGGCCAGGGGGCCACCATCGTGGCGCGCGCGCCCTGTAGCCACTGGCTCTAAGGCATGAGCGCAGGCGGCCGCGCCTACGGCCGTTGAGGCGGCTCGAGACGTCCGGCCGCCCGGAGCGACGCAACCACATCCCTCATGGGCAGGAACATCCTGGCGCCGTGCCCTAGCGGCACGAAGCCGTAGCGGCGGTAGAAGGCTGCGGCGCGCTCGTGCAGCGGATCCACCACCACCGCCGCGCTCGCCACCTGGGTCGAGGCCTCCGCTGCCTTGATCAGCGCTTCGCGCAGCAGGCGTGCGCCGAGACCGTCGCCCTGGCGCGCTCCCGCGACCGCGAGGCGGCCGAGCAGCGTGGCCGGAACGTCCGGGTAGCGGGGGAGCCCCTTCCGAGCATCCTCGGGCACGTCCTGGAGGACCACCGTGGCGTTGGAAAGAGTGAAGTACCCGGCCACACCGATTGGCGCGTCCTTGGGCACCAGCACGTACACCACCGCCGCGCCGCGCTCGACGTCCCGACGCGCGTAACGCTGCAGGTACGTGTCGAGGCTAGACTCGCCGCATGCGAAACCGCGCCGGTCGTGCCGGCGCGGATCGAGGAGCTGCAAAAGGTAGCGGGGCGGGTCGCTCACTCGCGGAACAGCTCGACGAGTTCCTCGCGTGGGCGGCCGGGCCCGGTGAGGGCCTCGGCGAAGCGGCGGCTCGCCTCGGCGTCAAGCTCGAAGCGGGTGTGCTGCTCGATCGTGCGAGTAGCCTCCTCGGAGGCGGTGGCGAGCAGGAAATCGGTGACGCTCACCCCGCGGTACGCGGCGGCGCGCTCGATGCGGTCCTTGAGCTCAGCCGGTACGCGCAGGCCAAGGCGCCCGCTACGGCTCTTCGCCGAGGTCGCCGAGCTCGATTTGCGACGTGCTTTGTCGGTCGCTGGGGTGCTCATGGCCTCGCTCCGTCCCGATGTCCAAGAAGGGTCCTACTTGTCCTGTGATCGCCCAACCTGTCCGAATTGTACGTACACGGTACGTACGGGGTCAAGCGAGTGCGTACACGCCGGCCTGGCAAAGGACGGATTGGCCCCTCAGGGGGATCCCGTACATGGCTACGTTGCCGATCGTCGTGGTGCTGTTGGTAGTTGCGATGGCCGTCCTGGCGCGTCGGCGTCGAAACGGCACTCACACTTCAGGAGGGTGGGCGCTTCGTTACGGAGGAGCGGCTTCACGCCTTTTCCCCCGGCCCTCTTCACCGTGCCGGCCGATCGCTCCCTTCGCGCCTCCGAGCGAGCTTCTCCTCCTCGTACAGCCGCTCGGTCACGAAGCGCTTGAGGAGCGTCTGGTAGCCGATCTTCTTCTCGTGCGCCAGCGCGCGGAGGCGCTGCACCGTGTCGCCATCGAAGCGCACCGTGACGGAGGTGGAGCGGGTCTTGGCGCGCGGCGGCAGGTCCAACTTCGACCGGTCCCCGTCGCCGACCTTCTCGAGAAGCTCGTCGCTGAACGCGTGCGACCCCCAGAAGGCGTGCTCCTCGGCCTCGCTCTCGAACTCCGGGATCTCGCTCAGGTCATGGATCAGGATCATGGACTTCGTCGAAGCGCTGCTCATGGGCGTTGGTACCTCCGCTTCTCGCTGTGTGTCGCGTCGCTCGCGGTGACGACGCGGATGCGTCCCGCGCGATGGGTGTAGATCACCGTGAGGATGCGCCCCTCGTCGGTGGAAGGGTGAGCCCGTAGCGCCGTTCGCCGAGGCGGTCGTAGGCCGGGGCCGGCACGGGATCGTTGTAGAACGCGGCCTCGACCTCTCCGCGTAGAGGTCGTGGTCCAGGGTGTGGTTCTCGTTCTCGTCGTCCCATTCGAAGGCATCGGCCATCGCGCCACCCGCCGCATTTACGATTGTACATACAGATGGCGTGCAGCGTGCACAGCGAGTTCGAAGCGTTCGGCGGGCTCAGGAGTCGTCGAACGAAGCCAACGGGTGGACGTCCGACACGAAGTCCGCGAACAGCGGAACGGTGAAGTCGAGCTGCCCGCGCCGCGGGCTCCAGATGAGCCCCTTCTGGATGAGGGCGTCGCGGTAGACGGAGACGCCGCGCTGGTCCTTGGCGCCGTACGCCCTGGCGACGGCCGCCGAGCGGTAGGGCGCGCCGCCGAGCGAGGCCATGGAGGCGAGGTAGCGCTGCTCCGCGTCGGTGGCGAGCTGGAAGCGCGGTCCGAAGAAGCTGCGTGCCAACGAGTCCTGCACGATGTCGCGAACGCTGTCGAGGTCGGACGTGCGGATCGTCGTGCCCTCCGCGTGGTTCCACAGCTCGAGCCCGTACTCCTGCAGGAAGTAGGGGTAGCCGGCCGCCTCGCGCACCACCTGCCGCGCCGCCTCCCCCTCGAAGGCCACCCCGTGCTCGGCGGCGGGCGCGACCAGTGCGGAGCGGGCCGCGTCGTCCGACAGCCGCCCGAGCTCGTGGTACTGGAACAGCCGGTCGGCGTACGGCTTCGCGGCGATCAGGCGCACCTGGAGGTCGGGCAGGCCGGCGCCGATCAGGGCCACCGGCAGGCCGCGCCGGCTGATCGCCTGCAGGGCGATGCAGATGGCCGCGAGCGCGGGGGTGCCCAGGTTGTGCATCTCGTCGATGAGGAACAACGCGCCGGAGCGCAGCGAGGCGGCGACCTCGCCGATCTCCACCAGCAGCTCGCCGAGGTCCTGCTCGATGTCCCCGGAGTCGGCCTTGCCCGGTGCGGCCTCGACGTCGAGCTTGAGCTGGGCGGCGCCGGGAACGGCGATGCTGAACGCCTTGACCACCGAGAGCGCGCGCTGGATGCGCTCGCGCACGCGATGACGGCGGCTCATCTCGCGCAGCAGCCTGGCCGCCATGCGGGCGAAGGTGACGCGGAAGTCGGGTTGCGACCCGACCTCCTGCACGTCGGTCGTCGCCCACCCGGCCTCGCTCGCGAGCAGGTCGAACTCGATGAGGAGCACGGTCTTGCCCACGCCACGGAGGCCCGAGTACACCAGGCTGCGCTCGAAGCCGCCGCCGCTCAGGCGCTCGATCAGCACGCCCATGTGCTCCACGTCCGCCTCGCGCCCGGCGAGGACGGGCGGGAAGCGTCCCGCGCCCGGGGTGTAGGGGTTGTCGCGCTTGTTCACGGCCGCTGCCCTTCTCGGGTTTTCTAAGCCGAGTATAAGAAAACGCTAGAGTCGGCGGTGTTCCCGGGACTCTCCCCCACCCCTATCATGGGATGCGCCCGCCCCGCTCCCGTCGCCCCCCCGCCGACCACCGCCGCGTCCCCAGGCGCCCCGCCGTACCACCGCGGCGGCACGACGACCCGCCATCCGGGAGGCAGGCTCGATGACCATGCACGAACGCTTCGCGCGCGCGGCGCTCCGCCACGTCCGCCCGCCGCGGCCGCGCCGCGGCAGGGCAGGGATGCTCCTCCCGCCACCGCCGCACCAGGGTACTCCCGTGATGCTCCTCCCGCCGCGGCGGGGCCGCGGCGCCGCCTGGGCGATCCTCCACCGGCGGCCGTGCCACGCCGCCGCCGTGGTGATCCTCTGCGCCGCGTGCCTGCTCCTCGGCGCGCGCGCCCTCGCCCAGGAGGTCACCGAGTTCCCCGTTCCGGCGGGCAGCCATCCGCACGACGTGGCTCCCGCGCGAGACGGCGGGGTCTGGTTCACGGCTCAGGGCGGCGGCGCCCTCGGCCGGCTCGACCCCGCCACCGGCGAGGTCCGCCTGATCGCGTTGGGCGAGGGCTCGAGCCCGCACGGTGTGATCGTCGGACCCGACGGCGCCGCGTACGTCACCGACGGCGGCCTGAATGCCATCGTGGTGGTCGGCGAGGACGGCGCGCGGGTCGACGTCCACCCATTGCCCGACGGCACCGGCTACGCCAACCTCAACACAGCAGCGTTCGACGCCGACGGCGACCTGTGGTTCACGGGGCAAGCCGGCGTCCTCGGCCGCTTCGATCCCGAAGGCGGCGGCGTCGAGGTGACCCGGCCGCCGCGCGGCGCCGGACCCTACGGCATCGCGGCCACACCGTCCGGCGAGATCTACTTCGCGTCGCTGGCGGGCAGCTACCTGGGCAAGGTCGACCGCGCCACGATGGAGGTGACGGTGCTCGAGCCGCCCACCCCGAACGCAGGGGTTCGGCGTGTCTGGTCCGACAGCCGCGGTCGGCTCTGGGTCAGCGAGTGGAACGCCGGCCAGGTGGCCGTCTACGACCCGGCCGACGGCAGCTGGCGCGAGTGGCGGCTGCCCGGGCCCGCGCCGCACGCGTACGGCATCTGGGTCGACGAGCACGACCGGGTGTGGCTGAGCGACTTCGGCCGCGACGTCGTCCTGCGCTTCGACCCCGTCCTCGAGACCTTCGCGGAGTTCGATCCTCCGAGCCGCCCGACCCAGGTGCGCCAGCTCCTCGGCAGGACGGGCGAGGTGTGGGGCGCCGGCTCCGCCTCGGACACGCTGCTCGTCATCCGGCACCCGTGACGCGCGCACGCCCTCCGGCCATCCGGGCTGGCGGCGGGCATACGCCCCGGGGCGGCAGCGCCGGCTCGCCGTCGTATGATCTCCTGTACTGGACGTCGCCGCCAGGCGCACCCAGGACCCCACCGGGGACCGCGTGCGCCGCACATGCGAGGTGAACTGTGGCCAAGGAACCCATCTATCTGACGCCCAAGGGGCACGAGAAGATCAAGGAGGAGCTGCGCTACCTCAAGGAGGAGAAGCGTCAGGAGCTCTCGGACTACATGGGCGCCGCCATCGCCGACGGCGATCTGCGGGAGAGCGCGGCGTACGACGAGGCGCGTCTGCTCCAGAGCGCCAACGAGGCGCGCATCGCCGACCTCGAGGAGATCGTCCACCGCGCGGTCGTGGTCGAGGCAGACGCGAGCGAGAACGCCGAGGCGCGGCTCGGGGCGAGCCTCGATCTGGAGGATCCCGCGGGTTCCCGCGTCACCTTCCACCTGGTGGGGACCCACGAGGCGGACGTCCTGGAGAACAAGATCTCGGACGAGTCGCCGCTAGGCCAGACGCTGGTCGGCCGCCGCGCCGGTGACGAGGTCAAGCTGCCCCTGGGCAACAGCACGACGAGGTACAAGGTCCTGTCCGTCTACTTCGAGTGAGGCGCCGGCGGCCGAACGCCGCGACGGGTAGCGAAGACCACGTGAAGGCGATCCTCTACCGGCCGTCACGCTTCTCAGGCCGGCGCGTTGGTACATTCAGGGCGTGCCGCGCATCGCCCTCCTCGTGCTGGTCGCGGTCGTCGTAGCCCTCGCCGTGATCGCGACACTACCCGGGCGAGGGCGCAGCGTTCCTCCCGGCATCATCACGCTGAGCTCGGCCGTCGTGACCCTCTACCCGGAGGCCGACCCGCAGGCGACCTGGGTCTTCCAGGCTCCGCTCGTCGAGTACGACCCCGACAAGCACGAGACCACCCTGCTCCACATCGGCGACGGCCGGCGCCTCGTGAACGGCACGACGGACTTCACGTTGGCCTCCGATCGCATCGTCATCGACAACCAGGACGACCTGCGTGGAGAGCACATCCGCGCCCACCTCATCGCGGAGAACGCCGACCTGGACATGGTGGCGAAGGGGAACCGCGAGGTCCTCATCGACCAGCGTCAGGGGCGCTTCGAGGTACCGCGCGTGACGCTCACGAGCGAGGAGGGGCGGAGCGTGTTCGAGGACATGAGGATCAGCTTCGACCTGACCCAGTTCGAGGCCGGCGGTCCCGGCACCGTCGGATACGGCGAGTTCACCGTCCGCTCGCCCGGAGACGCGAAGGAGACCCCATGACGCCCCGCCGATCGTTCGTGTCCGCTTGCGTCGCGTTGGCGCTCGTCCTGGGGGGCGCCGCCTTCGCGCAGGATCAGACGCCGCCGCCCGCCGGCTCGCAGGCGCAGTCCGGCGCCACGGCGGAGGGCCCGGCCGACACCAACCAGAAGCGCGTCATCACCATCGACGACAGCGGCGGCACGCAATCCGGCAACCTCCGAAACGGGCCGATCGTGTACGAGCACCCCGACCCCCTCGGGATCACCGCGACCGTCTCGACCCTCACGATCCACGGTCACCATGCGACGCTCGAGGCGCCCGACGGTACCTCGATCCTCAAGGGCGGCGCCCGAACCGCGACGTTCGACGAGGGCGTGAAGGTCGAACGCGGCCGCCTCACCGCCACGGGGCCGCGGCTCGGCTACAGCGAGGCGACCGGGCTCGGGGTGCTCGACGGCGGCGTCGACATCCAGATCGCGCCGGAGAAGGCGGGCGAGGACCCGGTGGCCATCGAAGCGGGGCAGGTGGAGTTCGACGTCGACACCGACCGTTCCACCAGCAAGGGCGACGTGCGGCTCCTCAACGGCAACCAGTCCGCCGAGGCCGGAACGCTCGTGTACGAGGAGAAGCGCAACCTGGGGCAGCTCACCACGGAGGGCGGTCAGGTCACCATCACCCGCACGGACGCCGACGGCAAGGTGCTGACCATCACCGCCGACGAGATCCGCGTTCTGACCGACCAGAAGAAGCTCTACGCCGAGGGCGCCGTCAAGGTCGTCGACGGCAGCATCACCACCACCGGCGCCAAGGTGTACTTCGACGACAGCGAGGCCGTCGCCGAGGTGATCGGCACCGACACCCAACCCGCGCACGCCGTGGACAGCTCGAGCGGGGTCACGCTGGACACCGATCGCATCCGGCAGGACGTGAAGTACGACTACTTCGAGGCGATCGACGCGTCCCAGCCGAGCTCGTTCGACCCCACCGCGTTCGACATGACGGGCGCCGGAGGCGGCGGCACCTGATGCGCCCGCGGGCGCTGGCGCTGCGATCGCTGGTCGCGCTCGTCGCGCTGCCGATCCCGTGCCTCGTCCGTGCCCAGACCACCACCACCGTGACGCTCACGCGCAAGGACACGACGATCGTGGTGTCGCTCGAGGCCCTGTCCGTCCAGGGCGCGCGCGCCATCCTCGCGAACCGACGCTGCGAGGACGGCGTCGTGACCAACATCTTCTACGGTCCCGATCCCGGTTACGTGCGCACCGAGGTGGGCGAGGACACCACCTTGCGGTCGAACGTGGCCATCGTCAGATCGGCCTCGGACTCCGCCGCGCCCGAATCAACACCCGGCTCGGCGCCCGGATCGACCGCAGGCTCGAGCGGATCGGCGGGCGGACCGGGTGCGGGGGCCGGCTCGGCGGCTGGCTCGGCGGCTGGCTCGGCGGCGGGTGCAGCGGCAGGCTCGGCGCCCGGATCCGCGTCGGGTGCAGCAGCGGGATCGACCACGGCGACGTCCGATAGGCAGGCGCCGGGTGCGGCGGGCGGCCCCGGCGCGGGATCGGGCGCGGGGTCCGCGACCGGCGCGGCCGCCGGGGCCGCGCCCGCCACCGGGTCCGGCGCCGGGGCCGGACCCGCCGCAGGGGACGCTGGAACGGCGCCCGCCTCGGACGAGCGGACCCTGGAGCTGTACGACGGCACCATCACGATCAACCGCCCCGGTTGCATCGAGGCCGCCGAGCGCGCGACGGAGCCCGGCGTCCGGCTCGATCAGGGGCGAACGACCGTCCTCGGCACGCACTTCTTCCTGGACAAGGGCGCCGAGCGCGGGACCATGGACGGGCCCATCCAGCTCTCGAGGGCGGCAGCGGGCAACTCGCCGGCCCTGGAGGCCAGCGCCGACGCGATGGTCTTCGACGTGCAGACGCAGCACGCCGTGCTGCGGGGGAACGTCGCCGTGACATCGGACCAACGCACCACCACGGCCGATTCGCTCGAACTCGACGAGCAGGCCGGGATCGCGCGCCTCACCGGCTCGCCGGCTAGCAGCACGAAGGACGGCAACACGCTCGCCGGCGAACGGCTCCTCTACTACCTCAACAGCAACGACGTGGTCGTGCTGGGTGGCGTCCATGGCGAGCTGGACGTCCCGCTCGAATGAGCGCGCGCCGTCACGCCGCGCCGGGGCGTTCCAGCCAGCCGAGAAGGTCTTCCACCTGCTCGTCCCCCGCGACGGCCATCCCCTTGTAGAGCCTCAAGGCGCTATCCATCGACCGTACCGCCGACGCCAGCCTGTGGCGGCGCTCTTCCGTCTCGAGCACCTCGCGCAGCGGCGCGACGTACACCCTGATGGTGAAGAGGGCGGCATGGAGGTCCGCCAGCCCCAGCGTCGTCTGACGCTCGACGCGGAACCAAAGGGCGTCGGGTCGCGGCGCGGCAGCCGGCGTCACCCGCCGCGGGTTGCGATCGAGGGCGCCGTCGGGCGCGAGGCTCCACACGTAGCGCACGAACGGTCCCTTGGTGAGCATCGCCCGTACGACCCGTGGGCCGGCACCGATGAGCTCGTCGTGATGGGGGACAGGGCGATGCAGCGCCTCGAAGCTCGCACCGGCACGCGCGGCCGGATCCCACGCGCTCGGGAAGCACACGTGGAGGAGGTCGGCCCGGCCGCTCTCGGTTGCGTCCTCACGGGTCGGCGCCATCAGCACGAGGTCCTCCTGCACAGAGAGCGCGAGCGCGTCCGCGAGGCGCTCGAGCGGCGGCAGTCGCCGAAGGTGCCGCGCGACGCGGTCGCGCATCTCCATCGTCGGCGCCATCCCGCCGCATGCTCCAGGGTCTTGCGGCGCGCACGCCTCCACCTCGCACGACGGTCCCAGCAAGCGGATGCCGATGGCAGGGAACGCCAGCGTTTCACGTGAAACCGACCCGGCGCCGGTGCCGATCGCCCACGGTGCCTCCGCGGCGAAGGTGGCGGCGACCCGGCGCAGGACCCGGTCCAGGTGGCAGCGGTCCGCGTCCGGAGCGATCACCCTGCAGCCGGAGCCGTCCCGCTCCAACACGTCGAGCTTCGCGCGCACGAAGTCCGGGAACGTGTCGTCGAATCGAAGGTGTCCGCCGTCCGCGGCGGACCAGCGACGCAGGTCGGCCCTGACGCGGTACACCGGGTCCACAGGGAAGGGGATCGGCGTTCGGGGCGTGCCCCGCCCCGCGGGCGCACCGACCGCGCGGCCCGAGCGCTCGGCCACGCCGGCGCTCAGGCCTTCGGCAGCGTGACGATCAGTAGGCCCGACTCCAGATGGGCGGTGGCATGTTCCCGCTCGACCTTGCCCGGAAGCCGTACGGTTCGTTGGAACGGCCCGTTCGGTCGCTCGCTGAACAGCACGTCGTGCTGACGCGTATGCGGTTCGCGTATCCCTGCCACGACGACGTCCGCACCCTGGAGCGCGATCTCGATGTTGGCCTGGGTCACGCCTGGCACCTCGAGGACCAGTTGGTAGGCGTCGCCTACGTCGAGCAGGTCCGCTCGCGGCCCGATGCCGTCGGCCGGAACATGGACGCCGGCGAGCTCCTCGATACGGTCACGGACAGCGAGCAGCTCATCGATATCGGCCGCTGTGCCGTACTTCTCGATGTCCATGGCGAGAGTCTAGCACCATGCCTCAGGTCCCCTTCTGTTAGCGTGGACACGTGTTCTCCCCACCCCTGCTGGTGCCGGTTCTGGGGGGCCCGACCGCCTCGGGCAAGAGTGCCGCCGCGTTCCGGCTCGCCGAGACCCTCGGCCTGGAGATCGTCAGCGCCGATGCCATGCAGGTCTACCGAGACCTCGACATCGGCACCGCCAAGCCGACCCTCGCGGAGCGGGAGCGCGTCCCGCACCACCTCATCGACATCGTGACGCCGAGCCAGCCGTTCTCCGTTTCCGATTACGTCCGCGCGGCGGAACAGGCCATCGCCGACGTGCTCGCGCGGGGCCACATGCCGCTGGTGGTCGGCGGCACGGGGTTCTACATCCGGTCGCTGTGCGAGGGGCTTCCCACGGTACCTCCATCGGATCCGGGCGCCCAGGCCGTGCTCTGGCAGCAACTCGACGAGCGCGGCCTCGATTCGCTTCTCGCCGAGCTGAAGGACGCCAGCCCTCCGGACGCCGAACGTACCCAGCGCAACCCGCGCAGGGTCGTGCGTGCCCTCGAGGTGCTGCGCCGCACGGGCCGGCCGCCGAGCGCCTTCCCCCGCCAGCGACCGCGCCACCACTTCGACAAGGCCGTGCTCGTTCCGTCCCTGCCCACCTTGCGCCCCCGCATCGAGCTGCGCACGAGGCGCATGTTCGAGGCCGGCCTGGTGCAGGAGGTACAGCACGTGGTCGAGGCCTACCCGGACGCCACTACCGCGCTGCAGGCGATCGGATACAAGGAGGTCGCGCGCTACCTGTCCGGCGAGATCACGCTCGAGCGCGCCCGCGCAGACGTCACGGCGGCGACCCTCGCGTACGCCAAGCGCCAGCGGACGTGGTTCCGCAAGGAGCCGAAGGCACGCCGCATCCCGCTGCTGGCGGAAGAGGCGTACGGGGAGCTGGATCTGTGGCTGCGGGGCCGGGCGAGCGCGCTCGCTTGAGCGCGCGGGACCTCAGCCGGTAACCGTCTCGTCGTGGCTCCGGGAGTCCCCGTCGCCGCGGCGCTTGTCCTTCCTCTTCCCCCCGAAGAGCCCCTTGATGCGCTCCACGACCGTCTCGCGCTCGTGGATCTCCTCGCCCATCTCGGCCGCGTACTCCTGCAGCAGCTCGCGCGCCCGCGCCGAGAGTCGCGTGGGGGTATCGACCGCGACCGTGACGATCTGGTCGCCCATGCCCACGCCGCGCAGGCGGGGCATCCCCTTGCCGTGGAGTCGCGCCTCGAAACCCGCCTGCGTTCCGGCGGGAACGTCGACGGCCTCGGGGCCGTCCATCGTCGGAACCTGGAAGCTCGACCCGAGCGCCGCTTGGCCGAAGCCCACGTGCAGGGTGTGGCGCAGGTCGTCGCCGTCGCGGACGAAGTGCTCGTGCGGCGCGAGTTCGATGTAGAGATACAGGTCGCCGGCCGGCGCGCCGTCGACGCCCGCGTTCCCCTCCTGAGCGATGCGCAAGCGGTACCCGCCATCGATCCCCTTCGGGAGGCCCACGTCGACGGTGTCGCGCCGCTGGAGGCGACCGCGGCCCCCGCACTGCGTGCAGGGCGTCGTCACGATCTCCCCGCGGCCGCGACACTGCGGGCACGTGCGCGCCGTGACAACCGTGCCGAAGAAGGACTGGGCCTGCGCCCGGACCTGTCCCACGCCATTGCACGTCGGGCACGTCCGCTTCCCCTCGCTGCCCGGCTCCGCCCGGCTGCCGTGGCAGCGGTCGCAGGCGGTAAGCCGCTCGACCTCCACCTGCACCGTCTCCCCCGCTCGCGCCTGTTCGAGCGTGACGACCAGCTCCGCCTCCAGGTCCTCACCGGGCTGACCGCGCTGCGGGCGCCGCGCTCCCGCCACGTTGCCGCCGAAGACCGACGCGAAGATGTCGAAGATGTCGCCACTGAAGGCGGGCCCGTCCCCAACGCTGCCGAAGCGGTCGTACTGCTGCCGCTTGCCGTCGTCGGACAGCACGGCGTACGCCTCGTTGATCTCCTTGAATCGCTCCTCGGCCTGGTGGTCGCCCGGGTTCCGATCCGGGTGATACTGGAGCGCGAGTTTTCGGTAGGCGCTCTTGATCTCGCGCGCGTTCGCGCTGCGCTCGACGCCGAGAAGCTCGTAGTAATCAGCCATCAAGCAGTCAGTATACCGGAGGCCCTCGGCGTTGCCGTTGTGCGCACGGCACCGCAGCCCTTACGAGGGCGCCGGGTGCGGCCCCACCGGTCGAGCGAACGGCGGCGCTCGTCAGCTGCCGATCGCCCGCCCGATGCCGAGGTCCGCTCGACCGCCGACGACGGCACCGTGGGCGCGCCCCTCAGGGCTTCCGTCCGAGCGCCTGCAACCGCTTCGTCGCGTCCTCGGCGCTGATCTCCCCCTTCTCGAGCTGCTCGAGCACGCCCACGCGCTCCTCGCCCGCGTCCGGCCCAGGCTCGTACCCGATGGCGCGCAGGAGCGTCTCGAAGCGCTGCCGGATCGTCGGGTAGCTGAGGCCCAGGATGCGCTCGATCTCCTTGAGGTTCCCTCGCGCCTTCACGAACAGGCGCAGGAACTCGAGCTGCTCGCTGCCGAGCAGCGCGAACTCGTTGGGTTGGAAGCGCCCCTCGATCACGATGCCGCTCGAATCGCACTCGAGCCGCGTCACGAGCAACGGCTCGCCGGTCACGGGGCACGACGTGGGCATGGGAAGCTTGCGCTGCATGGGGGTTCTCCTGCTCTGCTCGTGGTGTGCCGTCACAGCGACACAACCTCGATGTGCGTGGTCCCGGCTTCGATGCTCAGGTAGGGCGTTCCGCGCGGAAGCCGCAGGAGGTCCCGAGCCGAACCGCCCGCGAGGGCGTCGATCCGGTCGCGGATCCCGAGCGTCCGGAGCGGCGCGCCCTTGCCGTCGCTCCCCGCCGGCAACCGTGCGCGTGCCGACTCGGGCAGGACACGCACGATCTCCGGCATGAACGCGAGCACGCCCAACGCGAACGCCAGGATCTCCTCGAACGGCCACAGCGGCACGGCCCAAGCGAAGCGCGCGCGTTCGGCCCGTACGCGGATGAGGACGAAGCGCGGAAGGGCCTCCTCCAGGTACGTGTGCCACCCCTGCTCATCGAGGCGGCGCGGCCGCAGCGTCATACGACCTCGATGACCACGTGGACGGTCTTGCCGGTACCGTCCTCGGTCGCGTCGAGATCCACCAGGCGGCCGTCGGGAACGTCCTCTCCGAGGGCGTCGAGCAGCTCGGAGAGATCCACGCCCTGGACCTTCAACTCGTTGCGAGCGTCCTTCGGAACGAAGCGGCTGGCGAACTTGGCCAGAGCGAGCGGCACGTTCACGTTGACCGTCGCGTCCTTGCTGCCGTCGGACCCGCGCGCATCGATGTTGATGCGGATCAAGCGCGCGATCCCCTTTCGCGCCGGAACGCCGACCCGCTCACCCTTGGCGCCGAGCGCCTCCAACAGGCCCGCGGCCTGCTCCGCCGTGATCTGGCCCCCGGCCAGCATGTCGAGGATGCGCCGACGTTCGTCGCTACCGTTCATCGTCGACCCTCACCTTCACGTCGCCGGTGGTCGCACTCACCCGAAACTCCGCCTCGCCCTTCCCTACGGTCCCGCTGAAGGCGTGCCCAACACCACGTCGTTCTTCCTTCAGGTCACCGCCCTTCACCGAGGCGTCCCCGATCGACACCGAGCCCGTCAGCCTGGCGCTCGACCCCTGCTTCAGGCGCACCGAGACGTCCCCCGCGGTCGCGCGCAGGAGGTGCGAGCCGCTGGTGAGCAGGAGCTCGACGTCCACGTCCCCCGCGGCGGTCGCGAAATCGATGCCGCGCAGACCCGTCGCGTCCAGATCGCCGGCGGTGAGGCGCCCGCGGAGGTAGGGCACGTCGCGCAGCACGACGTCACCCGCCGTCATCGCCAGCTCGACTCCCAGCTCGGCCGGGATGCGGACATCCAGGTCGCCGTGCCGCATCTTGGACATCAAGCGGTCGACCCACCCGCCGTCGCCCGACGGCTGCGCGTGGGCGATGCGGAAGCCGCCCTCGCAGCGTTCGACGCTGAGGTCGCCGTGGTCGCCGCGAACCCGCGGCTCCTCGAGCGACGGGTCGACCCTTACGGAGAGGTCCCCCGCGAGCAGCTGGATGGTCACCCAACGCGTGCCCTCCGGGGCCGCGGCCGTGGGCGCGGAAGGCTCGCGGCTCGGGGCCGACGCCCCGAACACCGCCCGACCGACCTCGCCGACCGCCTCGCCCGCGGCTCGTGCCGCGGCAGCGCCGGCGTCGCGGACCTCGTCCATCCAGTCGCGCCCTCGAGCGGGCGCACCCGGCTGCTCCGCCGCTTGCGGGGGGCGGGAGGGCCGCGGCGGATCCGGAGCGCGCGGCGCGTCGCTGGCCCCGGGCTCGCGACCCATCGGCGCCCCGGCAGCGGGCGCCCCGGGCGCGCTGCCGCCCGCACCCGCGCCGCCGGAGGTGGTCTCCGGTGGTGCGGCGTCCCCGCGCACCTCGCGCGCCTCCGCCTCCATCGCACGCTCGCTCGCTGCGAGCTCGCCCTCCGCGCCGTCGATCTGCTTCAGCACCGAGATGAGGCGCTCCCCCTCCCCCTGGGTGATCCTGCCGTCAGCGACCATCTTCCTGATGCGTTCAACGTCGTCCACGATGTCTCCTTCGTGCGCCGGCGGCGCAGCCCCGCAGCCGCCTGTCCTGTCGTCGTCAGGCCCCGGCCGTCGTGTGGCGGAAGTCTTCCTGCCACGGCCCCTCGTGCTGGCGCGGGCGTTCGCAACGCTCCGCCAGGGCGCGCAGCCAGATGGCCAACCTCGAGGTCCTGCCGGTGCGGGCGACACGCACCTGGGCGGTGCGATAGGCCTCGTGCCGAAGGTCGTGCAGCCGCGTGTTGATGGTCCGCTCCAGTGAGTGCTGTGTCACGGTCCTCGCCTCCTCGACAAGAATCATAGAGGCGCCTTTACAGATTGTCAAGTCTGACTTTCTATTCTCTTAAGCGGCGCCGCCCGCGGGGCGTGATCCTGCGCGCTGCAGCAGGTAACCGCCACCGACGAAACCCTCGACGGTGAAGCCGTCGGCGAGCGCCCTCTGCAGCGCCTCGCGCACCGCGTGGCGCCAGTGGCGAGCCAGCGTCGCGTCCTCGCGCAGGAGCGCCGTCGCATCCAGCGGCACGGCGACGCGCAGTCGCTGCGCCGTCGGCTCTAGCGTGCCAACGACCGGGGCGCCCGCTCCGTCTCGCGCCAGCAACCACGGCGCCCCGGAGGCCTCCGCCGGGTCCGGACTGCGCCCGCTCTCGAACAGGCGCGCCCGTGCGTCCACGGGGTCGGATCCCAGGTCCCAGAAGGCGAGGAGGCGATCCGTCGCCAACGTGCCCGTGAGCGGGCCGCCGAGACTGCCGTAGAAATCCGCCAGGTAGACGTGGCTGCGCACGCCGAGGTGGTGGAAGTTCAGATGAGCGTTGCGGGCCTGGATCGGATCGAAGGTCCAGGTCATCCAGCGCATGCCGCGATCGAGGCACCACCGGCGCTGCGCCCACTTCAACCTGCGCCCGACGCCCGAGCGCTGGAGGCCCGGGCGCACGGCCACCATGTGCGAGTGGATGCCGGTGCCGATCTCCCACGGATCCGCCGGGAGAGCGGCGAATCCGTACGCGAAGCCCACGACGCGTCCCCCGACGAGCGCCCCCAACAACAGGCCACCCGCGTGCTGGACGGCGCGCATGTGCGCGGCGGGAACGACCTCGAGCGGCTCGAAGCCCCACGCGTCCAGCTGCACCGCCTCGCACGCCCTGATGGCGGCAAGGTCGGTGAGCTCCACCACTTCGACCTCGGTGCCGATCGGGTGCTCTCGTGCCCGCTCGACGCTACTGTCGCCGTGCTCCGTTTCCTTGCCGTCGGCCACGTCAGAGGTCGCCGCGATCCGCCGGGCGATGGTCGCCTGCCGCGTCGTCGCCTGCCGCGTCCTCGCCCGCAGCACCCTCGCCCGGAGCGTCCTCGCCCGCAGCGCCCTCGCCCGGAGCGCTCTCGCCCGCAGCGTCCGCGCCCGCGGCGCCCTCGCCCGGAGCATCGTCGCCCGGAGCATCGTCGGCGGCGGCGTCCGCCCCCGCGGCGCCGTCCGTGGACACCCCGACCGAGGACAGCGTTGCATCGCGAGCCGCCGCGCCGTCGATCGCCGTGCGGTCGCGTGCCTCGCGGTTCGCGTCCTGCGTCCGGCCGCCGCGAGCGCGAGGCGACACGCCGCTCAGGCTCAAGCGCGGCTCGTCGACGATCCAACCCGTGCTCGCCTCGACGGTCTCCTTCAGGTAGCGCGTGAGCGGCTTGCCATCGATCGTGGGTGTCGGCACGTCCAGGATCTCGCCCGTCTCCCGGCACACCACGTGGTAGTGCGGCGAGACGTTGCTGTCGTAGAGCGACTGACCGCTGGCACCCTTGAACTCGCGTACCAGCCCTGCACCGGCGAGCACGCTCAGGTTCAGGTACACGGTGGACAAGCTCAGATCCACGCCCCGGTGCTTCAGCTCCAGATACAGGCCCTCCGCGCTCACGTGCTTGTCCCCCTCGAGTAGGTAGCCGAGGATGACCTCACGGGGGCGCGAGTATCGAAGGCCGTGGTCCTTGAGGACCGATCGCACCCGGGTGTTGCCGTTGTGTCCTGACGCATCCATCGTTGAACTCTCCGACGCCTGACGGATCCGCGCGCTGCCTACCCTGCGGCACGAACGCGCCGAGCCCTATGTGTCGGCATCGTATCATACTCGGAACGCTTCCGAAAAAGGGCCTGGGGCGCCCCGGCCGCGAGCGGACGGCGGCCGCCCGGCCCTTCGCAGCGTGCCGTCGGCGTTGCCCGAGGTCTCACAGAAGGTCCGCGACGGCCGCCCTCTCCTCCACCAGCTCACCCGTCGTCTTCCCGATGCGTTCCAGCACCGCGGACGTGCGTTCGAGATCCTGCACGACCGAGATCTCGCCGCGGGAGACCGTCACCGGGAAGGAGAACACGAGTCCTTCATCCACCCCGTACTCGCCCCGGCTGGGAACGGCCATGCTGACCCAGTCTCCCTCCGGGGTGCCCGTGAACCAGGTGCGCACGTGGTCCACGGCCGCGTTCGCGGCCGACGCGGCACTGGACGCCCCACGCGCATCGATGATGGCTGCGCCGCGCTTCTGCACCGTCGGGATGAAGCTGTCGCGAACCCACGCATCGTCGACCAGCTCGGACGCGGGCCGACCGTCGACCGTCGCGTGCGTCAGGTCGGGCACCTGCGTGTTGGAGTGATTGCCCCAGATGATCATCCGCCGGATGGCCGCGTTCTCCGCACCCGTCTTCGCAGCCAACTGGCTGATCGCACGATTGTGATCCAGACGGGTCATCGCCGTGAACTGGTGGGGCTGGAGGTCGGGCGCGTGGCTCAGGGCGATCAAGCAGTTGGTGTTCGCAGGGTTGCCTACCACGAGCACCTTCACATTCGGATCCGCGTGGTCGTTCAGGGCCTTGCCCTGCACCGTGAAGATCGCGCCGTTCGCCTCGAGGAGATCCTTCCGCTCCATGCCCGGTCCACGAGGCCGTGAGCCCACCAGGAGCGCCACCTCGACCCCGTCGAACGCTACGTTCGGGTCGTCGGCCGTCTCCACGCCACGCAGGAGCGGGAACGCGCAGTCGTTCAACTCCATGACGACGCCGTCGAGTGCCTTCATAGCCGGCGGGATCTCGAGGAGTTGCAGGATCACGGGTTGATCCTTGCCGAGCATGTCTCCAGAGGCGATCCGGAAGAGCAGGGCGTATCCGATCTGTCCGGCAGCTCCGGTCACCGCTACACGTATGGGATCCTTCATGTTGGCTCCTTGCCCGATCGCATCGTCTCCCCTCCCCGGCGCCGACGGTGCGCCCGCTGGGAGGGCCACGCCGGCATCGTATCACTGCACCGTGAGCGCGCGCCCACCGGCGCCGAGGCCAGGTGTTTCACGTGAAACAGGCCAGCCGAAGGCGCCTTGCGCCGCACCACGGAACGGACGGTGCCCTTCGAGCGGGCCTCCCAATCTGGGATGTCGTGGCGCACATGCCCTCGCCTACCATTGCGCGGCCGCCCGCCCGGGGGGTTGCGCAGCGCCGGGCGCCGAGGAGCACCGGAGATCGGCACCATCTAGGACGTCACCGTCGGATGCACAATGCGCGCGAGCTCAGCTCGTTGACGAGCGGATCTCAGGGAACGGGCCGACGAGAGGCCGCAGCAGCGGAGACGCCGATCGAACGCCGCCCCCCGGGTAGGTGCCGGCTAAGGTGCCGGCTAAGGTGCCGGCGATCGCGACCGCAACCGCAGGACGGCCCGCACAGCCGCTCCGCCGGGCGCGCTCGGCGTCCCCCTGCTCAGGCCTCGTACCCGAGGAGCTCGAGCAGCCGGGTGAGCTCATCCTCGGAATGGAAGTGCAGCTCGATGTGACCGCGACGCCCACCGCGGATCTTCACGCGGGTGCCCGCATGACGGCTGAGATCCTCCTCCAACCGCACGTACCGTCCGTCGCGCGAGTCGCGGATCGCCCGTCGCGGGCCGGGACGTTCGAGCGCTTCGGCCTCGCGCACCGACAGCCCGCGCGACAGGATCTCTTGCACCGCCCACGACCGGTCTGGCTCGGGCTGGGACAGGATCGCCCGCGCGTGCCCCGCCGTGAGCGCGCCGGACTCGATGTGCGTCAGGACGTCGTCGGGCAGGGTCAACAGGCGCAACGCGTTGGCGACGGCGCTGCGGCTCTTCCCTACCGCCTTGCCGACCGCCTCCTGGTTCATGCCGAACTCGAGCAGGCGCTGGAACGCCCGTGCCTCCTCGACCGGATTCAGGTCCTCGCGCTGAAGGTTCTCCACCACGGCGATCTCGAGTGCCTCGCGGTCCGACAGGTCCCGCACGACGACGGGCACGGAGCTCAGCCCTGCCCTCTCCGCGGCCCGGAACCGACGCTCGCCGGCGACGATCTCGTACCCTCCGCCGCCTTCGCCGGCCTGTCGTACGAGGATGGGCTGGAGCACGCCCTTCTCCGCGATCGATGCTGCGAGCTCGGCGATCGCCGCCTCGTCCATGCGCTTCCGGGGCTGGAACGGAGAGGGACGCAGCTGGTTCACCTCCACCTGGTGCACCGACCGCTCCGCCTTCGGCAACAGCGCGTCCAACCCTCGCCCGAGTCCCCTAGTCTTCGCTGACACGTTCAAGTACCTCCTCGGCCAACCCCTGGTAGGCGAGAGCCCCTTGCGACGAAGGTGCGTACTCCAGCACCGATTGCCCGTAGGATGGCGCCTCGGCCAACCGAACGCTGCGCGGGATGACGGTCTTGAACACCGTGGTTCCGAAGTGGCGCCGCACGTTCTCCTCCACCTGCTGGGACAGCTTCGTGCGGGCGTCGAACATGGTGAGCAGGATGCCCAGGATGCGCAACTCGCGGTTGAGCGAGCCCTGCACCCGCTCCACCGTGTCCATCATCCCCGCGATCCCCTCCAGGGCGTAGTACTCGCACTGCAGGGGGATGATCAGATGGTCCGCCGCCGCCAGCGCGTTGAGCGTGAGCGCCCCCATGGAAGGGGGCGCGTCCACCACGATGAAATCGAAATTCGGGCGCACCCCGATCAACGACCGCGCCAACAGGAGCAGGTTGTCCGTGCTGGCGTCGAGCTCCACCGCGGCCCCCGCCAGATCGGCGGACGCGGGCAAGACGGCCAGGTTCGGGTGCAGCGTACGTACGACGCTCTGACGGGCGGACGCGCGGCCGCTGAGCACGTCGTAGACGCTCCGAGGCGGAGCGACCACGCCGACGCCGCTGCTGGCGTTGGCCTGCGGGTCGAGGTCGACCAACAGGATGCGGCGGCGTTCCGCGAGCGCCGCCGACAGGTTCACCGCGGTGGTGGTCTTGCCCACTCCGCCCTTCTGATTGATCACCCCGATGATGGGCACGCACGTCCTCCCGGGAGGCGCAATGCGACCAGGGTACCACGGTGCCCAAGGGACCTTTCGGCCACGACGGCAATATCGCAGCCGAGCTCGGCTCGGAGGGTGGCCGCCTCCTCCGAGCCGGACCGGCCACGACGGCTCACCAGCACGACCGTTCCCGCCTGCGCGTGGCGCGTCCAGGCGTACACGTGCACGAACGGCGCGACCGCCTGCGCGGTCACCACGTCCGCTACGACACCACGCGTCGCGCGAACGTCCTCGCACCGGACCTCGACGTTCGCCAGGCCGAGTTGGCCCACCACGAGTTGAAGGAACGTCGCGCGGCGCCGCCTTCGCTCGATCAGGACGACGCGCGCATGCGGAACCAGACAGGCCACCGCGACCCCGGGCAAGCCGACCCCGGAACCCACGTCCAGGACGGTCGGTCGCGCAGGGGAGACGTCCCGCACCACCTCCGCGTACGCACCGGCCTCGGCGAGATGCCGATCGAAGTCCGCCAGGCCCCGGCCCGACACCAGATCGAGCGTGGCGTGGTAGCGCTCGACGAGGGTACGGTACTGGGCCAGCCGTTCAGCTGCGGACTGTTTCACGTGAAACACGCCGCGACTTGAGGTGCACCAGGAGCGCCGTCACGTCGCTGTCGCGGATCCCACGGAGGCGCTGCGCGGCGCCGAGCGTTGCCGGTCGCGCGCGCTCGAGCGCCTCGCGCCCCTCGCTCGACAGGCTCGCCACGCGCGTGAAGTCCACCGGTTCCAGACTCGTGTGCTCGTACTGGGACCGCGACGCGAGGTGTCGCTCGGAGCGTTCGATGTAGCTCGCGTACCGCACCAACGTCTCCACCTTGGTGCGCTCGGCAGGGGAGAGCGGGTCCTCGGCAGGGCCGATCGCCTGCGTGACGGTGCCGTAGTCCATGCCAGGACGGCACAGGACGGTCGACGCGAGATCGCCCCGGATCCGTGCCGACCGCAACCTCGCCGCCTCGCGCTGGACCCGTGCATCGCTCGCGCGGACGGCATCGAGCGTGGCCTGCTCGACCAGCCCCCACGCGTGGCCGACGCCGGTCAGACGCTCCGCGGCATTGTCCTGACGGTGCAGCAACCTGAGCTCGTTGCGCGACGTGAGCATGCGGTACGGCTCCTCGATCCCCCACCGCACCAGGTCGTCGAGCAGCACGCCCACGTAGCCCTCGTCGCGCCGGACGCTCACGCGTGCCTGCCCGGCGGCGTGGCGCGCGGCGTTCACGCCGGCCACCACCCCCTGCGCCGCCGCCTCCTCGTACCCGCTCGTGCCGTTGATCTGACCGGCACTGAACAACCCGGGCAGGCGCCGCGACATCATGGTCACGTCGAGCTGCGTCGGATCGAGCGCGTCGTACTCGACGGCGTAGGCGTAGCGGTGAATGACCGCCCGCTCGAAGCCGGGGAGCGTACGGATCATGTCGTCCTGGAGCTCCGGCGGCATCGAGCTCGAGAATCCCTGGAGGTACACCTCGCTCGTGTCGATCCCATCCGGTTCGACGAACAGCAGGTGGTGGTCCTTGTCCGAGAAGCGGACGACCTTGTCCTCGATCGACGGGCAGTAGCGCGGCCCCCTGCCGTCGATCTCGCCGCCGTACATGGCCGAGCGCGACAGGTTGGCGGCGATCAGCTCGTGCGTGGCCGGCGTCGTGCGCGTCAGCCACGTCGGGGACTCCGTCACCCGCGGACCGGGGCGCCCGGTGAACGAGCTCGGCGGTTGGTCGGGAGCCACGACCTGGAGCGCGGAGAAGTCCACCGAATCGCTCCGGACGCGCGGCGGCGTGCCGGTCTTGAAGCGCACCAGCGTGTGCCCGGTCCGACGCAGCCCGCCAGAGAGGTGCCGAGCGGGCGCCTCCCCCTGCCGCCCCGCCTCGCGCTTCTTCTTCCCGTACCACACGACGCCGGCGAGGAAGGTGCCGGTGCACAGGACGACGCTGGGGGCGGCAAGCACCCGCCCGTCCGTCGTCCGCACCCCGGCCGTCACGCCGTCGGCGACCTCGATCTCCGCCACCTCCGCCCGGACGATCTCCAGACCGGGCGTCGACTCGACCAGCTCCCGGGCGGCCGCGGCATAGCCGTCCCGCTCGTTCTGCACCCGGAGGGACCGGACCGCGGGCCCCTTGCTCGCGTTGAGCGTGCGCGCATGGATGGCGGTCGCGTCCGCCAGCGCGCCCATCACGCCGCCCAGTGCGACGATCTCGAACACGAGCTGCGACTTGCCGGGACCCCCGATCGCGGGATTGCACGGCATCAGGCCGATCTTGTCGGGGTTCGGCAACACCAGCGCGACACGGGCGCCCGATCGCGCCGCGGCCACGCTCGCCTCGATCCCCGCGTGGCCCCCGCCGACCACCACGACATCGACCCTTCTGCGCTCGTTGGTCACCGCTTCCTACCGCCTATCTCCCACCCAGAATTCTCGTCCCTGACGCCATTCGCGCCAGCAGCGCACCAGTATAGCCCACGGCGTGGACAGCGCCCGCTCCGCTTCCGACAATCTGCTAGACTGCCGTGCTGGCCCGTAGGCGAGGGTGCCCCATCCGGACCATGAGCGTCGGATCGCTTCGGCCGGCCGGGGAACGCCGGTCGGTCCGCGCCGACGCAACGCACCCGCGCAGACGGGCCGACGGCACGACAGGCCCGCGCGAACGCCCAGCGCCGCCCGACGGCGGGCCGGCGCAACGAGCCAAGCCTAGCAGGCCGCGTTCCTCCGATCCCGGGTGGCGAGCCCGCGGCCGGAGCGACCCGCGGCCGCGCGCGTCTCGCGAGGGCGAGCCCGCGGCGAGCGCAGGAACACCCGGCGCGACGGCCGAGGCGGACGACGTTCGACGCCTCCCGCACCACCGGCCCGCAGAGGATACGCCGCGTGCGGGCGCCACGCACGAGAGGGAAGCTGCAGCATGCTGAGCCGCGACGAGGCCATCTGGGAGGACATCCTCGACACGCTACGGGACGAGATCCCCGAGGTCGAGTTCCGCACCTGGTTCAAGCAGGTGAAGCCGCTCGGGATCGACAACGGCACGTTCATGGTCGGGGTCCCTCACTCGTTCGCGCGCGACTGGCTCAAGAACCACTACGCCGACGTCATCGAGCGCGCCCTTCACGAGTTGGGCGCCGACACGCCACGGGTCGGCTTCCAGGTGGTGGCGTTCCAGACGAGCGAGCAGCAGGACATGTTCAGCGCGCACGACGAAGCGGCCGGCGGGCAGGCGCCGTCGCCCAAGCCGCGACTGAACCCGAAGTACGTCTTCCACAACTTCGTCGTCGGCCCGAACAACAACCTGGCGCACGCCGCCGCGCTGGCCGTCGCCGAGTCGCCGGGTCGCGCCTACAACCCGCTCTTCCTGTACGGGGACTCGGGCCTGGGCAAGACGCACCTGATGCACGCCGTCGGGCATGCCGTTGCCGAGCGATACCCCAGCCTGGTGATCGAGTACGCCACCACCGAGGCCTTCACCAACGAGCTCATCAACGCGATCCGGGAGGATCGCATGGTGTCGTTCCGCGACCGTTACCGCAGCATCGACCTCCTGCTCATCGACGACATCCAGTTCATCGCGGGCAAGGAGCGGACGCAGGAGGAGTTCTTCCACACCTTCAACGCGCTCTACGAGTCGGGCAAGCAGATCATCGTGTCCTCCGATCGTCCGCCCAAGGACATCCCGACGCTGGAGAACCGGCTTCGTAGCCGCTTCGAGTGGGGCCTCATCACGGACATCCAGGCGCCCGAGCTCGAGACCCGCATCGCCATCCTGAAGATGAACGCGGAGTACCGCGGTGTGAAGGTCCCGGCGGAGGTGATCGACTACATCGCAAGGCACGTCACCTCCAACATCCGCGAGCTCGAGGGGGCGTTGGTCCGCGCCATCGTGTACGCCTCGATGAACCAGGCGACGCTGAACCGTCAGACGGTGGCGAAGGCGCTGTCCGACGTCTTCGCGCCGAGCGAGCTCAACCTCACCATGGCCGACATCCTGAGGCTGACCGCCAAGGTCTTCGAGGTCGCCCCCGACGACGTCAAGGGCAAGGGGCGCCGGCAGGAGTTGGTGGTGCCGCGCCAGGTCGCGATGTACCTCATCCGCGAGCTCACGCCGCACTCGTACCCCGAGATCGGTCAGTTCTTCTCGGGTCGCGATCACTCGACGGTGATGTACGCCGTCCAGAAGGTCACCGATCAACTCGAGGCGGACGGCGCGCTCGCCGGCAGGATCCGTGAGATCAAAGAAACGCTGATGTGAACGGGCTCGAGCGGTCCCTCGCGACCGGCCGGTCCCCGGTGAAGAGCGCCGAGACGGCGCGGAATCGCCTCACGGACGAGACTTCTCCGCAAGCTGTGGATAACCCTGTGGAGAACGTGTGGAGAAGTTGTGGACCCGGCTGTGGAGAAGTCGGCCCCCGCGCGTCCCTGTGGACTCATGTGGATGGATGGGTGCGTTATCCACAGCACCCCGCGAGTTCTCCACATACCGGTCCACAGCCCATCTCGTGTCGGCAACGGCCGAGATCCTGGTTTTCCACACCTTCCACAGCCCCTACTATGAGGAGTTGTCCTCGAGTTTTCCCTGAAGATTCCCGCCGTCCTCCCCCGCGCTCCCGTCCGGAACGGGCACGAACCACCCTAGATGCGTTCGTAACGTCACACTTCGGGTATGCTCGCAGGAGCGAACCGCGCCACGGGAGAGATGCATGAAGGTCCACGTTCCCAAGAAGACCCTGGCCGACACTCTCGGACACGTCGAGCGGATCATTCCCAGCCGGAGCAGCAATCCCGGTCTGAGCCTGCTCCGTTTCGACCTGTCGCCCGACGGCATCGAGCTCAGCGGCAGCAACATGGACATCGACGTTCGCGCGCGCTTCCAGGCCGATGCCGATGGCGCGGGCAGCTACGCGGTGCCGGCCCATGTCTTCAGTCAGGTGGCGCGAGCGTTGCCCGGCGAGCTGGTGGAGCTGGAGTTCGGCGACACCGAGCTCGACATCGCGTCCGGTACCTACGCCACGAAGCTCCAGCTGGTCAGCGCGGCGTCCGCGCCGCAGCTCGCGTTCCCGACGTCGTTCTCTGCGCGGCTTCCCGGAGACCTCCTGGGACGCGCGCTCTCGGCCGTGCGCTACGCCGCGGCCGTGGCCGACTACCAGGCCGTCTTCCGCGGGGTGAAGCTCGAGCTGCACGACGGCAAGACGCGAGCGGTAGCCACGGACGGCTTCCGCCTCGCGTACTACGACACCGAGGAGGGAAGCGGCCTCGATGCCGACATCATCGTGCCGGCACGGAGCGTCGACGAGCTGGCGCGCATGTTGGGCGACGACGATGCCGCCCTCGAGCTGACGGAGGGGCAACTGAGCGTCCGCACCGGCGCCTTCACCCTCAACCTCAAGCTCATGGACGGCAGCTTCCCCGACTACGAGCGCGTGATCCCGAAGACCTTCCCGGTGAGCATCACCCTGCAGGCGCCGCACCTGGCCGAGGCCGTCTCGCGCGTCGCGGTCATGGCGGACAAGACCGCCAACAACCGCGTGGACCTGTTCATCAAGGACGGGACGCTGCAGATCACGGCGGAGGGCACCTACGGCCGCTCGCAAGAGGGGCTCGACGTCGCACAAGAGGGCCCCGATCCCGAGATCGCGCTGGCGTACAACGCGAAGTACCTCATCGAAGCGCTGGGTCCGGTCTCGGGTGACGTGAGGTTGTCCTTCTCCGGCACGAGTTCGTCGCCGAGCGTCGTGGCGGATCTGAGCGACCCCAGCTACCTCGCCATGGTGGTGCCCCTGCGCACCGGCTGAGCACCGCGCCCGCCGGCGCCGCATGCTCGGGCGGCGGGTGCGCTACGACGACGATCGACAACCCGCGGCCGCTCCCGGCGAAACGTCGGGTTCTCCGCAGGGCCGGCGGGTAGCCGCCGAAGGAAGGAACCCCATGACCATCATCGAAGACGTCCGCGGCATCGAGCTCCTCGACTCGCGCGGCAATCCCACCGTGGGTGCCACCGTTCGCCTCTCCAGCGGGGTGGAGGGGAGCGCCGTGGTCCCCTCCGGAGCCTCGACGGGCGTGCACGAGGCCGTCGAGCTGCGCGACGGTGGGTCTCGTTTCCTCGGCAAGGGCGTGCAACAGGCGGTCGCCAACATCGCCGATGCGATCGCACCCGAGATCGTCGGCATGGACGCGCTCGAGCAGTCCGCCGTGGACCGCACGATGATCGAGCTCGACGGCACCGACAACAAGGGGAAGCTGGGCGCCAACGCGATGCTCGCCGTCTCCCTGGCCACCGCCCGGGCCGCGGCCTCCGTGCTCGACCTGCCGCTCTACCGTTACCTCGGCGGCTCCGGTGCGCGCACGCTTCCGGTTCCCATGATGAACGTGATCAACGGCGGGAAGCACGCCGACAACAACGTCGACATGCAGGAGTTCATGCTGGTTCCGGCCGGCTTCGCGACCTTCGGGGAGGGGCTGCGGGCGGGGGTGGAGACCTTCCACCACCTCAAGAAGGTGCTGAGCCAGCGCGGATACAACACCAACGTCGGGGACGAGGGCGGGTTCGCGCCCGACCTCACCTCGAACCGCGAGGCCGTCGAGGTGCTGCTCGAGGCCATCGAGAAGGCGGGCTACACGCCCGGCGAGCAGCTCTTCATCGCGCTCGATCCGGCCTCCAGCGAGTTCTACGACGACGGTGCGTACCGTCTGGCATCCGAAGGGAAGAAGCTCGACGCCGCCGGCCTCATCGACTACTGGGAGGAGTGGATCGGCACCTACCCGATCGTGTCCATCGAGGACGGTCTGGCCGAGGACGACTGGGACGGCTGGGGTGCGCTCACCCGGCGCCTGAGCGACCGCGTGCAGCTCGTGGGCGACGACCTGTTCGTCACGAACGTCGAGCGCCTTCAGCGCGGGATCGACGAGGGCGCCGCGAACGCCATCCTCGTGAAGGTCAACCAGATCGGCACCCTGAGCGAGTCGATGGACGCGATCGAACTCGCCAAGGCTCACGGCTACCGCAACGTCATCAGCCACCGTAGCGGCGAGACGGAGGACGCCTTCATCGCCGACCTGGCGGTGGCCGTCAACGCGGGGCAGATCAAGACCGGATCGGCGAGCCGCTCCGATCGCCTGGCGAAGTACAACCGCCTCCTGCGCATCGAGGCCGAGCTAGGGGACGACGCGCGCTACCTCGGGAGGAAGGCCTTCCGACAGTGACGCCACACCGACGCACGAAGATCGTGGCGACGCTGGGCCCGGCGAGTGCCCATGCCGACACGATCAAGCGCCTCATCGAGGCCGGCGTCGACGTGTTTCGGCTGAACTTCTCGCACGGCACGCGCGACGTGCACCGCACCAACATCGAGCTCATCCGACAGGAGGCCAGGGCCAGCGGGCACCCCGTCGGCGTGCTCCAGGACCTCCAAGGGCCGAAGATCCGCGTGGGCGTGTTCGCCGACGGCAGCGTCGAGCTGACCGAGGGCTCGTCGTTCGACCTCACCTGCGGCGACGACCGGCCCGGCGACACGAGCCGGGTCGGCGTCACGTACAAGAACCTGTACAACGACGTGAAGGTCGGCGACACGCTGCTGCTCGACGACGGGCGCCTGGCGCTGCAGATCGAGGCGCTCCACGGCGAGACGATCAAGACCAGCGTCACGCTCGGCGGGAGCCTATCGAACAACAAGGGGATCAACATCCCCGGCGCCGACCTCAGCATCCCCGCGCTGACGGACAAGGACGTGGAGGACCTGCTGTACGGCGCCGAGCTCGACGTCGATTGGGTCGCGATGAGCTTCGTTCGCAGCCGCGACGACCTGCTCCTGGCACGCCACTACCTCGCGCGCGCCGGCTCGCAGGCCAAGCTCATGGCGAAGATCGAGAAGCCGAGCGCCGTCGAGCGCTTCGAGGAGATCCTGCGGGAGGTCGACGGCGTGATGGTCGCGCGCGGCGACCTCGGCGTCGAGATGCCCCCGGAGAAGGTGCCGCTCATCCAGAAGCGCCTCATCCGCGCCAGCCTGGACGCCGGCAAACCGGTGATCACCGCCACCCAGATGCTCGAGTCGATGATCCAGAACCCCACCCCCACGCGGGCGGAAGCGTCGGACGTGGCGAACGCCATCTACGACGGCACCGACGCGGTGATGTTGTCGGCCGAGACGGCCGTCGGCGAGTACCCGGTGGAGGCCGTGGCGATGATGGACCGCATCGCGCGATCGGTGGAGGCCGACGAGAGCTACCAACGCAACATGCGCGAGCACTACCCGACGCCGGAGAACACCACCGCCGACGCCGTGTCGCTCGGGGCGTGCCAGATGGCGTTCAACCTCTCGGCCCAGCTCATCGTCACGTTCACGTCGAGCGGCACCACCGCGCTGCGGGTGTCGCGCAACCGGCCGGCGGTGCCGATCCTCGCGATCACGCCGAACGATCGGGCCTTCCGCCAGCTGACCGTCGCGTGGGGAGTCGTCCCGCACATGAGCGAGGACATCCACAGCACCGACGAGATGGTGGCGGTCGCCAGCCGCAGCATCCAGGCGACCGGCGTGGCCGACCCGGGGGGACGCTTCGTCATCACGGCCGGCGTTCCGTTCGGGATGCGCGGCACCACCAACCTCATCCGGGTGGAGCGCTACCGCCCCTAGCCCGAGCCGCGCGCCTCTGGCCGGAGCCGCGTCCCTAGCTCGAGCCGTGCCCCTGGCTCGAGCCGTGCCCCTGGCTCGAGCCGTGCCCCTGGCTCGAGCCGTGCCCCTGGCTCGAGCCGTGCCCCTGGCCCGAGCCGCGCCCCTGGCCCGCGCCGCACCGCCGGCGGCGCGGTACCGGAGGCCGTCTCCGTGGGCCGCACGGCCGCCGGGCCGCGGTGTGAAGCGTGGACTGTGATCCGTGGACGCGCGGGGGGTGCGCGCGGCAGTAGTCTCTGGCGTGCACGACTGGTCGCCTAGCGTCGGCTTCCCGTTCCCGCGATGCCACGTACGCCGCACGGGGGCGCCCGCGAATCCGCGGGTGGTACCCGAGGACGGCTTCGTGACCCGGCGGAGCGTCCGTCCGCGTTCGCGGGCGATCCTCTCCCGGCGACGGTGACCAGGGCGCGCATCTCCGGTCCTTCAAGCCTGCGCGCGCCGCTGCCAGGCGGCGCACGACCGGCCCAAGGGCCCGTAAGGGGGACGGCCATGATGGACGGATCGCCCAACGCGACAGGTGAACACGACGACGACCTCGGCGTCGGGATCCGGGGAGGCGGCGCCCGGTCCCCGACGATCTCGATCGTGATGCCGAGCCACGACAACGTCCTGTACCTCAAGACCGCGATCGACTCCGCCCTGGGGCAGTCGCTGGCGCCCCTGGAGATCGTGGTCGTCGACGACGGTTCCACGGACGGCAGCCAACAGGTGCTGCGATCGTACGGCGAACGCATCCGCCTGCTCTCGGTGCCGCCGTGCACCATCGGCGCCGCGCGCAACGCTGCGCTGGCCGAGGTGCGGGGCGAGTACGTGCTGTTGCTCGACGCCGACGACGTGCTCCTTCCGTGGGCGGTGGAAGTGCTCACGGCGACCATCACCGAGCACGATCGGCCGACGATCGTCATGAGTCGGTGGAGGGCGTTCCGCGAGATGACGGAGCTGCCCGTGCTGCAGGGGAGGGCGGTGACACGACGGTGGCCGGACTTCCTGGCGGCCACGAACGAGCCCATGCAGATCACGACCGCCACCGCGGTGCGCACCGACGCGGTGCGGGGCGTCGGGGGCTTCTACGAAGCGCATTTCGGCTCGGAGGACATGGACCTGTGGCTGAGGCTCGGGGCGGCACCGGGGTTCGTGTACCTCGATGAGGCACCGATCTACGGCTACCGCCTGCACCCGACCAGCACGACGCACACCGCATCGCGGCTGGTGCCGGGGATCCGCTTCCTGATGAACCGTGAACGCCGTGGCGTGTATCCGGGCGGCGCGGCGAGGGCGCAACAGCGGCGGCATCTCATCGGGCGCAACGTCGTGTTCGCAACTGCACGCTGCCGGAAGATCGGGGCCTACGGCGCGGCGTATGCGTTGCTCGCATCCGGCGTGCCGTGGATGGTGCGCTACGGGCTCGCCGACGACCTGTGGCGCCTCGCCTCGAAGCCCCTGCGCTTGGCGCTGCGACGCGCTGTTAACGCCGCTCGCGGCTCGCTGCGGCACCTCGGCGGAGCCCCCGCTCCCATCGCGCACGCGAGCGCGCGCGGGCACGGGCGCACGGGCCGGCGCCCGCGTTGACGCGCTCCGGTCGACCACGGACGGAACGCCTCCGGCCGTGCGGCGGCCGCGGGCGCGAGGGAGGGCGTCAAGGTGAGGGGGCGGGAGGGTCGACCTCCCGCCCCCTCACCGTGGGCCCGAAGCGTGCACCCGGTGCTCAGGCCTCGTCGGACCTGACGACGACCTTCAGGTCGATGGTGACATCGGGGTGCGGGCGGTACGGCACCACGTACTCCCCGAGCGTCTTGATGGGTTCCTGGAGCTGGATCTTGCGCCGGTCGATGTCGACGTCGTAGGTGGCCTTGAGGGCGTCCGCGATGTCGCGGTTGCCGACCGAGCCGTAGATCCGCTCCTCGCCGGCCTTCACGCGGATCTCGAGCGTGGCATCGCCGAGCATGTCGCGCAACCGCTCCGCGTCGCCCTTGCGGGCCGAAAGCAGCCGCGCCCGCTGGGCGAGGCGCGCTTGCAGCTCCGCGCGGTTCGACTCGGTGGCCGGCAGGGCGAGGCCCTGCGGGATGAGGAAGTTGCGGGCGTAGCCTGCCCGCACCCGCACGACCTCGCCGGCGTCCCCAAGGGTGTCGACGGGCTCGAGCAGGATGACGTTCATTTGCGCACCAACTTCTCCGTGATGGGGATGATGGCGAGCGAGCGTGCGCGCTTGACGGTGGTGGCGAGCCTACGCTGATGCTTGGCGCACACGCCGGTGCGGCGACGCGGCAGGATCTTGGCGGTGTCGCTGATGAAGCGCCGCAGCATCCTGCCGTCGTGGTAGTCCATGATCTCTAGCTCACCCGTGCAGAACGGGCATACCTTGGGCCGGCGGCCCCGGCGACCGCCACCGCGGCGTCGTCCGGCGGCTCCGGCTCCTCGTGATTCTCTCGGCATTAGAAGGGCAGATCCTCTTCCGGTGGGAACTCTTCGTCGATATCGAGCTGACTCGCCTGGCCGCCCTGCTGGGTCTTCTCGGGGCGGGTCCCGGCTCCACCACTACCGGGACCGCGGGTCAGGAACTCCACGCGCGAGCCTTCCACGCGCGTCGTGAACCGCTTGTTGCCGTCGCGATCGGTCCACGAGTCGTTCACCAGGCGCCCGGTGACGAACACCGGGTCACCTTTGGCGAGCTCGGCCGTAGCTTCGGCGAGCTCGCGCCAAACGTTGACGTCTACGTAGTGCGTGCGCTCCTGATCGGTCCCGCTGCGGTCCCGGAAGCGCTCGTTGACGGCCACGCTGAAGCGCGTGACGGCACTTCCACTGGGCGTGTAACGCAGCTCGGCGTCGCGCGTGAGGTTCCCGATGACGAGCACCTCGTTGAGCGCGTTGCGGAGCCTGTGCTGCCCGCGGGAGTCGGTGACGGTGGGCTCGCCGTCGCGACGGGGGCCCATGGTGAGCACCTCGACGCGTTGAGCGACGACATCGAGCGCCGCGCGCCGCTGGCCGTCCTGGGCTTCCCAGCTGCGGTAGTTGAGGCGCCCCTCCACGAAGGTGGGGGTGCCGGCCTCCAGTTGGTTGACCAGGGACTCGCCCTGCGCCCCGAAGACCGTGACCCGGTGGTACCAGGCCAGCTCGCGCAGCTTCTCGTCATCACCGACGACGTGGTCGTTGCCCGCAAGGTTGAGCTCCAGGATTGCCAGACCCCCCGGCGTGTAGCGCAGTTCGGGCGCTTGGGTCAGGGTGCCTGCCAGGTACACGTTGTTCAGTCCTCGTGCCATGGAGCTCTCCTATGCAGTCGTGAAGCGCTCTGCGAGACGTGTTGCGACGGCCGCTCAGGCGCTCGCTTCGGCCTCGCCCTTGTCCCGCTTCTCCTTGTGGGTATGCCACTCGGGGCGGTCCTTGACGACCAGTACGCGCATGACGTTATCACGCTGTCTGAGAGCTGCTTCGATCACCTTGGGCTTGTCATTCGACAGCTGTAGGCGATAGATCAGGTAGTACCCCTCGGTGAGTTTGCGGATCGGATACGCGAGGCGCTTCACGCCCCACTCGTCGAGTCCCGCGATCTCCCCTTCGGCGCGTTCCACCTGGGCGGTCACCGCGTCCTTCTCCGTCTGGAGCTGTTGCTCGCTCAGGTTCGGGTCGAGGATGACGTTGAGATCGTACGTCGCATTCGCCATGTGCACCTCCTTTCCAAGCCGGTGGCCCGGCACGGTCGCCCTTGGCGCCGCGCGCCACGGGAGCACGGGCACGGCCCTCCGGCCTGCCCGCGAACCGCTCCGAGCCCTCTCCAGCACAGGCTCGCCACCGCGCCGCCCGCTGCGTCGGAGGTGCCGCTTCGGCGGCCGTCTCCGCGGCGCTCGCATCCCGAAGGGCACGTCACACCGGCCGCGCGGGCGTGTCAAGCGCGGCAAGGAGCGATTCTAGCACGGGCCCGCACCGCCGGCCAAGGCGGGCCGCGGCGCGGCGCGCCTCCGGCTCGCTCCGCGTCGACGCGCCGGGGCTTACGGCTCGCTCAGCTGGGCCACCGCGCGGGCCGCGTCGCGCACCGCGTCGTTCAGGCCGACGCCGGCGTAGGCGTTGCCGGCGACCACGACCCCCGGCAGCGCGACGAGGCCGTCGCGGATGGCCTTCACGCGCGCTTCGTGGCCGAGCGTGTACTGCGGGATCGCCTCATGCCAGGCGATGGCCTCGACGAGCTCGGGCTCCGCCGCGATGCCCATCGTCACCAGCAGGTCGCGCCGCACCGCCGCGAGGGCGTCGCCTTCGCTCAGCTCCATGAGCTGGGGGTCGAGAGCGCCGCCGGCGAGCACGCGAAGCAGGACCTTGCCTTCCGGTGCGCGCTGCGGGAAGATCGTGGAGGTCCACAGCACGCCGAGGCTGCGCACGCCCTGATGGCGGGGCACGAGGAAGCCGAAGCCGTCCAGCACCCTCGGGACGTCCAGCCGGTCGTAGCCCAGGCCGAACACCCGGACTCCCGCGTAGCCGATGTCTGTGAGCAGTCGCGCCACGCCGGGGAGGTGGGGGCGCAGCAGCTCGGCGGTCGCCGGCGTCGGTGCGCTGAGCACGACCGCGTCGGCCTCGACCGCGGCCGCGCCGGCCACGTGGAGGCGGTAGCCGCCGCCCGGCAGCCGTTCGAGGCGTTCGGCCGCGGCGCCGGTCCGGACCCGGTCACCGAGCTCACGCACCATGGCGTCGACCAGGCATTGCACGCCTCCGTCGCGGAACGACGTCAGGCGTCCGCTCGGCCTCGGCGACCCCGCCGGGCTTCCGGAGCCCGCAGGCGCTCCTCCGCCCGCGGCGCCCGCTCCCCCTGGGGGGCGCTCGGGCGCGGCGTTCCCGCCGGCCGAGGACGTGGTGGGCATGCGCGGCGCGGCGCGGCGCCGGGCGAGTATGCCCCGCACGACGCTGCCGTGCTCCCTTTCGAGCGCCCGCAGGGTCGGGAAGAGGGCGTCGATGCTGAGCGCGCGGGCGTCGCCGGCCGTGATGCCGAGGACCATGGGCCCGGCGAAGGCCTCGGCCGACGCCGCGCCGAAGTGGCGCTCGAGGAAACGGTACACGCTCTCCTCGCCGGCGTGCGCCCGGCCGAGCACGCCCTCCAGGGCCGCACGGACCTTCGCGGCGGGGCCGAGGAGCTCGGAGCGCAGGAACTGGGCCGGATTGGTGGGGAGGGGGCGCAGGCCCCCGTCACGGAACAGGTAGCGCCTCGCCGCGGCCGGCGCCGCCACCTGCAGCTGCCCGCCGAGGCCGAGCCGCAGCGCCAGATCGTGGGCGTCCCGCACGTTCGTGAGGAAGCCGTTGGGGCCCCAATCGACGGTGTAGCCATCGCGCACCGTGGTGCGCGCCTTGCCGCCGGGGGTGCCGTCGCGCTCGAGCACCACCACGTCCCAGGAAGGTTGTCGCCAGCGCAGCAGGCAGGCCGCCGCGAGCCCCGTGATTCCGCCTCCGACGACGGCGACGCGCGGCGGGCCGCCGTCGCGCCACGCGCGAACCGGCGCTGTGGCGGGTGCCGCCGCGGGTGTGGGGGACGGGCGCTGGCTCGGCACGACGCCACGATACAGGGCGCGGCGCGGCCACCTCGCGGCGCTCGCCGCGGGAGGTCACACGCCGCAGCGTTGCGGCTCGGGCGAACGCAGCGCCACGGCCAGGCGTTGCAGCACGCCGCCCCGTGGCGTTGTCCGCGGGCCGACGGGGCCCACGTTCACCGCGGGTTGCGGGAGGCCCAGGCCCCGCGCCCGGCCCCTCTCGTCGAAGCTCAGCACGGGACGGACGATCACCGGCGTGTCCGTTGCCGGCAGGCGGAACGAACCGAGGGTCAGCGCGAGCAGGACGGCAGAACCCGGTCGAAGCACCAGATGGAGCCGGTCCGCTCGCGCCCAGGACGTGCCGTCCGGCGCCGGCATGCGCCCGAAATCGGCCATCGTCGCGCGCGCCCGAAGGGGGAGCGACCGCGCGAGCGTTTCCTTCCACGTGGCGACCTCGTCCTCGCTGCCGACGGCTACGAGCAGGCGCCCCGTCGTCGCCCGGTCGGGGCCGTAGCGGAGGCCGGTCAGGGTCACCGCATCCGGACCGCGATCGACGAGTGCCACGGCCAGCAACAGCCCCCGTTGAGACGAGCTCCAGCTCTGCGTCGGGCGCAGTCCGCCGGCCGGGCCGGGCGCCCGCAGCACGGCCATGACGCCGGCGCGTCCCGCGAGGCGGCCACCGTCCGCGCATTCGATGCGCAGATCGCCGACGGTGGCTCCCTGCTCGGCGCTGGCGGCTCCTCGTGCCGCCGTCGGCGGCGTCGGCCACGGCAGCGAGAGCTCCAGCAGGCGCTGCGGCGCCGCGTCGGTCAGGCCGCGCCGGACGCGCCGCGGCGGCGCGACGAGGAGCTGCCTGCGGCCGGCCGCGAAGCGCCGGGACCCGCGCACGACGAGGGAGACGCCCACCACGCCGCTCGCAGGCGGAGGGGCGGCCTCCCTGAGCGTGAAGGACACGCGAGACGCTCGAGGGTACGCGGCGTAGACACCCGGTTCGACCCACGACGGTGCAGGGGCGCGGGCCGGCACCAGCGCGATCCAGCCCGCGGTAGCCGCCATCACGGAGGCGAGCGCTGCGCGCGCCGGGATCGGCAGACCGGGCGGCGGGCGCCCCGCCGATGGGGGCCGCACCGACTCCGAAGGCGCCGGCCGGTGCCGGGGTGTCACGGGGTGCTC
The DNA here is from genome assembly GCA_963798895.1 of uncultured Trueperaceae bacterium. Taxonomy (GTDB): domain Bacteria; phylum Deinococcota; class Deinococci; order Deinococcales; family Trueperaceae; genus CAWCUY01. The sequence goes on along the minus strand of CAWCUY010000011.1, from coordinate 146,096 downwards.
CTCCGGCCGCCTGCGGCGGTGAGGGGCGCGCGCGCGTCCACGTGCTGGGCGCGGTGGACCGCGACGTCCCCGCCCTCCGCGTCGGCGCGCGAGGCGTGCGCGCCCGAGACGTCGGCGCCCGGGACCGCGGCGCCCGAGTCGTAGGCGCCCGAGACGTCGGTTCCGGAGGGGTCGGCGCCCGGGACCTCGAAGGCCGGGTCGTCGGTGCGCGGGCCGTCGCCGCCGGAGACGTCGGTGCCCTCGAAGGCGCCGCATAGGCGCAGCGCCTCGATGCGCGTGAGCGTCGCATCGAGCTGCGATAGGACGATCCTGGCCTCGTCCTGCACGGCCGTGAGGTAGTCGATCCAGGCGCCAGCCTCGGAGTCTTGAGGGACCGTCGCGGGCTGGGAGCGCGCGGCCGCCGCGGCGGCCGCCAGGTCCGCGGCCCGAACGTCGTCGTACGCCGAGAGGATCGAGGCCTCCGCACGGGCGCGCAGGTCGGCGCTGGAGGCCGTCGGCGCCGCGTCGATCCCGCCGCTGGGCGGGGGCCAGCTCAAGCTGAGCGCCTCGCTCGCCTCGCTCCCCGAGGCCTGCAGCGAAAGGCCGCCGGCGAGGTTCCAGGAGGCCGGTGGCGCGAGCCGGAGCCGGAGGGAGACACGGGCGTCGGGCCCCGCATCGGTGGCGAGGGTCCCGTGGAGGGCGACGTCGAGGCTGAGGTCGGGCCCCGCCTCGGCCGCCGTGTTCGCCACGTCCAGCGCGCGCTCGAGCCGAACGTCGCGGAGCTGCGGGGCGCCGGCGAGGCAGCGCCCCGGTGGAGGGAGGCGCCGGCGCGCCCAGGCGGCCAGGCGATCGGGATCCGGCGGTTCGAGCGCCTGCATCGGTAGGCCGGTGTCCCGCGCGAGCGCCGCCTGGGCGGAACGGAGCTGACCCTCGAGCGACGCGATGCCGGTAGCGACGTCGAGGTACGCCGCCACGGCCTCCGCCTCGAGCGGGTTGCGGGGGAGCTCTCGCGTGCCCCGCAGCCACCACGCGGGCGCCCGCCGCGCGAGCGCCGCGCTCGCGCTCTCGAGCCGTCGGAGGGCGCGAGCGCTCGCGGCGGCGACGCTCGACCGACTCGCGACGTCGGCGCGGCGCGCGGCGAGGTCCTGCTCGGCCTGGCTTCGGGCCAGCCCGAGCCCGGCCGCGGCCACCTCCGCGTCGCGGGCCGCTCGGAGGTCCAGGACGGGGAGCGTGAGGCTCGGTTCCAGCGTGAGCCTCCAGCCGTCTGAGGGATCCCACGCCAGCCGTTGGGTCACCGCGACCTGCGGCCATGCCGCTGCGTCGGCTTCCCGCACCCGCGCTTCGGCCGCGGCCAGGTTCTCGTCCGGCTCGACGCCGGGCCCGTGGAGACGATCGAACGCAGCCAGGAGATCGGCGAGGGCGGCTGGTGTGGGCGGTTCGCGCGGTGGCTTCCCATGCGGCGGCGACCCGTACCGTAGCGTGCCGTGCGGCGGCGACCCGGGCAGTGGCGCCCCGTACCCTGTCGACTCGCGCGGCGGCGAACCGTACCCTGGCTGCCCGTGCCCTGGCGACCCGCGCAGGTCTGGAGCCTGCGGGGGCGCACCGTCGGGGACTCGCGCGAACGCGGCCGGTGCCCCGACGAGCAGGCAGGCCGAGAGGGCGAGGGCACGGCGACCGAAGCCGACCTGCCGCGGCGCGTCCGCTCGCCTCACTCGTCCGCCGGGCCCGGCAGGCGCGTGGTGACGCCGCCCAGGGAGTACGCGAAGGTCGTACCCGTACGCTCGACGCGGAGCGCGGGATCGAGGGCGAGCTCGCCCCCAGGTGCGAGCGACCGAGCGCCGTCTCCCACCAGCCGCACGACCAGCCAGCGAGCCTCGCCGCCCGCCAACGTGAGCGGCCGCACGCCCAACGGGCTCCCCGACGCCGCCGGTGGCGGCTCCTCCTCCGTGGCGGCGTCGAGCACCTCGAGGTACCCGATCGCGGCCGCGAACGCCGCGGGATCCGCTGGGCCGCGCACCGTGACGGGCACGGAACCGAGGTTCACGAGGCGGTACGCCACCGTCCAACCCGGTGTGCCGGGCACGGGGTCTCGGAGCGCGACGTGGGACACCAGGTCGTCGCGCGCCCAGAGCGGCAGCGCCATCGCGGCGATGCGAAAGCGGACGACGCGCTCCTGCTGGGCGCCCGCTCCGGGCGGCGCAGCGAAGGTCAGGCGCGCCTCGCCCGCGCATGCCACGCCGGAACCTTCGAGCGCGACCGCCACCTGCGCGGGCCCGACGGCGGCGGTGCCGGCGACGCGAACCCCGCAGGAAGGCGCAACGCTGGTGGCCGCGAGTGGCCGCGCGGCCGCCGCGTCCAGAGGTAGGTACACCCTGTAGCGGCGCACGGCGCCGGCCGGCGCGTCGCCGTACACGAGGGCGTGCGGATGGACCGGCATACCGGCGACCTGGCCCGTGATGGCGAGCAGGGCGAGCACGAATGCGAGCATCGGGACCTCCGTTCTCGCGCGTTCGGGCGGCCGGGGAGGGTGGGCTCCCCGGCCGCCGGCGCGCTCAGGGGGTTTGCGTGTCTACCGTCGAGTAGCGGTTCCACGTGCGGACCTTCTTGCCGCTGTCGGAGCGTCCGGTCCAGGTGGAGGTTCCGTTGTCGTAGAGCGCGTACTGTCGGGCCACCAGACTGGTCTCCTGGCGCATGCTGCCGCGGTACACCTTGGTGCGCCAGCCGGGCGATACCGTGCCCGACAGCGAGATGGTCTGGTCGCAGTAGCGGGTGGTCCCGATGCTCACGTTGAAGCCGTTGGCGATGCCGGCTCCGCCGGAGGTGACGGCCCACTTGCAGTGGTCGTTGGCGCTGAACGTCCACGATTTCGGGCTCGAGCCGTAGATGTTCGACACGCTCTTGACGACCACGGCCTCGAGGTCGACGGCCGGGTGGGTGTGGCTGGAGTAGCGCCGCCATTGGTAGTCGATGATCAGTGGCGGACCGTCGTTGCCTCCGCCTCCGCCCCCGCCGCTGGGGTCGTCGTTGCAGGTGGTGCAGACGCCGCCGGTGACGGCCGCGAGCTCGGCGGCGCCGATGCGGCGGGGGGCACTGGCCGCGAAGGCGGACGAGGCGACGAGCAGTACGAGCGCTGCGAGGGCGGCCGCGAGGGGGAGGCGGCGCGGGCGTGAGGGTTGCAGGGGGTGGGTCACGGGGTCCTCCAGGGTCAGGAAGGGCGTACTCGGCGGACGGTTGGGGGGGCATCACCTCCCTTCCAGCCGACGGCGGCGGCCAGGGCGACGATCGCTGCCACCGAGGCCGCGAGGCCGACCCAGTCGCCGGCGAGAACGTACGCCGTGCCACCGCGGCCGGGCGCGACCTCGGCCTCCAGGACGGCGGGTTTCCGGGCCGGGCTTCGCCCGGCGAGACCGCCGTCGGGGCGCGCCACGGCGCTGGGACCGTCGTTCGAGGCGAAGACGAGCGGGAGGCCGGTCTCGACGGCGCGGAACGCCGCGACGCGCAGGTGCAGTTCGGGCACGTCGGAGAAGGCGGCGAAATCGTCGTTGGTGACGACGGCCAGGAGCTCCGCCCCGCGCCGGGCGGCGGCCCGGCCGGAGCCCGGGAAGGCGGCTTCGAAGCAAACGAGCGGAGCCACGCGCGTGCCCCCGAGGTCGACCACGGACGTCGCGACGCCCGCTCGAAGCCGCGCCTCCGCGAACGGCACGAGCCGTTGCTTGTCGTAGGCGTGACGCAGCGCGCCGTCCCATGCCAAGACGCTGTTGGCGATCGTGCTTCCGGTGCGGAAGGGCGCGCCGACGAGCGCCGGGCCGAGGGGGCGCAACAGCTCCTCCAGGGGATCCGGTGCCCCCGGAACCGGCGCCCACGGAACCGGGCCGGGCACCGCGCCCTCGGGCCAGAACGTCAGGGTGGGCCGGCCGTCCGCGGCCGTGCCGCGGTCTCCCGGCGCGGGTGGGGGATCGATGCTGCGCGGCCCCGCGCCGCTGCGCACCTCGCCCCCTCGCGGCGCGACGGACGCCGCCACGTCGGCGCGGACCAGCGCGGCGCGGATTCCGGGCAGCGCCCGCGCTGCGGCGAAGGCCGCGTCGGGGAGGACGGGCTGGAGCAGGCGCACCCGCAACGGCGTGTCGACGTCGCGGCGCGCCGGTGAGCCTCCGACGCACGCCGCTCCTCCGATCGCGGCGAGCAGGGCCGCCAGGACGGCGACGGGCGCCGCGCGAACGACCGCACCGTTGCGCGTGGCGCCGTTGCTAGCGGTGCCCTTGCGTGCGGTGCCGTTGTGCATCGCGCCGTTTCCCGTCGCGCCGTTTCCCGTCGCGCCGTTGCCCGTCGTGCCGTTGCGCGTGGTGCCGTTGCGCGTGGTGGCGTCGCGCGTGGTGGCGTTGCGTGCGGTGGCGTTGCGTGCGGTGGGGTTGCCTGCGGTGGCGGCGCCCGCGAGCGTGGCGCGCGAGCCGCCGCTCGCGACCGCAACCCGATCGCGGACTCTGCGCAGGATCGCGAAGGCGGCGGCGTTCGCCGCCACCACGACCAGGCCCACGCCGCTCACGCCGCTCGCCCGCGCCAGCAGCATCGTCGGGAGCCCGAACTGGGTGTACCCCAGTGCGAGCAGGGGCGACGCGAAGCGGCCCAGGAGCCACGGCTGCGCCGGGAGGTACTCCGCGGCGCACCACAGCAGTGGGAAGGCCGCGAGCCAGCCTCCGCCGCAGCGGCGCCGCAGCTGCACGCTGAGGGCGCCGGCCGCCGCGAACGGGACGGTGGCCAGGAGCGCCAGCGCCGGCGCCAGGGCGGGTGCCAGCGGCGCCGCCGCTTCGTACGCCACGCACGCCGGCGCGGCGGCCGCGAGCGCCGTGAGGAGCGCCCCTGCCCGGCCGGAACGAACGTGCGCCAGGGCTGTGAGGAGGGGCACGAGGGCCACCAATGCCAACGCCCCTGCGCCCCACGGCCGGCACGCCACCGACAGCAGCACGAAGCTCGCCACGGCGGCGGCCGTGGCCGGTACGAGGCGCACGTCGGCGGCCGCTCCGGCGGGGCTCACGCGGGGCCCGCGTTCGACGGCGTGGCGCCTGGGGGCGCGGGGCTGAGGGCCGCACCGTCCAACACGTACGCCCGCCCGCTCCAGGCCCGCGCGAAGCGCCCGCGCGGCTGCGCCACCAGACCGCGGGCCGGATCGGCGAGGACGACGACGCCGCCGAGGACGGCGCGGACCACGACGAAGTGCCCGCCGCCGCTGCGCAGGTGTGCGACGAAGGGGACGGGGAGCGCGTCCAGCCCGCGTCCCGGGGCCGCGTACCAGGCGCCGGCCACGCCGTAGAGACGTGCGAGCCGCGCGAACTCGGCCAGGGTGACGCCGGAGGCGCCGATTTCGGCCCGACGGGCGACGTCGTCCTCGGAGACGTCGCGGCCCAGCCACGAGAGGAGCGTGGCCAGGGCCGCGGGACCGCAGGTGGTGGGGCGCGTTTGCCGCACCACGCGGGGAAGGGCGGGGCCGCCGCCGGCCCGGGCTACGCCCCGCACGGCCGGATCGGCCGCCGCGACGACGTAAGGCCGGGACCTCCAGGGCGCGCTGCGGGCCGCCCCGAGGGTGCTCAGCCCGGGGCCGAGCACGAGGGCGAGCGGGATCAGCGCGGCGAGCGCGGGGCGTGAGGCCGCGCGCCTACGCCGGGCGAACCGCCGTCGCGGCGCCCGCCGGTCGCGTCGTGCTGTGTGACGCCGTGCGCGCCGTCCGGCACGCACGACCGGGCGAACCTCGGCCACGATCCCTCCTGTCGTGGACCGAGGCTAGGTCAGGTTCGGCGGGGGGTCGTGCGCGAGATGGGCTGGTGTCGGGGTGGGCGCGGCAGGGGTCCCGGTGCCGGCGGCGCGCCGTCGGGCGGGCGTGCGACCGCGGTCAGCGGCCAGCCACCCGCGCGGTCGCGGGTGACGCGTCGCCGACCGGGCCGACGGGCGTCCGACGGTAGGGCGCGACCGGGTTGAGGATGTCGCGGCACTGCGGGTTGACGCAGCCTGCACAACGCAGGCCGTACTGCAGGGTGCACGGCCGGCCGCCCGCCAGATGCTCCGCGACGACATCGGCCAGGGCGTCCTGGAACAGCGGCAGGCCGTTCAGCGCCGGCGCCCGCCTGTAGTTCTCGATGCCGACCCGGTGTGCGAGCTCGCCGTACTCGATGTCGAGCTCGTGGAGCGTCTCGATGTGATCGCTGGTGAACGCCACACCGACGACCAGGACGTTGCGGCGCCCCTTGGCGCCGAGGTCCTTGATGACCTGCTCGGTCGACGGCCCCAGCCACGGCACCGGCCCGACCGACGACTGGTAGCACAGCATGTACTCGTAGCCGTAGGCCAGGCGCTTCATGACCTCGTGAACCGTCGCCCCCACCTCCGCGGGATACGCGTCGCCCCGGTTGATGACGCTCATGGGCAGGGAGTGCGCGCTGAACAGGATGACGACGTCGTCGCGCTCGTCCTCGGAGAACTGCGCCAGGCCGTCCTCGACGGTCTTCGTCATGGCCTCGACGAAGCGCGGGTGGGTCGGCCAGCGGTCGATGACGCTCCACTCGAACGCGTCCTCCAGGCCGAGGCGCCCCGCCGCGCGCCACAGCTCGTTGAGCGACGAGCCGGTGGTCGAGCAGGAGAACTGGGGGTACTGGGTGAACGCGACCGCCCGTTCCACCCCGTCGGCCTTCATCGCTCGAAGGGCGTCCTCGCTCTTGGGCGAGACGTAGCGGAAGGCAACGTACGGCTTGTGCGGCGCCGTGGCGGGGGAGAGGCGGTCGAGGCGCTCGCACATCCCCCGGCCCTGCTCCTCGGTCCAGCGCAAGATGGGCGAGCCGCCGCCGATGTCGCGGTAGTTCCTCTGCACCCCGCCGGTCCTGCGGCGGGCGATGAACGGCCCTAGCCAGCGTTGCGCCGGCAGCTGGATGATCTCGCGATCCGCGAAGAGCTCGAGCAGGAACGGCTGCACGTCGTCGAGATCCTTTGGCCCGCCCAGGTTCATCATGACGATGCCGGTGGGTGCCTTGGCGTGCGCGGCCGTGGCCGTGGGGTGCTGGAGCGTTGGCTGGGTCGGTGCGCTAGCCATGGTCATCCTCTCCGAGCGGACGGTCGGCGGCCGGCAGGGCGCCGGATGTCCCCGCCGCGTCCTCGTCGGGGGCGCGCACGAGCGCGCCGCCCCCGATCCAATCGCGTGGTTGGAAGTAGGACAGGGCCTCCGCCTCCGGGCTCCCATCCTCGGGCTTGCGGTCGAAGGCCCACCCCGCCAGCGGCGGCATGGACATGAGGATCGCCTCGATGTTGCCGCGCGTCTGCAGGCCGAAGAGGGTCCCGCGATCGTAGACCAGGTTGAACTCCACGTAACGGCCGCGCCGCACGAGTTGCCACGAGCGCTCGCGGTCGCCGTAGGTGGCGCCCGTGCGCCGATGGACGATCGGGAGGTAGCTCGGCAACAGGCTCGAGATCGCGTCCTGCACGAAGCTCAGCTCGCGATCGAAGGAGCCCGCCCCGGGCGGTGTGATCTCGTCGAAGAAGATCCCGCCGACGCCGCGCATCTCGTGGCGGTGCCGGATGGTGAAGTAGTCGTCGCAGGTCGCCTTCCAGGCGTCGTAATGCGCGACCTCGTGGCGCCCGCACAAGGCGTGCAGGACCCCGTGGAAGTGGGCGGCGTCCTCGGGGAACGGGTAGGCCGGGGTCATGTCGGCGCCGCCGCCGAACCACCACAGAGCGCCGCGCTCGCCCTCCGCGCCCGCCTCGAAGTAGCGCAGGTTGGCGTGGAACGCGGGCACGTACGGGTTGACCGGGTGCAGCACCAGCGACACGCCGGTGGCGAAGAACGCGAGCCCCTCGGTACCCGGATGGGCGGCGGCAAGGCTCGGGGGCACGCGCTCGCCGTGCACGGCCGAGAAGTTGACCCCGGCCCGCTCGAACACGCGTCCGCCCTCGAGCACCCGCGCCGTGCCGCCCCCGCCCCCGGGGCGTTGCCACTGCGACGCGACGAAGCGCCCGCGGCCGTCGACCTCCTCGAAGGCGCGCACGAGCGACGCCTGCCCCTCGGTGAGCAGCGACACCACGCGCTCGCGCCGCGTCCGTTCGGGGTTCGTGGACGGATCCTCCGAGCTCACCGTGGCCGCCCCCTCATCGTGCCCGCCCCGTGGCGCGCCGCCCGGCCGTACCCGACCCAGCCGCCGTACCCGACCGCGCCGCCGTGCCCGACCGAGCCGCCGTGCCCGGCGCGCGCTCCCTCATCGTGCCCGCCCCGTGGCGCGCCGGGAGCGCCGCCGCCGGTCGCCGCCGATGTCGCTCCAGGCGGCGCGGCCGCGATCGAACTCGCGAACGAGGTCGACGAGCTCGGCGACCCGGTCGGGATCGGTCTGGGGCAGGACGCCATGGCCGAGGTTGAAGACGTGGGCTCCCCCCAGCCCCTCGCGCAGAACGCGTTCGACCTCCTGCTCGAGCGCCTCGGGCGACGCCAGCAGGGCGGCGGGGTCCAGGTTCCCCTGCAGCGCCTTCCCCCCGAGCAGCGGTCGCACGATGCTCAGCGGCCGGCGCCAGTCGACGCTGACGACCTCGCAGTCGAGCTCCGCCACGGCGGGGTAGAGGTGGTTCGCGTCGACGGCGAGGTAGATGCGCGGCACGCCGAGGTCCTTCACGCCGCGCAGCACGCGGTCCGCGTAGTCCAGCCCGAACTCCCGGTAGACGCGCTCGTCGTGGAGCCCGGCCCAGCTGTCGAACAGCTGCACGGCCTGCGCCCCGGCCTCGATCTGCATCCGCAGGTAGCGCAACGTCACCTCGGTGAGCTTCTCCAGCAGCGCGTGGCTCGCCTCCGGCTCGGCTCGCAGGAAGCCGCGGAACACGCCGAAGTCCTTGCTGCCGCCGCCCTGCACCGCGTACGTGGCGAGCGTGAGCGGGGCACCCGCGAACCCGATGACCGGCACCGGCGAGGTCTCGCGCAGCTCGCGCAGCGTCGCGGCCACGAACGGCGCCAGCTCGCCGGCGTCTGGCACGCGCAACGCGTCCACGGCCGCGCGGCTGCGGACGGGATCGGTGAACACGGGGCCGGGATCGAAGTCGAGGCCGAGGCCCATGGCGGGCAGCGGCGTCATGATGTCGCTGAAGAGGATGGCGGCGTCGAGCTCGAAGCGGGTGACCGGTTGCAGCGTGACGCGGGCCGCCAGCTCCGGCGTCCGGACCATCTCCCAGAACGCGTGCTTCTCCCGCAGGGCGCGGTACTCGGGTAGGTAGCGCCCGGCCTGGCGCATGAGCCAGATCGGGGCGAAGGCGGTGTTCTCACCGGCTGCGGCGCGCAGGAACAGGCTCATGACGTCTCCCCCCCGACGGGCGTGGCGTCGGCGTGCTCGCCGTCGGCCCACGCATCCGGCGTGAAGCGGTAACCGACGCCCCACACCGTGTGGAAGTAGCGGGGGGACGAAGGGTCGGGCTCGAACAGGCGGCGAAGGCGCAGCACGAAGTTGTCGACGGTCCGGCTCGACGGGAACGCGTCGCCGCCCCAGACCGCGTCCAGGATGTCGTCGCGGCTGACGACGTCGCCGGCTCGCTCCGACAGCAACCGCAGGATGCCCACCTCGCGCTCGCCCAGCGGCTCGTTCCGGCCGTCGGCGAGGTGCGCCGTCCAGGAGCGGAAGTCGACCGTGTGCCCGCCGAACTCGGCGCGGGCGGGGGGCGCGGCGTCGCCCCAGCCCCGGCGGCGTAGCAGAGCGCGCACGCGCAGCAGGAACTCCGGCAGGTGGAACGGCTTGGGGAGGTAGTCGTCGCCGCCCGCCTCGAGGCCCCGCACCCGGTCGTGCGCGGCGCCGCGCGCGCTGAGGTACAGCACAGGGGTGTCGAAGCCCTCGGCGCGCATCTTCTCGCACAGCCGGAATCCGTCGAGGCGCGGCAGCATCACGTCCAACACCACCAGGTCGGGCTCCGACGCGCGCCAGCGTGCCCTCCCGCTCTCGCCGTCGTGCGCCAGCAGGACGCCCCACCCCTCCTCCCGCAGGTTGTCCGCCAGCACGTCGGCCAGCGCGACCTCGTCCTCGACGATCAGGACGGTCGCCCGCCTCACGACGCGCTCCCGGCGGCGGGGGCCGTGCCGGCGGCGACGTCGCTCGCGGCGCCGCCCACCCGGCGCGGGAGCACCACGGTGAAGCGGCTGCCGGTCTCGGCCTCCGGGTTGGGGCCGGCGCGCACCCAGCCGTTCATCGCCTCGGTGACGCTGCGTACGAGGTGCAGCCCGAGGCCGACGCCTTCGGACTCGCGGGTGAGCTCGTCGCCGGTGCGGTAGAAGCGCTCGAACACGCGCCGCTCCTCGCCCGGCCGCAGGCCGATGCCGCGATCGGAGACGCTCACCTCGACCACGTCGGCGCGGCGCTCGAGCCGCACCTCGACGCGCTTCTCGCTCCCGGGGCTGTACTTCACGGCGTTGTCGAGGAGGTTGCCGAGCACCACCGCGAAGGCGTCGGCATCGATCGACACCGGCAGCGGCTCGGGGCTGTAGACCACCCGCAGCAGCGCGCCGCGCGCCTCCAGCCCGCCGCGCAGGCGGCCGACGATCCCCTGTACGACGTGGTTGAGGTCGGCCCCCGCGAGCGCCGGCGCGGGGCCTGCCTGCTCGAGCCGAGCGCTGGCGAGCACCTGTTCGCTGGTGCGCTCGAGCCGGTCGAGCTCGGCCTCCATCCGCCGCAGGTAGTCGCGCTGCTTGTCGGCGGGGAGGCTGCGCATGCGGGCCGTCTGCACGAGCAGCCGGAGCGTGCTGATCGGCGTCTTGAACTCGTGCGTGACCGCCGAGAGGAAGTTCTGCTGGCGCCGCTTGAGCTCGCGCTCGCCCCGCAGCGTGCCGGCGATGAACAGCAGCAGGAAGAGCACCACGAGAGCGAAGGTGGGGCCCTCGAAGGCGAACATGCGGACGTGCCGCCGGCGATCGCCGAGCAGGCGGGCGGTCGCTGCGGGGTCGACGTCGAAGGCGCCGGTGGAGGCGTCGCCGACGTACCGGATCTGCGGCAAGCGTTCCAGCAGACGCTCGCGCAGGGCGCCGGCCGCGGCGGGCGCACCGGTGAAGGCGCCGTCGGTGGCGCTCACGCGCGCCTGCTCGAGCGCCAGGTTGGCGACGGCGGCATCGTTCTGCCACGCCGCGAGGGTCGCGCGGGTGGTATCGCCGATGGAGCGGATCTCGAACACGATCCACCAGCCGGCCTGCGCCAGGACGAACACCACGATGACCCCGAAGGCGACGCGCGTTGCCGTCTGGGAGCGCGTCCAACGTGCGCGTCGTGGGCTCGGTGCGCGGCGGGGCATGGTCAGCGCGTCCCCCTCGTGTTCCGCTGGGAAACCCGGTTTCTTGTGTGGAAACGGCCGCGACGGGTCATCCGAGCCATCCGTGCTCGAGCGCCTCGAGCGCGTGGTAGGTGAAGATCAGGTCGGCCCCGGCGCGGCGGATGCTCGTGAGGGCCTCGCGCACGGCCGACGGCTCGTCCAGCGCGCCGGCCGCCGCCGCCGCCTTCAGCATGGCGTACTCGCCGGACACGAAGTAGGCCGCCAGCGGAAGCTGCGTGCGCGGCCGCAGGCGCGCCAGGATGTCGAGGTACGGCAGGGCGGGCTTCACCATGAGCATGTCCGCGCCCTCCGCCTCGTCCAGGGCGGCCTCGCGCAGAGCCTCGCGGGCGTTGCGCGGGTCCATCTGGTACGTTGCCCGGTTCGCCGGAGGCGTGAGGTCGTGGTGCACGGGCGCCGCGCGTCCCCAACCGCCCGCTGCCGCGCGCCCATCCGCCGCCCCGCGCCCGTCCGCCCCGCGTCCGTCCGCCGCCCCGCGCACGTCCGCCGCCCCGCGTCCGTCCGCCGCCCCGCGCACGTCCGCCGCCCCGCGTCCGTCCGCCGCCCCGCGTCCGTCCGCCGCCCCGCGTCCGTCCGCCGCCGCGCCGCCGCCCTCGGGTCCCGCCCCCCGGCCGGGAGCCGACCCCGCGGCGTCCCGGAACGGCCCGTAGAAGGCCGACGCATACTTCACGGCGTACGACAGGATGCCGACGTTCTCGAACCCCTCGCCGTCGAGCGCGGCGCGCAGTGCCCCGACGCGGCCGTCCATCATGTCGCTCGGAGACACCAGGTCGGCGCCCGCCTCCGCGTGGGCCAGCGCCATCGCCGCCAGGCGCCCGAGGCTGGCGTCGTTGTCGACGACGACCCCGCGCGGCGTGGGCGCCAGCAGGCCGCAGTGCCCGTGATCGGTGTAGCCGCACAGGCACACGTCGGTGATGAGCACCAGGTCGTCGCCGAAGGCGGCGCGCGCCTGGCGCAGCGCGCTCGCGACGGGGCCGTTGGGATCGTCGGCCGCGGCGCCGGCCGGGTCCTTGTCGGCGGCACCGACGACGCCGAACAGGACGGCCGCGCGCACGCCCAGGGCCAGACCCCGCTCGAGCCGCCTCAGCAGCAGGTCCGGGCTGAGGCGCGCGACGCCCGGGAGCGACGGAATCGGCTGCTCGACGTGGCGGCCCCCCACCACGAAGTACGGCGCGACCAGGTTCCGCGCGCCGACGTCGGTCTCGGCGGCAAGGTCGCGCATGGCGCCCGTGGTCCGCAGGCGGCGCGGCCTAAGGACGGGCGCCGGGAGCCGGCGTTCCAGCGCCCCCGCGCCGTCGCTCGTGCGCGTCGTGACGCTCTGGGTCATGCAGGTCCTCCTTCGCGCGGGCCCTCGGGGGACGCGCCCGATCGCCGGCGCAGCGCGCGTTCGGTCGCCTCGGCCACCTGCTGCGCGGCGGGGCCGGCGGCCACGGTGCAGGCGAACCCCCGGGCGCGGACGGCCGCGCCGGTGGTCGCGCCGAGCGCCACGAGCGCGGCGGAGCGCGCGACGCCCGCGGGCAGCGCCCGCACCGCGCTGGGGCTGGCGAGGACGACCGCGTCGACCGCCCCGTCGACCCCCCAGGGAAGCGTAGCGGTTTCGTACACCGTGACGCCGCGCGTGGCGTACCCGGCCTCAGCCAGGGCCTCCTCGAGATCGCGGCGCGAGCGCGTTCCACGCGGCAATCCGACCGGTCCCGCGGCGTCCGGGTGGCGCGCGAACGCCGCCGACAGGCCCGCGGCGGTGGCCGGCTGCCCGACCGCGGCGACCTCGGCGCCGAGGCGCCGCAGGGCGGCGGCGGTGGCGGCTCCCACCGCGCCGAGGCGGGGGCCGCGGCCCGGCCGGGGCACGGGGAGCTCGAGCGCCACCCACGCCTCGACCGCGGCGCGGCTCGCGAACAGCAGCCAGGGCAGCGCCAGAAGGGCGGCCGCCTCCGGTCGCGCCCCGGGGCGGGCGCGGGTGCTCACCAACGGAGCGCGCACGACCCTCAGGCCGCACGCCTCGAGGACGGACGGGAGCGCCTCGAGCCGCCCCTCCGAGTGCGTCAGGACGACGCGCCCGCCGATCACGAGGCCCCGTTCCGGTCGCCCGCCGCGGCGCGCGGGGCCGGGCGTCCCAGCGCGTCGAACGCGAGCATCGCGGCCCCCTCGCTCGTCGCGTGCTCCACCTCGACCGTGCGCCCCTCGAAGTACGCCAGCAGGCGCACCGCGCCGCCGCTCGAGCGCGCGTACGCGCCGAGCGCCAGCTGGCAGCCCCCCTGCACCATCGCCATCAGCCCCCGCTCGGCGGCGATGGCGCGGAAGCCATCCAGATCGTGGAGGTCGGTGAGGAGGGCGGCCAGCCGGGCGTCCTCGCGGCGGATCTCGAGCGCCAGCGCGCCCTGCGCCGGGGCCGGGACGAGGTGTTGCGGATCGAGGCGCGCGACGACGAGGTCGTCGAGCTCGAGCCCGAGCCGGTCGATCCCCGCGGCGGCCAGCACCAGCGCGTCGGCCGCCCCGTCGCGCAGCTTCTGGACGCGGGTCGGCACGTTTCCGCGCATCTCGACGAGCGCGAGGTCGGGCCGGCGCAGGGCGAGCTGGCTGCGGCGCCTCACGGCGCTCGTTCCCACGCGCGCGCCCTCGCGAAGCCCGAACACGCCGCCGTCGGGATCGAAGGCGGAGCGGCGCGCCACGAGGGCCTCGCGGGCGTCGGCACGCGGCGGCACGGCGGCGATCTCGAGGCCGGGTGTCGGCGCGCTCGGCAGGTCCTTGTGCGAGTGCACGGCGAGGTCGGCCCTACCGTCGAGAAGCGCGTCCTGCACAGCCTTCGTGAAGAACCCCTGGCCGCGCAACGTGGCGAACGGGCCCGACTCGCGGTCCCCTTGCGTCTGCACCTCCACGATCTCCACGCGGCAGCCGAGCGCCTCGAGGCGGGAGCCCACCGCGCGGGCCTGGATCAGCGCGAGCGCGCTGGGGCGCGTGGCGATGCGTACGGCCAGGCCCTCGCCGGGGAGCCCGGCGTCGCCGCGCATGAAGGCCGGCAAGCGGCTCACCCGGGCTCCTCGCCGCCCGCAGCGCGACCGAGGGCGTCGGTCGGGCCGGCCTCGACCCGGCCCGCCTCGACCAGGCCCGCCTCGACCCGGCCCGCCTCGACCAGGCCCGCCTCGGTCAGGAACGTGCGGGCGGCTTCGAGGCCATGCTCGCGGGCAAGCCCGCGCAACCCCTTGATCGGTACGTGCGCGAACTTGTGCGCCAGCCGCCTCGCCGCGTCGGGGGGCAGCGCGTCGCCGATGGTCCGGACGTACAGGTCGCGCAGGCGCGCGATGGAGGGACCGAGCTGGCGCTCGGTCCAGCTCGTGACCGCCGCGTCGAGCTCCTCGCGCACGATCCCCTCGGCCAGCGCCAGCTTCTCGGTCAGCTCGCCGCGCCGCACGCGTCCGGCCTCCTGCAGCGCGTCGACGTCCAGCACGCGCACGCCCCGGCGCGCCGCGGCGGCGGCGTCGACGTTGCGCGGCACGCCGAGGTCGACCGCGAGCCGCAAGGCCGGCAGGCGCCCGAGGACCACCGCGTCCACCAGCTGAGCCGCGGGCGTGGCGCACACCAGGGCGGTGGTCGGGGGCGGGTCGCGCAGGTACTCCGCCAGTCCGAGGAAACGCGCTCCCACGCCGTCGGCGAGGTGCCGGCCCCGCTCCGCGTCGCGGTTCACGACGATCAGCTCGACGCCCCGCAGCCCCGCCAGGCTCCGGGCGGCGAGGCTGCCCATGGCGCCCGCGCCGAGGACGGCTACGCTCGTGCCGGGCGTCAACAGCGCCTCCAGGTCGGGCCGTGCCAGGCTGAACAGGGAGGTGTTGACGGGCGCGAGCGCCACCTCGCGCCGTACGCGCTTGGCGACGCGCAGTGCCGTGTCGAACGCGAAGGAGGTTGTCGGTCCGGTGGTGCCGGCGGCCTGCGCACGGGCGTAGGCCTCGCGCACCTGCTTCATGATCTGGTCCTCGCCGGGGTTGAGGGAGTCGAGCGAGGCGGCGACGCGGGTGAGCTGCTCCAGCGCGCCGTCGGCGATGTACGCGTAGGGGCGCTCCTGACCGGGCGGGGTGAGGGCGCGGCGCGCGTCCGCCACGCGTGCGCCCCGGGCCAGGGTGCCGACCAGGTCCCAGCGGTTGCACGTGACGATCGCCACGTGCTCCTCTAGGCCCGCCTCGGCCATCCGGCTCGAGCGCTCGGGCGCATGCGCCTCCTGGTACACCTCCAGCGCGCTCGCGCCACCACGCCGGTGCGATACGCCGATGAGTGCCAATCGTTCCACGAACGCTCATGGTACGGAGCCGGCGGGAACGAGCGTGTCATGAAAGTGTCATTGCCGTCGGTCACGACGATGCCGCCCGGCGCGGGAGCCGCGAAGCCGTCGCGCCGGCCCGCGGGACCGGGCGCTGGGCCGCCCGAAATGGCAAGGGCGCCCGCCGCAGACGGCGGGCGCCCAACCATCCCGCTCGTCACTCAGTGGCTTCGGGGATCGGTCGTAGGGTCGACGTACTCGATCGCGAAGGGGCCGATCATGTCGACCTGAACCACGGTGACCTCGTCCGTCCACGCGAAGTGGTGCATCTCGGCCGGGATCGCCACGTAGCCGCCCGGTTCGAGCGTGACGCTCGCGGACCTGTCGAGCGCGTCGCCCATGCCGGCGTGGAAGGAGCCCGACAGCACCGTCACGTTCTCCTGCGTCGGGTGCCAATGCGCGGGAAGCTCGTACCCGGCGGGGAAGCGAAGCCGCAGCGTCAGTTGCGCCGGTGCCGCCGGATCGCCATCCAACACTGCCATCTCGGCGCCGGCGGGAAGGAAGCCGGGTGCGGGGCCCCAGGCCACCTCATCGATGTTCATCGGATGGGCCGGCTCCTGCGCCAGGCTCGGGGCGCCGGCGGCGAGTGCGACCACCAGGGCCGCCAGCGCTACCGCGTGACGCCGCGTCGTGCGTCGGGTCCGCCGAACGTGCTCGGAGGCGGCGCCCTGCGGTGCGGCTTCGCCTGGCCTCGTGGCCGTCGTGCTCGGGCCCGTCGTGCTCGGGCCCGTCGTGCTGGGTCCAATCCTCGTCCGTCTCGTCCTCGTCGAATGCATGTGGCGCTCTCCGTTTCGTTCCGGTCCGGCGCCGGCGATGCCGGCGCCGCGGGTTTCCGACCCGGACGGCAACAGCCTAGGGACGCACGCGTTCGTCGTGCGTTCGCGCCGGCGTTCGCGAGGGCGTTCGCGAGGGCGTTCGCGAGGGCGCGAGGCGGTGGTGCGTCCGCCAGGACGCGGGGCTCTTGCGGGCGGTCGTCGCGGCGTCTACAGTTCGGCTGCGGACAGGCCGCAACCCGATGCCGGGTGGGACCGCTGGCCGACGGCCCGGGGCAGGAGGGGTTCGATGCACTCACGTCGGATGTTCACACTCGTACTCGTGCTGGTGGTCGCGGCAGCCGTGCTGGCTGCCTGCAGCGCCAACCAACCCGCGGCGCCGGGCCCGGGGCAGGCCGTGCCGGGCTTCTGGCTGGGCCTGTGGCAGGGCTTCATCGCGCCCGTCACCTTCATCGTCAGCCTCTTCGTCGACAGCGTGCGGATCTACGCGTTCCCCAACGCCGGCCGTTGGTACGACTTCGGCTTCATGCTCGGCATCGGCGGCTCCACCGGAGGGATCTTCGGCGGCACGCGTCGCCGTCGCAAGGGTTGACGGTCACCTCGTCGACTGACGGCTATCTCGTCGCCTGACGGCCTCTGCGGCCGCTCACGGTCACCTCGCCACCCGGCGGCTCCCTTGGCGCCTCACCGCCACCCCGGCGCCGGCCCCCACCTCGGATCGGACCCGCGCTCGTCGGCGTCCCTGTGTTCGGCGATCGGCGCCTGGCGCCGGGGCCGTCGCCTTCGGGCTGCTCATGTCGGCGTTCGCCGGGGGAAGCCTGATCGGCCGCCTCCTTGCCGGGGCCCTGGCGCGCCTCGGCGATGCGGGCACGCGTGCGCTCGTTGCGGGACTCCTGTTTGCCGTCGGCGTGGTGATCGGCGCCCTCGGGTTCGTCGCGTCGCGCCGCAAGCGGTACGTCCGGCGCAGACCACGGCCGGCCGGCCGTAGTACGGGTCCTGGCAAGCCGGGTCCTGGCACTGCCGGCGCGCCCGCGGGCGGCCCCCGCGGTACGCCGCGTCGTTCTCGAGAGCCTGGGGGTCTCGTGGCTTCGGGGTTTTCGACGTTCTCGGGGGTTCTCGGGCGGGAGCTTCGCGGGCAGCCGGCGCCGCAGGCGCTCAGGCCTCGCCTCGTACCCGCCGCGGCGCCGCGCCGGCGCGCCGGGCAGTGCGCGCCGCCGGCGACCCGAGCCGCGCGGCCTATGCCCTGCGCGCGGCCGCAAGGATCTTCGCGGCCGTGTGGAAGAAGCGGGTGGTGACGCGCTCGGGGAGCACACCCGGCGGGAACGACCCCGACGGGGGCCGACCGTTGACGATCCACCACCGGACGAAGGCCTCCCGGCCGTCGATGCCGACGATCTCCATGTCGCCCTTCGAAGAGGCGATGGGAAGGGCGAGCCCTTGCGGCAGGGGAGCGTCGGCGAAGTAGATGCAGAAGCGCACGTCGTCGGTTCGATCGATCCCGGCGAAGGGATCGAGGCCCAGGGTGCGCTCGAGCTCCGCGTCGGTCCGCAGCAGCACAGGGACGGCGAAGCCGACGTCTTCGCCGAGCCGCTCCTCGATGCGAGCGGCCAGGGCCGCCGGGTCGTCGGCTTCGGTGTCGAAGAAGACGTTCCCGCTGGCCAGGTAGCTCCGTACCCGCTCCAGCCCCAGCGCCTCGAACGAGCGGCGCACCACGTCCATCTTCACGTTGTGCCCGCCCACGTTGATGCCGCGCAGCAGAGCGATCCACGTCGTCATGGCGAGGCTCCCGGCCCGGCCGGGCCCGGAGCGCCGGAGGTCGCCTCCGGGGGGCCCCCGCCGGACGCCCGAACCCCGAGGGGAGCGCGGGAGAGCGCGCGGGCGCCGGGCACGGCGCTCCGCGCGCTCGCGGCGACCGTCGCGAGCACCCTCCGCCCGTCCGCGTCGATGCCCGCGCGCACGCTCACCCTCCGCCCGTCCGTGCCGATGCCCGCGCGCGCGCTCACCCTCCGCCCGTCCGCGTCGATGCCCGCGCGCGCGCTCACCCTCCGCCCGTCCGCGCCGATGGCCACGCGCACGCTCAGCGCCCCGCGAACGCGCCGATGGACGCGAAGCCGATGGCCGCGAGCACGATCAGCCCCCCGCGATCGCGCCGATCACCATGTAGGGCTCCTCGCCCCGCACCACCGCCTCCGGCAGCGGCGCGTCGATGGGCTCGAAGGACAGGTCGAGTCGGCAGGCGAAGAAGCGGAGCATCGGGCGCCGCTCGCGCGTGGTGCGGTCGCGGACGGTCCCGACCAGCACCGGGTAACGGGCCTCGAGCGCGTCGAGGACGCTCCGGTTGGTGACGGGAGGCGCCACCTCGAGCAGCGCCTCCCCGTCCACGCCGGCCAGATTGCGCAGGTGGAACGGCAGCGTGACACGCACGCGCGCCACGCCCTGCGGAACCCCCGCGGTGGCGGCGGCCGCCGCGCTCCGGTGCGCCGTCACGACAGCGTCTGGACCTCGACGGAGAGCACCGCCGGGAGGTCGTGGACGACCGTGTCCCAGTCGTCGCCGCCGTTCGCCGAGGCGTACACCTGGCCGCCCGTGGTCCCGAAGTAGACCCCGCACGGATCCATCGCATCGACGTCCATCGCGTCGCGCAGGACGTTGACGTAGCAGTTCTCCTGCGGCAGGCCGTGCGTGAGGGCCTCCCACTCGTTGCCGCCCGTGCGGCTGCGGTACACGCGCAGCTTGCCGTCCGGCGGGTAGTGCTCGGAGTCGCTCTTGATCGGCACGACGTAGACCGTGTCGGGCTCCTGCGCGTGCACGTCGACCACGAAGCCGAAGTCGCTCGGGAGGTTGCCGCTCACCTCGGTCCAGTTGTCGCCCGCATCGTCGGAGCGCATGACGTCCCAGTGCTTCTGCATGAACAGCGTGTCGGGGCGTTGCGGGTGGAGCGCGATGCGGTGGACGCAATGGCCCACGTCGGCGTCGGGATCCTCGATGTGGTTCGACTTCAGGCCGCGGTTGGTGGCCGTCCAGGTCTCGCCGCCGTCGTCGGTGCGGAACACGCCCGCCGCCGAGATGGCGACGTGCATGCGCTTGGGGCGGGTGGGATCGAGCAGGATGGTGTGCACCGCGAGGCCGCCGGCGCCCGGCGCCCAGCGGGAGCCGCTTCCGTGGGTGCGCAGTCCCGGCAGCTCCTGCCACGAGGCCCCGCCGTCGCTGGAGCGGAAGAGCGCCGCGTCCTCGACGCCGGCGTAGACCGTGTCGGGGTCGTCGAGGGACGGCTCCAGGTGCCACACGCGCGCGAACTTCCACGGGTGCGGGGAGCCGTCGTACCACTGGTGCGTGCCCGCCTCCCCCTCGTAGTCGAACTCCTTGCCGACCGCCTCCCAGGTCTTGCCGCCGTCGTCCGAGCGCTGCATGAGCTGCCCGAACCAACCGGTGCTCTGCGACGCCCAGATGCGGTTGGTGTCGGCGGGAGAGCCCTTCAGGTGGTACATCTCCCAGCCGCCGAAGTGGGGCCCTTGCACGTCCCACCGCTTGCGTTGGGCGTCCGAGGTGAGGATGAACGCCCCCTTCTTGGTACCTACCAGCAACCGAACACCGCTCATCGTGCACTCCTCCCGGAGCCCGCCGCGCAGCTGCGCTCGGACCGCCTCGGCGGCCCAATGCGTGGCTCCTGTCGTACTCCCTGCGGGTGGATCCCGCGCGGCGCGGCGCCGGCCGGCATGGCGGCCCCACGCCGCGCCGGCCGCGGGCGCTGGGGCCTCCACGGCCGTCTCATGAAGTGCCGCCCGCGGTGGGCGTGGGCGGCTCGAGCCCCTCGAGCGACCGAACGGCGCGGGCCCCGTCGACCAGGGCGCTCCAGGTCTCCGGTCCCAGAGCGTCCACGACCGCCCGCTGGGCGACACGCCACGCCGGCAGCGCCTCGGACAAACGGTCGATCCCGCTGCGCGTCAACGACAGCCTGCGCTGGCGGCGGTCCGCTCCGACCTCGCTGGCGACGAGACCGTCGCGCTCCAGGGGCGCGAGGCTGCGCGACAGCGTGGTGCGGTCGGCGCCGATCACGCTCGCGAGGCGGCCGATCGTCGCCTCCCCTACGAGGGCCATCGCCACGAGCAACGAGAACTGGGTCCCTTGCAGCGCGTGGGGGCGCAACGCCCGGTCGTACACGTCGGCCAGCACCCTCGTGGCGCGCCGGACGTTGTAGTACGTGCACGTTCGCTCGATCCCCTGGAGCTCCGTGAGGTCGAGCGGCGGCGGGACGTTTGCCATGTCGATAAGTGTAGGTGCACACTTTGCTATCGTCAAGTCGGCGTCCGGCCGTCGGGCGGCCGTTGCCGTCGGTCCGGGGAGCCGGACGGCAGCGGTCCCTACGTCGGTGACGCAAGTCGTTCGCGGGATCGCCCGCGAACGTGAAGAGCGGGCCCATCCGTCGGCACCGTCTGGCGCGCAGCCGGCGAGTCGGCGGGGCCGTCGAGCGGACAGGCCGGCGCGCCAACCGGGACGACTTCGCAGGGAGAATTGTCCCTGTTCCCCCCGGCAACGGGCGGGCGAAAATCGGACCCGGATATCCGATGAAACGACGCGACCATCAACCCCTCCAGGCTCCCCGAAAGAGCCCATTCCCAACGAGGAGATCATCCATGCGAAAAGCCGTACTTTCCGTCCTTGCCCTCGCTACGCTCGCCGGTTTCGCGATGGCTCAGGGACCCGCCTACGTCGTGAACGCCGACACCGTACGCGGCAGCCAGAACGCGACAGCGACCAGCTGCGTCCTCACGCCGGTCTTCAAGACGGGTGAGCAGGTCGTGTGGCGCGCGGAGATCTACGACGCGGCCACCGGCGAGAAGCTCACCGAGAGCCAGGTCAACGATCGCGGGATCAAGGCCACCGTCAAGCTCGAGGACGGCAAGACCTTCGACATGGAGTACGGCCAGCACCCGAAGCAGGCGCCCCAGATCTGGCTCTGGACCGCCGCGTGGGCCATCCCGCCCGTGTACCCGACCGGCATGCTCAAGTACGAGATCGACGTGACGGACGACGCCGGCAACAGCTACACCTGGACCCCCATCGGGCAGGGCCGCGAAGGCGGCTACAGCTCGCTGATCACCGTCGAGAAGAGGTAAGACCATGACCGCTCCGGGACACAACGACGTCGTTGCCGGCCGGTCGCAGGAAGCCCGGGCCGCTCGCGCCCGGAGCGCTCCCCGCGAGGAATGGCCCGAAGAGAGGCTCGGCGAGCGCGCCTGGCTCTCCGTCGGCGAGTTCGCGCTCTTCGCGCTGCGCATCGCCCTCGGCCTCAGCATGCTGCAGGTCGCCTACAAGCTCTTCCGAGGCGGGTGGGATGGCTGGACCAGCGCCAGCGCCCTCCTGCCCGGGGTCGTGCAGGGGCCGCTCGGGAACGTCTACACCGCGCTGTGGGGCAACCAGATCGTGCTGTGGCTCATGATCCTCGGGTCCTTCGCGGTCGGCGTGGCCCTCGTGTTCGGGCTCCTGACGAGGCTCGGCGCCCTGCTGGGCACGTTCATGATGCTCAGCTTCTACACGGCCAACCTGCCTCCGTCGAGCGGTTGGTTCGACGTCCAGCTCGTTCAGATGTTCGCGTTCTTCGTCGTCGCCTCCATGCGGGCCGGCAACGTGTGGGGCGTCGACCACTTCCTGCGCCCTTTCGAACGCAAGCAGCGTTGGCTGTACTGGGTGCTCGGCTGACGGCCCATCCGTCGGCGAGCCGTGCGCGGCCGCAAGAGCCACGATAGCTTCGGTCGACATCCGGGGCGCCCCGTATTCCGCCCATCACGTACCGAGCGGCGCGGATCGGGGCGCCCCGTCCTCATAGCGAGCCGGCCGAGGCGAGCGGGCCCGCGTCCGCCGGCATTCCCGGGCCGTCCGAACCCGGAGATCAAGGAGCACGAAGGATGAGAACCCCGCAACTCCGCACGAACCGGCGCGCGAGCGCCGGCCGGCGTGCCTGCCGCCCCGCTCTGGCCCTGCTCGTGAGCGGGCTGCTCGCCCTCCTCGCGGCAGCCTCGGCCCAGGAGGACACCTTCCCCCACGGAATCCAGGGGATCGTCGACCTCGCGCCCGCCAAGGGCGTCGTCGGCTCGCAGGCCACCATCTCGGGTCAGGGGTTCAAGGCCGGCACCACGCTCGACGTGGTGTGGACCGCCTTCGACGGCTCCTGGAAGCTCGAGATGCAGGACGGCGAATACACCGGCAACTTCCTCGGGCGCGATTTCACGTCGCGGGACGTGACCCTCACGACCGCCGACGTCGCCGACGACGGTACCTTCTCGGCCGACTTCACCGTGCCCGAGGGTTTCGGCGGCACCCATGACATCTACCTGCGCGACGGCAGCGACAACCTCAACAAGGCGGGCTACTTCGTCGAGATGAACGCCGAGATGACGCCGGAGAACGGCCCACTCGGGACCGACATCACCGTCCACGTCACCGGCATCGACTCGATCAACAACGTCGCCGGCTGGTACGCGCTGATGTACGACAACGCCATCACCGGCTTCGTCACCGCGATGGA
This sequence comes from uncultured Trueperaceae bacterium, assembly GCA_963798895.1. Taxonomy (GTDB): domain Bacteria; phylum Deinococcota; class Deinococci; order Deinococcales; family Trueperaceae; genus CAWCUY01. The sequence continues at coordinate 123,190 of CAWCUY010000011.1, read as the reverse complement.
GACCCACGGCAGCGCGACCGTCGTCATCCCGGCCGCGGGCCGCGAGGGCAAGCACCTCGTGCAGCTGCGCAACGCCCCGTTCGATGCTCCCTACCTGGCGCTGGCATCGTCTCCCTACGGTTACCTTCCGGAGCCGCAGTTCACCTTCACCGTGACGGGCGGCGATCCGGTCCTGCCGGCGCCGCTCGGTGAACAGGACAGCGACCCGGTGGCCGGGACGGAACCCACGGGCACCGGGCCGAAGCTCTGGGTCGATCCGGTCGACGCGCCCGTCGGGACCCCCTCCGTCATCCACGGCCGCGGCTTCGAGCCGGGGCAGGCCCTCGACCTGGCGTACACCAACATGGCCGGTTCGCGCGTCACGGCGGCGGGGTACGGCGCCACCATGGTGAAGGTGGACAGCGCGACGGCCGGGGACGACGGCGCCTTCGACCTGTCGTTCGACGTACCCGACGTGCTCGGTGGCGAGCACCGGTTGGAGGCCCGCGCCGGCGGCGAGAACGGCGACGTGGTCGCGAGCACGCACTTCACGATCGCTCCCCACGCCATCGGGCTCGACCCCGCCCAGGGCCCGTTCGGAACGCCCATCACCCTGCACATGAAGGGGATCGGCTGGACCCAGACGAACAACATCTTCGCGGTGGTGGTCGACAACGTGTTCTTCGGCTACGCCTGCGGCTTCAGCACCAACGGCGACGTGGTGGTGCCGATGACCGCGTCGTGGGCACCGGGCGTGCACTACATCGACCTCTACCCGTCGTTCTATCGCAACAAGGACTACAGCCAGGCCGACGAGCAGCCCTTCCTCTACCGGCAGGCGGTCCTCACCTGGCAGGACCACCCCAACAAGCTGCACTACCGCTTCGCCTACACCGTCACCCAGTAGCCCTGATAGGCGAACGCGGCGTTCGGACCGGCCGGTAAGACCGCCCGCCGGTCCGAACGCCTGCAGGTCCGAACGCGTGCAGGTCCGAACGCCTGCAGGTCCGAACGCGTGCAGGTCCGAACGCCTGCAGGTCCGAACGCACCCCGCTCGAGTGTGCCGCGGCAAACCGCCCGCGGCAACGCCCGCAGGCTCGACTATCCGCGGACCTCGGCGACGGCGTTCGGGCCGGCGGGCGCCGCGCTCGACGGGATCCTCCGCAAGGGACAAAGGACACTGTCCCCGCGCTCCGGGGGTCCCGTACATTGCGTACGGTCCGGCGCGTCGCGCGCCCCTCCGAAGTGCTCGCTGTGCGGGACGCCCGTCTGCGCTAGGTCCGACCCGGCGCACTCCCTCGCACGCGTTTCCTCCGGCGCGCGGCGCGCCTACCATGTTGTGAACGACGTGCACGCGCCGTCCCGCCGCAGGGGCGCTACGCAGGAGGTCACCCCACGCACCGGCCGGCGATGCCGAGATCCCCCGTGACCTCGGTCGCGAAGCTCGCATCCTGAATGCAACACGCGGTGCGCGCGGTACCGACGTACCGTGCGCCAGGGTCGCCATCGGCGCATCGGGGGGCGCTATAACCGAGCGCATGCGCTCGCCAATGTCGCCGTACGAGTCGCCGTACGATCCGTCCCGCGAGCCTGAGATCCGCGCGTCGTTCGACGGGTGGACGCCGGCCGAGGGGGAGGATTGGCAACGGGCGATGGCCGAGCGCGTGGTGCCGGTCGGGGACGCGCAGGGTGCGCGGACCGTGGCCGGCGTGGCCGTGGCGTACGAGCGTGGGCGGCGGCACGCGTGGGCGGCGGCGGTGGCGCTCACCTACCCGGGGCTCGAGCCCGTCGCGTCGGCGCTGGCGGACGCGCCCGTGAGCCTCCCCTACATCCCGGACGAGCTGTCGCTGCGCGAGGTTCCGGTAGCCCTGGCTGCGCTCGCCGAGCTTGCGGCGTCGCCCGACGTGCTGGTGGCGGACGGTCCTGGGCTCGCGCACCCGCGGCGCTTCGGCCTTGCCTGCCACCTGGGCGTCGCCACCGGCGTCCCGACCGTGGGCATCGCGAGGGCGCGCTCGTGCGGCACGCATGAGGAGGTGGGGCTCGAGCGGGGCGCGCGGGTGCCGCTGGTGCTCGACGGCAGCGTCGCGGGTGAGGTCGTGCGCACCCGCACGGGCGTGAGGCCGGTGTACGTGTCGGTCGGCCACCTCCTGTCCCTGGCCGCCGCCACGCGTTTCGCGCTGGCGCTGACGCCGCGCTTCCGCTTGCCCGAGACGACGCGCCGGGCCGGCCGCCTGGCCGGCGAGGCGGCGCGCTCGGGGGGCGGCACCGCGCCCCGCTGAGGCGTCCCGCACGAGGGGAGGCGTCCCCCTAGCGATGGGCCATCGGATTCGAGCCATCCGGCTCGAGCCCACCCGCCGGCTCGAGCCCACCCGCCGGCTCGAGCCCACCCGCCGGCTCGAGCCCAGCCGCCAGCGCCGTCCCGCCCCTCAGGCGGTCATGGTCGGGTCGAGCACGTCGCGCAGGCCGTCGCCTAGCAGGTTGAAGCCGAGCACGGCGAGCGTGATGGTCACCCCGGGCGCGAACGCCAGCAGCGGCTGCACCGTCAGGTAGAGCTGGGCGTCGCTCAGCATCGAGCCCCATTCGGGCGCCGGCGCCTGCACCCCCAGCCCGAGGAACGACAGGCCGGAGGCCACCAGCAGGGTCACGCCGCTGCGGAGCGTGGCGAACACCAGGATCGGCGACACGATCGATGGGAGCACGTGGCGTCGCATGATGCGGCCGCGCCGCGCGCCCAGGCCCGTCGCCGCCTCGATGAAGGCGCGCTCCTTGATGGCCAGCGTCGAGCCCCGCGCCAGGCGCGCGAACACCGGCACGCCGAAGACGGCCGACGCGAGGATCACGGGGCCCACGCCGGGTCCCGTGAGCGTGACGAGTCCGATGGCGATGAGCAGGCCGGGGAAGGCGAGCATCACGTCCACCATGCGCATCGACAGGGTCTCGACGATGCCGCCCGCGAAGCCGGCCCACAGGCCCCACAAGCCGCCGACCAACGCACCGACGAGCGTCGCGCTGATCCCGATGGTGATCGAGTAGCGCGCTCCGGCCAACACCCGGCTGAACGTGTCGCGGCCGAACGGGTCGGTGCCGAGCCAGTGCGCCGCCGAGATGCCCCCGTTGAGGTTGGCGTAGTCGGGCGCGGAGGGATCGTAGGGCGCGAGCCACGGGCCGAAGACCGCGAGCAGGACGTAGATCGACGTCACGATCAGGCCGACCGACCCGCTGCGGTGGCGCAGCAGGCGCGCGGCGACCCCGACCCGCCGTCGTGCCCGGGGGGCGCCCGCGGCGGCGCCGATGGGCTCAGTCATACGAGATGCGCGGGTCGATCACCGCGTAGAGCACGTCGACGACGAGGTTGATGACCACGAACTGGAGCGCGAAGATCAGCAGCAGGCCCTGGATGACCGGGTAGTCGCGCGCGTCGATCGACTGGATGAGCAGCCAGCCCAGGCCCGGGAAGTTGAACACCGTCTCGACGATGACCGTTCCCGACAGCAGGAAGCCGAACTGCAGGCCGACGATGGTGACGACCGGGATGAGCGCGTTGCGCAGCGCGTGCTTGTTGACCACGACCCGCCGCGCGAGGCCCTTGGCGTAGGCCGTGCGGATGAAGTCGTAGCCGAGGGTCTCGAGCACGCTGGAGCGCGCGAAGCGCGCGATGGTCCCGAGGCCTGCCGCGGCGAGCGTCAGGCCGGGCAGCACGAGCCCCCGCGGCGTTGCGCTGCCGGCCACCGGCAGCACCCGCCAGTGCACGGCGAAGAGATAGATGAGCAGGATCCCGAGGAAGAACGACGGCGTGCTGATGCCGAGGATCGACAACGAGGTGATGCCGAGGTCGACGGCGGTGTTGCGTCGCAGCGCGGCCGCTACCCCCAGCCCGATGCCGGCGACCGTGGCCAGCACGACGGCGAGCGACGCGAGCAGGAGCGTCGCGCGGAAGTGCTTCGCGATGAGGCGCCCGACCGGCAGGTCGGTGCGGAACGACTCGCCCATCTCGCCGTGCAGCAGCCCGTTGACGAAGTACACGAACTGCTCGGGCAGCGAGCGGTCGAGCCCGAACTGCTGGCGCACGGCGGCCACCACGGTCGCGTCGGCGTCGGTGCCGGCGTAGAGGCGCGCGGGATCCCCCGGCAGGGCGCGCACGAAGAAGAAGATCAGGATGACCACGCCGAGGACGGTGGGCACGGCCTGGGCGAGGCGTCGGGCGAGGTAGGCGAGCACGGGCGCGGCGTGCAGGGGGGCGGGTCAGCCCGCCCCCCCGCACCGGTCCCTACTTGAGCGCGGCGTAGCGCGCGTCGACGGTCTTGTCGGGGGCGTACTGCACCCCGGTGACGTCGGCGGAGCGCCCTCCGATGGCGTCCGGGCTGTAGAGGAACACCCACGGCGCGGCCTGCCAGATGATCGACTCGGCCTCGGCGTACGCCGTCGAGCGCGCCTGCGGATCGCCGGTCGCGCGCCCCTGCTGCAGGAGCGTCTCGACGCGGTCGTCGGTGTAGAAGCTCCAGTCGTTGGCGGCCGGCGGGAACGACTGCTTGGCGAAGGAGAACGTGAGCGCGAGGTCGGCGTCGCCGGTGGAGGCGCTGGCGCCCACCAGCGCGGCCTCGGTCGGGTTCTCGTCGACGGGCTTGAAGATCTGGTCTACGAGCGCGCCGCGCTCCTTCTGATCGAGCGTCATCTTGAGGCCGACCTGGGAGAACATCTGCTGCAGCACCTGTCCGGCCGTGCGGTACTCGTCGCCCGTGAACGTCAGGACGGTGAAGCTGAAGCCGTCGGCGTAGCCGGCGTCGGCGAGGAGCTGCTTCGCCTTCTCCGGGTCGTAGCTGTAGGCGGGTTGCTCGGCGTACCCGAAGGCGGTCGCCGGGATCGGCGCCGTCATCACGGTGGCGTACCCGTTGAACACGACCTTCACGAGCTGGTCCTTGTCGATGGCGTAGTTCATGGCCTGGCGCACGCGCACGTCGTCGAAGGGCTTCTTGGTCGTGTTGAGCTCCAGGATCCGCAGGAAGTTGGTCTTGGTCGGCACCACCTCGAGGTTGGGAGCCGACTTGACGCTGTCGATGAGCTGCGGCGGGAGGTCCTCGATGAACTGCGCCTCGCCGCTCTGGAGCATCGCGACGCGCGTGGCCGCGTTGTTCACGATGAGGAACTCGAGGCGGTCGACCTTGGCCGGCTCGCCCCAGTAGTCCGGGTTCTTCTCGACGACGATGTTCTCGCCCTCGGACCACGACACGAAGCGGAACGGTCCCGTCCCGACCGGGTGCTTGCCGACGTCCGCGCCGTACTCGTCGATCGAGGCGGGGCTCGCGATGCGCGCGTTGCTGGTGGCGAGCACGTAGATGAACGCGCCGTTGGGAGCGTCGAGGTCGATGCGCACCTCGTATTGGCCGAGCACCTCGATGTTCTGGATGGCGGACAGGGTGCTGCGCCCGCGGGCGGCCTTGCTGTCGGGGTTCAGGACCCAGTCGTAGTAGTCCTTGACCGCCTGCGCGTCGAATGCCGTGCCGTCGTGGAACGTCACGCCCTGCCGCAGCTCGAACGTGAACGAGGTGGCGTCGTCGCCGGCCGTCCACGAGGTGGCGAGCTCCGGCACGAGCTTGCCGTCCGGATCGAAGCCCACCAGGCCCTCGTACATGGTGCGGACGACGGTGGCGTCGGACAGGCCCGACGCCTCGCCGGGGTTGAGGCTGTTGTGCGACAGCGTCTGGGCGATGCGGATGGTGCTCTGGGCGCCGGCCACCGAGGCCGACAGGCCGAGCAGCGCGGCCACGGTCACGGCGAGGAGCACGCGAGCGGGGTTCGTCTTCATGGATCCCTCCTGGGGTCGAGCGGCGGGTGCGGTGGCGGGACGGGCGCGCTGTGGCCCGCCCGCCGGCGGGTGTGGGGAGCGGGGCGCCGTAAGGACGGGGCCGGGTGCCGCGCGTCGATCGCGGCGCGCGGGGCGTGCGGGCGGTGCGGGGCGGCGGCCGTGCGGACGTGCCTCACGGGGAGCGGTAGGTGTCGGGCCGCAGGTGGTGAAGGGTGGGCAAAGAGGCGCGCACGGCATCGACCCGGTCGAGATCGAGGGTCGCCAGCGTGATCCCCTCGACGTCCGGGGCGCACGCCACCACCGTGCCCCAGGGATCGACCACCATCGAGCGCCCGTAGGCGAGGAAGGCGGTGCCGCCGTCGCCGACGGTGGCCGGCGCGATGACGTAGGCGCCGTTCTCGATCGCCCGGGCGCGCAGCAGCACCTCCCAATGATCGCGGCCCGTGCGCTCCGCGAAGTTCGACGGCACCAGCAACATGCGCGCGCCGGCCGTCGCGAGCGCCCGGTACAGCTCGGGGAAGCGCACGTCGTAGCAGATGGTCATGCCGACGCGACCGAACGGCGTGTCGGCCACGACCGGGCGGTCGCCGGGACGGTTGCGGCCCGACTCGGCGGCGCGCAGCCGGCCGTCGATCATGGCGTCGAAGAGGTGGATCTTGCGGTACGAGCCGAGGAGGCCCCCGTCCGGGCCGAACAGCAGGCTGGTGTTGAAGGTGCGCGTGTCCGACGGGTCGTCGTGCAGCTCGTTGAAGCTCCCGCCCAGCAACACGATGCCGTGGGCGCGGGCCGTCTCCTCCAACAGGGTAGCGAGGGGGCCCGGGATGGGCTCGGCGTTGGCGCGCTTGACATCGTTCGGGCCGCGGCAGTGGAACGTCTCCGGTAGCGCCACGAACTGGGCGCCCGCGGCGGCGGCCTGGCCCACCAGCTCCATGGCGCGTGCGACGTTGGCGGCCTTGTCCGGCCCCGGGTCCGTCTGCACCAGGGCGACGACCAGCGGGGTCATGGGCGGCCTCGGGGCCGCGGCGGCGGATCGGTCACGGGCACCTCCGTGCCGGTCGCGGCCCTCATTCGGGCCGCGCGGGGGCCGCGCCGGCGTGCGCGTCCGGATGCCTCCGGCGCACATCCCGCACGAGCGCGAGCGAGCTCTGGTACCAATCCCCCAAGCGGTCGAGGTGGTCGTGCATGAGGCGGGCGGCCTCCGCGCCGTCGCGCCGCCCGATGGCGGCGGCGACGGCCTCGTGCTCGGCGACGAACACCCGCATGGCGTCGAACGCCGCACGCTGCGCCCGGACCCCGTCGAGCACGCGGCTGACCCGGATGGTCTCGTAGGTGCGGCCGAGCAGGAAGACCATCAGGCGGCTGCCCGTGGCCTCGGCCACGGCGAAGTGGAAGGCCTCGTTGGCGGCCATGGTCTCGCCCAACAGCCCGGCCTGGAGCGCGTCGCGGGCGCGCCCGACGATCGCCTCCAAGGCGGTGACCTGCGTCTCCGAGATGCGCTCGGCGGCGAGGCGCGCCGCGACCGGCTCGACGGCGAGCCGGACCTCGACGGCGTCACGGATGTCGCGCGTGCCGATGGGGAGCGCGCACACGCCCCCGCCGGTTGCCGGCTCCACCAGCCCCTCGCTGGCGAGGATGCGCAGCGCCTCGCGTACGGGCGTGCGGCTCACGCCCAGGCGACCCGCGAGCTCGGCCTCCAGCACGGCACGGTCCGCGGGGAACGCGCCGTCGTAGATCTCGCGCTTGAGCTGGTCGTAGACCTTCTCGTAGAGGTTCGTGGCCCTGATCAAGCGCCCGTCCTCGGCTCCGTATCCGTGGATCCGCACATGTGTGGACACATGCTAGGCTCCGGCCACGACCCCGTCAAGGCGGGCGTGCTGCGCTTCCGTGGCCCGCGGCGGGGCAGGAGGCGGCATGGACCAGGACGACGCGCACCCGCGCCGCGGCAGCGGCATCGACGACCTCACCCCGTACCGATCGCTGGCCAGCGGTACCTTCGGCCATCTCGCGACCGAGGGCCTGCTCGACTGGGGCATCCAGCCGCTGTTCCGGCCGGTCCGGATGGTCGGGGTCGCGCTGACGGTGAGCTGTCAACCGACCGACAACGGCCCGCTCGCCCAGGCGTCGCTCCAGGCGGCGCCGGGAACCGTCCTGGTGGTGGCGCGCCAGGGCGACCGCCGGCACGCGTGCTGGGGCGGCCTCATGTCGCGCTCCGCGGCCGGGCGCGGCCTGGCCGGCGTCGTCATCGACGGCGCGGCGACGGACTGGCGCGAGGTCGTCGAGCTGCAGTTCCCCGTGTTCTGCCGCAACCTCTCCTCGCTCACGACGAGGAGGCAGGACCTTCCGGGCACGATCGGCGAGAGCGTGGTGTGCGGCGGCGTGCTCGTCCGGACCGGCGACATCGTGGTGGGGGACGAGGACGGCGTCGCCGTCGTGCCGGCGGAAGGCGCCCGCGAGCTGCTCGAGCGGGCCCGCCGTTTCGAGCGCTGGGAGGCGCACATGCGCCGCGGACTCGACGCCGGCCTGTCGTCGACCGACGCGCGCGCCGCCGCCGAACGCGCGATGCGCGAGGAGGACGGCGCCGAAGGGTAGGCCGCGCGGGAACGGAGGCCAACGAGCCGAGCACGTACATTCAACCGAACGGTTGACTTTCGCGCCGCGGCGCCCTATATTCAACGACATGGTTGAACAACGGACCGCACCGGCCGATCTCGACCGGATCTTCCACGCCCTCGCCGACCCCACGCGCCGCGGCATCCTCGCGATGGTGGCGAGCGGCGAGCGGACGGTGGGCGAGCTGGCCGATCCGTTCCCCACGTCGTTCGCGGCGGTGTCGAAGCACGTCAAGGTGCTCGAGGCCGCGGGCCTCGTGCGGCGCCGCTGGGTCGGCCGTGAGGCGCGCCTCACCCTCGAACCCGCGCGCCTGGCGAGCGCCGACGCCTGGCTCGAGCACTACCGCGTCTTCTGGGAGCGGCGCCTCGACGCCCTCGAGCGGATGGTGGGCGAGCCCCCGGGGGAGCGCCCATCCGAGCGCCCCGACCGAACGCCCCGCGCACCCGCCAACCCAACGCCCTCCGGAGACCCGACCACGCCTCTGGAAACGTCATCCGACGCCTCGGACGCGGCCGACGCCGCCCACGCGAAGGGCCCGCGGGCCCGGAAGGAGACGCCATGAGCCAGAACGCCGCCCAGCAGGGAACGCCACCGTCCGCAACGACGGACCGCGACGACGCACGCCTCGTGCTCCGCCGCACGCTGCCGGCACCGCCGGCGACCGTCTACGATGCATGGACCGTTCCGGAGCGCATGGCGCCCTGGCTCGCGCCGGGCGAGGCGCACGCCACGGTCGAGGCCGACGCCCGGCCCGGGGGGCGCTACCGCGTGACCATGCACAACGTCGAAGGGGGAGCCACGGTCGCCGTCGGCGGGGAGTACCTGGAGCTCGAGCCGAACCGCCGGATCGTGCTGACGTGGCAGTGGGAGGGGCAGGACCCCGAGCCGACGCGCATCACCGTCGAGCTCGCGGCCGCCGGAGGCGGCACCGAGATGGTCGTCACCCATGATCGCTTCCTCACCACCGCGAGCCGCGACAGCCACCGCAAGGGCTGGGAAGCGTGCTTCACGAAGCTGGAGGCCGTCCTCGAGGGGTGAGACGGCGCGCCGAGCGCGCACGCGCGCAGGGGCCGGGTACGGCGCGGGGGCCGCGAGGCGTGCCGCCCGGTGGGGTTGCGGGGCGCCTGCCGCACGATGGGGTTGCGGGCGCCCACCGCCGGTGGGATCGCGGGGCGCCCACCGCCCGCTGGGATCGCGGGGCGCCTGCCGCCCGTTGGGGTTGCGACGCGCCCACCCCCGCTCGCGTCGCGACGCGCCCACCCCCGCTCGCGTCGCGACGCGCCCACCCCCGCTCGCGTCGCGAGGCGCCTACCGCGCCTCCGCGCCGTGGGACAACGCGTCGTCGAGCATGCGCCGCACGTGGTCGTCGGCCAGACGGTAGTACACGTGCCGCCCCTCCTTGCGCGCGCGCACCAGGCGTGCGTGGCGCAGCACGCGAAGCTGATGGCTCACGGCGGAAGGGGACAGCTCGAGGGCGTCGACGAGCTCGTGCACGCACACGGGGCCGTCGCGCAGCAGGCTCAGGAGCGCCAGGCGGGTCTCGTCGGCGAAGCCCTTCATGAGCATCACCGCCTCGCTGCGGACCTCGGGGCGGGGGAGCTCGGGCAGCGCGGCGCCGCCGTCACCGCACGGCTGCGTCGCGGGTTCGGTCATGGGTCAGTCTACGGCAGCGTCGCGCGCGCTCCCGCCGCCGTCCTCGTCCCGCCGGGCGTCACGCTTGCGCGGGCCCGTCCCGGGCGGGGCCGTTCCGGTCGGGCCCGTCTCCGGCGGGCCCAGCCTGCGCGATGCGCAGCTCCTGCTCCACCCAGGCGCGGGTGTCGGCGTGCAGCGGCAGGCGGTGGCGGTTGGCCAGGTACCACGCGCGCGTCGACATCCCGTCGTGGCTCCTCCCTACCGCCCGCCAGTCGGCCAGCATCTCGCGCCGGTAGCGGTCGGGCATCGGGAGCGGCTCGCCGCGGCGGAGCCAGGCTTCGGGGTGGTGGCGGTTGCGGCGGCGATGACGCTCGAGCGCGCGCTTCGACGCCGCCATGTGGGCGGGCGCCAACGACGCCGAGGTGCCGAGCCAGCGGACCGACGGGAACCACTCGTCGGGCAGGAGCTTCGAGAGGTCGTGGGTCAGCAGGCTCCAGGCGGGGACGCCGAGCGCCCTGCCCTCCGCCCACACGAGGCGCTTATGCCGCGCGAGCGTGTCGAGGTAACGCAGGTGGTCGGGGAGGCCGGGCATCGTCTCCGCAGGCTACTCCCGCTGGCCCCCGCGGTGCGCGGAACCGCGCCGAACGATGCCAGCCCGACGAGCCCGGCGGCTCCGACCGAGTAACGTGGAGCGTTCCGAGGCAGACTGCGCAAGGGGGCCGTTGCGGACTGCGGAAGGGAGCGCACGATGCTGGGCTTCGAGCTCGTTGTGTTGCTGGATCGGCTCGAGCGGCTGGGGCGTGGCGTCCGCCACGAGCGCCTGTCGGACGGTTCTGCGGTCAGGCTCGGCGTGCGGCGGGAGGAAGGGTGGCGCGAGGTCGAGCTGTTGCTGCACGAGAACGTTCGCGCCGACGTAGCATCCCTGCTGCAGGCTGCCTTGGTGGACGAGCTGCGCGCGGCCGGTTACCACGCCGAGCTGCGCGCCGCGGCAGGGGGCGCGTCGCGGGTAGGGATCGGCTCGAGCGGGGGCGACGGCTCGGTCATGTGGATCGCGAGCCTGGAGAACCAGCTCACGACCTGGACCCGCATGGCTGGCTCCGGCCTGCTGCCGCCTGCCGGGCGCGACGCGACCGCCGAGGGGGGTTCGGCCCAGCTGCCGACGGAGCGCGTTCGCCGTCAGAAGCGTTCGACGAATCGCGAGGCGCGCGAGGGGGGCTCGTAGGGCTCCGGCCAGTACTCCTCGAGGCGCACGATGTGCGCCGCTTCGACCTCGAAGTACGTCAGCGCCGTCATGCGCAGGTCGCCGTCGCGCAGGGCGATCTGCCCGAACGCCGCGCCGTCCTCGGCCACGAGACGGATGGGCTCGATGTGCCACGCCCCCGGGAACGTCCGGTTGAAGTCCACGTAGGCAGCGCGACCGCGGACGCGCTCCCGCGTCTGCGGAAGCTCGTATACGACGTGATCGGCGAGCGTGGAGGCGAACGCAGGCCAGTCGCGCGCCTCGAGCGCACGCCAGTAACGCCTCACGAGCGCGCCTGCCATGCCTTCGCTCACGCGGCGCCTCGGTCGGTGCTTGGGGGAAGGTGCGGCACCACCATCGTCGCCAGCCTAGCCCGTACGGTTGCGGGCGCACGGGTGGGCGCCAACGGGTGCGGGCCAACGGGTGTAGGTTACGTGGATGTCCGACGCCCCACCGCCCCCCGGCCGCGGCGCGCCGCCCTCGGATGCCGCGCCCTCGGATCCCGCGCCCTCGGATCCCGCGCCCTCGGTGCCCGCGCCCTCCGGCCCGCCCACGCTCTCCGACCTCTTCGTGTACCCCCTGAAGTCGGCGGCGGGGATCCGCCTCGGTCGCGCCGACCTCGTCGACACCGGGCTGCGCTTCGACCGGCGCTGGATGGTCGTGGACGACCGGGGTGGCTTCCTGACCCAACGCGAGGAGCCGCGCCTCGCCCTGGTGCGCACCTCCCTCGACGCCGACGCGCTGCGCCTGGCCGCGCCCGGCGCGGGGTCGATCGCGCTGCCCCTGGGCGGGCCGGGCGCGCACGGCACGGACGCGCCGGCCGACGCGGAGGACGCCGTCCTGTGGGGAGAGCGCGTGCCCGCCCGCCGCGTCTCGGCGGCCGCGCGCGCCTGGATCTCCGGCTTCCTCGGCCGCGCCGCCGACATCGTGCGCTTCCCGGACGACGGCCGCCGGGAGGTCGATCCGGACTACGCGCGAGCCGACGACCGGGTAGCCTTCGCCGACGGCTACCCGCTGTTGCTCGTCGGCGAGGCCTCGCTGACGGACCTCGGCGACCGCCTTGTGGCGCGCGGCGAGGCGCGCCTGCCCATGGACCGCTTCCGCCCCAACCTGGTCGTGCGCGGAAGCGCCCCGTTCGCCGAGGACGGCTGGAGGTCGGTGCGCATCGGCGGCGTGACGTTCCGGGTGGTCAAGCCGTGCGCGCGCTGCGTCACCACGACGGTAGACCAGGCCACGGCCGAGGTCGGCAGGGAGCCGCTGCGGACGTTGGCCACCTACCGCCGGGCTAGCGGCGCCGGCGCCGGCAAGGTGATGTTCGGCCAGAACCTGCTGCACGACGCGCCGGGGGAGCTTCGCGTCGGGGACCGGCTGACGGTGCTCGAGCCGGCCTGACCCGCACCCGCCCGACCCGCGCCTGCCCGACCCGCGCCTGCCCCCGACCTATCTGCCTCCGACGTACCTGCCCCGACCTACCTGCGCCCGACCTACCTCCCCTCGACCCGTACCTGCGCCCGACCCGGCCCCCGCGCCTCCCGCCCCCGCACCCCCTACCGGTTCAACAGCGCGCTGATGACCGCCCGCACCATCGGCAGTCCCATGACGTGAGGTTTCACGCCCAACCCGAGGATCCGCGGAACCGGGCGCGGCAGGGGGAACAGGGCCACCCCCGCCGTCAGGGGCTCGACGGCGAGGCGCGGCATGACCGCGAAGCCCACGCCCCGCGCCACCGCCGCCAGGATCGACGAGTCCTCCGACATGCGCAGCAGCGGGATGACGTTCAGCCCGCACGCGGCCAGCATGGCGGCGGTCTCGGCGCCCAGGGGCTCGTTGCCGTACTGGATGAGCGGGTGATGGGCCAGCTGGCGCCACACCTCCCGCCCCACGCCCCGCACGGTGCCGGGCATCACGATCATGTACTCGTCCTCCGCGAAGCGGAACGTCACCAGGTGCCCGCTCATCGGCAGCGTTCCCAGGCCGAGGTGGGCGCGGCCGTCGAGCACGGCTGCCTCCGCGTCGCTGCGCTGGAGGCAGCCATCGTCGAGCTCGATGCGGAGCTGCGGGTGACGGTCGCGCAGCGTCCGGAAGACGCTGGGCAGGATGTGCGTCGCGATGCTGCGGAAGCTCGCGATGCGCACGGTGCCGCCAACGGGCGCCTCGTCGGCGGCCTCGGAACCGAGCTGCTCGAGCAGCATCAGCACGTGGCGCGCGTGGATCACGACCCGGGCGCCCACTTCCGTAAGGACGGCGCCGCGCGACCCGCGCCGGAAGAGCTGCGCGCCGAGGCGCCGCTCGAGCTGCGCCACCGCCTGGCTCACGCTCGACTGGCTCGTGCCGATCTCGGCGGCCGCGGCGCTGAAGCTGCCGCTGTCGGCCACGGCGGTGACCGCGAGGAGTTGGGCGGGAGTGGCGAGGTGGGCAGACGTCGCGCGCGGTGCTGCCATCGTGATTCCTTCTACCACGGCCGCATGCATGAGCCGAACCGATGGCGGAGCCCCCCCTCCGTCCGTATGCTCGGTCCAAGGCGGGATCCGAGCATCCCCCGCGCGCCCCCACGCGGCTCCTTAGGCCGTTAGCGCGCGGGCGCCGGTCGGTCGCGAGGGCGGCGGCACGGCGGTAGGATCCCTTCACCACGGGCACGGCGGCCGGCGCGCGCGACGCGTCGATCGCGGCCGGGAAGCGAGCGTGAGCACAGGACGAAGCGGCCGAGGCTGGACCGAGGCACAGCGGGCGATCCCACGGACGCCCACCGCACCGAAGGAGACATGGCATGTTCCGAAAGACCCTGCTCGTCACCGTCGCGGCCCTCCTCGCGGCGGCAGCGCTCGCGCAGGATGCTGGGGGCATCCTGCACATCTCGTACGCGTCGATCAACCAGCTCGATCCGTACAAGTCCGCCAACAACGACGAGATCGACGCGTTCTCCCTCGTGTTCGATCCGCTGTTCATCATCGGCAAGGACGACTTCCAGCCGGTCCCCAACCTGGCCACGAGCTGGGACACGCCCGACGACACCACCTGGATCTTCCACCTGCGCCAGGGCGTGACCTTCCAGGACGGCAACGCCGTATTCCCGGACGGCGCCGGACGCGAGGTCACGGCGGACGACGTGGTGTACTCCGTCAACCGCTTCCTCGACGTGAGCACCGCCTTCACGCTCGGCAATATCGCCAGCGTGAGGGCCGTCGACCCGTACACGGTCGAGATCAAGACCGCGGAGCCCGACCCCTTCCTGGTGACCGATCCCAACCGCCTGGCGCGCGTGGTCATCGTGCCGCACGAGGCCGTGGAGCAGCTCGGCGAGGAGGGCTTCGCGCGCAATCCCATCGGCTCCGGGCCCTTCGAGCTCACCTCGTTCACGCCCGACCAGAAGCTCACGTTCCAGCGCAACGAGGACTACTGGATGCCGGTCAACCTCGATGGCGTCGAGTTCGACTTCATCCCCGACCCGACCGTGCAGACCATCGCCGTTTCGTCCGGCGAGGTGGACGTGGTCCCGTACGTGTTCAACATCGATTCGGTGAGCCAGCTCCAGAACACGCCCGGCGTGCACCTCATCGCGCGCGGCGGCAGCTACCGCGGCCTTGGGTTCAACGTGAAGACGCCGCCGTTCGACGACCTCGCCGTGCGCGACGCCATCTCGAAGGCGATGGACATCGACGCCGCCGTGAAGGCCGTGGTCGAGCCCTTCGGCCAGCGCGCGTACGGGCAGGTCCCGCCGTGGGTCAGCTTCACGCAGGACCCGGGGCTGAAGGACCTGTGGACGTACGACCCCGAGGCGGCGCTCAAGGAGCTGGCCGACGCGGGCTGGTCGGACCACGACGGCGACGGCATCCTGGACAAGGACGGCAAGCCGCTGAGCTTCTCGATCAAGACCATCGCGGGCTCGCAGGTGCGGGTGCTCACCATCCTGGTCACGCAGCTCAAGCAGCTCGGCATCGACGCCAAGCTGTTGCAGCAGGACGTGGCCGTGTGGGCCGACGACCTTCAGAACGGCAACGACACGGGCCTGTTCTTCGACTACAGCTTCGCCGGCACGACCGGCCTGTACTCGCTGTTCTACGGGGCGAACGCGGGCAAGACGAACACGCACTTCTACCAGAACGACCAGGTGGACGCGCTGCTCGACGAGGCCAGCGCCACCATCGACTTCCAGAAGCGCAACGACCTGTGGCTGCAGGCGCAGCGGCTCATCATGAAGGACCGCGCCGCCATCCCGCTGTACTTCGAGAACGGGTACTCGATCGTGAGCGACAAGGTCCACGACTTCGTGCCGCCGTGGGCCGGGCTCAACCTCGTATCGCAAGAGAACAACGTGTCCATCGACAAGTGAACGCCACGTTCCCGAGCGGGCCCGGACCGGTGCGGTCCGGGCCCGCCGCCCCCTAAGCCGCCGCGGTCATGGGCTCCTACGCCGTGCGCCGCCTCCTGATGCTCATCCCGGTGCTGTTCGGGATCAGCTTCATCACCTTCTCGCTGATGAGCTTCGCCCCCGGCAACGCCATCAGCCTCATGCTCGGCTCCGAGACGGTAAACGTCGCCAACGTCGAACGGCTCCGGCACGAGCTGGGCCTCGACGAGCCCTGGTACGTGCAGTACCGCGACTACATGGGCGGCCTGCTGCACGGTGACCTCGGCACCTCCATCACGTCCCAGCAGCCCGTCGGGCGGCAGATCCTCCAGCGCTTCCCGAACACGTTGCTCCTGACGGTCTCGTCGATGGTGCTCGCGCTCCTCATCGCGGTGCCGGTCGGGGTGCTGTCCGCGGCGCGGCGCAACCGCCCCGAGGACTACGGCGCCATGCTCCTCGCGATGATGGGGGTGTCCATGCCGAACTTCTGGCTCGGCCTGGTGCTGATCATCGTGTTCGGCTTGCGCCTGCACTGGCTCCCCATCCGCGGCATCGGCAGCTTCGCCGACGGCCCGTGGGACTTCTTCAGTCACCTCATCCTGCCGGCCATCACGCTCGGCACCGCGCTCGCGGCGATCCTCACGCGCTTGACGCGCAACGCCATGCTGGACGTGTTGTCCGAGGACTATGTCCGGACGGCGCGCGCGAAGGGGCTGCGCAACCGCCCCGTGCTGTTCAAGCACGCGCTGCGCAACGCCATCCTCCCGGTCGTCACCACGGCGGGCATCCAGTTCGGGGCGCTGCTGGGAGGCGCCATCATCGTCGAGACCATCTTCTCGTGGCCGGGGCTGGGACTGTTGTCGATCAACGCCATCCGTCAACGCGACCTTCCGATGGTGCAGGGAACGGTGCTGGTGTTCGCCCTGTGCTTCATGCTGGTCACCCTCCTGACCGACCTCACCTACTCCTTCGTCAACCCGCGCATCCGCTATGGCTAGCGCCCTGACCGGCTCGTCCGAGCGCCGCAAGCGAGCGCCGCGCCGCCGTGTCCTGCGGGCCTTCTTGCGCAATAAGCTCGCCGTGGCCGGCACGGTCCTGCTGGTCACCGCCGTGCTCGCAGCCGCCCTCGCCCCCTGGGTGGCCCCCTACGACCCGCTCGACCTCGACCTGATCCACCCCTTCCTCGCGCCAGGATCGCCCGGTCACCTCCTGGGCACCGACAACTTCGGGCGCGACATCCTCTCCCGCCTGATCTTCGGCGCGCGCATCTCGCTGTTCATCGGCATCGTGGTCGTGAGCATCGCGTCCCTGGTCGGCACCACCCTCGGCCTGCTGGCCGGCTACCTCGGCGGCTGGGTCGACTCCCTCATCATGCGGGCGGTCGAGATCTTCTACGCCTTCCCCTTCCTGGTTCTCGTGATCGCGGTCATCGCGGTGCTCGGTCCGAGCATCTTCAACGTCATGTGGGTGCTCGGGCTCGTGAGCTGGCCGCTGTACGCGCGCCTCGTCCGGGCGCAGGTGCTGGGGCTGCGCGAGACCGAGTACGTGGAGGCGGCCCGCGCCAACGGCGTGAGCGCCGCGCGCATCATGTTCCGCCACATCCTTCCCAACACCCTGACGCCGGTCGTGGTGACGGCCACGTTCGGCATCCCGGAGGCCATCCTGGCGTCCGCCGCGCTCGGCTTCCTCGGGCTCGGCGTGCAGCCTCCCACCCCCGAGTGGGGGGTGATGGTGAGCGAGGGCAAGGACTTCATCCTGCGCGCGCCCTTCCTCATCACCTGGCCCGGGATCTCCATCATGGTGGTCGTCCTCAGCTTCAACTTCATCGGCGACGGCCTGCGCGACGCGCTCGACCCTCGCCTCCGCGCGGAAAGGTGAACGACGTGAACGCGACCGACCCCATCGACGTCCGGCAGGCCCTCGCACGCGTGCCGGAGTACCGCCGCTTCCTCACCGTCGACGAGCTGTACACGCGCGCGCGCGAGGTGGCCGAGCTGCACCCCGAGCTGGCGCGAACCACCGTCGTGGGAACCTCCACCGACGGCGAGCCGATTCCGATGGTCCGCATCGGCGACGGGCCGCAGCGCATGCTGCTGTTCGCCTGCCCGCACCCCAACGAGCCCATCGGCGCCATGCTCATCCACTTCCTCCTCGACGAGCTCGTCACCAACGCGGCGCTGCGCGACGGGCGGACCTGGTACCTGCTCCCGTCGGTCGATCCGGACGGGACGCGGCTCAACGAGGGGTGGTTCTCGGGCCCCTTCACGATCCCGACGTACGCGCGAAACTTCTACCGGCCCCGCTCCGACGAGCAGGTCGAGTGGACCTTCCCGATCCGCTATAAGGACCTCGCGTTCGACGCCCCCATGCCGGAGACGCGCGCCCTCATGGCCGCCTTCGAGGAGGCGCGGCCGGACTTCGTCTACTCGCTGCACAACGCCGGCTTCGGCGGGGTGTACTACTACATCTCCGAGGACATCCCGGAGGCGTACGCCGCCTTCCACGAGATCCCGACCGAGCGCGGCCTCGTGATGTCCCTGGGAGAGCCGGAGATGCCCTGGGCGCACGAGTACGCGCCGGCGGTCTACAAGGTCCCCTCCGTGCGCGAGGCGTACGACTACTACGAGGCCTACGCGTCCGAGCCGCCGGCATCGCTCGTCCAGGGCGGCGCCTCGAGCTGGGACTTCGTGCGCGGCGTGAGCGAGCCCGTGCAGCTGGTGACGGAGCTCCCGTACTTCCAGTCGCCGACCATGGCCGACTCGTCGCCTTCGAGCCGCACGCGGCGGCAGGCGATCCTCGAGGGGATCGAGCGCTCGCGCTCGATGTACCAGACGGTGCAACGCCTGCTCGACGAGATCGCCCCCGACATGACGCTCGATACGCGCTTCCATCGCGCGGTGAGCTCCTTCATCCGTCAGGGGCTGGCGAGCCTCGGGAGCAAGCGCAGTTGGGCCGAGCGCGCCGAGGGGATGGACCGCACGGCCACCGTCGCGCAGGAGGCCGACGAGCTGTACGTCGGCTCGTTCTACCGGACGCTGGTCGCCAGCATGCTGCGCCGCGCCCTCGACGCGCAGCTCGCCGAGGCCCCGACCGAGCGGCTCCGGGCCGCGCGCGATGAGCTCGAGCGGCACCTGGCGGCATGGATCGCCGACATCGAGCGCAACCTCGTCTCGAGCCCGATCCCCATCAAGCCCCTCGTCGAGGTGCAGTACGGGGCGATGCTGGCGGTCCTGAACTCGGGCCGCATCCGCGCGCACTGAGCGCGGCTTCCCTGCCAGGCACTCGGCCCACGGACTCGGCGCCTGAAACTCGGCGCCTGAAACTCGGCGCCAGGGACCCGGCGCCAGGGACCCGGCGCCAGGGACCCGGCGCCAGGGCATCCGCACGCCGGGGCATCCGCGCGCCAGGGCGTCCGCACGCCAGGGCCTTCTTACGACAGGTCATCTGCACCAGGCTCCATGTACTACCCGGATTTCGCCCCCCCCCCGCGCATCTTCCCTGCACGGGCCAGCGCACGCTGCGCCTTTCGCGCGGAAATGGGCTCGTCGCGCTCCTGGACGCGCTTCCTGGAGGGCGACGTGCTCCGCCCGGCACGCGGCGCGACCGCCGAACATCGGAGCGTATAGACAGATGTACTAGTCACCCCGTGCACCCGCAGGTATCGCTACCGGTCCAGATGCCCCATACTCCCTTCACGGCTCGAAACACGGGGCCACAGGCGATCGATGGTTGGCCGCGCCGAAGGCGTGGTGGAGGGCGATGGACACAGGCCGGGAGGGACGCGCGATGGGGGTCGGGAACAGGCACGACGACAGCTCGGAGCGTCCGCGTGCGCTGGCGGACGTCCCGTCGACGGTGCTCGAGCGCGCGGCGTTCGGCACCATCCTGCTGTCGCAGGACGCGGTGGTGCTGGACGTCAACGCCGAGGTGTGCCGCATGCTCGGTTACGCACGCCACGAGCTGTGCGGGCACGAGATCCACGAGTTCGTGCATCCGAACGATCACGACCTGGTCGCGCGGATCGACGCCGGGCTGCGATCCGGCGCCCTGGAGAGCAGCCAGTCGCGGCGCCACTACATCAGGCGGGACGGCACGGTCCTGTACGCGCTGGCAGGCTTGACCGCCGTGCGCGGCAAGACCGGCGAGCTGACGGCCATCGTCAAGCAGATCCAGGACATCACGCCGCTCGTGCGAGCCGAGAGCGAGCTGGGCGAGATCCACGAACGCCAGCGCGTGGTGGTCGACTCTCTCCACGACGGCGTGCTCGTCCAGGACGCGCGTGGCCGCGTTCGCGTGTCGAACCCGAGCGCCCGCGAGATCCTCGGCGTCACCCGCCATCAGCTCCACGGCTGGACGGGGGACGGCCCGGTGATCCGCGTCATCGGCGAGGACGGCCTGCCGCTGGACGGTCAATCGACGCCCGCGCGCGACACGCTGCGCACCGGCGAGCCGCACACGGGGGTGTTCCTCAGGATCGAGCGGCCCGACGGACAGCGGCGCTGGATCCGCGTCAACACGCAGCCCCTGTTCCGTCCCGGGCACGAACGCCCCTACGCGGTGGTCAGCTCGATCGCAGACGTCACCAACCTCAAGGAGCGCGAGCGCGAGCTGGCACACCACGCGCTGCACGACGGGCTCACCGACCTGCCGAACCGGCGCTTCTTCCTGGAGTACCTGTCGCACGTGCTGGCGGAGCGCGGCCGCGAGGCCGGCGCCGTCGACGCGGTCCTCTACGTCGACCTCGACGGCTTCAAGCGCATCAACGACCGCTACGGCCACGGCGTCGGCGACACCGTGCTGGTCGAGGTGGCGCAGCGGCTCGCCGCCTCGGTCAGGCCGCAGGACGTGGTCGCCCGTCTCGCCGGCGACGAGTTCGCGGCGCTCCTGCGCCGCGTCGGCTCGATCGACGAGGCGAGCGACGTGGCGCAACGCATCGTCGACGCCATCGGCGAGCCGCTCGTCGTGGACGGGCTCATGTGCGCGGTCGGCACCAGCGTCGGGGTGGCGGTGTGCCAGGCGGGCGACAGCGACCCGAAAGCCGTGCTCATCCGGGCCGACGCTTCGCTGCGACGCGCGAAGGAGAGCGGGAAGGGGCGCTACGTACGCTTCAGCGAGGACGTCGATGTCGCCACGCGCCGGCGCCTTCAGCTCGAGCGCGACCTCACCCACGCCGAGGAGTACGGCGAGCTGAGCGTGCAACTGCATCCGATCGTGTCCCTCGCCGATGGCGCCGACATCGGGGTGAAGGCGTCGCTGTGCTGGCGCCACACGGCGCTGGGCATCGTCGAACCGGCCGTGCTCTGGGGGCTCGCGCGCGAGAGCGGCCTGGACGGCCACCTCCGCGTCTGGTGCCTGCGCGCCGCACTCCGGGCGTTGGCCGCGGATGGAGGCGACGGCGAGCGCGTGACGGTGTTGACGGCCGCCGCCCAGCACCTCGCGCCGGGTTCGGCGGAGCGCCTCCTCGATCTCCTCGAGGCGTCCGGCGCCGATGTCGGCAAGATCGTCGTCGCGGTGCAGGCCGACGACCTGAGGCCCGACAGAGGCGAGGCCACCCGCGGGGGCAGCGAGGAGCTGTACGAGGGGCTGGCCGTGCTTTCTCAGGCGGGACTTCGGCTCATGCTCAGCTCGGCCGATGGCTTCGCGCCGAGCCTGCGCGAGATCGAGCGTTCGCCCTTCAGCTGGGCCGGCGTCAGCTTCGGGAGTGAGGGGCCCGAGCGGCGCGACGGCAACGGGGGGATGCTGCGCGCGTGGCTCGCCGCCCTTCGTGAAAACGGCGTCATCGCCGTAGCCGAGGCGGGCGGGCCGCACCCCGATGCGCCGGCCCTGCGCGAGCTCGGGTTCGGCTACGTCGTGCGCGCGACCGGGCGGGCGCTCGACGGCGAGGCCGAACATCCGAGCGGGAGTCCCTTCGCGGTCGAGGAGTTGCGGGGTATCGGATCGCGGCGCACGTGAGCGTGCATCGCGAGGGCGCCACCGCGCCGCGCCGGACCGCGGGCCGGCGGGCGGGCGGCGCCGACCGCGGCCTCGAGCCCTGGCTGGCCGTCCTTGCGTCCATCGGGTACGAGGTGCGCACGGTTCGTCTCGACCGGGGGCCGACTGCGGCGCACCTCACGACAGCGGTGCACGCGTTGCACGGCGGCGGCCCGGACGCGCGCGCCATGCCGGGGGCGAACGGGTCGGAGAAATGCGAACGCGTCCCGGCCACAGCGACCGCCGGTCCGTTGGTCGCGCGCGGCGGGAACGGCCCGCTCCGGGATGCGGAGCGCTTCGCCCCCTTCTTCGCGCGCGTTCACCCGGAGGACGCCGGCGTCGCACGGGCCTTCCTGTACGACCTGCGGGAGCTCGATGGCGGCGGCGTGCGCAGCTACCGCCTGCGCCTGTTCGACCGCGAGGTCGGCGGGTACCGCTGGCGCGACGCGCGCGTCGCGCTGGATCCCGACGCGGCCGCGGCCGGCCGGCGGCGCTTCCTGCTCGCGACGCGCATCTATCCCGAGGGGCTCCGACCGGAGCACGAGCCCCCCCAGACGAACGCGGCCGGCCGGCGGCGGGAGCTGCAGCTCGAGCTGCGCCGCAGCGCCGCCCTGTTCGAGGCGATCTTCCGGCACTCGCCCGCCGCCGCCCTCCTGATCGGCCGCGACGGGCGCATCCTGGACGCCAACGGCGCGTTCGAGGCGTTGACAGGGCGCGCGGCCCGCGACGTGATCGGCCGCGACGAGGCGGCGCTCGACCTGTGGCTCGGTCGCTCCGAGCTCCACAGGCTCCGGAGCGTGGAGCGTGGCGACGGCGCCTTCGCCAACCTGGAGATCACGTTACGGGCGGCGGACGGGACGCGCCGCGCGCTCCGGGTGTCCGGCGTGCGCGTGCCGGAGGGGCGCCGCGAGGTCCGTCTGCGCATGCTGCACGACGTGACGGACGATCAACGCAGCCGGCGCGAGCTGATCGACGCGATCCAGGCGGTGCTCACCGACGACCGCCAGTTCGCCCTGGCGGTGGCCGACCGCGTTCGGCGGGTTCGGACCGGGCGCGACTACGCCGAGCAGCTCGCGTCGCTGAGCAAGCGCGAGCGAGCGGTGTTGCAGGCGCTGGCGGCGGGCGCCGGGACCGACGCCATCTCGAACACGCTGCAGCTGTCGCGCCACACCGTGCGCAACTACATCTCCTCGATCTACGGCAAGCTCGGCGTGCACTCGCGCGCCGCCGCGATCATCTGGGCGCGCGAGAGCGGTATCGCGGGTGCGTGACGGAGCGCATGGCAGCCACAGGCAAGCGGTCCCGGCCGCGGGCGTCGACCCGCACGACGCCGGCGACCGGTCCAACGGGCAGCCGTCCACGGGGCGCCGTCGCAAGCACGACGACGGGGTGGTCGCGTGCCTCGACCTGCTCCGTTCCCTTGGCTACCGCCTGCATCTGCACGAGCCGCACGACGCAGTGGTCGCCGATCCCACCTTCGCGGCCGTGGCGGCCGTCGCCGGGCCCGGCGCGGACCGTGGCGGCGGTCGCCGCGGTTTCCTCGCCCGCGTCCACGCCAGCGAGCGTCCGGCTGCCGAGGCGCTCCTGCGCGACCTCGACGACCTCGGCTTCGACGAGGTGCGCGCGTACCGCATGCGTATCAGGGTCGGCGGCGCCGCGCATGCCTGGCACGATCTGCGGCTGGTGGTCACGGGCGGTCGTACCCGCGACGACGCGTCCTTCGCGCTCGCGCACCGCCGGCACGTGCCCGAGCGCCACGCGGCCGAGGCTCCCCGCGGCGCGGCGCCGGACGACCGCATCGCGCGGCTCGAGCGCGCCGTCCGCCGAGAGGCGACCCGCTTCGAGGCCGCGTTCCACGCGTCGCCGGACGCCTGCTCGCTGCTCACCGGCGGCTCGGCCGTGATCGACGTGAACCGTGCGTTCGAGGTCTTGAGCGGGTACGCCGCGCTCGACCTCATCGGTCGCACGGAGACCGGCATCGGTCTGTGGGCCTCGCCCTTCCAGCAACAGCGACTGGTCGACGCCGAGGCGGGCGGGGACGTGTTCAGCGACCTCGAGCTGAAGCTCCGCACCGGCAACGGCGCGGTTCGTACGGTCCTGGCCAGCGGCGTCAGGCTGCCGGACGGCGCCGGCGACATGCGCCTGCGCATGCTCGTCGACGTGACCGAACGGCGCCGATCGCACCGCGAGCTGGTGGTCGCGGTCGGCAGGGCCGCGAGTGCCGACGACGGCGTGGCGCGACTGCTCGCCGAGCGGGTGCGGGACGTGGCGGACGAGCACGACGTGCCGGAGGCGGTGGGGGACCTGACCGCGCGTGAGCTCGAGGTGCTGAAGGCCCTCGGGCGAGGCACCGGCACCGCCCGCATCGCGCGCGACTTCGGTCTGTCGCGCCACACCATCCGGAACTACATCTCGTCGATCTACAGCAAGATCGGGCTGCATTCGCGTGCCGAAGCCATCATCTGGGCGCGCGAGATCGGGCTGGCAGACGCCTGAAGGCGCGGAGCGTACGGACACTTGTCCCGGAATTCCATGACGCTGGGGCCTGTCCGCGCTGGGAGCGTTTGCCTACAGTGGAGGTCCACGCACACCGGATGTTCGCATCCGTGGCAAGACCCTTACGAGCCGACGCGCCTCGGGGAGCGCCCCGGCGTGGGATGCTTACACCAGGAGAGGATGGGATGAGATGACGCCGCGTCCCCCCGCAGTCCAAGAGCGCGAGGATCACGTGCGCGCCTGTTACGTGGCGCTGGCGCGCCTCGAGATGCTTCTTCCCGAGTACCGTCGGGTGGCCCCGGCGTGCCGCACGTACGCGGCCGAGATCGAGATCGAGCACCTGCGGCGCGTGCTCGACGACCCGGAGTTGAGCGCGAAGGACGCGCGCGCGGCGCTCGCTCGCGCGCGCAGGCAGGTACACCGCCTCGACCGGACGGTTCGTGAACGGACCGTACCGCGGCGCCGCACCGAGCCCGTGCCCGAGGCCTTGAGCTGACGATCGCGCACGCCGTGCCCGTGACGGACGCGGCATGGCAGGCGGGACCCCGCAGCAATCGCTGCGGGGTCCCGCTCGTAGCTCAGTCGGCCGCGGCCGTCATGACGCCGCCGCGCTCGATGAGTCGGATCCACGTCTTGAGCTGACTCTCGAGCGTGTTGATCCATACGACGGGCGCCCCGTCTGCCTCCCCCGGCGAGATGCCGAGCTCGCGCTCGTCGGAGCCGTCGCGGGAGCGCACGGCGACGCCGTGGCCGGCCCCCGACAGCTCGCACGCCAGCGCGTCCTGGAGCACGCGGATCACCTCTGGATCGAGCGTGGCGTAGGACGGGAACGTGACGTCGATCCACGCTCCGTCGACGCGCACGCGGGCGTGCAGGATGTCGCCGTTGGCGTCGTCCACCTCGACCGCTGCGCCCGACGCCTGCAGACGGGCAAGCACGGCGTGCACTTCGAACCCGACCATGAGACCCCCTTCTTCGTAAGGCCGAATGCCTCGCTGGGCGGCGGGCGGATCGCTGCTCGAAGACGCTCGAGCGCATCCGCTCGGCCAGAAACGGGCGACGGCGAGGGCTGAGAAGTCCGTTGCTGGTTCGCGAACTGCCGCGTGGGCCGGGTGCCGGCGAACGGGCGCGCTCGAGGGTTGGCGTGCCAACGGTTGCAGGGCGGGAGCCCGACCCCCGGTGGTCGGGCGGCGACGGCTCTTGGCGGGGCCACCCCTCCAGGGCGACCCTGTCGACATCGGGTCGAACGCAGCATGGCGGCCGGGCCGCGACGAGCGCACGACGGGGCGAGGAACTCTCGGCTACCTGCCCCCAGCATGGGGCATAGCGACCGCTCCGTGGGAAGCGTGGGTCACCGTGCCCGGTCGAGCGCCGGCGGCGCTCGCCTCGCCGTCGGAGCATCCGGCTTCAGGCGGCGCCAAGGTCGGGCGGTCCGGTGGAGGACCGCGTGACGAGGTGGGTGGGAAGCCACAGACAGGGCGGCGCCTGCTCGCCGTGCACCGCCGCGACGAGCATGCGGCCGGCTTCCCGCCCCTTGCGCATCGTCGGCTGGTGAACGGTCGTCAGCGCGGGGTTCGAGCGGGCGGCGCTGGGCACATCGTCGAAGCCGACGACCGACAGCTCGCCCGGAACGCGCACGTCGTCCTCGAACGCGAACTCGAGGGCCCCGAAGGCGAGCTGGTCGCTCATCGCCAGCAGGGCGGTCGGCCGCGGCCGCTGGTGCCACAGGAGGGCCGCTCCGCGCCGCCCCTCCTCGATGGTGTTGTCGAGCGACTCGAAGACGACGACGTCCCTCTCCCAGGACAGGCCCGCCTCGCGCACGGCGCGGGCGTAGCCCCGCAGGCGCTCGCGCGTGGCACGGTAGCGCGCCTGCGCCTGTCGCTCGGGACCGATGACGCCGCCGACCGCCTCGAGGGTGAGCTCGAGCGCAAGCACGCCGAGACGGCGGTGCCCGAGCCCGAGCAGGTGCCGCGCGGCGTCGGCCGCCGCCCGAGCGTCGTCGATGGCGACGCAGGGGAGATCGGTGACGACGGGATTGTCGACCAGCACCGTGGGGAGGCCGCGGGCGAGGGCGGTCGCGAGCAGCGGGTCGTCGTCGGCGAAGGAGTGGAGCACGAAGCCGTCGACACCGGCCCGAGCCACGGGCGCACCCTGGGGCGCGCCGGGCGCCAGGTCGTCGGCCGGTCCCCCGACGAGCAAGAGGCCGTAACCGTGCCGCTCGACCTCCTCGGCCACGCCTCGGACGAAGAGCGCCGCCATGGGATCGGTGAACGCGTAGGACAGGCGGCTCGGGTACACCAGCCCGATGGTGTTGGTGCGTCCGCGACGCAGCCCGCGAGCCTGCGGGTCCGGTCCGGCATAGCCACGCGCCTCGGCGGTGCGCAGGATCGTCTCGCGCAGCTCGTCGGAGAGCTGATCGGGCCGGTTGTACGCGTTGGACACCGTCGACACGGCGACGCCGAGCTCGTCGGCGAGGTCCTTGAGCGTGATGCGCCGCCGCGTCCTGCCGGACTTGACATCCACGATGACGATGCTATAGTTCTGAATCGATTCAGGTCAAAATCGTTTCAGACGATGCGGCCGGGATCGAGAGGCCGGAGCCGCCGCTCCGCTCCGGCCCGACGCCGGGACCCGGCAGACGCTCGGAAGGCGAGCGCGAGCGAGCAGGAGAGGCTGACGTGATCCACATGCTGGCAGCCTACGTAGCGAAGGAAAAGACGGCCCGACGCCTCGAGGGGCACGGCCCGTGCGGCCCCCAGCGCCCGGCGGGGCGCCCGCTTCGGGCGCGGCTGGCTCGCCGCACCGCCGCGCGAGCGCGCCTGCTCCCGATGCGCGGACGGGGGCGCCCGTCTTCCGCGGACACCGCCCCGCGCCGGCCCGGACCCTGACCCGCCGTCGCACCCCGAGCGCGCCGACGCGAGGGCCGAAAGCTGCCACGACGGTGTCAGCCGGCTGGGTCTAGCCTGACGCTACGAATCCCCGAGAACTCCTTGAGAGGCTCACACGAGGAGGCACGATCATGCTCCCACAACCCGACTTCCTGACCACCCGCGGCCACGGCCGCGACCGTCTCGTCGAGCGCGCCGCGGCGCTCACGGGAGAGCGGCCCCCGGCCCGCTGCCGCCCGCACCGCGCGCGGCGCAGCCGGATCGCGCTTCGCCGCGGCCCATGGCTAGGGCCCTGGAGCGGCTCATGGCGAAGGCCGTGGCGCGGCAACGCGGAGCGCACCGGGCAGGCGCCCGCTGGCGTCGAGGGCGGGCCGCCCGCCTAGGAGCGCCTGCTACACGAGCTCGCGCGGCCGCTCCCGCGCGAGCGCCGAAGGGCGCAGAGCGAGCGGAGCGAAGGCTCCGCGAGCCGCGCACGGGCTCCGCGAGCCGCGCACGGGCTCCGCGAGCCGCGCACGGGCTCCGCGAGCCGCGGCGCGCCGATGCGCCGCACCGTCTCCGTGACCGTCGCGGAGCGCCGACGGGCCGCCGCGTCCCGCACGATCCGGCCGCATCCCCTACAATCCGAAGGACACCGAGGCGAGAGGAGCGCGATCCGCGATGAGCCTGGATCACGAGCCCGTGCAGGCGGCGTCCTTCGGCGGTCCGTCCGCCGCGAGCTGGGTCGATGCGACGCAGCGCTGGGTGGAGCGGCTGCCGTGGGCGCCGGCCCTCACCTACGTCGGCGCGTGGCTCGCGGTCGCGTGCGCCGTCACCGTGGTGAAGTGGCGCGCGGCAGCGTACGCCCCCGGCACCGTCTTCCCGTACCACGCGGTGGTCTTCGGCACGTGGATCTTCGGCCTCGCGCTCATGCACTTCCTCGACCGCGCCGCGGAACGCGGGCTGGCCGCACTGAGGCCCGTGCTCGACCTGTCCGACGACGAAGTGCTCGGCGTCGCGCGCCGGCTCACGACGATGCCGACGTGGCCCGCCCTGCTGGCGTCGCTCCTGGGGGTGAGCTTCGGGGTGGTGCAGCGACTCTCCCTTCCGGCCGCGACCCTCGCCCTCTTCCGCTACGCGCCCTCCGGACCGCTCCTACTCGTCGAGAACGCCGTCATCCTCGTGCTCGATTGGGGCGTGATCGGGGCGTTCGTGTACCACGTGTTCCGGCAGCTCCACATCATCGACCGGCTGTACCGCCGGCACGCCGCGATGGACCTGTTCAACGCGCGACCGCTGTACGCCTTCTCCCGCTTCTCCGCGCAGTGCGCCGTGGGGATCCTGGCGATCGGCTACGCCTGGATCGCCGCGTATCCGGCCGAGGTCGCGCCCTCGGCGACCCGGCTGATGCTCTCCACCATCGGGATGCTGGTCGCCATCGCGATCGCCGCGTTCCTCGGCCCGATCTGGGGTGCGCACCAGGGCCTCGTGCGGCAGCGTGAGCAACGGCTGCAGGAGATCCACCACCGGCTCGAGCTCACAGTTCGCAGGCTGCACGCCGACATCGCGGCCGACGACTACTCGGCCATGGACGGCATCGGCAAGGCCGTGACCGCGCTCGACGCCGAGCTCGCGCTGGTCGAGAGGGCGTCGACGTGGCCGTGGCAGGTGAGCACGCTGCGCGGCTTCCTCACCGCCATCCTGCTGCCCCTGTTCCTGTGGGGAGCGCAGCAGGTGCTCGCCCGCGCGCTGCTGCGGTGAGCCGCCGGCGGGCGCCCCCGCGTCAGACGGTGCGGCGGTACTGGACGATGGCGAGGGGCACGAAGACGATCAGGATGCCGGCCGCCCATAGCAACGACGTGCCGATGTCGCCGGCCGCCGTGCCGGGCGCCGCGCCGCCGGAGGTGAGGTACCGCACCGCGTTCACGGTGACCGAGATCGGTTGCACGTTCGCGAAGCCGCGGAGCCAGGCCGGCATGGTCTGTACCGGCACGAAGGCGGAGCTGGCGAAGACGAGCGGGAACACCCAGATGAACCCCGCCGTCTGTGCCGTCTCGGGGTCCTTGGCGAGCATCCCGATGAGGGCCGAGATCCACGAGAAGGCGAAACCGAACGCGACGACGAGGCCGATCGCCGCCACCGCGTAGCCGGCGCCACCCTCGAAGCGGAATCCTATGAGAACGCCGACCCCGATCATGAGCAGAACGACGAACAGGTTCCGGAGCAGGCCGTCGGCCAGCGTGCGGCCGGCGAGCACCGCCCCGCGCGCCATGGGCAGCGAGCGGAAGCGGTCGACGATCCCCTTCGAGAGGTCGTCGGCCAGCCCCGTGGTGGTGAGCGTCGCGCCGAACAGGACGGTCTGCACCAGGATGCCGGGGATAAGGTAGTTGACGTAGTTGACGCCCGGAGTGGCGATCGCGCCCCCGAAGACGTAGGCGAACAGCAGCACGAACATGACGGGCTGGATGCTGGAGAACACCAGCAGACGCGGCATGCGCACGTAGCGCATGAGGTTGCGCTGCGCCATCACGAGCGTGTCGCTGACGTTGTACCGGGCCCGGGCTGCAAGGCTCGGACCGGTGCCGCGCTCAGGGTCCGCGGGCCGGCTCACCGGCCGCCCTTTCGGGGCTTGCGAGGGCCGCCGCGGCGCTTCTTGCGGCTGGGCGGCGCCTTCGCAGCGCCCCCGCCCGGCGCGGCGCCGGAGCTCTGCGAGCGTTGGGTGCCGGAGTCCTGCGAGTGTTGGGCGCCGGAGTCTTGCGGCCGTTGGGCGCGGGAGTCTTGCGACCGTTGGGTGCCGGAGCCCTGTTCCCGTTCGGTGCCGCTAGGGCGTCCCGCGCCCTCCGTACCCCCGTCTCCTCCAGGCGTCGCCTCCGCCGCCCCGCGGCGCCCGGCGGCGGCGCGGTCCGAGGCGACCACGTCGGCGGCGGTGCGCCGGGCCCGCTTCGCAATGCCGTTCCCGTCCGGGCCGTTCGCGCCCGGGCCGCCGGCGTTGGCGCCCGTCCCGTCCGCGCTCGTGGGCCCCGCACCCGAGGGTCTCGAGCCCCTGCCGGTGATCGCGAGGAACACGTCGTCGAGCGACGGTCGTCGCAGGCCGACGTCGGCGAGCTCCACCTCGGTCCCGTCGAGCGCCCGCACCGCCGCCACGAGGCTCGCCCCGCCCTCCGGCGCCGGCAAGGACAACCGCATCGCGTCGGCGTCGATCGTCACGTCGCCGAAGCCGAGCCCCTCGAGAGCGCGTCGCGCGGGCTCCACCTGGTCGCGCCGGCCGACGCGCACCTCGATGACGTCGCGCGCCAGCCGCGCCTTGAGCTCATCGGAGGTGCCCTCGGCGATGAGCCTCCCCTCGTCGATGACGGCGATGCGGTCGGCGAGCTCGTCGGCCTCCTCCAGGTACTGGGTGGTGAGCAGCAGTGTGGCGCCGCCCCGCACGAGCTCCTGGATCAGACCCCACATCTCCAGCCGGCTGCGCGGGTCGAGGCCGGTCGTGGGCTCGTCGAGGAAGAGGACCTCGGGCCGGCCGACCAGGCTCGCCCCCAGGTCGAGCCGCCGGCGCATGCCTCCCGAGTAGGTCTTCACGGGCCGGTCCGCGGCGGGCACGAGCGCGAAGCGCTCGAGCACCTCGTCGGCGCGCCGCCGCGCCTCCCTCGTCGGGAGGTGGTACAGGCGGCCCACCATCCGCAGGTTCTCCCTGCCCGTCAGGTTCTCGTCCACGGCTGCGTACTGCCCGGCCAGGCCGATACGGGGCCGGATGCGCTCGGCATCGCGCGCCACGTCCCACCCGAGCACGCTCGCCCGCCCGCGGTCGGGGCGCAGCAACGTCGTCAGGATGCGCACGAGCGTGGTCTTGCCCGCGCCGTTGGGCCCGAGCAGCGCGTACACCCGGCCGCGCGGCGCGTTCAAGGTCACGTCCTGCAGGGCCTTCACGTCGCCGAACGACTTGCTCACCGCTTCGACCCGGATCGCGCTGTCGCTTCCGGGGTGGTCGCTTCCACTGTGGTCGCTTCCACTGTGGTCGGTTCCGCGGTGGTCGCTCGCGGTGCCGTCGCTCGTGGGGCGGTCGGTCATTTGGCGGTCGCTCGCGGGGCGGTCGCTCCCGTTGTGGTGGCTCGCGGGGTGCTCGCTCACGTCGTGTGCCTCCTCTCGATCGCGTGCCCCAACGGCGCGCCGCGCCGCCGGCGCCGGTGCCGACGGGGCGTTCGCCCGCACCGCGGCCGCCGGGGCGGCCATGGAGCTCAGGGAGTCGTCGAGGGCCGCAACCGCGCGACCACCTCGTCGTCCTCCCGCTCGCCGGTCTCGACGAACCCCAGGCGGCGGTAGACGTCCTTGGCGCGCGTGTTCTCCGGTAGGTAGGAGAGGGCGAAGTCACGGTGGCCGTGCTCGCGGCCCAGGAGCTCGATCGTGCCCCGGACCGCGGCCGTGCCGATCCCTCTCCCCTGATGCTCGGCGTCGACGAGGATGCCGCCGAGCCAGCACGCACCGTCGTCGGCGTCGACGGCCCACATGAGGAAGCCGACGACGGCCGCGCCGGCGCAGATCGCGAGCGGGGACCAGCCGACCTCGCTGTAGCAGCACAGCGCGAGGTAGTACGCGGGCTCGGCGACGAACGCGCGCTGGTCCGGCGCCACGCGAAGTCCCGCAACGTAGCGCCAGTTCGCCGGGGTGACGGGCGCCAGCGTGATGGGCTCGGGCGAGGATGGGTCTGCGGCCATGCGCCAGTGTAGTGGCTCCGGCGCCGACGCCCGGTGTGGGCGAAGAGCACAGCCCCCACCGCGGCGCTCCTCGCCCGCTGCGTGTCCCGCACGGCTGGCGCACGCTGCTCGTCCCGTGCGGCCCGTCCCGCGCGGCCGGCGCCCGCGGCCCGTCCCCAAGCCTGCCGCCCGCACTCGCGCGGCCCGCCGCCCTGGGCTCCACGGTCCCTCTCTGCGGCCCGTCCCGCGCGGCCGCCGCCCCGGCCGCGTCCCTGCCGCCGCGTTCGCGCGGCCCGCAGGCGGCCCTCAGTCCCAGCCGGGCCGGTACGGCTCCATGTCGGGCAGCCTCGAGACGAGCTCGAGCGTGTTGCCGTCGGGGTCGCGGAAGAACGCCAGCCGCACGTTGCCGGTGGCGTCCGTGGGGTGGGTGGTGAAGCTCACGCCGGCGGCCGCGAGCCGGGCGGCCACGGCGTCGACGTCGTCGACCTGGAAGGCCAGATGCTGGAAGCCCGGCCGCCCCTCCTGTTGCGGCTCGCCGGTCCCTTCTCCCGCGGGAGGGCTCGAGCGGTGCGCGAACAGCTCGATGTACGCGCGCCCCTTGCGGAGGTACACGAGCTTGAAGGTCCCCTCGTCGAGCACGAGCTGGCCGAGCACGCTGCAGCCCAGCAGGTCGCGGTAGAAGCGAATCGCGCGCTCCATGTCGCGCACGGTGATCGCCACGTGGTCGACGCTGGCGATGCCGTCGGGGCCGCGGTCGGGTCCGAGCTCCGCGCTCACGCCGGCGCCTCCTGCCGGGCGGAGGGTCCCGCGGCGCGGCGGTGGGCCGCGTCGAGCAGTGCGTCCACCCGCTCGCGCGCCCCGGGACCGTCTTCGTCCTCGTGGAACGACAGCAGGCTAAGCAGCGGCATGTCCATCAGGAATCCCATCACGTCCATCCCGATGGTCTTGCCGTCCGCGCCGGCCCCCATGGCCTGCCGGATCTCGCGCAGGATCTCGTCCATGGCCGGCTCGAGCACCGCACGGCCGCGTGGATCGTCGAGCCACTCGCGCACCGTCGACTCGCGGTGCAAGATGCACGGCAGCTCGCGTCCGCGCCGCAGCGACACCTCGGCGCGCAGCCGGATGTCGGCCGACGACGCGCCGACGAGCAGCTCGAAGGTGCCGGGCTCCGCCACCCAGGCGCCGTACGCGGGGTCGTAGTAGGCGAAGGCCCGGCGGTCGAGGGCCAGCGTGACCCGCCGGCTCTCGCCCGGCTCGAGCGCGACCTTCACGAACCCCTTGAGCTCCTTGGGAGGCCGGCGCAGACGGGCCTCGACGTCGCGCACGTAGAGCTGCGCCACCTCCTGCCCCGCGCGCTCGCCGGTGTTGGTGAGCGTGAACGACACCCGCACGACGTCGCCCTCGTCGAACTCCGCGGTGGACGCCTCGATCCCCTCGTAGGCGAAGGTGGTGTAGCTCAGGCCGAAGCCGAAGGGGAAGAGCACCTCGCGCGAACGCGCCTCGTACCAGCGGTAGCCGACGAAGATCCCCTCGCCGTAGCGGGTGGCGCCGTTCTCGCCGGGGTACTCGAGGTACGCCGGCGTGTCGTCGAGCCGGAGCGGGAAGGTCTCGGCGAGCTTGCCGCTCGGGTTCACGCGTCCGAGCAGCACGTCGGCCAGCGCCGCGCCGCCCCCCTGCCCCATCGTCCAGGCCTGCAGGACGCCGGCCACGTCACCCAACCAGGGGCGCATGTCGACGGCCCCGCCGCTGTTGAGGACGACCACGGTCCGCGGCTGCGCCGCCGCGACGGCGCGGATGAGCTCCACCTGCACGGGCGGCAGCCCCAGCTCCTTGCGGTCGTACCCCTCGGACTCGATGGAGCCGGGCAGGGCCACGAACACGAGCGCCACGTCGGCGTCGCGGGCGGCCTCCACGGCCTCGTCCACGAGATCGGGCCGCGGGGCCAGGTCGGGATCCCAGCCCGTGGCGAAGCGCAGCTCGGCGTCGGGCGCGGCGGCCGCGAGCTCGTCGAACGGCACGTCCACGCGGGTCGGGTGGATGTGCGAGCTTCCGCCCCCCTGCGTATGCGGGGTGCGCGCCGACGGCCCGATGACGGCGATGCGCCCGCCGTCCGTGAGGGGCAGCACGCCGTCGTTCGCGAGCAGGACCATCCCTTCGGCCGCCGCGCGCCGAGCCAGGGCGTGATGCGCGTCCTCGTCGAGGGCGCCCGTGCGCTTCGCAACGGCGGCGGCCCGCAGCGCCAGGCGCACGATGCGAAGGGCCGCTTCGTCGAGCGCGGCCGCGTCGAGGCTGCCGCCTCGTACCGCCTCGATCACGCGGCGCACGCTGCGGGGGCGGGGACCGGGCATGTCGAGGTCGAGCCCGGCCGCGAGGGAGGCGACGAGGTCCTGCACCGCGCCCCAATCGGAGACGACGACCCCTTCGAAGCCCCACTCGTCCTTGAGGATGCGGGTGAGCAACGTCTCGTTCTGCGAGCACAGCTCGCCGTTGAGCCTGTTGTAGGCGCACATGACCGTCCACGGGCGGGCGCGCCGGACGGCGGCCTCGAACGCCGGCAGGTAGATCTCGCGCAGCGTGCGCTCGTCGACGACGGCGTCGATGCTGTTGCGCTGGAACTCCTGGTTGTTGGCGGCGAAGTGCTTGAGCGACGCGCCGACCCCGCGGCTCTGGATCCCCTCGATCCAGCTCACCGCCAGCTCGCCCGCGAGGTAGGGATCCTCGGAGAAGTACTCGAAGGTGCGGCCGCACAGCGGCGTACGCTTGATGTTCACCCCGGGTCCGAGCACCACGTCGACGCCGAGCGCCAGCGCCTCGTCGCCGATGGCGGCGCCCACCTCCCGCACCAGCTCGACGTTCCAGCTCGACGCCAGGCTCACGGCGGTGGGGAAGCAGGTCGACGGCTCGCTCTCCTGCGCGGCGCTCTGCCCGTCGAGGACCCGCCGCACGCCGTGCGGACCGTCGGCGACGAACAGCTGCGGCAGCTCCACGCGCGGCACGGCGAGCGTGGTCCATGCGCTCGTGCCCGCGCACAGCGCGGCCTTCTCCTCCAGCGTGAGCGCCCTCACGATGCTCCTCGCGTCCATCCTTACGTCCACTCTCGCGTCCTTCCGGGGCTCGTCGCCCGATCCGGTCGTGCTCACAGCAACCCCCGAAGCCCTTGCGCGCTGCGCTCGGCGCTCCGCAACGGGTCGGCGGGCTCGTCGTGTTCGACGACGAACACCTCCACCCCGGCCGCCCGGCAGGCGCCCAGCAGCCTCGGCCAGTCGAGCACGCCGTGGCCGACGTCGGCCCAGCCGTCCTCGTCGCGCCCCTCGCCCTCGGGCGCCAGGTCCTTGACGTGCACGCGCGGGCAGCGCCCCGCGTAGGCGCTCAGCACGGCCTCGGGATCGCCGCCGGCCCGCGCGATCCAGCCCAGGTCGGGCTCGAGCCCCAACTCGTCGGCGCCGGCAGCGCCCATCAGCCACGCCAGGCCCGTGCGCCCCTCCACCTCGCGCAGCTCGAAGTCGTGGTTGTGGTACAGCAGCCGCGTGCCCTGGTCGGCGCAGCGCCGACCGAGCTCCGCCAAGCGCCGGCCCAGCCCCTCCCACGCGTCGCGGGTATCGCCCCGCAGCTCGGGGGGCAGCCAGGGGACGATCACCACGTCGTTGCCGAGCGTGGCATTGGCGCGGCACACGCCCACGAGGTCGCGCTCGAGGTCCTGGAGCCCGACGTGGCTCGAGCACACGATCATGTCCTCGGCGGCGAGCGCGTCGGCGGCGCGCTCGGGGTCCGGGTGCACCGGGCCGAAGGTCTCGACGGCCGTGTAGCCTGCCTCCGAGGCGTGGTGGAGGAGCTGCTCGAAGCTCGCACCGAGCCGCCTCAGCGTGTAGAGCTGCAGGCCCACACCAGGGATCCTGGAACGGGTCATGCGGTCACCTCCCGTGACGTCACGCGTCGTCGAGAACGCCCTCGACCAGGCCCAGCGGAAGCGCCGCCGGACGCTCGCAGCGGCTCCGGAGCGTCACGCGTTCCCCGCGCTCGGCGCTCTCCAGCGTCCCCTGCATGATGTCGAGCACGTGGTAGGCCATCTCGCCGGAGGCGCGATGCGGGCGCCCGGAGCGCGCCGCGTGCGCCATGTCGGCGGCGCCCAGACCGCGGTTGTTCGCGGCGTACCCGTGCGTCAACGGCAGCTCGCTCCACGCCTCGGCGCGGCCGCGGCGGATGCGCACGGGCCCGCCGAACGTGTTCGGGTCGGGCAGCGCCAGCGTCCCCTCCGTACCGTAGATCTCGAGCCGGGGAAGCTCGGATGCCCACACGTCGAAGCTCGCCACCAGCGTGCCGAGCGCTCCGTTCGCGAACTCGAGCAGGGCGCTCACGTGGGTCGGCGTGCCGACCCGGATGGTCTCGCCCAGGCGCGGCCCGACGCCGATGGTGCGGTGCGTTGAGCCGGTCGAGGCCGAGCCGGCGACCCGCGCCACGGGCCCCAGCAGGCTCACCAGCGCCGTGACGTAGTACACGCCGACGTCGAACAGGGGGCCCGCCCCCGGCTGGAAGAAGAAGTCCGGGTTCGGATGCCAGTGCTCCATGCCGTGGTTGACCATGAAGGCGGTCGCGGCCAGCGGCCGGCCGATCCAACCGTCGTCGATGAGCTTGCGACAGGTCTGCAGGCCCCCGCCCAGGAAGGTGTCGGGCGCGGCGCCCAGGCGCACGCCGTGGGCCCCGGCGGCCGCCAGCAGGCGCGCGCCGTCGTCTCGGTCGGTGGCCAGGGGCTTCTCGCTGTAGACGTTCTTGCCGGCCTCGAGCGCCGATAGGCTTATGGCGGCGTGGGCGGTGGGGACGGTCAGGTTGATGACCAGGTCGAGGTCCGGGTCGAGCACGAGGGCCTCGGGCTCGAGCGCCCGCGGCACCGAGAACTCCGCGGCGCGCGCCTCCGCCAGGCCCATGTCGAGGTCGCCGACGGCTTCGACGCTCAGCGCCCGGAAGCGCCTGCACGCCTCGAGGTACGCCCCGCTGATGTTGCCGCACCCGACGATGCCGACCCGCAGCGGGGCGGCGGTGCCGGTCGCGCCGTCGCCGCCGGCGACGCGTGAGGAGAGCGTGGTGGTGTCGTTCAAGTCCTCGAGCCTCCGCTCGCGGGCCGCCACGGCTCGCCGTGGAGGCTGAAGGTGTCCGCGAAGAGCTGCCGGGTGTAGTCGTGCTCCGGCTCGCGCCGGATGCGCTCGACCTCGCCGCGCTCCACGAGTTTCCCCCCCTGCATGATGAACAGCGTGTCGCTGACGTACGTCGCGAGGCTGATGTCGTGCGTGATGAACAGGATCGTGAGCTCCTGGTCGCGGTGCAGGTCGAGCAGCACGTTGAGGATGTTGGCCCGCGAGGAGGCGTCGATCATGGTGGTGGGCTCGTCGGCGACGAGCAGCCGCGGGCGGATCATCAACGCGCGCGCGATCATCACCCGCTGGCGCTGGCCGCCCGAGAGCTCGTGCGGCAGCTGGTCGAGCACGCTGCCCGGCTCGAGCCCGACGCTCTCGAGCGCGTCCCACATGCGCGCGTTTCGCTCGCGCGCGCTCTGGCGGGCGCCGTCGAGGCGCAGCGCGCTGCGCAGGACCGAGCGCACCGGGAAGAACTGGTTGAACGAGCCGAAGGGGTCCTGGAACACGGCCTGCACGCTGCGCCAGTAGGCGCGGCGGCGCGCGAAGCCGCGCGAGCGCGTGACGTCCTCGCCGTCGAAGGTGATGGTGCCGGACGTCGGGTCGAGCAGGCGCAGCACCAGCCGCGCGAGCGTCGACTTGCCGCTCCCCGACTCGCCCACGATCGACGCGATCTCGCCGCGCCGCAGCTCGAGGCTCACGTCGTCCACGGCCCTTACGGCCCGCGGCCCCTGCCCGAAGGTGCGCGACAGGTGCTCGCAGCGCAGCAGCACGTCGCCGCGCGAGGTCGAGCTCGAGGCGCCGTTGCCGCCGGGCTCGAGCGCGCCCGCGACGCCGGGTGCGCCCGGCTCGCCCCCGGCGCTCCCACCGGCGCCGGTCGCGGGCGGTCCGCCGTGTCCGCGCAGGCTCACGATTCCACCACCGTCTCGCCGCCGGCCGGTGCCGCGCGCGGCGTGCCCGCGGCGCGCTCCCCGGGCGCGGCGGGGCCGTCTCCCGATGTCTCGAGCAGCCACCAGCACGCGGCGCTGTGGTCGGCCGAGGTCGTCAACACGGGCGGGAAGGTCTCCGAGCAGGCGGCCACGGCCACCTTGCAGCGCGGGTGGAAGCGGCACCCCGCCGGCGGGTCCGACAGGTCGGGCGGGGAGCCCTCGAGGCCCTCGATGCGTTGCCGCTTGCTGGCGGACTCGAGCACCACGGTGGCGTCCATCAGCGCCCGGGTGTAGGGGTGGGTGGGCGCGAAGATGATCTCCTCGGTGGGTCCGGTCTCCGACACCTGCCCCGCGTACATGATCATGGTGCGGTGCGCCACGTTGCGCAGCACGGGGAGCTCGTGGGTGACGAGCACGATCCCGCCGATGATCCCCTCCTCCAGGAGCTGGGCCATGAGCGCGAGCAGGGCGCGCTGGGCGCTGACGTCGAGGGCCGAGGTCGGCTCGTCGGCGATGAGGACGCGCGGGTCGAGCAGGGTGGAGATCACCGCGACCACCCGCTGCTTCATGCCGCCGGAGAGCTGGTGCGGGTAGGCGTCGAGCACCCGCGCGGGCAGCCCCAGCTTGTCGAGGCGGCCGCGCGCGAGCTCGACGGCGTCGGCGCGCGCGATGCGCGGATCGTGCGAGCGCAGGACGTCGTACACGAAGTCGCGCACGCGCTGCGTGGGGTTGAGGGAGTTCATGGCGCCCTGCGGCATGAGCGACACGAGTTTGCCGCGGTGGTCCGACCCCAAGCCGTGCGGCCGGGTGATCGGGATGTCGGTGCCGGCGACCGTGAGCGCGCCGCTTCGCACGCACAGCGGCCAGCGCGCGATGAGCGCGAGGACCATCGCCAGCGTCGACTTGCCGCAGCCGGACTCGCCCGCCACGCCCAGGATCTCGCCCTCGCGCAGGTGCAGCGATACGCCGTCGACGGCGCGAACCCAGCCGCTCGAGCCCTGCCGGTAGTAGGCGCGGATGTCGTCGGCCACGAGAAGGTCAGGCACAGTCGCCGCCCCCTCCCTGCAGCCGCGGGTTGTAGATCTCGTCGAGGCTGGAGTTGAACAGCAGCAGCCCGAACGACACGATGGCCAGGAAGAACGTCGGCGGGATGAAGGTCCACCACACGCCCTGCCGCACCGCCTCCCACAGCAGCGACCACTGCAGCAGGATGCCGAGGCTGATGGTGTTGGTCGGGCCGAGGCCGAGCAGGCTCAGCGCCGCCTCGGTCAGCACGGCGGCCGCGAGCTGCAGCGTGAAGGCCATGCCGAGGTACGACAGGATGTACGGGATCACGTCCCGAACGATGATCCCGAAGCCGCTGGAGCCCGACAGCCGGGCGATGTCGATGTGCTCGCGGGTGCGCAGGCTGGAGGTCTGCGCCGCGACCGCCCTCGCCGTCCACGGCCAGGACGTCACCCCGATGATGAGCCCCATGGTCACCGCCGATCTCGAGCCGAGGGCGACCGACAGCAAGATCAGCACGACGATGGCGGGGATCGTGATGAGCACGTTGGTGATGCCCATCAACGCCTCCTCGATCCAGCCGCCGTAGTAGCCGGCGATGGTGCCCACGAGCACCCCGACGAGCACCGCGATGAGGCCGGCGAGGGCGCCGATCTCGAGCGAGTTGCGGGTGCCGTACATCAGCAGCGTGAGCTCGTCGCGGCCGAAGTTGTCGGTGCCGAGCGGCGGGTGCGCCACCGGCGACGCGTTCATGCCGGCGACCACCGCGTTGGGGTCGCGGGCGATGAGCACGGGCCCGAGAACGGCGAACAACACCACCACCACGACGATCACCAGGCTGGCGCTGAAGCGCCCCGAGCCGAGGGCGGTGCGCAGGAAGCGGCTGCGGGCGAGCACCTCAGCGCTCCCCTTGCCGCGCGGCGCGGATGCGCGGATCGATGTAGCCGTAGGCGATGTCGACGAGGAAGTTCGCGAGGAGCACCGCGGCGATGATGATCAGGGTGACCCCCTGGATGAGGGGGTAGTCGTTGGCGTTGATGGCGTTGAACAGCAGCGTTCCGATGCCGGGGTAGGAGAACACGATCTCGGTGATCAGCGCTCCCCCGACCAGCGTGCCGAGCGACAGCGCCAGCCCGGTGATCTGCGGCAGCATGGCGTTGCGGAAGACGTAGCCGAGCACGCGGCGCTCGTGCACGCCGAGGGAGGTGGCGTAGTTCACGTAGTCGCTGCCGAGCTCGTAGATGGCCATCGAGCGCATCCCGACGGCCTGGCCGCCGATGGCGATGAGGACGAGCGACAGGAACGGGAGCAGGTAGTGCGAGAGGGCGTTGGTGAAGAACGACCACGACAGGCTGGGGAAGACGCCGAAGGAGTAGCCGCCGGCGGCCGGGAAGACCGGCAGCGCCACGGCGAACAGGTACAGAAGCACGATCGCCAGCGCGTAGTACGGGATGCTGGAGAACGCCAGCGCGGTGACGAACACGTTGCGGTCGAAGGCGCCGCGCTTGAACGCCGCGAGCGCCCCGAGCACGTTGCCGAGGATCCAGCCGATCACGATGGCGGGCAGCTGCAGCGCCACCGTCCAGGGCACGGCCTGCCGGATGAGGGTGGAGACGCGCGCCGGGAACAGCGAGAACGACTGCCCGAGGTCGCCGTGAGCGATGTTGCCGAGATAGGTCAGGAACTGGCCGAACAGCGGCTTGTCGAGATCGAACTGCGCGATGAAGGCCTGGTAGACCTTGCTGGCGCCGGCGCCCTGCCCGCCACCCTGCATGAAGCGCGAGATGATCAGATCGACCGGATTGCCTGGGATGAGCCGCGGAAGGAAGAAGTTGAGGCTGACGGCGGCGAGCAGGGCCACGAGGTACCAGATGGCCTTGGTGACAAGATAGCGGCGAAATGTGGCCGACACGGCACGATCACCTCCCGGAGGCCCCGTGGTGGGGGAGCGCGCCGCGCTCCCCCACCACCGAACGAGCTCGTCGTGCTACTTGAGCTTCACGTCGCGCAGCACGTCGATGTACCACTGCGGCGAGGTGCCCTGGGGTGCGTCGGCCGTGGGGAAGTTGGTCCACACGGAGGTATTGAACTCGTAGAACAACAGCGGCCGGTACATCAGGGGGATACCCGGGATGTCCTGCATGAAGATCTTGTCGAGCTCGGCGTAGGCGGCCTTCTTGTCGGCAGCCGAGGTGGCGGCGCCCGCCTTGTCGAGCAGCTGGGCGACGTCGGGGTTGTTGTAGCGGCTGTAGTCCCAGAAGGCGGGCTGGCCCATGTCCGGCACGCCGCGATCGTCCATCATGTCGCGGAAGCGCGCCCACGGCGACGCGGGGCCGACGCCGGAGACGTACCACAGCGCCATGTCGAAGTCGCCGGTCTGCACGGCGGTGGTCACCACCGGGGCCTGCGGGAAGTTGGTGTTCACGTCGATGCCGACGGCCTTGGCGCTCTGCGACACGACCTGCAGCGCGGCCATCCAGTCGGTCCAGCCGTAGGGGGTCTGCACCGTGAAGCTCAGCTTGGTGCCGTCGGGCAGGACGTAGACGCCGTCGCTCCCCTTGGTCGCCTTCAGTTGGTTCTCGAGGATGTCCTTCGCCTTGGCGGGGTCGTAGCTCCATCCGTACTGCTCGACCAGGCTGTCGTCGAAGTACTGCGACTCCACCCCGGTCGGGATGATCAAGCTCGACTTGGCGGGCTCGGAGTACTTGGACATGGCGGTCTCGGCGATGAGCGGGTAGTTGATGGCGTACGCGAGCGCGCGCCGAACGAGCGGATCGTCGAGCCCCTTCTTGTGCACGTTGATGAGCAGCATGGGGATGGAGCCGGGGATGTAGTACGGCTCTTCGGCCAGCCAGGTGCCCACGTCGTTCATGGTCCACACGTTGGGCACGAACTGCTGCGACCAGTCGACCTGCCCCTGCTGGAGCGCCAGGTTGCCGGCGTCGTTGCTCTTGAAGATCGGGTGCACCACGTACTTCGGCGCGGGAAGGCCGTAGAGGTCCTTGCCCCAGTAGTCGTCGAAACGCTGCAGCACGACCTGCTCGCCGTTGTAGCTCATGACGGTGTACGAGCCCGAGCCGACGGGTTCGAAGTTCTCGTATTGCAGCAGCTCCGACTGCCCCTTGTCCGCCACGGCCTGCCAGATGTGCTGCGGCAGGATGTACACGGTGTCGACGTACTGCTCGACGATGCCGGGGTTCGGCTTGGCAGCATCGAGGTTGAACACCACGGTCTGTGCATCGGGCGCGTCGACGGAGGTGAGGTACTCCCACACGGCCGAGGTGCCGACGGAGAAGTCCTTGCCCAGCTCGAAGGTGAACTTGACGTCCGCCGAGGTCACCGCCTGGCCGTCCTGCCACATGGCGTCCGGCTGCAGGTGAACGGTGAGCTGGGTGGGGGTCGTCCACGCCATGTCCTTGCCCAGCGCCGGCTCGGTGGAGCCGTCGACGATGTTCGAGGTGAACAGCGTCTCGTAGATCCATCCGGCGCCGTTCAGCCCCATGCTTCCGTTGCCGCCCGTGGGCCACGCCGGGCTCGAGGACAGCGGGTTGAAGTTGGTGGGCGGGCCCCACTGGTGGCCGCCCACGTAGAGGGTCTCGTTGCGAGGTAGCTGCGCTTGCGCGAAGGCGAGCGAGCCGCCCACCACGAGCGCGATCGCCGCGATCGCCGCGAGCCATCGGATCTTGTTGTGTTGCGCCATGCTGGCGTCTCCTCCTCGAACTAGGTACGCTTTGCTGCGGGCCGGTCGGGACGATCCTTGATCCTCAGGAGACCTCCCTTCGTCGAACCGAGGCACGGGACACGAGGGCGAGCGGAGGAAGCTCGGGCCGGCCCACCTGATCGTCGCCGCGGATGTCGCGCAGCAAACGGTCGGCGGCGAGCCGTCCGAGCTCCTCCAGGGGTTGGCGAACGGTGCTCAGCGGCGGCGTCGTGAACGGCGCGATGAGGTTGTCGTCGAAGCCGACGAGCGAGATGTCGTCGGGGCAGCGCAGGCCGCGTTCCCACATGGCATTGAGGGCGCCCATCGCCATCTGGTCGTTGGCGACGAAGACGGCCGTGAACGAGCCCTGCGCGAGCAGCTCGCGCATGGCGTCGCGGCCGCCCTGCTCCCGGAAATCGCCCTCCGCGATGAGGCTCGCGTCGGGCGCGATGCCGGCCTCGCGCAGCGCCTGGATGTAGCCGGTGCGGCGATCGCGGGCGTGCGGGCTGTGCTCCGGGCCGCTGATGTGCGCGATGCGGCGGTGCCCCATCTCCAGCAGGTGACGGGTGGCCATCAGGCCGCCGGCGTGCTGGTCCCACGCCAGGCAGCGCTCCTCGAGGCCCGGGACGACGCGCCCCAGCACCAGGGCGGGGGTGCCGCGACTGGTGATGCGGAGCAGGTCGCCGTCGCCGATC
Organism: uncultured Trueperaceae bacterium; assembly: GCA_963798895.1. GTDB lineage: Bacteria > Deinococcota > Deinococci > Deinococcales > Trueperaceae > CAWCUY01. The sequence continues at coordinate 80,105 of CAWCUY010000011.1, read as the reverse complement.
GCCTCGAGGAAGACGACGAGGCCGTCGACGTGCCGGTTGAGCAGGTCCTGCAGCGTCGCCTTCTCGTCGCTGCGACGGCCGGTCCCGCCGGCGACCACCATGCGGTAACCGGCGGCCGCGAGGCACGACTCGAGCCCGTCGAACAGGAGCGCGAAGAAGCCGCCGACGTAGGTGGCGGCGACGCCGACGGCGTGCGAGCGCCCGCTGTGGAGCGCCCGGGCGTGGGGGTTGGGCCGGTAGCCGAGGGTTCGAGCGACGTCCGCGACGCGCACACGCAGCTCGGGCGCGACCGTGGCGGCGCCGTTCAAGACGCGTGAGACGGTGGCGACCGAGACTCCTGCGGCCTGGGCGACATCCACGATCCGGACGCGCCTGGCGCGGGAACTTCCGCTTGCTCCCAACGACGTTCCTCCGAGGATCCGACAGCGAGAAAAGGTTTTCTCAACTGTAGGGTTCCTGCGGTGCGTTGTCAAGGTCCAAGGTCCCGCCGCCTCCGACGCGCGGCGGCGCGCGCGGCGGGCACGCGGTCCGAGCGTGGCGATACGCTGCGCCGGGAGCGGCGCGCGCGACGAGCGCCCCGCTCGGCGTTGACGTGGCGATAGGCTGCGCCGGGGCGGCCGTGCGCGACGAGCGCCCCGCTCCGCGTTGACGTGGCGATACGCTGCGCCGGGGCGGCCGTGCGCGACGAGCACCCGCCACGGCCTTCGTTATCGTGGGCGCGGACGTCCCGGCGCGCGCTCGGGGCGCGGGAAGGAGACGCAATGGCAGACGGCGATCGCGAACGCACGACCGCAACGTCGCCCGCGCGGCGCGAGGACCCGCACGGCACGCAGGGGCCGGAGGCGGCGTACCGCCGCTTCCTGCTCGACGCCTTCGTGGCCGGACCCGAGCGCGCGCGCGCGATCCTGGCCGAGATCGTGGCGGAGGACTTCGTGATGCACCAGGCGCGGCCGGGCGCGGAGCCCTCGGAGGCCGTGCGCGGACCGGAGGCGCTCGAGCGCCTCATCCGCGACGGCCAGGCGCCCTTCTCCGACGTGTCCGTCTCGCTCGACGTGGGACCGGTGGTAGACGGCGACCTGGTGGCGGGCCGCTGGACCTTCCGCGGCCGCTACCGCGGCGGCGTGCCCGGCGCGACCGCCGCTCCGGGCACCAACGTCGCGTTCTCCGGCAGCGACATCGTCCGCGTGCGCGACGGTCGCCTGGCGGAGTACTGGGTGAGCTCGGACGGGCTTGATCTCATGGCCCAGCTCGGGGCCCTCGGGCCGGGCTGAGCGGTTCAGGGAACGGCGTTCGTCGGCTCGGCCCGGGGAGACCGGCCCCTCGCTATGGCTCCCTCAGGCGCCGTCGGCCCCCGGCGTGCGTGCCGTGGGGCCCACCGGCTGAACGGCGTCGCTGCGCGAGCCCAGCACGAAGCGGACCGCAGCGCGGAGGCGGCCGCCGATGGCGGCCGGGTATCCCGCGTCGGCGCCGGGCACCACCTCGAGGTGCAGCGCCAGCGCGTGCTCGGACAGCAGGGCGTGGACCTCCTCCACACGCGAGCGGATGGGATCGTTCTCGCCGACGATGAACACGCCGCGAACTCCGCGACCCGCGGCCTCCTCGCAGAACGGCGCGTAGGCGTCGGGGTCGGGAGCCCCGCCGATGGCGATGAAGCCGCGCAGCGGCAGCACCGTCGAACGCATGGCCAGACCCACGGCGAGGCGCGCGCCCTGCTCCGCGCCGCCCACGATGAAGCCGTCGGTGTCGAGCGGGTACTCGGAGGAGATCTCCCGGATGGCCTCGGCCACCTGGTCCTCGGACGCCGTAGCGTCGTCCCAGCAGTACTCTTCGGGGCCGAGCACCTGGGCCGATTGCAGCACGGCAAGCACGACCCCGTCGTCGGTGACGGCGCGCCAGTGGGGCAGCGTTCGCGTGAGCGAGGAACCGCGGGTGTGCAGTGCCAGCACCGTCGGGTGGAGGGAGGCCCCTCGGACCTCCGGCACCACCACCTCGTGCAGGCCCCGCGCCACTTGTTGGGCCCTCGCGCGAAGTCGCTCGCACGCGTCGAGCACGCGCTGGAAACCGGGCAGGGCGCGCACGTGCTCCAGGTCGGGATCGTTGAGGAGGCGCGCCGGGCTCCACCACTGCCCGAACTCCCGGCCGAGCTCGAGCACCTGCAGCGCCTCCCGGGCCTCGCCCAGCCGGGCGAGCAGGCACGCCTCCCAGTAGTTGAGCCGCGTGGCGACCGGGCCGCGCTCGTTGCCGCGCGTCAGGCTCGCCCGCAGGCTCCGAAGCAGCTCGAGCGCCTCGGCGAAGCGCTCGTTCCGGTGGAGCTGCAGGAGGTTCACCTGCAGGTTCTCGAAGTCGTCCATCTGTATCGATTGTAAAGGACGCCTGCCCGGCGCCCCGTTCGCCCCTCCACGACCCGCTAGGGACCGGCTGGCCGAGGCCAGGGCGCACGGCGCTCGGGCCTACAGGCTCGGGCCTACAGCAGGTGCGCCGAGCGCCGGCGGCCGCGAAGCTGGCGCAGCGCGCCGAGCGCCGCGAGCGCTACCGTCAGCGCGAAGACCACCCACTCCGCGGTCGACAGCGGCGGCCTGGCGCCGGGCAGCCGCACGGCCGGCGCGCCCGGGGGCACGCCGGTGTCCACCCCCGCGCGCTGCAACAGCAGCACGGCGGCGGACACGGCGCCGGTCGCCCCGGCAAGGGCGGTGCCGATCACCACGGCGAGGGTCTGGAGGCGCCAACCGGCCAGCGCGCCCAGCACGACGCCCAGGAGCAGCAGCAACCACTGCACGTCGGTGGTGGCGCCGAGCGCGCTGCCGATCGATCCGAGCACCACCACGCCCAGCGCCGCACCCAGCAGAAGCCCGCCGAGTCGGTACAGCGCCCATGCGAGCAACGCGCCGGCGACGCCGAGGGCGAGGGTGAGGAGCCAGCCGCCGAGTGGCGCCTGCTGCGCGAGGTTGCCCGTCGAGGCGCCCCCAGCGCTCAGGCCTCCGGTGGCCAGCGTGGCCCCGGCCCAGGCGCCGGCCACGAAGCCGGCGATCGTCAGCGCGGCGCGGAACACCCGGAAGCCGTAGAAGCACACGACCAGGCCGAGGGCGAGCTCGAGCAGCGCGAGCACCACGGCGTCGCCGCCCTGGAGCGACGCCCACCAGGCGCCGGGATCGACGACGGAGGGGTCCAGGGACGTCAGGGCGGAGGGATCCATAGCGCGAGGTCATGATACGGCCGGGACGGCGCTGCCGGGCGGCGGACGTGCGCCTCGCGGTCTATCGTGGGGGTGGGTCGCGCGGGCCGTCGCCGAGCGCGCGGGAATACGGTTTCTCTCACCCCTGGAGGTGCCATGTTCCGCTCCATCCTGGTGCCGGTCGACCGTTCGCAGCGCGCCGCGCCGGCCGTTGCGACCGCGTTTTCGCTCGCGGCGGCGGCCGGCGGCCGCGTCACGCTGCTGCACGTGGTCGAGGTCATCAAGGACACGACCTACGAGGAGTACGGGCGCTTCTACGATGCGCTGGCCGAGCAGGCGCGCCAGGAGATGGAGCGGTTGGTGGCGGCGAGCGAAGGCTCGCCGACCGCCCCGCACGACGCCGTGTCCTGGGACGCGCGCGTGGAGTTCGGACGGCGCGTGGCCGAGATCCTTCGCGCTCAGGTGGAGGGCGGGTACGACCTGGTCGTGCTGCAGTCACACCGGCTCGACCCCGCCGATCCCACGCGCGGGTGGGGCACGATCAGCCACCGCGTGGGGATCCTCGCCGCCTGCCCCGTGCTGCTGGTGAAGTGACGCCGGCCGCGGGTCCACGAGCGCCCGCCGGCCTCCACGCCGGTGACGGTGTGCGAGGCGGGCGGACGTCGGCGCCCGCGCGCCCGCGCGGGCTTACGGGCTCGAGCGATGCCGGCGGCGGTGCGGGGGGCGGCGGTGCGGCAGCGGGTCGAGGGACGCGCCCGCGCTGAGCGAGGGTTCGCCGGCGCCGGGCTCGCCCCAACCGGCGGAGGCGCCGGGCCACCCCTCGTCGCCGGCCGCCACGGCGCCGTCGGAGAAGGGTCCGCCGGCGAGGGCAGCGGCGGTGTTCGGGTGCGCCCTCACCCTCACGGGACCGGTCGTGACGACGCGCCCCTCGCCGGAGGCCGAGCGCCCGCTCGCGACCGGGAGCTCGCCTCCCCACCGCTCACGCCAGCCGACGAGGGCCGCCGCGAGCATGGCCACGCTGCCTACGATGAAGCACACGACGCCGATCCTGGCCACCTGCGGCCCGAGGAACAGCACGCTGCCGACGACGAAGGTGCCGGCGCCGACGAGGTTGAGCATGGCTTGGACCCGATCTGCGGTCCACACGCGGGGTGCACGCATGGCGGCCTCCGGACGGTGCTTCGGGCGTGCGGGCGGGCCGCTCTCCGAGCGCCCACCATCGTAGCAACCCCGGGCAGGGCGCGGAAGTGGCGGGCGCCCCGGCTGGCGCGCTGCCGGCGCACGGGGGGCGCTGGGGCGAGGGGGTAGGATCGCCCGTGATCCGGCCGTGCAGGAGCCGACGGACGCGGCGACGAGCGCACGAGAGGTGGTCATGCGGCGCGACGACGACGAAGGGCGTAAAGGTGACGAGGGCGGCGAGGGCGAGCGGCCCGACGGCGAACGTCGCCCTGGCGAGACGCTCGGCGGCGAGCGTCCGGAGGGAGACGGGCCCGCGGCGAGCGTCCGGAGGGGGAGGGGCCCGCTGGCGAGCGTCCGGAGGGGGAGGGGCCCGATGGCGAGCGTCCGGACGGGGACGGGCCCGAGAACGATCCGGAGGACCTGGGGCCGAGCCTCGGGGACGTGCTGGCTCGCAGACAGGGGAAGCGACCGCGGGGAGACGAGACGGACGCCGGCACGGATGCGGCCGGTGGCGACGAGCGCCGGTCGGGCGAGCGCCAGTCGGGCGAGGCCGGGTCGGGCGAGCGTGGGTCGGGCGAGCGCGGGTCGGGCGAGCGCGGGTCGGGCGAGGGCGGGTCGGGCGAGCGTGGGTCGGGCGAGGCGGGTCGGGCGAGCGCGGGTCGGGCGAGCGTGGGTCGGGCGAGCGTGGGTCGGGCGGGGCCGGGTCTGGCGGGGCCGGGGCGGATGCCCGCGCGTCGGATGGGCGCGCCGGCAGCCAGGGGCCCCCGCGAGGCCGGCGACCGGAAGCGAGCGCCGGTCGGGCGCGCGAGGGCCGGAGCGGCGAGGGCCGGAGCGGGGAGGACCGGAGCGGGGAGGACCGGGCGGGCGAGGGCCGGGCGGGCCGCGAGGTAGCGGGCGGTGGCAGCGGGGCCGGCCAGCGGGGGCGCGACGCACCCCAGGAGCCGGGCCTGGCGGAGAACGCGGTCGCTGGGTCGCACGACGTGGCGCGCGCAGAGCCGCCGACGGGCCGGCGCCTGGCGATGCTCGCGATGGGCGCCCTCGGCGTGGTGTACGGCGACATCGGCACGAGCCCGCTGTACGCGGTGCGCGAGTCGTTCCACCTCGGGTACCAGATCGAGCCGACGCCTTCGAACGTCCTCGGGGTCCTGTCGCTGATCGTGTGGTCCCTGATCGTCGTGATCACGATCAAGTACCTCGTGTTCGTCATGCGCGCCGACAACCGCGGGGAGGGGGGCATCCTCGCCCTCACCGCCCTCGTGACGCCGCGACGCGTGCGGCGCGGCGGCGGACGCTGGCTGCTCCTCCTGCTCGGCCTCTTCGGCACGGCGCTGCTCTACGGGGACGGCATGATCACGCCGGCCATCTCGGTGCTCAGCGCCGTGGAGGGCCTGCAGACGGCGACGACCGTGTTCGTGCCCTACATCATCCCCATCACCATCGGGATCCTGATCGGGCTGTTCGCGTTCCAGAGCCGCGGCACCGGCGGGGTGGGGAAGATCTTCGGACCCATCACGCTGCTGTGGTTCGGCACGCTCGCGGCGCTCGGCATCTCGCAGATCGTGCAGGACCCACGCGTGCTCGCGGCCGTCAACCCGTGGCACGGCTTCGCCTTCTTCCTGCACAACGGCTTCCGAGGCTTCCTCGTCCTCGGCTCGGTCTTCCTCGTGGTCACGGGCGGCGAGGCGCTGTACGCCGACATGGGCCACTTCGGCCGTCGCCCCATCCGCCTCGCCTGGTTCGTCGTCGTGCTGCCCGGTCTGCTCCTCAACTACTTCGGCCAGGGAGCGCTGCTGCTGCGCCACCCCGCCGCCGTCGGGAACCCCTTCTACCAGATGGCCCCCGCCTGGTTCCTCTACCCCCTGGTGCTGATCGCCACGGCGGCCACGGTCATCGCGTCGCAGGCGCTCATCTCCGGCGCCTTCTCCCTGGCCATGCAGAGCGTGCAGCTCGGCTTCCTGCCGCGCCTGAACATCCGCCACACGTCGCCCACCGAGGTGGGGCAGGTGTACGTCGCCAGCATCAACTGGGGTCTCATGGTCGCCTGCGTCGGCCTGGTGCTCGGCTTCCGCAGCTCCAGCAACCTCGCCGCGGCGTACGGCGTGGCGGTCACCATGACGATGGTCATCACTACGATCTTGCTGTACGTGGTGGCGCGGGAGCGCTGGGAGTGGTCGCTCCCGCGGGCCGGAGGGCTGGCGGCGGGGTTCCTGCTGGTCGACACGGCCTTCTTCGTCGCCAACGTGGCCAAGATCCCCGACGGCGGCTGGTTCCCGCTGCTCGTGGCGGCGGGGGTGTTCACGGTGATGACCACCTGGCGCCGCGGCCGACAGATCGTCGGCGAGCGCCTGCGCGACACCGCGCGACCGCTCGAGCGCCTGTTGCAGGAGCTCGACGTCGACACCTACGAGCGCGTGGCGGGCACCGCGATCTACATGACGGGCGACCCCGAGACCACGCCGCCGGCGTTCGTCCACAACCTGCGCCACAACAAGGTCCTTCACGAGCGCGTGGTGTTCCTGTCGGTGCGCACCGAGGACGTGCCGCGCGTGCCGTCGGACGAGCGGCGCGAGGTGCTCGATCTGGGGCGCGGCTTCTACCAGATGATCATCAGGTACGGCTTCATGCAGACGCCGCGGGTGCCGCGCGAGATCGCGGTGGCCGAGGCCGGCGGCAGGACGTTCGAGCCGGAGGAGACGAGCTACTTCCTGGGGCGCGAGACCCTCTTCGCCACCAAGCGGCCCGGCATGGCGTTGTGGCGCGAGCGGCTGTTCGTGCTCATGTCGCGCAACGCGCGCAGCGCCACCTCGTTCTTCGAGATCCCGCCCGAGCGGGTGGTCGAGTTGGGCATCCAGGTGGAGTTGTAGGGTCGTGGGCCGACGCCGCCGAGGCGACGAGCGTCGCGCCCGTCCTGCCCGAGCCGACCGCTACAGGTCCCGGCGCAGGAAGACCCAGCAGGCGATCGCCACGACGGCGACGACGTAGAGGACGGCGTAGACGACGAACGCGACGGCGGGCGGCGCGACGCCGAACAGCGGGTTGGGGCCGGTCTCCTGGCGCAGCGCCGGCGTCTGCAGGTAGACCGAGGCGGCCTTCCACAACGCATCGGCCGGCACGAACAGCCTCGTGTTGCGGCCGAACGCGTCGAGCACGTCGATGTTGGTGAGCTGCCCGAGGGCCTGCAGGACGCCGCCCGTCCACGAGAGCCCGTAGAGCACGACCATCACCACGCCGTTGCTGAGGGTCGCGAGGAAGGTGCTGCCGAGCAGCGTGAGGGCCGAGAGGGTGAGCACGCCGAGGTCGAGCAGGGCGATCGCTGGGAGGGGCTGGGGCGGCGAGGCGCCCAGGACCGCCCGGCTCAGGCCGAGCAACGCCGCGGATAGGAGCGTCGCGTACCCTACGCTCACCGTGACGCTGCCGAGCGCCTTGCCCAGCAGCACGTGCCAGCGGCGCACCGGTTTCGCCAGCACGAGCTGGAGCGTCCCGGCCTCCAGCTCGCCGCTCACGGCGCCGACCCCCGCGAAGATCGCCATGAAGGCGGCCAGGAAGTTGACGATGTACATGCCGAGCAAGATCATCTGCGTGCGCGCGAGCGCCAGGGACCCCCCGCCGCGGTCGCTCGCCAGGGCCTGAGCGCGCGCGCTCAGGCGCGCGTCGAGCAGGTGGGCACCGTACCCGAACAGGGCCAGGAACGCGACGCTGGCAACGATGAGGGCGAGCACCAGGCGACGGCTCCAGGCCTCGCGCAGCGTGGCTCCGGCCACCGCGCCCATCACGCGCCACGCGCCGGCGCTCACGCGCGCCCGCTTCCGTGTCGCGGGCGCTCCCGTGATCTCGAGGAAGAGGTCCTCGAGCTCTCGGCGCACCGGGGTCAGCTCGTAGAGCCTCGCGCCGGCATCGTGCAACCGCCGGGCGACGAGCGGCAGGGCGTCGACGTCGGGGAGCTCGAGCCGCCAGGAGCCGGCGGCCGCAACGCCGGCGCGTCCGTCCGCAGCGGCCGCAACGCCGGCGCGTCCGTCCTGTGCGGGCGCTCGCCCGGCGGGCCCACGCCCGGCGCTTGCGTGCCCGCCCGTCCCATCCGCGGCGCGCTCGCGCACGCGCGCCACGCCGGCGAGCAGCTCGCCGGGGTGGCTGGGTCCGCCCGCGTAGCGGAGCTCGACCAGCACGGGCCCCGACGCATCGGGATGCGTGGGTCCGAGGTAGCGCGTGCGCCCTTCGACCACGATGGCGACGCGGTCGCAGGTGCGTTCGACCTCGCTGAGGAGGTGGGAGTTCAGGAACACGGTGGTGCCGCGCTCCTTGAGCTCCGCGAGCAGCCCCCGCACGTCGCGCCGCCCGGCGGGGTCGAGCGCCGAGGTGGGCTCGTCGAGCATCACGAGTCGCGGCTGCGCCAGCAACGCCTGGGCGATGCCGAGGCGCTGCAGCATCCCCTGCGAGTACCCGGCGAGGCGGTCGCCCCCACGCCCCTCCAGCCCCAGGCGGGCCAGCACCTCGCGCGAACGCGACGCCGTGTCGGCGGCGTTCAGTCCGTACAGGGCTGCGTGGTAGCGCAGGAAGCCGGCGCCCGTGAACCACGGTGGGAAGCGCACGTTCTCGGGAAGGTAGCCGACCGACCGGCGCGCCCGCGGGTCACCCGGCCGCAGCCCCAGCACCGTCGCCTCGCCGCCGCTCGGCCGCGTCAGCCCGAGCAGCATCTTCACGGTGGTCGTCTTGCCTGCCCCGTTCGGACCGAGGAAGCCGAACACCTCGCCGACGGGCACCTCGAGGTTCAGTCCGGCCACCGCCGTCCGGCGCCCGAAACGCTTCACCAGGCCGCGGGTTGCCAGGGCCGGCCCGTGGGCGGGGTGCGGGGACTCGGGGCGGAGCGGCGCCGCCCTCACGAGCCCGCGGTGGGGCTCGTCCCCCGTCCTACCGGTGTGCCGGGCGCGACCGTCGCGCGGCGTGTCGTCGCGTCATCTTCCGTGAGGGTCTCGTGCTCGTCGGGCTCGTGCGGCATGCGACACGGTAGCACCGGGACGCGCCCGCAGCGGGGCGAGGCGGCGCCGGCGCATTCACGCGTCGGCGGCGGGTCTCAACCGTCCGCCTCGAGCGCCGCCGCGCAGCGCTCGAGCACCCGGCCGAACGCCGCGACCTCGGGCTTCGACAGCGGAGCCAGCATGCGCCCCTCGACCTCGGCCACCGCGCCGTCCGCTTCGCCCAGGCGGCGCAGCCCCTCGGGCGTTGGGAGGGTCCGCCGGACCCGCCCGTGATCGGGATGCGCCTCGCGCTCCACCCAACCGGCGCGCTCGAGCCCCCGGAGGAGCTGGTGCATCGTTTGCGGCGCGACGAACGAGCGGCGCGCCAGCTCCGCGTTCGACTGGCCGGGATCGGCAGCGAGCTGCGCCAGCGCCGCGTACTGCGGCGCGCTCAGTCCGCTCCCGGCCAGCGCGCGCTCCATCGCGTGACGAAGGGCCTGCTGCAGGCGCTTCACGAGGTAACCGACGCGGTCGTCGGGGGGAGGGCGAAGGTCGGACGCGCGGAGTCCATGGCTTGACATCTTATCAGCAACCTGATACATCGGGAGGATATCAGGAACCTGATAACGGGGCCGGATGTCCAGCGGGACCGCCGGAACGTGACGAGCCGCTCGGCGGCCCCGCGGAGAGGACGAACCCGATGGCCGATCCCACCACCTCGAGCCGCAGCAACCGCACCGACGGCACCCAGGCGGCCGCCGCATCCGCGCCCGGCTTCGACTTCCTCGCCGTTCAGGTGCTCGACCTCGCCTCCGCGGCAGCGTTCTACCGCGACGTGGTGGGGCTGCCCCCGGCGCCCCAGAGCCCCCCGGCGGCACGCCTGTTCGCGACCGAGCCCGTCGCGTTCGCGGTGCGCGAACCGCTCGGCGAGCTGCCCGAGCCACAGCTGCGCGGCCGCGGTGTCGCCCTGTGGCTCGGCGTGCCCGACGTCCACGCCCTGCGCGAGCGGCTGCTCGCCGCCGGCGCCGAGATCGTCGCGGAGCCGACGCCCGGGCCGTTCGGCACCACCTTGGTGTTCCGGGATCCGGAAGGGTACGTCATCACGGCGCACGAGCGCACGCCGGACCGCGCGGCCGCGGGTTGATCGCACCTCTCTCGACGGCGCATCCCTCGTCGGTGCGAGCGTTGCGCTCCCGCCTGCCGACGAGGCGCCGCCTCCCGACACGCTCCCGCCTGCCGATAGGGCGCCGCCCACCGACGTGCTCGGCCGAGCGTCGCGCTCCAAGCCGGGCGATCCCGCTTCCACGCGGGCGGCCCCGGCCCGAGCGCCGGCGGCGGGGCCTCAGCGCAGGACGCGCAACATCTGGCGCACGGCGCCGAGGTGGTAGGCGCTGTGGGCGATGGCGGCGATCATCCCCCCGAGGTCGTCGGGCGCGAAGGTACGCGCCTCGCGCACGAAGCCCTCGAGCTTCATGCAGGCGTCGCGGAAGTCGCTGCGCAGCTCGTCCCATGCTTCGGGCGTGACGCTCGAGACGCGCCAGCTCTCGCTCCAGTCCACCCTCGGCGCCTCCCCGCGAGCGTAGAGCAGCGTGACCTCGAGGTAGAAGCGGGCGTGCTCGACCTGCCCCGCGATGGTCGTGGCGCCCTCGGCAACGGGGCGGGACGCCAGCTCGGGTCCGATGTCGGCGAGGGTGGGGAACCAGCCGGTCTGTCGGTCGAGGTAGGCGTTGCCGCTTTCTCGGGCCGGGGAGGCGAAGGATTCGTCGAGCAAGAACAGCAGGGCGTCGCGGATGAGGTCGACGGGAACGGCGTTGGGCATGGCGCTCCTCTCACGGGGTGCGCGCCGCGTCGTGGCGGCGCACCCGTTCGCGCGGACCGCGTGCGGCGGGCTCCTGGGCCACCGCAGGGCGGCAGGACACCTTACCATCTAAGGTATGTACGACGGCGCGACCGGAGATGCCGTGGATGGGGCGCGGAGGTCACGCGCGGGTGCCCCGAGGTCAGGCGCAGGGCCCCGGCATCGCGCAAGCAGCCGCGATGCCGAGCGCGGGAACCCCTACCTGAGGCATTGGGCAGCTGACGTCACGCGTCGGGCACCCGACGTCAAGCGTCGGGCACCCGACGTTATGCGTCGGGCACCATCTCCCCCGCCCCCCCGCCGTACGGCGCGTGCGCCTGCGCGGCGGGCGACGGGCGGAAGGCGAGGAGGCGCAGGCCGTTCGCCACCACCAGGATCGTGCCCCCCTCGTGTCCGAGCACGCCCAGGGGCAGCGGAAGGTAGAAGAACACGGTCACGATCACCATCAGCAGCATGATCCCGAGGGCGAAGCCCAGGTTCTGCCGGATGACGCGGTTGGCCTGCCGGGCCAGGCGGTAGGCCTGCGGCAGCTTGCGCAGGTCGTCGGAGAGGAGCGCGACGTCGGCCGCCTCGAGCGCCACGTCGGAGCCGGCGGTGCCCATCGCCACCCCCACCGACGCGGTGGCGAGCGCGGCGGCGTCGTTCACGCCGTCGCCCACGAAGGTGACGCGGCCACCTTCGTTGAGCCGGCGGATGCGCTCGACCTTGTCCTCGGGCAGGAGGTCCGGCGAAGACGTCGTCCGGCCGCAGCCCGAGGCTGGTACCGACGTTCTCGGCCACGGCGGCGTGGTCGCCCGTGAGCATGGCGATCCGATGGACGCCCTCGGCGGCGAGGGCGTCGAGCGTCGCGCGGGCGCTCGAGCGCACCGTGTCGGCTACGCCGATCGCCCCGAGGATGCCGCCGTTGCCCACCAGGATGGCCGTGCGCCCCTGCCGCTCGAGGGTGGTGACCGCGGTCTCGGCGGCGGGGTCGAGATCGATCCCGACCTCCATGGCCATGCGGCGGTTCCCGGCCCAGTAGCGCTCGCCATCGAGCGTGACGCGGATCCCCTTGCCCGGGACGGCCATGACGTCGGTCACGGGGCGAACCCTCGAACCGTCGGCCTGCGCCCGCTCGAGGATGCTTCGGGCGAGCGGATGCTCGGACGTTTGCTCGATCGCCGCGGCGATGGACAACACCTCGGCGTCGGAGAGCGCGATGCCGATCACGTCCGTGACGCGCATCCGCCCCTCGGTGAGGGTCCCCGTCTTGTCGAACGCGACGATCTCGGTGGCGCCGAAGTCCTCGAGCGCCGCGCCGCCCTTGAACAGCACGCCCATGCGGGCGGCGGCCGCCAGCGCCGACAGCACGGCGGCCGGCACGCTGATGACGATCGAGCACGGGCTCGCCACCACCAGCAGGGTGGCGGCCTTGTAGAAGGCGGCGTCGCGCGGCAGCCCGATGAGGAGGAACACGCCGAGGGCGGCCGCCGAACCGAACAAGACGAAGAAGGTGTAGCGCTGGCCGAACCACTGGCTGAAGCGCTCGCTGGGGCTGCGCTGCGACTGCGCCTCGGTGACGAGCTCGATCATGCGCGCCAGCGTGGATTGGCTGGCCTCCTTGGTCACCCGCACCTCGAGGGCGCCGTGGCCGTTGACCGTGCCCGCGAAGATCTTGTCGCCGGCCTCCTTGTCGACCGGTACCGACTCCCCCGTGATGGGGGCCTGGTCGATCGCGCTCGCGCCCTGCAGGATGACGCCGTCGACGGGGACGCGCTCGCCCGGGCGCACGACGACGCGCTGTCCGACGCGCACCGCCGTCACCTCGGTGCGCTCCAGCGTTCCGTCGTCGGCCAGCACGTTGGCCGTGTCGGGGCGGAGCTTCATGAGCGACACGACGGCGCGCTTGGTGTTGCCCATGGCGTAGTCCTCGAGGGTACCCGCCAGGCTGAACAGGAAGAGCAGGATGGCGCCGTCGCGCACCTCGCCCACGGCGGCCGCGGCGAGGGCCGCCACGACCATGAGCAGGTCGATGTCGAGGTGGCGCCGGCCGAGCGCGCGCGCGGCGACCAGGGTGGCGGGAACGCCGCCGGCCAGGTAGGCGACGGCGAAGGCGCCCAGCGTCAGCGCGTCCGGCGCACCGAAGGCGCGCGCGCCGACGCCGGTCAGCAGGCCGACCGCGGTGAGCGCCGTGAGCACGATGTTCATGCGGAGCGCCGCGCGTTCCTCGCGCATCTCCTGCATGAGGCGTTGGGCGGATGAGGTCATGGGGGAGAGTTTAACTCGGAATCATTCCTATTTCAATGTTGAGTGGAGCGGTCGGAAATGTCGACCAGGAGGGGACTCCGGTAACCTCCAGTATGCACGGTGCCGGCGGGACACGTGTCCCTTGCGAGGAGAGGCGCGCCCGGGTGGTAGCTTCGTGAGACCATGAACCGGCTCGACCGCGCGCTGGGCATCCTGCTCCTCCTCAGCCAGGGGAGGACCTGGTCGGCGACCCGCCTGGCGGAGCGTTTCGAGGTCTCGGTCCGCAGCATCTACCGCGACATCGAGGCGCTCTCGGCCCTGGGCGTGCCCGTCGTGGCCGAGCGAGGCGCCGGCGGCGGTTACCGCCTGATGGAGGGGTACGTGCTGCCGCCGGTCAACCTGACCCGGCAGGAAGCGATCTCCCTCATCCTCGGCGTCACCATCCTGCGGAGCCTCAACACCATGCCGTACCGCGACCAGCTCGAGACGGCCGAGGGGAAGCTGCTGTCGGCGCTGCCCGGGCACGTGCGCACGGTGCTCGAGCGCGCGCGCGAGCTCATCGGCTTCGAGCACGTTGCCGCCGACACGTTCCACCCCGAGCGCGATCCCCCCGAGGGCGGCGACGAGAGCCGCGCCGTGGACGCCTTCATGCAGGCGATCGTCGACAACGTGTGGGTGCGTCTCGGCTACGCCTCGCCCTACCGCGCGGGCCCCGAGACGTTGGAGGTGGTGCCGTTCGGGCTCCTGTGGGACCGCGACCGCTGGTACCTCGTTGGGCGCGCCGCGGCCGACGAGGCCGAACGCATGTTCCGCGCCGACCGCGTCACCGACCTGGTGGCGTTGCGCCGGCTGGACGCCCCGCCCGCCTTCGACGTGCGCAGCCTCCTGGGCCGCTCGTGGTTCGGAAAGGCGATGCGCCGCTGGATCGAGGAGTCCGACGACGTCGTGCGCGTGCGCATCACCCCGGTGCAGGCGAGGCGCCTCGGGCGTGACTGGTACTACGCCCACGCGCTGTACGAGCCGGACGGTGACGGGGGCATCGTCCTCAGCTTCCGCCAGGCGAACCGGTCGATCGCGTTCGAGCTGGTGCGGTGGCTGGGGCCGGGGGCGGAGCTGCTCGAGCCGACCGCGTGGCGCGACGAGCTGGCGTCCGAGCTCGCGGCGATGGCCGGCGCGTACGGCCGGGGGTGATCCGGCTGCGGCCCCGCGGTCCTGCCCGCTGCCGCGGGTTGGCGCATACAGCCGGGGTGATCGGGCTAGGCTCCGGTGGTCCTGCCCGCTGCCGCGCACCGGCGCCTGCGGCCGGAGGTGATCCTCCGGGGCGAGGTGCCGGCGGACGCGGCGACCCGGCCCACCGCGCCGCAACCGGTCGGGCCCGAGACCCTCGGCGCGGCGCGGCGAGGTCGTCGTGCCGCGCCGGCGGCGCCCTAGCGCCGCCCGTCGACGCCGTCGTGGCCGCGGGCGCGCCGCTCGCCGGCAAGGTGCGCGGCGAGCGTGGCCGCGGCGCGACCGGCGTCTCGCGGCGTGGCGGGGAGACGCGCCTCGTGCGCGGCCCGGCGGTGGTGGATCGGCGCCTGCGCGGGCAGGACACCCGGGCGGGTCGTGCGGCGCGCGAGCAGCAGGGATTCCCGGATCGCTCGCGCCGCCTGCCGCGCCTGGGCCCTGAGCATGGAGCGCCGGACGAGCGCCTCGCGCTCGCGCAGGGCGTTGCGTACGTAGGCTTCGAAGTGCAGCATGGTCTCTCCTCCGCGCCCGCGCGGGCCCTCGACGGAGTGTTCGGGCCGCGCCTTGAGCGTGACGCGAGTCTAGATTGCGCCGACTGACACCCTCCTGTCAGGTTTCGTCCGGTTGCGCCGCCGGGCGACCGGCCGCCGTGAGTCCGGGTCGCCGCGGGGGAGGGTACGTCGTCGGCCGCCTTGGTCGCGCCGTGGCTCCGGGTTCTCCTACCGCTCGAGCACGTGCTCGCCGCATGCGAATCCACGCGGAGAGCCTCACGCCGTCCGCCGGACTAAGGGTTCTGTAAGGCCCGTGGTGTCATGGTCGGTACGGACACGAGTCCGCCGGGCAGCGGCCCGCGGAGGGAATGCTCATGAGCACACCACGACGGGATGGACGAGGCCGCGAAGCGGTCCGATTTCCGCGCGTGACCGTGCGCTCGATCGGGATCCTCGCCATCGTGATGGTCCTCGCGGCCGCCGCTCTCCTGGTCCTTCCCATCGTCGTGCTCGAGGACCAGGAGGCCCGCGTCAGCGACAAGATCATGGCCACCTCCGACGTGCAGCGCGCGCTCCGCGACGCACGCGCCGACTTCTTCGACGCGGAGAACGGTCTCCGAGGCTTCCTCGCCTCGCGTGACGCCGCTTCGCTCGCGGCCTACTACGGCGGCCTGCAGCGCACGGAGCTCGACGTTCGTCGCGTGGGCGAGATACGCGGCGTGGAGCTGCCCGACGGCATCGACCCCGCTCACGACGCGACCGCCCTCGCGATCTTCGGCAACGGGGCGCTCGCCCACCTGCAGGTTCTAGCTGGCGCCTACGAAGTCGCGGCGGCGGCCGACCTTGGCCTGGGCGGAAGCAGCCGCGACGCGTTCATGCTGGCACTGGACGCCCTCCAGCGGCGTTACGACGACGCCGCGGTCGAGCTCTACGGTGCCGCGGAACAGTTGGACCGCGTGCAGCACAGCGCACTCGCTGCCTCGGTGGCCGTGTTCCTCGTGCTGACGCTACTCGCGGTGGGCAGGACGCTGCGCCGCCTCGGCGCCGACATCGCTGCGGTCGAGCGTTCGGCGCGCACACTGGTGCCGGATCTGCCGGCGGTGGTCGGCGCCGATTCCGATGCCCTCGCCCGCCTCCGGGCGACGATGGACGCCGCCGCACACCTCGTCAACACGGAGCGCGCGCGCATCAAGCTCATGCTGGAGGGCGCGCAGATCGTCCTGTGGACCATGGACCTCGAAACGCGGCAGCTGTGGCTGGAAGCCCGAGATCCCGTCGAGGACGGCGTGGAGCGCCATGTCGCCCTGCCAACCGATTACCAGTCCTGGCAGGCCATGATCCACCCGGCCGATCGTGATCGCGTGGTTGCCCGCCTGCGTCGGGCGGCGACGGAGACGGGCGAGGTCGCCGACGAGTACCGCCTGGTGCAGCCCGACGGCTCGATCACCTGGATCCTCACCCGCGGCAAGGTAGCCGGGCCCGGCGGGCCGACGATGCCGTTCGGCAGTGTCCTGCACGGGGTGGCGCTCAACGTGACGCGGCAGAAGGAGGCGGAGGAGGCGGCACGGGCGGCGACCGAGATGCGTGAGCGCGTGGTCCACGATCTTCAGGAGGTCGTCTTCCAGGCCGACGAGTGCGGCGCATGGTCGTTCCTCAACCCCGCGTGGACCGGGATCACCGGCTTCCCGTTGGCGGACAGCCTCGGCCGACCGCAGGCGAACTATCTGCACCCGGCCGACCGGGACCGCATCGCGGAGTTGCGGCGACGCATGCTGGCCAGTGAGCTCGAGGAGGTCCGTGCCGAGGTGCGCCTGCTCACGTCGGACGGGCGATGGCGTCGCATGGAAGTGGCGTCGCGCGTGGCCCGCGACGCCGACGGCCGCGCCGTCGGGACCGCAGGCATCATGCACGACGTCACCGAGCAACGCGAGGCCACCGAGGCGCTCCAGGCCGCCAACGAGCTACTGGAGAGCCGCGTGGGGGAGCGCACGGAACAGCTGAGGAAGCTCAACGAGCAGCTCGTGCACGATGCCTTCCACGACGGCCTGACCGGGCTTCCGAACCGCGCGCTCTTCGTGGATCGGCTCGGTCACGCCATCGAGCGAGCCCAGCGCGCGCCGGATCGTTCGTACGGCGTGCTGTTCCTCGACTTCGATCGCTTCAAGATGGTCAACGACAGCTTCGGGCACGCGTGCGGCGACGACCTGCTGATCGCGATCGGCAAGCGGTTGCAGGCGGCGCTGCGGCCGGCCGACACCGTCGCCCGGCTCGGCGGCGACGAGTTCACGATCCTGCTCGAGGACCTCGAGGACGTGCAAGACGCGCGACGGGTGGCGGAGAGGGTCGGGCACTGGCTGCTGGAGCCGTTCTCGGTCAGCGGTCAGTCGCTCCACATGACGGCCAGCGTCGGACTCGTGACCGCGTCGCTGGGTTACACGACCCAGGGGCATTGTCCTGCGCGGCGCCGAGTCGCGATGTACCAGGCGATGGCGTCCACCGGGACGGCAGTCGATTCGTCGGGGTGCTCGAAGAGCGCGCGGCGCCCACGCTCGAGGCGGACCTGGGACGGCCCGCCGTGGCGGGCTCACCGTCCACTACCAGCCGCTGGTCCGGATCGGCGACGAGCGCATCGTCGGGGTGGAGGCGCTGGTCCGTTGGCCGCACCCGGCGTACGGGATCGTATCGCCTGGAGTGTTCATCGCCGTGGCCGAGGAGACGGGTCTGATCCTCGAGCTCGATCGCTTCGTCCTCCGTGCGGCCGCCCGCGAGGTGGCGCACCTGCGGAAGACGCTCGTGGCGGCCGATCTGGCGTTGAGCGTCAACGTCTCGGGCAAACGGTTCCAGCGAAGCGACTTGATCGCCGACGTCACGTCCGCGCTCGACGCCTCGGGCTTGCCTGCGACGGCGCTGCGTGTCGAGATCACCGAGAGCGTCTTGCTCGACACCTCGCCCCACGTCACCGCCAACCTCGACGGCCTTCGCACCATGGGCGTCAAGGTCCACATCGACGATTTCGGGACCGGGTACTCCTCCTTGGGCTACCTGCAGCGGTTCTCGGCCGACGCCCTGAAGATCGACCGTGCCTTCGTGAGCAACATGCTGGATCACCCGGAGAGTGCCGAGCTCGTGCGCACCATCGTCCAGATGGCGCACCACCTCGGCATGGGCGTCGTGGCGGAGGGCGTGGAGACGCGCGAGCAGCTCGATCGGTTGCGCGCCATGGGCTGCGAGCTCGCGCAGGGCTTCCTGTTCGCCCGGCCGATGGACGCCTTCAAGTTGCGCGAGCTGCTGGCGTCCCGGATGTCGCCGGCCGTGGCCCCTGCACCGCTGCGCTCGCACCCGCTGTCCTGAGGTCCCCTCCGCTGACTCGCCGCGCGCAGAGCACCGCCCGTAGAGCGCACCCCGTGGAGCGCGGCCCGTGGGTCATGACCCGCCCGTAGCTCACGACCTGTAGGTCACAACCCGTAGACCACGGGCCATGGTGCGCTGCCCATGGAGCGCGGCCCGTAGAGCGCGGCCCGTAGAGCGCGACCCGTTGCGCGCGGCCCGTAGAGCGCGACCCATCGAGCGCGGCCCGTCGAGCGCGGCCGGCCGCCCCACCGAGGACCGGGCGGGCCGGTTGCGGCCGCGCGGCGTGCCGCCTGGTGCCGCGTGGTGCCGCCTGGTGCCGCCGCGAGCCGCATCGGTGGCCACGTGGTCGCCGATGCCGGCAGGGCGGGTGCGGGTGGGTCGGGTGCGGGTGGGTCGGGTTCCGGTAGGGCGGGTGCGGTCGGGCGCCGGTAGGTCAGTTGCGCGTCGGTCAGCGTCGTGCGGCCGCGACCGTCGGGATGGGCGCCTCAGTCGTGCCGCCGCGACACCACGCGGTCTCGGCCGGCCGCCTTGCCGCCGTACAGCGCGCGGTCGGCCCGGCGCAGGGTGTTGGTCCAGTCGCCATCGAACGACGGCCACGCCGAACGTGGCGGTCACGTCGATCCGCTGCCCGTCCTCCTCCACACGCAGCCCGTACACGGCCGGCAAACCCGTTCCGCGACCGCCATGGCGTCGCGCGCCTCCCTCTCGGGGAGCAGCAGGAGGAACTCCTCGCCGCCCCAGCGCGCCACCAGGTCGTGCATCCTCACGGTCTAGCATGCACGTCGCCACCGAGACGAGCACCTGGTCGCCTGCGTGGTGCCCGTGTCGGTCGTTGATCTCCTTGAAGAGGTCGAGGTCGCACAGCACGATGGCGAAGGTGCGGCCCGAGCGGCTGTAGCGCGCCGCCTCGCGTTGCAGCTCGACCTCCATCTGACGGCGGTTCATGATGCCGGTCAGGGCGTCCTTGCGCGAGATCTCGTCGAGGCGGGTCACGGCGTCGCGCAGGTCGTTCTCGGCCTGCAGCGCCGCACTCGTCGTCACGAAGGAGAGCAGCGACAGGACGAGGATGAGGAAGGCGCTGTTGCCGACGCGCACGACCCGCAGGTCGTCGGCCGGAGCGCGACGCCCGGAGAAGACCGGTCACGAACGCCAGCCCCGTGTACCCGAGCACCAGGGCGAGCCGTCAGCTGGAGCACAGCCTGCCGTGTGGGTGCACGAACAGAGGAACGCCAGCACGGGGATGTAGTAGTGGAAGCCGGAGTCCCATCCGAGGACCAGGGTGGCCGCCACGGAGTGGGTGGCGACCTCCGTGACCCCGAGCGCGTAGGCGGCCTGGACGGCTCCGCGGCGGAGGAGGAGGATGCTCACGAGGTAGATGAGCACGCTCCCGACGTTCAGGAGGGCGAGCGACCGGACGCCGAGCACGCCGAAGGTGACGAGGAAGGCGCCGTGGCTGAACAGGCAGATGAACAGCATCTGGCGCAAAGTGGTTCCGAACCGTGCCCGCCGAGCCGCGTCGACGGCGTCGTGCTGTGGGAGCGGGGGCGCGCCCCTGGACCGCGGTGCGCCCGGGCGGCCGCGCCGTCCACCCGCCCCTGAGGCATTCGTGGGCCGGGTTCCGGGTAGGGGGAGGGGGGCGTGGGAGCGCATCATGGGTGGGTCGACCGGCGCCTGTGGGCGTCTCCCGTGCACCGTTGCGGGCACGGTGTGGTCGGCGAGCGGCTCCGTTACGGCGCCTTGCGCTCGCGACCGCGTACTCGGCCCACCATCCCCGGAGGCTCCGTTTCCGGCGGTCTCGCCGACGAACTGCGCGCCGGAGCGCTCGGTGGGCTGAGCGTCTGTCAGGGACAGTATCGGGCGACGGCCCTTACGAACCTCTTACCCCCCGCCGGTTTCGCGAGGAGCGCCGATGCACCCACGAGGGACCTTCCCGGGCAGGGGGGAATGGGCTGGTGGACGCGCGCAAGGCCGCCAGGATCGGTATGTACACGTGGAAGCCGGAGGCCCACCCCAGGACGATGGAGGCGGCGACCGCGTGGACCGTCACCTCGACGACGCCGATGACGAAGGCCGCGCGGATGCGACCGCGCCGCAGCAAGGCGACCCCGACCAGGTAAGCCGAGACGCTGCCGACGTTGACCAGGACCAGCGAGCGCACGCCCACCACGCTGAACACCACGAGGAAGAGCATGTGGCTGACGAGGCAGACCCACATCATCTGCCGGAGGACCCACCCGAACCGGTCCCATCGCGCGGCCTCCACGGGATCGACATCGCCCGCGTGACCGAGCGTCCTGGTCTTCGGGTCCGGGGATGGGGAACGCGCTGCCGTCTTCCGCGCGCCCACGTCCCGGGCCGCGCCCGTCACGGCGCCGACGCGCTCGACCCCGTCGCCGGGTGCGGCGGCGGGCGCAGGATCGCGTGCGGGGACCCCCGCGGGGTCGCGGACGGACGCGTTGCGCTTGTCGAGCTCGGGCGGGGGAGGTACAGCCACGATGGCCTCGGGGGCATTCGCCGGATCGCAGGAGGGCGTTCCTCGCCGCCTCGCACGACCCGGCCAGGATGACGCCAACGGTTCCCGTTGCTCGCCACCCCGGTTGGCGCTGCGCGCAGCCGGTGCGCGCGTCCGTCGGGCCAGTTCTCTGGCACGCATAGTGTGCGCCTGCGCGGCTTACGGACCTCTGAATCCCTCGAGGCCCGGCGCGGGGAGCTCTTCGCCGCGCACGACGCTCCCTGAGCGCCCGGCGCCCCTCGCCGTAGCCTGCCGCGGTCCCCGGGCGGGCCGGCCGTGCTCTGCTGGGCCATGATCGACGTGCTGCGCGTGGCCGTCGTCGCCGACGAGCCGCTCGACCGCGCCGCGCTCGTGGCGGCGCTGGCGTCCGAGCCCGCGCTGGCGCTGGTGTCGGTGACGGCGCCGTTCGCGGCGCTCGAGCCGCTCGGTTCCGACCCCGACGATCCGGCCGCCGTTCACGTGCTCGTGTGGGACGCCGCGCCGCCGGTGGGTGCCATGGGCGACGCCTCCGTGCTGCTCCTGGTGGACGAGGAGAGCGAGACGCCCGGTCACGGCGACTCTGTGGGAGGGGACGCCTCGGTACGCGGTCGCATCGGACGCACGAGCCCGGCGGCGACCCTGGTGGCCGCGGTGCTGGCGGTGGGGCGGGGCCTCGTGGTGACCGATCCGGCACTGGAGCCCCTACGCGAGCCGGGGCGCGATCCGGCGGTGGGGCGGGCGCCGGGCCGGGCGCTCGGCCGGGCGACGGGGCAGGGAGCGGAGGCCGAGCACCTCACCCCGCGCGAGAGCGAGGTGCTCGAGCTGCTCGCGCGCGGCGCCACCAACCGCGACGCCGCGGCGGCCCTGGGCATCAGCGAGAACACCGTGAAGTTCCACGTCGCGTCGCTGCTCTCGAAGTTCGGCGTGTCGAGCCGCACGGAGCTCGTGGTGCGGGCCCTGCAGGCCGGCGCCCTGCGCGTCTGACGCGGGCGCCGGGCCGGCGCTGCTGCGGCGCGCCCCACCCGGACGAGCGGGACCCCCCTCGACCGGATGGGGGTACCGCCCGCCCGATCGGAGGAAGCGGTGCACAGCCCGGCCACCGTAGGCTCGGCTCACGGAGGTACCGACTATGAGCGACTCGACGCAAGGCAACGACACCGGCGCCCTCGGCGCCCTCTCCGACGCGATCGAAGCGGCGGTCGCGCGCGCGGCGCGCTCGGTCGTGCGCGTCCACGGGCGACGCGGGTACGCGCTCAGCGGCGTGGTGTTCGGCGAGGACGTCGTGCTGACGACGAACCGCGCCGTCGATCGAGACGGCGACATCGCCGTGGGCGGCGGCGCTGCGGGCGGTGAGGAAGCCGTCCGCGGCGAGATCGTGGGACGCGACCCGCTCACCGATCTCGCGCTGCTGCGCGCACCGGGACTAGGCGTTCCCGAAGCGACGTGGGTGGACGCAGCGAGCGCTCACGTGGGGCAACTGGTGCTGCGCGTGGCTCGCTCCGGCGGCGACCCGGAGGCCACGCTGGGGGTCGTGCGGCGCCTCGGCGGCCCCTGGCGCAGCGCCTGGGGAGCACGCCTCCCCGTGCGCCTGGCCACCGACGCGGCAACGTTCCGCGGCTTCTCGGGCGGACCGCTGGCGACGCTGGACGGGCGGCTGTTGGGGATCGGCACGGCGGTCCTGAGCCGCTCCGGCGACACCGTCGTTCCGACCGAGACCGTGCAGCGCGTGGCGCGCGACCTGCTCGCCGAGGGCCGGGTCCGGCGCGGCTACCTGGGCGTCTCCGTGCAGCCCGTCGTGCTTCCCGCCGACGCGGTCGACGCCGCCGGGCAGGCCCGGGGGTTGCTCGTCGTGGGGGTGGAGGACGGCGGTCCGGCGGCGGGAGTGCTCGCCCTGGGCGACGTCCTGCTCGCGCTCGACGGCGAGCCGCTGGCGCTGCCGGCGGATCTCATGGGGCAGCTCGACGCGGGCGAGCCCGGCGCGACGGCGAGCCTGCGCACGCTGCGTGGCGGCGCCGAGCGCAGCGCCCAAGTGGTCCTGGGCAGGCGCGCGTGAGGCGCTGGGGCTGTGCCGCCGCCGGGCGGGGCGGGCGGCTTCGCGTCGGCAGGCGCGCGTGCGGCGCCGGGGCCCTGCCGCCGCCGGGCGGTGCGGGCGGCCTCGCCAGGGGCGCTCGCGTGCGGCGCCCTCCGGCCCGTGCGGGTCGGGCGTTCCGGCTCAGCCGGCGCCGACGGCGGGCGCCTCGTGCTCGAGGTACCAGCGGTAGGCGTCCGCGATCCCCTCGCGTAGGCCGATCTTCGCCGTCCACCCGAGGCTGCTGAGGAGCGATACGTCCATGAGCTTGCGGGGGGTGCCGTCCGGCTTGGTCGGGTCGAAGCGCAGGTCGC
Source organism: uncultured Trueperaceae bacterium (assembly GCA_963798895.1). GTDB lineage: Bacteria > Deinococcota > Deinococci > Deinococcales > Trueperaceae > CAWCUY01. Next base: position 56,779 of record CAWCUY010000011.1, on the reverse strand, counting down.
CGCGGTACCCGACGACGTCGGCGATGAGCTCGGCGAGCTCGCGGATGCTGATGTCGCGGCCCGTGCCGACGTTGATGGGTCCGGCGCGGGAGACGTTCTCCAGCAGGTAGAGGCTCGCGTCGGCGAGGTCGGAGGTGTGGAGGAACTCGCGCCGCGGCGTTCCCGTGCCCCACACGGTCACCGCAGCCTCACCGGCCTCCTTGGCCTCGTGCGTCTTGCGGATGAGGGCGGCCATCACGTGGCTGGTCTGCAGGTCGTAGTTGTCGTGCGGCCCGAACAGGTTGGTGGGCATGGCCGAGATGAAGTCGTCGCCGTGCTGCCGGCGGTAGCTGTCGCACAACTCGATGGCCGCGATCTTCGCGATGGCGTAGGCGCGGTTGGTCGGCTCGAGCGGCCCCGTGAGGAGCGCATCCTCCGCCATCGGCTGCGGCGCGTGCTTGGGGTAGATGCACGACGAGCCGAGATTCAGGAGCTTGCGCACGCCGTTGCGGTGCGCGGCGTCGATCACGTTCACCGCGATGCGGAGGTTGTCGTGGATGAAGTCCGCGGGGTAGGTGTCGTTCGCGAGGATCCCGCCCACCTTGGCCGCGGCGAGCACGACCACAGCGGGCCGCTCCCGCGCGAAGAAGGCGTCGACGGCCGCCTGGTCGCGCAGGTCGAGTTCGTCGGACGTGCGCGTGAGGACGTTCGAGAACCCCTCGCGCTCGAGCTTGCGGAGCACGGCGCTCCCCACCAGGCCGCGGTGGCCGGCCACGTACACCTTGGCGTCGCGCGGCAGCTCAGCCACGGCGCTCGGCCTCCGTGCGCGGCGCGCCTGCCCGGCGCTCGATCTGCGTGCGCGGGGCGCCTCTCCGGCGCTCGGCCCCCGTGCGCGGGGCGCCCCGCCGCCGCTCAATCACTGGCGATCCCTCGCAGCGCGATCCGGTGGCCTGCGTCGCGCAGCGTCTTCTCCTGCCGCGCGAGCTCGAGATCGTGCTCGACCATGCGCTCGATGAGCTCGCCCAGGCCGACCTTCGGGCGCCACCCGAGGATCTCCCGCGCCTTCGTGGCGTCGCCCTGCAGGTACGCCACCTCGGTCGGGCGGAAGTAGCGCGGGTCGATCTCCACGTGGTCCTTCCAGTCGAGCTCGAGCCTCGCGAACACGCGCTCGACGAACGAGCGGATGGTGTGGCTCTCGCCCGTGGCCACCACGTAGTCGCCGGGCTCGTCTTGCTGCACCATGCGCCACATCGCCTCGACGTAGTCCTCCGCATGGCCCCAGTCGCGCTTGCTGTCGAGGTTGCCGAGGAACAGCTTCTGTTGCAGTCCGAGCTTGATGCGGGTGGCGGCCCGGGTGATCTTGCGCGTCACGAACGTCTCGCCGCGCCGCTCGCTCTCGTGGTTGAAGAGGATGCCGTTGCTGGCGTGCATTCCGTACGCCTCGCGGTAGTTGACGACCAGGTGGTGCGCCATCACCTTCGCGGCGGCGTACGGCGAACGCGGATAGAACGGGGTGCCCTCGCTCTGCGGCGGCGGGCTCGCGCCGAACATCTCCGAGGTGCCCGCCTGGTAGAAGCGCAGGTCGCGCTGGGTGCGCTGGCGCACGTCGCGGATCGCCTCCAGCAGGCGCAACGTGCCGAGTCCGTCGATGTCGCCGGTGTACTCGGGCTGCATGAAGCTCACCGCGACGTGCGACTGGGCGGCAAGGTTGTAGATCTCGTCGGGCGCGACCTCCTCGAGGATGCGGCGCAATCCGGGGCCGTCCGAGAGGTCGCCGTAGTGCAGCAGCATGCGCGCGTCGGGCTTGTGGGGGTCGACGTAGAGGTGATCGATCCTGTCGGTGTTGAAGGTGCTCGCACGCCGGACGACGCCGTGCACCTCGTACCCCTTCGAAAGGAGCAGCTCCGTGAGGTAGGAGCCGTCCTGGCCGGTGATGCCGGAGATGAGCGCGCGTTTCAACGGTGGTCTCCCCTTTCCGGTGGCCCGCGCATGGCCGGCGCGCGGTACGCATCCCGCGCCTGGCCGCCCGTGGTTCCTGGCCCGTGGTTCCCCGCGTACGGGTCGTGAGAAGTATACGTAGCGCGAGGTCCCGGCGCCCCGGCATGTGCCACAACCGCGCCGCGCCACGCCGGGCGGCGCATCCCGGCGGTACCCTAGGCCGGTGATGGGCTCGCACCCCGCGGGGGGCCGAAGGCTCGCCCGCCTCCTGCTTCTCCTCGCCGCCGTCTCGGCGCCGACGGCGACGGCGGCGAACGACATCCCGGTGCTCGTGCCGGGGCCGAGCGTGACGATCTTCTTCGCCTGCACGTTGACGTTGCCCGAAGGGCGCGGGCCGTTCCCCGGGGTGGTGCTGGTGACGGGCAGCGGGCCGCAGGTGCGGACCGGCCTCGAGCCCAACCGGCCCGGGCTGAAGCCGTTCGACCTCCTGGCCGAGGGCTTCGCGGCGCAGGGCGTGGCCAGCCTGCGTTGCGACGACCGCGGCGTCGGCGCCTCGACCGGAACGTTCGAGACGGCGCGCCACGCCGACCTCATGCGCGACGCGTTGAAGCAGGCGCAGTACCTGCGCCGGCGGCCCGAGGTCGACGCGCACGCCGTGGGCCTGCTGGGGCACAGCGACGGCGCCTCGGTGGCCGCGCGGGCGGCCGCGGTCGATCGTTCCATCGCCTTCGTCATCGGGCTCGCGCCCCCCGCCGTGCCGGGCCTCGAGCTCATGCAACAGCAGATCACGGCCCTCACGAGCTCCGGCGCGGACGCCGCGGCGGTGGGCGAGGCCGCCGACGAGTTCGAGGCGGTGCGCCTCGCGGTGGCGGGCGAGTGGGCGCAGCTCCGGCGCTACCTCGAGGCCGCGTACGTCGAGCAGCTCCGCAACATGCACGGTGGCGCGGCGTTGAGCGAGGTCCGCCTCCATCAGCTCGCGCGCGACGCGGCACGGGAGGCCGTGGCGCGCACCTACCGCGACCCGTGGTACCTCGAGTTCCTGCGCCACGACCCGCGGGAGGACTGGAAGCGCGTTCACGTGCCGGTGCTGGCGCTCTACGGCGAGCTGGACGCGGTGGTGCCGCCGGCGGGGAACGCCGAGCCGCTCGCGCGCTTGCTGCTTGCAGGCGGGCAACCCCAACGTGACGGTCGTTAGGGTGCCGGGCGCGAACCACCTCTTCCAGCCCGCGGCCGAGGCCGATCCCGGGAGCTTCGCGGCCCTGCCGGCGCGGTTCGTGCCGGGCCTGGAGAGCGAGGCCGCGACCTGGGTGGCGGGGTACTTCCTGCACCCCCAGGCGCTCGACGTCGCGGGCGGGGGCAACGGCGCCCCGTGAAGGGCCGCCGTCAGGGCGCGCGTCTCGCCAGGTACGGCGGCGCCCCTCCTTCGACGGACGTCACCTCGGCGCTCAGGCGCTCGTGCAGCGTGCGGCGAAGCGCCCGCGCGTCGTCGTCCCAGAAGCGGTTGCGGCGCTCGTACGGGTCGTCGCGATGGTCGAACAGCAGGCAGAACGCGTCGTCGCGCCCGACGACGTAGGTGTGGGTGCCGGTGCGCAGCGCGCGGTAGGGGTGATCGCCGAACGCGAAGCGGGTGTCCTCCCACTGCACCAGGACCGCGTCCCGGACGTGCTCGCCCGAGCGGAGGGCGGCCGCGTACGAGCGACCGTGCAGGCCGGGGGGGACGGCGACGCCGCACAGCTCGGCCGTCGTCGGGAAGATGTCGAGGCCGCACATCACGCCCTCGTAGTCGCGCCCGCCCGTCAGGCGCCCCGGCAGCCGCCACACCAACGGCACGTGCAGCGACTCCTCGTACGGCACCTCCTTGTTGCGCAGGCCGTGCGATCCGCCCATCTCGCCGTGGTCGGAGAAGAACGCCACCAGCGTGTCGCCGGCGCGCCCGCTGTCGTCGAGCCAGTCGAGCACGCGCCCGACGTTGTCGTCGAGCTGGGCGATGAGCCGGTAGTAGCCGGCGAGCTGCTCGCGCGCGCCCGCGGCGCGCTCCGGCGGCACGTTCGGCCGCAGCGCGAGGTCCTCGGGCTCGAAGCGCGACTCGTAGCGCTCGGGTACGGGGTACAGCGGCGAGCGCGGCGTGCCGCCCCAGCCGGGATGGGGCGCCTCCCAGCTCAGCACGTGGAACCACGGCTCGTCGTCCGGCAGCCCCTCGAGGTAGCGCAGCGACACGTCGGTGAGGGCGTCGGTCTGGTGCCCCTCGAGGCGCTCGGGCTCGAGCTTCTCGCCGCGCACGATGTAGGTCTCGAGGTAGTTGTTCGACACGTTGAACGCGGCCCAGTCGCGGAAGCCGCCGCGGAAGCCCGGGTGCACCCAGAAGCTCTGCCCGATCCAGCGCTCCGGCGTGACCATCTGGGCGCCGGATTCCGGCGCCAGGTGCCACTTGCCCACCCACGAGGTGCGGTACCCCGCGTCCTCGAAGGCGTGCGCCACCGTGCGCACGTGCGGGTCGAGGAAGTCGCCGTGGCGCGGCGTGCCGACGGTGGTGGCGTGCCGCCCGGTCACCAGCCCCGCGCGGAACGGCACGCACACCGGGTACTGGCTGAAGGCGCCCGTGCAGCGCACCCCCTCGCGCACCAGCCGGTCGATGTGGCGGGTGGCGGACCCTGCGAGGTTCGGGTCGCCGCTCGACCCGAGGGCGTGGTAGCGCAGCTGGTCGGCCATGATCCACAGCACGTTGGGCCGGCCGTCCGAACCGGCGCGCGTGCGGCCGCCGCCGCTCACCTCCAGTCGTCCGGCAGCAGCCCCGGCACGTCGTGCGGGAACGCCGCGAGCAGGGCCACGGTCGCCTCCACGTCGCTCAGGTGGCACAGCTGCACGGTCGAGTGCATGTAGCGCGTCGGCGCGCCGATGGTCGTGGCCCAGGCGCCGAAGCCGCGCCGTTGGATCTCGGACGCGTCGGTGCCGCCGCCGAGGTTGCGCTGGTAGGGGATGCCGCGCGCCTCGCAGGTGGCGATGAGCCCGCGCACCAGCTCCGGGTTGCCGATGGTGCGGTTGTCCATGAGGTAGATGCCGGTGCCGCCGCCGAGCTCGCACTGCCGCTCCTCGGGGCGCGCGTAGGGCGTGTCGGACGGCAGCGCGCCGTCGATGGCCACGGCGACGTCGGGCTCGATGGCGTGCGCGGCGGTGGGGACGCCGCGCACCCCCACCTCCTCCTGCACGCTGCTGACGGCGTACACGTCGACGGGCGGGTCGTCCAGGCGCCGCATCGCCTCGACGAGGCAGAACAGCCCCATGCGGTCGTCGAAGTTCCGCCCCACCACGACGCGCTCGTGCAGGCGGTCGAAGGTGGCCGCCAGCGTGACGGGGTCGCCCACCTCGACGGCGGCGCGCACCTCGTCGGCCGGCAGCGCCAGGTCGATGTACAGATCGCGGACGGGGAAGACGCGCTCGCGGTCCTCGGGCGTGCCGAGCCAGCCCGATTGGGGCGCGATCACGCCCGCGAGGCGCCGCCCGCCGCCGCGGCTGCCGTGCACCACCACGCGCTCGCTGACCAGCGTGCGGGGATCGAGCCCGCCGACGGCGCGCACGCGCACGAAGCCGGCGTCGTCCACGTTGCCGACCATCATCCCGATCTCGTCGACGTGGGCGCTGTACAGCAGGCGCAGCGGGCGCCGGCCGCCGTCGGCCGTCTCGAGGCGTCGGCCCCCGACGGCGCGTCGCAGCGCGATGACGTTGCCCATGCGGTCGCGCCACACCTCGTCGGCGCACTCGGCCAGGGCCTCGCGCGCGACGGCCTGCGCCTCGCCTTCGAAGCCCGAGATGCCGGGCGCGTTGCTGAGGCGTTCTAGGTAGGGGATGTCGAGGTCCATCGGGCGTCCTCCGTGGTCGGCGACGTCGTGCGCGGCGCCGGGGCGCGGCAGCGACGGGGGCGGCGGGATCGCGCGGCGCCGCGCGCGCTAGCGTGCGTGCGGGTCGAAGGCGTCGCGCAGGCCGTCGCCGAGGAAGTTGAAGGCCAGCATCACGACGGCGAGCGCGATGCCCGGGTAGATCGCCAGGTGCGGGTGGCTGCGCATCGCCTTGAAGCCCTCGGCGATCATGATCCCCCAGCTCGGCGTGGGCGGGGTGGCGCCGATGCCGATGAAGCTCAGGAACGCCTCGGTAGCGATGAACTGCGGGATCGCCAGGGTCACGCGCACGAGCAGCGGGCCCACCAGGCTGGGGACGAGGTGCCGGAAGATGATGCGCGCGTCGCTGCCGCCCAGCGCCACCGCCGCCTGGATGAAGTCGGACTTGCGCAGCGCCAGCGCCATCCCGCGCGTGAGCCGCGCCATGGCCACCCACGACGTGAGGCTGATGCCGACGATGATGAGGAACACGCCGCCCATGCGGGCGTCGAGGTGGGCGACGGCCTGGAAGGCGGCGCCGTGCAGGACGCTGCCGCCGAAGCCGGTCTTGAAGGTGATCATCAGCAGGATGATGAACAGCAGGCTCGGGAAGGCGTAGAGCACGTCGACGACGCGCATCATCAGGTTGTCGAGGCGGCCGCCGTAGTAGCCGGAGATCACCCCGTAGGCGAGGCCCACGGCGAACGAGACGAACGCACCCGCGAACGCCACGCTGAGCGAGATGCGCGTGCCGTAGATCAGGCGGCTGAGCAGGTCGCGGCCCAGGAAGTCGGCCCCCAGCGGGAAGCGCGCGCTGGGCGGGGCGTAGTTCGCGAGCAGGTCGCCGTCGGCGTAGCCGTGCGGCGCGAGGTAGGGCGCGAGGATCGCCACGAGCACCAACAGCACCAGGATGACGCCGCCCACCACGGCGGCGCGGTGGCGGAGCAGCCGGCGCAGCGCACGGCGAGACGGGCTGTCGCTCGCCGAGCGGCGCGCGCGGGCGTCGGCGCGGGGGAGGGTGAGCCTCACGTGTCTGCGTCCAGGGCGATGCGGGGATCGATGAGGGTGTAGGAGATGTCGACGAAGAGGTTCGAGAGCACCAGCATGACGGCGAACAGCAACGTGGTGCCCATGATCACGGGGTAGTCGCGGGCGCTGACGCTGTCGACGAAGAAGCGGCCGAGACCGGGGATCGCGAAGATCTGCTCGACCACCATGGAGCCGGTGACGAGCGCCGCGAACAGCGGACCCGAGCACCGTCACGACCGGGATGAGCGCGTTGCGCAGCGCGTGCTTGACGACCACCACGCCTTCGCGCAGGCCCTTGGAGCGCGCCGTGCGGATGTAGTCCTCGTGGATCACCTGGAGCATGCTCGCGCGCGTGAGGCGCGCGATGACCGCGGCGTGGCCCAGTCCCAGCGTGAGCGCCGGCAAGACGGCCTGCTGCCAGCTCCCCCAGCGCGCCACGGGGAGCCAGTGGAGCTCGAGCGCCACGCCCCAGATGAGCAGCGGTCCCAGCGTCATGGCCGGCACCGACACCCCGGCGATGGCGGTGAACATGGCGACGTAGTCGACCCAGGTGTTCTGCCGCAGCGCCGACACCACCCCGATGGGGATGCCGAGCACCACGGCCACGGCGAGCGCCAGCATGCCGAGCACGAACGACGGCGGCAGGTGATCGCGGATGATGTCGTTGACCGAGCGGTTGCGTTGCATGTACGACGGGCCCAGGTCGCCGCGCAGGGCGTTGCCCATGTAGCGCAGGTACTGCGTCACGAGGGGCTCGTCGAGGTGGTAGTAGGCGTCGAGGTTGGCCTCGATCTGCGGGGGGAGGGGCTTGTCCTCGGCCGCGAAGGGGCTGCCCGGCACCGAGTGCATGAGCAGGAACGTGATCACCGAGATCACGAACAGCACGGGGATCAGCGAGAGGACCCTGCGGGCGATGAAGACGGCCATGGATGAGCGTACGGCCCCGCGCCGGGGCAGAGCCCGCGGCGGCCGGAGCGCCTCAGCGCCCGGCCGCCGCGGATGCGCGCGGGGTCAGTCCTTCAGGCTCCACTTCCAGAACTCGCGGTTGAAGCTGCCCGACAGCACCGGCTGCAGCGACGGCTTGATGAGCAGGTTGTCCGCCGACCAGTAGATGGGCATCACGCCCGCCTCGTTCTGGACCAGCATCGTCTCGGCTTCGACGTACATCTGCTGGCGCTTGGCCTGGTCCTGCTCGACCGCGGCCTCGGCGATGAGCTGGTCGTACGCCGGGTCGTGCACCAGGGCCTTGGCGCCCACGTCGGTGGTGAAGAGCTCGGCGTGGATGTTGTTGGCGTCCGGGTAGTCCATGCCCCAACCCATGCGCCACACGTTGAAGGCGCCGTCGGCGGCGATCTGGGAGTAGGCGCGCCCCTCGACGGGCTGCAGGTCGACGGTGGCGCCGAGCGTCTGCTGCCACATCTGCTGCACGGCCTGGGCGATGCGGCTGTGGGTCTCGCCGGCGTTGAACGCCAGCGTGATCTTCGGCAGGCCCTTGCCGCCCGGGTAACCGGCGTCGGCCAGCAGCTCCTTGGCGTGCTCCGGATCGAAGGGGATGCCGACGTTGGCGCTGTCCGGCACGTGCCCGAAGGATCCGGGAGGGGTGAGGGTGGGGGCGACGACCTCGCCGCCCTTCGTCACGAAGTCGACGATGGCCTGCTTGTCGACGGCGGCGGCGAAGGCCTGGCGCACCTCGACGTTGTCGAACGGCGGCTTCTGCGCGTTGAAGTCGTAGTAGTACAGCACGTTCTTCGGGCTGTTGTGGAACTCTTCGGAGAGCATCGGGTCGGCCTTGACGCGGTCGAGATCCGTCGCGGGGACGCTCACGATGTCGAGCATGCCGTCCTCGAACAGCGCCAGCGCCGTCGACTCCTCCTTGATGACGTAGAGGTTGATGGTGTCGATGTCGACCTTGTCGGCGTCGAAGTACGTCGGGTTCTTCTCGAGCACGGCGAGGTTCTCGGGCTCGAGCCGGGTGAGCTTGTAGGGCCCGTTCACGACGATGTTGTCCGGCAGCGTCCAGTCGTCGCCGTGGGCGTCGATGGCCCACTTCGGCACGGCGTGCCCGATGGAGCCGAGCGACGACAGGAACCACGACGACGGCGCGATGAGCTGGATCTGGAGGGTGTGGTCGTCGAGCGCCTTGACGCCGAGCGTGCTCATGTCGGTCGTGTCGCCCTGGTTGATCGCCTGCGCGCCCTGGATGACGTACACGCGGTACGCCATCGGCGCGGCCGTGGCGGGATCGACGATGCGCTGGAAGGCGTACACGTAGTCGCCGGCGGTGACCGGCGTGCCGTCGGACCAGGTCCACCCCTCGCGGATGTGGAAGGTGTAGGTGGTGCCGTCATCGGAGACGGTCCAGGAGTCGGCTCCGGCCGGGACGGTGGAGCTGGTGGTGAAGTCGTAGCCCACCAGGGTCACGAACATGTTGGCGGGCACGTCGTACAGCCAGTTGGCGGTGGGATCGATGATGTACGGATCCTGGTCGAGGCTGACGTTGATGGCCTTCTGCGCCCACCCGGTGCCCGCCGTCGCCAGAGCGAGCGCGGCCAGTACGGCGAGCACCCTCACGAAAGGTCTGCGTACGGTCATCTGGACACCTCCGTGTCGCTCCGGCCCGACCGCGGGCCACGTCGAGTACGCGACCGGGTTCGCGGTGCAGGCGCTGCGGGCGCTCCGGCGGGTGCCGGAGGGGCCGCGTGCAGGGGAGTGATATAACGTTATACGAGTGCGTTCCGGCTTGTCAATCGGATAGGGTGCGTGCCGGGGCGCGCGCCGGACGGCGGCCGGGACCGGCGGCCGAGCGGGAGGGCGTGGAGGCGCATGGCGAGCGACGCGACGAGGCGCGTGACCCTCAAGGAGGTCGCCAAGGAGGCCGGGGTCTCGGTGGGGATGGCCAGCCGGGTGCTCGGCAACTACGGCTCGTACAGCGAGCGCACGCGCGCGAAGGTCCTGCGGGCGGCGCGCACGCTCGACTACCGCCCCAACGCGCTGGCGCGCTCGCTCCGGCTGGGCCGCACGAAGGCCATCGGCGTGGTGGTATCGAACATCGTGTCGTACCACTGGACGACCTTCGTGCGCGGCATCGAGGCCGCGGCGCAGGCGCGCGGCTACCAGGTCATCCTCGGGACCACCGCGGACGATCCCGATGCCGAGCGCAACTACCTGCGCGCGCTGCAGGAGCGCAACGTCGACGGGCTCGTCCTGTCCCCCTCGGCCGAGAACGAGGACCTGCTGTGCAAGCTCGCCGACGGCGGGCTCCCCATGGTGCTGATCGAGAGCGACATGACGCGCGTGCGGGCGCCGCGCATCAACGTGGACAACCGCGTCGCCGCCGAGCGGGCCACGGCCTACCTGCTCGGCCTCGGCCACCGCGCGGTCGGGATCGTGGCGGGATCGCTCGCGCTGGCGTCGGGGCGCGACCGCCTGCAGGGGTACCGCGACGCGCTCGCCGCCGCCGGCGTCGCGGCGGATGGCGCCCTCGTCGGCCGCGGCGAGTACCGCTTCGAGGACGCCTACAACGCCACGCGCCGCCTCATGGAGCTGCCCGAGCCGCCGACGGCGCTGCTGGTGTGCAACGAGTCGATGACGGGCGCCGCCCTCCAGTGCCTCAAGGACCTGCGCGTGCGCGTGCGCGACGACGTGTCGCTCGTCGCCTTCGACGACCCCGCCTGGACGTCGTTCTTCACCCCGGCCATCAGCACGGTGCGGACGCCGCGGCAGCAGGTCGCCGAGCTGGCGCTCACCACCCTGCTGGCGCGCATCAACGAGCCCGACAGCGAGCGCGCGGCGGTCGGCGAGCGGCTCATCCCCACCGAGCTGGTGGTGCGCGAGAGCTGCCGCGCGAGGTGAGCGCCGGCGCGCGGCAGCGACCGCCGAACCCGCGACCGCCCGACCCGCGACCGCTCAACGCGCGACCGCCGAACTCGCGACCGGCGAACTCGCGACCGCCGAACATCGTGCTGATCCTCGCCGACGATCTCGGCTACGGCGACCTCGGCTGCTACAACCCTGCCTCGCGCATCCCGACGCCGAACATCGACGCCCTCGCGGCCCGCGGCCGGATCTGCACCGATGCCCACGCCCCCTCGGCCGTGTGCACGCCGTCGCGCTACGGCCTGCTCACGGGGCGCTACGGTTGGCGTAGCGCTCTGCCGTACGGCGTTCTCTACGGCTACGAGCCGCCGCTCATCGAGCCGGGGCGCCTCACCCTGGCCGGGCTGCTCTCCGGCGCCGGCTACCGCACCGCCGCGATCGGCAAGTGGCACCTCGGTCTCGGCTTCAGCGCGCGCGCGGGCGGGTCGCTCGACCTCGATCGGCCGCTGCCGTGGGAGGAGGCGACGCGCGCCTTCGAAGACCGTGTCGACTTCGCGGCCGGCGTCCGCGGCGGACCCGTGGAGCTGGGCTTCGACACCTTCTTCGGCACCGCGGGCTGTCCCACGTGCCAGCCGCCGTACGCCTTCCTGCGGGGCGCCCGTGCCACGGTGCCGGCACCGCGCCTCGGCGGGGCGTGACGACGCACTTCGTGGAGGAGCCCACGGAGTACGACGACGATCCGCCGTTCACCGGGCGGCCCGGTCGCAGGGCGCCGGGGTGGCGTCACGACGCGGCGGACACGACCTTCGCCGAGCGGGCGGTGGCCTTCGTGGAGGCGCGCGAGGGCGACGACCGGCCGTTCTTCCTCTACCTCGCGTCCGACGCGCCGCACGAGCCCTGCGTCGACGAGGTGGTGCCCGCCTTCGCGCGCGGACGCAGCGCCGCGGGCCCGCGCGGCGACCTGGTGTGGCTCTTCGACTGGATGGTCGGGCGCGTGCTCGACGCGCTCGAGCGCACCGGGGCGCTGGACGACACCCTCGTGCTGGTCACCAGCGACAACGGCGCGTTGCCCGGCGACCGCGTGTCGGGCGCCACCGGCGGCGACCCGCCCGGCATGGCCGCGTACCGCACCCACGGGCATCTCGCGAACGGCGCCTGGCGCGGCTACAAGTCGCACATCTGGGAGGGCGGGCACCGCGAGCCGCTGGTGCTCGCGTGGCCCGGCCACGTCGCGCCCGGCTCGCGGACCGACGCGCTCGTGTGCCTCACCGACCTCGTCGCGACGCTCGCCGGGTTGCTCGGCGTGCCGCTGCCCGACGACGCGGCGGAAGACAGCATCGACGTCGCCGCGGCGCTGTTCGGCGATGTGGGGGGCGGCGGTGCGGGGGGCGGCGCTGCGGGGGTCGGCGGTGCGGGGGTCGGCGGTGCGGGGGTCGCTGGGGTGGGGGTCGGTGGTGCTGGGGGCGGCCGCGAGGGGCCCGGCGGTCCGCGGGGCGACCTCGTGCACCACTCGCAGAAGGGCGCGTTCTCGCTGCGCCGCGGGCGGTGGAAGGTGATCTTCGGCACGGCCGGCTCGGGCGGCTGGCCGCCGCCCGCCGACGGCTTCCCCGACCCCGTGGTGTTCGATCCCGCCTTCCCCGACCCTGCGCTGCTCGAGCGTGCGCGTGCCGGCGACGGGGCGGCACCGACGGGCCAGCTCTACGATCTCGAGGCCGACCCCGGCGAGACGGTCAACCTCTTCGAGGAGCGCTTCGACGTGGTGCTCGAGCTCGCGCGCGTGCTGGACGGCTACCGGCGCGGCGGCCGGAGCGTGCCGAAACGTGGCCCGTAGCGGCGCCGGTCCCGGCGCGCCGGCGGGCGCGCGGTCGCGGCCGGTGGGGCGCAGCCGGCCCGGGCGGGGCAGGCCCCGCGCACCATCGTGCTCGTCGTGGCGGACGACCTCGGCTGGGGGGACGCGCGCTGCTACGCGCCCGGCTCGCTCGTGCCCACCGCCGCGCTGGACCGGCTGGCGGGGGAGGGGCTGCGACTCATGGGCGCGCGCACGCCGTCGGCGCTGTGCACGCCGAGCCGCTACGCGATGCTCACCGGCCGCGCGCACTGGCGCACGGGGAGCGCCCGCCCGCTGGTCGACCCCTACGGCCCCCCCTTGCTGCGGCCCGGCACCCCGACGCTGCCCTCGATACTGCGCGGCGCCGGTTACCGGACGGCGCTCGTGGGCAAGTGGCACCTGGGGCTGCGCTACGCGCGCCGCGGCGGGGGGTGGACGCAAGACGAGGACGAGGTCGACTTCGGCCTGCCGCTGGGCGGCGGCCCCACCGAGCTCGGCTTCGACCGCTTCGTCGGCACCGCCGGCTGCTGCACCTCGGACCCGCCGTACGCCCTCATCGACGGCGAGCGCTTCGTGACGCTGCCCGTCGAGGTCGCGCCGCCCGAGCTGACCGCCCTGCCCGGCGTCTGGCCCGGACGCATGGAGCCGGGTTGGGACGTGCGCACGGTGGACGACCGGCTCGTGGACGCGGCCGAGGGGATCCTGTCGGAGCACGCCGCCGCCCCGGACGGGCCGCCCCTGCTGCTGATGGTGGCGCTGTCGGCGCCTCACAACCCGTGGGAACCGCCCCCAACGCTCGTCGGCGCCAGCGGCGACGGCCCGCGCGGCGACATGGCGGCCGCCTTCGACGTGTCGGTGGGCCGGCTCCTGCGCGCGCTCGACGACCTGGATCTGGCCGGCGACACGCTCCTCATCGTCACCAGCGACCACGGCCCCCAGTACGAGGCCGGTCCGCACGGGCACCGCCCGACGGGCCCCTTCCGCGGGCGCAAGAACACGGTGTGGGAGGGCGGGTTGCGCGTGCCGCTGTGGCTGCGCTGGCCGGGGCGCGTCGCCGCGGGCGCCACCTCGGACGTGCCCTATGTGCACACGGACCTGCTGCCGACGCTCGCCGCGCTGGCCGGGGCCGCGCTCCCCGCATCGGCGGGAGCGGCGCCTCAGCGCACCGGCACGTCGCCATCGGGCGGCGTCGCGCGGGACGTGCCCGCGTCCGGCAGCGCGGGCAGGATCCGGCGCGCAGGCGACCCGCACCCCCGAGGCGGCACCGCGGCTGGCCCCCTCGAGGGGTACGACCTCTCCTCCGCGTGGCTCGGTGGCGCCTGGCGCACGCGCGGGCCGACGCTCTTCGAATGCGGCGGGCCGGGCCACCGGATCGGCGCTTGGGCGGTCGTCGACGGCGCCTGGAAGCTCGTGCTCGAGCTCGATGCCGGAGGCGCCGAGGGAGCACCGCGCCTGTACGACCTCGCCGCCGATCCAGGCGAAGCGCGCGACCTCGCGCCCGCCCGTCCCGACGTCGCGGCGCGCCTGGTGGAGCTGCTCAGGGGCGAGGTTGCGGCGGAAGGGTGGCCGTCGCTGGCCGGCCCGCCTCCCGCCGACGGGCCACGGACCGGTGCCGGTTGAGGGCGAGGCGCTCGGCGCGGGCGCGGCACCCGGGCCCGTCCCGGTTCGCCGGGGGATCCGCGTGACGGACCGAGCGCTGCTCGGCGCTCAGTCGTCCCACAGTCGCGGCACGCGCTCGTCCATCCCCGCCTGGCGCATGACGCTCTCGACCTCGTCGAGGTGCAGCGGGGCGTCCTCGGTGAGGTTCTCGATGCCGTCGTCGGTGATGGCGACGGTGTCCTCGACCCGAAGGTAGCGCCGCTCCTCGGGGATGATGAGCTGCGGGTCCACCGACAGCACCACGCCGGGGCGCAGGGTTCGCCCGCGGTAGTGGCCCACGTCGTGCACCGCCATCCCGACCGGGTGGGACAGGTGGTGCGGGAACACGAGCGCTCGGCGCGCGGCCTGCTCGTAGATCGGCTTCGCCCAGCGCGTCTCCTCGACGACGGCGCTCATCAACGTCGCGGTCTCGCTCTGCACCCACTGGGCGCTCACGCCGGGGCGCAAGAGCTTCAGCAGCGTCTCGTGGTAGCGCACCATGAAGCCGTAGAGCTGGCGCTGGACGTCGTCGTACACGCCGTTCACGGGCCACATGCGGGTGATGTCGCTGGCGTAGTAGCGGTAGTCGGGTCCGCAGTCCACCAGCACCATGTCGCCGCCCTCGAGCCGCGCGTCGTTGGCGTTGTAGTGGCCGTACCAGGCGTTGTCGCCCCCGCCGACGATGGCGCGGTAGGCGACGTCGAGCGCGCCGTGCTGCAGGTACACGTAGCGCATCGCCGCGTCCAACTCGTACTCGAAGGCGCCGGGCCGGGTGACGCGCATGGCCTCGACGAGGCCCGCGGCGCTCAGGCGGCCCGCGCGGCGCAGCAGCGCGATCTCGGCCTCGCTCTTCACCAGGCGCAGCTCGTCGAGGACCGGCGCCAGGTCGTGGATCCGCGCGGCGGGCAGGCGCTCCCTGAGGAGCGCGACGAAACGCCGCATCCGGTCGGGGCGACCGTCCCAGGGGTCGGAGGCGCGCTCCTGCTGGGCGCGTTGCAGCGTGTCCCAGCTCTGCACGGCGCCTTCGCCGGCGCGCAGCGGCGTGTGCAGGTCGCGCACGCGCTCGAGGTAGGCGTGAGCTCGTCGAGGCCGTGCACGGCGTCGACGCCGGTGGCGCGCACGGCGGCCTCGGGATCGGCTGCGCTCACGAGCGGGCCCTCGCGCCGGTGGCGCTCCGGGGGCTGGTAGGGGAGGAAGAGGTGGCTCGAGCCGTCCCGTGCGTCCAGCACCAGGTACGCGTGCGGCGTCTCGATCGGGCACAGGTAGGCGACGTCGTTCACCTGGCGGAAGCGCGTGTGCGACGTCTCCTTCGGCGCGCCCTGCAGCACCGCGACCCCCGCGGCGGGCGCGCCCGCGTCGCCGCCCGGCGAAGGCGCGGGCCCCGCGCCGTCGCCTGCCAGCGCCTGAAGGACCCGCGTGCGGCGGGCGCGGTACTCGTCCAGCGTGATGCTCATGCGCTTCCTTCCTTCGGCGGGCGGGGCGCGCCCGGCGCGCCTCCGTCCCGCGGCGAGCGTCGCGTGCCGTACGGACTCATCGTCGGCGGCGCCCGATGGGTGCTCGGCCTCGGCGTCGCCGGCGCGAGCGTCGCCCTCGGGGTCGCGCGCGTCCGGCGCGTCGAGCCCGTAGGCCCGCGAGCACGTCCCGCCCAAGCACCGCGGCCCGCTCGTCCTGCGACAGGCGGGCCGCGTAGTCGGTCACGACGCGCATCGTGCGGCCGTAGTCCGCGGCGAGCGTGCACACCGGCCAGTCGGAGCCGATCATGGTGCGCTCCGGCCCGAACGCCTCGAGCACGAGGTCGAGGAACGGCGCGATGTGCTCCGCCCGCCAGGCGTGCCAGTCGCCCTCGGTCACGAGGCCGGAGAGCTTGCAGGTGACGTTCGGGCGCTCGGCCAACGAGCGCAGGCCGCGCGCCCAGGCGGCGTTCGGTCCCGCCTCCGGTGCGGCGCCCGGGCGCATGTCGGGTTTCGCGATGTGGTCGAGCACGAAGCGCTGCTCCGGGAAGCGGTCCACCAGCGAGGTGGCGGCTGGAAGGTGGGGCGGGCGCAGCAGCAGGTCGTAGGCGAGCCCCAGCGGCGCGAGCAGCGCCACGCCGCGCACGTGCTCGGCCGAGGTCGCGTAGGCCGGGTCGGGCATGTCGTGGATCAGCTCGCGCACGCCCACGAAGCGCGGGTGCGCCGCGAGGCGCTCGAGCGTCGCCGGCAGATCCTTCGAGCCCATGTCGACCCACCCCACCACGCCGCGCACGAACGGCGTGCGCTCCGAGATCCCGAGCAGCCAGCGCGTCTCGGCGAGCGTGCGCCGCGCCTGCACCGCCACGGTGCCGTGCACGCCCGCCCGCGCCAGCTCGGGCGCGAGGTCGTCGGGGAGGTGGTCGCGCCGCAGCGCGTCCATCCCGGGCCCCATCCAGCCGTACTCGCGGTCGTTGTAGGCCCAGAAGTGCTGGTGGGCGTCGAGCCGGAGGGTCACGGCGCGAGGGGCCCCGCGCCCGCGCCGGCATGCGCGCGCTCCCGGCCGCCGTACGCCCACTGCACGTTCATGACGGGCTCGAGCACCCCCTGAACGCGGGCCACCAGCTCGCGGTCGACCGCCTCCGCGGCCCAGGCGAGGTTCTGGCGCAGCGTGGCGGCGTCGGCGCACGAGAAGATCGTCACGCTCAGGCGCGGCTCCGAGCACGCGAAGGCGAGGGCGAGGCGCGGCAGCTCCCTGCCGCCGCGGGCGGCCTCGGCGGCGGCACGGGCGAACAGGGGCCGCGTCCAGGCGGGGGCCGGATGCCACGGCGGCGGCTCGCCGCCCGTGAGCAGGCCGCTCGCGAAGGGCGCGGCGTTGACCACCCCGATCCCGCGGGACTCGAGCAGCGGCAACAGCTCGTAGGCGCGGACGTCGCACAGCGTGTGGTGGTTGTGGAGCAAGACGACGTCGAGGTCGACCTCGACGAGCACGCGCTTCCACAGGTCCATGGCGTAGATGCCGGCGCCGACCGCGCCCACCACGCCCTCGCGCTTCAGCGCGTGGAGGGTCGGGAAGCCCTCCTCGAGCGCCTGCAGCACGTGGGCGCCGCCCTCGTAGTCGAAGTCGTGGAGGTGGAGCAGGTCGACGTGGTCCGTGCCCAGGCGCGCCAGGCTCGCGTCCACCGAGCGGCGGATCGCGTCGGCCGAGTAGTCGAAGTGGTCGCGCCCGTCCTCGTCGGTGGTCTTCCCCACCTTGGTCGAGAGCACGTACGCCTCGCGCGGCGTGCCCCGCAGCGCCCTTCCCAGGCGCGCCTCGGAGCGCGTCGAGGCGTAGGCCGGCGCGCTGTCGAACAGCGTCACTCCCGCCTCGAGCGCGGCGTGCACGGTCGCCTCGGCGTCCGCTTCGGCGACCGGACCGAACACCCCACCCAGCGCCGAGGTGCCCAGGCCGACGGGGGACACCGTCCGCCCGCTGCGCCCCAACGCGACGGGCGTCACCGAGGGCCTCCCGCCTCCACCGCTTCCGGGCCGCCGAGGCGGTAGCGCTCGATCTCGCGCGGGTCGAGCTCGACGCCGAGCCCCGGCCCCGTCGGCACGGGAAGGCAGCCGTCGTCCAGCGGCAGGGTGAAGGCGCGGTCGTGAGGGGCGCGCAGCAGGCTGCCGTGCAACCCGAGCTCCGTGAACTCCACGGCGTCGGTCACGTTCGGTAACGCCGACGCGAGGTGCAGCTTGGCGGCGATCTCCGGCCCGAGCCCGAAGGCCGTGCCGAGCACGCACCTCAGCCCCGCCGCCTCCGCCACCGCGGCGATCTTCCGAGCGTGCAGCAGGCCCCCGGCCTTGCCGATCTTGATGTTGATCACGTCCACCGCCTCGTGCCGCACGAGCTGCAGCGCGTCATGCGCGGTGTAGCACCCCTCGTCGGCCTCGATGAGCGTGTCGACCGAGCGCCGCACGAGCGCCATCCCCTGCAGGTCCCAGGCGGCCACGGGTTGCTCCAGGAGCTCGAGCCCGACCCCGTACCGGTCGGCCAGCCGGCACAGCCGGATCGCCTCCTTCGGGGTGTAGCCCTGGTTGGCGTCGCCGCGGATCGACACGTCGGGTCCGACGGCGTCGCGGATGGCGCGCAGGCGCACCGCGTCGGCGTCCGGATCGCCGCCGATCTTGGGCTTGAAGGCGCGCACCCCGAGCTCGACGAAGCGCAGGCACTCCCGCGCCATCTCCTCGGGCTCTCCGCCGGCGATCTCGACGGCGACGCGCACGCGTTCGAGGTGGCGGCCGCCGAGCAGCGACGACACCGGTATGCCCAGCGCGCGCCCGACCAGGTCGTGCAACGCCAGGTCGATGCCGGCGCGCGCGCAGCTGTTCGCGCGGTAGTCGATCCTGCCCAGGGCGACCTCGCGGTCGAGCGGGTCGAGGCCGATGAGCTGCGGGCCGAGGTAGTCGGAGATCGCGACCTCGACCTCCTCGACGGTGTTCCCGAAGAACCCGATGTCGGCCTGCGCCTCGCCTGTCCCGCTCACGCCCTCGTCCGTGTCGATGCGGACGAGCACGTACTCGAGCATCGGCCGCGGGCGCTTGGGGGTGATGCGGCTGCGCTTCTTGCCCCAGTGGACCTTGGTGCCAGCCCCGTCGGTGGTGTAGGGCGCGTGCACGACCGGCATGCGGATGGGCGTGGCGGTGACGGACGTGATCTTCATGCGCTCTCCCCTGGGATGCCGGCGCCCGGACGGCTCGGCGTCATGCCATCTCCACGACGGCCTTGACGACGTCCCCCTCGCCGCGCGACCAGGCCGGGAGGTCGCGGACGAGCGCGTCGGGGTCGACGCGGGTGGTGATCCACGGGAGGGGATCGACATCGCCGGAGCGCAGCGCGGCGAGCACCGCGTCGAAGTCGGCGCGGGTCGCGTTCCGGCTGCTGCGCAGGGTGAGCTCGCGCGTGTGCAGCGTCGGGTTGTCGAAGCTCAGCGACCCCTTCGTGTGGCCGATGAGCACCACGCGGCCGCCGTGGGCCGCCAGCGAAGGCGCGCGGGCCATCGAGGCGGCGCTTCCGGTGGCGTCCATCACCACCGTCGGCAGCTCGCCCCCGAGCAGCTCGCGCAGCGCGGCGGCGAGGTCGTGACCGGTGCGCGCGGTTGCCCCCGCGGCGCCGGCGGTCGCGCGGCGCGGGTCGTCGGCGGCCGCGCCCCCCGGACCGCCCGCGGGCGCGTCGCCCGGACGGCCCGCCGCCGCGTTGCCCGGACCGCCGGAACGCGCGTCGCCCGGAGCGCCCGCGCGGGCGTCGCCCGCCTCCGCCCCTCCACCCGGCGGCCGCACGACGCCGGCCAGGCCGAGCCGTTCGACGAGCTCGAGGCGCCGCGGCGCGAGGTCGACTGCCAGCACACGGCGCGCGCGGCCGCGCGCGAACGCCAGCGCGCTGAGGCCGATGGGCCCGGCGCCGAGCACGAGCACGTCGTCGTCGCGCGTCAGCTCGGCCCGGCGGGTGGCGTGCGCGCCGATGGCGAGCATCTCGACGAGGGCCACGGCCTCCGTCGCGATGCCCGGCGCGGGCAGCAGCGACGCCGTGGGCACGAGCATCCGCTCGCGCAGACCGCCGTCTTCGTGCACCCCGAGCACGGAGAGGCTCTCGCAGCAGTTGCTGAGCCCGCGGCGGCAGGCGCCGCAGGTGCCGTCGTGGAGGTACGGGATGACGGTACAGATGTCGCCGGCCGCCGGGTGTCCCGCGCGATCGTCCGGTGCGCGCCCCATGCCCGCGACTGCCGCGGGGTGGGCCGGGCCGGCGGGAGTCGGCCGAGCCGGCCCGCCGTGAGCCTGCCCGCCCTGACCTTGGCCGTCCGGAGCTTGGCCGCCCGGAGCCGGGCCGCCGGGAACCAGCGGCTCTCCGACCTCGAGCACCTCGACCGCCAGCTCGTGCCCGAGGACGACCGGGTAGGCCATCATGGGCTGCGCGCCGCGGTAGGCGTGGAGGTCGGTGCCGCACACGCCGACGCGCAGCACGCGTACGAGCGCCTGCCCGGGCGCCGGCCGGGCCGGCGCGGCGACGTCGCGCCGCACGAGACGGTGCGGTGCCTCGAGCACGATGCCAAGCAAGACGTCACCTCCGGGAGGGCGCGCGCCCCGCGATACGGGTCGCGGGCCGCGGCGGCGGGCGGTTCGAGGATCCGGCAGGATCTGCACGGATTGTATAACGATATACCCGTGCGCGTCACGGGTGGGGCCGGTGTTCAGCCCTTGCCCGACTCCCACAGGCCCTCGTCGAGGATGCTCGCGACCTGCTTCGGCCCCCAGCTCCCGCCGGGGTACGGGTGGACCTCGGGCGGATCCCGCAGCAGCGGCGTGTACAGGGCCCACGACGCCTCCACCTCGTCGTTGCGCACGAACAGCGTCTGGTCGCCCAGGACCACGTCGGCCAGCAGCGTCTCGTAGGCGTCGGGGATGGCCTCGAACGCGTCCTTGTAGCGGAACTCGAGCGACTGCTTGGAGAGCTCGAAGGCCTCGCCCGGCTTCTTCACGTCGAAGCCGAGGTGGAAGCCCTCGTGCGGCTGGATGGTGATGCGCAACACGTCGCCGTGGACCTCGTCGGCGCCCTGCAGGAGCCGGAAGAGGTGGGTGGGCGGGTCGCGGAACACCACGGCCACCTCCGTGACCTTCTTCGGCAGCCGCTTGCCGGTGCGCAGCAGGAAGGGCACGCCCTGCCAGCGCCAGTTGGCGATGGCCATCCTCAGGGCCACGAAGGTGGGTGTGGCCGAGTCCTCCGGCACGCCGGGCTCGTCGTGGTACCCGAGCACGCCGCTCCCCTCGATGTCGCCGGCGCGGTACTGGCCGAAGACGGCCTCCTCGACGCCGTGCGGGCTCATCGAGTGCAGCACCTTGACCTTCTCGTGCCGGATGCTCTCGGCGTCGAACGCCGCCGGCGGCTCCATCGCCACGAAGCACAGGATCTGCGTCATGTGGTTCTGCACCATGTCGCGCAGGGCTCCCGCGCCGTCGTAGTACTGCGCGCGGTTCTCCACGCCGAGCGTCTCTGCCACCGTGATCTCGACGCGCTCGACCCGATCGCGGTTCCACACGCTCTCGAACAGCGGGTTGGCGAAGCGGAACGCCAAGAGGTTCCGGACCGTGTCCTTGCCCAGGTAGTGGTCGATGCGGTAGATCTGCGACTCCGCGAAGTGCTGGTGCAACGCTGCGTTGAGCGCGCTCGCGCTGGCGAGGTCCGACCCGAAGGGCTTCTCGATCACGACGCGGGTGAAGCCGGGGCCCTCGTCTAGGCCCGCGTTCCCCAAGCCCTCGATGACCGCGGGCACCGCGCCCGGCGGCAGGGCCAGGTAGAACACCCTGTTGCCGGGCAGGGAGCACGCCTCCTCCACGCGCGGGAGCCGCTCGGCGAGGCGCCGGAACGCCTCGCCGGAGGCGTCGGGCATGCTCTCGTAGTGGAGGTGCTCGTCGCACCAACGCCGCAGGCGCTCCGAGTCCACGTCGCGCGTGTCGAGGCGCTGGAACACGTGCTCGCGGAAGGTGGCGTCGTCGAGCTCGTCGAGGGCCGCTCCGAGCACGTGGAAGTGCGTCAGGTTGCCGCCGCGGACGAGGTTGTACAGCGCCGGGATCAGCTTCCGGCCCGCCAGGTCGCCGGTGGCGCCGAAGATCACGAAGAGGGTGGGTTCCGTCGTGCGCTCGTGGGGCATGGTCCCCATGCTAGGCTTCCGCGCCGGCTCGGTCGGCGCGTGGATGCGGGCGCACGTGGGGCGGAGCGGAGGGGCGGCCGAACGCGGCGCGCCGTCGGCCGGTGCCCCGGCGTCGGTGCCCGGAAGGTGTAGCGTAAGGGTCATCGAAAGCTCGGAGACCGGGCCGTGGGGAGGCATGGCGGGCGGTGACGCCCTCCGCCCCTGCGGAGGCTCCGGCGAGGGGAGGTGACAGGGGCCCGCCGTATGGGAGTGGGGCGCGGGCCGATGCCGCATCGTTCACCGTCGCACGTCGTCTTCGCGTTACGCCTACCCTGCCCTGGAGCTCGCGACCCGGACCGTCGTCGGGGCGCAGCGGCCGGGCAACGATCGACCGCCGCTCGGGCCGACCGGCCCGCGGGGAGGGAGAGCATGGGATCCACACCCAGAACGCCCAACGTCCGACGCGTCGGCGCCGCGCGCCTCGTCGCGCTCATCGCGGCGCTCGTCGTGCTGCTCGCGCTCGACGCCTGCAGCAGCCCGTCCGGCCTGCAGGCCAACATCGAGGTTCAGGGCGTGCCCGGCGCCGCCCGCACCGTGACGCTCGCCGGCAGCTCCTCGCTCAACGCCTCCCCGGCGGCCACCGCCTACGGGGTGCAAGATCCGGAGTTCTCGCCCCTTCAGCTCGCCGAGGCCGCGGGTGAGGATCTGGGGGCCGATGCCGTGCGCGCCGGTTCGTTCGTGAACCGGACGCCCGTCAAGCGGCAGGTCCCGTTCACCGCGCCGAGCGCCGACGCGCTCACGCCGCAACGGCTCTCCATCCGCGAGCCCAGCATGAGCGTGAGCTTCCACGGACTCGACCACTTCGACCAGCGCTTCGCCAACGACGGCAACCAGTTCAGCATCGAGCCCCCCGATCAGGCGCTGTGCGTCGGCAACGGGTACGTTCTCGAATCGGTCAACGACGTGATCCAGGTGTACGACGCCGACGGCAACCCGCTCACGGGCGTCGCGTCGCTCAACGAGTTCTACGGCTACGCGCCCGCGATCGACCGCACGACGGGCGTCTACGGGCCGTCGATCACCGACCCGATCTGCGCCTACGACCGTGCCAGCGACCGCTTCTACGAGGTCGTCCTGACGCTCGATGTCGACCCCGGCACGGGCAACATCACCGGCGACAATCACCTCGACATCGCCGTGAGCACCTCAGGCAACCCGATGGACCCGTGGAACCTCTACTCCCTCGACGTGACGAACGATGGCGAGGACTGCCCCTGCCTGGGTGACTACCCGCACATCGGCGTCGACCGTAACGGGGTGTACCTCACCACCAACAACTTCCCGCTCACCACCAACGGGTTCAACGGCGCCTGGATCTACGCGCTTTCGAAGGACCAGCTCGCGGCCGGCGCGACCGACGTGAACGTCGTGAGCTTCGCCACCGTCGATCCCAACGGGCAGGTCGGCTACACCGTGTGGCCGGCCAGCGTGCCGCGCAACGCCTTCGAGAACGGCGGCGGCGGCACCGAGTACTTCCTCAGCTCCACCTCGGTGTTCGAGCCGACCAGCGACACGCTCGTCGCGTGGGCGGTCAGCAACACCCGCACGCTGTCGTGGGCGCATCCGCACCCCGTCCTCACCAGCACGATCGTCGACACCAACCCCTACGGCGACGCCTCGCCCGTGCCGCAGATGGCCGGGCCCACGCCGCTCGCGAACGCCCTCAACGAAGACCTCTTCGGCTACGGCAGCCCGCCGGAGCCGCAGGTGGAGGGGCCGATCGCGTCCAACGACAGCCGCATGCAACAGGTGTACTACTCGAACGGCAGCCTGTGGGGCGCGCTCACCACGGCGCTCAACCTCGGCGGCAGGGAGCAGGCCGGGGTGGCCTACTTCGTCGTGAACCCGCGCATCACGCAGGGCGGCATCGTGGCCGGGTTGCAGAGGCAGGGTTACATCGCGGTCGCGGACAACAACGTGCTGTTCCCGGCCGTCGCCGTCGACGAGCACGGTCGCGGCGTGGTCGGCATGACGCTCGTCGGCCCCGATCACTACCCGAGCGCGGCCTACGCGGCGCTCGACGAGGCCTTCGGTGCGGGCCCCGTACGCGTGGCGGCCGAAGGCGTCGCTCCGCAGGACGGCTTCACCGAGTACTTCCTCGGCGGCGACCGCCCGCGCTGGGGTGACTACGGTGCGGCCGTCGTCACCGACGGGCACATCTACACGGCGAACGAGTACATCAACTCGTCGTGCACGTTCAGCGAGTACCTCGCCGACACCACCTGTGGAGGGACCCGGTCGGCGCTGGCGAACTGGGGCACGCGCATCAGCCGCTTCGAGTACTGAGCGCGTTCCGCACGCGCGAAAGGGCGCCGCTGCGGGCGTGAGCGCGCCGCGCGAGCGCAACGACGCGAGGGCCGGAGCTCAGGTGCTCCGGCCCTCGACCATGTCGAGACGGTCGGTCGGGCGGTCGTTGCCGCGATCGCCGTGGCGCCCCTTGCGGCGCCGGGTCCGGTCGTCGTTGCCCCGGCGGCGTCCGTCGGCCCGTGCCGGGCGCGGGTCGGGCCCGGGACCGTCGCTCGGCGCGTGCCCGTCGCTCGGCGCGTGCCGGTCGCCGGGCTGGAGCCCGTCGGTCGGTAGGAGGCCCGTACCTGTACGGGGTAGGCCGCGTCCCTCGGCCGCCGGCCCGCGCTCCGGCTCGTCGTCCGCCGCCGGCCGCCCTTCCATGCGGTCCATCGCCCGGCTGACGGCCACGAGGGCCGCGACGCAGAGGGCTGCGCTGGCGAGGATGAGAGCTGCCGCACCGACCATATGCCCGTCACGGTACGGGCGTTGATGGTTCTTGGGGTGAACCTGCGGTGAATCGGCTGAGGGTTGGATGAAGGGCCCCGCCGCCGAGGCGCTCAGGGCAACCGGACCTCCAGCGTCGCCTCGGTCAGGGTGCGGCCGTCGGCCACGAGTGCGATGCGCCGCGTGCCGGCGTCCGCCGGCGCCGTGAAGCTGCCGGAGTAGACGTGGCCGCCGTCGTCCGACAGGGCCACGCGCGTCCCGTCGACCTCGATGGAGACGTCGCGCGCGTTCACCAACAGCGTCGCCGTCACGTTCACGCGCGCGCCGGCCTCGGCGTACGCGGGATCCAGCCGGACCTTCGCGAGGGCGCCGGGCGCAACGAAGACCATCAACGTCTGCGATGCGCGTTCACCGTCGGCCGCCGCTTCGACATCCACCAGGGCAACCGCGCCGGCGTCCGGCGGCAGCGCGACCTCACCCTCCCAGGCGCCATCGCCGGTGGGGCGCAACGCGACGGGTTCACCGTCGGCGGCGCGGGCCGTGATGCTCGTGGCACCGGGCGCGCGCGCGCGCACGACGACCAGGGCGCCGGGCGGCGCCTGCGTCGGCGTCACGCCGGCGCTCAGGGCGAGGCTGCCGCTCGCGAGCGTGGTGCTCACGCGCGCCTTCACCGGCAGCACGGCGAGCGACACGAACGGCGTCGATCCCGTTCCCACGGTCGCGGAGGCCGAGGCGCCGCTGGGCTCGGCGTCCCGCGGCAGGCTGGCGGCATCGACGGACACGGTGTAGCTCCCCGGCTCGAGCCCGCGGAAGGTGAAGCTGCCCGATCCGCCGGTGGTGGTCGACGTCACGGCGCCGGCAGCGCCCGTCAGGTTCACGCGCACGCCCGCCAGGCCGAGGGACGTCTCGGTCGGGCGGCCGGCGCCGGCGACGTCCAGGTACACCTGCCCGGTGACGCCGAGCGACACGCTCAGCGACGACGTCCTTGCGCAGCGTCACGTGCCGCTCGACGGTGACGGTGAGGTCGGTTGGCGGCAGCAGGGTCGGCGCGAGGTCCGGGAAGCGCAAGGTGTAGGTGCCGGGAGGCGCCTGCAGGCGGAAGCTTCCGTCCGCGGCGGTGCGCGTCGAGCGGGCGCTGTCGCCGAGCTCGACGACGATCCCCTCGAGGGGGTGCGTGCCGCCGCTCGAGCGCGCGCTCACGACGCCCGCGACGGTCCCCACGTCCAACCCCCCGAAGGCGTCGACGATCGGCGCCGGCACGGCCACCCCGCCGGCCACCGACGCGGCCGCGCCGATCTTCCAGGTGAAGCCGGTGCTCTGGTGGTAGCCCACGCTCGCCTCGAGCGACAGGCCGTCGGCCACCTGCACGCCGATCAGCGCGCTGCCGCCGAGCTGGTCGCTGCCGACGTCGTAGTCGACGCTCGCGCCGAGCTGCACGTCGGGATCGCCGTAGGCGGCGCCGAGGGTCAGCAGGGGGGAGATGGGCGACACCAGCGGCAGGTCGACCGAGCCGCCCACCGTCCAGCTGGACGCGACGTACGACTGCGCGATGCCGACGCTCACGTCGCTGCTCACGCCGAAGCGCACGCTGGTGACCCACGGCAGCTCGGTGCGCGTGAGGGCGCCCTGGCCCCGCAGCGAGACGGCGCCGTGGTCGAGCGTGGCGTCGAGCGTCGACACCAGGTCGATGGGGCTGTCGGGCACGGTGTAGGCCACCCCGAGGTGGCCGTAGCCCGTGCCCTGCGTTTCGTAGCCGATCGATTGCGACAGCGACAGGTGATCGTCGGGCGTCTCGGCCGCGTGCACGAAGCCGGACACGGCCGCCGGCGTCAGGTTGAGGGAGGCGGTGGCGAACACGGGCGAGACCGAGCGCGTGGAGGCCGACAGCTGCGCGTCCCACGAGAACTCCGGCAACGGGATGACCGACACGTCGGCGGTGACGATGGCGAAGTCGCCGTTCCAGGTCACGCCGCCGCCCGCGAAGGGTGACGCCGTGTAGGTCCCGTCCGCGTTCACCCTGCCCAGCACGCCCACGGACGGGAAGAGCTCGACGCTGTCGCTCACGGAGAAGGAGTAGCCGCCGAAGAACGAGTCCTCGGCAGCGGGGCCCCACAGGTGCTGGTAGCCGGCGCGGAAGTTGCCGGCGCCGTAGCTGATCCCGGTGCTTACGCGCTGGTCGTTGTCGAGCGCGGCGGTGAGCGTGAGATCGTGGTAGGTGACGGCGATGTCGTGCCCGACGCCGCTGCCGTACCCGTAGACGACCCCCCAGTCGGGACCGAAGAGGCTGGCGGAGGCCGAGGACTGCTCCGGGTCGATCGACGCGTAGTCGTCCGTCTGGGCGAACGCCGAGAGGTCCCCGGTCAGGGCCAAGGCCGCGCGGTATCCGATCCCGTCGGAGCCGTACGATCCTTCGAGAGGGAGGAGGTAGGAGAGCACGGGTGCGTTGGGGTCGGTGGTCCCCAGCGCGTAGACGCGGTAGAGCAGGAAGTCGCCGACCACGCGCTCCGGGTCGACGGTGGAGCGGGCCTCGAGCTGCACGCTGCGTTCGCCGATGCCCAGCGGGCGGAGCCGCAGCGTCACGGTGGTCGACGCGCCGGGCTCGAGCGTCACGCTTCCGACGCTGAGCGACACGTCGTCGTTGCCCGAGACGCTCAGCGCGTAGGTGTCGGGCGTGTTGCCGTCGTTCGCGACGAGCACCGGGATCTCGCGGGCCTTGCCCGCCTCCAGCACCTCGGGATGTTCCGAGCGCAGCGCGATGGCCACGCGCCGGTCGACGCCGAGGGCGATGTCCTGCGAGGCCACGGTGGCGCCGTCGCGCCGCAGCCGTGCCTGGAGCGTGTACTGACCGGCACGGGTGCTCGAGCCGATCAGCACGGTCGCGAGCGCGCGCGGGTCCTCGGGGGTGGGTTGGAGCACGCCCAGCAGGGTGAACCCCTGCGGCACGTCCAGCTCCACCGTGCCGCCTCCCCGTGCCTGCAACGGCAGTGCCAGCACGGTCCCTGGAGCGCCGTGCAGGTCGGTGGGCGCGCCCAGGCTCTGGGCGGCGGCCGCGGCGCTCAGCAACAGCAGGGCGAGGGCCGCGGCGATCCTCATGGGCCGACCCGTCGGAGCGTCCACTTCAGCGACCCGCGGTACGCGCCGGGCTCCACGATGCCTTCGCCCTCGAGGCGCAACGTCACACGCAAGCGGCAGCTCGCGGCGCCATGGGCGAGGTGCAGCGCCACGACGGTCGAGCCTGCGCCGATGCGCTGCCAACCCCCGGCGGCGCAGCCGACGACCTGCCGCGGGGCGGTGGGCTCGACGCGGTACCAGAGGTTCTCGGGCGGGATCGTCGCGATCCCGTCCAGGAGGCGCAGCGGGGGGTCGATGGCGAGCTGCACGACCCATTGGCCCGGGAGGGGCAGGCCGATCGCCAGCTCGAACGGGCCCGTGCCGGCCTGGGCGAATCCGTCCGGGCGGGCGGCGTCCAACCACGTGCCGCCCGAGAACTCGAACGCGATGGCGGGCGCGCCGACCTGCAGCAGGCCCCCATCGTGCGCCTCCACCGTGTTCATGAGGGTAGACGTCGCCGAGGACCGGGTCGCACCCACCGCGCCCGCTGCCGACGCGGCGCCCGCCCCGGGGGCGCCGCTGTTCGCCGTGCCGCCGCTCTGCCCCGCGCCGCCGGGCTGCTCCGCGCCGCCGCCCTGCGCCGCGGCCGCGCCGGCGAGGGCCAGCACGAGGGCAAGCACGAGGGCCAGCCCGAGCGACAACACGAGCGCCCGCGCGACCGGGCGCGCGCGCCCGAGCCCGCGTGCGGGTGCCGTCGCGCGCCGGTTGCGCCGGGGCGTTGCTGCGGTGGGAAGGGAAGGGAGCTGCCTCATGACCGACCTCGGTTCGCGACTACGCTCGTGTTGCGGGCTGCCGGTGCCCGTCCGCGCTCACGGCACCTGCACGGTCGCCTGGCCGGCGATGAGATCCGGCGTCCCGTAGTCCAGGACGGCGGTGGCAACATAGGTTCCGGTCCCGAGGCGCTGCCCGAGGGGTGCCACGATCTCGGAGAGCTGCTGCGGGAAGGAGGGCACGGGATCGAGCTGCACGCTCTCGACCAACGCGCCGTCGGGGGTGCGCACCTCGATGCGCCCCTGCAGACGAAGATAGGTGTCGCCGGTGTTCTGGAAGCCCACGCTGACCTGCTGCGCGGCGCCCGCGGTCGCGTCCGCGGCATCCGCGACGTTCACGCTGGTCACGGCGCCGGAGCGTTGCAGGGGCCCGATGTCGAGCACCACCACGAAGGCGACCTGTGCCCGTATCGACATGCCCACGCCGTTCCCGCCCGTGGCGGAGTCGCGTGTGGGGGTGCGGAACAGCAGCGCGCCCCAGTGCGTGCCGGGCGCGGCGCTCGCCGGGATCGTCAGCGCGAAGCTGAAGGTGCGCTGCTCGTCGGGGGCGAGCGTGAGCTCGCTCACGCCGACGTCGAGCCAGCTCGCCAGGGACGCCGGCAGACTCGACACGGGCAGCGGGTTGATGCGGTGGTCGGGCGTGAGCACGAAGTCGGAGGGAACGACCTCCAGCGCGACCTCCCCCTTGGTGGGGTTGCGGACGGTGAGCGTCCGGGTGATGGTGGCGCCCGGCTCGCCGGTGAGGTAGAGGTTCGCGGGGCTGACCTCCGCTCCGAGCTGGGCGTGGGCGAAGCCGAGGAGCGCCAGGATGGCCGTCAGGGGCAGAACGATGGGGTGCCGAAGGGGGTGGGCCATGCTGTGGGTTCCGTTCCGCGTGCGCCCGCGCTGGCGCGGGGAGCGAGGGAGTGGACCGTCCGCACGCCATCTGCGTGCGGACGGTCCGAGGACCTGGGTTCGACCCGCGATCAGTTGGGCCGCACCAGGGCGCTGCCGAGCGTGTAGGTCGTGACGAGGTGATGCTCGCCGGCCTGCGCGTCGCGCAGCCACATGAGCTGGGTGATGAGGTCGTCGATGAACGTCCCGCGCGGGATGTTGCTCAGCAGGAGCTGCTGGTTGCGCGCGCCGGACGCCTCGGAGAAGGGCACCCACGCCGTCGAACGGCCGGGGCCGGGAACGCCGCTCACCTTGGCCTGATCCTTCACGTAGAGCGTGCCGAAGCTATCGTCGGGACGCAGCGACTGCACCATGACGGTGAGCTGTACGCCCTCGCAGTTGGTGTACTTCTCGACGGCGAAGGAGTTGTAGCACACGATGTTCCCCTTCGCGGGATCCGTCGGGTGGCCGAAGGCGTACCTGGCGAACTGCGGCCACTTCGCGGCGACCTGGCCCCACGTGAGGGTGTGGTCGTTCTCGCTGATGATGGCGGGGTAGGTGCCGTGAACGGCGGAGTTCCACGCCGGGAAGAGGTGGTCGATGCCGCCCACGAAACCGATGAACTGCATCAGGCTTACGCCGCCGGGGCCGTCGTAACCCACCCAGTTCGGCACCACGTAGCAGTTGGCGCCCTCGTAGTTGGGCCGCCCGCTGAGGTCGATGCGCCAGCCGTCGAGCCAGGAGGTCTCGCCCGCGTTGGCGGACTGGCTTACCCGCTCGTCGAGGATCAGCGACACGACGGTCGGAACCGTGATGTCGATGCGCTGCTTCAGCTCGGCCTGCGCGTTGTTGCAGTTCACGCAGTGGTTGTCGCCGTTCGGCGGTCCCGGGGGGCCCCGGAAGTCGTGCTGGTCCGCGAACGCCATGGCGAAGGCCGCCAGCAGCGCCGCGAGCGTGAGTACCTGGAAGATCCTCTTCATGTCCCGTCCCTTCGTGCTTCCGGCCGCTTCGCGACCGGGTGTCGTGCGCTCACCCGTGGTGTCGCGCCGACTGTCGATGCCCCGACCCGCCGTCCGGGCCGGGTATCCGTCGAGTCCTGGGCCAGTCCCTCCACCCCCTTCGCCAGCTTGGTTTGGCGCACCCTAGGTCCGGTGCCGTTACGGTGCCGCGAACCGTCGAACCCGCGGCGGGGAGGGCGCCCATCCCGGGGCATTACGTTCTGCCGTGGGCCGGCGCTGCGCTGAAACGGGCGTGTAACGGCCGGTGTAACGCGGCGGGCGCCATGGCGGTGCCGGGCCCGATCGGAGGCGCGGTCGAGGCCAATGCGCCGTCTCGTCGGCCCGGCGGCCGTTCCCCACGCGTTCCAAGGCCACTCGGCGGGCCCGGCGGGTGCCGCCCGCGCCGCGGCCGGCGGGCCGGGCGGCGCGCCGCCGTCCCGCCCGGCCCGCCCCGCCTCCATGAGAAAGAAGGGCTTACATGAGTACTTTGTGACGAGTTCGCAACCCGGCCCATGCCGCATGCGTACAGTGCGGTTGGACGTAGTTCCCCCGTCGTGTTCCCCTCCGTTGTGAAATGGGGTGTACCGAGATGTCCCTTCCGTCGTCCCCGATCCATCCTGCGAGCTTCGTGCTGCGGGTCGACGAGCCCGTCCGTCTGCTTCGCGACAACCAACGCGTGCGCATCGGTACCAAGGCGCTCGCCCTGCTCTGCCTGCTGGCGGTCGACGGGCCCCAACGCCGCGAGCGCGCCGCGGACGTGCTGTGGGGCCACGCCGACGCGGCCAACAACCTGCGCGTGCTGCTCAGCCGCCTGCGCGCGGTCTTCCGGGAGCACGGCCATAGCGCGTTCGCGGTCGCGGAGGACCCGGTGGCGCTGCCGTCGTGCGTGACGGTGGCCGGCGAGCTGGACGGAGCCGCCCTCTACCGCACCTTCGCCGACGTATCGCACGGGCTCGACGAGTGGCTCGCGGCGCTCGCCGCGCGGTGCGAGCTGTCAGCCCACCCGGTCGCGCCCGCGAGCCTCGTGCCGCGGGTCACCGACGGCGTGCGCTCGCCGCACGTGGTGGTGCTGGAGACCGAGCCCAACGTCGACGGGCTGGGCCTGGCGCGCGAGATCGCGGAGGCGCTCGGGCTCCCGCTGGCCGTCCACAACGGGGCGGCGCCCCAGCGGAGCGCGCGCGGCGCGGGCGCGGTGCGCCACCTCCGGCTCGATCCGAGCTCCGACGAGGCCCTCGTCGCCGACGTCCTGCGGCCGTCGCGCGACGTGTGGGTGGTCGAACGGACCGGTTACGGCCGTGACTCATCGGCGCTGCTGGCGCTGCGCGACGGCCTGCGGGCCGCGGACCTGACGTACGCGCGCATCCCCCTGCTGGCGTGGGGCGAGGCGCGGGCCTCGCTGCTGCGCGACCTGCCGTTCGCCGAGGCCGCTCAGCTCTACCTCCACACCGCCGGTCACCCGGGCTTCCTGGGGGAGCTGCTGAGCGTGCGGACCTCCGAGGGCTTCGGCGACACCCTGGTGATGCCCCGCCGCACCCGCGCCGCGTACCGCCTGGCCGCGCGGCGCACCCTCGGATCCGAGGCCATCGCGGCGTTGGAGCGCCTGTCGGTGCACCCCGGCGTGATCACAACGGACGTGGCCGCCGCCCTGCAGGCCGAGGACGCGCTGGACGAGCTGGAGGGGATGGGTTGGCTGGAGTACGACGGCGGCTGGCGCTACCGCGCGCTGGCGGCGCGCCGCGCCTTCTACGCCGACCTCGCCGCCGGCCAGAGGCGGCACTACCACCGTGCAGCGGCCGCGGTGTGCGGGCGGGCCGGCGACCGCTGGCTCGCCGCCTACCACGCCGCCCACGCCGACGCGCTGGGCGACCGCGCGACGCTGATCCGGCGCGCCCAGCCCGCGGGGGCCGCGTCCGCGGGGGTCGAGGCGGTCGCGGCAGCGCCGGCCGGCATGGGCACCGAGCTCGCGTTGCTGCCGCTGGCCGACCCCGGCGCGCCGTCGCCCGCGCAGGCGGGCGACGGATCCGCCTCCGTCTTCGCGTGCTGGCCCGACCGCCGCACGCAGGGGCGCCTGGCGTGGGAGCTGCCGGGCGAGCCGGGGCTGCTGCGGTTGCAGATTCGCGCGTGGGCGCCGAGCTCGGTGGGTTGGGACCTGGCGCCCGCGCGACCGCTGCGCATCGAGATCCACGGCCCTCAGCCGCGCGTCATCGAGTTCGAGCGCGGCGCGCCGAGGGTGCGCTCCGAGGACGGGCGCATCGTGGTGCCGTTCGCCGACGCCTTCGACCGCTATCTGTCGATCCCGCCGGAGGGGGCCGTGTCGCTCGCGTGCGACATGCCCCTGGGGCTGGTGGAGGTGACGCTCACGGCCCGCCGGCGTTCCACCTCCGACGCCGCAGCGCAGCGCGGGAACGTCCTCCGCGTGGACGCGGTCGGGGGGCGACCGGAGCGCGGTGGGTACCCATCGCGACTGTGACTTGGTACACTGCTTTCGGGCACGAAGGAACCAGATGTCAGTCCACCTGGGGGAACATGGCCGTCGTCTCTCCACCTCGTCGCCGCCTGCCGCCAGGATCCCGGAACGCCGGGTTCGGTGAGCCGTTGCGGGGGCGCGTGACGTCACACATCTACCACCGCTCGACGCTGGTCGGGCCCGTGCGCCCATGGACGGGTTGAGCCGGGGCGGCGCCGTCGTGCGGCATGCGCCGCCGGAGCCGCTCTACCCCGTCCGCCTCAGCCGCCACCTGCGCTCGCTCGCGCTCGACGGGCGCGGCGAGGACGCGCGTGGCCGCAACCTGCTGGCGCTGCACGTCCTCGAGACCGCCTACGAGCATGCGTGGCTCAGCTACACCCCCTCGCGCGGCGTGGTCCGCTGGCTGCTCATGCTGCTCGACCTGGTGGGCACACGCTCCGGCCTCTCGCCGGCGCGGCGCGTGGACCTCACCTTCTCGCAGTTCCTCGACATGTTGCGCGGGCGCGGCCTCGAGCACCTCGCCGACGTCACCGAGGACGTCATCACGAGGCAGCTCGCCGCGTGCCTGAACGTCCACGAGCCGGTGGTCGGCGGCGTGGCGCGCGAGATGTCGGTGTTCGCCCTGCTGTGGCACCTCGGGTTCCGGCCGGGCGCCAACGCCGGCGCGCGCTTCGAGAAGCACACCCAGGGCAAGATCATCCGCCGCAAGATCAGCGACAACCTCGACGCCCTGTGGGCCGACGCGCTGCGGTGCGTGGCCGCGGAGGACGGGCGCGTCGAGGCGCACCACGTGCTGGCCGGCATGCCACCGAGCGCGCTCGTGGTGGCGCGACAGATCCAGGGCGCCCTGCGCCGTGTCGACGAGAGCCTCGACTCCTTCCCCTTCGCCGTCGTGTACGCCTTCGCCACCGACGCGCAGCGCTCGGGTCGCATCTGGGACCCGCCGGATCACTTCGTGGAGGGCAGCGCCTTCGCGCGCAGCGACTTCGAGGCGGCCGTCGGCCGGGCGCTGCAGGGGGCCCGCAGCCGCAAGCGCCGCTACCGGCGCAGCGTGGCCCTGGCCGAGCTCGGCCTCAGCGCCTTCTTCCCCGAGACGGTGAGCGTGCTCGACGGCTGGCTCGAGCGCTGCGGCTGCTCCGAGTTCTGGATGGCCTCGCTGCGCGCGGGCGACCGTGGAGAGCACGGGAACTGGTATTCGTTCGCCGAACGCAACATGGCGCTCATCGAGGCGACCCAGTGGCGCGTGTACGAGCACGTGTCGCGGCGCCTCGGGGGGTGTTGAGCCGAACCACGGACGCCCGGGCGGTGGTGCCGCTGCCCGCTCGATCCGTGCTCGTCATGGAAGCTGGGGGTTCCGATGTCTCTGACCGCGCCACGTGAGTCGCTCCTGCGCCTGACCCGCCGCTACCTCCGCGACAAGAAGCCGCCCAGCCTGCCCGCCGGGCTGCTGGAGGCGTTCCCCGAGGCCGACGCGTGGGGGCACGCGTCCCGCGCGCTGCGGTCGTTGGCCGGCGGCGAGGCGGGCGCGGCGACCTGGCACGTCCGCCTCGCCCTGCGGGCCGACCCCCCCGCGCCGCTGCGCGCGGTGCTGCTCGCCCTCGGCGCCGATGCTGCGCTTCGCGCCGGCATGCCGGCGCGTGCGCGCCGCTGGGCGAGCGCCCGTGCGCGCGAGATGCTCGGGGGATCGGAGGCCGCGCGCGAGCGTGGCGCCGCCGTGCTCTCCACGCTTGCGCCGGTGCTGTACGACGCGGTGCGCTGGTTCGAGGTGGAGCTGTCGGCGCGCGATCCACGCGTCGCAGTGAACCGCGGCGCCGAGCGCGGCGCGCTCCGGCTCGATCCACCCGGCGACCCGGGGCCCGGTGACCCCGATGCCGACGGGCCCGACGCCCACGGGCCCGAACCCGACGGGCCCGAACCCGACGGGCCCGAACCCGACGGGCCCGAACCCGACGGGCCCGGACCCGGTGAACCCAGGTCCCATGAACCCGGCTCCGACGACCGGCCACCCCCGGGCACCGAGCGCCATGGCTCGCTGCGCGCGGTACCGCCTCGCCGGCGCGGCGATCGGGATTCCCCGGGCCGCGTCATGCTCCATCTCGTGACGGACGCGTATCTTGGCGAGATGACCAGCGCGGCGGTGCAGTTGGCCGTGAGGGTCGAGGGGGAAGGGGCGAGCCTGTGGTTGCGCCTTCCGCCGGCCACGTTCCCGCCGGGCTTTCCGGAGGGCACCTCATGGCGCCTCCGCCTGGCAGACGAGGCGCGCGCGTGGGACTTCGCCTCCGACGACGGCAACCTCCGGGAGCTGCTCTGGGAGGCGCACGAGGTGAGCCTGCGCATCGTCCTCCCGGCCGATTGGAGAACGCCGGATTCCCGGCCGGCGCTTCTGCTGGGCGGGGTGCACGACGTCGTGCTCGTGCCGACGACAAGGTGAGGCCGGGTACTTTCGGGGGTACCTGCGCGCGCCTTCCAGTGAAGGCCCACGACGTGGGCGCTCGCATCGAGTGCGTGCGTGCAACCCGCGACGGCGCGGAGCGCTGATATGCCCGCACCCGCGCCGACGGGCTCGCGCAGCCACGGCCTGCCGGCCCCTGTCGCCTCCGCACACGCCGTGGCCCGGTGCCGCTCTCGCCCGCACATCGGTCGTGCACGACCTGGGAGTATCCTCTGGGTACGCGAGGACGCGCGGTGGCCGCGTAGAGATTGCACGAACATGCGCGGCGCCGCAGGCGGGCGCCCGGGGGCCGGCTTGGCGCTGGCCGTACGCCTTCGGCAGCCGATGACGTGAGGAGCGATGTGAGGAGAAGGGTAAGCTTGGTGCTGCTCGTGCTGGCCGTGCTCGCACTGCTGAACGAGCGCGGCGCGAACCAACCCACGGCCGCGCCGGCGCCTGTGCAGGCCGGCGACTGGTACGTGTCGGCCGCCGGCTCCGACCGGTCTGACGGGCGTTCGCGTGGAACTGCGTTCGCCACCCTCACCCGAGCGGCCGCCGCCGCCGCCCCCGGCGATGTCGTTCTGGTGCTGCCCGGGACTTATGAGGGCACGGTCACCACCAAGGGCAGCGGGCGCGTCGGGAACCGGATCTCCTTCCGCTCCGAGGAGCCACTGGGCGCCAAGATCGTGGCCAAGGGGCAGTACACGGCGTGGGAGAATCGCGGGAGCTACGTCGATATCGTCGGTTTCGACGTTTCCGGCTCGGACTTCCTCGGCATCGTGAACTATGGCTCGCACGTGCTGGTTCAGGGCAACGAGGTGCACGACCTGGCCGCGCCTTCGTGCAATCGGCCCGACGGCGGCGCCGGCATCGACCACGCCAACTATGAGGCGCACGACAATCTCACCATCGGCAACGTGGTGCACGACATCATGGCGCCCCGCGGCTTCTGCCCCCTCATCCACGGCATCTACCAGGCCAACGCGGGCGGCCGCATCCAGAACAACATCGTCTACAACGTTACGTTCGCAGGCATCCACTTGTGGCACTCCGGCACCGCTGCCACGATCGCCAACAACCTGGTGTGGGGCGCCGAGGTGGGCATCCTGGTCGGCGGGGACAGCGTCGCGGCCGACCACGACATCGTCTCGAACAACATCGTCCGGAACAACAAGGTCGGCATCGAGGAGCTAGGCGACCACTTCGGCGCGAACAACAGCTACCTCAACAACCTCGTGTACCGCAACGGCACCGATTTCGTGATGGTTCGCGGGAAGCCCGCCCACACTGTCTCGGCCAACCCGCGCATGATCGACTTCCGACGGACCGGCCGCGGCGACTACCATCTATCGGCGGGCAGTCCGGCGGTCGACGCGGGCGCCAACGAGGGCGCGCCCGAGGAGGACATCGATGGTGTGCGGCGCCCGCAGCAGGGCGCGATCGATATCGGGCCGTACGAGTACCTGGCCGGCGGCGCAGCGGCATCCACGCGCTGAGACCCGCGGCGTCTACGCCAGCGCCTCCCGGAAGAACGCCACCAGCCCCGCCGCCTCCCGCTCCCAGCTGAAGTGGGTCGCCATAGCGCGGAAGCCGCGGTCGCGGTACCGCGCGTACGCTGCGGGATCGTCGAGGATGTGCATCACGGCCTCGACGTAGGCCGCCGCGTCTCCGGGCGCCACCAGCAGCCCGCAACCCGCCTGCTCGACGACGGCGCGCGTGTTCGGCAGGTCGGACGCCACGACGGGCAAGCCCATCGCCATGTAATCGAACAGCTTCGAGGGCAGCGCCATGCGCTTCTCGGGCGAGTCCTGCTCGACCGACAGGCCGACGCTGGCGCTCGCCAGCAGCTCCGGCAACTCGGCGGGAGCCACGCGCGGGTGCACCGTCACGTCCAGCCCCTCCGCGGCACACGCGCGCAGGAAGTCGGTGCGCACGTCGTCGGAGATGAAACGATCGGCTACCAGCATCGGCACGCCTGCACCGCGGCGCTCGAGCTCGCGCGCGATATCGAGCAGCACCCACACGCCGTACGTTGGACCGAGCGTGCCGATGCAAGCGACCCCGCGCTGGTGTCGCAGCCCCGGCATCGGCTTCGCCGCAGAGAGGTTGCGGGACACCAGGCAGCGGACGCCGAGGCGCCGGAAGCGCGAAGCCTGGGAGGGGGCCGCGACCACGACCCAGCCTAGGCGCCGCACAGCCCAGTCCTCCAGGATGCGGACCGCGCCGGCCAGTGGCGCCCGCGCCCAGGGCGGCACGTACGGCTTGGCGTACGCGATCTCCTCGGGGTAGTTCTCGTGACAGTCGTACACCACCCGTACGCGCCGGGCGACTCGCAACAACACTGCCCAGGGCAGGAAGTCCAGGTCGTGGAAGTGGAACGCACGGGCGGGCTCGGCCATGCAGCGCCGGAAGGTTCGGAAGCCGTTCGCGATCCGCGCCCAGCGGCTTGCGGGGAGCGGCCCGGTGGTCCAGCGAACGGTCGGTGCGTCGGGCGGCTCGGCCCACGGGCCGAGGAAGCTCACCCGCAGGCCGCCGGCCGCAAGCGTGCACAGCGAGCGGGCGTAGATGCGCCCGTCGAAGGCCGGGTGGATCGTGGTGACCACGCAGACGTCCGCGATTCTGTCATCGGTGGGCCGGTCACCGGTGCGGCGGCCGCCGGTGTCCGGGCGCGGCTCAACCATCCCAGGTCACGTCGCGCAAGCGGGTCCATTCGATGGTGTTGATCCAGCGCCACACCTTGAAGTTCCAGCGCTCACGGCCCGCGCGCAGGCGCTCCAGCGTGGCGACCAGGTCGTTCGTGCGCAGCGCCGGGATGGAGCGCGCCACGTCGCTGGTCAGCACCTCCTCGACGTATGCCGCAAGCGGTCCGGTGAGCCACGTACGCTCCGGCGTCGCGAAGCCGACCTTGTCGCGCCGGTCGAGCACGACGTCCGGGACCAGGCCACGCATGCCGCGCCGCAGCACGGGCTTGGTGACGCCGCCGTCGAGCACCTCGCGGTCCGGCAGGGCGAAGGCGAATTCTGCGATCTGGGGCGTTAGGAACGGCACGCGCGACTCGATGGAGTAGCTCATCGAGTTGCGGTCCTCGTAACGCAACAGGGCCGGCAGTGACGTGGTGGTGAGCTGGTTGAGCATGTACTCGCGGAGCGCGCGACGCGGCTGAGTCACTCCCGTGCGCGTCTGGACCACGGTGCCGACGCGACCGTCGACCCAGGACGGCTCGAGCCACGACGGCACGATGGGCTCCCCCACCAGGCGCCGCACCGGGTCGTGCAACGCGCGCGGGATCAGGAAGGCGCCGGCGTACAGCGCCAGCATGCGGGGCGGCACGCCACGGCGCAACACGCGGCCGACGGTGGAGGCCAGTCCGCCAAGCTGCCACGTTGCGATCAGCTGCTGCAGATAGGCGCCCAGGTAACTCTCGTAGCCGGCCAACAGCTCGTCGGCGCCCTGCCCGTCGAGCATGACGGTGACCCCGTGCTCGCGCGCGAGCCGGAAGACGCGCGATTGCGCGTAGATGCTCGTCGAGCCGAACGGGTAGTCCTGCACCCGGATGAGGTCCTGCATGTCCGCCACCAGCTCGTCGGGGGCGGCCTCGATGGCGTGCGCGTGCGCGCCGGTATGGCAGTTCACGACGTCGGCGAAGCGCGACTCGTCGATGCCCGCCTCGCGGGCGACGTAGCTGAAGGTGTGTTGCGCCGTGACGCCCTGCGCCAGCTCCGCCACCGCGCATACGATCGACGACGAGTCCAGACCGCCCG
The DNA here is from genome assembly GCA_963798895.1 of uncultured Trueperaceae bacterium. GTDB lineage: Bacteria > Deinococcota > Deinococci > Deinococcales > Trueperaceae > CAWCUY01. The sequence continues at coordinate 17,872 of CAWCUY010000011.1, read as the reverse complement.
ATAGGCACGAGCCGAGCGGCACGTCGCTGCGCAGGTGCAGGGTCACGGACTCCAGGAAGAGCCGCCGGAACTCCTGCGCAGCCTCGTGCGCGGTGAGGTCGTCGCGCCGGTCGAGGTCGATCGACCAGAAGCGGGTGGCGCGGAACTCGGGTCGCTCGCGCCGCAGGTCGACCTCGAGCACGTGTGCGGCCGGCACCTGCCGCACGCCCTCGAGGAAGGTCGCATCGGTGTGGTCCACGAGGCCGTAGGCGAGGAAGTCGAAGGCGGCCTGCGGGTCCACCCGGCGGACCTCCGGAAGGCTCATGAGCGCGCCGGCCTCGGACGCGAAGTACAGGGCCCCGCCCTGCTCCACGTAGTACAGGGGCTTGATGCCGAAGTGGTCCCGGGCGAGCAGCAGGGCCTGGCGGTTCAGGTCGACCAGCGCCAGCGCGAACATGCCCGTGAAACGCTCGAAGCAGCGCACGCCCCAGGCAACGTAGGCGGCGATCGCGACCTCGGTGTCGGTCCCGGTCGCGAAGGTGAAGCCGAGCGGCTCGAGCTCCGCGCGCAGCTCGAGGTAGTTGTAGATCTCGCCGTTGAAGGTGATCCACACGCGGCCGTCCGCGCTCGCCATCGGCTGGCGGCCCGCCTCGCTCGTGTCCAGGATCGATAGGCGCCGGTGCGCGAAACCGAGATGGGCGGCTCCCGTGGGGTCGATGTCGCGCATCAGGCGGGGAGCCTGCGCCTGGGTCGGGTGCTCGTGTAGAAGCAGGTAGCCGTGGTCATCGGGACCCCGATGCTCGAGCCTGCGGCTCATCTCGACGAGCAGCCGGTTCTCCGCCGGCCGCGTCGGAGACCAGAAGCCGGCGATGCCACACATCAGCGTGCCCCAGCGAGAGCGGCGGACGACCGCGCGGTCGCGGCGACGGCCGTGAGCTCGGCGTAGATCTCGCGGAGCCGCCGTGCGCTGGCATCCGCGTCGTGCTCGCTCTCGATGAGGCGGCGCAGGGCTTCGGCGCGCGCGCGCGCCTCCGGGTAGGCGCGCCGGACCCGCTCGAGGCCGCGTGCCAGCTCGTCGACGCGACGGGGCTCGAGCAGCAGTCCGCGGCCACCGTCGAGGAGCGCGGTCGTCCCACCCACGGCGGTCGCCACGACCGGTAGCCGCGCCGCGCCCGCCTCCACCACCACCGTGGGCGTGCCCTCGCCGTAGCTCGGGAGGGCCAACACGTCCGCGGCGCGCAGGTAGGTGCGCACCCTCTCGTTGCTTACCGCGCCGCAGCCGCGCGCGTTAGGTACCCGCTCGATCTCGCCCGCCAACGGCCCGCGTCCGACGAAGAGCGCCAAAGCGTCCGCCAACGCAGGCGCACGCATGGCCGCAAGCAGCTCGCGCACGCCCTTGGCCTCGTACAGGTAGCCGACGAACAGCACCACGAATGCGTCCTGGGGCACGCCGAGCTCGCGGCGTGCCTCGGCGCGCGACGGCAGCTCGTCGAACGCCCGAAGATCGGCGCCGATGGGCAGCACCTCGGGCGTGCGGCCGGTGAGCTCCGCGGTGCGCTCGGCGAGCGCCGCGCTCACCGCCAGCACGTGGTCCGCACCTGCGATCACGCGCTGGAAGCGCCGGCGCGCTTGCGGGCCCGCGTCGGGATAGGTGTTGGCGTCGTCGCCGTGCAGCGTCAGCACCACGGGGAGTCGCAGCGCCCGGCCGAGGCGCAATCCCGCGGTCCCCTCCGGGTAGGCGTAGTGACCGTGGACCACGTCGAACTTCCGCGGGACGAGCGCGCGCCTCGCGGCCGCGGCCAGGAACACATGTGGCGAGCCCACGAAGGTCTGCCGCGGCGTGGCAGGGTAGCGCGGCCGGTGCACCACCACGCCCTCGTCCACGTCCCCGGCGGGCGTGCGCCGGTAGCGGTCCCAGCGCTCGGCCAACCGCGCCATCGGCAAGGGAACCCACGGCACCGGCGCCACGACGTCCACGCCGACTCCGGCGCGCACCAGAGCCCGCGCCTGGGTTCGGAGGAAGATGCCGGCGACCGGGTCAACCGAGTTCGGGTAGTGGCTCGTCAACCACAAGCTCCGCAACGTCGTCACGGTTCGCCACCTCCCTTCGCGCGAGGATGAGCCGGCACCCTTCGGCGAGGCCGAGGAACAGCCAGAAGTACTTCCGGTTGAGGATGTCGAGGTACATCCCCTGCACCATGTAGGCGATGAACGCCCCGCGGATCGCGAGCATGTAGGTGCCGCGTCCCTGGAGCGACAGCACCAGCGGCAGCACCCAGGCGATCCACAGCGTGAGCCCGACCAGTCCCAGCTCGACGAGGTTGCCCACGTAGATGGAGTGAGGGGCGCGGCCGATGTAGAGGTGCATGTGCTCGAGCGCGAAGGGCGCGTTTCGGATCTCGTTCACGCCGAAGTGCGTCGGGAAGTTCGAGAAGCCCACGCCGATGACGGGCGCCTGGGCGGCGATGGCGGCGCCCACCTTCCAGATGTCCACCCGCCCCGAGCCGCCACCGCTGACGGCGGTGGCGGCTCGCTCCATCACGAAATCGCCGACACCGGGGAGCTGCGACGCGCCAACGGCCACCGCCAGCACCAGCGCGACCAGCATCACCGTCTGCCTCGGGCGTTGTTGCGGGACCACCACGACCAACAGCGCGGCCACCGCGCCCATCCATGCGCTGCGCGTGCCCGACACCAGCATGCCGAATGCCAGCAGCACGACCAGCGCCGCCACCGGGAGGCGTCGCTGCCACGGGATGCGGGGGCCCAACAGGTAGACGATGAGGAACACCAGTGCGGGAAGGAGGTAGGCGGCGAAGTGCTCGACGCCCTGCGCTTCGCCGGCCGATGTACGGACGGGCCCAAGCGACTGAAGGTCGGAGAAGAAGCGAACCACGCCAAGCGCTGCGATGGCGCAGGCGCTGGCGGCGTACGACCAGAGCGCGGTCGGCAGCAGCTCGGGTCGCTCGGCGATCAGGCCGGCCACGAGGAAGGCCAGCACGACGAGCTGCACCAGCGAGGTGACCTGCCCCACCTGAGGCACGTCCGACCAGAACATGCTCGCCGCCGCCCACAGCGTCCACAGCCAGCCGACCCCCGCCAGGGCGCGCCAGCGCGGCCGCAGGCGACCCCGCAGGAGGTGCAGCACGTAACTGCCGGTGAGGCCGATGATCACGAGCTTGGTGACGGTGCCGGCGGACCCGATGATGAAGAAGTCCTCGAGGGGTATGGACACCACGGCCATCACCAGGGCGAGGCGAAGGTCGGACACCATGAGCAGAATGGCGACGCCTCCGATCGCGCCGGCGACCGCCAGCTCCAAGAGACCGCGAGGGGTGGCGAGGTACACCACTCCAGCGGTGAGCAGGCTGGCAACTACCCACCATCCGACGAGGGCGGAGCGGCCGGTGCGGCTCATGTCGTCGCTTTCGCGCGGCTCAGCGAATGCGCCGAGTGGCCGTGAGGGACGCTCCGCGGCGATCGAGTCGCAGGGCCTCGTAGACGCCCACCACCAGGTACCCGACGATCAGCCCCAGCACGAAGGCGAGTACGGTGTTCAGCACGATGCGCGGCCCGGACGGTGAGAGCGGTGGAGAGGCGTTCTCGAACGCGGCCAGCGAGCTGGTGTTCTGCAGGCGGAGCACCTGGACGAGCCGCAGGTCGTTCTCGCGCTGGATGCGCAGGGAGATGTTCTGGGCCAGCGTCTGCGTGGCTTCGGCGCCGGTCTTGCCCTGCAAGCTGGCGTCCGCGTTCTTCAACGAGTCGATCTGCCCCTGCAGGGTGGTGGCGAGCTGGTCGAGGTCGCTCCTGGAACGCCGGCCGTCCCATGAGATGAGGGCGGCAGCCACCGCGTTCGCGATGTCGGCCGCGCCCTTCGGTGTCGCGCTCTGCGCGCTGATGTGCACGAAGGTGGCCGTCGCCGTTTCGTCGGTGCTGATGTGTACGCGGTTACCGAGGCTGGCGACGGCTTCAGCACCATTGGGGCTCGCGCCAAGCCGCTGCAACGCGTCGGTCAGCACGTCGCGGCTGGTCGCCGCGAAGCCGTAGGCGTCGGCGTCGAGCGGCACGCTGGTGTAGGAAGCCAGGCCGAGGCCACCGACGTTCCGTGCCTGGGTCGCGGCGTACACGGTGCTCGTGGCGGTGAACGTGTCGGGCTGGTTGAAGGTCATGACGTAGGCGGCGAAGCCGCACACCATGGCCGTCGCAAGTGCCATCAGCGAACCGCGGCCCAGGAAGCGCAAGGTGTCGGCGATGTTCCCCCCAGTGTCGGGCATGATCTCTCCCCATCGTTCGTTGGAAGGCGGATATGGACGGCGAACGCTCGGGGCTTGCTGCCCGTCACTGCTTTGGCGCGCCGTGCGTCTCACGCTACGGCGGCCCGTAGGGCATCCGCCACGCGCCGCTGCTCCTCGGGCGAGAGGCTCGGGCCCATCGGCAGACTCAGCACCTCGCGGGCGCAGCGGTCGCTCACGGGGTTTGCGGGATGGCGGCCCAGGTACAGCGGCAGCCGATCCTGCGGCGTGGGATAGTAGATCATCGTGCCGATGTTTTCCTCGGCGAGGCGCTCGGCGACGCGGTCGCGCTTCTCGGCGTCGATGCGGACGGTGTATTGGTGGAACACATGACCGTCCACGACCTCCGGGACGGTTACCCCCGGTGTGCCGCGCAGCAGCTCGTCGTACGCGCGAGCGACCGCGCGTCGCCGCTCGTTCCAGCGCTCCACGTGGGGTAGCTTCACCCGCAAGATGGCCGCCTGGAGGCTGTCCATGCGCGAGTTGTAGCCGACCATCTCGTTGTGGTACTTCTTCTTGCCCCCGTGCGCGCGCAGCATGCGCGCGACGTCCGCCAGGTCGTCGCGCTCCGTGACGATCAGGCCGGCGTCACCGAAGGCGCCCAGGTTCTTCGAGGGGAAGAACGAGTACGCACCGGCGTCGCCGAAGGTGCCGGTCATGCGGGCCCCCGAGCGCGCGCCGAAGCTCTGCGCGCAATCCTCCAGGACACTCAGACCGTGGCTGCGGGCGACCTCCATGACGTCGTCGATGCGGCACGGCCTGCCGTAGAGGTGTACAGGCAGCAGCGCCTTGGTGCGTGGCCCGATGCGCTCCTCGAGGCCGTCGGGGTCGAGGTTGAAACCGTCCGGCTCGATGTCCACGAAGACCGGTTTGGCGCCGACCGCGCTGATGGACTCCGCCGTGGCGAAGAAGCTGAACGGCGTGGTCACCACCTCGTCGCCGGGGCCCACGCCGAGTGCGCGCAGCGCGATCACCAGCGCGTCCGTACCCGAGTTGACAGCGACCGCGTGGCGCACCCCCAGGTAGGCAGCTGCTTCGCGTTCGAACGCCTGAACGTCGGGACCCATGATGAACTGGCCGCTGCGCACGACGCGGTCCATCGCGGCGCGAAGATCGTCCCATAGCTCCTGGATCTCCGCGGTGAGGTCCAAAACCGGGATCCCGACCGCGGTCGCTGCGTTGCTCATGGTTGCCTCCTGACGATGTCGTTCGCGTCCTTGCGGTAGGCATGTCCCTGGCTGTCCACGCCCACGCCGTCGCGATCGAACTCGAGCATGTCGCCGTACGCGCTCATCCACCCCGTTGCGCGCGCCGGGACGCCGGCCACGACCTGGTACGGCGCGACGTCGCGAGTGACGACCGCGCCCGCGGCGACGAAGGCGCCCTCGCCGATCGTGACGCCGCACACTACCGTTGCGTTCGCGCCGATGCTGGCGCCGCGCCGCACCACGGTCGGGCTGTAGTCGCTGCTGGTGTTGCGGGGGAAGCCGCTGCGCGGCGTCCGCACGTTGGTGAACACCATGCTGGGGCCGCAGAAGACGTCGTCCTCGAGAGTCACGCCCTCGTAGACGCTGACGTTGTTCTGAATCTTGACGTTGTCGCCGATGCGCACGTTGGACGCCACGAAGACGTTCTGGCCGAGCGAGCAGCCGCTGCCGAGCACCGCACCGCGCATGACGTGGCAGAAGTGCCACACACGCGTGCCGGCACCGAGCACTGCGCCGTCGTCGACGACCGCCGTGGCGTGCACGAACGCCGGGGTCTCGCCGGCGTCAGGCATGGACCGGCCGTGCGAGCGGCCGCTCGCCCGCATCTTCCGGAACGGTCACCTGCTGGCCGCCCATCACGAGCGAGCGCTGGCTCGCCTCGAGCACGGCCAGCACCCGGGCGCCGCTGAGCCCGTCCGCGATCGGCGGCAGCCGGTCCGAGATGGCCTGCAGGAATGCCGTGCACTCCTGACGCAGCGGCTCCGCGTCGGCGAACGGCACCTCCTCGCCCGTCCCGCGTACCGGCACCGGCGCGCCTCCGTTCAGGTCCAGCTTCACGTGCTGGTCGTAGACGGTGAGCTTCTTGCCGACGTCATCGAAGCTCGCCATCCTTCGATCCCCGATGATGACCAGGCGCTGCTCCTTGAACGGGTGGAGCCAGGACACGAAGATGTGCGCGCGCTTGCCCTGGTCGAACAGCAGGTTGGTGACGGTCACGTCGAAGATGTTGGGCTGAACGTACGCCCCGCCGGTTGCGGTCACTTGCAGCGGCAGGGCGTCGTAGAGGCGCAGGATGATGGCCACGTCATGCGGAGCGAAGCTCCACAGGATGTTCTCCTCGCGCCGGATCTTCCCCAGGCTGAGGCGGTTGGAGTAGATGTAGCGCAGCGTGCCCAGGTCGCCCGAAGCCACCAGCTCGCGGAGGCGGAGGATCGCGGGGTGGTACTCCAGCACGTGGCCGACCATGAGGATGCGGTGCTCGCGCGCGGCGAGGCGTTGCAGGGCGAGACCCTCCGTGTAGCGCAGCGCCAGCGGCTTCTCCACCAGCACGTCCTTGCCCGCCTCGAGCGCGCGACGCGCGAGCGCATAGTGCGTCTCGGCGGGCGTGGCGATGACGACACCGTCGACGTTGCTGTCGAGCACTCGGTCCACGTCGGCCGTCACGGTGGCGTCGGGCGCCAGCTCGCTCGCGAGCTCGCGTCCGGCCTCGGTGGCGTCGCAGACCATGGCCAGCGCGCCGAGCTCGCGGAAGTTCCGCACGTGGTTCTTGCCCCAGTAGCCGCAGCCGATTACCGCGATCTTCATGACGACCCCCTCAGGTCTTGCCGCTCCATGACCGCTTCGGTACCATCTCGCGGCAGTACCGGTGCGACACCATGCGCACGGCGGCGCTGGCCGGAGCGTCGGATCCATATACCGTCGTGCGCGTGGGACACGCACTCGAAGTAGGCCCGCGGCGTACCCTCGGGAGGTTGCTCGCAGACAGCGCGACGCGCCGTTTTCACGGATGAGCCTACACGGACGCACCGGCGCTGTCGGTGACCGAAGCCGGCACGGCCGCAACTCACGCGTCAGCCCTCCGTGTGACGCCCATACCGCGCGCCGCGGCGCGCCGCAGCGAGCGCCATGCGCCGGCGCCGAGGGCCGCCAGCGCCACGGCGAGCGCGCCTGGGCGCGAGACGAGCATCGCGCCGGCCACGGCCGCCGCAGTGGCGGGCCGGCCGGCGCCGAGCTGATCGGCCATCGCGCGGTAGGCGAGGTGCGCAGCCATCCGGCGGCGCCAGCGGCGCAACTCGGGCGGCGAGAACGCGGCGCGGGCGGCCGGCGAGACGGCCGGCACGTCCGCTACCGCGAGGTTGCGGATGAGGGCGCCGGTATCCGTGCGCACCGAGGCGTTGCCGGCGTGGCGCCGCCACACGGCCACGACACGGTCGACGTAGGCGACCCGGCGGCCCGGTAGCAGCAGCAGGAAGGACACGGAGTCCGAGCCGAGCACATCGTGCGCGTAGAAGTTGGCTTCCAACGCCAGCTCCCGCCGGTACACGGCGGCCGGGTGCGGGATGGCCGCTCCCAGGGCATAACGCCGGAACACGTCGTTGCCGTCGGCGATCTCGGGCAGGTCCCACTGCGGGTCGCCCTCCTCCATCGTGTGCGTCGCCTCGTGATAGGTGCTGGCGCGCGCGAAGGCCACGGCGACGCCGGGATCGGCGTCGAGGAGCTCGACCGCCGTGGACGTCCAATGCGGGTCGCAGAGCCAGTCGTCGCCGTCGAGGTTGAGCACGTACCGCCCGCGCGCGACGTTGAACAGGGTGTCTCGGTAGGTCGCCACGCGGCCGAGGTTCGTCGCGTGCCGCACGACGCGCACCCGTGGATCGGAGGCGTAGGCGGCCGCAACGGCCTGCGTCGCATCCGGCGAGGCGTCGTCGACCACGAGCACCTCCAGCGCGGGATAGTCCTGCGCCAGCGCGCTCTCGATCGCCCGTGGCAGCACGGCCGCCTGCCCGTAGGTGGGGATCGCGATGGTCACGAGCGCCCGGTCGGGCACGACGCCCTGACTCGAACCCGTGGTGGGGTCCCACGTGGCACCTGTCCTCAGGCCAGTGGCGCCGCGTGCGACGCGGCTCGGGGTTGGATCTGCGGGCATACCCGCGCGCGCTGCGCCGGTGCTGCTAGGGTTGCGCGAACCAGCTCTGGCCCCTGCCCGGCCGGGCCCGTCCACCTTCTCGACGGCCAGCGCGACGGCGTCGGCCACGCGCTCCGCGGCGCCGCCCGGCTTCCCCAGCAGGTCGAACGCCAACGGCCGCTCGGCGTCGAGCGTGCGCTCGCGCGCCGCGGGATCGGCCAGGAGCTCGTCGACCAGTGCGCTCAGGGCGGCGGGGTCCGACGCGCTCACCATGCCGCGCGACCGCCAGTCGACCTCGAGGCGCTCGGGCAGGAGCTGGATGGCAGGGATACCAAGGACAACAGCCTCCGGCAGCACGGTCGTCTGCGTCCCGACCACCACGTCGGCGCTCAGGAGGGCGTCGTACACGTCGCCGTCCCGCCGGATCTGATCCGCGCGCGCTAAGCCGGTCTCGACGATGTGCCGGTAGGGTGCCTCCGGCTCGCTCGGGTGGGGCCGGAAGGTCACGCGGCGCCCGTTGCCGTCCGGCAGCGCCTGCGCCGCGAGCAACAGCGCGTCGTGTTCGCGCTCGGGCAGGTCGTTGGTGCCCAGCACTAGTATCTGAGGCTGCAGGGGCCTGGGGCGGCGCGAACGGCGCTGCAGCAGCGCCTCGAGGCGCGTGTGGCCCACGATGGTGGAGGGCGGCGTCGAACCCGGGAACGCCGCGAGCTCACGTTGCGACTGCGGTCCCCACACCAGCACGCGGTCGGCGCCGTGGAAGTCGTGGGTCTCCCAGGCGTGGCTGAACACACCGTGTTGGAGGAGCAGCGCGGTCACCGGATGGCCGCGGGCGGCAGCCTCGCGCAGGGCCGGCAAGAAGCCCGGGTTCTCCATGAAGTGGACGCCCAGGATCGCGTGAGGGCGGGCCGCGGCGAGGGCGGCGGTGAACAGCTCAGCCTGCCAGCTGTAGGTCTGCAGCAATACCGTGAGGTAGGCGCGGCGACGCCGATCGAGGCCGTAGCGCTGGGAGAACGCTCCCGCGGCTGCGTTCAGGCGGCCGAAACGGCCGCGGGCGCGGGTGTAGAGCAAGGGTGTCGCGAAGTTCCACAGGTCGAAGGTGGGCGCGCCGGCGAAGCTGCGCGGCGCGAAGTCCGAGCGAGGCGGGAGCGCCACGGCGCAGCGCAGGCCGCGGCGGCGCATAGCCTCTACCGCCGGCACCAGCAGGTCGCGGTAATCGGCCCGCGCGGGGAAGAGCGACACCAGCACGTCCACGTCGGGGCAGCGCGGCCGACCGAGCTGGCCACGCAACGACAGCTTCTCGAGCGCAAGAGGCGCGAGAACGCGCTGTATCGCGCCGAGGCGCGCGCCTGGCGAAGGCTCGTCGAACAAGCGTCGCAGGAGCCAAGCGGCGTCGGTGAAGGCGCGAGGGTAGCTCGCCAGCTCCGCCAGGAAATCACGGAAATCGGCGGGAGGGCCGGCGCTCACCGCACCGCGCCCCGCTCGGGTGCCCGCGGCGGGAGGGTCGCTCGGGTTGCGCCCACGTCCCCCAGCGCGGCCAGCAGGATCCGCGGCAGGGTGCGCGCCTCTGCGGCGCGCTGGGCCACGGCCCGCGCGATGGCATCGGATAAGCTTGCTCTCGAGCGCAACGCGTGTTCGGCGGCGCTCACGATGGCTGCGACGTCCACTGGGCCGGGATGCTCCGGGAACACGGTCGCATGCGTGTAGCCGAGCATGTGTTGGACGCTCAGCGTCTTGTGGGAGTCGGCGCCGAGCAGCACGCATGGGGTGCCGCCAAGGCCTGCGAGGATGGCGGGGTGGTAGCGTCCGGTCACGACGAGTTCGGCTCTAGCCAAGATCTGGGCGGCTGCCATGACGTTGGTGGCGGGCGGCACGAGGGGCAACTCCAGCTCCTCGGCGAGTTCCTCCAGGAACGCGTCGCCCGAGCAGCTCGCGGTCACCACCAGCGGGTAGCCGAGGGCGCGCAGCGCCGTCAGCAGCGGTCGGTACGAGGAGCGCGCCCGCGCCGGGTCCTTGGCGGCCTCGGAGCTACCGCCGACGCAGACGTAGGGCCGTGAGAAGTCCCAGGTGCCGAGTGCCCAGGGCCGCGGGTGGAGCGGGGCGAGGTACTCCGGCCGGGCCAGCGCCGCGCCGCCGTCCGCGCCGCCGAGGCGTCCGTGCCAGGCGAACACCGCGTCCGGCACGTGGGCCGCGGGGATATCGGCCATGGCGCGCACCACCTCGAGCGACCGCGGATCGCGGGTGGTGACCGAACAGGCATGCGGCAGGAGCGCCGCGGTGGAAGCGTAGGTGTCCGCGTTGCGCGGGCCGTGCGCGGGGTCGGAGACGAGCGCGTTGACGTAGGCGAACGGCACTCCCTCCTCGAGCGCCAGGCGCATCATCGCGAGGTGGAAGCGCTGCTCGAGCCGCGACGGCGTGGTGAAGATCATGCTGCCCTCGCCGTTCACGACGACCAGCTCCGCGGCGCGCACGGCTCGGATCCAGCCGGCCATCGGCTCGCGCCGGGAGCGGCGCCAGCGCGCGACCGTCTCGACCGGATCGTCGCCGACGGCGTCGGTCAGGCGCAGGCCGCGCTCCAGCACCCAGCGCGTGCGCCCGCCGCGCGCCAGCCCGGCACCCGCGAGCCGTGCCAGGAACGGGCGCCGAAGCAGCCCGTCCACCGCCGCCAGGGGCGACAGCGCAACGTACCCGCGCACTTCGCCGTCCATCACCCGCGCGCGCGGCGCCAGGCCGGCGTCGTCGAGCAGCTCGAGCAGTGCCATCGTCGAGGAGCGGCTTCCCCAGTTGGGGTTGTCACGGTTGTCGGAGACGAGCAGCACGCGCGGGTGGGCGCGGTGGACAGTCGGGGTGGCCATGGGCTCAGCGGTCGGCGAGACCGCCCTCCATCTCCTGGCCGACCACGTCCGTGGCGTTCCACAGCTCGACATAGTCGTCGTTGGCGCGCTGCAGGTCGTTGGGCTGGCCGATGTCCTGCCAGTACTCGTGGATGGGGAAGGCGCCGAGCGGGTAGCCCTGCTCGAGCAGGCGTGCGAACAGATCGGTCATGTCGAAGTGCGTGTCGGACGGCACGAAGTCGATGCAGCTAGGCTCGAGCACGTAGATGCCGGCGTTGATGAAGAAGCGCTTGATCGGCTTCTCCACCAGCTCCACGAGACGCTGCGCGCGCACGTCCACGACGCCGTACGGGATCGGCAGCGCGTGCTCCCGAACGGTCATGGTCGCGGTGTGGCCCCCTCCGGCGTGGAAGTCGAGCAGCTTGCGGAAGTCGACCTTGGTGAGTAGGTCGCCGTTCATCACGATGACCGGCACCGTCGGGCGCTCGGGAAGCAGCGTGAGCGAGCCGGCCGTGCCCAGTGCACGCGTCTCGCGCACGTAATCGATCGACACGCCCCAGCGGGCGCCATCGCCGAAGTACTCCATGATCATGTCGGCACGGTAGTTCACGCTGAAGGTGAAGTCTGTGAAGCCCTGGCTGACGAATCCCTCCAGGATGGTTTCCAGGATGGGCTTGCTACCCACGCGCAGCAGCGGCTTGGGCGTGTCGTGCGTGAGCGGCGCCAGGCGCGAGCCGAGGCCGCCGGCCATCACCACGACCCGTTCGCGTAATCCGACGTGCGTCGCGTCGACCGACGGCACCGCCAGGCCGCGCAACACGCCGTCGGCATCCACCACTGGCAGGCGCCGAAGGTGGGTGCGCAGCATCAGCGCGTCTACGGCCGCGCCGTTGGCGTCGGGTGCGACCGTGAGCGGGCGGCAGTTCATGACCGCGCGCGCCTCGTCCTCCAGGGTCACTCCGCGCAACAAGCCGCGCCGCACGTCCCCATCGCTGATGGTGCCCAGCAGCCGGCCGTCGGGATCCACGACGAGGACGATCTGCAGCTCGCCACGGTCGATCGCTGCGATGACCGTGCGCAACGATGCGCCGGGTTCGACGGTCAGGGGCTTGGCGTCGAGGATCAGCATGCTTCCTCCCCCTCGGTGGCGGCGCTCTGGGGCCATGGAGCGCACGCGGTGCGGTGTGCGCGCCGTCCGCGGCAGCGCACGTGCGGAGCGCGTGCGGCAGCGGGGTAGGCAGCCATCACGCGACCTCGCGGTTGGGCGCCGGCGCGCTCTCGCTGGCGAGCGAGCGGAACAGCGCGCTGGACGCGAGCAACCCCTCGAAGGTGCCGCGCTCTGCGACGCGACCGCCTTCCAGTACGACGATGGCGTCGCACGTCTGGACGGTGTGGATGCGGTGCGCCACCATCACGACCAGGCGTTCGCCGGGCATCTCCCGGATGCCCCGGATGACCGCTTCCTCGGTGACGTTGTCGAGCGCGTTGGTGGCCTCGTCGAGCACCAGCACGGCGGGATCGCGGTACAGAGCGCGGGCGATTCCGATGCGCTGGCGCTGTCCGCCGCTGAGGCGCAGGCCCTGCTCCCCGACGGTGGTGGCGTAGCCTCGAGGCAGCTCGCCGACGATGAAATCGTGGATGGCCGCGGCGCGTGCCGCGCGCTCGAGCCGCTCCGCGCTCACCTCCCCGGCTGCCACCCCGAAGGCGATGTTGGCGGCCACCGAGGTGTCGGCGAGGAAGATGTGCTGGGGAACGTAGCTGATGCCGGCCTGCCAGGCGCGGCGGCGATCGTCGATGGGCGCACCGTCGATCCGGATCTGGCCCGCCGAGGGGTCGAGCAGCCCGAGCAGCAGGTCGATGAGGGTGGTCTTGCCGGCGCCGGTGCCGCCCACCAGGGCAACGCAGGAACCGGCAGGGAAACTCAGGTCGATGCCGTGAAGAGCGTCGCCGGCCGCGCCGGGGTAGCGGTAGCGCACGCCCTTGAAGGTCAGCTCGCGCTCCACCACCAGGCGCTCCGGGACCGCGGCTGCGGGCGTGCCCGCGCCGACGGCCTCGCGCGCCGTCACCCCGGGGCTGGCGTGAACGCCGCGCCGCGTGCGCACCGCCGGCGTCGTTCCGTCAGGGCCGCCGCCCTCAGCGCCGGCCGGTGCCGCGTCGTTGCGCACGTCCACGGATGCCGGCGTGGCGAGCGCGTCCGCGAACAGCACATCCAGCGCCGCGAGCGAGCCGCGCAGGTGGGCGGTCGCCTCGTACACGCGGTGCAGCGACGGCATCAGCCGGTAGCTGCCGAAGGCGTACAGCCCGAGGGTCGGAAGGATTCGCGAGAGGTCTTCCCCCTGTGCCACGAAGTACAGCACGATGCCGATGATGCCGCCGAAGGCCAGGATCTCGAGGATGAAACGCGGCGTCTGCGCCACCACCGACTGGCGCATCGTCACGCCGGCCCAGCCGCGCGAGTAGGTGTCGAAGTCGCCGAGGAAGACGTCTTCGTGCCCGTGCGCCTTGACGTCCTTGATGGCACCGAAGGCCTCGCGGATGCTCTGGAAGCGCCCGCGGCCCAGTTCGACGCGGGCGCTTCCGAGCCGCATGAGGTAGCGGTTGACGAGCGCGTAGGAGCCCGCATACAGCGTGCCGAAGGCCGCCAGCACCACCAGGCCGAGGCGCACATCGGTCGCGATCAGCAGGCCCACGATGAAGAGCGACACCAGCCCGCTCGACACCACCTGCAGGAAGGGGATGACCACGCCGGTCACGACGTAGGAGACCTCCTCGAGGATGTTCTTGCCGAGTTCGGCGGAGTTGCGGTTGAGGAAGAACTCGTAGCGCCGCCCCAGGTAGGTCCGCATGAGGCGGTACTGGAGCTTCTGATGAAGATCCCACACGTAGCGCGCCTCGAGGTAGGCGGTGAACGCGGCGAGCGCGTTGCTGAGGACCAGCACCACCAACGACGCCACGCCTGCGACGACAAGCGCGTCACGCGGCGTGGCGAAGTGCACGACGGCGTCGATGCGCTGGTAGATCGCATTGTCGATGAGCGCGCGCGGGTTCGCGACCAACGTCAGGAAGGGCACCACCGACGCCACGCCCAGCGTTTGTGCCAGGGCCATCCCGATCTCGGCCGGGATGAGGGTCAGGGCGCCGCGCCGCTCGCGCCGGGTCAGCAGGAACCAGAGCTTGCCCAGGAAGCCCAACGGCACCCGGGCCCCCGTGGCCGTCGTACTCCGTCGGCCGGAGGCGGTCGGGCTCGACGCGCCGGGCGCCGGTCGATGAGACGACGTTTGAGACATCGGGTGTACTCCATGACCCGCGACAGCGAAGGCAGAGTGAGACGTGGCAAGCGATGGCGACCCTGAAACCGCGGGTACCTCGGATCCCGAGGTTGATTCATGATTCCACGCCGCCCACGCGTTCGCTGTGACCGTTGTAGGCGCAGGGAACGGGCCCGTTGAGGCGCGCCGTGGTCCGCTGCTCGTCGGTGACGACTACCCGGCACCGGGACTGGCGTACTCCGGCGGCGACGCCCGCGAAGGCGGCCGCGGCGGTCGTGCTGGCGGCCCTGTGAGCGTCCCTGGGCCTACCCGCGTTCGAGCTCGAGCAGGCCCGCCGACGAGCAGCGCGCGGCGGCGGCTGCCAGGGCGTCCAGCGGCAAGCCGCTGCGCTCGGCGATGGCCAGCAGGTCGTGGTTCCCGTCGGAGAAGTTGAGTACCCAGAAGATCGCGTCCGCCACGCGCGCGTTGGCCGCGCCGGCCGACACGGTGGGGTACAGGCCACGGCGGCCCAGCTGCGGCTCGCCGTAAGGATGCAGGTTGCGGTAGCGCGCGCCGCCGTCGTCGAGCGCGCGGCACACCGCCTCGTACGCGTCCACGGTGCCCTGCAGCGCTTCGAACGAGATGAAATCGCGGTCGTCGTCGGAGGTGTGGTACTCGGCGAAGGTGCCGTACATGGTTCGCATGAGGCTGCCGACCGGCAGGTCGAAGCCCGGCGAGCCGTACTGGCGCTCGTCGCTGCCTACCGGTTCGAAATCGCGCCAGCGGGTATCGGTGTCGCGCAGCGCGTACGCCGCGGCGCGGTCGGCGAGGCTGTTGCCCCGGCGCGAGCGCTTGTACGTGAGCGGCCCCGGATCGCCGGCGCAGGTGATCACGTAACCGGCGTCGAGATGCCGCGCGAGGTGCGTGCCTCGCCGCGCCAGGAACGTCAGGGCGCCGATCGTCTCGGGCGCGAACAGGAAGCGGTAGTTCAGGCGCCGGCGCGGCCACGCTGCCAGGCGCCGGTAGAGCGCGGCCGCCACCAGCGGCCCCGACAGTTCGTTGTTCGCCATCGATGGGTGGCAGGTGTAGGTCGACAGCAGCGCCTCGCGCCCGGTTTCGCCCGGCAGCACGCACTCCGACATCGTCATCGAGCCGTCGATCAGCTCGGTGTCGACCACCACCCGGTAGTCGCCTTCAGGGAGCGCACGGCGGACGGCGTCGGGTAGGCAGAAGCCCCAGCGCGGCGCGTAGTAGCTGGTCACGTAGGGTATGGAGGCGGGACGCTCCGGTAGCGAGTAGAGGTGCTCGTCGAGCTCGTCCCGCGTGAGGGTACCCTCGAACGGTACCGAGTACCCGACCAGGTGCAGGGTGTGGTCGCGGACGTCGACTACCGTGTCGCCCTTCGGACCCAGGACGAAGGCGCGGCGCACCACCCACTCCTTGGGCACGGTCCAGTCGTACGCGCGAGTCCCGCTCGGCACCTCGCTGCGCTCGAGCGGCAGCCATTCGGCCAGCACGTCGTGCGTGGCGCGCACACCGTCGCCCGTCAGGCTGCGCGGCAGGGGCCAGAGGCGATCGAAGGTGGCCTCGAGCGCGCGCAGCTCCTCGTCACGCCCGCCGCCGCGCGGCGCAAGGCCGGTGCCGGTCGCCTCCACCTCAACCGGAACTTCCCACTGGGCGCTCCCCGCGCGGAACCGCCGCCTGCGCACCCGGCGCGGCTTCGGCGGACAGCGCGGCGCGCAGCCCACGGGTGAGCTCCCCCTCCGGCGGGGCGCCCAGCAGGCGCCGGGTCAACTTGAGCGCGGTGGCGGCGACCACCGCCAGGTAGAGGCCAAGCGAGCGGTCGTCGACGTGGCGCATCGACAGCCGTACCTTGGCCGGGACCACCACGCGCGCGTAGAACGCGTCGGGGTCGGGCGCGAGCGCGAGCAACGACTCCTCGTCGGCGAGGTCGAGGCTCGCCACGGACGTCAGGCCGGGCCGCACCTCGAGGATCCGTCGCATGTCCGCCGTGTAGCCCGCGATGATCTCCGGCACGTCCGGCCGCGGGCCCACCAGCGACATGTCGCCGCGGAGCACGTTTAGCAGCTGCGGCAGCTCGTCGAGCTTGCTCCGACGCAGCATCCGCCCGAGGCGGGTGACGCGGCGGTCGCCCCCGGCCGTGACGGTCGTCCCCTGCCGCTCGGCACCGTCCACCATCGTACGGAACTTCACGATCCTGAACGGGGCGCCACGGCGACCCACCCGCACCTGCCGGTACAGCGCCGGTCCCGGCGAGTCGATCCGCACCGCCAGCGCCACCAGCAGCAGCAGCGGCGACAGCACGATCAGGGCCAGCGCCGACAGCGCCACGTCCAGGGCCCGCGTCATCGCGAGGCCCGGGGGTTCACGCGGAAGGTCGGCGCGCCCGCCCAGGGGCGGCTGTCGGCGCCGAACGGGACGCGGCCGAGCACGACGAGCAGGGCGCCGTGAAGCGTACCGAGGCCGTAGCTGAGGTGGTACGCGAGGAACGCGAACGGCAGGGTCAACAATAGTAGCGGGTCGCGCAAGCGCACCGCCTGTTGCACCGAGCTCGCCAGTGCGGCCGCGAGGTAGAGCGCCACCACCGCCAGGTACGCCCCCCTAAGGACGGACGCCGTCATCGCGGCGCCGCCGCCCAGCAACAGGAACAGCAGCAGGGCGCCGGGAGCGGCGTGGCGTGCCCTGAACGCATGGGGGGCGAGGTACCAGGTGAAGGCGTTCCAGCGGCCGGTCACCCGCGCCTGCCGCAGCAAACCGCCGACGTCGGCCTGGTTGAAGTACTCGATGCGGATGCTCGGGTCGAGGAGGATCACCTCGCCGGCGGCGCGGATGCGCGCGTTCAGCTCGTAGTCCTGGTTCCGCACGAGGCGCTCGTCGAACCCGCCCAGGCGCACGAGCACGTCACGCCGGTAACATCCGTAGGGCACGGTGTCGGCCGGGCCGCCTCGCCACCGGTGCGGAAGCTCGCGCCTCCCACCCCGAAGCGGTGGGTCGAGATCGCCCGCACGATCCGCGCGCCCAGGCCCGTTCCCGCGCTGTGTGTGACCAACACGCCCCCCACCACGGCGGCGCGCGAGGCGTGCAGTGCGTTCAGGGAGCGCCGAAGGAAGTCGGGCGGGTAGACGCAGTGCACGCCCATGACGACCACGACGTCGGAGCGGGCTCGCGCCAAGGCCGCGTTCATGCCTGCCGGCATGACGCGTGCGGGGTTGTCGACGACATGCAGGCGCGGCTCGCGCCCGCACCACTCCGCCAGTACCTCGCGCGTGCCGTCATCGGACATGCCATCGGCTACCAGCACCTCCAGGCCCACGCCGTCGAGTTCCTGAGCGAAGACCGACGCCAGGCAGGCTTCGATGTAGCCGGCCTCGTTGCGGCAGGGCAAGATGGC
>CAWCUY010000010.1:0-34487 GCA_963798895.1 uncultured Trueperaceae bacterium | reverse complement strand
CCACACTGTTGGCGGTGAGCGCCGTGACGCTATCGAGCTGCCCCTCGAGGTCGGCGAGCAATCCCACGTTGGCCGCGAGCTGCGCTCCACCGGCGTCGGGCACCCGCTGCACGCGCTGCACGAGGTCCCGCTGGGAGGCGATGCGCCGCTGGAGGGTGGCCGCGACGCGGTCGAGCTCACGCGTGGCACGGTCGCGGTCCCACTCCTGTAGCGCCTGCGCGACGGCGTTCGCCTCCGAGGCCGCCAGGTCGGGCGTCTGTGCGGTGACTGTCAGGTAGATGAGCTCCGACTCGGCGACCACCCGGGTCTGGAGCCTTTCCTCACGGAAGGCATCCACAGCGCTCGGTGTCGCCGGCAGGCCGACGGAGCTCAGGGCCGACGCGAGCAGCGGGGCGCTCTGCACCGCCACGCTGTACGCATCGACGTGGAGAGGGACCTCCGTGATGTCGGGCAGGCCCAGCGTGCGGAGATCGACGGTCGGATGCGTGGTCACGAGGACCACCTGCGCCTGGTACGCCGGTTCGAAGTGGCTACTCCACCAGTACAGCGCCCCTCCGAGCACGAGGCCCAGCGCCAGGGCGAGCGGCAGGCCGCGCCGCGCGAACCCGAGGAGTTGGTCGTAGCTGAGCTCGACAGCGTCGTTCACGCGTGTGCACCTCGTTGATCGGCGCGCGGTGGGCGCGAGGGAAGGCGGCGTTGGAGGGGGGACGTGGGCACGATGTGGCGCCTCTGCCCGGCCGCCCCCGTCGTGGATAGCTGGCGTTGCCTACGGAGCATTATGGGTGCGCTCCCGCGCGGCGGGGGTGGGTACCGTCACACCGCATCAGCCGGGCTCGACCCCACCCACCGGGCGGGCACGGCCGCCGGGCGCACGACCTCCGTGCCCGTGAGGGCCTCCCGCCGGGGAGCAGCTGCCTTCGTCAGGTTGGCTCCCTCGAGGAAGGCCTGGAGGATCGAGCGGATGGCGGCGTGGTCCGACACCATCGCGGCTTGTTGGAGGCGGTCGATGGTGTTGTGGAGCGCCTCGTGGTCGGCGCCGTCGGTCTTCGCGATCACGATCTTCTCGTGGGTGGTAGCGATGGTCTGCTCGAAGTCGGTGAGGAGCGTCTCGCTCAGGCGCTCGCCGGGCCGAACTCCGGTGTATTCGATCTTGATGTCGATGTCCGGCTGGAGGCCCGAGAGGCGGATGAGGTCACGGGCGAGATCGACGATCCTGACCTGCTCACCCATGTCGAGCAGGAACACCTCGTTGTTGTGGCCCATGCCCGATGCCTGGAGCACGAGTTGGGCCGCCTCGGGGATGGTCATGAAGTACCGCACCATGTCCGGGTGCGTGACGGTCACGGGACCACCCGCCTGGATCTGGCTCTTGAAGATAGGAATGACGCTGCCGCGGCTCCCTAGCACGTTGCCGAACCTCACGGCGACGAAGACCTGGTCGGGCGCCGCGCGGCGGGCGGCGTCCTTCACGAGATGCTCGACCATGCGCTTCGAGGCCCCCATGATCGAGGTTGGGTTGACGGCCTTGTCGGTTGAGATCGACACGAAGTGGGACACGTTGTGCTTCAGCGCCATGTCGACGAGGTTCCGACTGCCCACGATGTTGTTGAAGACGGCCTCCTCGGGGTTCTGCTCCATGAGCGGCACGTGCTTGTGGGCCGCCGCGTGGAACACGACCTCGGGCCGGTAGTTCACGAACACGCTGTCGAGCCGATCGCGATTCTGGATCGCACCGATCACCCCGTGGTAGCGGATCCGCGGCCAGTCGCGATCGAGCTCGCGCTCGAGGGAATAGATGCTGTTCTCGCCGTGACCGAACAAGATGAGCTCGGCAGGCTCGAAACGGCAGATCTGCCGCACCAGCTCCGAGCCGATCGATCCTCCGGCTCCCGTCACCAGGACGCGCTTGCCCTTGAGGTAGCTCAGGATCGTGTCGACGTCGAGGCGCACGGGCGGACGTCCCAGCAGGTCGTCGATGTCCACGTACCTGATCCTGCTCACGTCCACCTTGCCCGAGAGCACCTCGTACACCCCGGGGATGATCTTGCAGGGGATCTCCGGATGCGCGGACTTCACGAGGTCCACGACGCGGCGGGTGGCCCCGGTGCGGTCCGACGGGATGGCGATGAGGACCTGTCCGATGTGGTGCTCTTCGATCGCGCGGGGCGCGTCGGCCAGAACCCCGACGACGGGCACGTCGGAGATCCGCATGCCACGCTTGGCGGGATCGTCGTCGAGCAGGATCCGGGGCGCCAGGCCCATTTCCGGGTGGCGCAACAGCTCGCGGACGGCGAGGGCACCGGCCTGACCCGCGCCCACCACCAGCACGGGCTCGAGCGCATCGGGGTCGACGACCCCGCCGGCGATCCGTTCGTGCTCGTGGCGGACGGCGGCGCGCGCTCCGCCCATGAGGCAGAGCGTGATGAAGGCGTCGATGACGCCCACGTTCCACGGCACCCACAGGGCCGGCGAGGTCGACGAGATGATCCCGAGCGCGAGCGTCCCCAGGACCGCGGAGAGCACGACGAGCTGGACGAGGGCCCTCATGTCGCGGAACGTCACGGTGGCCCATGACCGTTCCCGCATGTGCATGGCGCCGTAGAGCGCGAGCTTGAGGAGAGCGAGGCTTGCCGTGGCGATCAGCAGCGCGGCCCAAGTCGGGCGTGCGCTACCCGCCACCGCGAACGCCAACGGCGTGGCGAGCAGCACTGCGACGCCGTCGACGACGTATTTCGCGACGCGCGGCCGGTCGTCGATGAGGTGGGTGATGCCGGTCACCGCGGTGACCTCGCAGTGCACCGAGCTTCGGAGGTCCGTTTCGAGAGCGGCCCTCCGGGGGTTCGGGATGGGCGAGACGTAGGTGACATGGATCCCAGTCCAATCTGGCATGCGCTCGCGCAGGGCTCGGGGCGGCGACGGCAAGACGACGGAAGCTGTTGCGGGTACCGCGAGGCACCGGCACGAACTCCCCAAGAAGTCGCTCACATTGTCCACATGTTTTCTCATCGGCGCTGTGACGGATGTGGGGGCGCCCGGCCCAACCGTCATGGTCGGCTGGGACAGGTGTGTCCTATCGGTGCGGCCGGCCGGCGGCTTCACGTAGTGTGGTGGGGGCGTCGACGCGACGTCGTGGAGGACGAGATGAACGTTCAACTCGCGCGGGCCGACATTTCGCAGGAGGACATCGCGGGCGTCGTCGACGTTCTCCGATCGGGCCGCCTGGCGATGGGCGCCCGCGCGGAGCGATTCGAGCGCGGGGTTGCC
The DNA here is from genome assembly GCA_963798895.1 of uncultured Trueperaceae bacterium. Taxonomy (GTDB): domain Bacteria; phylum Deinococcota; class Deinococci; order Deinococcales; family Trueperaceae; genus CAWCUY01. The sequence continues at coordinate 31,223 of CAWCUY010000010.1, read as the reverse complement.
GAGTACGTGGGCGTCACCCACGGCATCGCGGTGAGCTCCGGTACCGCGGGGTTGCACGTCATCCTGGCAGCCCTCGGGGTGGGACCCGGGGACGAGGTCATCGTCCCTTCGTTCACCTTCGCCGCCTCGGTGAACGCCATCCTCCTCGTCGGCGCGACGCCGGTCTTCGCCGACATCGACGAGAGCACCTTCAACCTCGACCCGCGGGACGTCGAGCGCAGGATCACGCCGCGAACCCGCGCGCTCATGGTAGTCGACGTCTTCGGCCGGCCCGCCGATTGGGCGGCGCTCCAGGCGCTCGCCGAGCGGCACGGGCTGCTGCTCGTCGACGACAGCTGCGAGGCCCTCGGCTCGGCCGTAGGCCACCAGCGTGTGGGATCGTTCGGCAACGCCGCCTGCTTCGCGTTCTACCCGAACAAGCAGATCACCACGGGCGAGGGCGGCATGATCGTCACGGACGACGACGCCGTGGCCGCCGCCGCACGCAGCATCCGCAATCAGGGCAGGGGCGCGATGGGGGCGTGGCTCGAGCACGAGCGGCTCGGCTTCAACTACCGCATGGACGAGATGAGCGCGTCGCTCGGCGTGACCCAGCTGGCCCGGCTCGACGCGTTCGTCGAGCGCCGACGCGAGGTCGCCGCCGATTACGAGCGGCTCTTCGCCGGCGTGCCGGGGGTGCGCACTCCCGTCGCGGTCCCGGGCACACGCGTGAGCTGGTTCGTGTACGTGCTCACGCTCGACCGCGGCATCGACCGCGATCGCCTCATGACCCGCCTGGCGGAGCGCGGTGTTCCGACGCGCGCGTACTTCTCCGCGCTCCACGAGCAGGCGTACCTGCACGCCCATCGCGACGAGCGACCCGAGATGCGGCTCGTCGTGACGGAGGACGTCGCTCGTCGGACGCTCGCGATCCCGTTCCATACCCAACTCACCGCCGAAGAGACGCGCTGGGTCGTCGATTGCATCGCCAAGGGCGTGGCCGAGGGGCTCGCCGGCGTTTGATCGGCGGCGGAGGGCCTCCGTCCTCGCGTGCCCTCGTCCGCGGCGTGGACCGGTAGCCTACGCCCGCGTCAGCGGGCGAGCCTGGGGCTGCTCGGAAGGTTGATGAGGCCGGCCTCCAGCCTTTCTGCCACGTCGAGCGCGCCGCGGGGGGAGGCCTCGTACATCGGGAGTCTGGAGAGCAACGTCCAGGCAGGGCGGCAGCCATAGCCTGCGTCGTTGGCCGCCGCCAACACCTCGTCGCGCGCCCCGAGGGACGGTCGTGTGAGGCACACGGTGGCGAGCCAGTAGTTGCTTCGGCAGCCGTCCGGCTCGTGCATGAAGCGGAGGGCGGCCTGATCGGCGAGGGCGCTCTCGTACGCTCGCGCGAGCGTACGCTTCCGCTCCACGAAATCCGGCAACCTCTCCAGTTGGGCGCAACCGAGGGCCGCGTTGAGGTTCGGGAGCCGGAAGTTCCACGCCACCTCGTCGTGGAAGAACTCCCAACGGTGGAGGCGCTTGGCGGTCGTGGTGAGGTGCTTCGCGCGCTTCGCCAGCTCGGGCGAGTCGGTCAGGATGGCGCCACCGCCGCCGGTCGTGACGATCTTGTTGCCGTTGAAGCTGAGGATCCCGAGACGTCCGAACGTCCCGGCGTGCCGCCCGTGGTAGGTGCTCCCGAGCGACTCGGCGGCGTCCTCCACCACGGGCAGGTCGTAGCGCTCCGCCACCTCCAGCAGGCCGTCGAGATCCATCGGATGGCCGAAGGCGTGCATCGGTACCACCGCCGCGATGCGGCGACCGGTGGCCCGGTTCGTCAAGCTACCGCCGCGCCCGTTCGCCACCTCCCTCAGGCGCTCCTCGAGCGCGGCGGGGGAGAGGCCCATGGTGGACGCGTCGCAATCGACGAAGTGCGGCACCGCCCCGCAATGCGCGACGGCGTTGGCGGTCGCAACGAACGACAGCGCGGGCACGAGGACCTCGTCGCCGGGTCCGACGCCCGCTAGCCGCAGCGCGACCTGCAGCGCGGCGGTACCGTTGACCACGGCCACGGCGTGCTGCGCTCCCGTGTACTCCGCGAGCATCCCCTCGAAGCGATCGACGAAGGCGCCCACGCTCGACACGAAGGTGGACTCGATGCACTGGGTGACGAGATCGCGTTCGTTTCCGCGGAACTCCGGCTCGTGCAGGGGCACGCCGCGGCCGGGGTCGCCGACGACGCGGCGCAGCACGTCGAGCAGGATGGCGTCGCTGGTGCTGGGGGGCTCGTGGGTGTGGTTCATGGCTGTCGACCGTCCTCGTCCATCGCTACCCTGGGGTGCAATGCGTCGCGGACATCATGGCACGGGCGCCTCGGCCGGCCTCGCCCAAATGCCGCACCTGCCGCGGTCGGCGGGAGCGCGCCCGAGCCACGTGCTCAGCTGACCTGCGGCCGCCGCGGCGGCCGTGCCATACTCCAGGAATGAGCGCCGCGTGAGGATGTCGGCGCGTCGTGGACGGAGGGCCCGACCTGTGCTTCGCGAACCCTTGATCACCCGCATCCGTGCCCGCGAGGTCCGACTCGGCATCGTCGGGCTCGGGTACGTGGGCCTGCCCCTCTCGATGTTGTTCGCGCAGGCGGGCTTCTCCGTCGTGGGCTTCGACGTGGACGAGGCGTACGTCGCCGAGCTGCGCGAGGGGCGCTCGCGCATCGGCGACGTGCGCGACGCGGAGCTCCGGCACGCGCTCGGCAGCGGGCGTTTCCTGCCGACCTCCGATCGCGAGCGCCTACGCGAGGTCGATGCGTACATGATCTGCGTCCCCACCCCGCTGAGCAAGACCCGGCAGCCCGACCTGTCCTACATCCAGCGGGCCGTGGAGACGGTGGCCGCGGTCATCGGCAGCGGCAAGCTCGTGATCCTCGAGTCGACGACGTACCCCGGAACGACGCAGGACATCGTCCTGCCGCACCTGGAAGCGCACGGGCTCGAGCTCGACCGTAGCGTGCTCCTCGCCTTCAGCTCCGAGCGCGTCGACCCGGGCAACAGGCGCTTCCCGCTGCGCACGATCCCGAAGGTCGTGGGCGGGGTCACGCCCGACTCGACAGCCGTGGCGGCGGCCCTCTACGGCGCTGCCTTCGAGCGCGTGCACACGGTCTCGAGCGCCACCGTAGCGGAGACCAGCAAGCTGCTCGAGAACACCTTCCGCAACGTCAACATCGCGCTGGCCAACGAGTTCAAGCAGCTCTGCGACAAGATCGACATCGATGTGTGGGAGGTCATCGAGGCCGCCGCGACCAAGCCTTTCGGGTTCATGGCCTTCTATCCGGGTCCGGGGATCGGCGGTCACTGCATCCCGCTCGACCCGCAGTACCTGGTGTACCGGGCGCGCCTGTCCGGTTTCGAGCCCCGCCTCGTCACCCTCGCCGACCAGATCAATCAGGAGATGCCGCACTACGTCGCCGTCCAGGCGATGGAGCGGCTCAACCGGCGCGGCCTCGCGCTCAACGGCGCGCGCATCCTCGTCGTTGGCGTCGCGTACAAGCCCGACGTGCCCGACGTGCGCGAGTCGCCGGCCCTCCCGGTGCTGGAAGAGCTCCACCGCTACGGGGCCGCGCTCGACTTCGTCGATCCCTTCGTGCCGCACCTGCAGCTCGAGGATGGCACGAGGCTCGACGCGTCGGCGCTGGACGCGACGACGGTCGAGGCTGCCGATCTCATCGTCGTGATCACCGCGCACGGCGCTTTCGACTGGCCGCGCCTGCGGGCGGTGGCGGACAAGGTGCTGGACACGCGCAACGCGCTCCCGACGCGCGGCGTGGCCGCGGCCGGCGCCTAGGCAGCGCCGCGGGCCGGCGGAGCCCGGCCGGCCGGCCCGGTTTCGAACCAGGGCCGACCGCTGGGCCGGGCCGGTCTCCCGCGTGGGGCCCGCCCGCACCCGCCGCCTACCTTCGCGGCCGGCTGCGGCGCGCTCAGGGCAGCCGCTCCATCAGCCCGGCCGCGGCCAGCGTGCGAGCGGCGCGGTCCAGGTCGCTCAGCGCGACACCGCTGCGCCGCGCGATGCCCAGCAGGTCGTGCTCCCCGTCGGACAGGTTGAGGACCCAGAAGATGGCGTCCGCGGCCCGCAGGTTCGCTCCGGCCACGGTGATGTCGGGGTAAAGGCCGCGCCGGCCGAGCTGCGGCTCGCCGTAGGGCAGGAGGTTGCGCCAGCGTGCCCCGCCCAGGTCCGCCGCGCGGCACAGCTCCTCGTAGGCGTCGACGGATCCCTGCAGGGCCCCGAAGTCGAGCACGGTCGCATCGTCGTCGGAGGTGTGGTACTCGGGATAGGTGCCGTAGGGGCTTCGCATCAGGCTGCCGACCGGCAGGTCGAACCCCGGCGAGCCGTACTGTCGCTCGTCGCTACCCATGGGCTCGAAGTCCCACCAGCGCGTGTCTCGCCGGTCGGACAGCGCATGCTCCGCCGCGCGGTCCGCCAGGGTGTCGCCTCGCCGCGAGCGCTTGTAGGTGAACGGTGCCGCGTCGCCGACGCAGGTGACGACCCACCCGGCTTCGAGCGCCGTCTTCAGGTGCGCGCCGCGCAGAGCCAGGTACGCGATCGCGCCGATCGTCTCCGGCGCGAATACGAAGCGGTAACCGAGGCGGCGGCGCGGCCAGGCGGCCAACCGGCGGTAGAGCGCGGCGGCCACGAGGGGGCCTGAGAGCTCGTTGTTCGCCATGGACGGGTGGCAGGTGTAGGTCGAGACGAGGACCTCGCGGTCGCTCTCCCCGCCCAGCACGCATTCGGACAGCGTCATGCTGCCCTCGACCAGCTCGGTGTCCACCACGACGCGGTAGGTTCCGGGCCGCAGGCGTTCGCGTTGCCGGTGCGGGAGGCAGAAGCCCCAGCGAGGCGCGTAGTAGCTGGTGACGTAGGGGATGGCGTCGGGACGGGCCGGCAGGGAGTAGAGGTGCGCGTCGAGCTCGTCGAGCGGCAGCTCCCCCCGGAACGGCGTCGAGTAACCGACCAGGTGGAGGGTGTGATCGCGCACGTCCGCCACGGTGCTGCCGTCCGGGCCGATCACGCGCGCCTCCCTCACGACCCACTCGGGCGGCACGGTCCAGTCGAACACGCGCGTGCCGCTGGCGATCTCGTGGCGCTCGAGCGGCAGCCACTCGCCCAGGATGTCATGGGTGGCTCGCACCCCGTCGCCGGTGAGGCTGCGGTTCAGGGGCCACAGGCGCTCGAACGTCTCCGCCAGAGCGGCGCGCTCGGCCGGGCGGTGGTCCGCGGCGCTGGGGCTCGGCAACCTCACGCCCACGCGGAGCCGTCCGTCGCGCTCACGGGTCCGCCCGTCCCGGCGCGGCGGTCCCCCAGAACTCCGGCATGGTGACGGTCTCGCTCGCGTTGACCCCGGTACCCCGCACGACCTCCACCACCGTTCCCGCGAGGATCGCGAGGTCGAGCGGGAAGCTGAGGCGCGCCACGTACTCGAGGTCGAAGGCGAACTTCTCGTCCCAGCTGATCGCATTGCGCCCGCGCACCTGCGCAAGGCCCGTGATGCCCGGCCGCACGTCGTGGCGACGGGCCTGCTCGGGCGTGTAGCGCGGCAGGTACTCCATGAGGAGGGGACGCGGACCGACGAGGCTCATGTCACCGCGAAGCACGTTCACGAGCTCCGGCAACTCGTCGAGGCTGGTGCCGCGCAGGAAGCGGCCGAGGGGCGTGAGGCGAAGGTGGTCCGGGAGGGGTCGCCCGCTCTCGTCGACGGCGTGGCGCATCGTGCGGAACTTGTAGATCGTGAACGGTCGCCCGCCGAGGCCCGGGCGCCGCTGCGCGAACACGATCGGCCGGCCGTGGACGGCCAGGACCGCAAGCGCGAGCGCGAGCAGCAGCGGCGACAGCAAGCCGATGGCCGCGGTCGCCGCGAGCGCGTCGAAGATTCGCTTTCCGAGATGGCGGTAGGTCACGACGTGCCGTCCTCCACGCTCGCCGATCGCGTGCGCCGCACGTGCGCGCGATGCGGCTTCAGGTCGTCGCCAAGGTACCATCGCCCTCGGGCCGTGTCGGTGACGCTCGCGGGCTTGTGACGCGGCGGGCGCTGCGGGGGCGTGGGAAGCCTATACTTGGCCTCCTGATGACTAGCGTGGCGTTCCACGAGGTGGGTCCCGAAGACGCCCGCTGGAGCAGCGCCCTCTCGTACGGTAGGCACGACATCTACCATCTTCCTGGCTACGCGGCCCTCGAGGCGAGGCGTGTCGGCGCCCGCCCCGCGGCGGGCCTCGTGCTCTCGGGCGGCGGCGCGCTTCTCGTCCCGTACCTGGTCCGGCCGCTCGAGGGCCCGGCGGGCGGCACGGACGTCGCCTCACCCTACGGCTACTCCGGAGCTCTCTTCCTCGGCGCATGGGATCGCGATGCGCGCCGTGAGGCCGTGCGTTGCCTCCTCGACGGCTTGCGAGACGCGGGCCATTGCAGCCTGTTCCTGCGCCTCCACCCCATCCTCGATGACGTCGCCGACGCGTTCCCGGAGGGGCTCATCCACCAGACCGGCGAGACCGTCGTGGTCGATCTCACGCGCCCTCTCGACGAGCTTTACGCAAAGGTCCGCAAGTCGGAACGCTACGTCGCGCGCAGGCTCACGCGAGAGGGTTACCAGATCGACTTCCTTCCGGCCGACGGCGCGTTGGACGCCTACGACGAGATCTACCGGGAGACGATGGAGCGTGTGGGCGCCGCCGCGGACTACTTCACCTTCGACCTCGCCTACGACCGTGCCCTGGCGGCATTGCTCGACGACCGGCTCGAGGTGGCGGTCGTGAGCCTCGGCGGGAAGCCCCTGTCGGCGAAGCTCTACAGCTCGAGCGGCGGCGTCGTGCAGAACCTCCTGGGGGGAACGCGCACGGACGCGTTGCGTGCGCAGCCCTCCGTGCTCGAGGCCGTGGCCGCCATCGCGCACTACCGGGAGCGCGGGGAGCGCGTGCTGCACCTCGGGGGCGGCCTGGCCGGGCAGCGCGATTCGCTGTTCCGCTTCAAGGCGGGGTTCTCCGGGACCTTCAAGATGTTCTCCACCGCCCGCGTGATTCTGGACGAACGCCGCTACGACCTGAGCGTGCGCCGGCGCGCGGGCGAACTGGGGGTCGACCCGGGGGCGCTCCTGTCGGTCGGATACTTCCCGGCATACCGGGCCGCGCCCCCCTAGGTCGCGGGGCGGCAGATCGCCTCCTATAGGAACGGGCGCACGCGTAGTGCCGAATTCCTGGGGCGCGAGACGGGCGCCGCCGATCCTGAGAAGACAATGCGTTCGATGGTGTTCGCGGAGCTCGGGCCGGGCGACCGGCGCTGGCGAGAGGCGCGCGACGCCGGGCGCCACGACATCTACCAAGTTCCCGAGTACGTCGCGCTGGAGGGGCGGCGCACCGGGGCCCGCCCGGCCGCGGGGCTGGGAGCGCGGGCCCGCCTTCGAGATGGCCCGGCCGGCCGACGCGCTCGAGACGTTCCACGAGATCTGTCTGGACCATGCGACGGGGGGCCGGCGCCGACGCGTACTTCTCCTTCGCCTGCCCTACAGCCGCGAGCTTGCGGTCGTCCTGGGCGACCGTGAGCCTCGTGCGACACGTGGGGCGCGTGGTGTGTGCCAGCCTCGACAGCATGAGCCGCGGCATCGCCGAGAGCCTCCTGGGGGGCACGCGCACGTCGTCATTGCCGCTGCAGGCGTCCGTGCTGAAATCGTACGCGTCGCTAGAATGGTTCCGCGAGCGCGGCGCGGAGGTGATGAACCTCGGGGCGGCGAAGGCGGAGCGCGCGACTCGCTGTTCAGGTTCAAGGCGGGCTTCTCTTCGTCGACGCTACCGTTCTCCCCGGTGGGGGTCGTGCTGCAGCCGAACACGCACGACCGCCTCGTACATGAACGCGCGCATTCCCTCGGGGTGAGCGTCACTCAGCTCGCTTCGAAGGACTTCTTCCCGACGTACCGCGCCTCTGCGTCGCGCAACGAGCGCTCCAGCTGGGTCGCGAGCGCGTCGCGTGCGAAGCGCTCCTCCGCGAGCCGGCGGCCGTTCGCGCCGGCACGGCGGGTCCAGCCGGGCGCATGGAGGGCGTCCACCAGCATGCGCGCGGCCCCGTCGGCGTCGGTCGCCGGCAGCACCAGGCCGGCGTCCCATTCCCGCAGCAGGTCGGCCTGCCACCCCTCGTGGTTGACGGCGAAGGCAGTGCCGGAGGAGAGGCCGTCGAAGAACTTGTTGGCCGAGTTGTGCCACAACGCGGGCACGTCGACCACCACCGAGGTGGCGACGTCGGCGGCGGCCATCACCCGGGCCACCCCGGGCTTCGGCAGCGAGGCCATCATGAAGAAGCTGCGCCCGAGGATGCCGGCGGCCTCGGCGTCGGAGCGGACGGCGTCCCACGCACGCCCCTCCCCGACGATCAGGAAGCGCACCTCGGGATCGAGGGACGCCACCCGGGCCGCGACCCGCACGAGGTAGTCCACGCCGTTCACGAGCCCCAGCGTGCCGGTGTACGCGACCAGGGGTCGGCCGCCGAGCCACGCGTGCTCCGAGCGGAACGCGGCCGCGGCCCCGGGGTCGGGGCGGAACAGCTCGAGGTCGCAACCGTTGGGGATGACGTCGATGCGCTCGCGCGGGTAACCGGCGCGGCACACCCCTTCGGCCATGCCCGGCGAGAGGGCCACGATGCGGCGCGCGTTGCCGTAGGCGAAGCGCTCGAGCAGTCGAGCGGCGGCTATCGCCAGCGGGTTGGACAGGACGCCCAGGGCGATGGGCACGTCGGGCCACAGGTCGCGGACCTCGAACACCATCGGAGCGCCACTGCGCCACGACGCCCACACCGCGGGCAACGCGATCGTGAGCGGCGTGCTCGTCGCGAACACCACGTCGGCGCGCAACGATGCGGCGCGGCGCGCGCTCCCGACGGCGAACGCCAGGAACGCCCGCATGCGCCGGGCGTACGACATGCGGTTGTCGTAGGGAACCGGCAGCCAGTGCACCTCGATGCCCGCCTCCTGGGTCACGCGCCAGCCGCGCCGCCACGAGGGCTCCGGGCGGTTGTCGGTCGTGACCATGTGGACCTCGTGACCGGCGCGTACCAGGCGCCGCGCAAGCTCGAAGGAGCGGGTGCCGCCTCCCATCTCCGGGGTCACGAAGTACTGGTGCAGGTAGACGATCCGCATGCGCGGCCGTTCCGGTCGGCTAGGCCGTCGCCGGTGCCGGGCGTGGCTGCCGGAGGAACAGGGCACGCTCCAGCGTCGCGGCCGCCAGCAGGTACCACGTCACGCGCTGGTACTGCCAGTTGGCAGGCAACTGGGCGATGAGGAGGGTGGCGAGCAGCAGCACGTGCAGCATGGCGTAGCGCCGGCTCGCCTCCCGTCCGGGCGCCGGTCGCCGCAGGGCCACCACGAGGTGCGGCCAGATCGCCACCAGGAAGAGCAGGAGGAAGAGGACGGGCCCGATCGGGCCGAGCTCCACCAGCAGGTTCAGGAAGGAGTCGTGCGCGGCGCTGGGGAAGCCCAGCACCGACGTGACGGCCCGCTCGAACGTACCGGAGCCTGCGCCGATCGCGGGGTGGGCGAGCCACGCCTGGAAGCCCGCATGCCAGATCTCGCCGCGGCCGCTGAAGTCGGCCGTCTGGACTTGGTCCACCGTGTCGGCGAACCGCATGCGGGTCTGCGCCGGCAGGGCGAGCGCCACCACCACGGTGGTGAGCGCTACCGCGGTCAGCACCGTGAGCTTCGTGCCGGTCCCCGTGCGCAGCAGCAGGGCGATCCCGCCGACCACGGCGAAGGCCGCCATGAGGGCGCCCCCGCGGGAGCCGGTAAGGCCGAGCCCGAAGACGCATGCGGGGAGCAACAAAATGGCGAAGAAGCGCCGCCAGCCACGGCCGTTCACGGCCGCGTCGAGCGCCATCGGGATGGCAAGGACGACGCTCTGCGCCGTGTAATTCGCGTTGGTGCCGAACGCGGAGTAGCGCGTCGGATCGACCGTGGGATCGCCGGCGAAGAAGGCCCACACGATGGTGCCTACCGTCACCCAGGTGCCGAGCATGTAAGCCTGCCGCAGGCGCGCCGCCTGGCTAGGCTCCACGATGAACTGCCAGATCAGCCACGCCATGACCCACAGCTGCACGTAGGTGAACACCTGCACCAGCGTCGTAGCGGGATCGACCGCCCACAGCACGCTCAGCGCGTTCCACCCCACGAACACGGCGGCGAGGAGCAGGAAGGCGTTGGGTCGCCGTATGCGCACCAGCCGACCCGAGAGCAGCGCCAGCAGCCCCACCCCGGCGACGAGCAGCCCAACGGCGCGGCCGAGGCTGCCGATGACGGGGATGGCGAAGGCCTGGTCGAACGGCAGGGTGAACACGAGCGCCGCCAGCAGCGCCCGCGTGAGGGGCGCCATCAGGACGGCTCGGCGAAGGGTGGACGGGGTTCGAGCGCGTGCGCGCTCCCCCACAGCTCCAGGAAGTCGCGCCGCGCGCGCTCCAGATCGTCGACCTGGCCGATGTCCTGCCAGTACTCGTGGATGGGGAACGCGCCCACGGGATAGCCCTGCTCGAGCAAACGGGAGAACAGGTCGGTCATGTCGCAGTAGCGACCCTTCGGGATGTAGTCGAGACAGGCCGGCTCGAGCACGTAGATGCCGGCGTTGATGAAGAAGCGTTTCACGGGCTTCTCCACCAACTCGACGATCCGCAGAGCCCGCACGTCCACCACCCCGTAGGGGATGGGGAGCTCGAGCTCACGCACCGTCATGGTCGCCACCTGGCCGCTGGCCGCGTGGAAGTCGAGGAGCTTGCGGAAGTCGACCTTCGTGAGCAGGTCGCCGTTCATCACAATGAGCGGGATGTCCGGCGTGTCGGGCAGCAGCGTCAGCGATCCCGCCGTGCCGAGCGGTTCGCTCTCGCGCACGTAGGCGATCGCGACGCCCCACTTCGTGCCGTTGCCGAAGTACTCCATGATCATCTCGGCGCGGTAGTTCACGGAGAACGTGAAGTCGGCGAAGCCCTGCTCGATGAACGCGGAGAGGATGGTCTCGAGCAGTGGCCGCGTGCCGACCTGGAGCAGCGGTTTCGGTGTCGAGGTGGTCAGGGAACCCAGGCGCTTGCCGAGGCCGCCGGCCATGATCACGACCCGTTGCGGAGGAGCGGCACGGGCGACGTCGCGGGTCGGGACGGCGAGCCCCACGACCGTTCCGGCCGCGTCGACCACGGGGATCCGTCGGAGCGCCGTCCGCACCATGAGGGCGTCCACCGCCGCGTGCTGCGCATCGGGCGGGACCGTGAGCGGTCGCGCGTTCATGACGGAGCCGGCGCGGTCGGCGAGGGTCGCGCCGCGGAGCAGCGCCCTGCGCACATCGCCGTCGCTCACGGTGCCCAGAAGCTTCCGCCCGCCGTCGACAACCAGCGCGATCTGGAGCTCGCCGCGATCGATCGTCTCGATGGACGAACGAAGATCGTCCTCGGGACCGATGAGGAGGGGGGTCGGATCGAGGATGTCGATAGCAGGTCACCTCACCAGCGGGGGGATCGCCGCCCGTCGTACCGGCGGCCCCCGACGGGCGTCATCACCATGGGGTACGGCAGAATAGCGCCGCAGGTATGCCCCGGCGGCGCACCCGTCACAGCATCATGCCGTCGGCGGCCGCGCCGCGATGAGCACGCGAGCGGGCGCCCACGGGCGCGAAGGGTCGCGCGTGGCACAATGGCGGGCGTGATGTCGCCGTGACGATCGAAGAGTTGGTCGCCGCGATCCACGCCACACCGCAGCGCATGGTGATGGCGTTCGCCGGTGCCGGCGTGCAGGCGCTCAGCTGGCTGCACGCCGTCGGCGGGTCGTCGCGCACCGTGCTCGAGGCGGTGGACATCTACGCCGACCGCTCCATGATCGCCTTCCTAGGCTTCACGCCGAACAGGTTCACGTCGCGGCGCGTGGCGGCGGCGCTCGCCGGTCGAGCGTACGGACGCGCCCGCGCGTACGTCGATCCGGTCGAGCCCGACGCTCCGGTCTTCGGGCTCGGGTCGACGGCCACCATCGCCACGGACTACGCGAAGCGGGGGCAGCACCGCGTGGCCATCGCCGTTCGCGACGGTTTCGGAACCCTCACCTACGCTCTCACGATGTCCAAGGGCGTGCGCAACCGTGCCGAGGAGGAGGAGATCGTCAGCCTCCTCATCCTGCGGGCGGTGGCGGACGCTTGCGGCGTGCTCCACCTTCCGGAGCTGCCGCTGGTGGAGGGCGAGGCGCTCGAGACCGGCTTCGCGCCCGCGCCGCTGTTGGCCGACCTGGGGGAGGGTCGGCGCCCCTACGTCCTGGCTCGCCGCGACGGCACCCTCGGCGTCGAGCTTCCCGCGCCCGGAACGCCGCTCCTGTCCGGCGCGTTCCACCCCTTGCACGACGGGCACCGCGAGCTCGCCGCCGCCGCCGCCCGCCACCTCGGCCGGCCCACCTTCTTCGAGCTGCCCCTGGCGAACGCAGACAAGGCGGCGATCGCGCTGGTGGAGGCGCGCCGCCGCGCGCAGCAGTTCCCGGGGCTGGGTGCGCTCGCCCTGACGCGCGAGGCGCTGTTCCTGGGGAAGGCCGCGCTGTTCCGAGGCTGCGTGTTCGTGATCGGCGCCGACACCGCGGCGCGCATCCTCGACCCGCGGTTCTATCCGGACGGGGGGGAGGGCGGCGGCCGGCACCCGAACGGCGCTGCCGCCGTGCGGCGGGTCCTTGAGCGCGTGCGCGGCTACGGCTGCCGCTTCCTGGTCGCGGGCCGCGAGACGGACGCAGGGTTCCTCACGCTGCACGACCTCCAGCTTCCCAGCGGAGTCGAGGACGTGTTCGAGGAGCTGCCGCCGCAGGAGTTCCGGCGGGACATCTCGAGCACCGAGATTCGCGAGCGCTGGGGGGGGGACGGGTAGCGCGGCCTGGGCGCCTACACCTAGTGGGCGTATGGGGCGGCGCCGTCGAAACGTGCGGTGCGCGAGAACCACAGCCGCCCCGCGCGGCTGAGCCGGCCGACCCCCTGCCGGCGCGCCGGCGTCAGGGCCCGGCTTGCGGTGGGGGCCGAACGCAGATGTCGTCGAGGCCGCGAGCGATCGCCAGGCATAACGGGCCGCCGAGGCGTTCGTGCCGCTCCTTTGCCCATCGGCGGGGGACGCCGCGTACGTGGACCGGGATGCTGGGCTCGGCAAGAACCTGCGCGATGGCGAAGCGGTGGTTGCCCCCGCGGGCGCGGACGAAGGTGTCGTGGCGGTCGACGAGCACCTGGATCTCGTCCTCCAGCCTGGCGTGCGGCCCCTCGAGGCTGGCCTGCGTCCCGAGCCCTTTGGCGCGGATGTCCTCGAAGGTGCGCTCGAGCGCACGGAAGTACGCGTGCACGCGCTCGAGGGTCGAGCCGCGCATCGCGAGCTCCGGATGCCACCGGCCGTTCTCGGCGACCTCCACGAGGTGGAGGAACTGGTCGGTGTGCGTGTACGCTCGCCCCTCGGCGACCATCTCCAACGCCGAGCGGTAGGTGCGACTGCGCTCGCTGCAGACGTCGAATCCGACCACGTGCTCGAGATCCCATGGGCCCCCGAGCACATAGCCCGAGCGCCGCTCCGACCACCGCTCGAACTGCGTCCAACTGCGCACCCGTGTGAGGGATATCCAGCGCACCCGCCGCAGTGCCGGTTCGGTCGGATGGAGCAATCGGCATTGCGTTCCGAAGCCGGCAGCGCACGCCGCCGCGCACCGGCTTGCGGCGTGGCGAACGTGCCGGTACGCGACCCGCGGGAGGCGCAGGGCGTCGCTACCCGATGCGGTGCGGCCGTGGTTACCGGTGGTCGACGTCGTGATCGCGAGTCCCCAACCGGCCCAGCGCAGAGCCTCGCGATTCAGGGCGAAGACTGTCTGTAGGCACGAACTCCCCGTGCGGTGGTATCCGCAGTGGAGGTACAGGCTCGGCGCCCTGCGGGGACGTCCTTGGCTCCTCCGGTTGCGCGTGGGCTTCGTCCCGGACAAGGTCGAACTCCTACGCGTCGGCCTCGGCAGGGTCGGGCCGCGTTCCCAAGCGCTCCCCTGCGAGCCTGCGGCGCAGCGTGCGGGCGGCGCCGCGCCCCAACCCCACCAGCGTGAGCGCCGACGTGCCCGGGCGCGTAATCGTAAGGCGCAGCACGATCTCGGCGGCGTTCCCCACGCGCCCCGTCGCAAGGTCGTCGGCGATACCCTGGTGCGCGATCCGGGCCGCAACCTTCCGCCGCCACCGTCGCGCCTCGGCGGGTGGCAGCGCGCCGTTGGCCGCGGCGGCCCGCGCGGGGATGTCGGCGACGGCGAGGTTCGCCATGAGCCGTGGCGCGCTGACGCCGAGTGAGGAGTTCGTGCCGTGATCCCGCCACACCGCGGCGGGGCGGTCGAGGAAGCCGACCTGGCGGTTCGCGACGAGCAGGAGGAGCGACAGCGAGTCCGAGCCGACCACGTCGTGCTGATAGAAGCCGACCTCCGTCGCGAGGTCGCGACGGTACAGCGCCGTGGCGTGCGGGATGCTGTGTCCCGCGGCGAACCGACGGAACAGCGCCGTGCCGTCGCACACCTCCGGCAGGCCCCGGTGCTTCTCCCCGTCGGGCACGCGCCCGGTCCGGTCACTGTAGACATCCTTCCGCGCGAAGACGAGCGCCACCTCCGGATGGCGTTCGACCAGTTCGATCGCAGCGGAGACGTACGTCGGGTCGCACAGCCAGTCGTCGCCGTCGAGGTTGAGCACGAAATCGCCGCGCGCATGCGTATAGAGCCCGTCGCGGTACGTGGCGACGCGCCCGAGGTTGCGCTCGTGACGCACCACGCGAACGCGCGGATCGTGGGCGTAGCGCGCGGCGACGAGCGCGGTGTCGTCGGGGGAGGCGTCGTCCAGCACGACCACCTCCAACGGCTCGTAATCCTGCGCCAGCGCGCTCTCGATCGCCGTTGGGAGGAACTGTGCCCCCTCGTACGTGGGGATCATGATGGTGACCAGCGGCCGTTCGGGCCGGCCCTTCGTCGCGCCCGACGCGGCGTCGTCGCGTGCGGGGGACGGCACCCCCGCTTCGTCCACCTTCGGGGACCTAGCGCGGGCGGGCGCCTCCGCGCGCCGGCCGCTCACGGCAGCCTGCAGCGCGTCCGCGATCCGGTCGCACGCCCGGTGGGGGTCGCCGAGCAGGTCGCGCGCGAACGGCAGCTCGCGCTCGAGCATGCGCGCTCGCTGCGTGGGATCGTCGAACAGCGCGGTGACGAGGCGCCGGAGCGCGTGGCCGTCGGCAGCCGACGCCAGCCCGCGTTCCTCCCATCCGAGCCCGAGCGCGCCCGGCAGTACCTGGATAGCGGGAACGCCGAGGAGGACGGCCTCCGGTAGTGACGTGCTCTGCGTGCCGATCACCACGGCGGCGCCCCGGAGGGCGCCTGCGAGCGCGCCCACGCTCTGCACCTGGGACGGCGCCAGCAGGCCGCGACGCGCGAGATCGAGGTAGACGTCCTTCGATTCCTTCGGGTGCGGGCGGAACACCACCGGCCGCTCCTCGCTGTCGGGCAGGGCCCGGGCGACGAGCTCCAGCGCGCGGGCCTCACGGGCCTCGTCGTCATTCGTGCCCAGCACGAGGACGTGCCCGCGGCGGGCTGCCGGTCCGGTGGACGACGCCTCCTCCGCCTCGAGCGTCTTCGGGAAGCCCACGACGGTGGCGGCAGGCTTCGGGCCGGGGAAGGCGTCGAGCTCCTCGACGGACGCCGGGCCCCAGAGGAGCACGCAGTCGGCGCCGTGGAAGTCGTGCGTCTCCCATGTGTGGCTGAACACGCCGTGCTGTACCAGGATCGCGCTTGGTGCGCGCCCGCGGTCGCGCGCCTCGCGCAGCGCGCCGCGGATCCCCGGGTCGAGCATGAAGTGCAGACCGAAGACGACCTCGGCCCCCGTGGCCTCGAGGGCCGCGGCGAACAGCTCGCGCTGCCAGCAGTAGCCCTGCAACGTCAGGTGCAGCTCGCGCCGTTGCTCGCCGGTCAGCCCCAGCCTGCGTCCGAAGGCGCGCGCGGAGCCGACGAGGGCGCCATACGCGCGCCGCGCGCGCGCGTAGGCGCCGGGGGAGGCGAGGTCCCACAGGCCGAAGGTGGGCACGGGCGCCAGGTCTGCGGGCACGACCGGCGAGGCGGGCGGCAGCGCGACCGAGGTCGAGATCCCGCGCCGATGCAGCGCGCGCAGCGGGAGGCCGATCAGGTCCAGGTAGTCGCGGCGGCCCGGGAAGAGGGTGGCGAGGACGGCGGCGGGCGGCGGCCGCCGGCGCTGCAGGTGGCCGCGCGCCGCCAGGGTCTCGAGGGTGAAGGGGATCGTGGCGCGGTGCAGCAGAGAATGCGGCGTGCCGGCGGCGCTCCGGGCGAGGCTCCACAGCAGCCACGCGGCGTCCTCGAATGGGGGCGGATCGTTTCGCCGCACGTCCGCCAGGAACGCCTCGAAGGTGGCCGGGACGGTCATCGGCCGGCGGCCCCTGCGAAAGCGGAGCGGAGTTGCGCACCGAGCTTCGCGGCCTCCTCGGCGCGGCAGGCGACCGCGGTCCGGATCGCCTCGCTCCACGTCGCGCGCCGCTCGAGCACGCCGCGCGCGGTCTCCACGATCGCCTCGACCTCGGAGCCGTCGGGGAACGCGCTGAACACGCGGATCTCGGGGTATCCGAGCACCTCCTGAACGCTCCTCGTCTTGTGCGAGTCGGCCCCGAGCAGGACGCACGGCGCGCCGCCCAGGCCCGCCAGGATGGCCGGGTGGTAGCGCCCGGTGACGGTGATCTCCGCGCGGCCGAGGATCGCCGCGGCGGCGTACACGTTGGTGGGGGCCGGGATGACGGGGAGGCCGAGATCATGGGCCACGCCCTCCAGGAACGCGTCGCCGAGACAGGTAACGGTGACGACGACGCTCAAGCCGAGCGACCGCACCCCCTCGAGCAGGCCGCGGTAGGCGGCGGCGGCGCGCTCGGGGTCCTTGGCCGCCCGCGAGCTTCCGCCCACGCAGATGTACGGGGCGGTGAAGTCCCAGCGACCCAGCAGCTCGGGCTGCGCGACGAAGGGTCGGAGGGGAGCGGGGGACGCCAGCGCGGCGGCCGCGTCCGCCAGAGCGGGCGCGCCGCGCCAGGAGAACACCGCGTCCGGGACGTATGTGGCGCGCACCTGCGTCGACAGGCTCCGGAGGAACCTCAGCGACTCGGGGTCGCGCGTCGCGACGAGCGCGGCGTCGCCGAGCACATCCAGCGTGGCGTCGAGCATCTGCTGGTTGCGCGGCCCGCCTGGGGGATCGGCGACGAGGGCGTTGACGTACGCGAAGGGAATGCCGCTCTCACGCGCCAGCTGCATCGCCGCGAGGTGGAAGCGCTGCTCGACGCGCGAAGGAGTCGTGAAGATCATGCTCCCCTCCCCGTTGACGACGAGCGCGTCCGCACGCTGCACCTTCGCGACCAGGTCGGTCAGGGGAGCGCGGCGGGCACGGCGCCAGCGAGCAACCGTGTCCGCGGGATCATCCGACGAGGCGTCGCGAAGCCCGAGGGTGCGGTTCAGGAGGACGCTCGTGCGACCGCCGCGGCGAAGTCCCATCGCGGCGAGCCGAGACGCGGCGGGCGCGCGCAGCAGGGCGTCGAGCGCGCCCCATCGGAGCACGGGCACCCGGCTGCGGACCTGCGAGTCCATCACACGTTCGGCCGGCGCGAGATCGGCGCCGGCGAGCAGGTCCAACAGGGCCATCGTCGACGAGCGGCTGCCCCAGTTCGGGTTGTCGCGGTTGTCGGAGACGAGCAGGACCTGCGGGTTCGAGGAGATGGAGTGCGAATTATGCAAGGCGAGTCCTCGATAGGGCGGGGTGCGAGAGCCTCT
Organism: uncultured Trueperaceae bacterium; assembly: GCA_963798895.1. GTDB lineage: Bacteria > Deinococcota > Deinococci > Deinococcales > Trueperaceae > CAWCUY01. The sequence goes on along the minus strand of CAWCUY010000010.1, from coordinate 13,447 downwards.
TGGCCGGTCTCGGGGCGCGCGGCAGGTCCGTGCGGGTGGAATCCGTGACCGTTCAACCGGGTTGCCCGGTGAGTGCTTCATGATAGCCTCGCCCGTTCGGATGCCCCGATGCAGCCGTCACCGGCGCGAGTGGCCATCCTCGGGGTGAGTCGCCCGGAAGTCGCCGCAGCTAGCTCGCCCTCAGGGGGCGGCTCCGACCGAGTCGCCCATGGCTGGCCCCACGGCGCCACCGGACACGGCCATGTTCTGCGTGAGCCGGCGGAAAAGCGGGCAGGTTCGCATGAGCTCGTCGAAGCTGCCGCGCGCGACCACCCGCCCCGCATCGAACACGAAGAGCTCGTCGCACTCGCGAACGGTGCTGAGCCGGTGGGCGATGATGATGGTGGTGCGGCTCCTGGGAACGTCGAGGATCGACTGCATGACGTCGCTCTCCGTCATGCTGTCGAGGGCGCTCGTGGCCTCGTCGAGCAGCAGCACGTCTGGGTCGGTGTACAGCGCGCGGGCAATGCCCAGGCGCTGGCGCTGGCCGCCGCTCAAGCGGATGCCGCGCTCGCCGACCACCGTGTCGTACCCGTCCGGCAGCTCCCGCAGGATGAAGTCGTGGATCTTCGCCTGCTGGGCGGCGCGGCGCACCGCCTCGCGGTCGACGGCCTCGTCGGCGACCCCGAACGCGATGTTGCGGGCGATCGTGTCGTCGAAGAGGTAGATGTTCTGCGGGATGTAGCCCATGTTCATCTGCCACGAAGGCAGGTTGTCGTCGTCCACCGGCGTGCCGTCGACGAGCAGGCGCCCCCGCTTCGGCCGCAGCAGGCCAAGCAGGAGGTTGGCGACGGTCGTTTTGCCCGACCCGGTCGCGCCGACCAGGGCCACGGACGTGCCCGCCTGGATGGTCATGTGCACCGCCTCCAGTGTCGCCTCGTCGCTGCCTGGGTAGGTGTACGATACGTCGTCGAGGACGATGTCGCGCCGGAACGGAAGGATGGTCAGCTCGCTCCGGTCGACGGCGGGTCTGAGCTCGGGCGGCTGCAGGTCGGCGAGCAGCGCGTCGACCACGCCGGCGTTGAAGCGCAAGGTGGCCGCGCTGCGGAAGATCTGCTGCAGGGCCGGGAGCAGGCGGTAGCTGGCCAGCACGTACAGGCCGAGGACCGGGAGCATGGTCGAGAGGTCATGGCCGGTCGACAGGAGGTACAGCACGATCACGAGCATGCCGCCGAAGGCGATGGTCTCGAGCGCGTAACGCGGAAGGGTCTCGATGGTCTGCTGGATCGACATGTTGCGGGCGTAGCGCCGCGAGGGCGCCGTGTAGCGCTCCAGGAACGCCTGCTCCTTGCCCGCGAGCGCGATCTCGCGCAGGCCGGCGAGCGCCTCGTGCGCTAGGCGGTGGCGCTTCTTCTGCACCAGGACCCGTTCGTTGCCGAGGCGCGTGAGGGTACTGCGCGTGAACAGGAACACGCCGAAGTAAGCGGTGCCGAGCACGAGGGTAGAGACGAGGGCCAGCATGGGGTTCACCACCACGAGCAGCGCGAGGATGAACGCCGCCACCACAATCATGGCGATCATCTGAATCGCGGGGATCAGGACCGCGTTCACGGCCTGCTGGACCTCGGACAGCATGGTGGTGCCGGCGTCGATGGTGTTGCGGTGGAGGAACTGCTCGTAGCGGCCGTACAGGAAGCTCGAGAGCATGTGGCTCGACAGGGTGTGGTTGCGCATCCAGGCGAAGCGCAGCACCAGCCACGTCACGAGCATCGAGAAGAGGTTGCTGAAGGTGAACATGACGAGCGCGGCGACGCCCGTGAAGAACAGGAAGCTCGTGTCGCTGGTGAACCCGAAGGTCACGTAGAGCCACTGCAGGATGCGGTTCGTCTTGATGGCGCCCGGTTCGGCCAGCAGCGCCAGGAAGGGCATGATGGATGTGATCCCTACCACCTGGATGAGCGCCAGGATGGTGTTGAGCGGCAGCAACCATGCCAACTCGCGGCGTTCACCGGGGCTCAACAGGCGGAAGGTCTTTCGGATGGTCGTGAACACGCAGGTGCCAGTGTAGGACGCGGGTACGCGCGCGGGCGGTGACGAATCCCCCGGGCGGCGTCCCGGAGCGTGCCTCCGCGACGGGTACGACGGCCCTCAGGACCCGCCGGGCTCGCTCAGCAGCAGGTCGATGACCATGGCGGCCGGGATCGCCACCCGGCTCGGGCGCTCGAGCCGCCCCGACTCCTCAGCGGCGTACACCTCGCGCGACACCGCGGCGATCGTGCCCGAGTCGTCGAAGGCCGCGTACTCCGCCATGGGGTAGATGTCCCAGTTGTCGACGGAGGTGCGCTTCTCGCCGGCCGGCATGCCGAGCCCCCCGACCGGCCGGTCGCCCCCGATGGTGATCGCGAAGTCCTTGCTGCCGTTGTCGATGACCTTGGTGGCGATCGTGTTCGCGATGGGCACCAACGTCGTCTCGGTGGTGAACGACGGGAAGCCGTCAAGTACCAGGTCCATGAGAGCCTGGGTGGTGTAGCGCGCGTAGTGGACGGGATCGAGCACGTCGAGGTCGGGCTCCTCGTGCGTGATGCCGAGCGCGAACACCAAGCCGGGTCCCGCGGACGTGGCGATGGGGCGCAGCTCGTAGCGGTTGAGCAGGTCGGCGAGCCGCAAGGACTCGTCGAGGTAGTCCTGGCGGTTCGTCAGCCTGTACATGTACCAGTGGTAGCGGATGAGGTTGACGAACGGGTGGATGAGGTTCTTCTCCAGGAACGGGAACCCGCTCGGAACATGGTTCCTGCGCCGCCACTTGGTCTCCCACTGGCCCAGGTAGCGCGTCCAGAAGTCGGCGCGGGCGCCGTAGTCGACGCCAGCGGGGGAGCGCTCGGCACGGTTGGTCTTGAACGCCCACGCGGCCTCGGCGATCATCGCGTGGGTCATGATCTCGTCCATGGTCACGCGGTCGGTGCCGTAGTACGTCGGGTCCTGGGGATCGTGGAGCCAGCGCCAGTTCGGGAAGCCGTCGCCGTTGCTGTCCGCCAGTTTGGCGCGCGCCAGCTGCAGCGTGCCGTCGACCTCGTCGAGCAGGCGCAGGTCGCCGGTGAGCCGGAAGACGGTGAGCGTCGTCGTCACCTCGGTGTTGATGTAGCGCGCGAGGTTGTACAGGTCGCCCTGGCGCGCGCGCCTTGCGATGTCCGGGTACTGGCGCGGGGACGCGAGCGCGAACAGGAACCTGTCGTACCAGGTTCGGGTTTCGGGTAGCAGGTTCCGCTCGTCGAAACCGCGCTGCGCCTGAAGGTCGTACATGGCGGGGTAGTGCGTGACGGGCGCGCACGAGGCGACCATCACCAATGAGATCGTGGCGAGCGCGAGGGCGAACGCCCGCGCAAGCCCGCGGCGCGCCTGGGTACGGTGCTGGTCCGGCCGGGGCACGCCGATCCGCCGTCGGGCGGGCGGAGTGGCGGGCCTCGCATCTCGCTCGCCCATCATGGGACCCAGCCTACAGCCCGGGGCGCAGGGACGGCGTGACGGCGACGGGGGCGGGGAGGTCGTCGCGTTTCGCCTCGACGGCCGCCCGCCACAGCCGCAGATAGGCGTTGGTGGTGGTGCGCACGTCGAAGTGGGCGGCGACGTGCGCGCGAGCGCGCGTGCGCACGCGTGCGAGCGCGTCGGGGTCGGCGAGGAGGTCGAGCACCGCGGCGGCCGCCGCGTCGACCGCGCCCCGCGGCACCACCCGCCCCATGCCCGGGTCGAGGATGAGCTCGTCGATGCCGGTGGTGTCCGAGGAGACGCACGCGGCGCCGCTGGCCATCGCCTCCTTCACGACGTTCGGCAGCCGCTCGCCCGGGCTGCGGCTGAGGAACAGGAAGATCTCGGCGCGCGCGAGGTAGCGGAACACGTCGGCGTGGGGCACGTGCCCCCTGAAGACCACCGCGTCCGCGACGCCGAGGTCCGCGGCGAGCGTCTCCAGGCGGCGCTGCTCGGTGCCCGCCCCGAGGATGTCGAGGGTGGCGTCCGGCCGACGCCCGCGGACGACTGCGAAGGCGCGCAGGACGTCGTCCATCGCCTTCACGGGGATGAGGCGTCCGGCCGTTACGATGCGGCCCGGCACGCGCAGAGCCTCCCCGGCGCGCTCGTCGACGAGCGAGAGGTCCGTGCCGTTGGCGATGACGCGCACGCGCCCACGCGCGATGCCGACGCGCTCCACGATGGCGCCCACGTTGCACTCGCCGTGCGTGCGCACGAACGCCGCGTGGCGCGCGACGTCCACCGTCGGCGGGTAGCGTGCCTCGAGGTCGTAGGCGCCGAGCGACATGCTGACGGCGGTGGCCGGCACGTAGCGCTGTACGAGGCGCCCCACCAGCGCCGGGTAATGCCCCCAGTACACGTGTACGACGTCCGGCGGGTCGCACTCGAGCGCCGCGAGGATGTCGAATGCGCGGGCGAGCAAGACGAGCGACTTGCCCAGGTGGACCGGCCGGCGCCAGGTACGGCGGACCAGCCAGGAGAGGGTCTCGAGGGCGCGACCGGGAGTGCGCAGCATGGCGCCGAGGCCGCAAAGGGACGCGCCGACGCTGTTGTAGCTGCACGCGATGTGGCGGACGCCGCGCTCCTCGGCGAGCCGCGGTACCTCGGCGTGGGTGGGCCGCAGGCAGTGCACGGCGATCGTGGCGCCCTTCTCACTCAGCTCGCGGACGTCGAGGCAGGCGAAGGTCTCGCTCGCCGCGGGGAAGCGCATGGTCACGTACGCCACGCGCAGGGGGGGTGCTTCAGGCGGCACGTCGTGGCTCCCGGGGCGCGAACAGCGAGGCGAGGTAGAGGTCGACGACGCGGTCCAGCGCGTAGGCACCCATCGCGGCCCGCAGATCCTCGGACGCCGGGTGGTGGCCGTCGAGCACGCGCTCGAGCGCTGCGGCGACGGCGGCGGCGTCGCCGACGGGCACGAGCGCGCCGAGCCGACCCCCTTCGAGCACCTCGCGCGGGCCCGTGGGGCAATCGGTGGCCACCACCGGCGTGCCGAGCGACATCGCCTCGAGGATCACGTTCGGCATCCCCTCCAGGCGCGAGGTCATGGCCAGGACCCGCGCGCCGCGCAGCAGCGGGTAGGGGTTCGGAACGAACCCCACGAAGGCGGTGACGTCGGACAGGCCGAGGTCGCCGGCCAGCCGAACCAGGGCCGCGCGCTCGGGGCCCTCGCCCGCGATCATCAGCCTCGCTGGTCGGCGTTCGCGCACGGCGGCCATCGCGCGCAGCAGCGTGGGCAGGTCCTTCTTCGGCTCGAGCCGCCCCACCGAGAGCACAACCGGGGCGCCGCCGTCGGTGAGCCATGGGTGCCCGGGCCCGTCGGCCGCCGCCTGCCGTAGGGCGTCGGGAGCGAGCGGGTTGGGGATCACCGAGACGCGATCGGGATCGAGGCCCAGCGCGGTCACGAGCGAGGAACGCATCGCCTCGGCCAGCGTGATCACGGCGTCTGCCCGGCGGTACGTCGCCGGCAGCAAGCGGCCGATCACCGCGTCGGCGGTCGAGGTGGCGCGCCGCGCCGGGAGGTCCGAGGCCTGGCGCACGACGACGCGCGTGCGGCCCCCCGCCAGGGCGCCCGCCCAGACCGCTACCAGGTTGGCGTGGTCGAGCGTGGCGAGGAGCGCGCAGGGGCGCGCCTTGCGCAAGTGGGCGACGAGCCGCGGCAGCGCGGCGAGGACGCCGCCCCCGCCGAGCTCGCGGAGGTGCACGCCGCTCGCGACCTCGCCCAACCACGGTCCGCTCGCGTGGGCCACGAGCAGGTCGACTGCGTATCCGCGCGCCGAGAAGGCGTTCGCCAGGCGCACCATCACGCGCTCCGCGCCGCCTCCGCCTAGGTCGGCGAGGAAGAGGGCGAGGCGTTGGGGGGCGATGGCTCCTACCATGGTTGGGGGCGACGTCCGGCGCGGCGCGTGCGGAGGTACCGCGCCGGGCGGCACGTCGGTACCCAGCCTAGGGCAGCCGGCCGGGCCCCCGGACGCGAGCGTCACAGGGGAGGACGTGCGGCATCCTCGGCGTGGAGGCCGTGGGGGAGATGCTAGGTTGGCGTGGCCGGCCACGACCGCCGGCGCGGGAGGGGCACGACCTGAGATGTGCGGCATCGCCGGGTGGCTCGACACGGGTTCGGGAACGCGCGCCGGGGATTGGGTGGCGGCGGCGCTGGCGAGCCTTCGCCACCGCGGACCGGATGACGAGGGCGTGTGGAGCGACCCCTCGGGCGCGCTCACGTTGGGGCAACGCCGGCTGGCGATCCTGGACCTGACGCCGTCGGGGCATCAACCGATGGTGTCGGCCGACGGCTCGTGCGCCATCACCTTCAACGGCGAGATCTACAACCACGCCGACATCCGCCGTGACCTCGAGGCCCTCGGGCACGTGTTCCGTTCGACGAGCGACACCGAGGTGCTGCTCGAGGGTTACGTGCGCTGGGGCGCGGGCGTCCTCGACCGCCTCGTGGGCATGTTCGCGTTCGCGGTGTGGGACGCGCGCACCCGGCGCCTGTTCCTGGCGCGCGACCGCGCCGGCGAGAAGCCGCTGTACTACGCCCGCACGCGCCACGGCTTCGCATTCGCCTCCGAGCTGCGCGCGCTGCGCGGCGCGCCGGGTTTCGACGACCGCGTCGATCCGGACGCCGTGGCGCTGTACCTGGAGCACCAGTACGTCCCGGCCCCGCTCACCATGTTCGCGGGTGCGCGCAAGCTGCCCGCGGCCCACGCAATGGAGGTCGGCGCCGACGCGTGCCGCGCCTGGCGGTACTGGGACCCGCTGCCGATCGCGCTCGAGGCCCCCGTCGAGGTGAGCGAGGGCGAGGCGCGCGATCAGCTCGAGGCCCTCCTCGCTCGCGCCGTGCGCGGCCAGATGGTGGCCGACGTGCCCGTCGGCGCCTTCCTCTCCGGCGGGATCGACTCCACGGCGGTGGTCGCCCTCATGCGCGAGGCCGCCAGCGGGCCCGTGAGGACCTTCACTATCGGCTTCGATCTGCCCGAGTACGACGAGTCCGAGCACGCGGCGCGGGTGGCCGCGCACCTGGGCACCGAGCACACCTGCGAGCGCCTCTCCGTGCGCGACGCGCTCGACCTGGTGCCGGGGATCGCGGCCACCTACGGCGAGCCCTTCGCCGACCCGTCGGCGCTGCCGACGCGCCTGGTGGCGTCGGTGGCCCGGCAGCACGTCACGGTGAGCCTCTCGGGGGACGGCGGCGACGAGCTGTTCGGCGGTTACGGCCGCTACGCCGGGTACCGCAGGCTCGCGGCCGCGCGGCGCACGGCCGGGCCGTTGCTGTCATTCGGCGCGCCCCTGCTCCGCCGAATGCCCGGCCGGTTGGGCCTGCAGGCGGAGGCGCTCGGGCCGGCCGCGGACGCGTACCATCCGTTCGTCGGCGTGTTCCGCGCCGATCAGGTCGAGCTCCTGATGCGCCGCCCGCAGCCGCTCGCCGACGCGTACGCGCGAGCCTGGGGCGCGACCGCCGGGTTGACGCCGCAGCGCAGGGCGATGGTGACGGACCTGCTGACGTACCTGCCGGGCGATGTGCTGACGAAGGTCGATCGGGCCGCGATGGCGGTGTCGCTCGAGACGCGCGCGCCGCTGCTCGACCATCGCCTGATGGAGTGGTCGCTGCGCCTGCCGGCCGAGCTGGTGGACGGCAAGCGCGTGCTCAAGAGCCTCGCCTACGACCGGGTGCCGCGTGCGCTGCTGGAGCGACCGAAGACCGGCTTCGGCATCCCGCTGTCGGCGTGGCTGCGCACCGAGTTGCACGAGGTGCTGCACGAGGCGCTCGCGCCCGCGCGGCTCGAGCCCTTCGGCGTCGGCAACGGCCGCGCCGTCGCCAGGCTGCTGCAGGAGCACGAGAGCGGCCGGCGCAACCGCGAGCGGCACCTATGGGCGCTGATGGTCCTCGGGCTGTGGGACAACGGCGCGGGCGGGCCCCCGCGAGGGGCCTGCCCGGCCGCCTGAGCGTCCGCCGAGGAGGGTTCAGCCGGCGCCGCTGATGTGCATGGAGCGGATCAGGTCGTCCAGGACGAGACCCGCGGGGATGTAGATGCGCGTCGGGTGGTTGGCGTCGGCTTCCTCGTTGGCGTACACCTGCTTGCTGGCGTCCGCGATGGCCCCGGTGGCGTCGAACGCGGCGTAGTCCGTCATCGGATAGATCGCCCACCCGGCAGCGTCCGTCCGCCGATCGGCGGGATCGATGATGAGGCCGGCGATCGGCTGGTCGCCGGCGATGGTGCGCGCGAAATCGAGCGCACCGTTGTCGATGACCTTTCCGCTGATGGAGTGGGCGATGCGGACCAGCGTGTTGTCGGTGGTGAACGCCCCGAACGGCTCGAACGCCAGGTCCATCAGGACCTGCGTCGTGTAGCGCGCGTAGTGCACGCCCACGATCCACCACTGCGAGCTCGGCTCGTAGGCCGTCATCACCACGGCCCAGGCGTACCCGGTGCCGTCGGCCGTGGAGATGGTGCGGAGTTCCTTCGTGTTCACCACGTTCGCGAGGCGGTTGGCCTCGTCGAGGTAATCCTGTCGTCCCGTGAGCCGGTGCATGTACCACATGTAGCGGTCGAGGTTCACCCACGCGTGGATGATGTGCTTGTCGATGAAGGGGAAGCCGGTCGGGACGTGGTCGCGGCCGCGCCACTTGGCCTCCCACTGCTGCAGGTAGTCGAGCCAGAAGTCCGCCCGCTCGCCGTAATCGACCCCGCTGGGGCTCGCAAGGTCGCGGTTGTGCTCATAGGCCCACGCCACCTCGGCCACGAGGCCGGCGGTCATGAGTTCGTCGAGGACAACGCGGTCGGTCTTGTAGTACTTCGTCTCGTTCGGATCGCACAGCCACTGCCAGTTCAGGTAGCCGTCGCCGTCGTCGTCCTTCAGCTCAGCGCGCGCCGCCTGCATGGAGGCGTCGACGTCGTCGAGCAGGCGCAGGTCGCCGGTGAAGCGGAAGACGGTGAGGAGGCTGGTGACGTCGGTCCCGGTGTAGCGCCCGATCTGGTAGGAGTCGCCGGTGCTGGCGAGGTAGACGGGGTCGGGGTACCGCTTGGAGCTCGCCATGGCGGCCAGCATCCGGTCGTACCAGACCCGTGTACCGGCCGCGAGGTCGCTCTCGTCGAACGCGGGGTTTCCGCGTAGGTCGAGGTCCATCTCGCCCGATCCGCCCCCGGCGGGGGGATCGGGAAGGACGACGACCGTCAGCCGGTCGCTGGCGCTGAGGTCGCCGTCGCTCGCGTCGAGCTCCAGGGTGTACGTGCCGCTCGCGCCGAAGCCGGCGTCGGTCACGGCATCGGTGGGCTGGGCGAAGGTGACGGTGGAGGGGCCGCTGATCTTGCGCCACGTGTGGGTGGTCGTGCCGTTCGGCAACCCGTCGTCGTGCACCGACCCGCTCAGGCGAGCGGAGGCGGGGAGGGTGATGGTCATGTCCGCCCCCGCATCGACGATGGGGGGCGTGTTCGGCGTCGTGGGCTCGGGCTCCACCGTGACCGACACCCGGTCGCTGCTGGAGAGCTCCCCGTCGTCGGCCGTCAGGGTCAGCACGTAGGTGCCGGCGGTGGAGAAGGTGGCGTTCGTGGATGCGGCGTCCGGCGAGGAGAAGGTCACGCTGCCGGGGCCGCTGGTCTTCGACCAGGTGAGGGTGAGGTGGTTGGCGGGGAGGCCGTCGTCGGACGCCGACCCGGCGAGGTGAAGGTCGCCTGGCAGGGTGAGCACACGATCGGGGCCGGCGTCGACCGCGGGGGCGGCGTTGTCGGCCGCCTGGGCGCTCACGATCACGACCACCTTGTCGGAGGTGGAGAGGGCTCCGTCGGACGCCGTGAGGCGGAGGGTGTAGCTGCCCGCCTTCGAGAACGTGACGGTAGTGGTCGTCGCCGAGGCGTCGCCGAACGTCACCGTGCCGGGGCCGCGGGCCTTCGTCCACGTCGTCTTCAGGGTGCTGTCGGGGAGGCCGTCGTCGGTCGCCGAGCCGCTGAGCGTGGCCGGCGTGCCGACCGCGGCGGTGCCGTCCGGCCCAGCGTCGACCTTGGGCGCCTGGTTCTTGCGGTTGCGGCCGTTATGAACGTGGAAGCCGATCTCGATGGTGTCGGGTGGCGCGTCACGCGCCGTCACGACGGCGAAGAGGGTGTGCGGTCCGTCGCTGAGGCCGGTCGTGTCCAGGCGGAGGGTGAAAGGCGTGGCGGCCTCGGCCTGCACGTCGCCGCCCGAGCCCGGCATGGCGTCGAGGTAGTAGGAGACGGCGTCGATAGACGTCTCGGACGACAGGAAGATCTCGACCGTCCCGCCGACGGTGGCCGCGGCGAGCGTCTGGGGCGTTGGATCGTCCGTGACGACGACCTTGAAGTCGATGGGGTCGATGCCGCCGACGGCGCCGAGGGGCCCCGGCGGCCCCTGCGTGCACGCGGCAAGCGTCACGATGAACGCGGCGAAGAGCAGAGTCCCCCGAACGCCGCGGCGCAGCCGAAGGGTGGTGCGGGTCCGGGGTCGGTCCTTCTCCATGGTTCCTCCCAAGCCGTCGGGGGGCACAGGTCCCCCCACGACACGTCCTTGAGCCTGGGTTGAACACGATGGAGGAGCAAACGATAACCCTCGGCCGGTTGCGCCACTGGCTCCGCCTGCTCCAGGCGCCCATGGTTACGGGGCAGGCATCGTCGCCTCTGAGGACTGACACCCGGCAGCCCGGGTGCGAGTTCCATTGTTCAGCACGGAGCGGTTCCGCGACGTGGCGAATCGCGCATGGCCACGTGGGGTGCGGGCGCTCCTCGGAGCGTGCGCGGCGGGTGCCCGGGCGCGACACCGGGGGCCGGTTGGAAGGTTCGGCGGCAGGGCGCGAGGCCTCGCCGGCGGGACGCCGCGAATCTGCCGCCTTCCGATGCGTATGGGCAGAACCCTAAGGACGCGCTTCGTGAGGGTTATGGGAGAAGATCCCGGTTCCCTGGGCCGTTCGGATTTCGAGCTGGGGCACCGAGCGCGTGCTGCAGCAGGCCCCGGCCACTACCCGGGTCGGCGGGTGCATCTTCATGAGCCGGCTCCGGGTGGCGTGGCCCGCGGAGGGCCGGTGCGGCGGCCCGCCGGCCCGCGCGAGGAGGGCGCCACGCCGCGCGCTCCGCTATAGTCGGCCCAGGTTCGACGATCGCGGGGCGCCGCGGCGCACGGCTCGGACGTGGCGAACGTTCGCCGCTGCGCGTGGGCGCGGCGCCGCCGGGAGGGGAGCGGGGTGCGGAGAGCTCACGCGTCTCGGGCGGCCATCGCGATGCTTGCCGCGCTCTGGCTGCACGCCTCCGTGGCGCAGGGCAGCGGCGCGACGCCGGAGCTCACGCTCGAGCCGGCGGACACCATCGCGCTCGCGCCCGCCGAGGGCGAGGGCGGCCTCGCTGGCGCCTTCACCGCGTTCAACGACACCGTGAACGCGGCGCACCTGGTGTTGCGCGTATCGAGTCTCGCGGCGGTCGGGGCGCCGGGCGAGGGCGTGGTGGCGCTGGAGTGCGCGTCGGCGGTCGTCCCCTCGTCGGGAGTCCTGACCGAGGGGGAGGACGGCACCTGGAGCGCCACGCTGGCCGCGGGCGGCTCGCTGCGGGTGTCGCTGAGGTTCGCGCCGCCGCGGGACGGCGCCTCGTACCGCGGGACGGTCGCGGCCTGGCTCGAGCGCCCCTCGATCTTCCCGACCCAGCCGTCGATCGTGCGCGTCGCCACGGCCTTCGCGCCACGCTTGCTGCCCGCGAGCGACGAGCGTCGCGTGGTAGCGCGGCCCCCCGGCCTCCTCGCGTGGATGCGCGGCGATCCGTGGCGCGTGCGCGACGCGACCGTTCCGCTCTTGGGCTCGGGGACGCTGCCGAGCGCGGGGCGGGACGCGCTCCTAGTGGGCGTGCTGGCCGCGCCCGACGGCGCGCTCGCGTCGGTCGAGCTGCGCCCGGGGCCCGCGGACGCGGATGGCGTCCGGACGGCAACCACCGAGCCTGCTGCGAAAGCCGCCCCGGCGGCGGGCGCCGCGCCTGCGGGGTGCCCCACGCCTGCTGCGGGCGCGACGCCGGCGGCCAGCGAAACCGCTGCTGCGAACGCAACGCCGGCGCCGAGCGAAACCGCTGCCGCGAGCGCCACGCGATCGGCGGGCGAACCCGCTGCGACGAGCCCCGACCCTGCGCCGAGCGCCGTGCCGCCGGCGCTGGACCTGAACGTTCTCGGCATCCGCCACGCCGGCACCTACACCGGAGATCTCGCCCTCCCGCTCGGCGACGCTCCGCCGGCGCACGTGTCGCTGACCGTCGACGCCGGCGTCGGCTTCGTCCTCCCGCTTCTCGTCATCCTCCTGGGCCTGCTGGCCGCGAACACGCTGCGCCGCGCCATGACGTTCCAACCGCGCCTCGGGAGGCTGCGCGTCGGGCGCGCGGAGGCGGCGCGTGCGCTCGACCGTCTCGCGAGCCTGCGGCCGCGCCGGAGCGCGCCTCCTGAGCCCTGGGTGCGGGACTGGCGGTCGCAGGTCGACGGTCTTGGCAGGCACCGCCTGCGCCCGTGGGTGCTCGCCGTTCCGTGGATCGACCTCGAGTCGTACTTGAGCGAGCGGGAGCGCGAGCTCGCGACGGTCGCGGGGGAGCTGGCGGCGGCGGAGCGCCTCTTCGGCCCGGTATCCCATGCGCTGCGGGCCGGCCTCGCCCGGCTGCTGCGCTCCGTGCGCGAGGCGGAGCTCGGCGTCCACGCCCACGCCCCGAGCGTTCTCAGGCTCGAGCTCGAGGCGCGCATCACGGTCGTTCGGGGCCGGATCCTGTTCCGACTGCCCTCCCGCCGACGCAGTCCGGCGTGGCTCGACGACACGACCTCGCTGCTGGCCAGCGGCCGGCCGTGGCTCGCCGACGCGCACAGGCTCCAGCGCCTCCGGGTGGAGCTGACGGGCCTGGCCGGGACGGGGGGAGCGGTGCCCACGGCGGCCGCGGAGCGCCTGCTGGCGCGGGCGGTGGCGTCGGTGATGTTGGCGCGTTCGGTCGAGGACCTCACCTCCGACGCCGCCCGCCGCCGGATGCTCGCAGCCACGGCCGCGGTGGAGGCGCTCTGTGCGCGCGCGGCCGTCGCCGGCGTGGCTCCGGGCGCGTTCAGGTCCTTGGGGATCACGAAGCCGCTGGCGCCCCCGCGCGCCGCCGGGGCCCTCGGCGCGCTCACGTTCAACGCCAGATCGGTCGGCACCTGGCTGGCCGGCGCGCTCGGCCGCGTCGCCCACACCACCCTCGCCGTCCTCCCGCGGCTCTCCGCACGACGGCAGGTGGTGGTCGGCGAGGCGGTCACCGTCTCCGTGGCGCTGGTGGTGGCCACGATCTCCGGCATGCTCACGCTGTACGCGGGGAACGCGACCTTCGGCTCGGGCGCCGACTTCGCGCGCGCGTTCGTGTGGGGCTTCGGCGTCACGGCCGTCACGCAGGCGGGCCTCGAGGGGATCGCGCAGGCCGTGGCGGGGCCGGCGGCGAGGGCCTGAGCGCGCGGCGCGCAC
>CAWCUY010000009.1:0-39662 GCA_963798895.1 uncultured Trueperaceae bacterium | reverse complement strand
ACGTCGTGCTCGTGCCGACGACAAGGTGAGGCCGGGTACTTTCGGGGGTACCTGCGCGCGCCTTCCAGTGAAGGCCCACGACGTGGGCGCTCGCATCGAGTGCGTGCGTGCAACCCGCGACGGCGCGGAGCGCTGATATGCCCGCACCCGCGCCGACGGGCTCGCGCAGCCACGGCCTGCCGGCCCCTGTCGCCTCCGCACACGCCGTGGCCCGGTGCCGCTCTCGCCCGCACATCGGTCGTGCACGACCTGGGAGTATCCTCTGGGTACGCGAGGACGCGCGGTGGCCGCGTAGAGATTGCACGAACATGCGCGGCGCCGCAGGCGGGCGCCCGGGGGCCGGCTTGGCGCTCGCCGTGTACGCGCCTTGGGCGGCCGATGACGTGAGGCAGGGGTGTGAGGAGAAGGGTCAACTTTTGGTGCTGCTAGTCCTGGCCGTGCTCGCACTGCTGAACGAGCGCGGCGCGAACCAACCCACGGCCGCGCCGGCGCCTGTGCAGGCCGGCGACTGGTCTCGTGTCGGCCGCCGCTCCGACCGGTCTGACGGCCATTCGCGTGGAACTGCGTTCGCCACCCTCACCCGAGCGGCCGCCGCCGCCACCCCAGGCAATGTCGTTCTGGTGCTGCCCGGGACTTATGACGGCACCGTCACCACCAAGGGCAGCGGGCGCGTCGGGGAGCGGATCTCCTTCCGCTCCGAGGAGCCGCTCGGCGCCGAGATCGTCCAAGGGCAGTACACGGCGTGGGAGAATCGCGGGAGCTACGTCGATTCGTTGGTTTCGACGTTTCCGGCTCGGACTTCCTCGGCATCGTGAACTATGGCTCGCACGTGCTGGTTCAGGGCAACGAGGTGCACAACCTGGCCGCGCCTTCGTGGAATCGGCCCGACGGCGGCGCCGGCATCGACCACGCCAACTATAGGCGCACGACAATCCCACCATCGGCAACGTGGTGCACGACATCATGGCGCCCCGCGGCTTCTGCCCCCTCATCCACGGCATCTACCAGGCCAACGCGGGCGGCCGCATCCAGAACAACATCGTCTACAACGTTACGTTCGCAGGCATCCACTTGTGGCACTCCGGCACCGCTGCCACGATCGCCAACAACCTGGTGTGGGGCGCCGAGGTGGGCATCCTGGTCGGTGGGGACAGCGTCGCGGCCGACCACGACATCGTCTCGAACAACATCGTCCGGAACAACAAGGTCGGCATCGAGGAGCTAGGCGACCACTTCGGCGCGAACAACAGCTACCTCAACAACCTCGTGTACCGCAACGGCACCGATTTCGTGATGGTTCGCGGGAAGCCCGCCCACACTGTCTCGGCCAACCCGCGCATGATCGACTTCCGACGGACCGGCCGCGGCGACTACCATCTATCGGCGGGCAGTCCGGCGGTCGACGCGGGCGCCAACGAGGGCGCGCCCGAGGAGGACATCGATGGTGTGCGGCGCCCGCAGCAGGGCGCGATCGATATCGGGCCGTACGAGTACCTGGCCGGCGGCGCAGCGGCATCCACGCGCTGAGACCCGCGGCGTCTACGCCAGCGCCTCCCGGAAGAACGCCACCAGCCCCGCCGCCTCCCGCTCCCAGCTGAAGTGGGTCGCCATAGCGCGGAAGCCGCGGTCGCGGTACCGCGCGTACGCTGCGGGATCGTCGAGGATGTGCATCACGGCCTCGACGTAGGCCGCCGCGTCTCCGGGCGCCACCAGCAGCCCGCAACCCGCCTGCTCGACGACGGCGCGCGTGTTCGGCAGGTCGGACGCCACGACGGGCAAGCCCATCGCCATGTAATCGAACAGCTTCGAGGGCAGCGCCATGCGCTTCTCGGGCGAGTCCTGCTCGACCGACAGGCCGACGCTGGCGCTCGCCAGCAGCTCCGGCAACTCGGCGGGAGCCACGCGCGGGTGCACCGTCACGTCCAGCCCCTCCGCGGCACACGCGCGCAGGAAGTCGGTGCGCACGTCGTCGGAGATGAAACGATCGGCTACCAGCATCGGCACGCCTGCACCGCGGCGCTCGAGCTCGCGCGCGATATCGAGCAGCACCCACACGCCGTACGTTGGACCGAGCGTGCCGATGCAAGCGACCCCGCGCTGGTGTCGCAGCCCCGGCATCGGCTTCGCCGCAGAGAGGTTGCGGGACACCAGGCAGCGGACGCCGAGGCGCCGGAAGCGCGAAGCCTGGGAGGGGGCCGCGACCACGACCCAGCCTAGGCGCCGCACAGCCCAGTCCTCCAGGATGCGGACCGCGCCGGCCAGTGGCGCCCGCGCCCAGGGCGGCACGTACGGCTTGGCGTACGCGATCTCCTCGGGGTAGTTCTCGTGACAGTCGTACACCACCCGTACGCGCCGGGCGACTCGCAACAACACTGCCCAGGGCAGGAAGTCCAGGTCGTGGAAGTGGAACGCACGGGCGGGCTCGGCCATGCAGCGCCGGAAGGTTCGGAAGCCGTTCGCGATCCGCGCCCAGCGGCTTGCGGGGAGCGGCCCGGTGGTCCAGCGAACGGTCGGTGCGTCGGGCGGCTCGGCCCACGGGCCGAGGAAGCTCACCCGCAGGCCGCCGGCCGCAAGCGTGCACAGCGAGCGGGCGTAGATGCGCCCGTCGAAGGCCGGGTGGATCGTGGTGACCACGCAGACGTCCGCGATTCTGTCATCGGTGGGCCGGTCACCGGTGCGGCGGCCGCCGGTGTCCGGGCGCGGCTCAACCATCCCAGGTCACGTCGCGCAAGCGGGTCCATTCGATGGTGTTGATCCAGCGCCACACCTTGAAGTTCCAGCGCTCACGGCCCGCGCGCAGGCGCTCCAGCGTGGCGACCAGGTCGTTCGTGCGCAGCGCCGGGATGGAGCGCGCCACGTCGCTGGTCAGCACCTCCTCGACGTATCCCGCAAGCGGTCCGGTGAGCCACGTACGCTCCGGCGTCGCGAAGCCGACCTTGTCGCGCCGGTCGAGCACGACGTCCGGGACCAGGCCACGCATGCCGCGCCGCAGCACGGGCTTGGTGACGCCGCCGTCGAGCACCTCGCGGTCCGGCAGGGCGAAGGCGAATTCTGCGATCTGGGGCGTTAGGAACGGCACGCGCGACTCGATGGAGTAGCTCATCGAGTTGCGGTCCTCGTAACGCAACAGGGCCGGCAGTGACGTGGTGGTGAGCTGGTTGAGCATGTACTCTCGGAGCGCGCGACGCGGCTGAGTCACTCCCGTGCGCGTCTGGACCACGGTGCCGACGCGACCGTCGACCCAGGACGGCTCGAGCCACGACGGCACGATGGGCTCCCCCACCAGGCGCCGCACCGGGTCGTGCAACGCGCGCGGGATCAGGAAGGCGCCGGCGTACAGCGCCAGCATGCGGGGCGGCACGCCACGGCGCAACACGCGGCCGACGGTGGAGGCCAGTCCGCCAAGCTGCCACGTTGCGATCAGCTGCTGCAGATAGGCGCCCAGGTAACTCTCGTAGCCGGCCAACAGCTCGTCGGCGCCCTGCCCGTCGAGCATGACGGTGACCCCGTGCTCGCGCGCGAGCCGGAAGACGCGCGATTGCGCGTAGATGCTCGTCGAGCCGAACGGGTAGTCCTGCACCCGGATGAGGTCCTGCATGTCCGCCACCAGCTCGTCGGGGGCGGCCTCGATGGCGTGCGCGTGCGCGCCGGTATGGCAGTTCACGACGTCGGCGAAGCGCGACTCGTCGATGCCCGCCTCGCGGGCGACGTAGCTGAAGGTGTGTTGCGCCGTGACGCCCTGCGCCAGCTCCGCCACCGCGCATACGATCGACGACGAGTCCAGACCGCCCGATAGGCACGAGCCGAGCGGCACGTCGCTGCGCAGGTGCAGGGTCACGGACTCCAGGAAGAGCCGCCGGAACTCCTGCGCAGCCTCGTGCGCGGTGAGGTCGTCGCGCCGGTCGAGGTCGATCGACCAGAAGCGGGTGGCGCGGAACTCGGGTCGCTCGCGCCGCAGGTCGACCTCGAGCACGTGTGCGGCCGGCACCTGCCGCACGCCCTCGAGGAAGGTCGCATCGGTGTGGTCCACGAGGCCGTAGGCGAGGAAGTCGAAGGCGGCCTGCGGGTCCACCCGGCGGACCTCCGGAAGGCTCATGAGCGCGCCGGCCTCGGACGCGAAGTACAGGGCCCCGCCCTGCTCCACGTAGTACAGGGGCTTGATGCCGAAGTGGTCCCGGGCGAGCAGCAGGGCCTGGCGGTTCAGGTCGACCAGCGCCAGCGCGAACATGCCCGTGAAACGCTCGAAGCAGCGCACGCCCCAGGCAACGTAGGCGGCGATCGCGACCTCGGTGTCGGTCCCGGTCGCGAAGGTGAAGCCGAGCGGCTCGAGCTCCGCGCGCAGCTCGAGGTAGTTGTAGATCTCGCCGTTGAAGGTGATCCACACGCGGCCGTCCGCGCTCGCCATCGGCTGGCGGCCCGCCTCGCTCGTGTCCAGGATCGATAGGCGCCGGTGCGCGAAACCGAGATGGGCGGCTCCCGTGGGGTCGATGTCGCGCATCAGGCGGGGAGCCTGCGCCTGGGTCGGGTGCTCGTGTAGAAGCAGGTAGCCGTGGTCATCGGGACCCCGATGCTCGAGCCTGCGGCTCATCTCGACGAGCAGCCGGTTCTCCGCCGGCCGCGTCGGAGACCAGAAGCCGGCGATGCCACACATCAGCGTGCCCCAGCGAGAGCGGCGGACGACCGCGCGGTCGCGGCGACGGCCGTGAGCTCGGCGTAGATCTCGCGGAGCCGCCGTGCGCTGGCATCCGCGTCGTGCTCGCTCTCGATGAGGCGGCGCAGGGCTTCGGCGCGCGCGCGCGCCTCCGGGTAGGCGCGCCGGACCCGCTCGAGGCCGCGTGCCAGCTCGTCGACGCGACGGGGCTCGAGCAGCAGTCCGCGGCCACCGTCGAGGAGCGCGGTCGTCCCACCCACGGCGGTCGCCACGACCGGTAGCCGCGCCGCGCCCGCCTCCACCACCACCGTGGGCGTGCCCTCGCCGTAGCTCGGGAGGGCCAACACGTCCGCGGCGCGCAGGTAGGTGCGCACCCTCTCGTTGCTTACCGCGCCGCAGCCGCGCGCGTTAGGTACCCGCTCGATCTCGCCCGCCAACGGCCCGCGTCCGACGAAGAGCGCCAAGGCGTCCGCCAACGCAGGCGCACGCATGGCCGCAAGCAGCTCGCGCACGCCCTTGGCCTGGTACAGGTAGCCGACGAACAGCACCACGAATGCGTCCAGGGGCACGCCGAGCTCGCGGCGTGCCTCGGCGCGCGACGGCAGCTCGTCGAACGCCCGAAGATCGGCGCCCATGGGCAGCACCTCGGGCGTGCGGCCGGTGAGCTCCGCGGTGCGCTCGGCGAGCGCCGCGCTCACCGCCAGCACGTGGTCCGCACCTGCGATCACGCGCTGGAAGCGCCGGCGCGCTTGCGGGCCCGCGTCGGGATAGGTGTTGGCGTCGTCGCCGTGCAGCGTCAGCACCACGGGGAGTCGCAGCGCGCGGCCCAGGCGCAGGCCCGCGGTCCCCTCCGGGTAGGCGTAGTGACCGTGCACCACGTCGAACTTCCGCGGGCCGAGAGCGCGCCTCGCGGCCGCGGCCAGGAACACATGTGGCGAGCCCACGAAGGTCTGCCGCGGCGTGGCAGGGTAGCGCGGCCGGTGCACCACCACGCCCTCGTCCACGTCCCCGGCGGGCGTGCGGCGGTAGCGGTCCCAGCGCTCGGCCAACCGCGCCATCGGCAAGGGAACCCAGGGCACCGGCGCCACGACGTCCACACCGACTCCGGCGCGCACCAGAGCCCGCGCCTGGGTTCGGAGGAAGATGCCGGCGACCGGGTCAACCGAGTTCGGGTAGTGGCTCGTCAACCACAAGCTCCGCAACGTCGTCACGGTTCGCCACCCCCCTTCGCGCGAGGATGAGCCGGCACCCTTCGGCGAGGCCGAGGAACAGCCAGAAGTACTTCCGGTTGAGGATGTCGAGGTACATCCCTTGCACCATGTAGGCGATGAACGCCCCGCGGATCGCCAGCATGTAGGTGCCGCGTCCCTGGAGCGACAGCACCAGCGGCAACATCCAGGCGATCCACAGCGTGAGCCCGACCAGGCCAAGCTCGACGAGGTTGCCCACGTAGATGGAGTGAGGGGCGCGGCCTATGTAGAGGTGCATGTGCTCGAGCGCGAAGGGCGCGTTTCGGATCTCGTTCACGCCGAAGTGCGTCGGGAAGTTCGAGAAGCCCACGCCGATGACGGGCGCCTGGGCGGCGATGGCGGCGCCCACCTTCCAGATGTCCACCCGCCCCGAGCCGCCACCGCTGACGGCGGTGGCGGCTCGCTCCATCACGAAATCGCCGACACCGGGGAGCTGCGACGCGCCAACGGCCACCGCCAGCACCAGCGCGACCAGCATCACCGTCTGCCTCGGGCGTTGTTGCGGGACCACCACGACCAACAGCGCGGCCACCGCGCCCATCCATGCGCTGCGCGTGCCCGACACCAGCATGCCGAATGCCAGCAGCACGACCAGCGCCGCCACCGGGAGGCGTCGCTGCCACGGGATGCGGGGGCCCAACAGGTAGACGATGAGGAACACCAGTGCGGGAAGGAGGTAGGCGGCGAAGTGCTCGACGCCCTGCGCTTCGCCGGCCGATGTACGGACGGGCCCAAGCGACTGAAGGTCGGAGAAGAAGCGAACCACGCCAAGCGCTGCGATGGCGCAGGCGCTGGCGGCGTACGACCAGAGCGCGGTCGGCAGCAGCTCGGGTCGCTCGGCGATCAGGCCGGCCACGAGGAAGGCCAGCACGACGAGCTGCACCAGCGAGGTGACCTGCCCCACCTGAGGCACGTCCGACCAGAACATGCTCGCCGCCGCCCACAGCGTCCACAGCCAGCCGACCCCCGCCAGGGCGCGCCAGCGCGGCCGCAGGCGACCCCGCAGGAGGTGCAGCACGTAACTGCCGGTGAGGCCGATGATCACGAGCTTGGTGACGGTGCCGGCGGACCCGATGATGAAGAAGTCCTCGAGGGGTATGGACACCACGGCCATCACCAGGGCGAGGCGAAGGTCGGACACCATGAGCAGAATGGCGACGCCTCCGATCGCGCCGGCGACCGCCAGCTCCAAGAGACCGCGAGGGGTGGCGAGGTACACCACTCCAGCGGTGAGCAGGCTGGCAACTACCCACCATCCGACGAGGGTGTAGCGGCCGGTGCGGCTCATGTCGTCGCTTTCGCGCGGCTCAGCGGATGCGCCGAGTGGCCGTGAGGGACGCTCCGCGGCGATCGAGTCGCAGGGCCTCGTAGACGCCCACCACCAGGTACCCGACGATCAGCCCCAGCACGAAGGCGAGTACGGTGTTCAGCACGATGCGCGGCCCGGACGGTGAGAGCGGTGGAGAGGCGTTCTCGAACGCGGCCAGCGAGCTGGTGTTCTGCAGGCGGAGCACCTGGACGAGCCGCAGGTCGTTCTCGCGCTGGATGCGCAGGGAGATGTTCTGGGCCAGCGTCTGCGTGGCTTCGGCGCCGGTCTTGCCCTGCAAGCTGGCGTCCGCGTTCTTCAACGAGTCGATCTGCCCCTGCAGGGTGGTGGCGAGCTGGTCGAGGTCGCTCCTGGAACGCCGGCCGTCCCATGAGATGAGGGCGGCAGCCACCGCGTTCGCGATGTCGGCCGCGCCCTTCGGTGTCGCGCTCTGCGCGCTGATGTGCACGAAGGTGGCCGTCGCCGTTTCGTCGGTGCTGATGTGTACGCGGTTACCGAGGCTGGCGACGGCTTCAGCACCATTGGGGCTCGCGCCAAGCCGCTGCAACGCGTCGGTCAGCACGTCGCGGCTGGTCGCCGCGAAGCCGTAGGCGTCGGCGTCGAGCGGCACGCTGGTGTAGGAAGCCAGGCCGAGGCCACCGACGTTCCGTGCCTGGGTCGCGGCGTACACGGTGCTCGTGGCGGTGAACGTGTCGGGCTGGTTGAAGGTCATGACGTAGGCGGCGAAGCCGCACACCATGGCCGTCGCAAGTGCCATCAGCGAACCGCGGCCCAGGAAGCGCAAGGTGTCGGCGATGTTCCCCCCAGTGTCGGGCATGATCTCTCCCCATCGTTCGTTGGAAGGCGGATATGGACGGCGAACGCTCGGGGCTTGCTGCCCGTCACTGCTTTGGCGCGCCGTGCGTCTCACGCTACGGCGGCCCGTAGGGCATCCGCCACGCGCCGCTGCTCCTCGGGCGAGAGGCTCGGGCCCATCGGCAGACTCAGCACCTCGCGGGCGCAGCGGTCGCTCACGGGGTTTGCGGGATGGCGGCCCAGGTACAGCGGCAGCCGATCCTGCGGCGTGGGATAGTAGATCATCGTGCCGATGTTCTCCTCGGCGAGGCGCTCGGCGACGCCGTCGCGCTTCTCGGCGTCGATGCGGACGGTGTATTGGTGGAACACATGACCGTCCACGACCTCCGGGACGGTTACCCCCGGTGTGCCGCGCAGCAGCTCGTCGTACGCGCGAGCGACCGCGCGTCGCCGCTCGTTCCAGCGCTCCACGTGGGGTAGCTTCACCCGCAAGATGGCCGCCTGGAGGCTGTCCATGCGCGAGTTGTAGCCGACCATCTCGTTGTGGTACTTCTTCTTGCCCCCGTGCGCGCGCAGCATGCGCGCGACGTCCGCCAGGTCGTCGCGCTCCGTGACGATCAGGCCGGCGTCACCGAAGGCGCCCAGGTTCTTCGACGGGAAGAACGAGTACGCACCGGCGTCGCCGAAGGTGCCGGTCATGCGGGCCCCCGAGCGCGCGCCAAAGCTCTGCGCGCAATCCTCCAGGACACTCAGACCGTGGCTGCGGGCGACCTCCATGACGTCGTCGATGCGGCACGGCCTGCCGTAGAGGTGTACAGGCAGCAGCGCCTTGGTGCGTGGCCCGATGCGCTCCTCGAGGCCGTCGGGGTCGAGGTTGAAACCGTCCGGCTCGATGTCCACGAAGACCGGTTTGGCGCCGACCGCGCTGATGGACTCCGCCGTGGCGAAGAAGCTGAACGGCGTGGTCACCACCTCGTCGCCGGGGCCCACGCCGAGTGCGCGCAGCGCGATCACCAGCGCGTCCGTACCCGAGTTGACAGCGACCGCGTGGCGCACCCCCAGGTAGGCAGCTGCTTCGCGTTCGAACGCCTGAACGTCGGGACCCATGATGAACTGGCCGCTGCGCACGACGCGGTCCATCGCGGCGCGAAGATCGTCCCATAGCTCCTGGATCTCCGCGGTGAGGTCCAAAACCGGGATCCCGACCGCGGTCGCTGCGTTGCTCATGGTTGCCTCCTGACGATGTCGTTCGCGTCCTTGCGGTAGGCATGTCCCTGGCTGTCCACGGCCACGCCGTCGCGATCGAACTCGAGCATGTCGCCGTACGCGCTCATCCACCCCGTTGCGCGCGCCGGGACGCCGGCCACGACCTGGTACGGCGCGACGTCGCGAGTGACGACCGCGCCCGCGGCGACGAAGGCGCCCTCGCCGATCGTGACGCCGCACACTACCGTTGCGTTCGCGCCGATGCTGGCGCCGCGCCGCACCACGGTCGGGCTGTAGTCGCTGCTGGTGTTGCGGGGGAAGCCGCTGCGCGGCGTCCGCACGTTGGTGAACACCATGCTGGGGCCGCAGAAGACGTCGTCCTCGAGAGTCACGCCCTCGTAGACGCTGACGTTGTTCTGAATCTTGACGTTGTCGCCGATGCGCACGTTGGACGCCACGAAGACGTTCTGGCCGAGCGAGCAGCCGCTGCCGAGCACCGCACCGCGCATGACGTGGCAGAAGTGCCACACACGCGTGCCGGCACCGAGCACTGCGCCGTCGTCGACGACCGCCGTGGCGTGCACGAACGCCGGGGTCTCGCCGGCGTCAGGCATGGACCGGCCGTGCGAGCGGCCGCTCGCCCGCATCTTCCGGAACGGTCACCTGCTGGCCGCCCATCACGAGCGAGCGCTGGCTCGCCTCGAGCACGGCCAGCACCCGGGCGCCGCTGAGCCCGTCCGCGATCGGCGGCAGCCGGTCCGAGATGGCCCGCAGGAATGCCGTGCACTCCTGACGCAGCGGCTCCGCGTCGGCGAACGGCACCTCCTCGCCCGTCCCGCGTACCGGCACCGGCGCGCCTCCGTTCAGGTCTAGCTTCACGTGCTGGTCGTAGACGGTGAGCTTCTTGCCGACGTCATCGAAGCTCGCCATCCTTCGATCCCCGATGATGACCAGGCGCTGCTCCTTGAACGGGTGGAGCCAGGACACGAAGATGTGCGCGCGCTTGCCCTGGTCGAACAGCAGGTTGGTGACAGTCACGTCGAAGATGTTGGGCTGAACGTACGCCCCGCCGGTTGCGGTCACTTGCAGCGGCAGGGCGTCGTAGAGGCGCAGGATGATGGCCACGTCATGCGGAGCGAAGCTCCACAGGATGTTCTCCTCGCGCCGGATCTTCCCCAAGCTGAGGCGGTTGGAGTAGATGTAGCGCAGCGTGCCCAGGTCGCCCGAAGCCACCAGCTCGCGGAGGCGGAGGATCGCGGGGTGGTACTCCAGCACGTGGCCGACCATGAGGATGCGGTGCTCGCGCGCGGCGAGGCGTTGCAGGGCGAGACCCTCCGTGTAGCGCAGCGCCAGCGGCTTCTCCACCAGCACGTCCTTGCCCGCCTCGAGCGCGCGACGCGCGAGCGCATAGTGCGTCTCGGCGGGCGTGGCGATGACGACACCGTCGACGTTGCTGTCGAGCACTCGGTCCACGTCGGCCGTCACGGTGGCGTCGGGCGCCAGCTCGCTCGCGAGCTCGCGTCCGGCCTCGGTGGCGTCGCACACCATGGCCAGCGCGCCGAGCTCGCGGAAGTTCCGCACGTGGTTCTTGCCCCAGTAGCCGCAGCCGATTACCGCGATCTTCATGACGACCCCCTCAGGTCTTGCCGCTCCATGACCGCTTCGGTACCATCTCGCGGCAGTACCGGTGCGGCACCATGCGCACGGCGGCGCTGGCCGGAGCGTCGGATCCATATACCGTCGTGCGCGTGGGACACGCACTCGAAGTAGGCCCGCGGCGTACCCTCGGGAGGTTGCTCGCAGACAGCGCGACGCGCCGTTTTCACGGATGAGCCTACACGGACGCACCGGCGCTGTCGGTGACCGAAGCCGGCACGGCCGCAACTCACGCGTCAGCCCTCCGAGGTACGCCGATACCGCGCAACGCGGCGCGGCGCAGCGAGCGCCATGCGCCGGCGCCGAGGGCCGCCAGCGCCACGGCGAGCGCGCCTGGGCGCGTGACGAGCATCGCGCCGGCCACGGCCGCCGCAGTGGCGGGCCGGCCGGCGCCGAGCTGATCGGCCATCGCGCGGTAGGCGAGGTGCGCAGCCATCCGGCGGCGCCAGCGGCGCAACTCGGGCGGCGAGAACGCGGCGCGGGCGGCCGGCGAGACGGCCGGCACGTCCGCTACCGCGAGGTTGCGGATGAGGGCGCCGGTATCCGTGTGCACCGAGGCGTTGCCGGCGTGGCGCCGCCACACGGCCACGACACGGTCGACGTAGGCGACCCGGCGGCCCGGGAGCAGCAGCAGGAAGGACACGGAGTCCGAGCCGAGCACATCGTGCGCGTAGAAGTCGGCTTCCAACGCCAGCTCCCGCCGGTACACGGCGGCCGGGTGCGGGATGGCCGCTCCCAGGGCATAACGCCGGAACACGTCGTTGCCGTCGGCGATCTCGGGCAGGTCCCACTGCGGGTCGTCCTCCTCCATCGTGTGCGTCGCCTCGTGGTAGGTGCTGGCGCGCGCGAAGGCCACGGCGACACCGGGATCGGCGTCGAGGAGCTCGACCGCCGTGGAAGTCCAATGCGGATCGCAGAGCCAGTCGTCGCCGTCGAGGTTGAGCACGTACCGCCCGCGCGCGACGTTGAACAGGGTGTCTCGGTAGGTCGCCACGCGGCCGAGGTTCGTCGCGTGCCGCACGACGCGCACCCGTGGATCGGAGGCGTAGGCGGCCGCCACGGCCTGCGTGGCGTCCGGCGAGGCGTCGTCGACCACGAGCACCTCCAGCGCGGGATAGTCCTGCGCCAGCGCGCTCTCGATCGCCCGTGGCAGCACGGCCGCCTGCCCGTAGGTGGGAATCGCGATGGTCACGAGCGCCCGGTCGGGCACGACGCCCTGACTCGAACCCGTGGTGGGGTCCCACGTGGCACCTGTCCTCAGGCCAGTGGCGCCGCGTGCGACGCGGCTCGGGGTTGGATCTGCGGGCATACCCGCGCGCGCTGCGCCGGTGCTGTTAGGGCCGCGCGAACCCGCTCTGGCCCCGGCCCGGCCGGGCCCGTCCACCTTCTCGACGGCCAGCGCGACGGCGTCGGCCACGCGCTCCGCGGCGCCGCCCGGCTTCCCCAGCAGGTCGAACGCCAACGGCCGCTCGGCGTCGAGCGTGCGCTCGCGCGCCGCGGGATCGGCCAGGAGATCGTCGACCAGTGCGCTCAGGGCGGCGGGGTCCGACGCGCTCGCCATGCCGCGCGACCGCCAGTCGACCTCGAGGCGCTCGGGCAGGAGCTGGATGGCAGGGATACCAAGGACAACAGCCTCCGGCAGCACGGTCGTCTGCGTCCCGACCACCACGTCGGCGCTCAGGAGGGCGTCGTACACGTCGCCGTCCCGCCGGATCTGATCCGGGCGCGCTAGGCCGGTCTCGACGATGTGGCGGTAGGGTGCCTCCGGCTCGCTCGGGTGGGGCCGGAAGGTCACGCGGCGCCCGTTGCCGTCCGGCAGCGCCTGCGCCGCGAGCAACAGCGCGTCGTGTTCGCGCTCGGGCAGGTCGTTGGTGCCCAGCACCAGTATCTGAGGCTGCAGGGGCCTGGGGCGGCGCGAACGGCGCTGCAGCAGCGCCTCGAGGCGCGTGTGGCCCACGATGGTGGAGGGCGGCGTCGGACCCGGGAACGCCGCGAGCTCACGTTGCGACTGCGGTCCCCACACCAGCACGCGGTCGGCGCCGTGGAAGTCGTGGGTCTCCCAGGCGTGGCTGAACACACCGTGTTGGAGGAGCAGCGCGGTCACCGGATGGCCGCGGGCGGCAGCCTCGCGCAGGGCCGGCAAGAAGCCCGGGTTCTCCATGAAGTGGACGCCCAGGATCGCGTGAGGGCGGGCCGCGGCGAGGGCGGCGGTGAACAGCTCGGCCTGCCAGCTGTAGGTCTGCAGCAATACCGTGAGGTAGGCGCGGCGGCGCCGATCGAGGCCGTAGCGCTGGGAGAACGCTCCCGCGGCTGCGTTCAGGCGGCCGAAACGGCCGCGGGCGCGGGCGTAGAGCAAGGGTGTCGCGAAGTTCCACAGGTCGAAGGTGGGCGCGCCGGCGAAGCTGCGCGGCGCGAAGTCCGAGCGAGGCGGGAGCGCCACGGCGCAGCGCAGGCCGCGGCGGCGCATAGCCTCTACCGCCGGCACCAGCAGGTCGCGGTAATCGGCCCGCGCGGGGAAGAGCGACACCAGCACGTCCACGTCGGGGCAGCGCGGCCGACCGAGCTGGCCACGCAACGACAGCTTCTCGAGCGCAAGAGGCGCGAGAACGCGCTGTATCGCGCCGAGGCGCGCGCCTGGCGAAGGCTCGTCGAACAAGCGTCGCAGGAGCCAAGCGGCGTCGGTGAAGGCGCGAGGGTAGCTCGCCAGCTCCGCCAGGAAATCACGGAAATCGGCGGGAGGGTCGGCGTTCACCGCACCGCGCCCCGCTCGGGTGCCCGCGGCGGGAGGGTCGCTCGGGTTGCGCCCACGTCCCCCAGCGCGGCCAGCAGGATCCGCGGCAGGGTGCGCGCCTCTGCGGCGCGCTGGGCCACGGCCCGCGCGATGGCATCGGATAAGCTTGCTCTCGAGCGCAACGCGTGTTCGGCGGCGCTCACGATGGCTGCGACGTCCACTGGGCCGGGATGCTCCGGGAACACGGTCGCATGCGTGTAGCCGAGCATGTGTTGGACGCTCAGCGTCTTGTGGGAGTCGGCGCCGAGCAGCACGCATGGGGTGCCGCCAAGGCCTGCGAGGATGGCGGGGTGGTAGCGTCCGGTCACGACGAGTTCGGCTCTAGCCAAGATCTGGGCGGCTGCCATGACGTTGGTGGCGGGCGGCACGAGGGGCAACTCCAGCTCCTCGGCGAGTTCCTCCAGGAACGCGTCGCCCGAGCAGCTCGCGGTCACCACCAGCGGGTAGCCGAGGGCGCGCAGCGCCGTCAGCAGCGGTCGGTACGAGGAGCGCGCCCGCGCCGGGTCCTTGGCGGCCTCGGAGCTACCGCCGACGCAGACGTAGGGCCGTGAGAAGTCCCAGGTGCCGAGTGCCCAGGGCCGCGGGTGGAGCGGGGCGAGGTACTCCGGCCGGGCCAGCGCCGCGCCGCCGTCCGCGCCGCCGAGGCGTCCGTGCCAGGCGAACACCGCGTCCGGCACGTGGGCCGCGGGGATATCGGCCATGGCGCGCACCACCTCGAGCGACCGCGGATCGCGGGTGGTGACCGAACAGGCATGCGGCAGGAGCGCCGCGGTGGAAGCGTAGGTGTCCGCGTTGCGCGGGCCGTGCGCGGGGTCGGAGACGAGCGCGTTGACGTAGGCGAACGGCACTCCCTCCTCGAGCGCCAGGCGCATCATCGCGAGGTGGAAGCGCTGCTCGAGCCGCGACGGCGTGGTGAAGATCATGCTGCCCTCGCCGTTCACGACGACCAGCTCCGCGGCGCGCACGGCTCGGATCCAGCCGGCCATCGGCTCGCGCCGGGAGCGGCGCCAGCGCGCGACCGTCTCGACCGGATCGTCGCCGACGGCGTCGGTCAGGCGCAGGCCGCGCTCCAGCACCCAGCGCGTGCGCCCGCCGCGCGCCAGCCCGGCACCCGCGAGCCGTGCCAGGAACGGGCGCCGAAGCAGCCCGTCCACCGCCGCCAGGGGCGACAGCGCAACGTACCCGCGCACTTCGCCGTCCATCACCCGCGCGCGCGGCGCCAGGCCGGCGTCGTCGAGCAGCTCGAGCAGTGCCATCGTCGAGGAGCGGCTTCCCCAGTTGGGGTTGTCACGGTTGTCGGAGACGAGCAGCACGCGCGGGTGGGCGCGGTGGACAGTCGGGGTGGCCATGGGCTCAGCGGTCGGCGAGACCGCCCTCCATCTCCTGGCCGACCACGTCCGTGGCGTTCCACAGCTCGACATAGTCGTCGTTGGCGCGCTGCAGGTCGTTGGGCTGGCCGATGTCCTGCCAGTACTCGTGGATGGGGAAGGCGCCGAGCGGGTAGCCCTGCTCGAGCAGGCGTGCGAACAGATCGGTCATGTCGAAGTGCGTGTCGGACGGCACGAAGTCGATGCAGCTAGGCTCGAGCACGTAGATGCCGGCGTTGATGAAGAAGCGCTTGATCGGCTTCTCCACCAGCTCCACGAGACGCTGCGCGCGCACGTCCACGACGCCGTACGGGATCGGCAGCGCGTGCTCCCGAACGGTCATGGTCGCGGTGTGGCCCCCTCCGGCGTGGAAGTCGAGCAGCTTGCGGAAGTCGACCTTGGTGAGTAGGTCGCCGTTCATCACGATGACCGGCACCGTCGGGCGCTCGGGAAGCAGCGTGAGCGAGCCGGCCGTGCCCAGTGCACGCGTCTCGCGCACGTAATCGATCGACACGCCCCAGCGGGCGCCATCGCCGAAGTACTCCATGATCATGTCGGCACGGTAGTTCACGCTGAAGGTGAAGTCTGTGAAGCCCTGGCTGACGAATCCCTCCAGGATGGTTTCCAGGATGGGCTTGCTACCCACGCGCAGCAGCGGCTTGGGCGTGTCGTGCGTGAGCGGCGCCAGGCGCGAGCCGAGGCCGCCGGCCATCACCACGACCCGTTCGCGTAATCCGACGTGCGTCGCGTCGACCGACGGCACCGCCAGGCCGCGCAACACGCCGTCGGCATCCACCACTGGCAGGCGCCGAAGGTGGGTGCGCAGCATCAGCGCGTCTACGGCCGCGCCGTTGGCGTCGGGTGCGACCGTGAGCGGGCGGCAGTTCATGACCGCGCGCGCCTCGTCCTCCAGGGTCACTCCGCGCAACAAGCCGCGCCGCACGTCCCCATCGCTGATGGTGCCCAGCAGCCGGCCGTCGGGATCCACGACGAGGACGATCTGCAGCTCGCCACGGTCGATCGCTGCGATGACCGTGCGCAACGATGCGCCGGGTTCGACGGTCAGGGGCTTGGCGTCGAGGATCAGCATGCTTCCTCCCCCTCGGTGGCGGCGCTCTGGGGCCATGGAGCGCACGCGGTGCGGTGTGCGCGCCGTCCGCGGCAGCGCACGTGCGGAGCGCGTGCGGCAGCGGGGTAGGCAGCCATCACGCGACCTCGCGGTTGGGCGCCGGCGCGCTCTCGCTGGCGAGCGAGCGGAACAGCGCGCTGGACGCGAGCAACCCCTCGAAGGTGCCGCGCTCTGCGACGCGACCGCCTTCCAGTACGACGATGGCGTCGCACGTCTGGACGGTGTGGATGCGGTGCGCCACCATCACGACCAGGCGTTCGCCGGGCATCTCCCGGATGCCCCGGATGACCGCTTCCTCGGTGACGTTGTCGAGCGCGTTGGTGGCCTCGTCGAGCACCAGCACGGCGGGATCGCGGTACAGAGCGCGGGCGATGCCGATGCGCTGGCGCTGTCCGCCGCTGAGGCGCAGGCCCTGCTCCCCGACGGTGGTGGCGTAGCCTCGAGGCAGCTCGCCGACGATGAAATCGTGGATGGCCGCGGCGCGTGCCGCGCGCTCGAGCCGCTCCGCGCTCACCTCCCCGGCTGCCACCCCGAAGGCGATGTTGGCGGCCACCGAGGTGTCGGCGAGGAAGATGTGCTGGGGAACGTAGCTGATGCCGGCCTGCCAGGCGCGGCGGCGATCGTCGATGGGCGCACCGTCGATCCGGATCTGGCCCGCCGAGGGGTCGAGCAGCCCGAGCAGCAGGTCGATGAGGGTGGTCTTGCCGGCGCCGGTGCCGCCCACCAGGGCAACGCAGGAACCGGCAGGGAAACTCAGGTCGATGCCGTGAAGAGCGTCGCCGGCCGCGCCGGGGTAGCGGTAGCGCACGCCCTTGAAGGTCAGCTCGCGCTCCACCACCAGGCGCTCCGGGACCGCGGCTGCGGGCGTGCCCGCGCCGACGGCCTCGCGCGCCGTCACCCCGGGGCTGGCGTGAACGCCGCGCCGCGTGCGCACCGCCGGCGTCGTTTCGTCAGGGCCGCCGCCCTCAGCGCCGGCCGGTGCCGCGTCGTTGCGCACGTCCACGGATGCCGGCGTGGCGAGCGCGTCCGCGAACAGCACATCCAGCGCCGCGAGCGAGCCGCGCAGGTGGGCGGTCGCCTCGTACACGCGGTGCAGCGACGGCATCAGCCGGTAGCTGCCGAAGGCGTACAGCCCGAGGGTCGGAAGGATTCGCGAGAGGTCTTCCCCCTGTGCCACGAAGTACAGCACGATGCCGATGATGCCGCCGAAGGCCAGGATCTCGAGGATGAAACGCGGCGTCTGCGCCACCACCGACTGGCGCATCGTCACGCCGGCCCAGCCGCGCGAGTAGGTGTCGAAGTCGCCGAGGAAGACGTCTTCGTGCCCGTGCGCCTTGACGTCCTTGATGGCACCGAAGGCCTCGCGGATGCTCTGGAAGCGCCCGCGGCCCAGTTCGACGCGGGCGCTTCCGAGCCGCATGAGGTAGCGGTTGACGAGCGCGTAGGAGCCCGCATACAGCGTGCCGAAGGCCGCCAGCACCACCAGGCCGAGGCGCACATCGGTCGCGATCAGCAGGCCCACGATGAAGAGCGACACCAGCCCGCTCGACACCACCTGCAGGAAGGGGATGACCACGCCGGTCACGACGTAGGAGACCTCCTCGAGGATGTTCTTGCCGAGTTCGGCGGAGTTGCGGTTGAGGAAGAACTCGTAGCGCCGCCCCAGGTAGGTCCGCATGAGGCGGTACTGGAGCTTCTGATGAAGATCCCACACGTAGCGCGCCTCGAGGTAGGCGGTGAACGCGGCGAGCGCGTTGCTGAGGACCAGCACCACCAACGACGCCACGCCTGCGACGACAAGCGCGTCACGCGGCGTGGCGAAGTGCACGACGGCGTCGATGCGCTGGTAGATCGCATTGTCGATGAGCGCGCGCGGGTTCGCGACCAACGTCAGGAAGGGCACCACCGACGCCACGCCCAGCGTTTGTGCCAGGGCCATCCCGATCTCGGCCGGGATGAGGGTCAGGGCGCCGCGCCGCTCGCGCCGGGTCAGCAGGAACCAGAGCTTGCCCAGGAAGCCCAACGGCACCCGGGCCCCCGTGGCCGTCGTACTCCGTCGGCCGGAGGCGGTCGGGCTCGACGCGCCGGGCGCCGGTCGATGAGACGACGTTTGAGACATCGGGTGTACTCCATGACCCGCGACAGCGAAGGCAGAGTGAGACGTGGCAAGCGATGGCGACCCTGAAACCGCGGGTACCTCGGATCCCGAGGTTGATTCATGATTCCACGCCGCCCACGCGTTCGCTGTGACCGTTGTAGGCGCAGGGAACGGGCCCGTTGAGGCGCGCCGTGGTCCGCTGCTCGTCGGTGACGGCTACCCGGCACCGGGACTGGCGTACTCCGGCGGCGACGCCCGCGAAGGCGGCCGCGGCGGTCGTGCTGGCGGCCCTGTGAGCGTCCCTGGGCCTACCCGCGTTCGAGCTCGAGCAGGCCCGCCGACGAGCAGCGCGCGGCGGCGGCTGCCAGGGCGTCGAGCGGCAAGCCGCTGCGCTCGGCGATGGCCAGCAGGTCGTGGTTCCCGTCGGAGAAGTTGAGTACCCAGAAGATCGCGTCCGCCACGCGCGCGTTGGCCGCGCCGGCCGACACGGTGGGGTACAGGCCACGGCGGCCCAGCTGCGGCTCGCCGTAAGGATGCAGGTTGCGGTAGCGCGCGCCGCCGTCGTCGAGCGCGCGGCACACCGCCTCGTACGCGTCCACGGTGCCCTGCAGCGCTTCGAACGAGATGAAATCGCGGTCGTCGTCGGAGGTGTGGTACTCGGCGAAGGTGCCGTACATGGTTCGCATGAGGCTGCCGACCGGCAGGTCGAAGCCCGGCGAGCCGTACTGGCGCTCGTCGCTGCCTACCGGTTCGAAATCGCGCCAGCGGGTATCGGTGTCGCGCAGCGCGTACGCCGCGGCGCGGTCGGCGAGGCTGTTGCCCCGGCGCGAGCGCTTGTACGTGAGCGGCCCCGGATCGCCGGCGCAGGTGATCACGTAACCGGCGTCGAGATGCCGCGCGAGGTGCGTGCCTCGCCGCGCCAGGAACGTCAGGGCGCCGATCGTCTCGGGCGCGAACAGGAAGCGGTAGTTCAGGCGCCGGCGCGGCCACGCTGCCAGGCGCCGGTAGAGCGCGGCCGCCACCAGCGGCCCCGACAGTTCGTTGTTCGCCATCGATGGGTGGCAGGTGTAGGTCGACAGCAGCGCCTCGCGCCCGGTTTCGCCCGGCAGCACGCACTCCGACATCGTCATCGAGCCGTCGATCAGCTCGGTGTCGACCACCACCCGGTAGTCGCCTTCAGGGAGCGCACGGCGGACGGCGTCGGGTAGGCAGAAGCCCCAGCGCGGCGCGTAGTAGCTGGTCACGTAGGGTATGGAGGCGGGACGCTCCGGTAGCGAGTAGAGGTGCTCGTCGAGCTCGTCCCGCGTGAGGGTACCCTCGAACGGTACCGAGTACCCGACCAGGTGCAGGGTGTGGTCGCGGACGTCGACCACCGTGTCGCCCTTCGGACCCAGGACGAAGGCGCGGCGCACCACCCACTCCTTGGGCACGGTCCAGTCGTACGCGCGAGTCCCGCTCGGCACCTCGCTGCGCTCGAGCGGCAGCCATTCGGCCAGCACGTCGTGCGTGGCGCGCACACCGTCGCCCGTCAGGCTGCGCGGCAGGGGCCAGAGGCGATCGAAGGTGGCCTCGAGCGCGCGCAGCTCCTCGTCACGCCCGCCGCCGCGCGGCGCAAGGCCGGTGCCGGTCGCCTCCACCTCAACCGGAACTTCCCACTGGGCGCTCCCCGCGCGGAACCGCCGCCTGCGCACCCGGCGCGGCTTCGGCGGACAGCGCGGCGCGCAGCCCACGGGTGAGCTCCCCCTCCGGCGGGGCGCCCAGCAGGCGCCGGGTCAACTTGAGCGCGGTGGCGGCGACCACCGCCAGGTAGAGGCCAAGCGAGCGGTCGTCGACGTGGCGCATCGACAGCCGTACCTTGGCCGGGACCACCACGCGCGCGTAGAACGCGTCGGGGTCGGGCGCGAGCGCGAGCAACGACTCCTCGTCGGCGAGGTCGAGGCTCGCCACGGACGTCAGGCCGGGCCGCACCTCGAGGATCCGTCGCATGTCCGCCGTGTAGCCCGCGATGATCTCCGGCACGTCCGGCCGCGGGCCCACCAGCGACATGTCGCCGCGGAGCACGTTGAGCAGCTGCGGCAGCTCGTCGAGCTTGCTCCGACGCAGCATCCGCCCGAGGCGGGTGACGCGGCGGTCGCCCCCGGCCGTGACGGTCGTCCCCTGCCGCTCGGCACCGTCCACCATCGTACGGAACTTCACGATCCTGAACGGGGCGCCACGGCGACCCACCCGCACCTGCCGGTACAGCGCCGGTCCCGGCGAGTCGATCCGCACCGCCAGCGCCACCAGCAGCAGCAGCGGCGACAGCACGATCAGGGCCAGCGCCGACAGCGCCACGTCCAGGGCCCGCGTCATCGCGAGGCCCGGGGGTTCACGCGGAAGGTCGGCGCGCCCGCCCAGGGGCGGCTGTCGGCGCCGAACGGGACGCGGCCGAGCACGACGAGCAGGGCGCCGTGAAGCGTACCGAGGCCGTAGCTGAGGTGGTACGCGAGGAACGCGAACGGCAGGGTCAACAATAGTAGCGGGTCGCGCAAGCGCACCGCCTGTTGCACCGAGCTCGCCAGTGCGGCCGCGAGGTAGAGCGCCACCACCGCCAGGTACGGCCCCCTAAGGACGGACGCCGTCATCGCGGCGCCGCCGCCCAGCAACAGGAACAGCAGCAGGGCGCCGGGAGCGGCGTGGCGTGCCCTGAACGCATGGGGGGCGAGGTACCAGGTGAAGGCGTTCCAGCGGCCGGTCACCCGCGCCTGCCGCAGCAAACCGCCGACGTCGGCCTGGTTGAAGTACTCGATGCGGATGCTCGGGTCGAGGAGGATCACCTCGCCGGCGGCGCGGATGCGCGCGTTCAGCTCGTAGTCCTGGTTCCGCACGAGGCGCTCGTCGAACCCGCCCAGGCGCACCAGCACGTCACGCCGGTAACATCCGTAGGGCACGGTGTCGGCCGGGCCGGCCGCGCCACCGGTGCGGAAGCTCGCGCCTCCCACCCCGAAGCGGTGGGTCGAGATCGCCCGCACGATCCGCGCGCCCAGGCCCGTTCCCGCGCTGTGTGTGACCAACACGCCCCCCACCACGGCGGCGCGCGAGGCGTGCAGTGCGTTCAGGGAGCGCCGAAGGAAGTCGGGCGGGTAGACGCAGTGCACGCCCATGACGACCACGACGTCGGAGCGGGCTCGCGCCAAGGCCGCGTTCATGCCTGCCGGCATGACGCGTGCGGGGTTGTCGACGACATGCAGGCGCGGCTCGCGCCCGCACCACTCCGCCAGTACCTCGCGCGTGCCGTCATCGGACATGCCATCGGCTACCAGCACCTCCAGGCCCACGCCGTCGAGTTCCTGAGCGAAGACCGACGCCAGGCAGGCTTCGATGTAGCCGGCCTCGTTGCGGCAGGGCAAGATGGCCGTGAGATCGGGCGTCGCGTCCATGAGTGGAGTATAGGTGCGGCCACCGACGCGTGAGAAGAATGTCTCACAGGCCCCTCCTACGCCCCTGAAGCGCGCTAAGCCACACCGTTCTCACCCCATCGTCGCGTAGCCTCATCCCGACCTTGAGGGCATGATCAACGTCCTCGGGAGGCGATGAAGCCCGTTCTGCGATCTTGGGCGCCTGGAACGGGCCGAGCCAGTGGCGCAACCGACCGAGGGCCAGACTACGTCTCATCCATCCTCATCTGGCCAAGGCACCGCTTCAGGGACCGACGGGTCCCTCGGGAGGCGTGTCGGCCCGTGGCCGCACGCAGGGATGGAGAGCGACGCAGTGAAGCGACCGTTCTACCGGTTCATCCGCCTCGGCTTGCCGGCGATCGTGATGTTGGCGCTCGTGGCCTGCGGCCTGACGCCGCAGGTCCCGGCCGCCCCGGAGGTCCTGTACACCTCGCAGCCCGCGGACCAGGGCACGGCACAGGCCTTGACCCCGCTCGAGGGCAGCACCGTGGCGGGGGTCATCTACGTGCTCGCGCCCCAGGTTTCGTGCCTGAGCCTGAGCTACTACCTGGACGACACGCAGCGGAGCGGCCCGCCGTTGGCGTCCACCGACGGTGCACCCTTCAGTGCCCGCCTCGATACCTCGGGGCTCGGCAACGGACCGCACACCCTCACCGTGGCTGCCGCGAGCTGCCCCGGGGGAGCCGTCCTCCTGCATAGCTCGAAGCACTTCCATGTGGACAACGGTCACCACAAGCCGGTACCCGACCCGGATCCTGTGCCGGACCCGGACCCCGTGCCCGATCCGGACCCCGTGCCGGACCCGGACCCGGTGCCCGATCCGGACCCCGTGCCGGACCCGACGCCGACCGTTACGGGCGACTGGTACGTGGCGATCGACGGCTCCGACGCCCGCGACGGACGCACGCCCGATACCGCATTCGCCAGCATCGCCAAGGCGGCCTCGGTGGCCGGGCCTGGCCAGGTCGTGGTCGTCGGTGACGGCACCTACCGCGGCGAGGTGATGACGAGGGTCAGCGGCACGGCCGACCGGCGCATCGTGTTCACCGCCGCCACGCCGCGGGGAGCGAAGATCGACGCCTCCGGCAAGTACACCGCCTGGGACAACCGCGGCGACTGGGTGGACATCGTCGGCTTCGACGTGAGCGGCTCCGACTACCTGGGCATCGTCAACTGGGGCTCGCACGTGCGGGTGATCGGAAACGAGGTGCACGACCTGGCAACCCCTTCGTGCAACCGGCCCAACGGCGGCGCCGCCATCGACCATGCCAACTACCAGGGCAAGGGCAACGAGACGCTCAACAACGTCGTGCACGACGTCATGGCGCCGATCGGTACGGACGATTGCCCACTCATACACGGCATCTACCAATCCAACGATGGCGGCGTGATCCAGAACAACATCGTCTACAACGTCACCTTCGCCGGCATCCACATCTGGCATTCCGGCACGGCCGTCACCATCGCGAACAACCTGGTTTGGAACTCCGTGGTGGGCGTCCTGGTGGGCGGCGACGACGTGACCGCCAGCGACGACCTCGTCGTCAACAACATCCTCATGAACAACCGCATCGGCATCGAGGAGCTGGGCAACAACTTCGGCGACGGCAACCGTTACCTCGACAACCTGGTGTTCCACAACCACACGAACTTCGTGATGATGACGGGCGTTCCCAAGGGAACGGTAGCCGCGGATCCGCAGCTGGTGGACTTCCAGGCGGACGGCAGCGGCGACTACCGACTGGCCGCCACGAGCCCGGCGATCGATGCCGGGACCATGGCCGGAGCCCCGCTCGCCGATCTCGATGGCGTCGCCAGGCCGCAGCTCGCGGCGGTCGACGTAGGACCGTACGAGTACGACGGTACGTCGTCGGCCATGGCGAGCGCGCGCTGAGCACGATTCCCGCACCGCGCCGGGGGCTCGACATCGACGTCGAGCCCCCGGCGCTCTGCCTCGGGGCCACGCGCGATCCCCACCGGGCAGGGTAACGGTTCGAGCCGCGCGACCGCCCTAGGCTCGGGCCGCCGTCCGACCCGCTCCGACGATCAGGACGACGGGAACGAGTCGTAGGCGGTCGAGGTGCCGCGCTCCTTCGGTGCCGGCAGCCCCACGGCCCCCGCGTCGCTCTGTTCGGCACCCTGCAGCCGACACCCCTCCAGGAATCCCTGAAGGATGGTCCTGATGGCCTTGTGATCGGACACCATGGCGGCCTTCTGCAGACGGCCGATGGTCCGATGCAGCGCGTCGTGGTCGGCGCCCTCGGTTTGGGCGATCAAGATCTTCTCGTGAGTGGTCACCAGCGTGCGCTCGTTGGCGGTGAGGAGGATCTCGCTGAGGCGCTCCCCGGGACGGATCCCGCTGAACTCGATGCGGATGTCCACGTCCGGCTCGAGGCCCGACAGCCGGATGAGATCACGCGCCAGGTCGACGATGCGCACGGGCTCGCCCATGTCGAGCAGGAACACCTGGTTGTTCTTGCCCATGCCGGATGCCTGAAGCACGAGCTGCGCGGCCTCGGGGATGGTCATGAAGTACCGGATCATGTCGGGGTGCGTGACGGTGACGGGTCCGCCCGCCGCGATCTGGCTCTTGAAGATCGGGATGACGCTGCCGCGGCTGCCCAGAACGTTGCCGAAGCGCACCACCACGAACGTCTGGTCGGGCGCGGCGCGGCGCGCGGCATCCTTCACCAGATGCTCCACCATGCGCTTCGACGCCCCCATCACCGAGGTCGCGTTGATCGCCTTGTCCGTTGAGATCGCCACGAAGTGCGACACGCGGTGCTTGAGGGCCATCTCGACGAGGTTGCGGCTGCCCACGATGTTGTTGAAGACCGCTTCCTCGGGGTTCTGCTCCATGAGCGGAACGTGCTTGTGGGCCGCGGCGTGGAACACCACGTCGGGGCGGTAGCGGGCGAAGACGCTGTCGAGCCGATCGCCGTTCTGGATGGCCCCGATGACGCCGTGGTAGGCGATGTGCGGCCAGTCGCGATCGAGCTCGCGTTCGAGCGCGTAGATGCTGTTCTCGCCATGCCCGAACAAGATGAGCTCGGCGGGACGGAAACGGCAGATCTGGCGCACCAGCTCGGAGCCGATCGATCCGCCTGCCCCCGTCACCAACACGCGCTTCCCCTCGAGGTACCCGAGGATCGCCGCGACGTCGAGCCGTACGGGTTTCCGGCCGAGCAGGTCGGTGATCTCCACGTCGCGGATGCGCCGCACATCGACCATCCCCGAAAGCACCTCGTACATGCCGGGCACCATCTTGTACGACAGGCCCGGCTTGCAGTCCTTCACCAGGTCGACCACGCGGCGCGCTGCTCCGCTGGCATCGGATGGCATGGCGATGAGCACATCGTTGACGTTGTGCTCCGCGACGATCCGGCGTGCATCGCTCAACGCGCCGAGCACCCGCAGACCGGAGAAGCGCAGGTGCCGCTTGCTTCGATCGTCGTCGAGGAAGCCGATGGGTACCATGCCCATCTCGGGGTGCCGCAGCAGTTCCTTGACCGTCATCGTGCCGGCCTGCCCCGCGCCGACCACGAGCACGCGGCGTCGACCTGCGGGCTCGGCGGAGCCGCCCAGCACCGTCTCGAAGCGGTAGCGCGCGAACGCGCGCACGCCTCCGAGGAGCGCGAGCGACACCAGACCGTCGACCAACGGCAGCGCCGGCGGGAGGCCGACGCGCGACGCCATCAGGGGCTGGAGTGCACTTCCCACGACGATCGACGTGATCGCCACCCCGGCGAGCGCGAGCATGTCGGTGAACGTCACGGTCGCCCACGAGCGCTGCTCGACGTGCAGCCCGAAGTAGGCGATCGCCTTCGCGAGCAGCAGCGCGATCATCGCGACGAGGATGGCCGGACCGCCGGCCTCGGCGACCGGCCGGTACTCCCCCAGCACGAGCAGCGCGAGGGGCATGGCGAGCAACACGAGGATGGCGTCGACGATCGCCTTGAGCGCCTGCGAGTGGTCGATGGAAGGGCGGCGGCGCGTCACGAACGCTCCGGTGCCGGCCGGACGCGATGCGCGAGGGTCGTGCAGAGTGACTTCGAACGCCGGAGAGACGACGAGAGGAGCATGGTTCCGGGTCCAATCTGTGCGATGCGCGCCGGGGAAGGACGCTGGGATGGTGGAGGACGACGATGAACCCGCACGGCGGGTCACCCCCTTGGTGTCCATCCATTCTCCACATGAGATTTCATGAGGGCGGTGACGGGTGCACGTTCCGCCCCGGCCCAACTGCACTACGGACCCTGCCTAACGGAACCGTCCGCCGCAAGGACGTGTCGGCGCCGCGGCGATGGCGCGCCTCGGCGCGCACCTGTGCCGTTCGTCGGAGTTTCGGCCAAGGGTTCGCATATCATCGCTGCGTCTTCGCACGACCCTGGGAGGGTACTCGGTGAACGTCGAACTCGCAGCCGCCGACATCTCGCAAGCCGACATCGAAGGCGTCACGGAGGTGCTCCGCTCCGGCCGCCTGGCCATGGGGCCGCGGACGCTGGCCTTCGAGCACGCCGTCGCAGATTTCGTGGGCGTCCGCCATGCCATCGCCGTGAGTTCCGGAACGGCCGGCCTGCACGTCATCCTTGCAGCGCTCGGCGTAGGCTTCGGCGACGAGGTCATCGTGCCGTCGTTCACCTTCGCGGCCTCCGTCAATGCCATCCTGCTGGTGGGCGCCACGCCCGTGTTCTGCGACGTCGAGCCTGTCACCCTCAACCTCGATCCCGCCGATGTCGCGCGCCGCGTGAACGAACGCACACGCGCCGTGATGGTCGTCGACGTGTTCGGCCACCCCGCCGACTGGCCGGCGCTGGAGGCGATCGCGGAGCGTGAAGACCTGCTGCTGATCGACGACAGTTGCGAGGCGCTCGGCTCATCGTTGAACGGCCGGCGCGTGGGCACCTTCGGCGCCGCTGCCTGCTTCGCGTTCTATCCGAACAAGCAGATCACCACCGGGGAGGGGGGCATGGTGGTGACGGACGACGACGACCTCGCCACGGTCGCGCGCAGCGTCCGCAACCAGGGGCGCAACAAGATGGGCGCTTGGCTCGAGCACGAACGGCTCGGCTTCAACTACCGCCTCGACGAGCTCAGCGCCTCGCTCGGTGTCACGCAGATGGCGCGCCTGCCGCACTTCATGGAGCGTCGGCGGGCCGTGGCGGACGGCTACGCCCGGCTGCTGAGCGGCGTCCCCGGCGTCACGGCGCCGTGCGCGCTGCAGGGGGCCGAGGTGAACTGGTTCGTGTACGTGGTGCGCCTCGAAGCCGGAATCGACCGCGACGCGGTGATGGCAAGCCTGGAGCGGGAGGGGGTGCCGACGCGCGCGTACTTCTCGGCGTTGCACCTGCAGCCGTACCTGCGTGACGTGGTTCCGGCCGACCTCGGCCTGCCGGTCACCGAGGAGGTGGCGCGGCGCACGCTCGCCATTCCGTTCCACACGCGATTGCACGACGACGAGATGCGCTACGTTGTGGACCGCCTGGCTGAGGCCGTCGAGGTGCAAGTCGCCGCTCGCTGAGCGCGCGTCGGCATCGTCCCCGGCCGCAATTCGAGCGCCGCCACCCAGCGCTGCAACCGAGCGCCGCAACCGAGCGCCGCAACCGAGCGCCGCCGGCGGGTGCCGCTACCCAGCGCCGCTACCCAGCGCCGCCGGCGGGTGCCGCTACCCAGCGCCGCTACCCAGCGCCGCCGGCGGGTGCCGCTACCCAGCGCCGCTACCCCGCGCCGCCGGCGGGTGCCGCTACCCGGCGGCAGGCCCGGCGAGGATGGGGCTGCTCGGCAGGTTGAGGATGCTCGCCTCGAGCCGGCGCGCCACATCGAGGGGGCCGCGCGGGCAGTCGCGGTACATGGGTAGGTCGGAGTTGAGCCTCCAGGCCGGGCGGCACTGGTAGCCCGCGTCGTTCAGGGCGGCGAGAACAGCGTCGCGCAGCGCGAAGCGCGCCGTGTCGGGCGCTGCCGTCGCGGCGTCGCCCCCGCCGTCCCCCCGCCGTCCCCCATTGCGTACGCCCGCTGCAGGATCACCGTCGCGAGCCAGTAGTTGCTGCGGCCGCCCGGCGGCTCGTCGATGAAGCGCACCGCTTCCTGATCGCCGAGGGCGTCGTGGTAGGCGCGCGCGATGCGGCGCTTGCGGGCCAGGAAATCGGGCAGCCGCTCGAGCTGCGCGCAGCCCAGGGCCGCGTTCAGGTTCGGCAACCGGTAGTTCCAGGCCACCTCGTCGTGCACGAACTCCCAGCGGTGCGGCACCTTCGCGGTCGTGGTGAGGTGCTTGGCGCGGCGCGCGAGTTCCGCGTCGTCGGTGAGGATCGCGCCGCCGCCACCCGTGGTCACGATCTTGTTGCCGTTGAAGCTGAGGATCGCCAGCTTTCCGAAGCTCCCCATGGGGCGGCCGCGGTAGCTGCTGCCGAGCGACTCGGCCGCGTCCTCCACCACAGGAACGCCGTAGCGCTCGGCCAGCTCGAGCAGCGGCGCCATGTCTACAGGGTGCCCGTAGGTATGCATCGGCACCACGGCCGCGATGCGCCGCCCCGTCTCGCGGTTTCGCGGGCCCCGCGGCGCGGCCTCGGCCACTCGCTCGAGCCGCTCGGCCAGCCCCGACACGCTCATCCCCAGGGTGATGGGATCGCTGTCGACGAAGTGCGGCACGGCCCCGCAGTGGGCCGTGGCGTTGGCCGTGGCCACGAAGGTGAGGGCGGGCACCAGCACCTCGTCGCCCGGGCCAACCCCCGCGAGGCCGAGCGCCACCTGCAACGCGGCGGTACCGTTGACGACGGCCACGGCGTGCTTCGTGCCGCAGGTCGCGGCGAGCATCTCCTCGAAGCGCGTGACGAACGCACCGACCGACGACACGAACGTGCTGGAGATGCACTCCTGCACGTACTCGCTCTCGCGACCGGAGAACTCGGGCGCGTGCAGGGGCACGACCCCGTCCGCGGTGCCCGCGACGCCTCGGAGCGCCGCGAGTAGGGTGGTCGCTTCCTCCGTGACGGCCGTCCCGGCGGCGGTCGCGGCAGTGAACGTGGACGACGACGGATTCTCCATACGCACCCCGCGGGCCGGCGCACTGGCGCGCCGCGCCCCGCGACCGCATGATGGCACGCACGCCCACCTTCCCGCCGCTCGCTTGCCGCACCCGGCTCGCCGCCGCGCCGCCCCCGACACGACGCGTGGCACAATGGTGCGCGTGACCACCGACGAGCTGGTCGAAGCGATCCACGCCACGCCCCACCGGATGGTCATGGCCTTCGCGGGCGCAGGCGCGCAAGCGCTGTCGTGGTTGCACGCTGTGGGCGGATCGTCGCGCACCGTGGTCGAGGCGATCGACGTGTACGCCGATCGCTCGATGGTCGCCTTCGTCGGGTTCACCCCCTACCGGTTCACCTCGCGCCGCGTCGCCGTTGCGATGGCGCGCGCCGCCTACGCCCGAGCGCGCGCCTACCTCGATCCGGACGAGCCGGCGACGCCCGTGTTCGGCCTCGGCAGTACGGCCACCATCGCTACCGACTACGCCAAGCGCGGGCAGCACCGGGTGGCCGTGGCGGTGCGGGACGGTTTGGGGACCCTCACGTACGCCGCAACGTTGCGCAAGGGTGAGCGCGACCGCGCGGGCGAGGAGGAGGTGGTGAGCCTCCTGCTCTTGCGCGCCATCGCCGACGCCTGCGGCGTGTTGCACCGACCGGAGCTGCCGCTGGTGGCGGGCGAGGCGCTCGAGGTGGCGTTCGCGCCGGCCCCGCTGCTGGCGGACGTGGCCGACGGTCGCCGCGGGGTCGTGTTGGCGCGTCCCGACGGCGGTCTGGAGACAGGACCCATCGCCGCCGGCACGCCGCTGCTCTCGGGTGCCTTCAACCCCCTGCACGACGGGCATCGCGGCATGGCGGAGGCGGTGGCCGAGCACCTGGGGCGACCGGCCATCTTCGAGCTGCCGTTGGTCAACGCGGAGAAGGACGCGATCGAGCTCGTCGAGGCGCACCGCCGCGCGCAGCAGTTCGCCGGGATCGGGACCCTTGCGCTCACCGGCGAGGCGCTGTTCGCGGGCAAGGCGGCGCTGTTCCCGGGCTGTGTGTTCGTGCTCGGCGCGGACACCGCCGCGCGCATCCTCGATCCGCGCTTCTACGACGGGCCGGGCGGCGTGCTGCGCGCGTTGGACGAGGTCCGGCGCCACGGCTGCCGCTTCCTGGTGGCGGGCAGGCGGGTGGGCGAGACGTTCCTCACGCTCGCCGACCTGGACCTACCGGCCGGGCACGCCGACCTGTTCGAGGCGCTGCCCGCGCGCGAGTTCCGCAAGGACATCTCCAGCACCGAGATCCGGGAGGCGTGGGAGGGTCGCCGCTGACCCCCCTGGGTGCACGCCGGCCCGGCCGATCCGCCACCCACGCCGGTGCACCGCCGCCGCCGATCCGCCGAGGGCGGCGATCCGCCGCCGGCGCCGATCAGCCGACGACCGCGTTCGGCAGCTCCTGCACGCGCGCCATGGCGTTGCGCGTGTCGATGATCTTCTCGCCGTGCCCGGCCAACGGGCGCAGGTCGACCGCGCGGTGAGCCGTGAGGATCACCACCGCGTCGGCCCGCTCCACCTCGGCGTCGGTGAGCGCGGCGACCTTCGGGATGTCCGTCGTGCCGACCGTCAGGCGCTCGACGAAGGGATCGACGAAGCGCACCTCGGCGCCGCGCTTGAGCAACTCCTCGATCACGTGCTGCGCCGGGCTCTCGCGCTGGTCCGGGATGTCGGGCTTGTACGTGACGCCCAGCGCCAGCACGCGGGCGCCGCGCATGGCGCGGCCGCGGCGATTGAGCAGCTCCATCACCTGAACCGCCGTGTACCGCGGCATCTCCATGTTGATCTGGTCGGCGAGCGTCACGAGGCGCGGCTCGAATCCGGTCAGGCGCGCCTTGTACACGAGGTACTGCGGATCGAGCGGGATGCAGTGCCCGCCGATACCGGGGCCGGGGTAGAAGGGCATGAA
The DNA here is from genome assembly GCA_963798895.1 of uncultured Trueperaceae bacterium. Classification (GTDB taxonomy): domain Bacteria; phylum Deinococcota; class Deinococci; order Deinococcales; family Trueperaceae; genus CAWCUY01. Next base: position 8,992 of record CAWCUY010000009.1, on the reverse strand, counting down.
ACCGAACGGCTTCGTGCGCGCGGCCTCGATGACCTCCCACACGTCCACGTCGAGCGTGTCGCAGATCTGCTTGAACTCGTTTACGAGCGCGATGTTGACGTTCCGGAAGGTGTTCTCCAGCAGCTTGGACAGCTCCGCGACGCGCGCCGACGACACCCGGTGGACGCGCTCGAACACCGCCGCGTACAACGCCTCTGCCACGTCGCCGCTGGCGCGCGTCACGCCGCCCACCACCTTGGGGATGGCGCGCAGCGGGAAGTTCAGGTTGCCGGGGTCGACGCGCTCGCTGCTGAATGCCAGCAACACGTCCTCGCCCTCGCGCAGTCCGGCGTCGGTGAGCGCGCCGAGCAGGAACTCGTCGGTGGTGCCGGGGTAGGTGGTGGATTCGAGCACCACCAGCTTGCGCCGGCCCATCCGCGGCAACAACGTGGCTAGCGCAGCCTCGATGTAGCCCATGTCGGGCTGTCGCGTCTTCGACAACGGCGTTGGAACGCAGATGAGCACGGCGTCGGCCGCCTCGAGATCGGCCGCCGAGGCCGTCGGTTGCAGTCGCCCGGTGGCCAGCGCTTCCCGCAGGTCGGCGTCCGGCACGTCCACGATGGGGGACGACCCCGCCCGGAGCCCCTCGACGTGACGGAGGTCGACGTCGAAGCCGACCACGTCGAAGCCCGCGCGCGCGAACTCGAGCGCAAGCGGCAGCCCGACGTACCCCATCCCCATGATGCCGACCCGGGCGGTGCGGTCGCGGATGCGGGCGAGCAGGTCGTCGGCGAGGCGGGCATCGCGGGGCCGGGGGTCGGCCGGTGCCGGAGCACGCGGCTCGATCGACGCGGCTGACGGCACGGGGGACGCGTTCGAACCTTCAGGGCGGGCGGAGGGCGTGCGCTGTTCGTTGGCCATAAGGATTCCCGGCCGCAGGATAGCGCGCGCCGCGGCACGTGCGGCCGCACGTGCCGCACCGGTGCGGTGGCGCCCACCGGTGCGGCTCGGCGTGCGACGCCTGCGGCGGTCGCCGTCGCGCCACTCGGGCCCGGTACCGGGATGGTAACGAGCCTGCCGCCGGCCAGCCGGCCTGGCGCAGCATGAGGACGGCATGAGTGCTGCGTGTGCCCGTTGTACTTCGCCCGGCCGCGGCCGCACCTTATCATCGAAAGCATCGATGCAGGCAGTGCTCCCACGCATCTGACCACCGCGGGTCTGGAGCCCGCAGACTCGGAGCTTGCTCGCTCGGAGCGCACCGAAGGGGAGCACGCCGACCCGGTACTCATCGACGCGGAACTGCGTGCTTTGGAGACCAATCTCATGGAACCGACCGACGTCCCCTCCACCGTCCTCGCACGGAACCATCGCCGGCGGCCCGCACGCGGGCCCGGCTGGGTGCCCGGCTCGGGCGCCCCGGGAGAGCCGTGTTGAGGTCGAAGCCGTCGCGCGCGTCCCCGCCCACGCCGGCCTGGCCGGACGGCAAGCGCTTCGCCTTCACGGTGTTCGACGACACCGACCAACAGACACTGGAGAACGCGAAACCGGTGTACGACTTGCTGGCCGATCTCGGCCTGCGCACCACGAAGTCGGTGTGGCCGCTGGCGGGGAAAGAGTCGGTGGACCGGGGCGGCCTGACGAGCGCCGACGAAGAGTACCGCGCCTGGACGCTCGAACTGCAGCGCCAGGGCTTCGCGATCGGGCTGCACAACGCGACCTATCACACCTCGCCGCGCCACGCGACGAGGCGCGCGCTGAAGACGTTCCGCGAGATCTACGGCAGGCGACCGCGCACGCTTGCCAACCACGACTGGAACCGCGAAGGTATCTACTGGGGGACGCAGCGCCTTAGCGAACCGCTGCACCGCGCCGCCTACAACCTCATGACGCGCTTCTCGTGCGCGGGCGTGTTCGAGGGGGAGCTCGAGTCCAGCTCGCTGTTCTGGGGCGATCTCTGCCGCGACAACCTGGATTACGTGCGCAACTTCGTCTTCGACGACATCAACACGCTGCGTGCCTGCCCGTACCTGCCCTACTTCGATCCCGAGCGCCCGTACGTGCGCCGCTGGTTCGCGTCGTCAGACGGCGCCGCCGTCACGGAGTTCTGCGACACCGTATCGGAGGCCAATCAGGACCGGCTGGAAGAGGAGGGGGGTGCGTGCATCATGTACACGCACTTCGCCCGCGGCTTCGTGCAGGATGGGCGCGTGGAGCCGAAGTTCGCCCGCCTCATGGAGCGGCTCGCGGGCAAGGACGGTTGGTTCGTGCCGGTCGCGACCCTGCTGGACCACATCGAGGTGCAGCGTGGCCAGCACGTGATCACGCGCCGCGAGCGCGCCGAGTTGGAGCGGCGCTGGCTGGCCAGCCGCGCGCGGGCGCGCCTTAGACGCCGACCGTGAGCGCCTGATCGACCGTGGCGCGGGAGCCTCGGGACCGCGGATCCTCTAGGCTATACGATGTTCCCCACCCCCGGAGGAGGGCCCCATGGCACGCAGAGCGCTCGGCATCGTCATGAACGGCGTCACGGGGCGCATGGGGCGCACGCAGCACCTGGTGCGCTCCATCCTCGCCATCCGCGACGCCGGCGGCGTGGCGCTGCCCGGCGGCGACGTGCTGTGGCCCGAGCCCATCCTCGTCGGGCGCGACGAGGCGAAGCTCCGCGCGCTCGCCGGAGAGCACGGTGTCGAGCGCTTCACGACCGACCTGGGCTCCGCCCTCGCCGAGCCGGACGCCGAGGTGTACTTCGACGCGCTGGTGACGTCGGAGCGCGCGGCGGGCATGGAGCGCGCCATCGCGGCGGGCAAGCACGTGTACTGCGAGAAGCCGACGGCCGACACGCTCGACGCGGCGCTGCGGCTCGCGCGCCTGGCGCACGACGCCGGGGTCAAGAACGGCGTGGTGCAGGACAAGCTCTTCCTGCCGGGGCTGCTGAAGCTGCGGCGCCTGGTCGACAGCGGCTTCTTCGGGCGCATCCTTTCCGTGCGCGGCGAGTTCGGCTACTGGGTGTTCGAGGGCGGCTGGCAGGACGCCCAGCGCCCCTCCTGGAACTACCGCAAGGAGGACGGCGGCGGCATCATCGTCGACATGCTCAGCCACTGGCGCTACGTGCTCGCCCACCTCGTGGGCGAGGTGCGGAGCGTGTCGTGCCTGGGGGCGACGCACATCCCCCTGCGGGTCGACGAGGCCGGCGAGCGGTACGGGGCCACCGCCGAGGACGCCGCCTACGCCACCTTCGAGCTGGAGGGCGGCGCCGTGGCGCACATCAACTCGTCGTGGTGCGTGCGGGTGCACCGCGACGAGCTGCTGGGCTTCCAGATCGACGGCGTGAACGGCAGCGCCGTCGCCGGGCTGCGCTCCTGCCGGCTGCAGCCGCGCGAGGCCACCCCGCGCGCCGTGTGGAACCCGGACGTCCCGAACCCCATCGACTTCCGCGGCGGCTGGCAGGAGGTGCCCGACAACGCCGACTTCCCGAACGCCTTCCGCGTGCAGTGGGAGGCGTTCCTGCGGCACGTCGCGCTCGGGGCGCCGTTCGAGCACACCCTGCTCGAGGGCGCGAAGGGCGTGCAGCTCGCCGAGCTCGCGCTGCGCTCGTGGCGCGAGCGGCGCTGGATCGACGTGCCGGAGCTCACGCTGTGAGCGTGAACGCCCGGAGCCTGCGGTTGCCGCGCGAGGACGGGACCCTCGACGCCTACGTGGTGGGCGAGCCGCGCGCCTTCGAGGCGTCGGCCACGCCGCCGCGGGCGCGCGAGCTGCTGGCCGCGGCGCACGTGGTGGCCGACCCGCTCAGGGCGGACGCCGACGGGCCCGCCGCCGTCGACTGGGAGCGCACGCTGGCGTACCGCCGCCACCTGTGGGCGCACGGCGTCGGCGTGGCCGAGGCCATGGACACGGCGCAGCGCGGCGCCGGCCTCGACGTGGCGGCGGTGCGGGAGCTCATCGCCCGCAGCGGCGCCGAGGCGAGGCGGGTGGGCGGCCGGCTCGTGTGCGGCGCGAACACCGACGACCTGCCGCCCGGCGTGCCGGCGAGCGACGGCGACGTGATCCGGGCGTACCTGGGGCAGGCCCAGCTCATCGAGGGGGTCGGCGCCGAGGTGGTTGTCATGGCGAGCCGCCACCTGGCCGCCGCGGGGGGCGGCCCTGCCGCGTACCGCCGCGTGTACGGCGCGGTGCTCTCCGAGCTCCAGCGCCCCGCCATCGTGCACTGGCTCGGCCCCATGTTCGACCCGCGGCTGGCCGGGTACTGGGGCAGCGACGACCTGGACGTCGCGACCGACAGCTTCCTGGAGATCGTGCACGCGCACGCCGATCGGGTGCGCGGCGTGAAGCTCTCGCTGCTCGACGAGCGCCGGGAGGTGGACCTCCGGCGACGCCTGCCGCCCGGCGTGCGGATGTACACCGGCGACGACCTGCACTACCCGGAGCTGATCCTCGGCGACGGCGAGCACCACAGCGACGCCCTGCTCGGCGTGTTCGACGCCATCGCGCCGGCCGCCGCGGCGGCGGTGCGCCGGCTCGACGCCGGCGACGCGCACGGCTACCGCGACCTTCTCCTTCCCACGGTTCCCCTCGCGCGCCACGTGTTCCGCGCGCCGACGCGCCACTACAAGACGGGGCTCGTGTTCCTGGCGTACCTCGGCGGGCACCAGGAGCACTTCCGGATGATCGGCGGGCGGGAGGGCGCGCGCTCCGTGCTGCACCTCAGCGAGCTGTTCGTGCTGGCCGACCGCGCCGGCCTGCTGCGCGAGCCCGAGGACGCCGCGGCGCGCATGCGGGCGTTCCTCCGGCTGGCGGGCGTGGCGTGACGGGCGGGCCGGGGCGCGACGGGGGGCCGGCCCCGGCAGTCGATGGGCCGGGCCGTGACCGGCGCGATGCGGGCCGGTCGAGGGACGACCCGCACCGGCCCGATAGCGATCGGCCGGAAAGCGACCGGCCCGGCCCCGGCAGGTTGAGCTTGAACCAGGCGACGCTGCCCATGTGGGGGGTGCGGGAGCTGCTCGAGGCGTGCGCTCGGCACGGGATCGCGTACGCGGGCCTGTGGCGCGACCGGGTCGCGGAGCTCGGCGCGGCCAGCGCGGCGCGGCTCGCGCGCGAGGCGGGCGTGCGCGTCTCGAGCCTGTGCCGCGGGGGCTTCTTCGCCGCGCCCGACGCCGCCGCGAGAGGCGAGCGGTTCGAGGACAACCTGCGGGCGCTGGACGAGGCCGCCGCGCTCGGCGCCGACGTGCTGGTGCTCGTCTGCGGCGGGATGGCCGGCGCCACGCTCGAGGGCGCCCGAAGAATGGTCGCCGACGGGATCGCGCAGCTCGCGCCGCACGCAGCCGAGCGGGGCGTGACGCTGGGGATCGAGCCGCTGCACCCGATGTTCGCGGCCGACCGCTCGGTCGTGGTCACGCTCGGGGAGGCCAACGACCTCCTCGACGGCCTGGGCGCGGCGGCCCTCCCCGGGGCGCTCGACGGCCGCGGCGAGGGGCCTGCCGGTCGGCCAGCGGCGCCCCCGACCCGCCCGCAGGCGCACCCGCCCCTCCCCGAGGCGTCCCCGGCCCGCCCCACGGTCGGGGTGGTCGTGGACGTCTACCACGTGTGGTGGGACGCGGCGGTGTACCGCGAGATCGCGCGCGCCGGCGCGCGCATCGTCGGCTTCCACGTCAACGACTGGCTGGCGCCGCCGCCTCACGTGCTGAACGGCCGCGGGATGATGGGCGACGGGACCATCGAGCTGCGCCGGTTGCGGCGCGCGGTCGACGCCGCCGGGTACCGCGGCCCGATCGAGGTGGAGATCTTCAACGAGGCGCTATGGCGCAAAGGCGGCGACGAGATCGTCGAGCTCACCGTGAGGCGGTTCCGCGAGCACGTGCTGGAGCCCGAGGGCGCGGGCGTCGCCGGGATAGGTACGTCAGGTTCCGTCGGTCAGGTCCCGTTATTCAGGTTCCGTCGGTCAGGTTCCGTCGGTCAGGTTCCGTCGGTCAGGTTCCGTCGGTCGGGCCCCGTTGGTCAGGTCGCGTTGGCCAGGTCCCGTCGCTCAGGCCCCGTTCGTCGGGCCCCGTCCGTGAGGTCCCGTCGGTCAGGGGAGCGTGTCGTGCGCGATGTCGTACGCCTCGACCGCGGCCACGGCGTCCGCCAGGCGCTCGCTCACGAGCTGCACCTGCGCAGGGGTGAGGTGCTCGCGCCACGCGTCGATGGTGGTCGTGACGGCCGGGTCGAACGCGCCGGCGCACACGCGCGCCACGGTGTCCGCGTCCGTGGCCGCCCCCACGCGCTGGAGCACGCGCCCCACGGCGGTGCGCTGAGCCCGCGCGCCTCCGCCGCCGAGCGGGCCGATCAGGTCCTCGTACACCACGACCTCGCAGTCGGGCTCCTCGGACCAGGCGAGCATGGCGTCGAGCGCCTCGTTGAAGGGCACGATGTCGCAGTGCGACAACGGCGCGTGGCCGCCTTGCAGCACCAGCTCGAGGCGGGCCTCGAAACCGAGATCGGCCATGTCGCGCTCGAGCTCGTGCCCCGGAGACGCCATCGACTCGAGCGTGGCCATCACCACCGCGCGCGGGTCGCGCAGCATGAGCAGGTTGCGCATGCCGTGCTCGGCGAGCAGGCTGGCGGCCTCGGGACTGTAGGGCACGGTGGCGACCAGGTGCCGGCCGTCGGCCACGCTGGCCAGCCAGCGGTCGAGCAGCCAGGTCGGCGCCTCCGCCTGGCTGACGGTGCCCATCGGCAGCACGTCGCCGCGCCCGCCGCGGGCGCGCCAGGCGCGGTACACCAGGTGACGCTCGATGTCGCCCATGGCCACCGAGTCCGGTCGCCCGGCGCGCAGGCCCAACCCGGCACCCGCGCGCCGGATGAGCGTGGGCCGCGAGCGCCGCACGCCGGCAAGCTCGACGATGCGCGACAGCAGCTCCCCGCCGCCGTACGGCAACGAGTTGACGAACACGCGAACGGGTCCGCGGGCAGGGTCGGGAGCGGGATCGATGCGAGCCACCACGTTCAGGTGATAGCACGTGCACCGGTGAGAAGGAGCGGGCCGGGAGGCGGCGGGCCGAGGAGGGGTAGGCCGCAGACGAGTAGGTCGAGATGGGAGGATCGAGAGGGAAGCGGGTCGCGATGGGGCGGGGGGAAGTGGGCCGAGATGGGGCCGGCCGAGGAGGATTGAGTCGAGATGAGGCGGGCCGAGGAGGGTTGAACCGAGGTGGCGCGGGCCGAAACGTAGCCCCACTCCACCCGTCTCCATGAGAACCCGTTCGGTGCGCGCGCCTCGCCAGGTGCCGTCGGGCGCGCGTCGCGCGTGAAAGAGAACTCGGGAAACGGGAGTACCGGTACTCCCGGGCTCATAATTCTCAACTCCGAGTACAACGCGGCCAGAACGCGAAAACGCGAAGGGACAACGTAGGTGACGAGTTTTGTCAACCGCGGGACGAATGTCCCTACCGTGAAGAAACTCTCACCGCCATGCTGAGACCAGATGGGGGAGTGGCCTAGCCCCGCCTGGCACGCCAAGGGGATCGTTCGCTACCAGGTTCCGCCCGGCGCCGACCCGTCCCGTCTTCGCATCGTCGTTCGAACCCGAGCTCGAAGGGAGCTGACGTCGTGAGGTACGACGCCCAGAAGATCAAAGAGATTGCGAAACGGCTCGGCGTCTCCCAGGCCACGGTGGAGCAGTACCTCCACACCCGCGTGGCGATGTTGTCCGGGGAAGCGGCGGACGTTGCGACACCCACGCCGCGCGCCACTCCCGCCATTCGGGACCTACGGGTGAAGACCGACCGCACCGCGGCCGCCTGACCCCGGCCCGTTCCAAGCACAACTGGCGCCCGCGAGAGCGGGCGCCTTCCGTTGGCGAGTCGGAGGATCCGCCGGCCCGCCGAGGAGGCGCTCCGTTCGGTGCTTGCCGACGCGCGTGGCGCCAGGCGGGCCGGGCGCTACCGGCCGGTTGAGGCGGGATGCGGGTCGACCGCGGAGGTGCGTCGCCGAGAGGGCGCGTCACACCTGCGGACCGGAGGATGGAGGACCAGGCCCGTGCGCATGCGCACGAGGTCGTGAGCGGGTGAGATGACGCCTCGGGCTTTGGCTAGATTGGGCGCATGTCGGTCAAACGGATGGACAACGTAGGGATCGTCGTCGACGATCTCGGAGAGACGATCGAGTTCTTTCGCGAGCTCGGCCTCGAGCTCGAAGGACGGGCCACGATCGAAGGGGAGTGGGCTGGGCGGGTCACCGGACTGGGCGATCAGCGCGTCGAGATCGCCATGATGCGCACGCCGGACGGTCACGGCCGGCTCGAGCTCTCCCGCTTCCTCACGCCCCCTGCCGTGGCCGATCACCGCAATGCCCCGGTGAACGCCCTCGGTTACCTCCGGGTCATGTTCACCGTGGACGACGTCGACGAGACGCTCGAAAGGCTCCGCCGGCGCGGCGCGCGGCTCGTAGGCGACGTGGTGCAGTACGAAGAGGCGTATCGGCTGTGCTACATCCGCGGGCCCGGCGGGCTCCTCATCGGGCTCGCCGAGGAGCTTGCCTGAGGGGGCGATCGGTGGCGCTCGCGAAGCGAAGGCGCGGGCCAGGTCGCTCGCGGGAGGGGAACCCGAGAGGGCCGCGCGACGTGAGCGGAGCGGCACGGCCGTCATTCGTTCCCGGACGAGCCGGCGGTCGCGCCTGTGGTGCTGGTGTTCGTCACGCTGAACGTGTCGGACACCGCCACCGACACCTCGAACGGATCGGGCACAGCTGCGCGCTGGCGGCGCTCTCGGCCGTTGCCTCGTACTGCCGCGCCGCTCGCGTTGGCATGCAACGTGTAGCTTCCCGCCGCCGCGGGGGTGAAGACCGCGGTCCAGGTCCAGCCTTCGGTGCTGGGCCGGCCCGTTCCCGTACGAGAACGGGCCCATCAAGGTCGATGCTCAGCAGCACACCCGTCCGCACCCGACGTTCTCGCCGCATGGGCGGTTCGTCGTGTTCGGCAGCGACAGGAGCGGTTGGGCACCGGTGTACGAGTTGGCGCTCGGAGCGACGCGCGCGCCCGCGAGTAGGG
>CAWCUY010000008.1:0-194624 GCA_963798895.1 uncultured Trueperaceae bacterium | reverse complement strand
CAACGAGCCGGCGGCTCAATGACGAGGCGGCCCGCCTAACGGTGGACCGCCGCCGACGCGCCCTGCTCCGCCAACGCCGGCAACCTATCCGCCAGACGCTCGGCCAACGCCGACCAATACTCCAGCTGAACCTGCTGCCCCTTTGTGAAGCCACCGGCGGATGAATGATGCACATTCACGCATTCGGCTAGCTCACCACATCGACCTTCGGAGCCAACGGTGAGTCACCGATACGCCACAGCTCCACCGAGCCCAAAGAAGGCCACACCCTCCTCCCTCACCGTGTTCAACCAATCCAACGCAGCCCGATGCTCCTCGGTGAACCGCCGCGCAATCCACACGGTCGTGACCGCCTGCAGACCCGCCGCATCCGTCAACACCTGACCCAGATGTGAATGACCGGTGCGCGCGACCTGGTTCTTGACCAACACATGCCCCCAGTTAACCTGTCCTTGCACAACAAGTCCGCACGAAACGGCCCCACCCCCGCCTCCTGCGCCTCCAACTCCAAACTCAACGTCTCCCCCGCCAGCGCACGATTCTGCGGCCGACCGAACCAAGGCGTGAAGTCGGCAGCCTCTTTCACCCACGCCTCGCTTGATCCACACGCTCCAACCGCCACAATGCACGCTCCACGAACGAACGGTAGCACCGCACCATGCACATCATCGGCGTCACCAGGCGGCGCCCGCCGCAGCGCACGCTGCGCTCGTCTAGATTGGGAAGCACGGAGGCACGCCGTGACCACGGAACAGTATGCCAGAACGCTCCGAAACGCCCGAGGGGCAGCGCATGAGGTCCCCTTCCCACCAACGCCGGGCGTCTACGCGATCTTCTTGAAGCCTGGCCGCGCCTTGGCGGACGTACCTGCCGCGGCTGACGGACTGCTCTACATCGGGACCTCCGGGAACCTCGCCCAACGAGGACCGGAGACGCACTTCCAGACAGGCAAATCCGGCTTCTCCACGCTGCGGCGCACAATCGGCGCCCTCCTGAAAGACGACCTTCACCTCCACGCCCGACCACGCAGCCCCGGGCCGTCCAAGTCCAACACCACCAATTTCCGGTTCACCGACGCGGGCGAAACCGACCTGACCTTGTGGATGAGCGAGCACCTCCAGGTCAGCTTCGCCACCGTTCAACAAGAGGACCTCGACGCCGTCGAGAAAGATCTCATACGGGGGCTGCAACCACCGCTCAACCTCACCGAGTGGGCCAATCCCTACCGCCAGCCCATCAAGCGTGCCCGCACCAGGTGTCGCCGAGAAGCCCAGGAAAACCATGCCCATTCCGGCTAGGACAAGCGTACAGCGACATCCCTTCCGCAGCGTCACCGCCGACTGCGGCGGACGCTATGCGCTCAAGAATTGGGACGCTCGCGAACAACGCAAGGCGCACCTCGCCAAAGCCCGCGTTGCACCCCTCGAACAGCTCGTCAACACCATCCGCCAATCGATCAGGAGCCCAACCGATGTCCCGAGCATCGATCCGTGCGACGGCGGCACACGTGCCGAGATCCTCCTCTTGCTGGAGGCGCCAGGAAGGCGAGCAATCGAGACCGGCTTCGTCTCCATGAACAACCCGGACCGCACCGCAGCGAACCTCCTCGCCCTGGTGCAGGATGCGGGTATTGACCGGCGCCACGTTCTGATGTGGAACGTCGTCCCGTGGTACTTGGGTAGCCCCGACCACAAGAAGGTCCGCCCTGCAAATCACGGCGACATCATTGTGGCGTCCCCGTACCTCCAAGAGTTGGTGACGCTCCTACCCCATCTCCGCGCCTGCGTCCTGTTCGGGAAGGCCGCACAACAGGCGGAACCCCAGCTCGATGCGCTCCTTGCCATCCCAATCTTCCGCTCGCCGCACCCGAGCCCCGTCGCCTTCGCCGTCAACATGAGCTACCGCCAGGAAGCCCTCCGAGCCCTTCGCCATGCGGCCGCTGCCGCAGCCAGCATGGACACGGGCCACCGACGCAAAACCCAAGGGTTGGGGGGCGGCCGCTTCACCGACCATGCCCCCATCCTTCAGACGCGGATTCAGCTCGACGCGTTCATGACGTCAGCGAACGACTGCGTCTCCGTCACTCTGGGGCGCGTTACTCGCGCCTCGCTACACCAGCTGCTCCAACACAAGTACGACCAAGCGCCCGTCCTCACCGCCAGCGGGAAACCCATCGGGATCATCGCGACGGCGACCCTCGGCGACCTAGCCGACCAAGACCAACCGTTGGCAGAGAACTGCATTGACACCAATGCTCCACCGCTACCGGACGTGGCCGACCTGGCAACCCTACTCGGTCGCTTCACATCCCAACGTGCGGCGCTCGTGGCCGATCACGGTCGGTGGCTCGGCCTCATTACCATCGCCGACCTGAACCGACACGCATTCCGCGGCATCCTCTACCAGGCACTCGCCCAATTTGAAGAAACCCTCGCCCGCCTCATCGAGAACGCCTTCGACGATCCGTGGGACTGGCTGAAGCACGTCAGTGACTACGACAGGGTGCAACTCGTCGGCAACTGGGAGGTCACCAAGCACAACGACGTCGATCTCGGCCCCACCCACGCCGCCAGCTTGCTGCAGCTCCTCAAGGTGATCAGAGCCGACGACGCCCTCCGACGAGCGTGCGGGCTTTCAAGCAAGAACAAGGCGAAACAGGCGACAGAAGATCTGCCCGACATCCGGAACGCAGTCATGCATCCAGTACGCCCCCTAGCAATGTCGCCGAAGGACGTAGGGAAGATCCTCCATGCGCTAGAGGCAATTGACGACATCATGAATGCCCTGAAGAAGGGAGCCTAGGCGCGTGCCCGCCTGGTCCCGCGGCGGTTCTGACTGATAACGATGCTTATCAGCGGTCCTGCTCGTCCGGACCTTCGCCAGCGTCATCGGAGGGATGAAACTCGCCCTTGTCTGCGTGGGATTGCCGCCGGAGAACCTCCGCAAGCCGCCGAGCGCTCTCCCTCTTTGACTCAACAGAGGAAGTGAAATCAGCGCCCTCACGCTCCTGGACGAACTCCAAGAACTCAACAAGCTTCACTGCGAAATCGTCCGAAAGTCTCCGAAATGGCTCTGGGAACGCATCAAACGCCCGTGCGCGGTCGACGTCTCGACCGCGGAAGCTGACCTGAATCGAGGTCTCAGCGTCCACCTCTTCGACGTAAACGTGGATCGAGAAGTCCGCATTGTAGAGTCTCGGTTCTGGGCCGACGTACAAGCAACCTTCCGCGTCCTTCGCTTGAGCGCAAGAGTTATCGCGGCCCGACTCCTGTGCGATCTTCTCGCGTTCTGCGGCGACTAGCCAACGTCGGCGGGCAGCTGCCAGCCTTGCCGCTCGTTGGTATTCGCTCGCCGGACCAAAGAGACGTTCCGCGAGCAACCCACCTGCTCGATTCAGGAAGCCCGTGGCGAAGGCAGAGAACGCAGCCACTGAGCCGATGGCGAGCGTGTATCGAAAGATATCAACCCACTCAACCGGGTCACCGCCACCACGACCGTCAGGCAAGAGGAAGCCGTACGTGTCATCCCATCCATGAATTCGCCGGACTTGGAAACTCCGAACCTGGCCGTCCGCGCGAATCATGGCATTCACGGCCGATTCGAGTTCACCCACACTACATGGAAGGTCCCCCCAGACGTGCAACTCAGATGGGTTCACCAACTTAGCCATCCTCCGACACCAGCCAAACGGCGGGACTGGCTGCATATGCGCCAAATACTGCGGACTCGGACAAATCCGCTTGGCGAATCTCATGAGGCACGTCAACCCGGTCGAGCAGCGAAACTATGCGCTTCCGTCGGTACGAGGCTTCGACCGAAGACAAACGCTCTATGAGGACGAAGGCCTGAGCTGGCTCGAGAGGACCTTGGTGACCCGGAAAGTAGTGCCTGACTGCGGCAGCCAATCCATATACCCCGCGCGCGTATCGCGCTGACGCCAAGTAGAGGTTGAGAATCTCCTCCTTCGAGAACTGGGACTCAAGCCAAAGCGCCAGCGGCACCTCAAGGAGCTTCCTGCGAATCGTCTTTGAATAGTCCACGATGAGTAGGCCGCGAACGGTTTGCATCGAAATCGTGCTGGCGCCGCTAGCGATCAGACCGCGCCGCGCCCGTACGGCTGTAAAGCGAGATGCCGCAGCTCGAACCATCGCGCGAACATCGACACCGGGATGCTTTGCGAAGCGCCCGTCTTCTACGCTGACGGCAATCGACCGCAGCGTCTCCGTCGATAAGCCTAACCGTTCCACCTCAATCGCAGCCAGGCGCGCCCTATATACTACGTACTCCACATTCTCCTTCAGCGTTACTCTCATCATCCTGGCGAGACCTCGCGTCGCCAACAGGAGAAATGTCTCATGGGCCTCAAGCAAGCAGCGACGATACCCCACGCTGTACCAAAGCCCAAGGATCAAAGCACCGGCTACTCCCGTCCATTTCTCTCCGCCACGATGCGATATGGCGCTCGTCGGCACCAACGCTGCTGCAGCGAGCCAGATGGCAAGCGCCAAGAAATAGATGGTCCAGAATGGCAAGGCGTTGAAGCTCCACCAACCCCCAAACAACCTCAACACAAAAGGATTCACGGCTCCATCAACACGGTCGATAGGAAGGACCCCTTGCACGGGACCGTAATCTAGACCAAGCATCGTACGGAGCACCACGACTTTACGCTCACTCAGGACCGCTGTCTTGCGAAGGTCGGCGAAGTAGGCCAGCAGCAGCGAGAGGAGGAAGAACCCGCATATCGCAAGCACTAAGAACGGGCCCCTCCCAGCAGGTAGCGCACCGCGGCCTGCGAGTGCAGCGATCAATGAAAACAGAAGCGTCGCCCCGCCGAGAAGCAAGCTGACGAGCTGGCTGTACAAACGGGATTGCGCGCTTGCATCGCGCTGGGCCTGCTGCAATTCGAGTTCAACGACCCTCTGGTCATCAAAATCATACGTCGGGTAGTGCTGCTCTTGCCGTAGCGCCACGCGCCGTTCTCCCTACCTGGGTAGCCCACACAGGCGAACAGATCCACGCTGCGGCCCCGCGGCAGGACCGTACTCGTTGTTCGAGTAGCGAAGATCTTCAGTCAGCTTGGGCCCCTGTAGAGCGTAACCCGAAGATTGCCTCAGGTGATCTCCTACAGGGCACCGTAGACCCGCCGATTCGGGTATTCATCCTCCACCATGGCGAAACAGATCGGCGGGAGCAGATCCATAGGTGCAGCGCAGGCGAGCTGGCTGCGCCAACTGCTGAAGGAGTCGCGAGCCGAAGATGCTTCGCGCTCGTCTACTCAGCCAACCAGTATTCATGACGAACGAGGGCGTCAACGTGTGCGCCTTCCACTTGAAGCGCTTCATGCGCGAGACGTAGACGAATCGAAGCTTGTGATCGTTCGTTCTCGGAGCATGCGCCAACAGCCGCGCGCTGCGGTCCCGAAGATCGTCTCACCAGTCGGCATTAGGCACTGCCGCAGAACACCAGCCCTCGCGGAGCCGTGAATCGGTCCGCGGCCCAGAGCTACGAACGCGGGCTACACCCGCTACGGACCGTTCGTTTCGCAAGGAGTGGATAATGCACATTGTCCTGCGGAAGATCACTTGCTCACGAGTGGCATGCCCCTACCAGTTCCGAGTCTAGTAACTCCCCGACAACTGCAGGTAACACCGCTCCTCGTCAAACTCAGGTGGAGCCCACCACCGCGCCAACGATACGCGTACGAGGGTCCCGGCTGGTATCACTGCCGGAGCGTCTGCCACACCGACATACTTGAGACGCCGATCCGCCCGCCCACGTCGGCGATACCCGAAGTGCTGCTCCTCCAATGGGAGATCCGTGTTAGGGACCCAGAAGCCCGTGCTCATCCGCGGGATACCCGGCTCCGCAACGAATCCGGAGCCACGCCCCGTCCACCTGACAAAGCCATCGAACAGACCATCTGGATCGTCACGCCAAGGGTCAACACGTTCTTCCAGGAAGGCACCAAGATCTGGCACGTCAGGCAGTCTTTGTACCTTGCGTTGAACGAGAACATCTTCTACGTGGGGAGGCGTACACGCAGGTCGGGCAATGAGTTCAAGGTCCCAAACCTGTCCAACCTCATACTCCCCTCGCATCGGACTCTCCCCATTCGGACCAAGCAAGCGCAACGATCGCCCGTCATCTACTCCGAGCGCCCCAACGCAGATGTTCGGCTCAGTCATTCGTGTAACGGCGACAATCGCGACTTCCATCAAGTCCCCCCAGGATAGAACTCAAACCAATGAAATTTACCCCTGTCCGGATCGACTTGCCACGAGATGCTTCACTCGGACTCCCAGACTCGTCTCTAGCCAACTCGCAATGAGCGACCGGTGACACGCCTCAGGCAATGCTTCCACGCAGAACAAGCAGAGGCTTGCATCTTCGGCATACTGGCCCGCAAACGCCACGGGGTCACGCTGGTCGAGCACTTGAACTCGGTATTCGGACTTGAAGCTCTCTCCAAGAGCCCTTCTCGAACGTTTTCCCTTGCCTTCGAGCCGGTCATCTGTGTTCTGCAATCCCCGAATGTCGCCCGAAGGAGCCAGGCTCTTGGCATGCCAGTACCTGATTCCCATTGCCTCAAGGCGGGCGATTAGGCGCGACTTGTTCACGTAGGCGTACTTGGCCCCACGCATACCTCTACGAGCGCGGACATCACAGAAGTCCGTCACACCAGCATTGCGCAAGGTTCCGAAGAAGGACTCCTCATCCGAGCCGTAGACGCCAATTGTGAACAGCCTTTTCACGAGTCAGCTTCGCCATCCTGAATCCGCTTCGCGTACACCTTTCGCGAAGTCAACGCCAGAGTCTCAGCGAACAGCGGTGGTTCGCCACCGGTAAGCCGAAGTAGGACTTCCTCCTGCGTCTTAGGCTCACCGACTTCATCTAGATGCACTATGGGTATCCCGCGCTTCGACAGTGTTTGCCCTATGAGCTTGGATCGATGACACAGCTCCGGCTTTCCTTCACTGCACATAAGAACTACGTGCAACTGCTTCGCAAATGCCGTCCCAATCCGGTCAATGCCATGTTGGTAGGAGTCAAGCCCCTCGACCTTCCCATAGTCAACCTTTCCGTCAACGTAGACGGTGGGCTCATCGGGCAATCCACCGAGTGAGCCACCCATGAAGACGTACCGAACACCGATCGCGTCCAACCGCGCATTCAATTCGTTCCGATTGAACTCAGGTCTGAACCGGGAATAGGGCTTCGACCGAACATCGATTAGAAACGAGATGTTCCACTCACGAAGGAGCGAAGTGAACTCGAATATCGTGCGATTGCCGTATCCAACCGTGAATATTGAAGGCGAGTGCGGCATCTGCACCGGTCCCATTCAGAACCTCAACCATCCCAAGTGAGCTCTGCTCATTGCAGCCTCCGCAATCAATTGGAGGCTCGACGAAGCTCTATGGCTACCGCAATCATACGCAACAACCACCAATTTGAGGTCAGCTTAGCTCTAGACCGATGCAGCAACGCCCAGATGACGTATCCGAACTTCCAAGGAGCCGGGGCCGGGACGACAACAGCACTTATCGACCGGGTGCCCGTGGCCCATTCGAGCCCTGTTCCTCCTGTAAGCCGACCGGAACTGAAAGCTGCTACATGCCCGCTGCCAGCTCGGATTAGTCGGTGCGAGATTGCCCGCTCGGGCCGCTGCATGTAGAGCGGTACGATGAACATCAGTGTGAAGGTCGGCAGAGGACACAGATCCAACTTTCGTCGCGTAAGAGCGAGCCAGGCGCGGCATCGAGGGCCTCAGGGAGACGCTTGCAGACCATCGACCGCAACCGCACCGTCCACATCAGCCGCACGATGATGCTGAGTGAGGCTACGACGTTGTTCGAGCACGTCCCTGCTGCAGGTGACCTCCAGCGTATCGCCTTGCCGTCGTCGATGACAACGTTTTGCTGAAGCGCACGGTGTCGAACCGGGAGAAGACCTTCCGATTCCTCCGCGAGCTCTACGGGCTTGAACAAGGGGACACGCTGTTCTCGGCTCTAGGACGCTTTGGGACGCAGATCCGCCGGGGCGCCCGCTCATCGCGCTCCTGAACGCCGTATATCGCGACGAGGTCGTGCGCCCGAGCGCCGAAGCTCATCGTCGCGACCCGACCCGGCACCGCGGTAACGAAAGAAGAACTCGTATGGCCATGTCGCACGGCGTACCCCGATCGATTTGGCGCGACGTCGCTTGCGACGATCGGGCGGAACGTTGCTTCGACCTGGACACAATCCGGCCACTTGACGGGACGCGTGGCAAAGGTGAGGTCGCAGGTCACCGCGACGCTGGACCCGCCACGTTTGCCTTGCTTCTTGGCTGGCTCGACGGTCAACGGGGATTGGCGCTCTACGAGTCGCTATGGGCGAATCTCGTCACGCCGACACGAACGAACTCGACGACCTGGCGTTTGCAGCCAGCAACCGCGCCTGGCTACGCTACAAGCGTCTCGGGGACGTCGCGGAGATCGACTTCACCGGCTTCATCGAGACCTGGGGGAAAATCCTGGCTAGCATCGTGAACCTCATCAAGGCCTATCAACGCTTCATCGGCCTCGAGTGGACGCCGAATCTTGCACGGCCCCAGAAGGTCCTGTTCGCCGTCTACGACCCGAGGACGAACGCGCCTGCGTGCCCGCCTCGGCGAGTTCGAGAACGCCACCAGAGCCGCCGGCAGAGCCTGGATCCCGTGCGACCTAACACGAGCGTTCGCCGAGTGGATGTCGAACGACAAGTACCGCGAGGCCTACTTCGAGGATCCGACGACCTCGAGGTCGCCTTGTCCGACTTCGAGGCATACGCTTCAGGACTCGTCGTGAACGCGCTGGAGAAGGCCGATGGAGACGAGCGGTCGGTCGTGGCAGTGCACGGCGCCGCATCACTCTTCGGATTCATGAAGGTGTGCGACTCGTCGAGCTCGTCGAGGACGCTATCCCGGGGCGACTCCTGCTGTTCTTCCCCGGGCAGCACGACGATGGCGTCTACCGGCTCATGGACGCACGAGACGGCTGGAACTACCACGCCGTCCCCATCAGCGAATGATGCCGCCCATGACCCTGAGACCATCACGCAGCGTCCGCCGACCGTGCGCGCACGCCGGAAGGGACTGAACTGATGCCTACCAAGAACTGGGAGGTCTTCGCCAAAGACCCCCGCAGCAGCACCATCCCGAACCTCGGCGTGGCCGAGGTCGGCCTGCCGACGACCGACAAGGAGTGGGCCGTCCTCCGCTACGAACTGAGCACCTTCGTCTGCGAGGGCGAGTACGAGCGCGGCCTCGAGCGCATCCTCGACACCTACCTGGCCAACCTGGACAAGCCGTCCAACCCGCGGTCTGGGTCAGCGGCTTCTACGGCAGCGGCAAGTCCCACCTGGTGCGCGTGCTCGAGTACCTCTGGCGCGACTGACCTTTCCCGACGGCGCGACGCGCGCGCAGCCTCGTCACCCTGCCGGACCAGTCCGAGAGCACTCGCGAACTCGACACCAGGGCACGGCTCGGCGGCCTCTGGTCCGCGGCCGGCACCCTGGGCGCCGGCGGGCGACAGCGTCGCCTCGCGCTCCTAGCCATCGTCTTCCGCGCCGCCGGCCTGCCGGAGTACTACGCGCAGGCCGCTTCGTGCTCTGGCTCAAGCAGCAGGGCCTCTACGAGGCCGTCAGGGACCACGTCGCGGAGGCGGGCCGAATCGTTCGACACGGAGCTCGGCACCTCTACGTGTCGCCCGTGCTCGCCGGGGCCGTGCGCGCGGCCGATACCCGATTCGCGGCGTCTGCCAGCGAGGCGCGCCAGCTCTTCAAGGCGCAGTTCCCGAAGGTCCCCGACATCGAGAACGACGACATGCTGGAGGTCATGACGCGGTGCTGCGGCTCGTCCGAGCGGCAACGACAGGTCCCGCACACGCCTCGTGGCCTCGACGAGCTCCAGCAATTCATCGGCGACGACCCCGACCGCCGCTCAGAGGTGCAGCAGGCCGTCGAGGCGCTGCCCGACGCTTCGGCAGCCGGCTGCTGGTGGTCGCCACGGGGCAGTCGGCCCTGCAGGCGCACCCGCAGCTGCAGAAGCTGCTCGACCGGTTCACGGTCCAGGTCCGCTCTCCGACACCGACGTGGAGCGAGTCCTGCGCCAGGTCGTCCTGCGCAAGGCCCGCACGCGAGCCCGAGGTCCAGGATGTCTTCGACCGCGGTCAGCGGCGAGATCGACCGGCAACTCGCCGGCACCAGATCGGCGCTCGCCCAGCCGACGCGGAAGCGCTCGTCGCCGACTACCCGCTGCTGCCCGCGCGCCGCCGCCTCTGGGAGCGCGTCCTTCGCGCCATCGACCGCGCGGGCCCCGCCGGCCAGCTGCGCACCCAGCTGCGCATGGTCCACGACGCACGCAGCAGGTGGCCGACGGACCGCTCGGCACGGTCGTCCCGGCCGACTCCATCTACGCCCAGGAACTCGAGAGCATGCTGCAGTCGGGCGTACTGCTCCGCGAGGTCTTCGAGACGACCGCGAGCTCGACGACGATACCGAGGAGGGCCACTCCGCTCACGCCTGTGCTCACTCGTGTTCCTCATCGGCCAACTCCCGACCGACAGCGGTGCGGACACCGGCCTCCGCGCGACGGCCGAGACCCTCACCGACCTGCTCGTTCGGACCTCAACACCGATGGCGCCGCGGCGCGGCCGTGCCCCGGCATCTCGAGCACCTGGTCGAGCGCGGCGTGCTCCTCAAGGTCGATGGCCCGGTCGGCGACGAATTCCGCCTGCAGACGCGCGAGGCGAGCGAATGGGACGCCGCCTACCAGCACCGCCCTCACGCCGCCGCAAACGACGCCGCCGGCATCGGCAGCGACGCACCGGGAGCTGCGCGAAGCGGTCATTGACGAACTCGAGAATCTCCGACTTGTGCACGGCGCCAGCAAGAGACCTCGTCGCAGAGCTCGTGCGTTCGGCTCCGAGAGGCCCCGACCGACACCGGCGCTCCCCGTCTGGGTCCGCGACGACTGGGCCGTCCGAGAGCGACGTCCGCGAGGACGCCCAGGCGGCCGGACCCGAGGCCCGACCGTCTAGTCTTCCTCCCCAAGAGGTCCGCCGACGCCCCCGGCGGATTTCCGGGACCTTGCCGCCGGAGGTCGCAGCCCGCGGCGCCGGCGACCGCCACTGCGGAAGGCACGATGCCGAGCGCAGCATGGAGCCCGCCGCGACCGCCAACGGGCGGAAGCGACGCCACACTGTTCGTGGTGGTCGAGGCGCGCGCGTCTTCCAGGGCGGCGGCAACGAGGTCGCCCACGGGGGGCTGCGGGAGGCGGTGCAGGTCGCGGCCGAACGCGCCGTCACCCGGCACTACCCAGAATTCGACCTCGCCGACCACGACGTGGAAACGTGTCGTCGACCGCGCACGCGAGGGCAACGCCGACCCCTCGCTGACGTGGGCACACCGGCGAGTCGAAGGACCACGCCGCATGCGCGAAGATCCCCGCTTCGTAGGGGGCGGCGGGAAGAAGGGCAGCGACGTCCGGAAGGATTCGCCGCGCCACCCTACGGCTGGCCCCGCGAAGCCATCTATGGCATCCTGTTGAGCCTCATGAACGCCGACCTCGTCGGCGCCACCCTCTACGGGGCCACCACCTCCAGCAAGGTGCTCGACGCCAGCAGAATCGGCCTGTCCACCTTCAAGAGCCAGAGCGTGGTGCTCACCGCACCGCAACGCATTCGATATCCGCGCCGTCATGAACGAAGCCGGCGTCCATGCCAAGTCCAACGAGGAGAGCCCAGCCGTGCCAGGCTTCCTTGCCACCCTCAAGGAGCTCGCGCGCGCTGCCGGCGGCGACGCACCAGCACCAGCGCCGCCAGCGACGACGCACCTTGACGACATCCGCGACCGCAGCGGAAACGAGCAGCTCTTCGAGATCTACAGTCAAGCGGACAAGCTCACCGACGACATCCCGTACTTGGCGAGCCGAATAGGGGCAAACTGGAAGCCCGGCTGCCGCGCTGGCGTGTCGCCCAACGCTTGCTCGACCATGCGAGGCTCCCTCGCCATCGCCGACCAGACAGCTCCCCAGCTCGACGCCATCCGCGAGCAGCGGGCCCTGCTGCGCGACCCCGACCCGCTACCGCCCATCATCCACGCGCTCGTGTCGACCCTACGCGAAGAACTCGCCGCCCGCTACAAGCACCTGATCCACACGTTCGCGCATCAAACCAAGCTGACCCCGCAGACAGCCCCACCTGGAAAGAACTCCCCGACAGCGAGGCCGCCGACATCCTCGCCCGCAACAAGCTCGTTGAACCCAAGACACCTGAACTCGGCACCGAGGACGACGTCCTCGAGGCACTAGAACGCTCGTCGCTGGAAGACCTCGAGAATCGCGCCGATGCCATCCCCAGCCTGGTAGCCAAGGCACGCCAGGATGCGGCCACCTTCCTCGAGCCCAAGGCCGTGCCGCTCCAGCTGCCCAAGACCACGCTCAAGACACCCGAGGAAGCCGAGGCCTACCTCGACCAGCTCAGAACCACCATCCTCGACTACCTCGCCGACGGCCGCCCCGTGGTGATCTGATGCCCGCCCTCGACACCAGAGTGTCCGCACCACGCTCGAGAACCAGATCACCAAAGCCCGCGACATAAGCGAAGTGGCGGCCCAGACCGCCCTCCGCGCCCTCGCCGTCCACGAACGTGAACCCCGCGGTCACATGAACGACACCGACCGCGCCCTCCGCCGCACGCTCCGCGCCAAGGCCCGGCAACTCGGCGACCCCCTCGAACGCAACCCGGACGATCCCATGCCGGCCCTTGAGCGCGAACTCGCCTACGAGCAGTGGCACCGCATGCTCTTCGCCCGCTTCCTCGCCGAGAACGACCTGCTCATCCACCCCGAGCACGGCGTCGCGGTCACCCTCGAGGAGTGCGCCGAGCTCGCCGCACGACGAAGGCGAGCGCGACGCCTGGCTGCTCGCCGCCCGCTACGCCGCCGCATGCTCCCCGGCATCTTCCGGCCCGACGACCCCGCTGCTCCAGCTCCGCTTCGCCCCCGAGGGCCGCCAGGCGCTCGAGCGCATCCTCGAGCGACCTCCCGCCGCAGCTCTTCACCGCCGACGACGCCCTCGGCTGGGTCTACCAGTTCTGGCAGACCAAGAAGAAGAAGGAGGTCAACGCCTCCGAGCGCAAGATCGGCGGCGCCGACCTCGCCCCGGTGACCCAGCTCTTCACCGAGCACTACATGGTGCCGCTTCCTGCTCGAGAACTCGCTCGGCGCCTGGTGGGCCGCGCGCCACCCCGAGAGCCCGCTCCTCACCGAGTGGGAGTACCTGCGCTTCGACGACGACGGCACGCCCGCCGCCGGCACGCTTCGAGGGCTGGCCCGAGCAGCGTCGCCGAGGTCACCGTGATGGACCCCTGCTGCGGCTCGGGGCACTTCCTGGTCGCCGCCTTCGAGATGCTCCGCAAGATGCGCGATGGAGGAGGAGGGCCTCATCGCAGGCCGAGGCCGGCGATGCCGTCCTCGCGACAACCTCTTCGGGCTCGAGCTCGACCCCCGCTGCATCCAGATCGCCGCCTTCGCCCTCGCGCTCGATGCCTGGAAGGCGGGCGGCTACCGCGAGCTGCCCAGCTGAACATCGCCTGCTCGCGGCATCGCGTCGGCGGCAGCGAGCGGAGTGGACCGAGCTCGCCGAGGGCGACCCGAAGGCTGAGAGCGCCTCGATCGCCTCTCCACTCTTCCAGGACGCGCCCGACCTGGGCAGCCTCATCGACCCGACACGGCTGGCCGAGATGACGCGCTCTTTACTGCCGCGTTTCGAGGAGGTTGCGGCGCTGCTCGATGAGGCCCTGAAGCGCGACAAAGCAGGATACCCGGCGCGGCCGTGTTCGGCGAAGCGGCCAGGGGGATCCCGCGCCGCCGAACTGCTGCGCGGCAAATACCACCTGGTCGTGACCAATGTGCCGTACCTGGCGCGGGGCAAGCAGGGCGATACCCTGAGGGACCACATCGAGCGCGCCTATGAAAAGGGCAAGGCCGACCTGGCGACCGCCTTTGTCGACGCTGCCGCGACTTCCTGCTCACGCGGCGGGTACGCTCTGGTGACGCCGCAGAACTGGCTGTTTTTGGCCCGCTATTCGGCGTTGCGTGAGCGTTGCTGGAAACGCGGAGCTGGAATGGTTCCCGCCTTGGCCCGGGTGCGTTCGAGACGATCTCCGGCGAGGTCGTGAACGTCGCCCTGTTCTGGTTCTCGCGAACAGCCCCGCCGCTAGACGGACACAGTATTCTCGCGATTGATGCAAGCCACGCAGGCGGCGCCTCCGGGAGACAAGGCCTTCGCGTTGCACAGTGAGAGATGGGGAATTTCCGTGATCCCACAGCCGGAGTCAACTCGGCGAATCCAGATGTTGCGTCATTCTTGCGCGTCCTGACCACGCAGGTCACATGCTTGATGTCTGTTCGCAGATAGCCGTTCTGGGGTCTTCGCACGGCCCATGGACCGCGATTCATTCCGGAGTTCCTTTGGGAAGGACCGTGGCAACGCGTTCCGGGTTGGGAACCTCACCAGAGCTCGCCCGAGCGGCCCGGCGAGTACTTGGGGCGAGAGCGAGTACTTCGTTGGGAGAATAGGCGCAGGCGCGCTGCAGCGCGACGCATTCCGTCGGGGGCTCTGTCAAGCTTGCAAGGCGCCGACTGTTGGGGAGAACGCGGAGTAGCTGTAAGCCTTATGAACAAGCTACCCGCGACGCTTTACCCTGCTGGCGAGTACTTTTTGACTAACAACTGCGCCCGTGATTCCTGGCCGAGAAGATCCATCACTCACCTCGCCGGCAGTGTGGGCATTCTGCGCGTCGCCCCACCGTTCCGCGAGCGAGGTGCGTTACGCCTCGACGTGCAGCTTGAAGGTTAACAAACCTAACTTTGCTCAAGGTCCCCTTTCGACCTCGAGCACTGGCAGAAGGTCGCGGCCGAGCAGTACCCCGACGGCCTCCCGGAGCCGCACTCGATGATCCCGACGCAGTGGCTCTTCGACGGCAGCATGTCCAGGCACCGAAGCCCGCTGCAGGTCGCCGTCGCCCGCCTGCTCGGCTACCGCTGGCCCGACCAGGCGGCCCGCGAGCATCGTCCCCGGACCTGAGACGCTCGACGACCTCCGACGAGGACGGCATCGTCTGCCTGCCCCCGTCGCCGGTGAGCGCCGGCCGCCGACGGCTGCGCGAGCTCCTCGCGGCGGCCTACGGCGCCGGACTGGTCGCCGCGGTCGCAGCCGAGCTCCTCGCCGCGGTCGGCTTCGACGGGAAGACGCTGGAGGACTGGCTGCGCGACGGCTTCTTCGAGCAGCACGTCAAGCTCTTCCACCACCGCCCCTTCATCTGGCACGTCTGGGACGGCCGCAAGGACGGCTTCCCGCCCTGGTCAACTACCACAAGCTCGACCGCGCAAGGCCTCGAGAAGCTGACCTACACGCTACCTCGGCGACTGGATCGAGCCAGCAGGCGCAGGACGGCCAAGGCCGGCGAGGCCGGGGCCGACGACCGGCTGGCGGCCGCGCAGGAGCTCCAGGACAAGCTCGAAGCTGATCCTCGAGGGCGAGCCGCCCTACGACATCTTCGTCCGCTGGAAGCCGCTCGACGAGCAGCCCATCGGCTGGGAGCCCGACCTGAACGACGGCGTGCGCCTGAACATCCGCCCCTTCGTGGACGCCGGCGTGCTGCGCACCAAGGTCACCGTGAAGTGGGACAAGGACCGGGGCAAGAACCCAACCCCGACCCCGGCTCCCAGAGCGGATCAACGACCTCCACCCGACGCTCGCCCAGAAGCGCGCGGCCCCGGGCGGCAGAGTCCTCATGACAATCCCGAGCCACCCGCCAGGCGCCGGCACAGTCTTCGATGCGCTCGTCGAAGCGCTGCGCGAGACCGCGCGCTTCAACGCCAACGACCAGTCGGCGCCGGCTGCGATTCTATGGTGCGACGCCGATTGCGAGTGGCTCGACACCATCCCGCGCTTGCGCGAAGTCCTCCCGGTACTGACGTTCGGAACCTACGACCCGATGAAGCGCGTTGGTCCCGCCATCTGGCTTCGATGCGCTATCGAACGCACCCTGCCCGAACTCGACTTGCCCAAGGGCACGCCGATCGTCTACTTGCCCGGAATCGACAGCGGCACGTTCCGCTCGGCCGCGAACGTCCCCAAGGACCTCAAGCCCCTCGTCGAGTTGCGGCATCGCGGCGTGCTGTTCCGCCATCCGAATGGTCGCGATTGGACACCCCGGGCATTCTTGTTGGCCCGGCTAGGCGCGAACGTACGTGAGGACCGAGAGACGACCCACGCCCTACGAGTTGCGTTGCCGCGCCTGCTCGCCGAACCGGCCACTGCTCTGGGCCAGAAGGCAGTCCTGGATGCCAGCTTCTTCCACGCCGTCGTCACGCCTGACCCCATCCGCGAGCTGCTGACCTGGATGAACGCCGAAGGCGACCAGCTGGATGCGCTCAAGAGCGATCCGCAACGGTGGCCCTCGTTCCGAGATACCACCAAGACCGCCTACAACCTCGACCCTGAGCGCGATGGCACGCTCTCAGCCGCCGAACGCCTGATCGCCGCCGCCACGGAGCCGCAGGACCCATGGAATGACGTTTGGGACCGCTTCCGGGAGGCGCCGACACGCTATCCGAACCTTCCCGACCTCCTCCGCCGCGCGGCCGGCAGCCAAGCCGGCATGTTCAGCTCCAACGAGCGCGCGCCGAACGACAACGAGCGCGAAGAGCTACAGCTGCGCGCCGCGCTGCAGGCCCTCGACGGACTCAACACCGCCGACGCCCGCGCGAAGCTCGCGCAGCTCGAGACGGAACACGGCCACCGTCGAGCATGGGTTTGGAGCGAACTCGGTAGAGCCCCGCTCGCACAGGCCCTTACTGCCCTCTCGGAGCTCCTGGAGCACACGGCTGCGCCGGTCGGGTCCGGAAGCCCTACGGAGATCGCGCAGCGCTACGCTGACGCCGGGTGGCGCGCCGACCATGCGGTCCTGCAAGCCCTGGATGCTGCTACCACGCACGCAGACAGCCAAGCGCTCGCCACGGCGGTCCGCGCCGTCTACCGCCCTTGGCTCGAGGCGGGCGCCGAGACGTTCCAGGCTGCCATCCGTGACCACGGTCTGCCCAAGCTATCGCCCGCACCGGAACCCACACCCGGAACTTGCCTGCTGTTCACGGACGGCCTCCGGTACGACGTCGCGAACGATCTCGCGGCGGCCCTTCGCGACCGCAGCTACACCGCTGAGCTCAGCCATACGTTCGGTTCCGTTCCCGGCGTAACCGCCAGCGCCAAACCTGCCGTCAGCCCCGTGCGCGGCGACGTGGCGCCCGGCAACGAGTTCAACGTCACACTTGATGGAACCACCGTAGATGCCGCCGTGCTGCGCCGCGCCATCGCCAAGCATGGATTCACTGTCCTCGAAGGTGACGACGTCGGCGATCCCACGGGTTCGGCCTGGACCGAGTACGGCAACTTCGACGGCATCGGCCACGCCGATGGCGCAAAACTCGCCCACCGCGTCGCCGGCGAGGTACGTTCCCTTGCCGAGCGCATCCAAACCCTCCTCGACGCCGGTTGGGGCGAGGGTGCGGATCGTCACCGACCACGGCTGGCTCTACTGCCCGGCGGCCTGAAGAAGGCGAAGGTCGCCACAGGCTAGAGAGGGGTGAAAACGCCTGGTGCGCGTCGCCCGCCTCGCAGACGGCGTGGAGGTAGGCGGGCCTCTTCGCTTCCGTGGCGTGGGACGCGTGGTCCGCGATCGCCGTCGGGGCCGGGATCGCGGTGTTCGTGATCGCCGAGGCCTACGAGCACGGCGGCGTCAGCGCGCAGGAGTGCGTCGTTGCCGGTCGTGGGTCAGAGCGGGGGCACACTGCCGCGCGTGCGGCGGCGACCGGCGCATCGAGCTCGGTGACCTGGAACGGCCTACAGGTGAGGGTCCAACTCGACGGGGCCCCGGGGGGCAAGAGTCGAGCTACGCACGCTTGCCGGGGGTCCGGCGGCGAGCCGCGCTGGCGGCGGGAGGGCGCTCGACCACGGCGGGACACCCGGGTCATTCGTCGACCCCGACCTCGACATCGAGGGCATCGGGGCCTTCATGGTGGTGCTCGACGCGCGGGACCGCCTCCGTCTGCTGCGCAACACCGCGATCGGAGAGAGTGAACTTGACGTGCGCCTCACAGAAGGATTGAGCCTGATTGGACCAACTCGACCGCTCGACACCCTGGCGGCCGACGCCTTCCACGGCTACATCGTGCGCAAGGACCTGGTCCGCCAGTTCAGCGGCCAGTACCCGGTGCCGACCTACGTGGTCGAGTTCCTGCTCGGCCGCTACTGCGCCACCACCGACGAGCAGGAGATCGAGGAGGGTCTCGAGATCGTCCAGCGCCAGCTGCAGGACCGCACGGTGCGCGCCGGCGAGGAGGAGCTGTTCAAGTCGCGCGCGCGCGAGCAGCGGCGCGGTCAAGCTCATCGACATCGTCACCGCGCGGCTGGACGCAAGACCGACAGCCTACCTGGCGACGCTGCCCAGCCTGCGCCTGAAGGACGTGCGGATCGCGCGACGACCTGGTCACGCAGCAACGAGCGGATGCTGACCGGCGGCTTCTATGCCGAGGTCGACGCTCGGCTACGACGCGACCATCGCCCAGGAGAAGAACGGCCGGCCGTTCGGCGATCGCGGCCTGCGGCCGATCCAGCTTTCCACGCGCGACGTCCTGGACACGCATGCGCCGAGGGCCGGCGCGCGCTTCACCACGGCGGAGTGGAAGGACTTCCTGCTGCGCAGCGTCGGCCTGGAGCCCGAGCGCGCTCACCGAGCGCGCGCAGGACATGCTGCTGCTGCGCATGGTCCCGTTCGTCGAGCGCAACTACAACATGGTCGAGCTCGGCCCGCGCGGCACCGGCAAGAGCCACCTGTTCCAGCAGGTCTCGCCCTACGCGCACCTGTCTCGGGCGGCAAGGCGACGGTCGCGCGCATGTTCGTCAACATCGCGAACGGCCAGCGCGGCCTGGTGTGCCAGTACGACGTGGTCTGCTTCGACGAGGTGTCCGGCGTCTCCTTCGACCAGAAGGACGGCGTCAACATCATGAAGGGCTACATGGAGTCGCGGCGAGTTCTCCCGCGGCCAGGAGAGCATCCGCGCCGAGGGCGGCATCGTCATGGTCGGCAACTTCGACGTGGACGTGCGAGCACCAGCAGCGGGTCGGCCACCTGTTCGGCCCGCTGCCGCCGGAAATGCGCAACGACACCGCGTTCATGGACCGCATCCACGCCTACCTGCCGGGCTGGGACATCCCGAAGCTGGACCGCGACGCTGTTCACCGACCACTTCGGCCTGGTCAGCGACTTCCTGTCGGAGTGCTTGACCCAGCTGCGCGACGCACAGCCGGCTCCGCGTGCTGCAGGGCCGGGTCCACTTCGGCGGCGCGCTGAGCGGCCGCGACATCGACGCGGTCAACAAGACCGTCAGCGGCCTGCTGAAGCTGCTGTATCCCGACCCGAGATGCCGGTCGCCGGACGAGGACCTGGAGTGGGCGGTGCGCCTCGCGCTGGAATGCCGCCGCCGGGTGAAGGAGCAGCAGAAGCGGATCGGCAGCGCCGAGTTCCGCAACACGCAGTTCAGCTACGCGATCGGCGAGGACGGCGTGGAGCAGTTCGTCGCCACGCCCGAGCTGCAGAGCGAAGACAGCATCGGCGCCGATCCGCTGCCGCCAGGCCAGGTCTGGGCGATCAGCCCCGGGGGCGCAGGACGAGACGCCGGGCTGTATCGGATCGAGGTGACCGAAGGCCCCGGCGGCGGCGTGCGAATCCTGAACCAGCCGCCGCCGCCCCCTTCCGCGAGAGCGTGCGCATGCGCCGAGCAGAACCTCTACGCCGGCGAAGGAGCTCGTCGGCGACCGCGACCCGCGGCACCACGAGTTCTACGGTGCAGCTGCGGGCCTTCGACGCAGCGCGAAGCGGGAGCCGCTCGGCATGGCCGTGCTGCTCGCGCTGTGCAGCGCGCTGCTGGAGAAGAGCATGCGCGGCGGGCTGGTCGTCGTCGGCAGCCTGAACCTCGGCGGCGGTCGAGCCGGTCTACAACGCCGTATCGATTGCCGAGCTGGCCGTGGAGAAGGGGGCGACGCGTTGCTCATGCCGGTGTCCGCGCGGCGGCAGCTGTACGATCTGTCGGACGATATGGCGACGAAGATGAACATCCAGTTCTACTCGGACGCACGGGATGCGTTGTTGAAGGCGATGGGCGACACGTGAACCCCCAGGGCACAACGCCTACCGCATTTTCGCGGAGCACCCAACGAACGTTGGGCGCCTGCCGACCTACAAGCCGGGCGCGCTCGCACTGATTCAGCGACGAGACAAGTGGCCTGGCAGTCCCGCATGGCAGCCTGGGGTGGGATAACAATGGTTATGTGCCGGTCGGCCAATCAACCTCGATGAAGCCCTCGCAGGTGTGGGGGCATAGCGGCGCCCGTCAGGACACCATCGGCTCAATGAGGAGATGGGGCGTGGCACGCCACGCGGGCCTCACCAATCCCTGGTCCTGTCAAACGCTCTGGTTGCCATACACCCACAGGTTCTCGTTGTTGGTCGGTCGGTCGGGTCGCCTCAATGGGGGGCACGACCTCACTGGTCAACGACCATCTGGTTCTCCCCGCTAGCGGTTCTGTAAGCCCTCCGCTGGTGGCCATTGGTCTTCCCGATGGGCCTCGGCCGACCTTCCAAGTCACCTTGGCAGGACGGAGCTAGTGGCGCCCGCCGAAGGTCTCGTCTCCCCTGCGGCGGTCGCGGTTGGCACACTAAGCCGGTACGCGCGGTGGTTGCCGCCGTGCCCTACCATGCCGTGGGCCCCTTTCGAAGATTGGCGAGCGTTCCCGGCGGGAGTCTTGAGCCGATTTGGTCGCGCATCTCGGCGTAGCGCTGCTCCGCCTCTTCACGCGTCAACACCGCACCGTCGATAGCTTGGTGCAGCAAGTGCACCGTGCCGTGCACCGTGACGGGCAGGTGCGGAGGTGGGCCGTAGCCCGTACGGGGACATGCGGAGAGGCCGCGGTTGAGCATGTCGACCTCGAGCTTGAAGGCGTAATCGTCGGAGTAGACGGTGGCGCCGCGGTAGGCGGCGATGGCGAGGCACTCGGCTTCGCCCGGGTCGATCCGATCCTCATCCAGCAGGCACGCGAGGAATGCCAGCTCCTCGTCGTCGGGCTGAGCGAACAGATCGACTCGGGCGAAGTGATGGTCCCGCAGCGTCTCCGGGTACGAGCGGAGGCGACCCTCGTAGCGTGCACGGTCCTCCAGGGGTAGTTCTCGATGAAGGCGCGCGAAGCTGCCGTGCAGTTTCGCCAACTCACTACCCCACACGGTTCCTGGCACTCGACGGGAGCCGGGGCACACCTGGGCGAGTTCGGACACGAGCCCGGCCAGCAGGAAGTTCTTCAGGACGTTGGCGTCGAAGACGTGGCCGGGCATGCTGCTCGTCCCGCGGCTAGGGAGCCACCAGGACTTCGCTCTCCCTCAAGTCGTCACGTTGGCGCGCTTCGGCCTCCTCCTCACGCGCCTCATCGCTGCTGACGCGCCCCAGTGCGAGCCACTCCTCGTACTCGAGGTTGACGTGCTGGGCCGCCTTCCGGTCACTAAGGTAGCCCGCCTCGACGGCGGCACGAACGAGGTGAAGGAAGCGACGCGGCAACCACGAGATGCGCTCACGCAACGGCACATCCTGCGAATCGTAGCCATACTCCCACGGCTCGACCACGTACCCCTGCCGCACCGCTTCTCGCACGGGGTGCGCGTCCTTGAGCTCCTCGTACCGGTCGGGCTTGACGATGTCCAGGGCCTTAAGGCGTACCAGCATGGCGCCGTAGCTCACGCCGAAGGTTCGGTGTAGGCTCAGCACGTCGGCCGCTTCGATACGCGTGTGGCGGGCATCACGCCGCGCCAGCTCCGCCTCGATCGCGCTTTGCGGCATGAGGAATGCCGCTGCGAAGCGGTTGCACATGCGCTCCTCGTTGGTCTTCGCGAGCTTGCGGGAGAACCCGCTGCGGTGGTCGTAGAGCAGGTGCGCGAGTTCGTGCGCCGTGGTGAAGACCTGGCGGTAGGGCCACTCGCGCGCGTTGACGAACAACACGGGGCCGACATCGTCGTCCCGGTAGTAGGCGCCGGAGATGTCCCCGCTGGCGGTGGCGTCGCGGTACACGCTGATGCCGCGGTCCTCCAGCGCATCGAAGATCTCCAGGCCGATGGGGACGTCACCCAAGCCCCAGGCGTCGCGCACGCGCTTGGCGTCCGCCTCCGAGGCGTACTGCCGCAAGTCGCTGGCATAGTTCATGTGGGGGAGATCGGGTTGCGGGGGCTTGTACTCCGCCCGCGCGGCGAGCTTCCGGTAGCGCTCGATGAACGTCAGGAAGTCCGCCAGTGCGGTCTCGGAGGCTTCCTGCGCGATTTGCGCGCGAAAACGCAGGACGGGTTGGTTGACGATCGGCGGATGGGTGGCGGGGGATTCCTCGAGGCCGAGCAGGTATCCGGCAGTGACGCCCAAGAGCTGAGCGAGCCGAGACAGCACGGCGGCGTCGAGCGGCCGCGCGCCTCTCTCGATGCCGGACAGGCGCGGGCGGTCGATGCCCAGGCGTTGCGCCAGTTGTGCTTGTGTCAGGTCAAGCGCTTCGCGTCTCTTCGCGATGCGTTCTCCAATCTGACGACGATCGAGCATATCCCTCCCCTCTGCGCGCGAGGAATGGACGGACGCGCGCCAACACCATTATGCTGTAACAGAATTACTACCGCAAGCGGCAGTGACTCCATAACAGAGAGACGCCAGCAGTAGCCGCCTAGGATACGTCACCCACAATATCTGGTATGCACGGGCACCAGACCGGCTTGCATCCGCGCGGGCGATGTGGCAGGCTGTTCCTTGGCTTGATCCGTCACGAGCCGTAAGGAGGTGATCTAGTATGGCTACGAACACCGGTCGCGGATTCCGGCGCGGCGCCGTGCGGCGTCGCAGCCAGGTCCGCAACCCCCGCACCGGGCGCTGGGTGAAGCGCGGCCCCAACGGGCGCTTCCTCGACGCCAAGGCGGACGACCAGCCCTTCAAGGGCGTGAAACGGGAGGACTAGGCGGCCAGGCCCAACCCTCCCGCGCCCAGACGCACGCGTCTACGCGGCCTCCAAGGCTGTTTGGTTCCCCAGGAGCGTAGCCGGGACGCGCGCGTACCGTCAAGCGGCTACGCTCCGGGGAGCTTCCCTATGGAGCAGCAAACGCAGCACCCCGACGAGCGGCCCGAAGCCGCTCACCACGTCAAGCTCGAGGTCCGCCTGCTACCCGACGGCGCGCCGGTGGCGCTCCGCATCGAGCGCAGCGCCACCCTCCTCGAGCTGCTCCCCGGCGCGGCTGAGGCCTTGGACGTCCAACTCCTCCCGAACACCGACGAGCCGCTCGACACGCTGCACAACCTCGGCCCGCGTGAGCACGACGATCTCGTCACCGACCTCGACGTCAGCGTCGAGGACTACCTTCGCGCGCCGCACACCACGCACGACTTCGGCGTGCGCCTGGAGCGCGTGTTGCTCGTCAACACGCGGGCGCGCGTGGCGTCGAAGGCGAGCCTGAGCCCGCGCGAGATCCTCAGCCTGTTCGGCATGGACACCAACTTCACGCTGTACCTGCCGGACAGCAACGAGCCATTGCCGCTCGACACGGAGATCCCGATCGAGCGCGGCACACACCTCGAAGCGCAACGCGACGGCAGGTACGGGGGAGGGGCGCCGGTCACGGCGCCCCCCACCAAACTCGAGCGCGATCTCGCCGAGCTTCGCGCGCTCGGCTACGCCGCCCGCCTCGTCGAGCACGCCGGGCAGCGCTACGTCCGCGTCGACGGCGTCCCCGCGCCCACCCCGCCGTGGGAGAAGCCCCAGCACGACATCCTCATCACCCTCCCGGCGCGTACGAGCAGGGCGCGGCGCTCGACGCGTTCTACCTGGCGCAACCCAGTCCCTACCAGGGCCGCCAGCACCAGCGCGTCGGCAACGCCGGCACGCCCCTCACCCTCGAGGGCGTCACCTGGGCGCTCGTCTCCTGGCACTACGCCCAACCCTG
The DNA here is from genome assembly GCA_963798895.1 of uncultured Trueperaceae bacterium. Classification (GTDB taxonomy): domain Bacteria; phylum Deinococcota; class Deinococci; order Deinococcales; family Trueperaceae; genus CAWCUY01. The sequence continues at coordinate 170,527 of CAWCUY010000008.1, read as the reverse complement.
GCGCTACCCGCAGGACAACCTCGTCACGCACGTGCAGCACTGCAAGAGCTTCTTCCACTACACGAAGGAGCCGGCATGAACCGCACCCTGCGCATGACCGACAGCGCCTGGAAGCAGATCCGCGCGCACGCCCGCGCGTCGTTCCGGCGCGGCGGCGTGGAGCGCGGCATGCTCGGCGTGTTCGCCGAGAACCGCCTGCGCGACCGGCACGAAGCCCTGCTCGTCGAGCTCCTCCCACCCGGCGCGGGCGAGGTCATCGGCAACGAGGCGCACCTGACCTTCGCCAGCCCCTACCTGCGGCGCGCCCACCTGCTGGCGCGCCGCCGCGGCCTCGCCGGCGTCGCCACCATCCACACCCACCCATTCGCCCGCGACACCGTAGCGTTCTCCCCCTACGACGACGCGCAGGAACCGCAACTGGTCGCCAACCTGCAGGACATCGAGCCTGGCACCCAGCTCCTCAGCCTCGTGCTCGGCGAGCATGCGCAGCGCGGCCGACTGTGGACCAACCCGCACGAGCCCCTCCCGCTCGACGAGGTCGTCACGGTAGGGGAGACGCTGAGCTTCCACCCGCTCACCGGCGAAGCGGCCGCCGCCCCTCCGCCGGCCGCCGCGGCCTTCGACCGCGCGCTCGCGCTCACCGGCGAGGGCGCCCTCGCGCGCCTCGCCCGCCTCCGCATCGCCGTGGTCGGCGCCAGCGGCACCGGCTCCGTCGTCGCCGAGCTGCTCGTCCGCGCCGGCGCGCAGAACCTCGTGCTCCTCGACGACGACACCGTCGAAGACGTCAACCTCAACCGCATCCTCAACACCCGCACCGACGACATCGGCGCGTACAAGGTCGACATCCTCAAGCAGCGCCTCGAAGCCACCGGCCTCGGCTGCCACGTCACCGCGCTCCACGCCAGCGTGCTGTCCGACGAAGGCCTCGAGGAGCTGCGCGACGCCGACGTGGTGTTCGGCTGCGTCGACAACCAGGCGCTGCCGCGCCTCGCCCTGTCGCACTACGCCCACCAGTACCTGCGCCCCGTCATCGACGTCGGCAGCGAGATCGGCACCGACCAGCACGGCACCGTCATCTCGCTCGACGCGCGCACCAGCTACACCGCCCCCGGCCGCGCCTGCCTCCGCTGCCAAGGTCTCGTCGACCCCGACCGCCTCGCGCACGAAACCCTCGCGCAGGGCGAACGCGAGCGCGTGCGCCAGCAGGGCTACGCCGAGCATCTCTATCTGGCGCAACCCGCCGTGATGGAACTCAACATGCGCGCCGCCAGCCTCGGCACACTGCTCCTGCGCCACCTCCTCCAACCCGTCCTCGCGCCGCTACCTCTCACCTTCCTCGAAGACCTCGTCATGTTCACCCGCCGACGCATCACCACCCCCCGCGCCCCCAACCCGGACTGCGACATCTGCCAACGAAATCCGAATTTTGCGGTCGGCCCCCACGAGCGCGAGGGCTTGCACGCCCTCATCCACGGCCTGCGACCACCGCCGGCGGGACCATCACAGCCCGAGCCGCTCCCGGGACCGAGACCGAGACCGAGACCGACGCTACGCCCCGGTTGAGGTGCGCTACCCGCCACCTACCGTCTCGCCCGACCCAGGGGACCCAGAGCGGTCCCGTCGCCACCCGAACAAGGAGTAGTCCATGCCTAGGAGAGCCACACACGCACAAGTCGGCGGCCTTGTAGGCGCCAGCGCCGCCCTGCTTCTCGCCGACCAAGCCGGGCAACCCGCCGACCACCTGTGCCTCGAAACCCTCGGCGGCCTTCTGGGGGGATCCGCGGGCGGACTCGTGCCCGACCTCCTCGAGCCAGCCATCGGCTGGAACCACCGCCGCACCGGGCACTCCCTCGCGACAGGCGCCAGCATCACCACGCTCACCGCCACCCAGGTTCGCAACCTGCAGGCGCAGCTCAGGGCCCACGCCGACGCCATCGCAACGCTAGGGCGCCAGGAACCACCACCCGCGCGCGCAGCGCTTCTCGCTCTGCGAGAGGCCGGGATCCGCCTGCTTGCCGGCGCGGTGCCCGGAATCGCGACCGGCTACCTTTCGCATCTCGTGCTGGACAGCCAAACCTGGCAAGGGTTGCCCCTCGCCTGACGCCTCCGGCGACCAGCCAGACCCGCACGAAGGGGAGGCTTCGAGTGCTCTAGTAGTGAGTGACGAGGTAGATGACCGCTAACGCGACCCCCCACCCCACCAGCACGAGAAACGCATGGAGGGACTTCGCGCGTCGCGCAAGCCATCCACCGACCAGGCAACCGCCCGACAAGTAAGCAATGGGCATGTACGGTGAGGACAACGTGGGGCGCAGATCGGGCGCGACCCCTTCCACCACGCCCGCCAGGGCGCTGAACAACACTACGCTGGCCATGCCAGCGAAGATTGCCACCCAGTCCAGGCCAGCAAACCGCTCGGAAAAACCGGCACCGCCGTCGACCACCGCTCCGCCACCGCCTTCGCCACGATTGGATGTGGCGAACAGCTCTTCAGGTGCCCGTCACGCGCTCTCCTCGCCCAGGCGGGTAAACCACCACGCCGCCGCCGTCAGAGCGGCGATCACCACAACGTGCAACGCCAGCAGCGCCACATCCACGGTTGCCATGCGATGGAACGCCTCGGGGCCGACGGCGCTGTCGGGTAGCCGATTGCCGTTCGAGATCACCACCTTGGGCGGGAAGACCACACGCATGGCCAGAACGACACTGCCGATGACGAGAACGACGCGGTTGAGGTAACGCCTTGTCATATCCGCCCCCCGAGGCTCTGCCTTCCCACGCTACCCCCCCACGCGAAGGACGACACCGCGCTCACCGTTCCTCCTAGGCCAACCGGGACCCTGCGCGCCTCCCTGTGGGAAGCGCCCATGGTTCGCGCCTGACCCTCGGCGGAGCAACGCGGCGGCACCTCCGGCAGGCCTGGCGGCCTTGCCGGCGCGCTCGGCCAAGCGCTACAGGCTCGCGCGGGCGATCTCCGCGCCAGGGTACGCCCGCTGCGCCAACTCGTAGATGCTGTCGAGGTTGACCTCGAGCATGCCGCCGCCGAGCTCGGCGGCGGCGATGGCCACCGCCTGCCCGGCGAGGAAGCGCTCGCCCTCGTGCCCGACTTCCATCAGCACCGCCACAGCGTCGGGCGCGAGGTGGCGGCGAAGCACCTCGGCGAGATCGAACAGCGCGCCCTCCTCCTCATCGGGTTGGGGCCAGCCGGTCTCCGAGGTGCTGACGAGCGCGAAACGTCCCTCGTCTCTCCTCGATGACGAGGTCCGGCACGCTGCTCAGGTCGCGGCGGAACGCAGTCCGCGTCCTTGACGCGGAAGTAGTTGCTGCGCGCGACAGCCTGGTAGTTCATGGCGCCCTCCAAGCGAAACGGTGGGCGCCGGCTGGCGCCCACCGTCATTCTAGGGAACCCGGACCTACGCGGCCTGCTCGAGGTCGTCGAGGTACGCGCTCAGGATGGCCCTGTCGTCGGTCTTGAAGTAGGTGTTGAGGATCACGGCGCGGCTGTCGCCGAGGAGCTTCTCGATGAGCCCCACGCCCGCCAGGCCGTGCTTCCGGGCGATGTACGTGGCCACCACATGGCGCGCGTCGTGCGGCTTGAACTACGTGGCCGTACGCTTCCAGCGCCAGCACCTTCGACCCCCGATTCGAACGACGATGGCTGATGGGTGAGGCGGGCTTCTTGGGCGAGGCGAACACGTACGGCGCCACGCGCTCGAAGTCATCCCCGTAATGCTCGCGCAGCGCCTCGCGCCACTGCTCGATGTAGGCGCTGGCCTCGGCGCTGAAGGTGGCCTCGTACGTGTTGATCGTGCCGCCGCGGCGCGCCACCTTGAGCTCGGCGCCGCGAAAGTGCACCCGCCAACGGCCGTCGCGGGTGCGCTCGAGGTGCTTGTGCCAGCGCATCTCCTGGAAGTTGCGCACGCGCATGGGCGCCTCCGCGGCCAGCATGAAGAACAGCCCGTAGCGCTTGCGGGCGAACACCTGCCGCTGGCGCTTGCTGCCCTCGCCGCGCCAGTAGCGCGGCGCCTCCTCGTGAAACGCCTTGTGCGCCACCTGCCGCATGGCCGCCGGCGTCCACGGCTCGATGCTGTGCGCCCGCGAGGCATCCTCGGCCTCCGCCGCGGCGTCGCGCGCGGTCGCGCCGGCGGCGTAGAACTCCATCCAGATGTCGCGCCCGCTGGGACCCTGGCGTTCCAGCCGGCCCACCGCCACCAGGTACTGCGCCACCGTGCCGAGCGCCACGCCGGCGTACTCCGCCGCGCGGTACCCGCCATCGGCGTCCTCCCCCAAGTACCACGGCAGGAACGCCGCGTAGAGATCCAAGCTGGCCATCTCCGAGAGGCCGAACTCCTTCATGCCGAGCTCGTCGAGCATGTAGCGCACCACCGGCGCCAGGCGCTTGTACAGCTGCTCGATGCTCACCGGCTTGCACACCCGGCGCCGCAGGTGGCCGCCCTGGCTGGCGGGCAGGAACGGCTGCGTCTTCCACGCCTCGAACGCACGCATCTCCTCCAGCAAGCGCTTCGGCCAGCGCGAGCGCGGGCACGCCGGACGCGCGCGCAGCTTGGGCTTCTCCGCCAGCATCCGGCGCGGACTCTTACGCCGCACCGCGCTCGCGCCCGCGCCGCTCGGCTGCGCGTCGCGCACCGCACGGCAGCACGCGATCAGGTTCTTCACCGCCTTCTCGCCCGGCGCCGCGCGCCCCTGCAGCTGGTTCAGCAGCGCCAAGCCCGCCTCGACATGCTTCGCGAGCACCATGTCCGGGCTCGCCAGCAACTCGATGGGGGCGTCGGCCAGCTCGCACGGCTCACCCAGCGCGCCACTCCCCAGGCAGCGCAGCCCGCGCTGGTAGTTGAGCAGATCCGTCACGCCGCGCTCGGCGTTGGCGCAACCCGGGCGGCGCGGATGCGGCGCCGCCAACCACTGCGAGTATGCAGTGTCGAGCGAGCCAGGAGAAGTAGGATTGTGCTTCATGGTTGCCTCCTTGTTTGGCGTCGGGAGCGAGATGATGAGGCCCACACCCGCATTGTAGAGGAAATTTCAGGACTTGTATAGACGTTAACAGGTACTTATCTTTATGCATTCTCCTGAACCGGACGAGACACGAACGGACAGGCGAGGGCAAGACCCACGTGCCGCGCGCGCCTCCCGCCAGTCGAAGCGGCGCAAGCGGACACATCGTGACGGGCGGGGACACCGCCCCGTCCTGAAACCCCGCAGAACCCGCCTGAATGCGTCCCAGACGAGGTTCGCGACGTGGCAGGCCGGGCGCCGCCGCGAAGGCCCCCAGCGACCCACGGGCCAGCGTGGAGGCGTCCGTAGACGCCTCCACGCGCGCACGGCCAGCGGACGCTCGGGGCACGAGCACCGCGCGCGAGCTCACGCAGCCTCACGCGCATCCTCGTCGCCCTCGTCCCCGTACTTGGCTTCCTTCTCGGCCAGCGTCAGCAGCTCCTCGGCGCGCACCAACGCCCGCAACAACCGGCGCTGGAACGGCACCGCGCCCAGCTCCACCGTGCCCGCCCACCGCACCTCCACCAGCGCTCCCCAGGCGCGCAAGCCGTACCACTCCCCCTGAGCCAGCTCGTTGGACGACGTCAAGAACGCCTCCAGCCCGAGCGGCGGCATGCGCTCGTCGAACAGCACCACGGCGCGCTCCAGCAACGCCCACACCGTCGCCGGCAGCAACGCCTCGCCTCGCCGCAGCGTCCGATGCGCCTCCTCGTACAACCCCTGCATCTCGGGCGCCATGTCGCCCAGCGCGCGCTCACTGAGCAAGCGGTAAGCGTTCTCGCCCCGCGACGCCGCCTCCGCCACCATCGTGCGGAACCAGTCGAGCAGCGACCCGTCCTTGACCAGATCCCCATGTCGTTCCTCAGCGCTCATCGTGATCTCCTTTCGCGTCCGAACGAACCGTGCTTGCCGCGCCCGCCACGCCGCCCCCGCTCAGCAGCGCCTCCAGCTCGTCGCGGCGCACCAACGGCTTGCGCTCAACGCCGTACCGGGTGAGCCGCTGGCCGTCCAGCCAGCGGCGAATGGTGCGCGGGTGGCAGCGCGCGTACGCCGCCGCCTCCCGCAACGTGAAGTAAGGGCTCGTCGTGACCATGGCGGCATCCTCCCCACCGCCGTGGGGAGAGCGCACACCGCCAATAACGAAGCCGTCCGCGCCGGCTGCCCCCGGCTGAGGGCTACGCGCGTCGCCCGCACCGCCCTCCACGGCGCGCGCACAGGAAAGAGACTCGGAAGGACCAGCACCAGCGTGAGAAAACGCGTTCGTGGGCATACCTACGACGCTACCGGCGGGCGTGGGGGGAGAATCCGGCGCCTCCCATCTCGTAGATGTAAATTCAAGATGTGAAGGAGCTAGCGGCGTTCCAAACGCACCTGCGCGCCTCGAAACCGTACACGCAAGCCACCCTGCGCGCCTACACCCTGGACGCGCAACGTTTCCTGGCGCGCCTCGCACGCGCCGGCCTCGACGCCCAACAAGCGACCCCGCAGCAGGTGCGAGCCCACCTCGATCCCCTCGGCGACCAGGCGTTCAACCGCACGCTGCGCAGCCTCACGCTGTACTACGCCTACCGAGCGCACGCCGGCTTGGGGCCCGCGCTCAACCCCTGCCGCGCCATCCAGCGCCGCGCACCCGCCGCGCCGGCCCGGCCGCGCCTCACGCAACACGACCTACGCAAGCTGGAAGCGCACGCGTGGCGCCGAAGCTACGGCGACGAGCGGCGCGCCAACAATGCGCCCGAGCGCCAGCGCGCCGAGGCCCGACGCGACCTCGCCCTCCTCGCGCTGTTCGCCTACCTGGGCCTCAGCGCTCGCCAGCTGACCGGCCTCACCACCGACGACCTGAAGCGCGTCTGGGATGATCCCGAGCGTGCACACCACCGTTCTCTCCTCCTACGCGTGCGCGACAAGAACGGGCGTCCACAGCTCCACCCCATCGCTCCATCGCTCCACAACTACCTGGAACCGCTAGCTGGTCTCGCGTGGACGCACCAGCCGCGCGCGCACGATGGCAGCCCCACCACGGAAAGGCCCCGACCGCTCGTCGTCGCGCTCCGCGGCCCCACTCGCGGCCACGCCCTCAGCCAGCAAGGCCTGCGCGCGGCGCTGCGCCACCTCGCCCACCAAGCCGGCATCACCAAACCCGTCACGCCCACCGCACTGCGACACCTGAAGGGACGCGTCAAGCCGCCCTCCTACGAACGGCTCCGTCAGATGATGGCCAACGCAACGTCATCCCCCTCCGGCTCCAAGCGCACCACCACCTGACGCCCCAACACCTGCGCCACGCGCCGCAACGACGGCAGGCTATGCCCGAAGTAAAACGGGCTCACCAACCTCCCCACCACGCTGGGCGCCACCTCCAGCCTGCGAGCCAACTCCGCGCGCGACACCCCCTCCTCGGCCAGCGCCCGCGCGATCGCCACGCTCGCGCCACTCACCGGCGCCGCCACCGCGAACACCACCTCCGCCGCCTCCCCACCCAACGCCGCCACATCGAGTTCATCGCGCGCCAGCGGCGCCGGCGCGCGCGTGCCCGCCAGCACGTGCCGCACCAGGAAACGGCTCACGGCGCGCGCCATGCGCTGCCGCAACACCTCCACCTCATCGGCCACCACCCGCGCGCGCCACTGCACCGCCACCGCCCGCAACCGACCCTCACCGCGCACCACCACGAACGGGTACCCAACCACCGCACGTTCCTCCGACACCGAACCCGCCCTTCCGCGCGCCCAACCATCACAACCAATAGAAGCACATGTGCGATACTTGGTTAGCGTTCGGGAATTCCCGAGCGCGGCGCGCCCCAGCGCGCGCCACCGAAAGGACGCGCCATGGGCACCACCCCACTCCACCACGCCCTGCACCGCCGCATGGCCAAACGCCACCTCACCATCCGAGGCCTCGCCAACGCCTCCCACCCCCTCCACCACCAAGCGCCCGAACGCTACGCCAAACTCAGCAAGAGCACCGCCCAAGCCGTGCTCACCCCCGGCTACATCAACGCCTACCGACCCAGCACCGCCATCACCAACACCCTCATCGCCCTGCTCTACGACGGCGACGCAAACGCCTTCGACCACGACGCAGGCGGCCTCATCGGCCACAGCCAACCCCGCACCCGCACGGGCACCACGCACGCGCCGCTCACGCCCGTCGTGCACTACCTCGAAGGCGAAGCCCCCCTCAAACAAGGCCAACGCCGCGGCCAACCCCACTGCCCCGGCACTACCTTCCTCTTCACCACCCGCAGCGACGCCCTCGCACCCACCCTCCCCAGCGGCACCACCCTCGAATGCCGCCCCCTCAACGACGACACCCTCCGCGCCGACGACAGCACCATCGGCCGCTGCATCATCCTCCAAGCCACCCGGAGCGGCGCCCTCACCGCCGCCTGGCACCTCGGCGGCCCCACCTTCGAACGAGCCCACACCCGCTTCCCGCTCCACCCCCACCACACCGTCTACGGCGTCGCACACGCCACCACCCCCCGGCTACCCACCGGAACGGCACCCACACAGCCCGCCGACCAGCACACCGCACCGAAGCCCAAGCAGCGCAGCCCGCGGCCACCCAGCCGCCAGGGCCGCAAGGACCTCACCTTCCCCCTCCCACCCAACCTGCGCGCCCACCTCACCCTCACGGCGCAACAGCAAGGCAAGCCCGTCCGGCAACTCGTCGAAGACGCCCTCGACGAACTCCTCGACGCCGCCGAGCACGACCCCACCACCATCCCCACCAAAGACGCGCTCCTACGACTCCCCGAAAGCGCCTACGCCGTCGTCACCCACGCCCTCAACCCCGACACCCACGCCCGCCTCAAGACCCTCGCCGCCACCCTCACACGCGACCGCGGCGACCGCTACCTCCTCAAAGAACTCGCCCTCCACGCCTTGACCGGATACCTGAACGCCGAAGCCTAAGCAGCGCACGCCGCGCCCGCCCAGCGCCCTTTCCAATAGCGAAGCAGCCGCCGCGAGAAGCCGGGTCGCCGCCGATACCGCAACCTGCGCGCACGCCGAGCCGCAGGCTGTATCCCATGCACTGATGGGGGATGATCTGGCTCAGCGCCGGCCTGCTGGCGCTCACGGGTTGCACCCAAGGTCCACTCGCCCCGTACGGCTGGCAGGGCTTCAGCCACAACGCCTACGCCACCACCACCGTGAAGCTCGTACCCTCTACGGAGACTCCGCCTTCGGCAGCTACCACGCCGACAACGCCACCACCCCCAAGGGCAAAGCCACCGGAACCATCCAAGGCGACACCATCACCCTGCTCCTGAGCCCCACCACGAGCTGCTCGGTTGACTTCGCCGGCACCATCACGGACACCCGACCCGCCTGCAGGGCACAGTCATGCCACGCGACGGCTGTTCACTCACCACCGTCGGCGGAACCTAGGACCTCATCCGGCAGCCGTCGGACCCAAGAACGAAGCGCCCCGCCTCCATCCGCTGTGGGGGACAGCAGGAGAGGGGGACGCTCGACGAAGCCTACACCGGGGACGGTCAGGAGCGTCATCCAGGCGCGACTGCCCTGCGCCCAACACGCAGGGGTACCCTCGGTGCAGGAAAACCCGTGGGCCTGAACACGTCACGATCGCCGTCATCCTGGCCTGCCTGCGCGCGTTGCTCATCGGCGCCGCACTGGCCCTTCAGCTGGGAGCGGTGACGCGCTGTCGTGGGAGCACGACGAAGGCCAGGCCCAGGAGCGCGGCGGCAGCGCACAAGATGAGAGCCACACCAAGGCTCATGCGGTGAACCTGATGTGGGGCCGCAGCACGCGCCTTCTGCGTTTCACACAGGTTCCGGTCGAAGGCCGCCGAGAAGTCGTTACCGGCGGCAACCTTGCTGCAATCCCGCAGCAAGGCGCTAGGATCGCCCGGCACAACCGCCGTGAGCAGGCCAGCATTCTGCATGTTCCACACAATGCCCATACGACCGACGTAACCGTCGGCGCTGGAAAACGCCGCCAGCGCCGCAACGATGGCTGCGGCCACCAGCACATAGCCCACGGCGACCCTTGTCATCTCTTCGCTCCCCCTGCCTACAAACACCACATTGTCTACGTGGATCACGGCGGCCGTGTCCGTCCTTCCCCGACAACCGCTCGCGCGCGGAAGTTGTATGCCTGCCGTCGCAGATGTTCATGATAAGGTCTGTTATCATAACGCCCTTTATGCGCTCCATACGCAGGCGCATACGCCCCGCCGGAGGCCACCATGAACCCACCCACCGAACCACCCGCCGAGCCCTTCGACCCGCCCGATCTCACCTGCGAACCCGGCCTCCTGCTGCTCGACATCACCGCCGGCTGGATGGACCTCGTCAGCGAAACCCGCGAAGGCCTCGCCCGCGGACCACGCGCCTGGATGCGCAGCCACGGCCCCGCCACCCGCGCCGAATACGACGACTCCGTGCAGCACTACAGCGAGGCGTACCTCGACACCGTCGCCGAGCTTCACCACCGCGCCGCCAACGAAGTGCTGCAACTCAAAGGCGACCCACCCAAGCTGCCCGCCTCCGAATTCGTCCGGCGCTACCTCATCCCGATCCTCGAACAAGTTGAACGCGACTGGCCGGGACCCACATGAACCCGCCCCGGGACACGCCCACCATGCTGCTCGACCTGCTCGCCGGCTGGAGCCGCTTCGTCGGCGAAGCCGCCGACGACGGCGAGGAAACCCCCGAAGAGTTCCGCGCCAAGTACGGGCCGGACGACAACCCACCCGACCAGGCCACCTGGCGCCAACACTACACGCAGGACTACGCCTACCACCTCGCAGGCCTCTACCAGCAGGCCGCCGCCACCCTCAAAGACGAAGACGAGCCCACCACGCGCCTCACCCCCCGACAGTTCCTCGAGCAGCACATCCTCCCCCTGTTCGACGAGCCACCCCAGGACCAACCATGACGCTGGAACTCCACCGCGGCGACACCCTCGCCCGCGCCCAGCGCTGGGCCAACTACAGCGACGAGGACCTCAAACGCAACGCCGTGCAGGCCTGCGCCGACCGCGACCTCGAGGCCCTCTGGGGCCTCACCGAAGCGCACCTGCTGCTCCACGGCGAAGCCGGCGCAGGCGTCAGCCCCCACACCCGCCGCGCCTACCGCCGCGGCCTCGAGGACCTGCTGGCGATCTGGACCGGCGAAAACCTGTTGCGCCCCAGTCGTGACGCCGGCTCCACCCTGCTCCGCACGCTGGAGCACAGGGGCCTGAAGCCCGCCAGCGTGCGCGTCAAGCTCGCCAGCGCCCGCGCCCTCTACCGCGCCCTGCGCTGGACCGGCGCCACCCGCGCCGACCCGTTCAGCGACGCCCGCGCCCAACGCGACCCCACCGCCCCGTGGGACAAGGTGCAGCCCTACACGGCCAGCGAGATCCAAGCGCTGCTCGCCCACGCCACCGACATCGACAAGCTGCTGGTGCTGCTCGGCGCCCACGCGGGCTTGCGCGTCAGCGAGATGCTGGCGCTCACCTGGCACCAGGTCGACCTGCCCGGCCGCAGGCTGCACGTGCGCGGCGGCAAGGGCCGCAAGGACAGGCGCGTCATCATCAGCAGCACCCTGGCCCGACAGCTGGCTCTCGTCGCGCCCAAGAGCGGACCCGTTCTCCCCTACCGCAGCCAGTCCCGGGCTTACCAGCGGCTGCAACGGCTGTGCCAATGGGCGGACGTCACCAACCGCGGCGTGCACGCGCTACGACACTACGCGGGAACGCGCCTCACGCAAGAGCAAGACGGCAACCTAGAGCCTGCCGCACGACACCTCGGTCACGCAACCCTCGAGACCACCCGCGCCTACGCCAAGTGGAACGACCAGCGGCTGGAGGGCAGCGTCGGGGAGTGGTGAACTCGCCACGGCGGTGCCTAAAGCCACTGGGCACCAGCCGTGGTTGCCGGCAGGCCCACCGGCCGACCGGCCCACGCTCGCGACGCATGACCACGCACGCCAGCCAATCCGAGACGGTGCCGAACGAACTCTACCGGGAGCTCTGGGAAGGCGTGGACCTCAACGAGATCCTCGCGCTCGCCGAGCGCTACCTCGACACCGTCCCCCTCACCGCTGAGCGCGCCATTCTCAAGGCGCTGCTGATCAAGGTCCGGCGCTTGGAGAACCACCCGCTCCAACCGATACCTTGAAGGTGGAGAGCCTTCTCCGCCGGAGAACGCGGGGCGCATTGGGGCCTGATACGTGCCTACAGGGCACGGCAAAGAGGAATAGGAAGACATGAACAACCGGCACAACAAGCTCGTCTTGAGATTTGACGACGAAGTGATCACCCTCCTGTTCCCCGTAGCCGAGGTGTCGATTGCGTTGCGATCGTTGGAAAAGTTCGCCGGCGCATTCGAGCAGCAGCTACCCGGGCTGATCTCAACCGAAGAAGGGCTGATGTGGGACCGCCTGAGCAAGCAAGGTCTGACGGACGACGATGCGGAGCGCCAGGCCGCCCTCGATGAACTTCACGAGACCGTAGAACTGGCGTACCCGCGGTTGTTTCGCAGTTCCCTTCTGGTGGTTCTCTGGGCCCACTTCGAGGCCGCCGTGAAACGCTTAGCCGGCTACCTCCAAAGCGAACACAATGCCACATTGGCGCTGGACGACATTGCCGGCAGCGATTTCCTCCGACAGGCGCGCACCTACTTTGACAAAGTCATTGAGGTCCCACTCGTCAAAGACAACACCCTTTGGGAGAAGTTGGAGATCCTTCGGGCCACGAGGAACACCATCGCGCACCACGCCGGTGCGGTGGGACCGAAGGCTACGCGAGAGCGCTTCCAACGTTGGGAGAAGGCGGGGAAGGGTCCCCCATTTGATGTTCTTCGGGGCGAAATCCAGCCAACGCCCGAGTATGTCGCCAGCGCGCTTAACGCCGTATCAGACGCACTTGAGTCCCTGATGCGGCGTGCCGGCCTGGAGTGGCTGCAGCGCCAAGAGCGTGCACCAGACGACGAGGAAGAGACGAGGGCTAATCCTTCAACTTGATGCCGGCGCGGCTGCGCTGCGGATCTCTCCCAGGTTCGCGCTCGGTTGTGGCAAGGAGGACCAGCTAACCTTGAGCATGACGTTGGACGACATCCTAAGGGCGCCGCGGGACCAAACGAGCCTCTTGTGGGGAACCTATCTCTACCCCTACGCGTGTTTTGTGCCGATGACCCCCGCCGTCCCAACAAGGCCCCTGGAGATCCTGGAGGAGGTTCAAGTAGACACGGTGCCTCTGCTCGTCACTGCCAATGGCGGCGTGATGATGCACGCGCCCGCGGAGATGATGGCGGATGATCCGGGCAGTTGGGATCTGGCGGAGATGATCAAGGCCAAGGACGCATTCGTGCAGGCGGCCAACATGCTGATCTGTGAGCTGGCGCTCTCGGGGGTCGTATCGCAGCCGGCAACTCATGCGCATGTGGGCGCTGGGGTGCGAATTGGAAAGTACGCCGTCATCCGAAGCGGCAGCGGCGGCCGAGAGATGTACTCACACCGCACGATCGACGTCGTGGGCCACCTGTTGAACGGCGGCTGGCTCAGATACCCTACCCACCCACCAGAGCTGCTGACGAAGGCCTGCGAACTCAAGACTTCTTCGCTCCTCGCTGCGGTTTCGCCGACTCTGCCGCGGCTTGTCGCCGGCGCCTATTCCCTGTTCTCCCAGCACCTATACGCCGAAGCGCTCGTCGATGCTTGGGTCGTCATCGAGCAGATTCTCGATGTCTACTGGAAGGAGCGTGGGCAACGGCTCCACCCGTCCAGCGCTCGGCGCGAGCGATTGAAGGATGTCGGGTTCGTGGCCGCCGTACGAATCGAGATCCTCCAAAGCGAAGGCGCCTTGCCAAACGACTTGGCAGAGAGCCTACACAAAGCGCGAAGGCTCAGAAACGAGCTTGCTCACAGAGCCACCGTCGACTACCCGCGCGCTCAGCAGGTTATAAACGCAATGGCCGACACAATGCGACACTATACCGGTGTCCCAGTTCAGCCGCCGTCGGCGGCACAGTTTGTCTAATGGTGAACAACGGGAGGAGCGGCATAGCTTCACAGGCGGACGGCCCGAAGACAGGTGCGGCACGCCCTCCCGGTCGTGGATGCCTTTCACCCTGAGCTTCACGAGCTCCTCGCGCCGGATCCCGTGGTACAGCAGCGTGGCGAGGATGGCCCGGTCCCTCTTCCCTTTCGGGGTATCGGGGTCGGGCGCGTCGAGCAGCGCGCGTGCCTGCGCCGCGCTGAGGGCGGGGGTGACGCCCTCTCCTGTCGTGGCGTTGCTGGGCCGGCTGACGCCCACCACGGGGTTGCTCTCGACGGCGTTGCGGTCACTGAGGTAGAGGCGTACAGCGAGCTGAGGGCGGCGAGCTTGCAGCGGATGGTGGCCGGTCCGAGCTCGCGGGCAATGAGCTGGTCGCGCCAGGCGATGACCTGCGCCCTGGTGATCCTCCGGAAGTCCTCGGGCCCCGGATCCCGGCGAACGTACTGAGGTCGCGGATATCGCCCTGGTAGACCTGCGGGTCTTGAGGTTGCGAAGGTTGGTGAACCACTCGACCTCGGGTGGCACGGCCGCGAAGCGACGGAATCGCGCCGTCGTGAGGGAAGGTTCTGCGGCTCGCTGGTCCTTGCCCGTCATGACTCGACGGGGTTCTCCGCCGGCTTGTTGTGTACGAGGTCGGCCGTCAACTCACTTCGGCGCGTGCTCGCGCAAGAGGCTCTCTATCTTCTCAAGCGCCTTCTTAATGTTGTTGATGTGGCCGGAGGCAAACGCTTGGCTTGGCAGGGTGCCGACGCCGGGGCCGTTATTGGACAGCCCTTTCACGGCGCCGGCGATGTTGTGGAGTTGCTCGTCATAGTCGTTTCTTGGGTTCCCTGACATGGGCATTCCTCTTCGTTGCCGGTCGGTCCGCGGGGCAAGCGCGGCAGCGAGTTGTTTGCTGAACTGTACCCTGCATCAAGGGCATTATCCAGGGTGCCACCCTTGAAGAGGCGGCCAGCTTTCGGCTTCCGCAATCTGGACCTCATCACCGCGGCAGTTGATACCGGATGATGAGGTTCGCCCCCCTCCCCTTCGGCAGCGTACGCAAGATCGTGTCCCCCAGCCGCATCGCCCCCTCCATCACGTGGCGGCAGCTCGGCATGCGGCGGGTGAGCCCCTTGCCGATGGGGAGGTTGTACAGCCTCACCTGAAGAACATGTCCCGAATTCGGAACGGCCGACCGAGGACGAGCCGGCGCGGAGCGCTCGAGATTCGGGGACCTGGGTCCGCCGCGCCTGATTCCACCAGAGAGCCCCGGCACATGGACAAGCATCACCAGGCTCGCCAGCAAGCGTCGCGTTCACGTGACGCCTGCCAAGAAGCTAGCGGCCTGCGCCTTACCGCTTCCTGACGCAGGGTGGCGCGTGCCGCTCTGGTACGCTCTCGCATAGCGATTACTGGTATTCGACGTCGGGGGGCGGCGCGTGGCTGAAATCGAGAGCATCCGTACCCGCTTGGAGGACGCTCGGGCGCAACTGCTCGATCCGTCGCTGCGCAACCGCATGCTCAACTACCGCGAGCTCAAGGCGCGCGGGGTCGAGGTCGTCGACTCCGACGCCAAGCGGGTCCTCGACCTGCTCGCTGGCGCGGGTGGGGTGTTCTTCGCGCCAGCCGAGGAGGAGGCGGAGGGCACCGACCTGGTGCCGTTCGATGCAGAGGTGGCGCGACTTCGCAAAGCAATGGTGAACGCGCGCGCCGCCAGCAGTGGGCGCCTGCTCCAGACCGAGTACGACCCGAAGAAGCTGTACTCCCGGCTGCTGAACACCTACCGTGCGGCACGCACGCTGGCGCAGGAGCAGGGCACCAGCAACCTGTTCCTTGCGCTCGGCATGCTCGAATGGTTCGAGTCCGAGAGCTCGCAGCAGGCGCGCCTCGCGCCGTTAGCGCTGCTGCCGGTGGAGCTGCAGCGCACCGGGGTGGGGGAGCAGTTCCAGCTCGTGAGCGCCGGCGAGGACCTGCAGCCGAACCACTCGTTGTGGGCGAAGGCGCGCGACTTCTCGATCGAACTCCCCATGTTCGAGGCCGACGACGAGATCGATCTCGAGGCGTACTTCGGACAGGTCGAGCGCGTCGTGGCGAGTCTGCCGCGCTGGGCGGTGCGGCGCCAGCACGTGGCGCTGGCGTTCTTCTCCTTCAGCCGCTACCTGATGTACCTCGACCTGGACGACGCCGGCTGGCCGGAGGGCGGCAAGCCGACCGATCACCTGCTGATGCAGTCGCTGTTGGGGGACGGGTTCCGGGAACCGCCCTCGAGCATCGACGCGAACGCACGCCTCGACGAGCAGCTTCCGGTCGACGCCACCACCCTGGTGCTGGACGCCGACAGCACGCAGATCATCGCGGCGCAGGACGCCATCGCGGGCCGCAACATGGTGATCCAGGGGCCGCCCGGCACGGGCAAGTCGCAAACCATCACCAACGTCATCGCCGACGCCGTGTGGCGCGGCCGCAAGGTGCTGTTCGTGTCCGAGAAGATGGCAGCGCTGGAGGTGGTGAAGCGCCGCCTGGAGAGCGTCGGCGCGGGCGACGCGGTACTGGAGCTTCACAGCAACAAGGCGCGCAAGAAGGACGTGCTGGAGGAACTCCGGCGCACCCTCTACCTGCGCGGCGGCGGACCCGGGCCAGACGGTCAAACCGCGCTCTCGCTCGACGCCACGGTGCGCGAGCTGAACGCCTACTGCGACGCGGTCAACACCCCCCTGGGGCAGACCGGCGTGACGCCGATCGCCGCCTTCGGTCACACCGTGCGCGCCGAGCCGGACCTCGACCGGCTCGCGAACGACCTGCGCCTGGACGGCTGGCAATCGTGGTCGCACGATGACGTGGCGGCGCGGCGCGACGTCATCACCCAGCTTCAGGACTGGGTGACGCGCCACGGCCGCCCGGCCTCGCACCCGTTCTGGGGCTCGACGCTGGCGACGGTGCTGCCGCAGCACGAGCGCGCGGCGGTCACCACCGCGAACGCGCTGCTCGACGCCCTGCCGGCCGTCGAGGAGAGCGCGCTCGACGTCGCCAAGCACGTATCCGTCGACGCGCCTGCCTCGCCGCGCGCCGCGGCGCAGCTGCAGCGCACCCTGGCGTTGGCGCGCTCCGCGCCCGCATTCGACGCCGACGTCGCCACCGCCGCCTGGCAAGCCGCGGCGGAAGGCACCGTGAGCGAGGCGCTGGACGCCGGACATCGCCTGGCCGAGCTGCGCGAAGCCTTCCAGGATCGCCTGCGCCACGAGGCCTGGACGGCTGATGTCAGCGAGGCGCGCCGCACGCTGGCGCGTAACGTCAGCTTCCTCGCGAGGCTGTTCTCGGGCCGCTACCGGCGCGCGCTGCGCACCGCCCGCCGGCTCCATCGCGACCCGACGGGCTTGAGCGCCGCCGAGCTGCTGGTGGCACTGGAGACCACCGAGGAGGCAGCCCTGTGCGCCTCCGCCCTCCAGGCCTTCGAGGGCGAAGGGGAGCGCCTGTTCGGCCACGACTGGCAGGGAGGCGGCAGCGACTTCGAGCACCTGCGCGCCGTCGCCCACTGGCGCGCCACGATCGCCACCGCCCTGGCGCAGGACAAGGTTCTACCAGACGTGCTCGTGTGGGCGCACGGGGAACGGGCGCGCGCCATGCCCGACGAGGCGCTCACGCGCCTCCAGGCGGCGCTGGACGCCTACCGCGCGGCGCGCACCGCGCTGGTGGAAGCCCTACAACTCGACGAGGCGGAGCGCTTCCCCGACGCCGGCCTGCCGGGCCTGCCGTTCAACGATCAGCGCGCGCTGGCGAGCGCGATCCGCGACCGCGTGGGCGATTGGCGGCACTTCGCGCAGTTCTGGCAGGCGAGCCGGCAGGCGACCAGCCTCGGCCTGGGCGAGTTCGTGGGTTACGCCACGTACCAGCAGGACGCGCGCGTACTCGACCTGTTCGAACGCTGGTGGCACCGCCGCGTGGCCGAGCACGCGCTGGAGGAGCGCCCGGTGCTGGCGGACTTCGAGCGCGCCACCCAGGAGCAGCGCGTCGCCCGCCTCAACGAGCTCGACCAGGAGTGGCTGCACGAGAACCGCAGCCACATCGCGAAGGCGCACCTCGACGGCCTGCCGCACGCTGGCGGCGGCGGCCAGTTGGGCGTGCTGCACCACGAGTTCCAGAAGAGGCGCCGGCACCTGCCCATCCGCCGCCTGATGCAGAAGGCCGGCAACGCCATCCAGGCCATCAAGCCGGTGCTGATGATGAGCCCCATGTCGATCGCGCAGTTCCTGCCACCCGGCAGCGCCGAGTTCGACCTGATCGTCTTCGACGAGGCCAGCCAGGTGCGGCCCGAGGACGCCCTCGGCGCGCTGCTGCGCGGCCGCCAAGCGGTGGTGGTGGGCGACACCCAGCAGCTCCCCCCGACCGACTTCTTCAGCGCCATGGTGCAGCAAGACGACGAAGCCGAGGATGACGGCGGCACGACCGACATCGAGAGCATCCTCGGCCTGTTCCTCGCGAAATCCGCCCCCCAGCAGATGCTGCGCTGGCACTACCGCAGCCGGCACGAGTCGCTCATCGCGGTGTCCAACCGCGAGCTGTACCACAACGAGCTGCTCGTCTTCCCCAGCCCCGCCGCCCGCGCCGACGGCCTCGGCCTGGTGTTCCACCACCTGCCCGACACCGTTTACGCTCGAGGCGCGGGCAGCGTCAACCGCGGCGAGGCGCGCGCCGTGGCCGAAGCCGTCATGCAGCACGCCCGCCACCACCCAGAGCACAGCCTCGGCGTGGCCGCCTTCAGCAGCGGCCAAGCCACCGCCATCGAGGACGAGGTCGAACGCCTGCGCCGCCAGCACCCCGAGCTCGAGGCGTTCTTCACCACCGAGCACCCGCAGGAACCGTTCTTCGTCAAGAACCTCGAGACCGTGCAGGGCGACGAGCGCGACACCATCTTCATCAGCGTCGGCTACGGCCGCGACGCCAACGGCAAGATCACCATGAACTTCGGACCCGTCAACCGCGACGGCGGCGAACGCCGCCTCAACGTCCTCATCACCCGCGCCAAACGCCGCTGCGAAGTGTTCAGCAACATCACCGCCGACGACATCCCCGTCGCCGGCACCCCACGCGGCGTGCAGGTGCTACGAGCCTTCCTCGCCTACGCCGAAACCGGCGAGCTGCCCACCGCCCAAGCCACGCAGCGCGAACCCGACTCGCCCTTCGAGATCGCCGTCGCCGACGCCCTACGCCAGCACGGCCACACGGTCGTGCCGCAAGTCGGCATCGCCGGCTTCTTCATCGACCTCGGCATCACCGACCCGAGCGCCCCCGGACGTTTCCTGCTCGGCATCGAATGCGACGGCGCCTCGTACCACAGCGCCCGCTCCGCCCGCGACCGCGACCGCCTACGCCAAGCCGTGCTCGAAGACCTCGGCTGGCGCCTGCACCGCATCTGGAGCACCGACTGGTTCCGCAACCCCGAAAGCGAACTGCAACGCGCCCTGCGCGCCATCGAGGACGCCGCCAACGGCACGCCCACGGCCTCGCGCCCCACCGCGACCACCCCAACCCCCGAGCCCACCGCGGCGGCCGCGCCACCACCCAAGCCGGCCGAGCGAGCCACGCCGGTTCCCGACCCGCCGGCCGACACTGCGCCCGCCACCACGCCCTACACGCCGTCCGGCCTGACCGTGCAACTCCGCCCGGGCATGGACCTGCACCAGGTGCCGGCCCGCACCATGGCGAGCTGGGTGGAGCGAGTCGTGAATGACGAGGGCCCCGTGCACACGGAGCTCGTCACGCGCCGCATCCTCGAAGCCGCCGGCCTGTCCCGCGCCGGCAACCGCATCAAGGGAGCCGTGCGGAACGGCGTGCGCGCCGCACGCGAACAGAAACTCGTCCAGGTGCGCGACAGCGTGTTCCTCTGGCCAACGCACGCCGTCAGAGTCCGGCCCCGCGACCGCAGCGAGCTGCCGCCGCAACTGCGCCGCATCGACTACATCGCGCCCGAGGAGATCGACGCCGCCCTCACCAGCGCGCTCGAACGCTCGCTCGGGATGCCGCGGGACGAAGCGGTCACCGCCGCCGCGCAGTTGCTGGGCTTCGGCCGTATGAGCGCCGCCATCCGCGAAGCGCTCGAGACGCGCGTCGAGCGCCTGGAGACACTCGGCGAGGTGGTGGAGCGCGCCGGATCCCTCGTCCTGCGCGGGTAGCGAAACCGCACGCTGAAGCCCTTGCCGCTTCGCCGCCGGACCCCGAGTTCAGCAGCTGTGCACGCAGTGGCTGCCGCCGCTTCGCGGTCAGCGCTCGCCGAACAGCCACCGGACGAAGCTGCGCCACCAACCGGTGCCGGGGACTCGCGCCGGCGCCGGTGGCTTACCGCCCTCGGACGGTTCCGCTACCGCAGGAGCGCGCTCACCTTCGCGGAAGTACGCTGCTTTCGCGCGCCGGTCCGCCTCGACGCCCGCGGCGACCTCGTCGGCGCCCCACCGGCGCGCCCACCGCACCTTGTCCTCGCGGATCCAGTAGTGCGACTGGCACGCGAGACTCCAGTTCCCGATGGAGGGATCGAGGCTCACCGTCTCGCCGTCGAAGATGAGCCGTCAGTCGGTCGGGGACAGGGGCGTGACGATCTCCTCGCCGCAGCCGCAGGGGCACTTGTGTGCCGCGGTGACGTAGGGGATGGAGATGTAGAGGGTGCGCTCGTTGCCAACCAGAAGGGCGGTCGCCCACACCACCACAGACGGCATGGTGCCGAGGGCCGCTGTGCACCCACGTCGCAACCTGGCGACAGGCTTACCGCGCCATGCAAGGGGGCTTACTTGCCCGGCAAGCCGGGCGCGCCAACGCGGCCGGGGCCTACTCGAACATCAAGCCCTGTCCGGTCGTTCTGACCAGCCGCAGGTATCTCCAGGCGGTCGTTCGGCTGACGTCGACGTGGAAGCGTCGACGGATCTCACGTTGTACGGCAGCGGCCGTCCACGGCTCTCCGTTCCTCTGCCTGCCTGTCGAGACCATCACGCGCACGCGCTCGACTTGTGCGTCCGACAGCATCGGCTTGCGACCTGCTGCGCGGGGTGGGCTGGGCGCAGCGGGAGGGAAGTCCGCAAGGCTAACCGCGTTGAACCGCCGGACGATCCGCCGAACGGTCGCGGTCCGGTGGCCCGTGAGATCGGCGATGTCCTGGACCGTCGGAACACGCCCGTCCCTCTCCAAACGCTTGAGAGAGATGGTGAGCCAATAGTTGGCCGCTCGCGCATCGCCTCGGCGCATCGCGGCTTGGAACCGGCCGGTCAGGTCTAGCCAGCGGATGTCTTGCTCGACAACAACGGATGAGGGCCGGCCCACGAACGGATCGTATATCGACCGTGCGCATTCCGACAAGTGCCACGGAACGCCCAGTAAGACGCGATAAAGGCGTCCTCGTTTGTTCCATTTTCAGAACCGAATTGTTCTGATATGGCCGCGGCCTAGGCTGCGAAACATGTGTGACACCATCCCGACCAACGTCCTGAAGGAACTGCTCCCGCACGTCGATCACGGACAGCTGCTCGACCTCATCTCCTCGCTGCCGCTGGTGCTCACGGTCCCCGAGGCCGCCCGACTGCTCAAGGTCGGCAAGAACCGCATGTACGAGGAGGTGGCGAGCGGCCGCATCAAGAGCGTCCACGTCGGGCGCAAGCGCCTCATCCCGCTGCGCGTCCTTCTGGAGTGGCTCGACAGCGAAGCGCAAGGCAGCCAGCGGCCCGTGCTGCGGCTCGCCGCGTGAGTCGACCCCCGCACGGCTCGGGCGCGACGACGTCGTCGCGCTTGAGCACCAGGGGCAGGATCCAGCCACTGGACAACGCTCCGCAAGACGGTGTATATACAGAGCAGGTATTCTCATCTTTTGCTGGTCGCTCCGTGCGGGCGAGGGGCCCCGCCGCCAGGCTCCCACGCTCCCTCTAACCACCGCCCATCGTTCCGGCTACGTCTCGCATCTAGAACGGGAGAACCTCTGGCATGGCCAAGCGCAAGGAAGGTCGCCGCGCCAATCGCGAAGGCAACATCTACTTCCGCAAGTCCACCAAGACCTACGAGGCGAAGGTCTCCCTCGGCCGCAACCCCATCACAGGTGCGAGCGACCGTCGCACCGTCACGGCCAAGACCCGGGCCGAGGTCGTCGACAAGATGCAGGAGTTGCAGGCGAGCCGGCGTTACGGACTGCTCGCCGACGCCCGCGGCTGGACCTTCGGCGCCTACCTGCAGCGCTGGCTCGAGCACAAGGAGCAGACCGGCTGCCGCGCCACCACGCTGCAGTCGTACCGCTACGCCCTCGACCGCCTCAAGCCGCTGTTCGAGTGGCCGCTCGACGAGGTCGGGCCGTACGAGGTGGACATGATCTTCGGCCACCTCCTGAAACAAGGTCTGTCGCCCGGGTACGTGGCGGCGATCCGCACGCGCCTCATCAGCGCCATCGAGCAGGCCACGCGCTGGGACTTGGTAGCACGCAACTGGGCCAAGCGCACGACCGCCATCAAGATCGAGCGCAGAAAGGTGCGGGCGTGGACGCCCGAGGAAGCGTTGCGCTTCGTCGCGGCGGCACGTGACCATCGCTTGGAGGCGTTCTATTACGTCGGGCTCATCACGGGCTTCCGGCGCGGCGAGCTCCTCGGCCTCCACTGGTCGGACATCGAGTTCGCGCCGAACGGGGCGCGCGCCCGCATCCACGTACGCCGCAACATCGTCGAACCGGGCAGCCAGCTCATCGTGCAGGAGCCCAAGACCAAGAACTCGCTGCGCAGCGTCGTCATCCTGGACGACGGCGTCGATCAGCTACGCCGTCACCGCCAGCGGCAGCTGACCGAGATGGCGGTCGGCGGCCCGTGGGAGAACCCCGACATCGTGTTCGCGTCCGAAGTCGGCACCTACATCCGGCCACGCAACGTCTACCGCTCGTTCAAGGACCTGGTGAAGGCCGCCGACGTGCCGGACTACGGCCTCCACGGCATGCGCAGCACCCACGCCAGCCTGGAATACCTGCGCGGGGTGGACGAGCGCGTCATCTCGGACCGCCTGGGCCACAGCGACGTCGCCTTCACGCGCCGCACCTACCAGCACCTCTACCCCGAGCAGGAGCAGGGCGGCGCCTTCCGCCTGAGCGAACTCGCGGGCTTCAAACGCCAGGAGCGCGAGAACCTAAACTAGCCCCCGTACGGCGGCCCGGTCGCCGCACAACCCACGACCGTTGCAGGCGAGCCGCTCCCGGCTCGCCCTTTTCGTCGCGTCCAACGGCACCCTCGGCTCTCGGCACCGGGCAACAGGCCCGACGGCAGGAATGTTCCGTGCCTGACGCGTTGACCCCTCGCGTATCAGGTGAGGGGTCAGAAACCACCCCACTTTGGCCAGGGGGAACGAGAATCCGTCGTCAGGCACGGCGTTCTTCGCGTCGCCCTCGGAAAACTGTCGGAAAACTGTCGGTAAACTGCCAAGAAGGTGCCCCGAGCCCGGTTCGGGCTCGGGGCACCTCGCGTGCTGCACGTGCTTCGCCTTGGTGGGCGGCACAGGATTTGAACCTGTGACCCCTCGCGTGTGAAGCGAGTGCTCTCCCGCTGAGCTAGCCGCCCAAGCGTTCCGAAGTGTACTTCGCTCTGGCGACGTGCGTCAATGTGATGAGCGCTTCCCGGGAGGGGACGGGTGCGGACGAACCCGCGCAGGGGGCGGCGCGCGCGGGAGCGCCCCGATCGCGAAGCGACATGTCGCGGCAGGCGGCGTCACCCCTCCTCCGCCACCGCCTCTCCTCGATGCAACCGCAGGGCGATGTCGTAGGTCTGCGTGGTCGCCCGGTCGGTCGGGGCGTGGCCGGCAAGGTAGCGCGCGAGGGCGACGAGCACGTTGGGGGCGTGCCGGGGCCGCGCGCTCCGCAGCTCGGAGTACAGCGCGAGCGACGCCTCGAGCATCTGGTAGCTGTGGAACTCCCCGTCCTCGCGCAACAGCAGGCGCCCGAGGGTGTGGATGAGCTCCGCGTCGTCGTGGCCCAGGCGCAGGTAACGGTAGACGACCGCGGCGGACTCCTCGACGCGCTGACGCTGGTCCCCGAGGCCCGCCAGCCGGTCCAGCAACGTGTCGGCGTCGGCGGGAAGCGCGGCCACGGCGGCGTCGGTCGGCGACCTGGCCGCGGGCGTGTTCAGGAAGCGGTTCAGGTAGAGGTGCATGGCAACGTGCCACAACCCGCGCGCGCCCGGCCCGGCCGGCGCGCGCTGCAGCAGCCGGTGCGTCGCGCTCGCGGCGGAGAAGGTGTGCAGCACGGCGACCCAGTCGCCGAACTCGTTGCTCGTGTGGAAGCGCCCCACGCGCAGCGCCGCGGCGTAGCACAGCGACTGCGACACCTCGAAGAGGGCTGCGCCGCCCGCCAGCGCATCGGTCAGGGCCGTCGCGCTCGCCGCCGGGTCGTCGCCCAGCAGCACCTCCACGAGCGCGTCGAACGCGACGTCGTCGAGTCGCTCGCCACGGCGCGCGTCCGCCGGAAGCGAGAGCTCCTGCGCTCTCGTCAGGGCCGGGCCCAGCACCTCCGGCAGGTCCACGGGCGCGCGCCACGAGCTCGACTCCTCCATGCGCGCCCCGCCCGTAATGCCAGGGACGACGCTCGGCAGCACGTCCGCGGCGTGCTCCCAGCCCACGGCGTCGAGCAGCTCGAAGGCCTTGTTGAGGAAATCGACCGTGTGCCCGCCGTCCAGGTACAGGTGATCGGTCGCGGCGGCGTGCAGCATCCCCGCGAGCGTCCGGTCGTCGTGGCCGGCGGCAAGCGCGGTGAGGATCACGCGCTCGACGCCGTCGCGATCGCGCACCTCAGCGAAGCGGCGCAGCCACCCCTCCAGCCGGGCGGGCGACGTGTGGGGCGCGGATCCGGCCAACGCCGCGCTTTCGCCTGGCACGGACTTGGCCGCGGAAGGCGCGCCACCCTGCGGCAGCGGGTCGAGCCGGTAGTGCGGCTGCTGTCCGGCCACATTGGAGGCCACATGCAGCATGCCGTGGTACAGGGCCAGCGGCCGATCGGGCGGGGCGAGGCGCGGCAGCGCGTTGCCCATCGCGGTCAGGATGGTGAGCCCGTCGCGCCAGCCGGCGTCGCGCTGCGTGGCGCCGAACACGCCGGCCGCGCGCAGCAGCTCGGCCGCTGCCACCCCCTCCTCATCGAGTCCGATGCACGCCTTGGCGAGCACCAGGTCGATGTCCTGCTCGAGCCCGTCGCGCAGGCGTCCGAGCTGGTACGCGGCCTCGTCGCGGCGCGCCCTCGGGTCCACCCACACCTCACCGTCGCGCAGCTCGACCGGGTAGGTGCGGGCGTCGTCCGCGAACAGGTCGAAGGTGCCGCCCGAGCACAGCTCGAAGCGCGCGTGGTGCCACGGGCAGGTGATCACGCCGTCGTGCACGCGCCCGCGGCTGAGCGCGAAGCCCATGTGCGGACAGCGGTTGTCGAGCGCGTGGACGGCACCCTCGTCGTGCACCAGGAGCAGCGGGCGTCCACCGATCTCGCGGACGAGGTGCCCCTCGCGCCGCAGCTCCTCGAGCCCGCACGCCCGCACCGCCCCCGCCGCGCTCACTCCTCCCACCGTCGCGGCAGCCGCTCGATGCGGCGCCACCCGTCGCCCGCTTCCACCGGCTCGACCTCGAGATCCGTGAAGTACGCGTCCAACACGGCCTCGCGCTCCATCGCGAGGGGCGGGGAGCAGTAGTCCTCCTCCTCCCACACGAGGCGATCGGCGCCCTGCATACGGGCGTTCCGCAGCGAGTGGTCGAGGGCCCTGCCGAAGGGCCGCATGGCCCTGATCTCGCCGGCGTCGAGCCGCTCCCTCAACTCGTCCAGGTCGGCGCTCGGCCGCGCCGTCACCAGGTACTGCGCCATGATCGCCTCCTCGTGGGGTCCAGACGGGGTCCGTGGACCATGGTACGCGCGGCGCGGGCCGAGGTGGGTGGGGCCGCGGCCGAGGGGGTGACGCCCCGGCCAAGGGAGTGACGCCACGGGGGTGCGTCCCCGGGCGAGGCGGGTGTGGCAAGGCCGGAACCCATGCGGCCCCGCGACGGCAAAGATGGGGCGCGCGACGGCACGCACGCGCGAACCGAGCGTCCGGGGCTCCGACGACCGGCCCTCACCCCACGCCGAGCGGGGTCGTTTGGCCCTTCCGTCACGTCCCCCCAGCCCGCACAGTGGCAGCGAGAAGGAGGCACGGGGATGGACCCACGAATGCTCGTCGCCTACTCCAGCAAGTACGGCGCCACCGAGGAGATCGCGCGCGCGATCGGCAGGACCCTCGAGGCCGCCGGCTTCGAAGCGGACGTGAAGCGCTGCAAGGACGTGAAGGACCTGGAGCCCTACGCCGCGGTGGTGCTCGGGAGCGCGGTGTACATCGGGCGCTGGCGGCGGGAGGCCGCGGACTTCCTGCGTTACAGCGAGGCGCAGCTCGCGAAGAAGCCCACCTGGCTGTTCTCGAGCGGGCCGACGGGTGAGGGCGATCCGGCGGGGCTCCTCAAGGGGTGGGACTTCCCCGAGGCGCTCGAGCCCGTCGCGGAGCGCATCCGCCCGCGCGACATCGCCGTGTTCTCCGGCGCGCTCGACCGCAGCAAGCTGCAACCCTTCGACGCCTTCATCATCCGCACCGTCAAGGCTCCCATCGGCGACTTCCGCGACATGGACGCGGTGACGGGATGGGCCCAGGGCATCGCGAGCGCGCTCCAGGGGGAGTTCGCTCCGGTCGGAGCGTAGGCGGCTAGCGCACCTTCAGGGTGTACGACGCCGTCGTGTCGTCCACCTGATTGAACACGTCGACGTACCACACGCCGGCGTGGGGCGTCTCGATCCGGAAGGTCCCGTCGGTCGCCTCGGTCACGTCGAGGTAGTCCCAGTCGCCGTCGTCGGCGTAGCTCTGGATCTCGGAGCCGTACTTGGCCGCGAGGTCGAGGTCGCCGTCGGCGCTCATCTCGATGGTCAGGCTGGTCGCACCCTCGGGCACCCGCACGCGGTACGTCTGGTAGTCGACCCCGCCCGCCGTCGCGGTGATGCTGCCGCCGCCCGCGCCGCCCAGCCTGAGGGTGCCGACCACGCAGTTGACGCAGGTGGCGCTGAGAACGCCGACGCCCGCGTCCTGCGCGTCCGTCGCCACCGTCGCGAGCTCGGTCGCCGGGCTGGCGCGCGCCACGCTCGGCACGTTCGGCCCGATGACGCCCCAGGCGAGCCCGATGGGCCGCACGTAGGCCTGCTCCTCGACGTCCAGATCGCCGTACTTCACGGTCCGGCCGGCGGTCGGCACGCCGATGAGGTGCCCCTGGGCGTTGAACGCGCCGCCGCCGGAGTTGCCGTGCGCGATCTTGGCGTCGGTCTTGATCCACTGCTTGCCGCCCGTCTCGAAGTCCTCCCCGAGCCAGCCCGACATGAGGCCGGCGGTGAGGGTGATGGTCGAGCCGGAGATCCCCGGGTAACCCACGATCGTGAGGGCGTCGCCGGGAAGCAGGCCGTTGGAGTCGCCGACCTCGACGTAGGGGAACGTCTTGCCCGGCTCCACGTCGCTCTCGTCGGGGTACTGCTCGATGTGCAGCACGGCCAGATCGTTCGTCGGGTCGCCCGCAACGTAGCGTGCCCAGTAGGAGAACTCGGGCGGTCGGTCGGTGGCGTCCGGCGACGTCATCAGCACCGCGTGCCACTCGTAATGCGTGCGCGCGTCGACGTCGCCGATGACATGGAAGTTCGTGAGCACGTAGCCGTCGGGGCTGATGATGGTGCCCGAGCCGGACCAGTCCACCGCGTCGCCGACGTCAGGATCGTACGGGATGATCTGCACGACGGCCTGCAGCAGTCGCACGCGCACCTCGCGCGGCAACGCCTGGGCGGACGCGCTCGACATCACGCTGAGCGCCGCGAGGCACACGGCGGCGACGGGGGCGGCCATCCTCGACGCCGCCAGACGGCGCCGTCCGGGGGAGCTCGGGGCGGGCGAACGCGGGACACGGGACAGCTGCATGCTTCGGCCTCCAACCGAGAATCTAGCGCGCGCCGCGACCCGCGGTCGCGACGCCGTCACGCCACCGTCACGCCGTCCGTGGGCCCGACGACGACACGACCGGAACCTCCACGGCGCGGGCCAGGGCGACGGCGCGCTCGAAGCGGGCCACGTCGCCCTCCTGGGGCGTTCGCGCGCCGGCATCCGCCGGTGCGGCAGCGCGGGCGTCCTCTGGCGCGCCGACGTTCCCGGCCGCTTGCGCCGTCGCGAGCGCCTCGAGCAGGGGCGCGAGCGTACGGGCGTCCGACGCCTTGCGCGGGAAGCTCCGCTCGCGCCGCAACACCTCGACCGCCGCCGCCAGGGCGAGGGCCGTGGCGGTCTCCCCCGCAGCCAGTGCGACGGCGGCGACGCCGTCGAGCAGGGACAGCGCGATCGCCTGCTCCCCGGTCGGAAGCACGAGGTCGAGGGCCTCGAGCTCGCGCGCCAGCGCGTCGCCGAGCATCCCCTGCACGCGATCGGCGAGGGCGAGGTCGTGGAGCGCCGCGGCGGTGTCGAGGGGTTCGCCCAGCCGGCGCATGGTCGCCAGGGCCTTCTCGAACCGCCGCCGAGCGCTCGGCACGCCTCCGCTGCCCACGTCGACCAGTCCGAGCTTGATGTTCCCGAGCGCCAGGGCGTGTTCGTCGCCGAGCTCCTCGTGGAGCGCGAAACTGGCGTGGAAGCGCTCCCTCGCGGCGTCCAGCTCGCCGAGCTCCACGTCGATGTCGCCGAGGTTGTTCAGTGCGATGGCGCGGCTGCGCACGTCTCCGGAGCGCTCGGCCAGCGCGAGCGCCTCCCGCAGGTGCCGGCGCGCGCGCTCCAGGTCGTTCTCGTCGGCCGCCAGGATGGCGAGGTTGCCTTGGCAGTGGCCCATGCCGCTCAGATCGCCCAGGGCCTCGTACGTTCGCAGTGCGGCCTCGAACTGCTCGCGCGCCCCCTTCAGGTCGGCAAGCTTCCGGGCCGTGATGCCGAGCCCGACGCGCGCCACGGCCACCCCCACGTCGCTTCCCAGCGCCGCCTGGACGTCGATGCTCGCGCGGTAGAGCGTTACCGCCTCGTGCAGATCGCCGGCCAGCTCCGTGAAGACCGCGGCGCCCATCAGGGCGCGCGCGCGCCCCTCTGTCGCGTCCCCGCCCGCCAGGGCGACGATGGCGCCGAGCCAGGCGCGCCCCTCCTGGTAGTGGCCCCGGATGAACCAGAAGGGCCACAGGCGCCCCGCCAGTCCCTGCGCCAGCTCGACGTCGTGCGCGCGAGCCCAGCCCAGCGCCGCCCGAAGGTTGTCGTGCTCGGCCTCGACCTCGCGCAGCGCATCGGCCTGCTGCGCGCCACGCAGCCGCGGCGTGATGTCGTCGATCCACGCCAGGAAGTGGCGGGCGTGCCGCTCGCGCATGCCGGCCGCCTCGCCCTCGCGGCGCTCGAGCTCCTCGTCGGCGAACTCGCGCACGGTCACGTGGGGCTCGAAGCGGCCGCTGGTGGTCCGCCGCAGCAACGAGGCGTTGGAGAGCGCCAGCAGCGCGTGCGTGCCCACGTCGGTCACGGCGGCGGCAGCGGCGCGGGTGAAGCCGCCGCGGAAGACCGATACGCGAGCCAGGGCCCGCTGCTGCTCCGGCGACAGCAGCCGCCACGAGTGATCGAAGGCGGCACGGAGGCTCCGGTGACGCGGCGGCGCGCCGGCGCGCGCCGCGCCGCCGGCATCGTCGGCCGCGTCCAGCGCGCTCAGATCGCGCGCGAGCTCGTCGGCGATCTCGGTGGGTTGAAGCACGCGCGTCCAGGCGGCCGCGAGCTCGAGCCCGAGCGGGTGCCCGTCGAGCAGTCGCGCCACGCGCACGCACCCCTGTCGCTGGGCCGCGTCCCAGGCCGCGTCGGCGCGCAGGCGTCGGGCGGCGCGGGCGAAGAGGTTCACCGCGTCGTACGCCTCCCCGTCGGGCGCGTCGTCGTCGGCCGGGTACCCGAGGCCGCCCACGTCGTAGTAGGTCTCGCCCGGGAGCCCCAACGCCACGCGAGAGGTGGCCAGCAGGCGCGTCCCCGGCGAGGACGCCAGCAGCGTGGCGAGCGTTCCGGCCGCGTCCGGCAGGTGCTCGACGTTGTCGACCACGAGCAGCATCGAGCGCGTCGCGAGGTACTCCGAGAGTGCCGCCGCCGCGTCGGTGGCGGGACCGAGCGCCACGCCGAGGGCGCCCGCGATGGCCGCGGCCAGCAGGGTGGGATCGTCCAGCTCCGCGACGGCGACGAACGCCGCGCCGTCCGCGAAGTCGTGCGCGTGCAGCTCCGCGAGGCGAAGGGCAAGGCGGGTCTTGCCCGCGCCGCCCTGCCCGAGCAGCGTCACGGCGCGCCCCTCACCGCTCAGGAGCAGCCCGTTGAGCTCGGCGAGCTCGAGATCGCGCCCCACGAAGGGGGTGAGCTGCTCGGGCAGGTTTCGGGCCTTGCCCGCCGCGGCCGGGGCCGCCTCGTGGGCGGCGGGGGCGCCGGCCGGCGCGGTCGGTGCGGGCGCCGGCGGGGTCCCGGGATCCGCCGCGCGCTCGGCAGCGGCCGGGCCCCCGGCATCCCCCGCTCCCTGGGCAGCGGCCGGACCCCCGGCATCTCCCGCTCCCTGGGCAGCGGCCGCACCCTCGGCATCGCCCGTGCGCTGGGCGGCTGCCGCGCCCTCGGCATCTCCCGCTCCCTGGGCGGATGCCGGACCCTCGGCCGGGGCCGAGGCGTCGGCCGGAACGGTGGCGCCGCCCGAGCCCGCGCTTCCGGCAGGCGCCGCATCCTCGGCCGACGCCGTGCCCCCGGTCGACGCCGTACCCCCGGCCAAACCCGCGCCGTCGGCCGACACCTTGCCCTCACTCGAAGCCGCACCCTCGGCCGACGCCGTGCCCCCGGCCAACCCCGCGGCCCCGGCCAACCCCGCACCCCCGTCAGGAGCGGCGCCCTCGGCGGACCCGACCCCCGCCGCCGGCGGTCCCCCGGCCGAACCCCGGGCCTCGCTCGTGGCGACCAGACGCGCGAGACCGACCGTGGCCGGCAGGGGCTCGAGCCCGAGCTCGCTCTGGAGCTCGTCGGCGAACGCGCGGTAGGCACGCAGGGCCGCGTCGCGACGGCCCGCGTCCGCGGCGCTGCGCATGTAGGCCTGCACCACGTCCTCGCCGAGGGGGTCGGCTCTCACCAGCCGCTCGAGCGCGTCGGCGGCCTCGCCCGCGCGGCCGTCGGCGCCCAGGCGCGCGGACCAGCCCAACACCGCCTCCCGCCACCCCGCGCGCAGCTCCTCGCGCTCGAGACGCAACCACTCCTCGTAGGCCTCCGACGCACCGGTCAGCACGCCGTCGAGCAGCGTTCCCGCGTACGCCTCCACGGCTTGCGCCCAGGCGCCCTCCGCGAGATGGCCGCGGAAGGCCGCGACGTCGCTGTCGATCGCCCACCTGAGGTGGTTGCGCCCCGTCTCCAACCCCGCCAGCCAACCGAGGCGCCGGCCGTTGTAC
The DNA here is from genome assembly GCA_963798895.1 of uncultured Trueperaceae bacterium. Lineage (GTDB taxonomy): Bacteria > Deinococcota > Deinococci > Deinococcales > Trueperaceae > CAWCUY01. The sequence goes on along the minus strand of CAWCUY010000008.1, from coordinate 139,096 downwards.
ACGAGCTGGCTCAGGTTGTGCCGCGCCGCGCGCTCGGTCTCCTCGGGCCACAGCAGTCCTGCCAGCTCCCCGCGCTCCACCCACGCCTCGCGGCACGCCAGGTACGCGGCCAACAGCAGGGGTTGCGTCGGCGGAAGATCCGCCCACGTCTCGCCGTCCCACAGTCGCGGACGGCCGAGCAGCTGCACGCGTTGCGCCATGGCCGAGTATAGGCGCAGGCCGACCGCAACGGCCCGCGTCACGCACCCGCCTGCGGTACGCTTCTGTCGACGCAGGCACATCTCGCGGCCGACGCGCGCCGCGCTTCGCGCCGTTGGCTCGCCCGCGGGCCCCTCCGGTGGCTCGCCCCCACCGGGACGCGGAACGCACACGCGCGGCACCCGGCCCGCCGCGACGGCCGGCCGGGGAGCGCCGGCCACGCACCCCGCGCGCCTCGCCGAAGGGACCGAACGTCATGCCCGAACCCCGACCCCAGGCCGCCGTCGCCGGCCACGTCTGCCTCGATGTGGTGTGCCGTTTCGGCGGCGAGCGCCTGGCACTCGCCCCGGGCCACCTGGCCGAGGTCCGCGACAGCCGCCTCGCGCCTGGTGGCGCGGTGGCCAACACGGGGCTGTCGCTCGAGCGCCTGGGCGTGCCGACGCTCTTCGTCGCGAAGGTCGGTGACGACGGACTGGGCGAGCTGGTGCGGCGCGAGCTCCGCGCGCGCGGCGCCAGGTCGACCGCCGGCCTGGTCAGCGACCCGTCGGTGCCGACCTCGCACACGCTGGTGCTCACGACGCCCGGCGGCGAGCGGATGTTCCTGCACGACAGCGGCGCCAACGACGCGTTCGGCGCCGACGACGTCGACCTGGACGCCCTGGACGGCGTACGCGTGTTCCATCTCGGCTACCCGTCGTTGATGCGCCGCCTCTACGCCGACGAGGGGCGCGAGCTCGCCGGCCTGCTCGAGGCCGTGCGCGACCGCGGCATCACCACCTCGCTGGACATGTCCCTGCCGGACGCCGCCTCGGCCGGCGGCCGCGTCGACTGGCGCGCCTTCCTCCACCGCGTGCTGCCGCACGTCGACGTGTTCGTGCCGAGCCTCGACGAGACCCTCTTCATGCTCCGGCGCGACCTCTTCGGCGCCCTGGCGGGCGGCTCGTCGGACGACCGGGAGCTCGCGGAGGGCCTCGTGCACGAGCTGCTCGAGGAGCTCCTGGCGGGAGGTCCGGCGATCGTCGGCGTGAAGCTCGGCGCGCGCGGCATGGCCCTCCGGACCGGCGACGTGTCGGGCCTGCGCCGCATGGGCCGCGCGGCGCCGACCGATGCCGAGGGGTGGGCACGTCGCGAGCTCTGGGCGGCGGCCTACGACGTCGACGTCGCCGGCACGGTCGGCGCGGGCGACGCCGCGGTGGCGGGTCTGCTGGCGGGCCTGCTCCGCGGCGAGAGTTGCGAGGGCGCGCTCGAGCTCGCCTGCGCGGCCGGGGCGTGCAGCGCCGAGGCGGTGGACGCCGTCTCCGGCGTTCTCCCGCTCGACGCCACGCGCGCCCGGATGCGGGGTGCCTGGGCGCGCCTGCCAGGCCCCAGCCCGCACCCGGCATGGCACGACGCTCACCCTGGGATCCGCTGCGGTCCGGACGACCGCACCGGCAAGGAGGCACCATGAGCACCCGTTACCGCCTCAACCGCCTGTTCGACGCCACCTCGGGCAACTGTTTCGACGTGGCCATCGACCACGGATTCTTCAACCAACGCCGCTTCCTCGACGGCATCGAGGACGTCGAGGCCGCCGTGCGCACGCTGGTCACGGCGGGCCCCGACGCCATCCAGCTCACCATCGGGCAGGCGCCGCTGCTGCAGGCGCTCCCCGGCAGGAGCAAGCCCGCGCTGGTGCTGCGAACCGACGTCGCCAACGTGTACGGCGACCGCGTCCCGGCCGTCGCGTACAGCCGGCTCATCGACGATCCGGTCGAGCAGGCGCTCCGCCTCGACGCCGCCTGCGTGGTCGTCAACCTCTTCGGCATCCCCGGGATGGACGACCTGCAGCGCCAGTGCCTCGACAACATCCTGCGCCTGAAGCCGCGGTGCGAGCGCTACGGCATGCCGTTGATGATCGAGCCCCTGGTGATGAAGACCGATCGCGGCGGCGGCGGTTACCTCGTCGATGGCGACCTCGACCGCATCCTGCCCGTGGTCCGCCAGGCCGTCGAGCTCGGCGCCGACGTGATCAAGGCCGATCCCTGCGACGACCCGAAGCGCTACGGCGAGGTGGTGCGGGTCGCGCGGGTGCCCGTGCTGGTGCGGGGCGGGGGGCGCGTGCCCGACGAGGAGCTGCTGCGGCGGACGGAGGCCGTCATGAAGCAGGGCGCGCGCGGCATCGTCTACGGCCGCAACGTCATCCAGCACCGTGACCCCGCGGCCATGACGCGCGCGTTGATGAGCGTGGTCCACGACGGTGCCGGCGCCGAGCAGGCCGCCCGAACCCTCGCGGCCTCGGCGTGAGCCGCCCGGCGGTCGGCGCGCCCCGAGACCTCGGCGAACGCCGAGGAAACGGCAACGGCCGCGCCCGCACCGGCGTCGGCATCATCGGCGGCGGCCTCATGGGACGCGAGCTCGCCAGCGCCGTCGCGCGCTGGGTGCACCTCTCCTGGGATGGCCCGACGCCCGAGATCGTGGCGGTATGCGACACCAGCGAGGGCGCCCTGCGCTGGTTCGAGCGCCTCCCGGGGCCCCCGCGACTCACGCGCGATCGCGCCGAGCTCCTGGCCGACCCGGCGGTCGAGGTGGTGTACGCGGCGGTGCCGCACGACCTGCACGAGGAGGTGTACCTCGACGTGCTGGCCGCCGGCAAGGACCTCATGGCGGAGAAGCCGTTCGGCATCGACCTGGCCGCGGCGCGGAGGATCGTCGACGCGGCCGACCGTGCCGCCACCTTCGTGCGCTGCAGCTCCGAGTTCCCCTTCTACCCCGGCGCTCAGCGCCTCATCGACTTCGCCGCGAGCGGCGCGCCGGGCCGGATCCTGGAGGTCACCTGCTCGTTCCTCCACGGCTCGGACCTGAACCCGGAGAAGCCCATCAACTGGAAGCGCCGCGCGGCCAGCTGCGGCGAGATCGGCGTCATGGGCGACCTCGGCCTGCACACGCTGCACATCCCGTTGCGGCTCGGATGGGCGCCGCAGCGCGTCTACGCGGAGCTGGAGAACGTGGTTCGGGAGCGGCCCGACGGCCACGGCGGCACGGCGGCGTGCGACACGTACGACAACGCCTCGCTGCACTGCCGCGTGAACGCCGACGGTTACGACTTCCCGCTCGCGCTGCACACCAAGCGCATCGCACCGGGGGAGATGAACACCTGGTCGATCGAGGTCCTCGGGACGCGCGGCGGCGCGCGCTTCTCGACGAAGCGACCGAAGACGCTGTGGACCTACCGCTACCGGCCGGGGCAGGCGGAACAACCGTGGGAGCGGCAGGACGTCGGCTCGCAGTCCGTGGTTCCGACCATCACCGGGGGGATCTTCGAGGTCGGCTTCACCGATGCGGTGCTGCAGATGTGGGCGGCGTACCTCGCGGAGCGCGCGGGCCGTCAGGTCGCGTTCGGTTGCGTCACGCCCGCGGAGGCGCTCACGAGCCAGCGCGTGTTCGCCGCCGCGTTGGCGTCGCACGCGAGCGGGAGGGCCGAGACCCTGCCCTGAGCTGCCCTGAGCGCCCCGGCCGCGCGGACGGCCCCACAGCCTGTCGCCGCCGCCCGCGGCGCCCGCCCTACCCCTTCACCGCCCCGAACGTCAGCCCCCGCACCACGTAGCGCTGCGCCAGCAGCGCCGCGATCACCGGCGGCAGGATCGCCACCAGCGTCCGCACGCTGATGACGTTGAACTGGATCCCCTGCACGCCCGTGCCCGAGCCGATGAGCAGCGGCAGCGTCTGCGTGTCCGGCCCGGTGAGGATGAGGGCGAAGAGGAACTCGTTCCAGCTGAACGCGAAGCTGATGAGCCCGGCGGCCACCAGCCCCGCCGCCGCCAGCGGCAGCGCGACGAGCCAGAAGGTCTGCAGCCGCGAGGCGCCGTCGACCAGCGCCGCCTCCTCGAGCTCGAAGGGGAGCTCGCGGAAGATCGAGCGCATGATCAGCACCACGAACGGCATGTTGAACGTGGCGTGCGCGATCACCACCGACGCGAGGTTGTTGAGCAGGGTGCGGTCGCTGCCGGTGGCCAGGCACACGAGCTGCAGCGGCTGCGGGATGGCGAGGCCGAACACCTCCAGCGGGCTGCAGCCCGAGCGCATCATGAGCAGGAACGGCACGATCACGACCGCCGGTGGCAGCACGCGCTGCGACAGGAACCACACCGACAGGTTGAGGTTGTCGGGGAAGCGGTAACGGAAGCGCGCCAGCGCGTACCCCGCGAGCGTGCCGAGGATCAGCGCGATGAGCGTGCTGGCGAGCGCCACCACGAGGCTGTGGCGGGCGGAGAACAGCAGCTCGCTCTGCCCGAAGAGCTCGTCGCGCCAGGCCGCCAGCGTCGGACGGAACTGCACGAACGGGATGAACCAGGGCTTGTAGGTGTCCTGCAGCCGCATGATCGAGTTGCGGATGGCCCAGGCGAAGGGGAAGAGCGACCACGCCGTGGCGACCAGCAGCAGCACCAGGAAGACGAGCCTGCCGAACGGAGAGCGGCGGCGCCTCATGCCGCGACCCCTCGCATCACGCGACCCCGTCGCGCGCCACGGCGCCCCGGGCCTCCGGCACGCGCGCCACGGGCACCCTCGCCACCGGGCCGCACCCCGCCACCTCCCGCGCCACGGCTCCCGCACGTCACCCCTCCCCGAACACGCTGACGCGCAGCCGGCCCGCCCACAGCAGCAGGTTGACCACCACCAGCACCAGCACGAGGAACAGGTAGCCGAGCGCGGACGCGGAACCCAGGTCGAACGACGTGAACGCGACGCGCCACACCAGCATGGTGTACGTCTGCGTGGCCGTGCCCGGCCCGCCCTTGGTGAAGGCGAAGGGCACGTCGATGATCTTGAACGCCTCGACGGTCGTGAGCAGCAGCGCGAGCGCCAGCATCGGGCGCAGCAGCGGCAGGGTCAGGTGGCGGAAGACCGCCCACACGTCGGACGTCTCGAGGCTGGCGGCCTCGTACACCTCCTCGGGGATCCCCTGCAGCCCGGCGAGCAGCACCAGGAACGAGAAGGGGGTCCAGCGCCAGATCTCGAGCACGGTCACGGCCACGGCGGCTGCCGTGGGATCCGACCCCCACGCGATCGACAGCGACGCGTCGGAGCCGACGAGGTGCAGCAAGGACTGCACCCAGCCCAGCACCCCGTTGACCGGGCCCTGCTGAGCGAAGAGGATCACGGCAAGATAGCCGATGCCCACGGGCGTCGCGAACAACGGCAGCATGAACAGCATGCGGAAGATCGACCGCCCCATCACCTGGCCGCTCACCAGCAGGGCCATGGCGAGGCCCAACGCCAGGCTGAGCACCACCGTCGCCGTCACCAGGATGAGGGTGAAGCTCAGGGCGTCCCAGAACTGCTGGCTGTGAAAGGCGTTCGCGAAGTTGCGCAGCCCCGCCCACTCCACGGGGCGCCCGAGGCGCACGCGCTGGAACGCGAGCAGCAGCGAACGGATGAGCGGGTAGAGGGTGAAGGCGAGCGTCCACAGCGCGGCGGGCAGGAGGAACCAGGTCCTGGCTCCTCCCAGCCCGATGCGCGCCGCACCGCGGCGGCGCGCCCGCGCGTTCACGCCGCTCCGCCCGGGGCCGAGCGGCCCCGGGACGCGACCGCGCCGCGTCCCGGGGTGAGCGTCACTTCAGCGATTCCTTGAAGATCGAGGTCTGGTCGCTCCTGCCCTCCTGATCGGTGGTGGCGTTCCAGCGCTGCGCCACGGCGTCGAGCGCCGCCTGCGGGCTGGCCTGACCGGTGATGGCGGCCTGGACGTTCTGCTCGAGCGCCAGGTTGTAGTCCGGCGTGCCCGGGATGCGCAGGTACTCGTAGGCCTTCTCGCCGAAGTTGTGGGCGTAGGCGCTGGAGATCTCGCGGATGTCACCCTCGTCGAAGCCCGCGCTCAGGTAGTTCTGCAGGTCGGCGGTGCCGTCGGGGGGGAGGAAGTCGCTCGGGCGGCCCAGGTCGATCCCATCGAAGCCCCAGCGCGCGTTCCACGCGTGCATGGCGGGGCTCGACAGGAAGGCGAAGAGCGCGTAGGTCGCGTCCTTGTGGCCGGAGAGCTGGGAGATCATGCCCGACCAGCTGGCGCCGGCCTCGTTGCCGACCTGGTTGGGCTTGTCCATCGTCACCCACGCCTGCTTCTGCGGGTTGTAGACCTGCATGGCGCCGGGCACGGCCGCCACGCCCAGGTGCCCCTTCACCGGCGAGGTGGAGTCCGACGAGTCGACGATCGTGCCGGTATCGCCGAAGTTGATCTGGAACACGGCCTCACCCTGGGCGAACATGTTGAACGAGGTGCCCAGGTCGATGGAGGCCGGGTCCTTCGGGCCGCACCCGTAGAGCTTGACGAAGGTCTCGAGGCCCTTCACGGCCGCCGGGTTGTTGATGAGCGGCGTCATGTCCTTGGGGTCGAACTGCAGCGTGGTGGCGAAGCCCTGGTCGGCGCCATCGGGCACCACGCCGTACTGCGCCGCCACGGCCCGGTAGTACTCGAAGAACTGGCTGCCGATCTGGGCGGGCTCGACGATGCCGTTGATGGGCGTGCCCGTCCCCAACGGGTCCTTGCCGTTGAAGTAGCACGCCTGCTCGACGAGCTGGTCGAGGGTGGTGGGCACGCTCAGGTCGTTGCCGGTCGCCTGCTTGTAGGCGGCCTGCACGTCGCTGTTCTCGAGGACGTCCTTGCGGTAGTAGAGCACCACGCCGTCGGAGTCCCACGGCGCGGCGTACCAGGTGTCGCCCCAGCGATAGAGGCGCTGGAGGCTGGGCTCGAGCGTCCCGTCGAGCCCCCACTGGGTCGGGTCGCCACTGGTGTCGCCGAAGATCGGCGGGTACTTGTCGGACGTCATGTAGTCGTTGAGCGGGACGATGAAGTCGCCCGCCACGAGGCTGCCCATGAACGCCATGGGCACGATGAAGCCGTCGTACGCGCCGGTGCCCGTGCGCACGTCGTTGAACATGACGGGCGCGAGGTCGTCGAAGGGCTTCTGCACGACCTTGACGGTCGCTCCGGTGAGCTCCTCGAAGGCGGGCGCCCAGTTGACGATGCCGCCCGAGATGGCGCCCTTGTCGCCGGCCTGGAGCGTCATGACGTTGATCGTCACGCCCTCGAACGGCTTGGCGCCGCCGTTCGCCCAGGCGTCGCCGATGAGGCTGCCGAGCTGCTGCTGCGTGAAGGTGACGGTGTCGCCCGGGTAGACGCTGGTGAGCTGCACCGAACCGTCGCTCTGCTTCGTCACGTGCTGTGTGTCCTGAGCCCAACCGGTTCCCATGCCGGTTGCCAGGATGAACGCCAGGGTCGCGATGAACAGGATGCGTCGTCTCACGATGGCCGACCTCCCAATCAGGCGGTGGCGTGTGGGCGACCGACGCGACCTTCGAGGCGCGGCGGCTGCCGTACGCCCTCCATGTGCGCTCCCGGAAGACCGCCCTGTGCGCTCGGCACTCGCCGACGACACAGGAAGCTCTTCCGTGTCGAGGATCCCTCGAACCCTCAGGTTACCGCTAACGCGCCGTTCCTGTCGAGCGCCCGCATCGACGCGAGATCGGATCCGATCGGGCGGGGTCCGGATCGCTCAGACGTAGAGCCGACGGGTGGGCGGTCCGTGGGCGAGCCTTGGGCGGTCGCTGGGCGGTCCGTGGGCGGTCCCGTGGGCGGTCCGTCGGGTGGCCAGTGGGGTGGCCCCCCCGGGTCCGCCCGGGGCGGAACACGACACCACGTCCCCGGCCCGGAGCGGAACGCGCGCGAGCTACTTCAGCGACCGCTGCAACCACTGCACCTGATCCTTGCGCCCGTGCTCGTCGGTGATCTCGTTCCACCGCTGCGCCAGCGCGTGCAGCGCCTGCTGCGGCTCGGCGTGGTCGACGATCACCTGCTGGAGGGTGTCGCGAAGGGCCGCGTCGTACTCGGGCGCGCCCGGGATGCGCAACGGGGGCGTCACGGGATCGGTGAAGGTGCGCGCGAAGGCGCCGGAGATCTCCTCCATGTCGTTCTGGTCGAAGGCGTCGTCGAGGTACGCCTGCAGGTCGGCGGTGCCGTCCGGCGGCAGGAAGTCGACCACGCGCCCGAGGTCGATGCCGTCGAAGCCCCACCGGATGCTCCAGCCGTGGACCGGCGGGCTCGCGAGGAAGGCGAAGAAGGCGTAGGCGGCGTCGCGGTGGGCGCTCTTGGCCGACACCATGCCCGACCAGCTGGCGCCGGCCGTGTTCCCCACGGCGTGCACGTCGTTGAGCGTGTCCCACGCGTGCCGCTGTACGTCGTAGACGCGGGTCGTGCCCGGCAACGCGGCCACGCCCAGATGCCCGCGCACCTTCGGCTCGTTGATGAGCGTCGACTCGACGCGCATTCCCGTGTCCCCGAACGCGATCTGGAACACAGCGTCGCCGTGCGCGAAACGCGTGAACATCTTCTCGGCGTCGAGCTTGTCGGGAGTGTCGTCGCCGCACTGGTAGAGGTTGCGGAGGACCTTCAGGGCCTCGAGCGCGGCGGGGCCGTCGATGCGCGGCTTCATGTCGGAGGGATCGAACCCCAGCACCTGCGCGACGCCCGCCTTCGCGCCGGCCGGCACCACCTCGTACTGGGCGAGGATCGCGCGGTAGACGGCGGTGAACTCGCTGCCGGTCGCCGCCGACTGGAGGATCCCCTGCATCAGGTGGCCCGTGCCGAGCACGTCCTTGCCGTCGAAGTAGCACGCCTGCCGCACGAGATCGTCGAGCGTGGCGGGCACCTTCAGGACCTGGCCGGTGTCGCGCCGGTAGCGTTCCTGCACGTCCGGGTTCTCGAGCACGTCGCGACGGTAGTACAGGACCACCCCGTCGGAGTCGAGCGGCACGGCGTACCAGCGGTCGCCCCAGCGGTAGAGGCGCTGCAGGTTGGGCAGCAGCGTGCCGTCGAGGCCCCAACCGGTGGGATCGCCGTTCGTGCCCATGAAGCGCGGGTAGGCGTCGGACGTCATGAGGTCGTTGAGCGGCGCCACCAGCCCGTCGTGGACCAACCCGCCCATGTAGGACATCGGCACCACGAAGCCGTCGAAGCGGGGCGCGTTGCTGCGCTGATCGCTGAAGACGACGGATGCTAGGTCGGCGGCGCCTCGTTGGACGACGTCGATCGTGGCGCCGGTGAGCTCATGGAAGGCGTACGTCCAGCTCAGCAAGGGGCCGGAGATCGGCCCCTTCTCCCCGGACGCCAGCGTCACCAGGGTCAGGTGCACGCCGGCGAACGGCTTCTGGGCGCCGTCGCCCAGGCCCCCGGCGATGCGTGTGCCGAGCTGGTCGGCCGTGAACCGGACGCGGTCGCCGGGGTACGCGCTCACGAGCTCCAGCGAGCCGTCCGGTTGCGGCTCGACATGGGGCGTGTTGCCCCCCTGGGCGAGCGCGGCCGGGGCGAGGGTGAGGACGAGGGTGAGGACGAGGGTGAGGCGAGGCAGTGGCCGACGAGCAGCAGCGGGTGTCGTGGCACGAGGGTGGGACCTCCGATTCCGGTTGCGTGTGCCGGTTGCGTGTGCCGGTTGCGTTTGCCGGTGGCGCGTGCCGGTGGCGTGTGCCGGTTGCGTGACGTCCGGTCGGGCCGCGCCCGGCGGCCGCCGGGCATCCCCTGAGGCGACCACGATACGCGCTCCCGAGGCGCGCGCCGGTGCCCGGCCGATGAGAGAACGGCGGCGATGCCGCTCCGCCTACCGCGGCGTGTCGGACGCCCGCCTCCCGCCCGCGCCGGATCGTCCCGGCGCATCGTGAGACCCGCCGCCGGTGGCCTCCCGCGCGCGCAGGAACGCCGGAGTCGCGATCGACCGCCCCCGCGCACGTTCCCGCCGCCGCCCGCTCTCGAGCACGCCGCATGACAGGCGTCACCCGCCGGTCATGACACCCCGCACTGGGGGGGACGCGCCGCGCCGGGGCACACTGAGCGTCATGGAGGTTCACCCGATGACCACGCTTCCACCACGCACGCCGCGACCGGAGTCGCGCGCCGCGCACACAGGCACCGCTCGGGCGGACGACGCACGCCCCGGAACCCCGCCCACCGCCCCACGGTCCGGCGCGCACCGGGGCGACGCGCCCGAAGCCGCGGCCGAGCCGGCCCGCGAGCCCGTCGCCGAGCTCCGCGGCGTCCGCAAGCACTACGGCGCCGTTCACGCCCTCGACGGCGTCGACCTGTCGGTCCGACCCGGCGAGGTGCTCGCGCTGCTCGGGCCCAACGGCGCCGGCAAGACCACCTCGGTGAGCCTGCTGCTCGGCCTGCTGCGGCCGACCGCCGGCGAGGTGCGCCTCTTCGGCGCCGACCCGCACGACCCGGCCGCCAAGATGCGCGTCGGGGCGATGCTGCAGATCTCCGGCGTGCCCGCCACCCTCAAGGTGCGCGAACACATCGAGCTGTTCTCCAGCTACTACCCGCACCCGCTTCCGCTGGCGCGCGTGCTGCGGCTCGCGCAGCTCGAGGACGTCGTCGACCGCCCCTACGGCAAGCTGTCGGGTGGCCAGAAGCAGCGCCTGCACTTCGCGCTCGCGCTGGTCGGCGACCCCGACCTGCTCTTCCTCGACGAGCCCACCACGGGTCTCGACGCCGCGGCCCGCCGCGGCTTCTGGGACGAGGTGCGCGACTTCATCGGCTCGGGGCGCACCGTCGTGCTCACCACCCACTACCTCGAGGAGGCCGACGCCCTGGCCGACCGCATCGTGGTCATCGACCACGGCCGCGTTATCGCCGAGGGCACGCCCGCGGCGGTCAAGGCGCGCACCGCCGGCACCCGCATCCGCGCCGTCACCGCGCTGGCGCCCGACCTCGTGCGGGGCCTCGCCGGCGTCCGGTCCGTCGACCGCAACGGCGCCCAGCTCGAGATCCTCGCGTCCCGGGCGGAGCCGATCGTGCTCGAGCTGCTCCAGCGCGATCCCTCCCTCACCGGCCTCGAGGTCACGGGCGCCGGGCTCGAGGAGGCCTTCCTCGCCCTCACCGGCGCCGGCAACGGCGCCACCACCGACGATCCAGGCGCCAGGAGCGCCCGGGAGGCATCATGACCGCCACCACCACCGGCACCGGCAACGGCGCGCGCCGCAACCTCGCGCGCGTCTACCTCCTCGAGGCCAAGTACGAGTTCCTCAAGCTCCTTCGCCTTCCCGCCTACAGCGTGTCCACCGTCGTCTTCCCGCTCATGTTCTTCCTGATCTTCGGCTCCGCCTTCGGCGCCTTCACCTCCCAGGGCGTGAGCATCGCCGCCTACCTGCTGGCGACCTACGGCGCGCTCGGCGTGATCAACGGCGCGCTCTTCGGCTTCGGGGCGGGCGTCGCCGGCGAACGCGCGCAGGGCTGGATGCTCCTGAAGCGCGTCTCCCCCATGCCGCCGCTGGCGTACTTCGTAGCCAAGATCGTGATGGCCCTGCTCTTCGGCCTGCTCGTCGTCGTCACCCTGGCCGTGGCCGCCTTCCTGGTGCAAGGCGTGGTGCTGTCGTTCGGGCAGTACCTGACGCTGGTCGGCACCCTGCTGGCGGGCACGCTGCCGTTCGCGGCGCTCGGCCTCGCGTTCGGCTACTCGCTGGGGCCGAACTCCGCGCCCACCGTGCTCAACCTCGTGAACCTGCCGATGGCGTTCGCCTCCGGCCTGTACATCCCCATCTCGCAGCTGCCGCCCGTCGTGGGTCACATCGCCCCGTACCTGCCCGCCTACCACCTGGGGCAGCTCGCCCTTGGCGCGATCGGCGGCCAGCCGCTCGGCCAGATCGGCGGCCACGTCCTGGCCCTGCTCGGCTTCACCGCGCTGTTCCTGGTGCTGGCGCTGATCGCCTACCGGCGCGACGAGGGGCGCACGTACGGATGAGGGGGACCTCCGGCCGGGGCGCCGGAGGCTCGAGCACCCGCCGCAGCCCGCCCGCCGCCACCCGCGCCGTCGTCGCCACCCTCGCGCCGGCGGCGGGGTCGGCGGCCGCCGTGGCACACGGCGCCACGTGCGGCGGCGGGTAGGATACCGACGATGAGCGCGGTGCGCCGAAACGGCGGCAACCGGCCGTGGATGTACCTCTTCTACCTGGTCTTCCTCGGCTTCGAGCCGATCTTCGACCCGACCACGACCGTGTGGGACTGGCTGGCGATCGTGCCGATGGTGGCCGTGTTCGTGCCCATCTACGCGTGGACCTTCTACAACGCCGACCGGCGCCCGTACCTCTGGAGCCGCGAGCGCGGCGTGCCCGGCGCGCTGGCGGGCATCGGCGCGATGGCGGCGCTCGGCCTGATCTGCACCCCGTTGAACAGCGGAGCGGCTGCGTTCTTCATCTACGCCGCCGCCGCCGCGGGTCACCTGCGACCGCGCCGGCTCGCCCTGGTGAGCATGGGCGCGATCTTCGCGCTCGTGGCGCTCTCGGCCTGGCTCTCGCCCGTGCCCTTCCCCTACGTGCTGGCGGCCTTCACCCCGGCACTCATCTTCGTGCCGATCGCGGGCCTGTCGAGCATGCACGACTGCGAACGGCAGCGCGCCAACGCCAAGCTGGCGATGGCGCAAGACGAGATCGAGCGGCTCGCCGCGGTCGCCGAACGCGAGCGCATCGCGCGCGACCTGCACGACCTCCTCGGGCACACGCTGTCGACCATCACCCTGAAGGCCGAGCTCGCGTCGCGCCTCTCGGAGCGCGACCCGAGCCGGGCCGCGGCGGAGATGCGCGACGTCGAACGCGTGTCGCGCGACGCCCTGGCGCAGGTGCGGCAGGCGGTGCGCGGCTACCGAGCGCAGGGGATCCAGGGCGAGCTCGCCAACGCCAAGCTGTCGCTGTCGGCGGCCGGCATCGCCTTCGACTACTACGCCGAGCCCCAGCAACTCGACGGCGAGCGCGAGAGCGTGCTGGCGCTCGCCCTGCGCGAGGCGGTCACGAACGTCGTGCGGCACGCGCAGGCGCGCCACTGCACCGTCCGCCTCGAACGCGAGGGGAGCTTCGCCACCCTCTCGGTCCAGGACGACGGCATCGGCGGCGCCGACGCGCACGGCAACGGCCTGTCGTCGATGGCGGCGCGGCTCCAGACGGTGGGCGGCACGCTGAGGGTCCGCGACGACCGCGGCACCGGTCTGATCGTGTCGGTGCCCCTGGCCGGCCCCGCGCAGACGCGCGACACGCCGCCGACGCTGCCGGGGGTGCCGTCCGCCGAGCCCGCATCGTGATCGGCGTGGTCCTGGCCGAGGACCAGGGGATGGTCCTCGGCGCGCTGGCGGCGCTGCTCGAGCTCGACGGCGACATCCGCGTGCTGGCGCAGGCGACCGACGGGGACACGGCGCTCGAGCTCGTCGAGCGCGAGAGGCCGGATCTGCTCGTCACCGACATCGAGATGCCGGGGCGCTCCGGGCTCGAGCTCGCCGCCGAGGTGCGCCGCCTCGGGCTGCCGACCCGCGTGGTCATCCTCACCACCTTCGCGCGCTCCGGCTACCTGCGGCGCGCGTTGGAGGCGGGCGTGGCGGGATACCTTCTCAAGGACGCGCCCTCGTCCGACCTCGCCGACGCGCTGAGGCGCGTGCACGCCGGCGGGCGCGCCATCGACCCCGAGCTGGCGGCCGAGGCCTGGGGCGAACCCGACCCGCTCACCGACCGCGAACGTCAGGTGCTGCGGCTCGCCGGCCGCGGCGTGGCCACGAGCGACATCGCCTCGCAGCTGCACCTCTCCGAAGGCACGGTCCGCAACTACCTCTCCGAGGCCATCAGCAAGCTCGGCGCGTCGAACCGCGTGGAGGCGGCGCGCGTCGCTCGCGACAAGGGTTGGTTGTAGCGTCGCGCCGGGCCGCCGGTTCGGCGCCGGCCGCCGCGGGACGGCCGGCGCCCCCGGGGGCGCCCGTCGTCTAGGCTGGGACCGGGCGCGGCGCGGCCCTCACCCACGGCGCCGCGGCCCGCCGCTGGGAGGCGCCGATGCAGACCGAGCTGGTGACCGTCGAGAAGCCCGCCGACACCAACTTCGTGCTGGGCCAGAGCCACTTCATCAAGACCGTCGAGGACCTGCACGAGGCGCTGGTGAACGCCGTCCCGGGCATCGGGTTCGGGCTGGCGTTCTGCGAGGCGTCGGGCATGCGCCTGGTCCGCACGAGCGGCACCGACGCCGCGATGGTCGACCTCGCGCGCGACAACGCGCTGCGCATAGGCGCGGGGCACTGCTTCCTGGTGTTCCTGGCCGACGGGTTCTTCCCGGTGAACGTTCTGAACGCGATCAAGGGCGTTCCGGAGGTGTGCCGGGTGTTCTGCGCGACGGCCAACCCAACGCAGGTGGTGGTGGCCGTCTCCGGGCAAGGGCGCGGCATCCTCGGCGTCATCGACGGCGAGGCGCCGCTCGGGGTGGAGGACGAGGAAGGCGTGGCCTGGCGCCACGACCTGCTGCGCACCATCGGCTACAAGCTCTAGGGGCGCGGGCGAGCGCCCGCACGAAGGGGAGCGCGATGAGGATCGGCATCGTCTCGGACATCCACGACAACGTCGTAGCGCTGCGCGCGGCGCTGAGCGAGCTGCGCAGCGCCGACGCGCTGCTGGTCGCCGGCGACCTGTGCGCCCCGTTCGTGCTCCGCATGCTCGGCGACGGCTTCCGCGGCGGAACCGTGCACGTGGTGGCGGGCAACAACGACGGCGACTGGCTGCACCTCGCGAAGACCGCGCGCGCGTTCGACCACGTCGAGCTGCACGGGCCGGTCTTCCTGGGGGACGTCGGCGGCGCGCAGGTGTTCCTCAACCACTACCCCGACATCGCCGCGGCCGTCGACGCCTCACGCTTCGACCTGATCGTCTGCGGCCACGACCACACCTACAGCGTGGCGCGGGACGGCCGGGCGTGGCGCCTCGACCCGGGCACGCTGCTGGGCTATGCCCCGCGCCAGGACGCCGCGGTGGACCCCACGTTCCTGCTCTTCGACACCGACGCCGGTACGCCGTCGGGTTTCCGGCTCGTCCCCCCGCCCGGAGCCGCCACGGCGGGCGCCTTGCGGGTGGAGCCGCTGGCTCCCCCTCAGACCCCCTGAAGCACCCGCAGCAACCGGATCTGCCCCGCGTGGTAGGCGTCGTGGGTGGCGAGGTTGAGGAGGTTCACGGCGCGCGCCTGGCGGCCCGGCTCGGGAGGGCTGGCGAGCTCCGCGGCGTCCGTCGCCGCGACCTTCTCGATCAGGGCGAGCGACACCGCGTGAAGCTCCCGGACGTCCTCCTCCCACGCCGCCGGGTCGGCGGCCTCGCGGCGCCAGTCGCGGGCCGCGTGGGCCTCGAAGGCCTCGCTCGTGGCCAGCTCCCGGAAATCGCCGAGCGCGCTGCGCTTCCAGTGAAGCAGGTGGACCACGATGTCGTGGATGGAGTTGTTCGCGGCTTCTGGCCGCCACGCCGCCTGCGCGGCGCTCACGCCGTCGAGGGCCTGCGCCAGGGCCGGGTGCCAGTTCTCACGGTCGAAGCCGAAGTGGAGCGTGGCGACGGTGGCGTCGCGCAGATCGAAGGTGCCCATGGCGTCAGGATAGTCCGGCCTCGGGGGAGCGGCGCGCGGAGGGGCACGCGTCCCCGACCGCGCGCGACGCGTCCGACCCGTCGCGGGCGGCCGCGCGCCCGATGTCCGCGCCCGGGCGCACCGGGTCCCGGCGGGTCGGCCCCGGTGCACCGGGCCTCGCCGAGCCGCGCTCGGTGCACCGGGCCTCGCCCGGCCGGGCTCGGTGCATAGGGCCTCGCCCAGCCGAGCCCGGTGCACCGGGCTTCGGCGGACCGGGCCTCGGCGGGTCGGGCCTCAGCGGGCCCGGTCGACGTCGATCGCGCCCAGGCCGCCCTCGACGCGGATGTCGACGCGGTCGGAGGCGCCGTCGTAGTCCGGCGTGGTGTAGACGTCGCCCTCCTTCTGGAAGTCGCCCCGGACGTTCACGCTGCCCAGCCCCGTCTTGACCGTCAGGCGCGCCGGGACGCCGGCGGGGATGTGGAGCGTCGTCGCGCCCACGCCGGCCTTCACGGTCGCCTCGTAGCCGCCGTGAGCGGGCAGCGTGGCCGTCAGCTCACCCACGCCCGAGGTCACGCGCAGCGCCGTGAGCGTGAGGTCGCCGAGGTCGAGCTGCGCGCGCCCGACGCCCGTATCGATCTGCAACGAGGTGGGCACGCCCGCCGCGAGATCGAGGTCCCAGCGCCGGCGATCGTTGTTGAACACGCGGATGTTGGCGCCCTGCTCGCTGCGCAGCTGCAGCACCGCCTGGTTGCCCCGGCGGAAGAAGTCGTCGGTGAGCGACTCTCCCCTGCCCGTCGCCACCTCGCCGCGCACCAGCAGGTCGCCGCCGCGGAGGGCGCCCACGTGCAACGTGCTGACGCCGTTGGCAAGGCTCACGTCCGCGCTGGATGCGCCGCCGATCGGGTGTTCGATGGTGTGCGTCTCGGCCGCCGCTGAGCCGAAGTAGGTGCCGCCCTGGCTCTCGTAGGCGAAGAGCGCGCCCCCGACGACGAGTGCGCCGAGCACCACCGCACCTCGATAGCGACCGTGGGTGAGCATGTCGGCGCCGATGGCCAGGAGCAGCACCGGCCACAGGTTCACCACGTCGAGGATCGAACCCCAGCTCATCCAGCCGAAGTTCGCCAGTAGCAAGAGGACGCCCACCAGGATGAGCACGATGGGTAGCAGGCCGGAGGACCGGCGCGCTCGGGGTGGGTTCTGCTGAGTCATGACATGACCCTCCTTGACGCGCACTCTAGCGCCCGCGGGTGGCCTCCCGCATCGCCCTTTCGTAGGAGCCCGGCCTCACCCGTTGGAGGGGGTACGGCCGCGGGGCCGGACGCTAGCATGGGGCGACGCGGCGCCGCGCTTCACGCCGCCGAGGAGGACACCATGGCAGCATCCACCCGCACGTTCGAGGTACACGATTTCGACGCGGTCGAGTTGCGCTGGTTCGGCAACCTCGTCGTGACGCAGGGAGAGACCGAGGGGCTCGAGGTGGAGGGCGACAGCGAGCTCGTCGAGAAGGTCAGCGCCAGGGTCGAAGGGGGCACGCTGGTGCTCGAGCTCGGCCAGGACTGGTTCGAGCGCCTCATCGACGGCTTCCGCTTCCTCGGCCGGCGCGCGCTCACCTACCGCCTGAACGTCAAGAAGCTGCGCCGCGTCGGCATCTCCGGCAGCGGCACCCTGCAGTGCGCCAGCCTCGACGCCGAGGAGCTCAGCATCGCCTTGAGCGGTCAAGGCAACGTTCGGCTCGACCAGCTGACGGCGCGAGAGCTCAACGTGCGCATCAGCGGACGCGGCGAGATCGAGGCCAAGGGGACCGTCGAGGAGGAGCGCATCGAGATCACCGGTTCGGGCGACGTGGAGCTCACCGGCCTGGCGGCCAAGCGGGCGCGCATCCGCATCTCGGGTCACGGCGAGGCCGAGCTCAAGGTGCAGGACGATCTGGACGTGGCGATCTCGGGCTACGGGCGCGTGCGCTACGTCGGCGAGCCGCGGTTGCACCAGGCCATCGCCGGCGCGGGCAGCGTCAAGCAGCTGGGCGCGTAGGCGCGCGGCGCGCTCTGGCATCGAGCGACCGGCGCGTCGCGCGACCGGCGCGTGGGCCTACCGGAGGCGTCGGGCAACGGGTCGCGCAGACGCGCGGCGCGGGCATGGTCGAGCAGCCGGGCGCGTAGGCGCGCGGCGCGGCGGCCGCGCGGAGGCGGCGGGTGCGCGGGCGGCCGAGCCCCGGCGAGCGTGGACCGGTACCCTCCGCGCGGCTACTCCCGGGTGATGGGGTAGCCCGCGGCCTGCCACGCGATGATGCCGCCCTGCACGTTGAAGATCTGCTTCTTGCCGGCCTTCGCGAGGATCTCGCTCGCCTGCTTCGAGCGGTTGCCCGAGTGGCAGTAGACGTACACGGGCGCGTCGGCCGGCACCTCCGCGACGCGGGAGGCGAGCTCGGAGAGGGGCAGGAGCTCGGCGCCGGCGACGTGGCCCTGGTCGTACTCCCACGACTCACGCACGTCGAGGACGAGCTTGCCGTTCTGCGAGGCGGCGGCGAGGTCGGCGACGGAGACGTTGCGGTAGCTCGAGCCGCAGGCCGCGAGCACCAGGACCATCGTGGCCAGCGCGATGGCGCCGGCGACGCGCGACGGCAGCGGGCGGCCGCGCCCGCGGTGGCTCCCTCCGGAGGTCGGCGTGCGGGTACCGGCGGGCGCGGAACGATCGGTGGCGGGTAGGTCGTGGCTCATCGTTCTCCTCATGGCTTCCCATGGCTCTCGGCTCATGGTCTCGCGTCACGGTCAAGCTTCGCGGTGGCGGGTGTCGGGGCGGACTCGCTCACGAGCCCCTCCGCGACGCCCGGCGGGCCTTCGGGCTCGTTCCATCCGACGCGGCGGGCGCGGCGGGCGGAGGTCGGGGGGTGGTGCGCGCCCGGGCCGGCGACGCCTCCGCGGGCGGGGCGTCCGGCAGCGGTTGCGGCGCGAGCGTCGCGAGGGCATGCGCGGCGCTGAGGTGGGCCACGCGGTCCGGGTGTCGGCGCGCGAAGCCGGAGCGTTGCAGCAGGTCGCGCACGGGCCCCTTGACGCCGCACAGGTGGAGCTCGATGCCCGTCGCGCCCCACTCGATGAGGCGGCGCTCGAGCGCCTCGAGGGCGACGGCGTCCATGTCGTTCACGGCCGAGCAGTCGAGCACCACGGCGCGTCGTGGCGCCCCGGCGGCCGGGGCGCCGCCGCGCTCGGCGCTCACGTCGGGGCGCCGCTCGAGCGCCCGCTCGAGCCACGTCTCGAGGAACGCCATGTTGGCGAAGTACAGGGAAGCGTCGGGGCGTGCGACCAGCACGCCATCGAAGCGCCTGGCCTCGGGGTAACGGCGGACGTTGCGGAACACGCCTTCGGCCTCCAGCAGGCCCACCTCGGCCACGTGGGGGTAGGCGCTGCGGGCGACGAACACGAGCAGCGAGAAGCCCACCCCCACGAGGATGCCGATCTCGACCCCGATGAAGAGCGTCGCCGCCGCGGTCACCAGCAACGACCAGCCGTCGGCGGGGCGCAGGCGTAGCAGCCGCAGCGGCTCGCGCAGGTCGATGAGGCCCGTCACGGCCACGAACACGATCGCGCCGAGCACGGCACGGGGCAGGTACGTGAACAGCGGGGTGAGGAACAGCAGCGTGAGGATCATCAGCGCCACCGTGACGATCGACGCGAGCGGCGTACGCGCGCCGGACTGGTAGTTCACCGCCGAGCGCCCGAAGCCACCGGCCACCGGGTAGGCCCGCACGAGGCCGGCCGCGAGGCCCGCGAGCCCGAGGCCGACGAGCTCGCGGTTGGCATCGACGGAGTACCCCTCGCGCGCCGCGATCGACTTCGCCACCGCGAACGACTCCATGAAGCCGACGAAGGCGATGGTGAGGGCGGCGGGCAGCAACGCCGTGGCGGCGCCGGCGTCCAGTGCCGGCAGGGCCGGCAGCGGGACGCCGCGCGGTACCGGCCCCACGATCGCGACGCCGGCGAGGTCTAGGCGGGTGAGCGCCACCAGCAGCGTGCCGAGCACCACGACCACGAGCGGACCGGGCAGGGACCTCACGCGCAGGCGCTTGAGCGCGAGCAGGACCGCCACGCTGCCCGCGCCGAGGAGCACCGTGGGCAGGCTCGTCTCGCGCAGGTGGGGCAGCAACCCGCGCACGAGCGCGACGAGGCCGTCCCCGCCGTCGGTGTGCACGCCCAGCAGATGCTTCAGCTGGCTTACCGCGATGATCAGCGCCGCGGCCGACGTGAAGCCCGAGATGACCGCGTGGGACAGGAAGTTGGTGATGAAGCCGGCGCGCAGGAGGCCGAGCGCGAGCTGCACGGCGCCCACGAGCAACGCGAGGAGGGCGGCGAGGGCGACGAAGTCGGCGCCGCCCGGGGGCGCGAAGCGCTCCACCGCGGACAGGGTCAGAAGGGAAGCGAGCGCGACGGGGCCGACGGCGAGCTGGCGCGAGGAGCCGAAGAGCGCGTAGGCGAGCACCGGCAGGGTGGCCGCGTACAGCCCCGCCACCGGCGGCATGCCGGCCAGCAGGGCGTACGCCATCCCCTGCGGCACCAACATCACGGCGACGACGGCGCCCGCCACGAGGTCTCCCCCAAGATCCTCGCGCCGGTAGCGGCGCAACCATCCCCAGGCGGGGAGGAAGCGCTCGACCGACACGGATCGGCGGTGCTGTTCGGGACGCGTCATGAGGTGGGCGCCGCAGCGTTGGCGAGGTGCCCCGGCCGCGAGCGCCGGGGAGGGGCGCTCAACGCTCCTGGGCCACTCCCGGGTGTTCGACGGCGTTCCCCTTCGCGACCCACAGGTAGGTGCCGCCGATGAGGTTCGCCACGCGTTCGAAGCCGGCGCGGCCGGTCAGGTACTGGGCTGCCTTGCCGCTCCGGTTGCCGCTGGCGCACACCAGGACGAGCGGCTCACGAAGCTCGCCGATCCGCGACACGAGCTCGTCGAGGGGGATGTTCACGGCGCCCGGGACGTGCCCCGCGCCGAACTCCCATACCTCGCGCACGTCGACGATCTGCGCGCCTTCCTCGCGCCAGGCGGCCACATCTTCCGGGTAGATCTCGTCGTACATGTCTCTCTCCTCGTGGGTCCGGGTTCGCGCCGCGCGCGGCGGCCTCGTCGTCGCTGGGGTCGCGGGGCTACGCGCCCGCCGCGGCGGCTTCGGCTCTGGGCTCCGGGCCGACCTCGGCCCCGCCGGGGTGGGCGTCGAGCCAGGCGTCGTAGCTGCCCTCGAGCTCCAGCACCGGCCCAAGGCCGGCGTTGCGCAGCAGCGGGGCGGCCACGGCGGAGCGTGCGCCCGTCTGGCACTGCACCACCAGGGTCCGGTGGCGCGGCAGCTCGTCGAGGCGGGCCAGCAGCCGGCCGACGTGGATCTGGTGGGCGCCCGGGATGTGCCCCGCCTCGTACTCCGCGCGCGTGCGCACGTCGAGCACGAACGGGTCTTCGAGGTCGTCGAGCCGGTCCGGCGCGACGCTCGCGGCGGGCACCAGCTCGAGCCCCGCGAGGGACGGCAGGTACCCCACCACGCGATCGATGCCCACGTAGGCGAGGCGGTCGCGCAGCGCCGTGGCGGCCTCGCGGCCGTCGGCGAGCACGACGACCTCGCGCTCGTCGGCCTCGGGATCGAGCGCGTAGGACGCGTAGGTGGCGAAGCTCCGGCCCGCCGGCACGGTGAGCGCTCCCGGCAGCGCGGCGAGGAGCTGCTGGGCCTCGGGTCGCGTGTCGAGAACGATCAGGTCGTCGCCGAGGCGCCGCCGGACCTCGGACGCGGTGACGGGGCGCAGCGCCGGCCGGCGGCCGAGGAGCGCGGGCCCCTGGCGGTTGTGGCGCTTCATGCGGCCGAAGTAGCTGGGGGCGTCCGGCTGGCCGTCGAGCAGCGCGCTCACGAAGCCGCGCTCGTCGCCCCTCTCGAGGTGATCTCGCCACCAGGCCGTGAGCCTCTCGTAGCCCACCGTGGTGCTGGGCACGGCGCCCAGGGCCTTGCCGCAGGCACTGCCGGCGCCGTGGCCGGGCCACACCTGCACGTAGTCGGGCAGCTCCAGGAAGACGCGGCGCAGGCTGTCGAACAGGTCGTGCGCGCCGCGGAAGCGCGAGTCGACACCGCCGGCGGCCTCGTCGAGGAGGTCGGGCCGGCCGAGGTCGCCCACGAACACGAAGTCGCCGCTCAGCAGGTAGCCGGGGCGCTCGCTCACGGCGCCGTCGGTGATCAGGAACGACAGGTGCTCGGGGGTATGGCCGGGCGTGTGCAGGGCGCGGACGACGATGTTCCCCACCCGGATGGCGTCGCCGTGGCGCAGCAGCGTCCCGTCGAAGCCGTACGTCCACTCGGGGCCGCCCTCCCCCGAGAGGTAGAGCTCCGCTCCGGTGACGGCGGCGAGCTCACGCGAGCCGGACAGGTAGTCGGCATGGATGTGGGTCTCGGTCACGGCGGCGATCTCGAGGCCCTGCGCGGCCGCCTCGTCGAGGTACACCTGCGCGTCGCGGCGCGGGTCGACGACGAGCGCCTCGCCGGAGGCCTGGCACCCGACGATGTAGCTCGCCTGCGCCAGATCGGGATCGTAGACACGCTTGAAGAACATGCACCTGCCTCCTGTTCGCGGCGCGGCGTGGGACTCCGGCGGCGGCGTGCGTCAGGGCGCCCCGGGGGGAGCGCGTACGGCGTTCGACCGGCGGCCCCGACCGGCGATCCGGCCGCGGCGCCTCTTCGCCGATCGACCCCTCGTTCCTGTGCCCATCCTAGGGCCTCGCGCCGTCGGGGCCCGCGTCGCCCGGTCCAGCGCCGTCGGCGCCCTCGTCACCCGTTCCCGCGCCGTCGGCGCCCGCGTCACCCCGTCCCGCGCCGTCGGCGCCCGCGCCGCCCGGTCCCGGGTCGTCGCGGCCGCGCCGCGAGGCGCCGATCCCGGCGCCTCGGCTCGTGACGCCCCGCTCGGGCGCCACGGGCGGCTCATGACGCCCCGCTCGGGCGCCACGGGCGGGCACGGTCCCGTCAGCCTAATACCCCCCTGGGATATTGTCAATGTTCCCGGCGACACCGCCGTGCCCACCCCACGGGTCGAGGTCTCCGGGACGCCGCTGGGGGCCGCCGGGAGCGGGGTTGGTCGCGCACCTGCGGCGCGCCGCGGTCGCGGCGCGCCGCGGCAGCGACCTGGGTCACGTCAGCGGTCGCGCCGGCGCGCGTTCGAGATGACGCCGGAGCGCCGGCTCGCCGCCGCGGAACGAGTACGCGTCGAAGCCCGACTGTTGCAGCACCTCGGCCGCCTGCGCGCTGCGCGTGCCGAACTCGCAGAACAGGACGTAGGTGCGCGCCTTGTCGAGCTCGCGCAGGCGCCCGAACAGCTCGGGCACGGGCGCGTCCACCGCGCCCTCGGGCCGCCAGGCGCGCCGCAACCCCGGTGGCCGGCAATCGAGCAGCTGCGCGCCGGCCGGCAGCGCCTCGACGAAGAGGTACGGGAGCATCAGGTCGGCCGGCTTCAGCGCGCGCACCGGAAGCCGCCTGGCCCCCTCCAGGGCGGCCGCGATCGAGGCCGCATCGAGCCCCTCCTCCTCGCGCTCGACGCGCTCGGCGCGGCTGTGGGTCACGGGCCGCCCCGGCGTGATGGCGCACGTCTCACGCACCTGCGCAGACAGCGGCGCCGTGCCGATGCGTTCGGCCGCCGCGATGATCTCGAGCTTGTCCAGGCCGATGAGGGGGCGCAGCACGGGGCGCCGCGCGACCGTGTCGATGGCGCGCAGGTTCCCCAGCGTCTGCGACGACACCTGCCCGATCGCCTCGCCCGTGATGAGGGCGTCCACCGTGGCCGCCGGCCGCCGTTGGCCGCGCTCCCGCGCCTCACGCGCGAGGCGCTCCTCGATGGCGTCGGCCGCCGCGTCGGCGCAGCGCAGCATCTGGCGCTTGAGCACCACCTGCCAGTACGGCGAGCGTGCCGACGCCTGCAGCTCCTCTACGAGGGGGTCGAAATCGAGCGACAGGAAATCGGGGCGGCTGCCGGCCGCCCATTCGTCCGTGAGCACCTTCGCCACCTGCAGGGCGAGGCGCTCGGAGGTCACCCCGCCCATCTTGCAGAACACGAAGTCCACCTCGATGCCGCGCTTCATGACCTGCCACGCCGCCACCGCGGAGTCGTAACCGCCGGACAGCAGCGCCACGGCGCGGCCCCCGCTGCCGATGGGAAGCCCGCCCGCGCCCTGAACGCGTTCGCAGAAGAGCACCGCGCGCCCCCCCTGGATCTCGACCGACACGGTGATGTCCGGGTGCGTCAGGTCGACGGCGGCGCCCTCGTTGAGCGCCGCGCCCAACGCCCGCTCCACGTCCATGGAGCCGAAGGCGTGCGTTCCCTTGCGCTTGCAGCGAACGGCGTAGCGGCGCCCCTTCACGCGCTCCGCGAAGAGGGCGGTCCCCTCGGCCACGATGTCGTCGAGGCGCGCGGCGCAGGTGGCCTCCACGGGCGAGAACGAGCCGATCCCGAAGACGCGCGCGATGGCCGCGAACGCCCGCTCCTGCACGGCCTCGCGCGCCTCACCCGCGAGCGAGACGCGGACCATCGTGCGGGAGTAGCGCGTGAGCACGTGCGCCGTCAGCTCCGCGCGCTTCAGCGCGTCCTTGAGGTTCACCTTCAGGCGCCGACGGAAGGCGGTGCGGGTGGCGCGCGCCTTGATGGAGAGCTCGGCGGCGGGCCGGATGACGATCCACAGCTCGTCGCCGTCGACCCTCCGGGCCTCGTGCGTCCACTCGTTGTGCTCGTCCGACACGCCGTTGCGCCTCCCGTTCCCGCTCGACCCCGGCCACGGGGCGCCCCCATGATGTCACGCGCTCCTGGGTGGCCCGCGCGGTTGCGAGACGCTCCGGATGCGAGTACAATGCGCGTTTGGCTGCGCCGTCGCCGCCGCGCCGGGTCGTAGGGGGGTCCCAGGGCGGCATGGGCCCGGTGCCAGGAGACCATGGACGAGATGTGAACTGGCTACTTCGACTCGACAAGACGTCGCGCCTGGTGTTCCTGAGCGTGATCCTGGGCGTGGTCGGCGCCCTCGGCGGCCAGCTCTTCCAGTGGATGGTCGATTTCGTCGGCCACTACCTCATCGGCGGCTTCGCGCACACGCCGATCCTCTCGGCCGAGGCGGCCGCCACGCTCGCGCAGGCGCCGCCGCAACCGTTCCTCAACTGGCTCATCCCCGTCTCGACGACGGTGGGCGGCCTGGTGGTCGGCCTCCTCATCTACAGCCTCGCGCCCGAGTCCGAGGGGCACGGAACCGACGCCGCCGTGAAGGCGTTCCACCGGCTCGACGGCTTCGTGCGAGCCCGCGTTCCGATCATCAAGACGATCGCCAGCGCCATCACCATCGGATCCGGCGGCGCCGCCGGCCGTGAGGGGCCGACGGCGCAGATCGCGGCGGGCTTCGGTTCCGTCGCCGGCACGCTGCTGCGCTTGCCTGCCGAGGAGCGGCGCTACCTGGTGCTCATCGGCATGGCGTCGGGCCTGTCGGCCGTGTTCAAGAGCCCGCTCGGCACGGCCATCTTCGCCGTGGAGATCCTCTACCGCGACATGGCGTTCGAGGGCGCGGCGCTGGTGTACACGCTCATCGGCGCGGCCACGGCGTACGCCATCAGCGGCAGCTTCAACGGCTGGACGCCGCTTTTCGCGCTGCCCAACCCGCTCGACTTCACCGGGGTGCGCGAGCTCGTGTGGTACGCGGTTCTGGGGATCTTCGCCGGCCTGCTGGCGACCCTCATCCCGTGGCTCTTCTACCGCATGCGCGACGGCTTCCACCGCCTGACGATCCCCCCGCACTTCAAGCCCGCCATCGGCGGACTGTTGGTCGGTGTCCTGGGCATGTTCCTGCCCCAGATCCTCGGCGGCGGCTACGGCTTCATGCAGCTCGCCATCGACGGCAGCCTGGCGTTGTGGATCCTGCCCCTGCTGGCGCTGGGAAAGCTGGTGGCCATGTCGTTCACCATCAGCTCCGGCGGCTCGGGTGGCGTGTTCGCGCCGACCTTGTTCATCGGCACCATGCTGGGCGCGGGCTTAGCCGGCGTCCTGCAGCAGATCACGCCGTCGGCGCCGAACACGGAGGCATTCGCCGTGGTCGGCATGGCGGCCATCTTCGCGGGCGCGGCGCGCGTTCCGCTGGCGACGCTCATCATGGTCGCCGAGATGACGGGGGGATACCGCCTCATCCTGCCGACCATGCTCGCCGTGGCCATCTCGTACGTCGTGCAGGACACGCTCACGCGCAAGGCGAAGTACCCCACCCTGTACGAGTGGCAGGTGGGCTCCCCGGGCGACAGCCCGGTGCACCAGCAGGAGTACTACCAGACGGTCGTCAAGCTGTTGCGCCAGCGCGTGGTCACGCTCGACCCGACCATCGTCGACCGCGAGTTCGCCGAGCGCCTGTCGCGCGGCGAGCCCGTGCCGATGGCCGGGCGCAACGAGTTCGTGTACATGACCGAGGTGCCGCCCGGTTGCGGCGTGACCGGCAAGACGCTGCGCGACCTCAAGCTGCCCTCCGACATCCTCATCGTGAGCGTGCTGCGCGACGAGGAGGCCGCCATCCCCGACGGCAACACCGTGCTGCAGGAGGGCGACAAGCTCACGGTGGTAGCGACGCAGGAGTCGATGGAGGCGTTCAAGGCCGTCCTGGCGCGCCCCGCGGACGTGGCCGCCCGCGCCACCGCCGTGGGCGACGACTGACCCTCAGAGCTTCAGGATGCGCGCCATGTTGCCGCCGAGGATCAGCTCCTGAGCGGCCGCGTCGAGGTCGCGCAGGATCGCGCGGTAAAGCGCCAGCCTTGCATGGACGAGGAAGAATGGCATGTCGCTGCCGAACGACACGCGCTCGGGTCCGAGCCGGTCGATGGCCGCGAGGATCGCCCGCTCGTGGATCGCGCTCGCAATGATGTGGATGTTCGGGTGCGCCTCCGCGACGTCCAGCGCGGAACGGTCGAGCGCAGGAAAGCCGGCGCCGCCCATGTGGATCATCAGGAACTGCGCGGCCGGGTGGCGAGCCGCGAGGCGGCCAAGGCGGGCGGGATGGGTGTTCTCTGGGAAGTCGACGCCGATGTGGAACGCTACGGGAAGCCCCGCCTCGACGACGGCCGCCACGTGTGGCCCGACGGTTTCGGGGTCATCGATCAGGTAATCGTCCTGCGCGCCGTTGAACTTGATGCCTCGGAACCCGAACTCCTCGATGCAGCGCCGTATCCCGTCCCGCGTACGTTCGGCGCCGAGTCTCGGGTTCGCCCATCCGAACCCGATGAAGCGGTCCGGGTGCTCGCGTGCCGCCCGGTGGACCGCGGCGTTCTCCGGCTCGATCGCCTTGTCGTACGGCGGCTTCAGCCAGATGAGGGCGCGGTCGACACGCGCCCTATCCATCTCGCGAAGGAGGTCGTCGGGTAGCATGGCCAGCGTGTCATGGCGGCTGGAGGATACATGGCAGTCGGCGTCGAGGATCATCGGGGGCCTCCTTGCCTCGCGCGTTGCCCATTTGTCAAACATCATACATACTGAAGGCAATGGACCCGACGGCCGCGGTCGACGGTGACCAGGAGCCGGAGGGGGAGTGCAGTTGCCGTGTTCCAACCGCTCGATCGTGCCTCGATTTCGAATAGCGTGCTCCAGCAGATCCAGCGGGCGATGGAACGGGGCGAGCTCCGGCGCGGCGACCAGCTCCCGCCGGAGCCGGAGCTGGCCGAGCAACTGCAGGTGAGTCGCGGCTCGCTCCGCGAAGCGCTGAAGGTGCTCCAGGTGTTGGGCATCCTCGAGGTCCGCCGGGGCAGCGGCACCTTCATCGCGGAGCATCCGCGGCTGCCGACCGTGGATCCGCTGCTATTCCTGTTGCTGCTCCAGGACGGCACCACGTCCCATCTCATCGAGCTCCGGTTCATGGTCGAGGTCGGGTTCACGAGACTCGCGCAGCCGCGGATCTCCGATCGGGACCTGGCGCGCCTCGAGGACAGCATCCGCGCCATGCGTGGCGCCATCGACGACGGCACGATCGGCGCCGAGCACGACCTCGCGTTCCACCGCATCATCCTCGAGGCGACCGAGAACCCGTTCGTGATCCAGGTCGGAACGACCGTGCTCGAGCTGTTCAGGGAGTCGATCGGCCGCGGCGTGCGGACCTTCCCCACCTACGCCGCCCAGCACCACGAGGCCATCCTCGAGGCTCTCCGGAGCCGGGATCCCGCCCGCGTCGAACCTGCCATCCGTAGCAGCTACGAGGTATGGAAGGCCCTGGTCAAGGAGGACTGAGCCAACGAGCTCACTCGTTGCGGCCCCTTGACGAGACGGACTCCGGTGTGCCACCTTGTATACAATCTTGTGTGCAAAGGAGTTCGAGGTGGCCCCGAGCCCGTCGGCGCGCCCCCAGGGGCGGCCAGTCTCCCAAACCGAACGCGCGTACGCCGCGTTGCGGGGGCGCATCCTGGAGTTCGAGCTGGTACCAGGCGCCCCCCTTCTCGAGGAGGAGATCGCGGCCGAGTTCGCCATGAGCCGCACGCCCGTGCGGGAAGCCCTGCGTCGACTCGCGAGCGAGGGGCTGGTGCAGAGCATCCCGTACAAGGGCGCGTACGTCCGAACGGTCTCGCGCCGAGACGTGCAAGACATCTACGAGTCCGCCGAGGGCCTCGAGGGCATGGTGGCCTGGCTCGCGGCGCAGCGCGCGACCCCGATGGGCGTCGAGCGCCTACGCGAAGCGGTGGCCGCCATGGGCGCTGCGCACGTCGCGCACGATGTCGACGCCTTCATCGAAGCGGACGAGGCGTTCCACGCCACGCTGCACGCCATGTGCGAGAATCCCGTCCTCCAGGAGGCTCTCCGGCGCCTGTACGAACAGGTGCATCGCGTCCGGGTCCTGACCTCCCGCGCGTGGGCCGGCAAGGACGCTTCCGTCGAGGAGCACCAGGCCGCCTGCGAGGCCGTGGCCGCGGGCGACCACGAGCTCGCGCGGGCCGTCACCCAACGCCACTGGCAACGGGTCCGGGCAGCCTCGCTGGCCCTGGTGCCGTGAGCTGCGGAATCCGGAACGGAGCGCATGCGATATTGTAGGATGTCCTACATAAGACATATCGGTGCCGAGCGCAGCGCGGCGCACGGGCGGGAAGGGGGACGAGCAGGAGGAGCCCGATGCAACCGTTCGGCCGACTCGGCCTCTCTCACACCACCGGAGGTGGACGCATGACTCGCAAGATCCTGCTCACCCTGACGTTCGTCGCTGCCATGGCCATGAGCGCCGCTTGGGCGCAGAAGCTCGGGGTGGTCGTCTACCAGGACAATCCCGGCCAGCAGACCCCCACGACCGAGCTCGTGAACCAGTGGGCCAAGGACAACGGTGTCCAGGTGGACATCACCACCGTGACGCACAGCAACCGCCAGACGGTGCTCACGACGGCGCTCGAGGCCGGCAGCGGTCCCGATCTGCTCATCCTCAGCAATTACGATCCGTACCTGTTCGCGGACGGGTTGCTCGACATCTCCGACCTCGGCCAGAAGCTCGCCGACGAGAACGGCGGCTGGTACCCGATCGCCGAGCACCTCGGCAAGGTCGACGGCACCTGGCGCGCGTTCCCCACGTACGTCTACATGCACCAGATGCTCTACCGCAAGAGCGCGCTCGACAAGGCAGGCGTCGAGGTTCCGGACACCTGGGACCAGTTCCGCGCGGCGCTCCAGGCGCTGAAGGACTCGAACCAGGACATGGAACCGTTCGGCGTCTCCTACGGCCGTTCGTTCGACGGTCAGCAGTTCCTGCTGGGGATCCTGCTCGGCTACGGCAGCCAGGTGCTGTCCGATGACGGCAGCAAGGTGGTCTTCGACTCGCCCGAGACGGTCAAGGGCCTCGAGTACGCGGTCCAGCTCTACAAGGACGGCCTGATCGACCCCACGGTGGTGGGTTGGGACGACGGCACCAACAACCAGGCCATGCTGGCCGGCACGATCGCGATCACCTTCAACGGCTTCTCCGTCAAGCAGCAGGCGCTCAGCGACTTCCCGGACCTGGCTCCCGACATCGGGACCGCCATCTACCCCGCCGGCCCGGTGACGCGCGCATCGTTCCCGACCGTCCTGAGCTACGCGATCCGCAAGTCGACCGATCAGCCCGAGCTCGCGAAGAACCTGTTGGGCTTCCTGCTCAGCCACGACAGCATGACGAAGGTGCTGGAGTACACGCACGGCGCCGTCGGCGTGCCGTTCCAGGGCTTCGCCGACCTCGCCATCTGGAACGACCCCGACTTCAAGACGAACCTCACCGCCATCGAGTCCGCCACACTCTTCGCGCCGCCCTCAGCGGAGACCGCACAGGTCGAGAACGGCTTCGTGATCGTGGACATGCTCGCCGACGTGCTGGTACGCAGGATGACGCCCCAGGAGGCCGTCACGCGGGCCGCCGACCGGATGAACCAGATCTACTTCGGAAACTGAGTCGATCGACGCCGGGAGCGCGGACGTGACGACGCGAACCACCATCTCGCCGCTCAGACGCCGGCTGAAGAAGCTGAGCGGCCCTGGGACCCTGTTCGTGCTCCCGACGGCCATCGTCGTCCTCGTAGTCATCGGTTACCCCTTCGTCCGGGCGCTCTGGCTCGGGTTCACCGACAAGGTGGTGGCGGGTCCGCCCGCCACCTTCGTCGGATTCCGCAACTACGTGCGATGGGCCGAGCAGCCGGAGTTCTGGCGTACGTTCAGCAACACCCTGGTGTTCGCGGCGGGAACCCTCGTTCTCGCCATCGTCCTGGGCTTCGCGTTGGCGCTCGCCATGAACCGGGTCAAGCGCGGCCGGGACGTCCTGGGCGCGATCATGCTCTTCCCGTGGATCATCCCCACCGTCATCAGCACCCTGATCTGGGCATGGATGTACAACCCGCAGCTGGGGGTGTTGAACTATATCGTGCACGAGATCGGGCTGAGCCGGCGCCCGGTTCCGTGGCTCGCGGTGCCCTCGCTGGCGATGATCGCCGTGATCGTCGTGAGCGCGTGGCGACGCGTGCCCTACTTCGGCGTCACCCTGCTCGCCGGCATCAGCGGCATCTCGAGCGAGCTCTTCGAGGCTGCCGTGATCGACGGCGCCTCCGCCTCCCAGCGCTTCTGGTACGTCACGCTCCCGAGCATCCGAGGAATCCTGATGCTCGTCTCGACGCTAACCTTCGTGGAGACGGCGTACGACTTCGCGCTCGTCTACATCCTCACCCGCGGCGGCCCGGCGGGCACGACGGAGATCCTCTCGGTAAAGTCGTTCGTCACGGCGTTCT
The DNA here is from genome assembly GCA_963798895.1 of uncultured Trueperaceae bacterium. Classification (GTDB taxonomy): domain Bacteria; phylum Deinococcota; class Deinococci; order Deinococcales; family Trueperaceae; genus CAWCUY01. The sequence continues at coordinate 108,302 of CAWCUY010000008.1, read as the reverse complement.
CGGCGGGGCAACTCGGTCGCGGCGTAGCGATTCCCCTCATGGCCTTCCCCCTCTTCCTGCCGATCGTGTGGTTCGTCACCCAGTCGCTTGCCAGCCGCGGCACGAGGGCGCGATGAGGCGGGCAGATCCACCCGGTCGCCCGCATGCCCGGCGTTGGGGCGCCGGCGCGCCGAGCGCCGCCGTGATCTTCCTGTTCGTGGTGAGCGCGCTGTTCCCGTTCTACTGGATGGCCGTGACCTCGCTCAAGACGAAGCGGGAGCTGTTCTCGCTCTCCTCGCCGCTCTGGGTGCATACGCCCACGCTGGGCAACTACCGCGACCTTCTCCGCACCACGGCCTTCCCCGGATGGTTCTTCTCGAGCGTCACGGTGTCCCTCGCCTCGACCGTGATCGCACTCTTCTTCGGTGCGTTGGCCGCGTACGGCCTGAGTCGGATGCCGTCGCGCTTCTCGATGACGCTCGTTCGATCCGTGCTCATCACCTATCTGATCCCGCGCTCGGTATTCGTGGTGCCCCTCTACAGCCTGCTCAACGAGATCGGCCTGCTCGACACGCGCCTCGGGCTCGTGATCGCGTATCTCACGTTCACCTTGCCGTTCACCACCTGGTTGCTCGTAGGGTTCTTCGAGACCATCCCGAAGGAGCTCGACGAAGCGGCGCTCATCGACGGGGCCAGTCCCTACGGCGCCCTCTTCCGCATCGTCATGCCGTTGGCCGCACCCGGCCTCGTCGCCGCGAGCATCTACTCGTTCTCGACCGCATGGAACGAGTTCATGTACCCCCTCGCCTTGATCCAGACGGCGTCCCGCACCACCCTGACCGCAGGCATCGCTTCACTGCAGCAAGGCGACGTGCTCGCGTGGGGCCAGATCATGGCGGCGGGCACCCTGACCTCCCTGCCCGTGCTGCTGATCTACGCCTTCATCTACCGCCGCATCGTCGGCGGGCTCGCCCTCGGCGGCGTGAAAGGGTGACGCCTTGAGGGTTCCCATCGGCATCGGCACGTACGCGTACCGCTGGGCGATCGGCACGCCGTCCTTCCGCCCGCCCGTCCCGATGTCCGCTCCGGACGTCGTCGAGGCCGCCGCGGACCTCGGCGCCGACTTCGTGCAGTTCGCCGACAATCTTCCGCAACACCTCCTCGGTGATGCCGAGCTCGCGGCGGTGCGGGACGCATCGGCCCGGCGTTCCCTGGCCGTCGAGCTCGGGACGGCCATCGACCTCCGCACGGACTCGCCGGACCAACACGTTCGACAGCTGCTGCGCTACGTGGACCTCGCGAACGCGTTCGAGGCGCCCATCGTGCGCCTGTCCTTGAGCCACGCCAGCGTGGACCTCCTGCTGCGCGACGCGATGCAGCTGTTCACGGTCGTCGGCCCCGTTGCCGAGCGGGCCGGCGTCCGGTTCGCGCTCGAGAACCACTTCCAACTGACGGCGGCCGAGCTACTCCGGGTGGCGGACCTTCGACCCGCGGCCGTGGGCGTGTGCCTCGACACGGCCAACTCGATCGCCGCCGGGGAATGGCCGCTCGAGACGGCAGCCGTGCTCGCCCAACGGGCGATCAGCCTCCACCTGAAGGACTACGTCATGCGACCCCATCCCGAGGGCACAGGCGTCGTGGTGGAGGGCGCGCCACTCGGCACCGGTCGCCAACCGGCGCGCGAGCTCTTGGAGCTCGTGTGGGCCTCCGGGGCCCGCCCCACAGTGACGCTGGAGCAGTGGTGTCCGCGTGCGGCCGATCCCCGGTCGACGCTGGAGCGGGAGCGCGACTGGCTGCAGCGCAGTCTGGAGGCGGCTCGAGCCGTTACCGCCACGCTCCCGTGGCCCCGCAACGATCCCACCCGGCCAGAAGGAGAGGAACGATGAAGATTCAGTACGCCGTGATCAGCTCGTTCATGGGACAACTGCGCGACAGATTCCACACCTACGGCGAGCCCGACGACATCCGCGAGCGGATACGCGCGATCGCGTCCGTTCCGAACGTCGACGGGATCGAGCTGGTGTATCCGCAGGACTTCGCCACGGCCTCCGTCGAGGAGGTCGGTGCGGCCGTGCGGGACGCTGGGCTCGGCATCTCCGCCGTCAACCTCAACGTGAAGGGCGACAGCGAGTACCGCGACGGCTCGTTCACCCACACCGACGAACGCGTGAGGCGGCGTGCCATCGCGGGAATGCGCGAGGTCCTCGACATCGCGGCCGCGCTCGGCGCGTCCACGATCACGTGCGCTCCCTTGAACGACGGCTACGACTACCCCTTCGAGGTCGACTACGCCGAGGCGTGGGAGCGCCTCATCGACGGCGTCCGACAGGGGGCCCAGCATCGCACCGACGTACGCACGTCGGTCGAGTACAAGCGCAGCGAGCCGCGTGCGCGCGTCGTGTTGGGGACCGCAGCCAAGAGCCTCCTGCTGTGCCACGAGGTGGGGCTCGAGCACGTGGGCGTGACGATGGACATGGGCCACGCCCTCTACGCCGGCGAGGCGTCCGCCGAGGCGGCCGCACTGCTCCACCGCGCCGGGCGCCTGTTCCTGATCCACGTGAACGATAACTACCGCGACTGGGACTGGGATCTCATCCCCGGGAGCGTGAACTTCTGGGATCTCGTCGAGCTCATGGCCTACCTGGAGCGCTACGAGTACGCGGGCTGGTTCACGGCCGACGTGTTCCCTGCAAGGATCGACCGCAAGGCCGCCTTCGCGACCAGCTACCGCATGATGGAAGCGGCCCTCGCGATCGCCACAAGGCTCGGGCAGGAGCGCCTGGCGGACCTCCGCAGCACCCATGACGTCGCCGGCACCTTCGACGCGCTCCTGGAGTCCCTGCGAAGCTGAGCGAGTCGGGTTTCGCGTGAGGGCATGAGCGTCAACCGCGCAGTCCCGCCGGCCGCACCAACGCCGTGAGCCTTCCCATCAGGCGCACGCTGTAGTCATCGGCCCGCAGCGCGTCGACGCTGACGGCCATGGCGTGCCCGTTTGCGTGCACGAAACGGCGGTCGTCGAGGGCCAGCGCCACGTGGCCCGGGAACAGCAGCAGGTCGCCGGCGCGCATCTCGTCGATCGTCACCTCGTTCCCGGCAGCGCGCTGCTGGTCGGCGTCGCGGGGAAGCGCCACGCCGTGGGCGCGGAAGCTGGCCTGCACCAGCCCCGAGCAGTCGAGACCCCAGGCGGTCACGCCGCCCCAGACGTACGGCGCGCCGAGGAGCCGCAGCGCGAAGGCGGTCACGTTGGCCGCCGTCGGGTCCGGGGCGGGAGCGCCCGCGTCGACCAGCAAGCGCCGGCGCACGTACCCCTCGGCGCCGTCGGGCAGCGCGACGCGCTCCCACTCGGCACCCTCCGCGCCGCCCTGGCTGCCACCGGCGGCGTCGCCCACGTGCGCCACCTCGCAGCCGTAGGCCAGCTCCTGCAGCCGCGGCTCGCTCACGCTCGGGCCGCGGTAGAGGTGGCCGCGGAGCCCGACGAAGCGGCGGTCGCCGCGTTCTCCGCCGAGCACGAGATGCTCGGGCCGCATCCAGCCGAGGTACTCGTCGCGCACCGTGGCCACCCTCACGAAGCCGTCGCGCTCGTCGTAGGTCCGGAGGCGCTCCCCGGCGAGCGCCTCGCTGCCCCAGCCGGCGTCGGCGCGCGGAGCGACGCGCAGGGGCGCCCGCGCAGCTGCGACGACGGCCGCCGCCGGCCGCGGGAACGCGGCCGCGAGCGCCAGGCCGTGCCCGGTCGCGAAGGCGCGCAGCGGCGCCTCGAGCTCCGGCGCCGCGACGCCGGTGACCCGTTCCTCCTCGAGGCACAGGTCTGCGAGCGTGGTGCGGGCGTCGCCCACCTCACGCTCGAGCCACGCCTGCCACGCCGCCGCGAGCTCCGGGCGGCCGGCGTCTGCCGGGCTCACGACGCGCCCCGCGTGCGCGCCGCACCGCCGCCGTCCGCGGCGCCGCGCCACGGCCGGGCGATCTTCCCCGCGATCACCGGGTGCCGGGCGCCGGTGGCGGCCGGCAGCACGTTCGGCTCCCCGTGCCATGCCATGTACCCCATCACGGCCATGGCCAGGGTCTCCCGATCCTTGTCACCGCCGGCGCCGCCGATCCCGGCCTGCTCGAAGGTGCGCACGGGGGCCGGGATGCGCTGGGCCAGCATGGCCACGAGCGCCCTGTTGCGCGCGCCGCCGCCGGCCACCAGCACCTCGTCGAGGCCGGCGGGGAGCACGTGTTCGACGTACGCCCGCGCCATCGCCTCGGCGCTGAGGGCGGTCACGGTGGCCACCGCGTCGCGCGGCTCCGCGGCCCCCAGGTCCCCGGCGCGGCGGGCCCAGGCCCACGTGAACAGCTCCCGGCCCGTCGTCTTGGGGGGCGGGAGCCGGAAGTACGGCTCGGCCAGCAGCCGCTCGAGCGCGTCCTCGTCCACCCGGCCCGCGGCGGCCACCGCGCCGTCCTCGTCGTAGGGCAGGCCGAAAAGGTCGCGCATGGCCTCGTCGACGATGCAGTTGCCGGGGCCGGTGTCGAACGCCACCACCGCGTCGGGATCGCCGTCGGCCGGGAGGACCGTCAGGTTGGCGATGCCGCCGATGTTCTGCACCGCGCGTCGCCTGCCGGGCACGGCGTAGAGCTGGAGGTCGGAGAACGGCACCAGCGGCGCGCCCTGACCGCCGGCGGCGAGGTCGCCCTGCCGGAAGTCCGACACCGTCGCCACGCCGCAGCGCTCGCCCACCACGCTCGCCTCGCCGAGCTGAAGCGTGCTGATCACGTTCCAGCCGCGCTGCGGGTCGGGGCGAGGGATGTGGTACACCGTCTGCCCCGACAGCGCCGCCAGCTCGATGGGCGCGGAGCCCGGCGGAAGGCTCCTCTGGGCCGCCGTGACCGCCTCGGCGTACGCGACGCCGACCTCCTGATGCAGCTCGGTCAGCAGCACCACGTCGGAGGTGCTCGGATCGAGGGCACGCTGCAGGCGGGCGCGCAGGCGTTCCTCGTAGGGGTGCGCGGCGCGCGCGAGCACGTCCCACGCGAGCCGGCCCGCGCGGCGCTCGAGCCGCACGCAGACGCTGTCCACCCCGTCGAGGGAGGTGCCGGACATGGCCCCGAGCACGGTCATGGCGGGCAGGTCGCGACCCGCGCGAGGCGTCACGGCTTCGCCCGGCCCTGCGCCGGCGCGCTCCCCAGGCCCCCCTCGAGCGCGGCGGCGGCCACCGCCTCGTGCACGCGCCTGCGCAGCGCCACGATGCCGTCGCCCCCTTCGCGCGTGGGGTGCACGCGGTTGGTGAGCAGGACCACCACCCACCCCTGCTCCGGATCGATCGCCAGGCTCGTGCCGGTGAACCCGGTATGCCCGAAGGCCGCCCGCGACGCCCCATCGCCGAAGGCCCAGGCGGGCTCGGATACGCGCCACAGCAGACCGCGGCGCGGCCCCTCCCCGTCGCTGCGGTCGCGCACCGCCTCCCGGAGCCAGTGCTCCGAGGCGAACGGCGCGCTCCAGGTGAGCCACGCACGACCGTAGCGCAGCAGGTCGGCGGCGGGCGCGAACAGCCCCGCGTGCCCCGACACGCCGTCCAGCGCCCAGGCGTTCTCGTCGTGCACCACGCCCTCGAGCACTCCGCCGCGGAGACCGTCGTCCTCGGTCGCTGCGACCTCCGCGCCCAATGGGGGCGGCCCGTACCCGGTGGCGTCCATGCCGAGGGGCGCGAACACCTCGGCGGCCAGGAAGCGGTCGAGCGTGCTCCGCGCGACGCGCTCCACGATCGCGGCCAGCACCATGACCCCGAGGTCGGAGTACAGGAAGCGACCGCGCGGCTCCGACACGGGCGTCTGCAGCACGTTGGCGACGGCCGTCAGGCGCGTCGAGGCCTGCGCGAAGATCGGGCGCCAGGCGGGAAGGCCGGCGCGGTGCAGCGCCAGATCTTCGATGGTCGCTCCCCCGAGCGACGGTTCCTGGAACCAGCCGGCGTTGGTGAAGAAGCGGCGCACCGGGTCGGTCAGGTTCACCTCGCCGGCGTGCAGCAGCCGCAACAGGGCCGGCAGGCAACCCACCACCTTGGTGACCGAGGCGAGGTCGTAGCGGGTCGCGGCCGTGACCGCGTCGCCTCCGTAGCGGCGCACGCCCGCCACCACCGGCTCCCACGCGCCGCGCGCTCCGCCCACCAGGGCCACGGCGCCCGGGACGACCCCCGTCTCGACCGCCTCGGTGACCAACGCGGCCACGGCGCGGCGACCGGCCTGAGCCGCCATCCCGCCGTCCTGGGCGGCCTTCGTGTCGTTCGTCATGCGGCACGCTATCACGTCGGCAACGCGCCGGTCGTGCGGCACCACGACCTCGACTCGGCCTTCGAAACAGGAGGCCAACAGCCGTCCCGGGACTACTCGACGTTCCGCAACGTCGGATCGAGCAGGTCACGCATGCCATCACCGAGGAGATTGAAGCCGAGCGCCGCGAGCAGGATGGCGAGGCCGGAGAAGACCGACGCCCAAGGGGACAACAGCATGTAGTCGCGGCTGTCGGAGAGCATCAGCCCCAACGAGGGCGTGGGTGGTTGCGTCCCCAGCCCCAAGAAGGACAGGGCGGCCTCCACGAGGATCGCCGTCGACAGGGACAAACTGATCTGTACCATGATGGGTGCGAAGATGTTGGGTACGACGTGCCGTGCCATGATCCGGGGCGCGCGCGCGCCCAGTGCCCGCGCCGCCGCCACGTAGTCCCATGACAGCACGGTCAGCGCCGGCCCGCGGGCGAGCCGCGCGAACACGGGCGTGTACACGATGCCGATCGCAAGGGCGGTGTTCCGCGCGCCCGGCCCCAGCAGCGCCAGGATTCCTATCGCCAACAGGATCACGGGGAACGCCAGGAGCACGTCCATCAGGCGCATGAGCACCCGATCCACCCAGCCGCCGTAGTACGCGGCCAGGAGGCCGGCCGTGCCACCGATCATCAGGGCCCATGCCACCGAGAAGCCGGCGATGCCGAGGCTGATGCGGTAGCCGTACAGCACCCGCGACAGCACGTCGCGGCCGAAGTTGTCGGTCCCAAGAACATGCTCGACGGTCGGCGCGGAGAGACGGTCGCGGATGGCCTGCCGGAGGGGATCGTGCGGGGATATCCATGGAGCGAGGATGCCGCACGCCACGACGACGGCCGTGAGTACCAAGCCGGTGAACCCGATGCGGTTGCGATAGAGGCGGGCGAGCAGCGACTGGCGTCGCCCCCGCGGGTGCTCGGCTCCCAACGCGCTCACGACATCCTCCCTGCCGGTCGCCACCGGACGTTGGAACGCGCAGCTCTCACCCGTACTCCACGCGCGGATCGATCCACGCGTACGCGAGGTCGACCAGCAGGTTCACGAACACGAAGATGGCGGTGACGACGAGGATCACTCCTTGCACCAGCGGATAGTTGCGTTCATTGATGGCACCGACCACGAGCCGCCCCAGACCGGGGATCGCGAACACCTGCTCGATCACGACCACGCCACTGAGGAGGTAGCCTACCTGCACGCCGAGCACCGTCACCACGGGGATGAGCGCGTTGCGCAGCGCGTGCTTGTACAGCACGGTGTGCTGCCACAACCCCTTCGCCCGGGCCGTGCGCACATAGTCGAGGTTCAGCACATCGAGGAGGCTCGATCGGAGGATGCGCGTCAAGCCCGCCACCAGCGGGAGAGCGACCGCCAAGGAAGGCAACGCCAAGCGCGCGAGGTTGCCGAGTGGCTGCTCCCGAAGCGGTACGAAACCGATCACCGGCCATGACGGCAGGTACACGGACACCGCGTACAGCAACAGCACGCCGACCCAGAACGACGGCAACGTCAGGCCGACGATGGAGCTGACGCGGACCACATAGTCGCTCCAGGAGCCGCGCGCACGCGCGGCAACGACACCCAACGGCAGGCTGATGATGATGGCGACGACGAGTGCCAGCACCGTGATCTCGAGTGTCACCGGCAGACGGTCGAGTATCTCGATGCGCACCGGGCGGCCCGTCCACACGCTACGGCCGAAATCGCCGTGCAGGACGCCGCCGATCCAGCGGATGTACTGCTCATGGACGGGCATGTCGAGCCCCAGCCCGTGGCGCAGCGCGGCGACCCGCTCCGGCGTGATGTCTACGTTCGCCCCGAGCATGATCTCGACGGCGTCCCCGGGGATGAGCCGCAACATCATGAACACGAGCACCGAGACGCAGAACAAGACGAACACCAGGTCGAGGAGCCGCCGGACGATGTACTTCGTCATGGGTTGGCAGTCGCGGGGTCCACGACGACGCGAGGGGCGATCCCGAGCGCACGATAGACGGCCGACAGGATCGCGGTCGTGGACTCCTGGGGATCGGCATACGGCAGGGCGCTGTGGACGCGATTGGTGAGCAGCACGACCACGACGTCGTTGGCGGGATCGATGAACAACTCGTTGCCGACGAATCCGCGGTGCCCGAAGGTTCGCGGCGACGCGTCCAGGCGATTGCACCACCACCCGAGGCCTTGCCCCGGCGTGACCTTCGGCGTCACGAAGTACTGCACCGTCCGCGCATCCAGTAGGTATCGGGTGCCCGTACGCAGGGTCTCCATGAGCGCCCGCGCCAACACGGCCAGATCGCTTGCTGTGCTGAAGAGCCCCGCATGACCGGAAACGCCCCCCATGACCAGGTGGCAGTTGGCGTCGTTCACCTCGCCTACCAGAACGTGGCGACGCCAGCCGGGAAGCTCCGTCGGCGACCGCGGGAGTGGCAGGGGGAAGGTCCGCTCGGCGCACATCGACGCTTCCATGCGGTTCCCGATCGAGGTTGCCGCCGTGTCCCGCCGCCACTCCGCGGGCGGGTTGTAGCACGTGTGCTCCATGCCCAGCGGACCGAAGATGTTTCGCGCGGTGAAGGTGTCGAGGGCCTCGTCGGCCGCCGTCTCGAGCACCCGCCCGAGAACCACGAAGTTCATGTCGCTGTACGCGCGTTCATGCCCACGCTCGAACAGCGTGGGGAGCTCGGCGATCAAGGAAACGGCGTCAGCCGCGTCGTCGACGAAGGCGTAGAGCGGCAACCACCGCGCGAGACCCGAAGTGTGCCCCAGGAGGTCCGCTACCGTGATGGCCGACTTTCCGGGCCTACGAAAGGCGGGAAGAAAACGTGCGACGGGGTCGGTCGGGCGAACGGAACCGCGCTCGAACAAGACCGCGGCCGCCATGGCCGTGGCTACCGCCTTGGTGACGGAAGCAAGGTCTACTACGGTGTCCGCCCTCATGGTCCGCGGCATGGCGAGCCGCTGGAGCTTCACGTCGAACAACTCCGCATGTCCGTACGCCCGATGGAGCATGACGTGTCCACCCCGCGCGATCAAGAGCACCGCGCCCGCGAACGCTCCGGCGTCGTCAGCCCGCTGCTTGAGCAGGCCGTTGACGGTCTCCGTTACGTACTGCGTCGCGGGGGCCGCCAACCCCTTCTCCGCCGGGACGAGCAACTCCTCCACGTCAGGAGCCCGAGAGGATGCGCCGCGGATTCTCGACCATCATGGTGGCGATCTCGTCGTCGCCCACACCTGCATCGCGCATACGGGGAAGGAAGCGCTCGAAGAGATAACCGTAGCCCCAGGTGCCCGTCGTGTCGGGGTTGTCGAGCCCCTCCCTCCACAGGAGGTCCAAGGACAGAACGATCTGGGAGGCGTAGCCCGCATGCAGGAGCGCGAGCAGAGTCGTCGACCTCGAACGGTCGGGGATGTGGTACTCCTCCAACAAGAAGGCGTACCGGTGATATCCCGTCCCTTGGTGGCGTCGGTATCGAAACGTCTCCTTGCCGATCGTGTCGAAGGCGACGGTCGCGCCGGTCTTCAGGATCTCGAGGTGGTAGGCGGGCTCGACGTTCAGATCGCAGTGGCCGATCACGATGCGAGCCGGATCTGCGCCCTCTGCAACGAGCAGGTCGACCTGCTCCCTACCCATCGTGCCAAGGGTCGTATGGGTGGTTATCGGCAGCCCCGTGCGACGTTGTACCCGCGCGGCGGCGGCGAACACCTTGGCTTCGGTGGGCGTGATCGTGCCCTTGCTGCTGCCGACCTTGATGATTCCCGGCAGGATGTCGCTACCCTCGATCCCGCTCTCGGCCTCACCGACCATGAAAGCGACGAGATCGGCGACGGTGCCTCGGTGGGCGAGAGGAGGGCACGCGGGCTCCTTGTAGAAGCCGGTGGCCGCAATCACGTGCACACCCGTGCGAGTCGAGATCTCGCGCAGAGCGACAGGGTCACGCCCCTTACCCGATGGCGTGACGTCGACGACGGTGCCGACCCCGCGGCGCGCCAAGTCCTCCACTTCACTCACCTGTGAAGCGAGATCCTGCGTACGGAAGAACCGCGTCCTTCCGCGTGGCGCCTCGGAAACATCGCGCGGCGCAAGATGCTCGTGCATCATGACGGTTCCGAGCGCGCTGGGGTCGAGCGGACCACGAACGGTTGGGACGCTCACACGGTCCTATCCTTCGTGCGGGCAGGGGGCACGGTTGGCATCGGGCATGGTCCGGGGGCGACGACGGATGCCGACGTGCCACCACGGGCTGGCGCCAACCGCGCCCAACGTCGCACATCCTCTGCCTGTCGGCGCCGCGCGGTCACGGAGACCGGCCGCAACCGGTCTCCGCACGCAAGGCCCGAGGTCACTTCAGCGTCACCTCGCGGAGGTACAGGAGGCTCCGTGTGGGGATCTGTTGATACCCCTGCACGTTGTCACGCATGGCTGTGAAGAGGGTTCCGTAAACGACGTGGACGATCGGGCCGTCGCACGCGAGGATGCGTTGGAGCTTGTCGTAGATGTCCTTGCGCTTCGCTGGATCGACCGTTACCTGACCCTGCTCGAGCAACGCGTCCACCTCGGGGTTGCTGTACTTGAACACATTGGTGGAGCCGCCGGTGTGGAAGGTGCGATAGAGGTAGCCGTCAGGGTCGACATTCCCGCCGTTCCGGCTCGCGAAGCTGTCGAAGTTCGAATTCTTCCAGTCCTGAACGAAGTTGCCGAACTCCTCGATGTTTATGCTCGCGTTGATGCCGGCATCCTGGAGTTGCGCTTGAACCACTTGCGCCGTGTCCGTGACGGCCTTGATCGTGGAGAACGTCAGGATCTCCATGTCGAAACCGTTCGGATATCCGGCGTCCGCGAGCGCCTTCTTGGCGGCGGCGGTGTCCCCTTGGTAACACTGGAACTCGGACGTGGGCAGGGCCCAGTCCTTGAGCGCAGGGCTCAGCGGGCCGGCCGGTACGGCGGCACCGAAGTATGCTGCCTGCACTACCTCGTCCCGGTTGACCGCCATGTTGATCGCGCGGCGCACCTCGACCTCGTCGAGCGGTGCGCGCGAGACGTTGAGGCCGATAAGGCCGTACGCGAGATCGTCGGTGCTCTGGACCTGGACGTTGGGCGCATTGCGCAGAGTCTGTACCGTGGCGGCATCCACGTCGGGAAGGAAGTCGTAGCTTCCGGTCCTCAACCCCGCGGCGCGCGCGGTCGCCTCCGGCACGATGTGGTACACCAACGCGTCCACGCCGGGCTCACCCTGCCGATAGTAGTCCGGGTTCGCGACGAGTCGGATCGAGGTGTCCGGAATCCACTGATCCAACATGAACGGCCCGGTCCCGACCGCCACCTGCTGGAGGTCACCGTGCTCGGCCACGACCTCCTTGGGAACGATCGCCAAATCGGTCAAGTTGGACAGGAACGGCGCGAACGGAGCCTTCATCGTGAACACGACCGTGTTTCCATCGGGTGCATCTACACGATCCACCTGAGTGAAGCGGCTCGCGAACGGGGACCCGGTGGCCGGGTCCATGACACGATCGTAGGAATACACCACGTCGTCGCTCGTCATGACACGACCGTTATGGAACTTCACGCCTTGACGAAGATGGAACGTGTACGTGAGCCCGTCGTCGGAGACGTCCCAGGACTCGGCCAAGGCGGGTTCGATCTGGAGATCGGCATTGAGCTCGACGAGATCTTCGTAGACCTGGTCGACGACCGCGAACGTCGCAAACGCGGTCGCGATGTGCGGGTCGAGACCAACCGGCGATTGGTCAACGGCGATGTCGAGGGTATTCTGAGCTGCCACCACCCCAAACAGCGAAACGAACAGAACGACCATTAGCCGACGCATGCTGCCTCCTAAGGAAACCCCCACGGTGACCGGAAATCCAGCGTAACACCGGGCAGGTAGCGGGTCAACGCACAGCCCCCGCATCGGGCCGGCGCAACCGGCAGATGACCTCGTCACGTCCCGGTCCGGTGTACCCAGGGATCTTGCCGACCGTGACGTACCCGCGCCGTGCGTAGAAGCGCATGGCACGCAGGTTCGTCTCATTCACTAGGAGGAACACGTCGTTGGAATCTTGGAACGCCCGTGCTTCGACCGCGCCCATCAGGCGTTCGGCGACGCCGGTGCCCTGGGCCTCGACGGACACGATCAAGAGCCGCAGGTAGGCACTTCGGTCGAAGGCACCCCTTGGCACCAACCATGCGAGCCCTGCGGCGCGACCGGTGATGCTCGCGCCGAAAACCTTGTGCCCGGCATCGATGGCTTGCGACAGATCCGTTGCGAGAGCGTGCGGCGTTAGCCCGTAGTCGAGGAACATGCGATGCTGCGCGACCAACTCGGCGAACGCGTGCAGGTCCGCCGATGTGAGGCATCGGAGCTCCATGCCCTTCGTAGGCGCATCCATACCCGGCATTATGTCCGACTCGGTGCCGGCCGCTGGCTCCGCCTCCCGCGCCGACCTGCACCTGGCGGTCGACCACCACGGCGACTTCCACGGCGACTTCCACGGGCACTTCCACGGCGACTTCGACGGGCACTTCCACGGGCGCTTCCACGGGCGCTTCCACGGGCGCTTCCAGGGGCACGCCCCCCACGGCCTCTTCCCCGACGCGGGCAGCCCGAGTGCCTCCCGCACCACCCTGGACTAGAGGATCCCCTGACGCAGGGCCTTGACCGCCGCCTGGGTGCGGTCCGCCGCAGCCAGCTTGGCGAGGATCTCCTGGACGTGCTTCTTCACGGTGCCCAGGCTCACGGCGAGGCGCTCGGCGATGGCCTTGTTGCCCAAGCCGTCGGCGATCGCCCGCAACACCTCGATCTCACGCTCGGTGAGTTCGCTGGCGGCATCCTCCACCGGCGCGGCACGGCGAAGTGCGACCTCGGCCACCTCGGGATCCAGGTAGGTCGAGCCCAGTCCGGCGGCACGGATCGCCAACAAGAGCGACGAGGGGTCGGAGTCCTTGAGGCAGAACGCGTCGGCCCCCGACGCGAAGGCCGCGAGGATCTCGGTGCTCAGATGATGCGCCGTGAGCATGACGACCCGCATTCCAGGGTGCGCCTCCTTCACGCGGCGAGTGGCCTCGATGCCGTCGATACCCGGGAGGCCGATGTCCATCACGACGACGTCGGCGTCACGCCCCGCCAGCACCTCGAGCGCCTCCTCCCCGCTGCGGGCCTCGCCGACCACGCGCAGGTCGTCCTGGCGGTTGATGGCCACGCGCAGGCCGTCGCGCGTGAAGGCATGGTCCTCCACCAGGAACACCGCGATGCGTTCGCTCATGCCGTCACCGCCTCGTCCACCAGCGGCAGCCACGCCGTGAAGCGGCTTCCGCACGGTTCGCGCGGGTCGTAACGGATGCGACCCCCGTGCGCATCGACGATCTGCTTGGCGAGGTAGAGGCCGAGCCCCATGCCGCCGCCCGCACGACCGGTCGAGAAGCGCTGGAACAAGCGCCCGCGCTGAGCGGGTGCGACGCCCGCCCCCTCGTCCTCGACGACCAGCAACGCACCCTCCCGGCTGGTGTCGTCGTCGTGCTCGAGCGTCACGGTGACCGTGCTGCCGGTAGGGGCGAAGGCGGCGGCGTTGCTGAGGAGGTTCTGGAGGACACGCCGGATGTCCCCCGACCGCACGAGCGCACGCAGTTCCCGCGGCGCGTGCACCTCGAGCTCCACGGCCTTGCCTTCGAAGAGAGCGCGTTGCCTCGCGGCCTCGTCGCGCACCAACGCGGCCAGGTCCGCCGCCTGCCTCTCGGGCAGCGCCTCACCGGTCTCGTGGCGCGCGACGAGGAGCAGCTCGTCAGCCAGGTCGAGTAGGGCGCGGTTGGCCTCGAGGCCGTGTTCGAGCGTCTCACGATACTCGGACCCGAGGGCGCCGTACGCGCCCTCGAGCGCCAACCTCATGGTCATCGCGTTCGCCATGAGCGGCGTGCGCATGTCGTGCGAGAACGCGTAGATGAGGTCGCGGATGACGGTGTTGCGGCGCTCGAGCAACGCCTGTCGATCCTGCAGCGCCTCGATGAGGGCGGCCCGCTCGAGGATCGGTTCGAGGACACGGATCGCCTCGCGCAACCGGAGCTTGGCGTCCGCGTGCCCCGGGCCGTCGGCCCATACGACGAGCGCGGGGCGCGCGTCGCGCTGCACTCGACCGGCAAGTACCGCTCCCTCGTACTCGCGGGCACCGAACACTGCCGTTTCGTGCTCGTCCTCCTCGATGACGGCCAACGCGGGCCAGGGCAGGCGGTCGCCGAGCTGCAGGCTTGCGGCGACATCCGGATGACCCACGCGAGGCACCGTGAACCTGCCGCCGCTCGCGCCGACGAGCGTTACGTTCCGTGCGTCCAGCAGCGATCGCAAGGCCGCCGGCACCTTCGCCAGCAGCTCGCGCTCGGGAAGCGGCGCGCCGAGCTCCTGCAAGAGCTGCCGGAGGTCCTCCTCGCGCCGCAGGCGTACTCCCTCGAGCTCGAGCTTCGTGGCCCGTTCCATGGCACCTCGGAGCGCAACGGCCAGCAGGCCCACGAGCAGGAACGACGCCGCCGCGAGCGCGCGGTTGACGACCGCCGTCGTGTCGAGCGGAACGGCGGCCGCGTTGAGGATCCCTGCCGCGACGTTGCCCGCGAGCGCGAGCCCCGCCATCGCGAGCGGCGCCCAGCGCCGCGGCGCGAGCGAGGACAGTGCGATCGGCACGTTGTAGAGGATGGCGATGACCAACGCCTGGGGCGTGATCACGTCCGCGAGGAACGCGCTGATGAGCAGCGCGAAACTCAGGAACATGAGGTCGCGCTCGCGATTCATCAGGGTGGGCATGTGGGCCTCCGCACAGCCGGAGTATAGGCGCGGCACCAACCCTAGGCGAGCCCCGCGAGTCCACCCTCGATGGCCGATCGGCCACCACGCCGGGGGTCGATCGGCCCGCCGGCTCGGCCGGCGCGCCGATGCGGGCGCGCACGGCCGCTGCCTAGCATGACGCCTGGCCGCACCCTGGCACCGCGGCCCGGAGGGACCGTGATGAACATCGTCTGGTTGATCCTCGCGCTTCTCCTCGGCGCGTACCTCGCCTACGCCCTGCTGCGCCCGGAGGACTTCTGATGGGCATCGTGCTCGGGCTGGTCGTTCTGACGGCCCTGTTCACGCTCTGCCTGCTGTTCGCGGAAGGAGCGGAGCGGCTGTGACCGACATCGTTCTCGTCTTCCTCATCACGCTCGCCCTGGCTTGGCCGCTCGGCGCTTACCTCGCGCGCGTCTTCGAGCACAGGCCGACCTGGCTCGACCCCATCGCCGGCCCACTCGAGCGCCTCACCTACCGCGTGCTGGGCATCGACCCCAGCCGGGGCATGACCTGGCTCGGGTACGGCCGGGCGGTGCTGCTCACCAACCTCGGTGTGGGTATCGCCGCCTTCCTGGTGTTCGCGTTCCAGGGCCGGATCCCATGGCTCAACCCCGACCAGGTGCCGAACCTCGGCTGGGACCTGGCGCTGCACACGGCCTCCTCGTTCATCACCAACACCAACCAGCAGCACTACTCGGGGCAGGCGCAGCTCTCCTACCTGTCGCAGCTCCTGGCGATCGTGAGCATGCAGGTGATCACGCCGACCACCGGACTGGTGGCGCTCGTCGCCATGCTCAGGGGCCTTCGCGGCGGCCGCACCGCGGCCGACGGTGGCGCGCCCGCGCCGGCCACGGGCCGGGGCACGGCGCCGGCCGCGGACCCGTCCGCCCCGTCACCCCACCGCGATCTGGGCAACTTCTACGTGGACCTCACGCGCGCCCTGTACCGCTTCGTCCTGCCGCTGGCCTTCGTGCTCGCCCTGCTCCTCGCGTGGCAGGGCGTGCCCGCCACCTTCTCGGGCGCCAAGGTGGCGCGGCTCGTCGAACCGACGGGGGCGACGACCGAGCAGGTGATCCCGGTCGGGCCCGTCGCGCCCATGGTCGCCATCAAGCAGGCCGGCACCAACGGCGGCGGCTGGTACGGTCCCAACAGCAGCGTTCCGCTCGAGAACCCGACCCAGCTCTCCAACCTGTTCGAGACCATCGCCATCATCCTGTGGCCCGTCGCCACGGTGGTGATGACCGGCTACCTGCTCCGGCGCCGGCGCTTCGCGACCATGATGCTCGGCGTGATGCTGGCCACGTCGGCGGTCCTGATCGTCGGGGCCGTGGTGGCCGAGAACGCGCCCAATCGCGCGTTCGCCGGCCTGAGCGCGCCGGGTCCGAACCTCGAGGGGAAGGAGGTGCGCTTCGGCGCCACCGCCACCGCGCTCTGGGGAACCCTCACGACCCAGACCAGCAACGGCTCGGTGAACGGCATGCACGATTCGTTCACGCCGCTCGGCGGTTTCGTGCCGATCGTCGGCATGCTCATCAACGAGACCTACGGCGGCGTAGGCGTGGGCGTCATCAACTTCCTGTTGTTCGTCGTGCTGGCGGTGTTCATCGCCGGCCTCATGGTCGGCAGGACACCGGAGATCTTCGGCCGGAAACTCGAGGCGAAGGAGGTGAAGCTCGCCGCCATCGCGCTGCTGCTGCAACCGCTCATGATCCTGGGGTTCACCGCGGTGACGCTCGCCACCCCCGGGCTGGCGAGCAACAGCAACCCGATGTTCCACGGCATCTCCCAGGTGCTCTACGAGTACACCAGCGCCTTCGCCAACAACGGTTCCGGCTTCGAGGGGCTCGGGGACGCCACCGTGTGGTGGAACGTGAGCGCTTCGGTGTGCCTCATCCTCGGGCGTTTCATCCCGATCCTCGCGCCGCTCGCCATCGCCGGCTCGCTCGGCCGCAAGCGCCCCGCACCGGAAACGGCCGGTACGCTGCGCATCGACACGCCGCTGTTCGGCGTGACCACCTTCGCCGTCATCGTCCTCCTCACGCTGCTGAGCTACCTGCCCGTGCTCGTGCTCGGACCCGTGGCGGAGCAGCGCGTGGCGTCGGCGCAGCTCACCCCCCTCGCCCAGGAACCGGCGTCCGTCTCGACCGCCGCCGCGTACGCGCGGCCCACCTTCGAGCTTGGAGGCGTGCGGTGAGCGCGGAGCGCAGCACGACGCAACGGCGAGCCGAGACCCCGAGCCCAGGGCCGCTCGGACGGGCTCCCGCGCCGGCGCCCGGTGGAGCGCCCCGCCCGGCGTCGGCGGGCACCGGCGCGACGCAGGGCTCCGGCGGCGGCCGTCCCCCGCGCGGCGAGCGCCCACAGCACAAGAGCGTGTTCGCCGCCGAGTTCCTGCGCGTCGCCGCCTGGGGCGGCGCTGCGCAAGCTCGATCCGCGCGCGGTCGCGCGCAACCCGGTGATGTTCGTGGTCGAGGTGGGCACCGCAGCCACCCTCGCCATCACCCTGGCCAACGTCGTCCGGGGGCGGAGCTTCGGCTACGAGCTCGCCGTCACGCTGCTGCTGCTGTTCACCGTGCTGTTCGCCAACTTCGCGGAAGGGTTGGCGGAGGCACGTGGCAAGGCGCAAGCCGCCAGCCTGCGGGCGACCCGCACGGCCACCACGGCGCGAAGGTTGGTGGACGGCGCCGAGGAGCACGTCCCCAGCTCCGAGCTCGCCCGCGGCGACCGCGTGGTGGTCGAGGCCGGCGAGGTGATCCCGGGCGACGGCGAGATCGTCGAGGGCGTCGCCACCGTGGACGAATCGGCCATCACCGGCGAATCGGCGCCCGTCGTGCGCGAGGCGGGCACCGACCACAGCGGCGTGACCGGCGGCACCACCGTGCTGTCGGATCGGATCGTCGTGGAGATCACCACCGACCCCGGGACCAGCTTCCTCGACCGCATGATCGCCCTGGTCGAGGGCGCCAGCCGCCAGAAGACCCCCAACGAGATCGCGCTCTCCATCCTCCTCTCCGCCCTCACCCTCATCTTCCTGATCGTGGTCGTCACGCTCGTGCCCATCGCCGCCTTCGTGGGCGCCACCATCCCCACCACCACGCTCGTCGCGCTGCTGGTGTGCCTCATCCCCACCACCATCGGCGGCCTGCTGCCCGCCATCGGCATCGCGGGCATGGACCGCGCGCTGCGCGCCAACGTCATCGCCAAGTCGGGCAAGGCGGTCGAGGTTGCCGGCGACGTGGACACGCTGCTCCTCGACAAGACCGGCACCATAACCATCGGCAACCGCGAGGCCAGCGCCTTCCACCCGCTGCCCGGCGTGCCCGTCGAGCGCCTGCGCGACGCCGCCCTGGCGTCTTCGCTGGCCGACCCCACGCCCGAGGGCCGCTCGATCGTCGCGCTCGCCCGCCAGCAGGGCGCGCGCGAGCCCGACACCCACGAGGTCGAGCAGACGGTCGCGTTCAGCGCCCGCACCCGCATGTCCGGCGTCGACCTGGCGGACGGACGGCGCCTGCGCAAGGGCGCCTCGGACCGGATGCGCCGCTGGGCCGAGGAGCAACGCGGCACCGTGCCCGAGGAGCTGAGCACGCTGGTGGACGAGGTCGCGCGCAACGGCGCCACCCCCCTGGTGGTGGCCGACGGCGCCGAGCTCCTGGGCGTCGTGACGCTGTCCGACATCATCAAGACCGGCATCCGCGAACGCTTCGCGCGGCTGCGCGAGATGGGGTTGCGCACGGTCATGATCACGGGCGACAACCCCCTCACCGCCAAGGCGATCGCCGCCGAGGCCGGTGTCGACGACTACCTGGCCGAGGCCACGCCCGAGGACAAGCTCGAGCTCATCAAGGCCGAGCAGGCCAAGGGCAAGCTCGTCGCCATGATGGGCGACGGGACCAACGACGCGCCCGCGCTGGCCCAGGCCGACATCGGCCTGGCCATGAACTCGGGCACCCAGGCCGCCAAGGAGGCCGGCAACATGGTCGACCTGGAGAGCGACCCCACCAAGCTGCTCGAGGTGGTCGAGGTCGGCAAGCAGCTCCTCATCACCCGCGGCGCGCTCACCACCTTCTCGGTCGCCAACGACGTGGCCAAGTACTTCGCCATCATCCCCGCCATCTTCGCGGGCGTGTTCCCGGGGCTCGCGGTCCTCAACGTCATGCGCCTCACGAGCCCCACCTCGGCCGTGCTCAGCGCCGTGGTGTTCAACGCCCTCATCATCCCCGCGCTCATCCCGGTGGCGCTGCGGGGGGTGCGTTACCGGCCGCGCAGCGCGAACGCGCTGCTCGCCGGTAACCTGCTGCTGTACGGCCTGGGCGGCCTCGTCGTGCCGTTCGTCGGCATCAAGCTCATCGACCTCGCCCTCACCGCGCTCGGCGCCCGGTGAGGGCGGCCAAGGAATCGAAGGAACCGCGATGACATCGACAACGACCCGAACCTCGCAACGACCGCCGCGACGCCCCCGCTCGACCACCGTGGGGCGGGCTTCGGCGCGGTGGTGCGCTTCACCGTGTTCTTCATGCTGCTGTGCGGCCTGGTCTACCCCGCCCTCACCGTGCTCGTTGCGCACGCGCTGTTCCCCCGCCAGGCGGAGGGCAGCCTCATCGAGCGGGGTGGGGCCGTGGTCGGCTCCGCGCTCGTGGGGCAGGCGTTCACCGGGGACGGGTACTTCATCGGCCGTCCCTCGGCCGCCGGGTACGACCCGCGCAACGTCGCCGGCTCCAACCTGGCGGTCTCCAATCCGGAGCTGCGCGCGCGCGCCGAGGCGACCTCGGCGGCGATCGCGGCGCGCGAGGGGGTGAGCGCCGACCGGATCCCCGTCGACCTGATCGCGGCCTCGGGCTCGGGCATCGACCCGCACATCTCGCCCGCGGCCGCCGAGCTCCAGGCGCCTCGGGTGGCCCGCGCCCGTGGCCTGCCGCTCGCGCAGGTGCGGGCCATGATCGCGCGCGCGACCCAACGGGGTCCACTCGGCCTCGGACGACCCGGCGTCAACGTGCTCGAGCTCAACCTCGCCCTGGATGCCGCCGGCGGTACCCCGGAGGCGCAGGGTGCTCCATGACGACCGAAGACCTGCCGACCCTCACGCGCGGCCGAACCGGCCCGGGCCGCCGGCAGCGACGCGCCCACCACAAGATCTACGTGGGGATGGCCGCGGGGGTGGGCAAGACCTATCGCGCCCTGCAGGAGCTCGAGGACCTGCGTGCCGAGGGGGTGGACGCGGTGATCGGCCTGCTCGAGACCCACGGTCGCCAGGAGACGGCAGCGATGGCGGAGGGGCTCGAGGTCGTGCCGCGGCGCACCGTCGAGTACAAGGGCGTCGCGCTCAGCGAGATGGACACCGATGCGGTCGTCGCGCGCCGCCCCGGAGTGGCCCTGGTGGACGAGCTGGCCCACACCAACGTGCCGGGCTCGCCCCGGCCCAAGCGCTACGAGGACGTGGAGGTCCTGCTGCGGGCCGGCATCGACGTGATCTCTACCATGAACGTCCAGCACATCGAGAGCCTCAACGACCTGGTGGAGCAGCTCACCGGCGTACGGGTCCACGAGCGCGTGCCGGACCGGGTCCTGCTCGATGCCGACGAGCTCGTCCTCATCGACGTCACGCCCGAGGTCCTGCGGCAACGTCTCGAGAACGGGAAGATCTACGCGCCGCAGAAGGTCGACCGCGCCCTCAACAACTTCTTCAAGGTCGAGAACCTTCTCGTGCTGCGCGAGCTGGCCCTGCGTCAGGTCGCCGACGCCGTCGAGGGGCCTGCAACGGGGGAGCGCCCGGGCATCAAGGAGCGCGTGGCCGTCGCCATCACGCCCACGCCAAACGCGGCGCGACTCATCCGCCGCGGCGCGCGCCTCGCCCAGCGCCTCAATGCCGAGCTGCACGTCGTGTTCGTGCGCGACCGACCCCTGTCCCGCGAGGCGGAGCGCCTCCTCGACACCCTCAAGGTGGTGACCCGCTCGCTGGACGGGCGCTTCACGATCGTCGAGGACCGCCGGACGGCGCGCGGCCTCGCCGCCGCGCTGGGCAAGCTCGGCGTCACCCACCTCGTGATGGGCGCCAGCCTCCGCGACCGCTGGCAGGAGAGGGTGCGGGGCTCCATCATCCAACAGGTCCTGCGCGCCACCCATGGGGTCGACGTCACCATCGTGGGTCGAGAACCTGGCGCGGCGGGCGGCGGCACGCTCGACCGCAAGCCCACGCGCCCCTGAGCCCACGCTGCCCCGAGCCCACGCGCCACCGAGGCCACGCGCCCGCGAGCCCACGAGCCCCTGAGCCCACGAGCCCGTGTGCACGCGCGGTCGATCCGGGGCCCGCCGGCGTCGCGTCGCGGCGCGGCCCCCGCGGGCCGTCCCGACCTACGGTCGCGCCGGGTTCACTGCGCCACGAGCGGCTCGCACGGAGGAGCCGGCGGACGCACGTGTCGGGTAGGCTGGTGCGGCGGGAGGAGGTTCCATGAGGCACCCCTGGTTCGTCCGTCGCGGCTGGAGCTACCGACCGGTGGCCTGGCAGGGCGTGCTGATCACTCTGGCCGTCCTCGCCGGCGTAGCCGTCGCGTTCCTACGCGTAGACGGGCGCTCGCACTCCGTCAGCGACACGCTCTACGGGGTGGTCCCGTGGTGGGTCCTGTGCCTTCTGCTGGGGCACGCCCTGGCGTGGCTCACGAGCGACCGAGGCACCTCGCATCCGCGCCCCTGACGCGCGGCGAAAGGAACCGCACGCATGGCCACCTTCGACCTTCCGCTCGAGGAGCTCGAGCGCTACCGCCCCGCGCTCACCGCGCCGGCCGGCTTCGACGACTTCTGGCGCCGCACGCTCGAGGAGGCCGAGGCGGCAGCGTTCGAGCCGCGCTTCGAGCCGGTCGACAGCGGTCTGGCCACCGTCGACGCGTTCGACGCGACCTTCGCGGGGTACGCCGGGGACCCGGTGCGCGCCTGGCTGCTGCTGCCGCACCACCGCGACGGGCCGCTGCCGGGCGTCGTGGAGTACATAGGTTACGGCGGCGGGCGCGGCTTCCCGATCGATTGGTTGCTGTGGCCCAGCGCGGGGTACGCCACGCTCGTGATGGACACGCGCGGGCAGGGAAGCACGTGGCAGAACGGCGACACGCGGGACCCCGGGGCCGGCCTGTCGGGGCCCCACTACCCCGGCTTCATGACGTTGGGGATCCACGATCCCGAGACCTACTACTACCGGCGCGTCTACACCGACGCGGTACGGGCGCTCGCCACGCTGCGGGGCCACCCGGCGGTGGACGGCGCGCGCGTGGCCGCGACCGGTCGTAGCCAGGGCGGAGGGGTGACGCTGGCCGTTGCCGGCCTCGTTCCCGACCTGCCCGTCGCCATGCCCGACGTGCCGTTCCTGTGCCATTTCGCGCGCGCGACCACCATCACCGATGCGCTCCCCTACGCCGAGATCGCGCGGTACTGCCGCAGCCAGCGCGACCGGGCCGAGGCGGCGTTCGCCACGCTGGCGTACTTCGACGGGATGAACCTCGCGGCGCGGGCCCGCGCGCGGGCGCTGTTCTCGGCCGGGCAGATGGACACGATCTCCCCGCCGTCGACCGTGTACGCGGCCTACAACCACTACGCGGGACCCAAGGAGATGCGCTTGTTCCCGTTCAACGAGCACGACGCCGGCCGCAGCCATCACGTGCTCGAGCAGCTGCGCTTCCTGCGGGCGGCACTCGGCGGCACCGGCGTCGACGCCGGCTGACCCGCGCCGGCTGACCCGCGCCGGCTGACCCGCGCCGGCCGACCCGCGCCGGCCCCGCCGCTCAGCCGGGCCGCAGCGCCGCGCGCGCCAGCTCGGCCGCCGCGTCGACCGGCTCTCCCGCCACCCAGCGCGGCTTCGTGCCGGCGGGGAGCGCGGCGGCGAAGGCGCCCGTGAGCTCGGAACCGAGGTGCAGCACGCCGCCGGCCAGCGCGACGGGCAGGTCGGCGCGCAGGCGAGCGAGCAGCACGTTCGCCAGGCGCGCGAGCTCGGCGCCCGCCCAACGCAGCACGGTGCGCGCCGTCTCGTCGCCGGCTTCGGCCGCGGCGGCCACGGCCGGCGCGAGCGCCGCCACGCGGCTCCGCCCGCCCCCGTAGACGTGGGCCCGCACGACCTCCCAGTCGCGCCCCCCGATCGCCGTGTAGAGCGCCTCGGCGAGCGCGCCGCGCGGCGGGCGGCCGAGACGATCGGCCTCGCGAAGCACCGACCGCAACGCCGCGCGTCCGACGCTGAAGCCGCCGCCCTCGTCGTCCAGGAGGTACCCGTGACCGCCCGCGCGCAACGTCTCGCCGGCGGCCGTGACGTGGTAGGCGATCGCCCCCGTGCCGCCGTACACCAGCACGCCCTCCCCGGGCGCGAACGCGGCGCCGTAGGCCACGTCCATGTCGCCCAGGACGCGGACCTCGCCGGCGGCCGGAGCGGCGCCGGCTCCCAAGGCGCGCACGAGGCCGCGCGCCAGCTCCGCCGCGAGCCAGCGCGCGGGCTCGCCGCCGGCGGAGAGGCCCGTGACGCCCGCCACCACGACGGCCAACGGGGACGCGCCCGATGTCCGGAGGGCGCCCGCGGCCGCGCGGGCGAGCTCCTCGACGCTGCTCGTCGCCGCGGTGCGCCCCGCGGCGTCGAACACCAGTCCCGAGAGCGGCCCCAGGCGCCCCTGGCCCAGCACCCCTCCGGAGCCGTCCACCAAGCGCCAACGGGTGCTCGTGCCCCCCGCGTCGATCCCCAGCGCCGCGCGTGCGCTCACGGGCTCGCCCCCGCCGGCTCGAGCGCCCCGGGGTACAGCAGCGCCCCGTCGACCTCCGTCAGGTAGCTCGCGTGCGCGGCGGCCCACTCCTGCTCGAGCTCGTCCCACGTCTGCCGCCCCTCGACGAAGCCGCGCAGGCTCCCGTCGCCCACCAGCGCGTCCACCAGCAACCCGCGCGTGGGCTCGTGCCAGGGCTCGCCCGCGCCCTTCATGCGGCTCCACGGCAACGTCTCGCAGCGCGTCCAGCGCACCCGTCCGTCCACGAAGAGCAGCCGCAGCACGCTCGCCAAGGCCCGCAAAGGCCGCAACGCAACCGCGTCCACCACGTGAAGCTGAACGCCGTCGCAGGCGCGCCCCGCGAGCTTCCCGCTGTCGGGCCGGAAGGCCAGGGGGCGGGCGCGCACCCCGGCGGCGCCGAGCTCGTTGATCTGCCGCGCGAGCGCGAAGCCGTCGAGGTCGGGCGCGCCCAGCAGCTCGAAGGGCAGTGGCGTGCCGCGCCCCTCGGACAACCCGGTGCCTTCGAGCAGCACCAGACCGGGGTAGAGCGCGACGGCCGCCTCGCTCGGGAGCCCCGGCGACGGCGGCACGAAGGGGTAGAGCGGCGACGGCGCGAGGCGTGCGCCGGCCGACGGCGGGACCAGCAGGCCCGAGGGCCTCGCGCCCGCGTCCGGATCGCCCGTTACGAGCGCAGACGCGCCGGCGCGCTGACGGCGCCAGCCCGGTACCGGCACCACCTCCAGCGGCGCGCCGCCGAGCGCCGCCGCCGCGTGGCGGGCGAGCTCGCCCAGCGTCAGGCCGTGCTGGAACGGGACCTGCAGGTAGCCGAGGAACGAGCGGCGCTCCGGGTCGAGCGCCGGGCCGTCGACGCGCGCGCCGAGGAGCGACGGGCGGTCGCACACCACCACCGGCGTTCCCGCCGCCGCGGCCGCCTCCAGCACCAGGGCCACGGTCGTGGCGTAGGTGTAGCAGCGCACGCCGACCTCGCGCAGGTCCACCACCACGGCGTCGAAGCCGGCCATCATGTCGGGCGTGGGGCGGCGACGCGGACCGTAGAGGCTCACGAGCGGCAGGCCCGTGTGGGGATCGCGACGGTCGTCGATGGGCGTGGCGTCGTCCTCGAAGGCGCTGAAGCCGTGCTCGGGAGACAGCAGCGTCACCAGCCGCTCCCCGAGCGCGGCGCGCAGGGCGTCGACGCTCGGCGTCCAATCCGACGTGAGCGAGGCGCGGTTCGCCAGCAACGCGACGCGCTCCCGTCCCCCGAGCCAGCGCTCGGGCTCCGCGAGCAGCGCGTCGATGCCCACGGCGCCGGTCACGACCTCACCACCCACCGTAGCCTCACCCCTTGAGGGCGCCCGAGGTGAGGCCCGAGATGAACTGCCGCGACATCGCCAGGTACACCACCAGCAGCGGCAGGCTCGCGATGAGCATGCCGGCGAACACCAGGCTCCAGTCGGTCATGTGCTGGCCGAAGAAGATCTGCATCCCGAGCGGGACCGTCTTCCAGGTGTTCGACTGCAGGAACAGCAGCGGGAAGAAGAAGTCGTTCCACCACGGCACCAGGTTGACGATGGTCACGGTGGCCACGGCGGGGCGCACCAGCGGGAGCATGATGCTGTAGAAGATGCGGTACTCCGAGCAGCCGTCGATGCGGGCGGCGTCCTCGAGGTCGCTGGGGAGCGCCCGGAAGAAGGTGGTGAGGAGGAACACGGACATCGGCATGCCGCTCGCCGCGTAGGTGAGGATCAGCGAGAACGGCGTGTCGAGCAGGCCGAGGTGCTTCATGAGCAGGTACAGCGGCAAGATCCCGAGGCGGATGGGGATCATCAGGCCCGCAAGGAAGAACAGGAACAGCGCAGCGCGCAGCGGGAAGCGGTAGCGCGCCAGGGCGTAGGCGGCGGGGGCCGCGCAGGCCAGCAGCAGCAGCAAGGATCCGCCCGTGACGAGCACGCTGTTGCGCAGGTAGACGCCGAAGTGCGCGCGACGCCACACCTCCACGAACGCCGTCGTTCGCAGCGTCGACGGGAGGCCGAAGGGGTTACGGAAGATCTCGGGCGTGGTCTTGAAGGCCGCCAGCACCATCAGCACGATCGGGTACAGGAAGCCGATCGCGAGAGCGGCCAGCACGACGTAGACGAGGACCTGACGGACGGTGCGCCAGACCGGCGGGCGCCGGCGGGCGACGACGACGGGGCGGGCGACGCTTCGCTGCACCTCAGTACTCCGTCTGGCGCCGCTGGCTGAAGCGCACCCCGAAGGCCGAAGCCACGCCGATGATGACCAGCATGAGCACCCCGATGGCGGACGCGAGCCCGATCTGTCCCGGCTCGCCGCCGGTGGTGGGATCCCCGAACGCGGTGCGGTAGAAGAACGTGGCGAGCAGGTCGGTGGCGTAGTTGGGCGAGCCGGACGCCCCCTGCATGACGAACACCAGCTCGAACGCGTTGAAGTCCCAGATGAACGTCAGGATGGTCATCATCGTCAGGCTCGGAGCCAGCAGCGGGAAGGTGATGAGGCGGAAGCTCTGCCACTCGTTGGCGCCGTCGACCAGGCCCGCCTCGTAGAGCTCCCGCGGGATGCCCTGGATGGCCGCCATGAACACCAGCACCGGGAACCCGAGCCAGTGCCAGGAGTTGACCAGGATGACCGTCACCAGGGCGGTGTCCTTCTGCCCCAGCCAGGGCTGCACCCAGCTTCCCAGGCCGATCTCCCTTAGCCCCTGGGCGACGGCGCCCCAGGTGGGGTTGAGCAGCAGCAGCCAGAGGAATCCGACGACCACCAGGGACAGTGTGTACGGCAGAAAATAGGCCGCCTGGAAGATCGCGAAGCCGCGCCGGCGGCGGCTCAGCAGGGCGGCGAGGAAGAGGCCCAGGGTGCTCTGCACGAGCAGCGTCAGGCCGAAGAAGATGCCGTTGTGCGCGAGGGCGTGCCAGAAGTGGACGTTGTACGGCCACTGCGTGAGCACCTTCACGAAGTTGGCGAGGCCGATGAAGCTGCCGCGCAGCAGGCCGCGCCAGTCGAACACGCTGTACGTCAGCGAGCGAACCAGCGGGTACGCCATGAACACGCCGTAGAGGACGATCCCCGGCAGCAGGAACAGGATCAGGTGCGCGTTGCGCTTCAGCCAGCCTCGAGACGCGGTCATCGGCGGCTCCTAGCCAAGGTGGTTCCGGAGGCCCGCACGGGGCGGGCCTCCGGCATGCACGAGGCTTACTGCTGGAAGTCGAACCAGCCCGCGACGCCGCGCTGGATGTTCCCGGCGGCCTCCTCCACGGACTTGTCGCCCGCGAGGACGGCCTGCATCTCGTTCTGCAGCAACGTCGAGCCCGACGGCTGGCCGTAGCGGAAGGCGGTGAGCATGAGGTACGGCGTGCCCTCGCTCTGCATGCGGTCGGCCATGGTCGACAGGACGGGATCGGTGGGCAGCACGCCCGGCACCGCCGAGATCTGCTTGAGCGTGTCGGTGAACATCTGGCCGTACTGCTTGCTGGCGAGGAACTTCACGAACTCGACGGCCGCGTCCTGGTGCTTGCTGGCGCTGTTGATGCCGTAGGAGCCGTCGACGTAGAAGGTCTCGCACGACTGTCCCTGGTCGTTCGGGATGACGAACGAGCCGATGTTCAAATCGGGGTTGAGCTGGTCCATGGTGGTGAGCTCGTAGCTGCCGCCGATCATCATGCCGGCCTGGCCGTAACCGAACAGCGTCTGCATGTCGGTGTAGCCGACGCCGACGTAGTTCGTGGCGAGGTACGGCT
Source organism: uncultured Trueperaceae bacterium (assembly GCA_963798895.1). Classification (GTDB taxonomy): domain Bacteria; phylum Deinococcota; class Deinococci; order Deinococcales; family Trueperaceae; genus CAWCUY01. The sequence goes on along the minus strand of CAWCUY010000008.1, from coordinate 80,757 downwards.
TGAGGTCGACCATGCGCTGGAGCGCGGTGAGGAAGTTCGGGTCCTCGAAGGTGGTCTTGCCGGCCGTGATCTCGTCGTAGAAGGCGTTGCAGCCGTAGAAGGAGGGCGCGACGCCGCCGAAGAGGGTCTCGACGGTCCAGCCGTCCTTGGTGCCGTTGGCCAGCGCGTCGATCCCCGACGCCTTGACCTTCTTGGCCACGTCGAGGAACTCGCTCCAGGTCTTCGGAACGCTCAGGCCGAGCTTGTCGAAGACGTCCTTGTTGTACAGCACCTGAACGGTCTGCAGGGCGAACGGCACGCCGTAGACCTTGCCGTCGTCGCGGTTGGTGGCGGCCTTCAGCACGTTCGGGTCGAAGTCCGCGAGGGCGGGGATCTTGTCGCCGAGCGGCACCAGCAGGCCGGCCTGCGCCAGCGGCTCCATGCCGCCGTAGGCGCGCAGGTGGACGATGTCGGGGCCGCCGCCGCCCTGGAGGGCGGTCGACAGGATGGTGTTGTATTCCGTGTTCTTGTACGGGGTGAAGGTGACGTCGATGTCCGGGTGCATCTTGTGGAACTCGGCGATGAACTGGTTGTAGGCGTCGACGTCCTCGGTGCGCCAGCTCCAGAAGGTCAGCTGCGTCGTCTGGGCCAGCGCCGTCCCCACCGCGCCCAGGGCGAAGAGCGCGACCAGGGCGGCAAGAAGACGTGTGCGAAGGGGTCTCGTCATGCGGGTGCCTCCATTCGGCGTGCTTGTCGTGACCCTCCGCCTTCCCGCGCGGCTCCGCCACGTACGTGCGCCCGGCTTGAGCGCCGGGCGTTGCGGGCCGCGTGCGGCGGCGTCTTGGGTCCTTCCCGTCAGTATAGGACGTTCGGAGGTGGTCGCCAACTGGTCTAGGCGCCCCATGAAGGCGTCCTCACCAACGCGGGGCGGGCGCCTCGACGACCCGGCCGACGGCCACAGGGACCACGCGACCACGCGCGTGAAGATTTCCTCGTGCGGCACGTACCGCTACGACGCCACCGCCGAGCGAGGCGCCGACGCACCGGTGTTCACCGTGTTCACCGTCCGTCCGGTGCGAAACGACGTCGCCTGAGGATTTCCTCACGAGAACGTGCGTTTCTCTGCACGACATGTCTCCTCATGCGGTGCGCAGCGGCACCGGCGGCACGCCGGAGGTGGGGCGCCCCAGCAGGGCGTCGGCCGCGGCGCGCGCCGAGCGGTCACGGAAGCCGAAGGAGACCAGCGCCGGACCCGGGAGCCGCGCCACGTGGTACGGGTTCCACAGCGCGACGTGGGCGTAGGGCTTGCCGGCGCCGGCCACGGCGCGCCCGAGCGCGACCTCGTCGTCGCCCATGGGGGCGCGCGAGGTCGACACGAACAGCGCGGCGTCGCAGGCGCGCACGGCCGCGAGGACCCGCGTGGCCGTGCCGGCTCGCCCCGCCTCCGCGGGGTCGTAGGGCACGCGCACCACCTCGGTTCCGGCGCGCGCCAGCGCCCGCGCCAGCTCGTCGGCCGGGCGCGCCGTGAGCTGCGCCGCCGCGCTGGCGCTCACCTCGCCGGCCGCCACCAGCGCCACGCGCGTGCCCGCCGCGAGCGCCGGCAGCCGCCCCAGGGTCACGAGGCCGCGCCGGGCGGCGTCCTCCAGCAGGGCCTCGTCGCCGTCGCGCCAGGCGGAGCCCGGGTCGGGGCGCGCCGGATAACGCAGCGCGAGGCGCCGGATGCGCGCTGCCGACCTCTCCATCGCACGCTCGTCCAACCGCCCGTCGCGCACGGCCCGCGCCACCGCGTCCGCGGCCTCGGCGTGCCCGCGCACCCCGCGCCCGCCCGGCGTCGAGCCGACGCGAACCGGCACGTCCACGCCCGCCTCCAGCGCCAGCACCGTCGCCTCGGCGGCGCCATAGCGGTCGGCGACGGCGCGCATGTCGAGCGCGTCGGTGAAGATCGCCCCGTCGAAACCGAGGCGCTCGCGCAGCAGACCGTGCAGAACGGCCCGCGAGAGCGTCGCCGGCCGCTCGACGTCGAAGGCGCTCAGCACGATGTGGGCGCTCATCACCGCCGCCGCGCCGGCGGCGATGCCGGCCCGGAACGGCACCAGCTCGCGCGCCTCCAGCTCACGCTCGCTCAGGGGGAGGGCGGGGAGGCCGACGTGCGAGTCCACGTCGGTGTCGCCGTGCCCCGGGAAGTGCTTGAGGGTGGCGGCGACCCCCTCGCGCTGCAGGCCCTCCACGAAGGCCACGACCTGAGCCGCCACCGCCGACGGGTCGGCGCCGAAGCTGCGGTCGGCGATGACCGGGTTCGCGGGGTTGGCGTTGACGTCGGCGACGGGCGCGAAGTCGACGTTCACGCCGAGCGCGCGGAGGCCGCGGGCGGTGGCGGAAGCGACCGCGCGCGTGAGCTCCGCGTCCCGCGCCGCACCCAGCGCCATGGCCGACGGGGGTGTGGGGACGTCGTGGATGCGCAGCACGCCGCCGCCCTCCTGGTCGGTGGCGACCACGAACGGCTCGCCCGCCGCCGCGCGGGCGTCCGCCACCAGGGCGGCCACCTGGGCGCGGTCGCGCACGTTGCGGCCGAAGAGGCACAGGCCGGCGGCCCGCCCTTCGGCGAGGAAGGCGCGCTCGTCGGCCGTGAGCTCGGTGCCGGAGAGGTCGATCATCAACAGGCGTGGGTCCATGGGTCCTCCGGCCGGGAGCTCAGCGCGTGCGGACGTCGGCGGCGTCGCGCAGGGCGTCGCCGACGAAGTTGAACGCCAACACGGAGATGACGATGAGGGCGCCCGGGGCGAGCAGCCACGGGTAGAGCCGCAGGCTCTCGAAGTTCTGGGCGTCCTTGAGGAGCAGGCCCCAGGACGTCATCGGCTCCTTGATGCCGAGCCCGAGGAAGGAGAGCGCGCTCTCGCCCAGGATGTAGCCGGGCAGCGCGAGGGTCGCCGCCACCACCAGGTACGACGTGAGGTTCGGTAGGACGTGCCGCGCGATGATGCGCATGTCGCCCGCCCCGAGCGACTGCGCGGCGTGGACGTACTCGATCTCGCGCGCCGCCAGCACCTGCCCGCGCACGACGCGCGCGAGGCCCGCCCAGCCGATCACGGAGAGCACGGCCACGATGCCCATGTAGACCCAGGTCGAGGGCCACTTGGCCGGGATCACGGTGGCGAGGGCGAGCAGGATCGGGAGCCGCGGGAAGCTCAACAGCACCTCGACGAGGCGCTGCAGCACGGTGTCCACCCAGCCGCCGTAGTACCCGCTCACACCGCCGACGAGGATGCCGATGGTGAACGAGATGACGATGCCGATGATGCCGACCGTGAGCGACACCTGGGAGCCGACCAGCATGCGCGACAGCAGATCGCGACCGAAGCGGTCGGTGCCGAGCGGGTAGAACGTGCCGCCGTCGACGCCGAAGAGGTGCAAATCGCTGTGGAACGTCCCGACGAAGCCGTACGGCTCGCCGTGCACGAACAGGCGCAGCGGCAGCGGCTGCGCCTCGTCGGGCGCGAAGATGCGGCGGAAGGTGACCGGGTCGCGCTCCTGCTGCATGGCGTAAACGAAGGGCCACGCCGGTCGGCCGTCGCGCCAGAAGTGCAGCGCCTGGGGCGGCTGGTACACCGCGCGGTGCTGCGTGGTGATGGCGTAGGGCGCCAGGAACGGCGAGAACAGGGCGACCAGGTAGAGCAGCACCAGCACGACGGCGCCCACGAGACCGGTGCGCGAGCGGCGGAAGCGGCGCCACGCCATCGCGAGCGGCCCGATCGATTCCGGGGTCGGCGCGCGGCGCCGGGCGCGAGCTCCCTCGGCCGCGTCGGTACGGTCGACGCCGCCGGGGTCGCGACCGCTCACGTCGGGATCGGGGGGGCGGCGGTCCGCCTCTCGCCGGCGCTCCGGCTCGGGCGCGCGCCCCGGACCGTCACTCATAGCGGATCCGCGGATCGGCCCAGGCGAGCGCCAGGTCCGCCAGCAGGTTGCCGAGCATGAGCAGCGCGCTGGCGATGAGCAGCAGCGTCATGGCCACGTACTGGTCCTTGGCGAGCAGGGCGTCGTACAGCAGGGGGCCGATGGTCGGGAGGTTGAGCACGATCGACGCGATGATGGTCCCGTTGATGAGCTCCGGCAGGCTCAGGCCCGCCATCGAGATGAGGGGGTTGATCGCGGTGCGCACCGCGTGCCGGTTGATCACCCGCGCCTCGCGCAGCCCCTTGGCACGCGCCGTACGCACGTAGTCGGCGTTGAGGACGTCGAGCAGGTTGGCCCGCATCTGCCGCATGATGGTGGCGATGCCGGCCGTGCCGATCGCCACGATGGGGATCCAGAGGTGGTTGAGCAGATCGGCCAGCCGCGCCCACGACCAGGGCTCGCCGATGTACCTCGGGCTGAACAGGCCGCCGACGTTCGTGCCGCCGAGGTTGAGGACGAGCGCCACGAGCAGCAGCGCGACGAGGAAATCGGGCACCGCGAGCCCGATGTAGCCGACGAAGCTGGCGATGAAGTCGGTCAGCCCGTTGCGGCGCACGGCCGTGACGATCCCGAGCGGGACGGCCACCAGCCAGGAGAACAGCATCGTGATGCCGGCCACGACGAGCGTCCAGCCGAGCTTCTCGCCGATGACGCCGGCGACGGGCCGGCCCGCGAAGAAGCTGTAGCCGAAGTCGCCCTTCGTGACGATGTTGACGATCCAACGGATGTACTGCTGGTAGGGCGGCTTGTCGAGCCCGAGGTCGGCCTTGATGTTGGCGACGGTCTGGGGGCTCATCCGCGGGTCCTCGAGGTAGCGGTCGGTGAACGAGCCCGGCTGCAGGTCGATGACGGTGAAGCACACGATCGACACGAGGAACAGCGTCGGCAGGATGACGAGGAAGCGCTTGATCGCGAAGACGATCATGCCGCGCCTTCGTCGAGGGCGGCCGCGGGCTCAGGCGGGGGTGGAAGCGAGATCAATGCGGACACGCAAGATAGGCGGGCGCGCACCCGTGGGGGTGCGCGCCCGGAAGACGCGTTACTGGCTCACGTAGTACAGCGGGACGGGGTTGTAGCCGGGGATGACGCCCAGGCTGTAGACGAAGTTGTGGACCCTGTCGTAGACCGCGGCGATGTTCGACGGCTTCGCGATCATGATGACCGGGTCGTTCTCGGCGTTGAGCTTCTGCCACTGGCCGTAGAGCTCGACGCGCTTGCTCTGGTCGGTGAGCTGCGAGCCCTGGTCGAAGATGTCGTAGATCTGCTTCTCCCAGTCGGCCATGGCGTCCATGTGCGGTTGGCCGCCCGGCTCGTCGGGCTGCGTGGAGCGGTGCCAGTAGTACAGAGAGCCGCCCGGTTGCCAGATGGGCTTGCGCAGCTCGGGGTCGGGTTGGTTGCCGAAGGCGACGATGATCGCCTGGTAGTCGCCGCCGAGCGCCGTGCCGACCAGCGAGGACCCCTGGACGCCCTGCAGGTCGACCTTGACCCCGACCTTCCCGAAGTCGTTCTGGAGGATGGTGGCGATGTCGGTGTAGGTCTGCGAATCGGCGTTGTAGGTGAGGGTGAACTCCAGGTCGCCGCCACCCTGGACGTTGCGCACGCCGTTGCCGTCGGTGTCCTCGAGCCCGAGCTGGTCGAGGCCGGCCTTGGCCTGTTCCAGGTCGAACATGTGCATCAGGTCGGTGGTATCGACGTAGAAGGTGCCGTCGGCCGGCGCCGTGGGCGTGCCCGGGATCTCGGCGAGCCCGTTGTAGACGTCGTCGATGATGCGCTGCCTGTCGACGGCGTACTCCATGGTGCGGCGGAAGTCGACCTGCGAGAAGACGCTGCCGAGGTCGGGGTCGTCGAAGTTGAACGCGAGGTGCGGCGGGGAGCCGAAGAGCGCCTCGCTCGACAGCACCTTGAAGTTGGCGCCCGCGACCTCGCGGCTCTTGAAGTCGGGGAACTGGGCGCCGGAGATGTTGAGCTGGTCGATGTTGCCGGCGAGGAACTGGGCCGTCTGGGCCTCGGTGCCCTTGACCACGAGGTAGTCGAGCTCGTCGGCGTAGGGCAACTGCGTGCCCTGGGCGTCGACCTTCCAGTAGTTCGGGTTGCGCTCGAGGGTGACCTTCTGGCCGGGAACGTAGTTCGAAAGCACGAACGGACCCGTGCCGACGACCTCGCTCGGGTCGGTGTCGGTGGGCCACGCCTTGTTGAGGTCCGACGCCTGCCCGCCGCCCTCGACGCTGTACGACAGCAGCTTGTGCTTGGGCATGATGTAGAAGGAGCGGATGTTGAGCAGGAACGCCGCGGACGCGACCGGCAGGGTCATCTTGACGGTGAGGGGATCGACCGCCTCGAAGGTGACGTGCTTCTCCTCGCCGTTCACGTTGAACGTGAACTGCGCCGCGTCGCCCGCCTGCACCTCGGGGTTCGCGACGATCTGGTCGAGCGTGAAGACCACGTCGTCGGCCGTGAAGGGCTCGCCGTCGGACCAGGTGACGCCGTCGCGGAGGTGGAAGGTGTAGACCAGCCCGTCGTCGGAGACGTCCCAGCTGGTCGCCAGGCCGGGCTCGAGCTTGTACGTCGTGAGGTTGAACTCGAGGAGCGTGTCGTACATCTGGTTGGCCAGCGCCTCGACGTTGGCGTCGATCTGACCGTAGTAGAAGAAGGTCGACGGCGCGTCGGACAACGGCAGGGTCAGCGTCCCACCCTGCTGCCCGGGCTGCAGGCCGAGATCGGCCGTGGTGACGGTCTTCTTCTGGGCCAGCGACGCTCCGGTGAGCGCCATCAGCACCAGGAGCAGCGTGATCGTGCGCAACGAACGCATGTGTACCTCCTGAAGGAAACGAGTCAAGCGCCTCAAGGATATACCACTACGAGACCACCTTCAACCCGCCTCTCATGAACCACTTCACGCGCTCCGTTCGCGATGACCCCCATTGTAGGGTCGTGCGCATGGCCCCGCCGTGCGGCCGGTGCGAGGCTGGTCTAGCAGTGGTATAATCAGGCCGGGCTCGAACGTCGCAGCGCCCGGCGCTCGAGGGCCGCGCGGACCGCGGCTCTACCCGTGGCGCGACAGCGCCCAGCGGAGTGGTGATGAAGCCAGACATCGTACGCGTCGACAAGCGGCTGCCCACGCCTGCCTACCTGCAGCTCAAGCAGCAGCTCGCCCACGCCATCCACGACGGCGACCTGCACCCGGGCAGCGCGCTCCCGAGCGAGCGCGAGCTGGCGCTCGATCTCGGGCTGTCGCGCATGACGGTCCGGCGCGCGTTCGAGACGCTGGTCGAGGAGGGTCTCGTCGAGCAGCGCCAGGGATCGGGCACCTACGTCCGCACCAAGCCGGTCGTGCAGGTGATCGACCGTGTCCTCGGCTTCACCGACGAGGCCCGCCACCTGGGGTTCCGACCCGGCTCCCGGCTCATCGAGGCCGTGCGGGCGCCGGCGGAGACCGACGTCGCCGAGGCCCTGATGGTCCCGGCCGGTTTCGAGGTGTTGCGCATCACCCGCCTGCGGACGGCCGACGACGTACCCCTCGCCCTGCAGACGTCGCACCTGTCCCCGGCCGTCGACGCCCTTTCGCTCGGGCGCCTGCGGGAGCTCGGCTCCCTCTACGCGGCCCTCGACGCCCAGTTCGGGTTGCGTCCGGCGCGCGCGCGGCAGACCATCGGCGCGCGCCTGCCCACGCGCCACGAAGGCGCCCTGCTGGAGATCCCGCGCGACGTGCCGGTGTTGTGGCTCGAGCGCACCACCTACGGCGCCGACGGCGTCCCCTTCGAGTTCGCACGCAGCGCGTACTGCGGCGACCGCTACCGCGTGGCGCTCGATCTGCGCGCGCCGGAGCCGTGAACCCGTCGGCTCGCCCCCCGAGCCTTCCGTAAGAGAGGTGACCCGCGCGTGAGCACCGAGTCGATCCACGACCGCTACCGAGATCTGGACGTGTGGCCGCCCGAGCGCACCGTGGCGGAGATCGTCGACGCCAACCGCCGCGCCGTCGAGGCCGTCGGCGCCGCCGCGGGGGACCTCGCGCGCGCCGTGCGGGGCATCGAGGGGCGCGTGCGCGGGGGCGGCCGCCTGGCCTACGCAGGCGCCGGAACGTCCGGCCGGCTCGCGGTCCAGGACGCCGCCGAGCTCGCACCCACCTTCGGTTTCGACCGCACCGTGGTGCTGCTGGCCGGCGGCGCCGCGGCCGGATCGCGCGCGAAGGAGGACGCCGAGGACGACGTCGACGACGCCGGACGCTCCGTCGAGGACGCGCTGCTCGGGCCGGACGACGCGCTCATCGGCATCGCCGCCAGCGGCCGCACGCCCTACACGGTCCGTGCCGTGCAGCGGGCGCGCGAGCTCGGCGCCTTCACCGTCGGCATCGCCAACAACCCCGACACGCCGCTGCTGGGGGCGGCCGCCGTGGGGATCCTGCTCGACACGGGGCCCGAGGTCCTGGCCGGCTCCACCCGGATGGCCGCGGGCACGGCGCAGAAGATCGCCCTGAACGCGCTGTCCACGGCCGTGCTCGCGCGTCTCGGCGGCGCCTACGGCAACCTGATGGTCGGCATGAAGGCAGCCAACGCCAAGCTGAGGGTGCGCGCCGCCGGGATCGTGGCGGAGGCCACCGGGTTGGGGGAGCCGGAGGCGGCGGAGGCGCTGCTCAGGGCCGAGGGCGGCATCCGCGAGGCGATCGTCATGAGCCGCGCCGGCGTCGATCTGGGGCGCGCCCGCGCGCTGCTCGCCACGCACGGCCAGCGCGTGCGCGATGCCATCACGGAGGCGCGGGCGGGGACCCGCGCGGGAGAGGCAGGTCGATGACCAACTTCGAGCGCGAGATCCGCGAGCAACCCGAGGTCCTGGAGCTCATCCTGGCCGACGACGCCGTGCCGGCCCTGGCTGCCGAGCTGCGCTCGGCCCGCATCCCGCTCGTCGCGACGCTGGCGCGCGGCTCGTCGGACAATGCGGTCACGTTCTTCGCGTACCTCGCGGGGCAGCGGCTCGGGCTCCCGGTCGCCAGCATCCCGCCGTCGCTCGTGACGCTCTACCGCGCGCCCCTCGAGGTCGCCGGCGCGCTCGGCATCGGCGTGAGCCAATCCGGCGAGAGCATGGACGTGGTCGAGGGGCTGCGCGCGCTCGCGTCGGCGGGCGCGGTGACCGTGGCCGTGAGCAACCGTTCCGGGAGCAGCCTCGAGCGGGTCGCCGCGCACGCCCTGCGGCAGCACGCCGGCGACGAGCAGGCGGTGGCGGCGAGCAAGACCTTCACCAGCCAGATGATGGTGCTGGCCCGCCTGGTGGCGGAGTGGGCCGACGACGCGGATCTGCGCGACGCGCTGCAACGCGTTCCCGCCGCGGCGCGCGCCCTGCTGGACGACGTCGCGGCCGTCGAACGCGCGGCGCTGCGACTGACGCACGCCTCCGGCCTCTACGTGCTGGGGCGCGGCCTGGCGTTCGCGGCCGCGCAGGAGACCGCCCTGAAGCTCAAGGAGACGGCCTACATCGATGCCCAGGCCTACTCCAGCGCCGAGTTCCAGCACGGACCCATCGCCGTGGTCGACGCGGGGGACCCGCTGGTGCTGTTCGGCGCCTCCGACGCCAGCCTCGACTCGAACGCGGCGGTCGCCGCCCGCCTCCGTGAGGTCGGCGCCGATCTGACCGTCGTGAGCGGCGCGAAGCCGTTGTTGGAGCACGCCACGGCCGCGGTTGCGCTGCCCGGCGAGCGGCACGAGGTGAGCGACGCGTTCCTGATGGTGATCGCGGGACAGCTGCTCGCCCTGGCGCTGGCTACCTCCCGCGGCGTCGACCCCGACGCGCCGCGCAACCTGCTCAAGGTCACGCAGACCCGCTGAGGACGCACGCCTACGGGCGGAAGCGCATCTCCAGCGCCGGCTCGGCCGGCCCGGCCTGCGGCACCGTTCCGGGCGCGTACTGCGGCACGGCCAGGAGCCTGAAGTCGGCGCGGTACCGCTCCACGGCGTAGACCAGGACACCCGCCCGGTGCTCGCCGGCGGCCATGGTGCCGCTCGGCAGCGGTTCCTGCCCCGTGATCGCACGCGCCTCGGCTGGCGACAGCGGCTCGCGCACGAACGCCTCGGGGTCGGCGGACGCCAACAGCAGCCGTACGTCTTGCCCCGCACCCGTGTAGCTGAGGGCCGCGGGCGCCGACCCGATGTCGCTCATCCGAACGTCCAGCACGAGGTAGTCGACGAGCGCGCTCGGCCGCGCTCGGAAGCTCAGCGGCGCGTCGGCGGGGACGTCGGCCTGCGGGATCCAACGGGCGTCCGACAGGGTCAGCCGGTAGGCGCCGGCATCGAGTGGCCCCGGCGAGGGGCCGCGGGTCATGCGTGCCGGCATCGCCACGCGCGGCTCCGTCCCGGTGGGGCGGTGCAGCAGCTTCGACCCCCCGTAGAGCAGGGCGAGCGCTCCCACCACGATGAGCACGTTCATCCCCGCGACGCGCAGCAGGCGCTGCCCGGGACCGGGAGCGGGGCGCGCGCCGCGGGGCTCGGGGCGGCGGGACCGTCCGGCTCCGGTCGCGTCGGCGGCGGGCCTTCCGGCGCGGGGCCCCGCGACGCGGCGTCGGCGGTGGCCGGGCAGGCGGTCGCGGGGCAGGCGGTCGCCGGGCCGCAGGTCGGCGCGCTCGGGTCCGTCGCGCTCGCGGTCGCCGGCCCGGCGGTCGACGCGCTCCGGTCGGTCGGGCTCGGGGTCGCCTGCCTGGCGGTCGGCGCGCTCGGGTCGATCGGGCTCGGGGTCGCCGGCACGCGCTACGGGGGGTAGGGGGTCGTCGGGCCGCATGGTCGTGGGGGGCGCGCGGCGAGAGGTCGCGCGCGGAAGCACAGTGTATAGCGCCGTCCGCGCCCGTGCGCCGGGCGCTGGCGCCGGGTCTGCGGCGACAACGTCGAGAAGCACTACGGCCGCATCGTGGCGCTTGGGGGCGTCGACCTCCAGGTCGCGGTCCTGCTGCCCCTGTTCTTCATCTCGGGAGCGCTGTTCCCGCTGTCGTCGCCGCCCACCTGGCTGCGCGACGTCGCGTACGCCGATCCCGTGGCGTACGGCGTCGACCTGCTGCGCGGCGCCGCGCTGGGCAGCTACCGCTACCCGGCGTGGCTCTCGCTGGCGGTGCTGGCCGCCTCCTTGGCCCTCCTGACCTGGACCTCCATCCAGGTGTTCCAGCGCGGCGAGGACGCCTGACCCGCGCGCCCGAGGGGCACCGCTCGTTCGCGCCCGGCGCGCGGGGCCGCCCCGGCCGTCACGAGACGACGACGCTCTCGACGTCCACGGCGTTGGGCGGGTAGCGCAGATCGAGCCGGCGCAGCGCCTGCAGGACGACCTCGCCGACGACCAGCTTGCGGTACCACTTGCGGTCGCCGGGCACGACGAACCAGGGTGCCTCCTCCGTCGAGGTGCGCCCCAGCATGGCGGCGTAGGCGGCCATGTACTCCTGCCAGCGAGCGCGGGTGTCGAGATCGCCCAGGCGGAACTTCCACGCCTTGTGGGGCTTCTCCAGGCGGGACTCCAGGCGCTCCTTCTGCTCGTCCTTGGAGATGTGCAGGAAGAACTTCAAGACGGTCGTACCCTCGTCCGCCAGCAGCCGTTCGAACTCGCGCAGATGGCGGTAGCGCCGTTGCCAGCGCTCCTCGGGCACCAGGCCCTCGACCCGCACCACCAGCACGTCCTCGTAGTGGCTGCGGTTGAAGATGCCGATCATGCCGTCGCGCGGCACGTGCGGATGCACGCGCCAGAGGTAGTCGTGCGCCAGCTCCTCGGCGGTCGGCACGCCGAAGGACGTCACGCGCACACCCTGCGGGTTCATGCGGCCGAAGACGTCGCGGATGGTCGAGTCCTTGCCGGCCGTGTCCATCCCCTGGAGCACCACGAGCAGGCGATGCCGGCCGTCGGCGTAGAACACCCGTTGCAGGTCGCGCAGCTCCTTGGCGAGCTCCTTCAGCCGCTCCTTGCCCTCGGCCTTGCGGTCTTCAAAGCCCGCGTCGGAGCGGGTCGGGACGGCCTCCAGCTCCACGTTCGCGCCGGGCTCGACGCGCCACACGTCCAGGTCGGGGACGGCCCGCCGAAGTGCGCCGCCGCCGGCAGCTCGTTCGTCCATGGCAGCACCCTACCGCGAGCGGGGGATGTGCCGACGAGCGTTGCGCCCCGCGACACCGCTCACGGATCGTCCGATCGCGTGGCGCAGAGGCCGTCCGGAGCCGGCGCAACGGCCGACGCTCCGGGTGCCGCCGGCGCGGGCAGCGGGTACCGGGCACGCGAATTCGGTACCTTTGTCCCACGGGGCATGCGTCCCGAACCGCTTGTGCTATCGTTCACATGCAGGCAGGCGAACCGGAAGGAGCCGCCATGAAGCACGTCGGACACAGCATCAAGGAAGGAACGCTGGAGGCCTTCGGCATCGCCGCGGCCGGCACGGTCCACTGGAACCTCACCACCCCCGAGCTCTACGGGGCGGCGCTCCAGCGTGGCGAAGGGTGCCTCGCCCACCTTGGGCCGCTGGTCGTCGACACCGGCAAGTACACGGGCCGCTCCCCGACCGACAAGTTCATCGTGCGCGACGCCACCACCGAGGACACGGTCGGCTGGGGCGCCATCAACCAGTCGATGACGCCGGACGGCTTCGCTACCCTCCGGACGGCCGCGCTGGCAGCCAGCCGAGGGCTCGATCTCTTCGTCCAGGACGTCTTCGTCGGCGCGCACCCGGACTACCGCGTGGCCGTGCGCGTGATCACCGAGTACGCCTGGCACAGCCTGTTCGTGCGCAACATGTTCGTGCGCCCCACACGGCGCGCGGCCGAGGGATTCACGCCGACGTACACCATCCTCGACCTGCCGAGCCTGCGGGCCGACCCGGCCACCATGGGCACCCGCACGGAGACCGTCATCGCCATGAACCTGACGGACAAGCTGGTCATCATCGGATCGACCGAGTACGCCGGCGAGATGAAGAAGGCGGCCTTCTCGATGATGAACTTCGAGCTCCCCGCCCGCGGCGTGATGCCCATGCACTGCTCCGCCAACGTCGGCCCCGACAACGAGGTAGCCCTGTTCTTCGGCCTCTCCGGCACCGGCAAGACGACCCTGTCCGCGACCTCCGAACGCACCCTCATCGGTGACGACGAGCACGGCTGGTCCGACGACCAGGGCGTGTTCAACTTCGAGGGTGGGTGCTACGCCAAGATCGAGCATCTCTCGGCACGCTCCGAACCCGAGATCTTCGAGACCACCCGCCGCTTCGGGACCATCCTCGAGAACGTGGTGATGGACGAGGAGACGCGCCGGGTCAACCTCGACGACACCAGCAAGACGGAGAACACGCGCGCGGCCTACCCCATCACCCACATCTCCAACGCCAGCAGCGTGGGCTTCGCCGGGCAACCGAGCGACATCATCTTCCTGTCCGCCGACGCCTTCGGCGTGCTGCCTCCCATCGCCAGACTCACGCCCGAGCAGGCCATGTACTACTTCCTGTCGGGCTACACGGCCAAGCTCGCCGGCACCGAGCGCGGCGTGAACGAGCCGCAGGCGACGTTCTCGGTGTGCTTCGGCGGGCCCTTCATGCCGCGCCCCGCCAGCGTCTACGCCGAGCTCCTGGCAGAGAAGATCCGTCGCCACGACGCGCGCGTGTGGCTGGTCAACACCGGCTGGACCGGCGGCCCGTACGGCGTCGGCCACCGCATGCAGATCTCGTACACGCGCGCGATGATCGGCGCCGCCCTCGAGGGCCGGCTGGATCACGTCGCGTTCAAAACCGAGCCGATGTTCGGCCTGTCCATCCCGCGCACGTGCCCCGGCGTGCCCAGCGACGTGCTCGACCCCCGCGCGACCTGGAACGACGAGCACGCCTACGACGAACAGGCGCGGAAGGTCGCGAGGATGTTCGCGGAGAACTTCGCCCGCTTCGAGGCGAAGGTCTCCCCCGCGGTGGTCGCGGCGGGCCCGAAGGCCTAAGAGAGGCTCGCGGGGGCGGGGTGGGCGGCGCCGTCCGTCCGCCCCCGCGCTCACGGCACCCTATGATCCAGCTCCTCGTCGACAACCCCCTGCTGCTGCTCTTCGTGGTGGCGGCGCTGGGCTACCCGCTCGGGCGCATCCGGGTGGGCGGCTTCAACCTGGGCGTGGCCTCGGTGCTGTTCGTCGGGCTCGGCATCGGCGCGATCGACCCGCGCCTGAGGTTGCCGGACCTCGTCTACACCCTCGGCCTCGTGCTGTTCGTGTACACCATCGGGCTCGCGTCCGGCCCCGGCTTCTTCGCCTCGTTCAGCCGCCGCGGCCTGCGCGACAACCTGCTGGTGCTCGGCGCGCTGCTGTTCGCGGCCGCCGTGACGGCCGGGCTGGCGCTCGCCTTCGGCATCCCCGCGACCTTCGCGGCCGGCCTGTTCTCGGGCAGCCTCACCAACACCCCGGCCCTCGCCAGCCTGCTGGAGACGCTGCAGAACACCGGCCGGGCGGCCATCGACACGCAGCCGGTGGTGGCCTACTCCATCGCCTACCCGGTGGGCGTGATCGGCATGATCGTCGCCATCTTCGTGCTGCAGAAGGTCTGGCGCGTCGACTACCGGGCCGAGGCGCGCGGGCTGCGCGACCTCGGCGCCTCGGGCGAGCACCTCGCCAACGTCACCGTGCGCGTCACCCGCGCCGACATGGCGCGGCAGCCCGTGGCCGCGTGGCTCGAGCAGCAGCGCTGGCACGTGATCTTCGGCCGCGTCCTGCGCCACGGCGACGGCGGGGCGGAAGGCGACGCGGGCCGCGGGGCCGACCGCGACCGCGGGGCCGACGGCGGACGGCGACCGCGGGGCCGACGGCGGCGGCGGGGCCGACGGAGGCCCCGAGCTCGAGCTGGTGCACGGAGACACGCTCCTGCATCCGGGCGACGAGGTGACCATCGTGGGGGCGCCCGAGGACCTCGAGACGGCGCTCGCACAGATCGGCGAGCGCAGCACCTCGCACCTCGAGTTCGACCGCAGCCGCCTCGACTTCCGCCGCATCTTCGTGTCGAACGCCGACGCGGCGGGCAAGCCGCTGCGCGAGCTCAGGCTGCTCGAGCGCTACGGCTCGCTCATCACCCGCGTGCGGCGCGGGGACACCGACCTGCTGCCGACCGGCGGCATGCGGCTCGAGCTCGGCGACCGCGTTCGGGTGATCACCCGGCGCGACCGGCTCGACGAGGTGAGCGCCTTCTTCGGGGACTCCTACAGGGCGCTCTCCGAGATCGACATCATGACGTTCGGCTTGGGGATCGCGCTCGGCCTGCTCGTGGGCCTCGTGCCCATCCCGCTACCCGGCGGCCTGACCTTCAAGCTCGGCTTCGCCGGCGGCCCGCTGCTCGTGGCGCTCGTGCTCTCGGCGCTCCAGCGCACCGGGCCGGTCGTGTGGCAGCTGCCCTACAGCGCCAACCTCACGCTGCGGCAGATCGGCCTCATCCTGTTCCTGGCCGGCATCGGCACGCGCAGCGGCTACGCGTTCGCCAGCACCCTCGCGGGCGGCGGCGGCCTGGGCATGTTCCTCAGCGGCACGGCCATCACCTGCCTCAGCGCGCTCCTGACGCTGACGGTGGGCTACAAGCTCCTGCGCATCCCCATGAGCCTGCTGATCGGCATGCTGTCCGGGCAACAGACGCAGCCCGCCGTGCTCGGCTTCGCCGGCGAACAGACCGGCAACGACCTGCCGAACATCGGCTACGCCACCGTCTTCCCCCTGGCCACGATCGTCAAGATCCTGCTCGCTCAGGTGCTTCTGGGCATCCTGCCGATGCGCTGAGCGGGGCACGTCGGGGCCCGGGCGGGCCCGGACGCGCGTGGTAGGTTGGCGCCACCTGCGCCGCCCGGAGACGGTACCCGGCCGCGGACGCGCGGCCGCGCGGAGTCCGCCGAGTGGATCCGCGTACCGGACCCGCAACCGGGACGCGGCCGGGCCGACCCACCCGAGCCGACCCACCCGAGCCGACCCACCCGAGCCGACCCACCCGAGCCGACCCAGCCGAGCGGTTCCAGCCGAGGCGACCCAGCCGAAAGGATCCAGCGATGAAGACGCTGCGCGACAAGATCGTGATGGTCACCGGCGCCGGCGGCACGATCGCCGGCGCCGTGCAGGAAGCGCTCGTGCGCGCAGGCGCCCGGCCGGCGCTGGTCGACCGCGATGCGGTGAGGATCCGGGGCCGGGCCGCGTCGTACAACGCCCTGGCGGTCGAGTCCGACCTGGGCACGGTGGACGAGGCGCGCCGGGTGGTGGCCGAGATCACGGAGCGCAACGGGCGCATCGACGGCCTCGTCCACCTCGTCGGCGACGTGGTGACGGGGGCCGTCGAGGATCTCGACGTGGCCGATTACGAGCGGGCCTTCGACACCAACGTGCGCACCCTGTTCACGACCTTGCAGGCGACCCTGCCGGAGCTGCGCCGGCGCGAGGAGGCGTTCGTGGGCGGCATCGCGGCGCACGAGGCGTGGGGCGGCGGCGCAGCCGGATCCGGCCTGTTCGCGGCCTCGAAGAGCGCGGTGGCCGCCCTGCTCCGCTCGCTCGACCGCGAGCTCGAGGGCAGCGCCATCACCGTCGGGATCGTCTTCCCGATGGGGTTCGTCGACACGGTGAGCAATCGCCAGCGCCTCGGCGCGACCGCCGACATGGTCGACCCGCGCGCGATCGCGAGCGCCTTCGTGTCCGCCGCCGTGGCGGACGACGGCGGCCGCATGGTCGAGCTGCCGGTCTACCCGCCGCGTCGCCGCGCCTGACACACGGGCCCGGGCGACGTTCGCCACCCGGGCCCTCCCGCCGACGCCGTGCGCTCAGCGCACCATCGCCTCGATCGTCCGGGCCAGCGGCGCCGTGTCGGCGCCGAGGCCCTCGAGCCGCGCCGCCGCGACGCCGTCGCCGTCGAGCAGCGTGATGACGTTGCTGTGGCTGAACATGCCGCCGCCGGAGGCGCGGTAGCGCACCCCGAGCACGGCGGCGAGCTGCCGCGTCTGGAGCTCGCTGCCGGTGAGGAAGAGCCAGGTGGGGCGATCGACGCCCTTGTCGCGGGCGTACGCCGCGAGGCGCGCGGGCGTGTCGTTCGTGGGATCGATGGTGACCATCACGAAGCGCGTGGCGGCGACGGCGTCCGCCGACAGCGAGCCCTCCAGCAGCTGCGCGGAGTGGACGAGGAGCGGGCAGGCCGAGGTGCAGCTGCCGTAGAACATCACGACCACCACGGGATGGCCGCGCAGCGCGGCGAGGCTCCTCGTGTTGCCGTCGGACGCGCTCCATGTGCCGCTGAGGTGGTAGACCGAGGCGCCCGGCAGGGGGGCGTCGGCCGCCATCTCGCCCATGCCCGCCATCCCCTCGGGCATGGAGGCCCGCCCGGGGTCGGTCGCTCCCGGGGTCCCGGCGGCCTCGGTGGGCATCGCCGGGGGTGCGGAACCGGGCGTCCCGGCCACGGTCGCGCCTGCCTCGGTCGCATCCGTACCCGTGGCCGACACGTGCAGCGGGCCGTCCGCCGCGGGCGGGGGGCGGCGATCGGGCGTGCGCACGGGACCGCAGGCGCCCAGCACGAGCGCCGCGAGCACGAGGACGGTTGCGAGAAGCGCAGGTTGCGAAGTCCGGCCCATGGAACGTCTCCTCATCACGGCGCCCCCACCGACGAGGCGCACCGGAACCCCAGCGAGCCGCCGGTGTACGAGCCGGTCAGCCCGCTGCGGAAGGCATAGCGGAGGAAGGCGGCGTAGTCGTCCCTATCGCTCGCGCCGACGGAGGCCCCGCCGCACACGAGCGCGATCTGGCGGTCGCCGTCCTGCCGGCTGTCGGCCGTGTTGAACGAGCTCCCGACCTCGAACACCCACTCCCACACCAGGTCGTGCAGGTCGTGCACGCCCCACACGTTGGGCGTGTCGCGTCCGACCCCTCCGGGCACGCCGGCGCGCGAGGTGACCTCGCGCAGGATGCGCGCGCGGAAACCGGGCTCGGCGTCGCCGTCGGCGCGCAGGTTCCCGGCGGCGGCCGCGTACTCCCACTCGGCCTCGGTGGGAAGGCGAGCGTCGCGGCTCTCGCAATAGGCGGCCGCGGCGAACCACGACACGTTCGTCACGGGCGCGTCGGGGGCCGCCTCGCCCAGGTCCAGGTCGCCGGCCCAACGCGCCAGGTAGCCGCGGTCGGCGAACACCTCGGGCGCCGCCGAGCGACGCCAGCTCGGGTCGGCCCGCACGAAGGCCAGGTACGCGGCGTTCGTGACCGGCTCGGCGTCGAGCAGGAAGGGCGCCACGGCGAGGGTGGTCTCGCCGGCCACGGGGTACAGCGGCGTGAGCTCCCCCGCCGGGATCGCGGCCATGGCGACGGCGCGCTCGCCACCCCCGCCGGCCGTGGCGGCCGGGAGGGCGGCGAGCGCGAGCACGATCAGGAGCGCTCGGAAGGGGGCGGGGGTGGGGCGCGTCATGGCAGGGGCTCCGTCGCGGCCGGCTCGGTCAGTTGCCGGCGTTGGCCTCGGCCGGTACGTAAGGCTCGACCGTGGGCTGGTCGCCGTCGAAGATGTCGGGCTGCGCGTCGCCGGAGGCCACGATCTGCCCCACGGCGCCCTTGTTGAAGGCGCGGAAGATGGCGTGATCCACGAGCGTGTAGGTGCCGGGGACGTCGACCACCATCTCGGCCATGACGGCGTCGCCGGGCGGGATGAGGGTGGTCTGGACGTCGTGGTTGAGCATCGTGCCGCCCTCGACGTGGACGGTGTCGAACATCTCGCCGATGACGTGGAACGAGCTGGCGAGGTTGGGGCCGCCGTCGCCGACGAACAGGCGCACCGTGTCGCCGGCCTTGACGTGGAGGGCGTTGTCGCCCGTGAGCGAGCCGGCGTCGCCGTTGAACAGCACGTAGGAGGCGTCCTCGTGGATGGCGCGCTGCATGTCGAAGTCCTGCAGCCCCTTGGCGCCGAAGTCCTTGCTCGTGTAGAAGTCGCCCTGCATCACGTAGAACTCGTGATCCACCGGCGCCCAGCCCTCCTTGGGCTCGACGACGATCATGCCGTACATGCCGTTGGCGATGTGCATGCCCACCGGCGCCATGGCGCAGTGGTAGACGTACACGCCGGCCTTGAGGGCGGTGAAGGAGAAGGTCGACTGCTGGCCGGGCATCACGGTCGTGGCCTTGGCGCCGCCGCCGGTGCCGGTGACGGCGTGCATGTCGATGTTGTGGGGCATGCTGCTGCCGGGCGGGTTCTGCAGGGTGAAGGTGACGTAGTCGCCCTGGCGCACGCGGACCATGGGACCCGGAACGGTGCCGCCGAAGGTCCAGAAGTGGTACTGGGCGCCCGGAGCGATCTCCTTGACCTCTTCCTGCACCTCGAGCTGCACCATCACGTGGGCGCGACGATCGCGGCCGGTCGGCGGGGCCGCGTTGGGAGCGAAGCCGAGCTCGCCCTGCACGACCGGGAGCTGGTCGACCGGGACGGCGTCATCGGGATCCGGTTGCGTCATGGCGACGTGCTGGATCAGCGGCTCCGCGGCGTCGGCGGACGCGGCCGGCGCACCCGCCACGGCGGTCTCCGGCGCCGGCACGTCGGCGGCGGTTCGCGGGTACAGGGCGACGCCCGCCGCGAGCGCGACGAACGCGAGGACGACGGCGAGGAGCGCGGCGATGTGGATGCTGCCCTTGGTGTGGCTCATGCGGAGACCTCCTGGCTGCGGCACGACGTTAAACTCGGACATCTGTCTCCAAGTTTATGGGGGGCGCCGGGAACGCCGTAGGGACAGATGTCCCCGCGATCTACGCCGGCCGTGCGCGCCACAGCCGTCACGCGCGCGTCCGCGAGCGGGCCCCGTCCCGGCGGCGCGCCCGCGAGCCGGGTCGCGTGCCGTCGACGAACGTCGGACGCGCCTCAACACGGACATTTGTCTCCGCGAAGAAGCGGTTCGGCTTGCTACCATGGGCGCCGAGGCCCGGGTTGCCACCGGGAGCACCGACGATGGACGACATCCGAACCCTGCTACGGCGCGAGGAGAGCTACGCCATCCACGCGCTCATCTACGCCGCCGAGAACCCCGGCACCAGCGCGGCGGCCATGGCCGCCGCGCTCAAGGCTCCGCCTGCGTTCCTCGCGAAGGTGCTGCGAAAGCTCGGCGCCGCCTCGCTGCTGGACAGCAAGGCCGGGCGCAACGGCGGCGTGTGGTTGCGGATCGACCCGACCAAGGTCTCGCTCCTGGACGTCGTGGAGGCCATGTCCGGCGCATTGATCGTCGACACCTGCCAGACCCGTCCGCAATGCGCGACGCAGGCGCGCAAGGGGTACTGCAGGCTCAACACCGCCTGGGTCGGGCTCAGCCTCGAGATCCGCGCGACCCTCGGGAGGGTCCGGCTCGCCAGCCTGATCGACGTTCCGCAACCGGCCTGAGGGCCGCTCTGCGGCGAAATCGGCCGGCAAAGGGGACGGCGGTAGGGCGGCTCATGGAGCCGTGACCCCGGCAGCCAGGGACGGATGTCCTCAAGAACCTCACGAACGTGGAACGTTGCTTTCATGTTCCGTTGGTAGACCTCTCATGTAGCGGCGGCTCCACCGGACGGGGACCCGCCGACGTCGCCTTGCGCTCGGCCCGCCAACCGAGCGCAGACCGCCGGCCGCTCCTCCGCACGCGATTCGCCGTTGCCCGACATCGCACGCGGAGGTCCACAACCTTGGTCGACGTTCAGGAAGTCAAGAAATCGTACGGACCGGTCCAGGCGCTCGGCGGCGTCAGCCTCGGCATCGACGCCGGCACGATCGTCGGTCTGCTGGGACCCAACGGCGCGGGCAAGTCCACGCTGATGAAGATCCTCACGGGGTACCTGCAGCCCGACGCCGGAATCGTCCTGGTCGACGGCCTCGACGTCCTCGCGCGCACGCGCGAGGCGCAGGAGCGCATCGGCTACCTGCCGGAGAACGCGCCCCTCTACCCCGAGCTCACCGTTCAGGAGTACCTCGCGATGATCGCGGAGGTGCGCCGCATCCCGCGGCTCGAGCAACCGGCCGCCCTCGAGGCGGCCGTCGCCGCCACCGGCCTCGCCCCCATGCTCGTGCGCCCCATCGGTCAGCTCTCGAAGGGCTACCGCCAGCGCGTCGGTCTGGCACAGGCCATCGTGCACCGGCCCAAGCTGCTGGTCCTCGACGAGCCGACGGTCGGGCTCGACCCGACCCAGCTCGTCGAGATCCGCCAGCTCATCCGCCGCCTGGGCCGCAGCAGCACCGTGCTGTTCTCGAGCCACATCCTGCCCGAGGTGGAGGCCCTGTGCGACCGCGCCGTGATGATCATGGGCGGCACCATACGGGCCGACGCGCTCCTGGGGGATCTGGCGCGCAGCGGCGGCGCGCGCGTCGTGACGGCCGGCGCGACCCCCGGCGCCCGCGCGGCGCTGGCCGGCATCCCCGGGGCCGCCGGCGTGGTCGAGGAGGCGCTCCCGGGCGGCCGCGTGGCGTACGTGGTGGAGGCCGTCGACGGAGCCGACCTGTGCCCGGCCATCTTCGAGATCGCCAAGGCGCGCGACTGGCAGGTGCGCGAGCTCCGCAACGAGGTGCGCACGCTCGAAACGGTCTTCAACGAGCTGGCACGCGACGACGGGCACGCCCGCCACGTCGCCGCTCCGCCCGCGGGCGCGGGCGCCCCGCCCGCGTAGCGCGAACGGCGTCGGCCCCCGACCCGGCCAACGTCCCGGCTGCCGTCCCGGCCAACGTCCCCGGAGGCCCGCCCCGCACGACCGTCACCGCCGCGCCCGCTCCACGCGCCGCCGGGTGCATCCGCCCACCCCGCGCGCCCCTCCACGGAGGTACATCCCTTGCGACAAACCGTCGCCATCGCAAAGAAGGAGATCTCCAGCGCCTTCGGCTCGCCGCTGGCCCTGATCTTCATCGGCACGTTCCTGCTCGTGACCCTGTTCGTGTTCTTCTGGGTCGCCACCTTCTTCGCTCGCGGCATCGCCGACGTGCGCCCCATGTTCACCTGGATGCCGCTGCTGCTCGTGTTCCTGGTCGCGGCCCTCACCATGCGGCAGTGGAGCGAGGAGCAGCGCTCGGGCACGCTCGAGATGCTCATGACCCTGCCGATCGGGACCTGGCGACTGGTGCTGGGCAAGTTCCTCGCCGTCATGACCCTCGTGCTGGTCGCTCTCGTGCTCACGCTCGGGCTTCCCATCACCGTCGCCCTGCTCGGCAACCTGGACTGGGGACCGGTCGTCGGCGGCTACGTCGCCGCGCTGCTGATGGCATCGGCGTACGCCGCCATCGGCCTGTTCGTGTCGTCGCGCAGCGACAACCAGATCGTGTCGCTCATCGTGACCCTGCTCATCGGCGGGCTGTTCTACGTCATCGGCACGCCGGCCCTGCTCGACTTCGTGCCGAGCCCCGTGGGCGGCGTGCTGCGCGAGCTCTCCACCACCACCCACTTCGCCAGCATCGAGCGGGGCGTGCTCGATATCCGCGACCTGATCTTCTATCTCTCGCTCGCCGGCCTGTTCCTGTCGCTCAACGCCCTGTCGCTGGACAGCAAGCGCTGGAGCCGCGGCGATCTGACGCGCCCCTACCGCACGTCGCGCGTGGTGGGCATCGGCCTCGTGGCGCTGAACCTGGTGCTGCTCAACGCCTGGATCCTCCCGCTCGTGGGGCTTCGCCTCGACATCACCCAGGGGCACGCCTACACCCTGTCCAGCACCACCGAGGACCTGCTGCACTCGCTGCAGGAGCCGCTGCTCATCCGCGCCTACATGAGCAAGAAGACGCACCCGCTGCTCGAGCCGCTCCTGCCGCAGGTGGCGGACATGCTGCGCGAGTACCAGGCCGCCTCCGGCGGCCGCGTCAAGGCCGAGGTGGTCGATCCCGCCACGGACCAGCAGGTCGAGAACGAAGCGAACCAGGCCTACGGCATCACGCCCCACCCGTTCCAGGTCGCGAGCCGCTACGAGTCGTCGGTGGTGAACGCCTACTTCGACGTGCTCGTGCGTTACGGCGACCAGAGCCAGGTGCTGAAGCTGAGCGACCTCATCTCCGTCACGCCCAGCCCCACCGGCGGTCAACCCGACGTGCAGCTCGACAACCTCGAGTACAACCTGACGCGCGCGGTGAAGAAGGTGGTGGCGGGCTTCAGCGACGTCGACAGCGTGCTCGCGTCGCTCGACAGCCCGGCCAAGCTCACCCTGCTCAGCACCCCGGCCACCCTGCCGAGCGATCTGAAGGACGCCGCCGCCACCGTGCAGAAGGTGGCGAACGACCTCGCCTCCGGCGCCAACGGCAAGCTCACCTTCGCACAGGTGAACCCGCGCGCCAAGGACGCCACCCTCACGCCCGACGTGCTCGCCAAGCAGTACGGGGTGCGGCCGATCCCCGTGTCGCTCATGTCGCCGGACACCTACTACTTCCAGATGCTGCTGACCGTCGGCGGCCAGACGCAGCTCGTCGTGCCGCAGGGCGACCTGAGCGAGGCGAGCGTGAAGGACGCCGTCACGTCCGGCCTCAAGCGGGCCGCGAGCGGCTTCCTCAAGGTGGTCGGCGTGTGGACGCCGCCGCAGAACGCGCAGCCGAACATGTTCGGCCAGCAGCAGCCGCAGATCTACAAGACGCAGCTGATCCAGCAGCAGCTGCAGCGCGACTACCAGGTCGAGCCCGTCACGCTGGATTCGGGCAGCGTTCCCAACGACGTCGACACCCTCCTCGTGCTGTCTCCTCAGGGGATGAGCGACAAGCAACGCTTCGCCATCGACCAGTTCCTGATGCGCGGGGGTTCGGTGGTCGTCGCCGGCGGAGACTACGCGCTCACCACCGACCCGTACGCCGGCAGCCTGGCCTTGAAGAAGATCGACGGCGGCCTCGCCGACATGCTGAAGAGCTACGGCGTCACCGTCGGCGACCAGGTGGTGCTGGACACGCAGGACAGCCAGTTCCCGGTGGTCGTGCCGCGCAGCGTCAACGGCGTGCCGGTCCGCGAGGTGCAGGCGGTCGATTACCCCTTCTTCGTCGATGTGAGGCCCGGCGAGATGGCCGACGCCTCGCCCATCACGAGCAGCCTGCCGCAGGTGACCGTCCCGTGGGCGTCCCCCGTGTCGGTCGACGCCAGCGACGCGCGCGACGTCAAGGTCCTGCTGCGCTCCTCGCCGGGCGCGTGGACGAGTCAGGACACCAACATCGTGCCGGACTTCCAGGCGCACCCGCAGTACGGCTTCGCGGTGGGAGGCACCCAGAAGAGCTATCCGCTCGCCGTCGCCGTACGCGGCACCTTCAGCTCGTTCTTCAAGGACAAGGCCAACCCGCTGCAGGCCGACGCCGCGGCGAGCGGGGGCCAGAACGGGGCCGACGCGAACGCGGGCGGCGCCAACGCGGGCGGCGCCAACGCGGGCGGCTCGAACGCAGGCGCCTCGAACGCGGCGGGCGCCAACGCTTCCGGCGCCAACGCCGCCGGCCCGAACGGCAACGGGGCGGGCTCCTCCGACGCGAGCCAGGCGGGGCAGATCGGCGTGCTCACCTCGTCGCCGGACGGCGCGCGGCTGGTCGTGATCGGCAGCGGCGAGGTCGTCAACGACACGGTCCTCAACCTCGCCTCTCAGCTGGGCCAGGACCGCTCGGCCGAGAACCTGCAGCTCGTGCAGAACGCGGTCGACTGGTCGGTAGAGGATGCAGACCTGCTGGACATCCGCGCGAGCGGCGCGAAGACGCGGGTGCTCGAGCACCTCACGGCCAGCGAGGAGACCGACTGGGAGGTGGGCAACTACGCCTTCGCCCTCGTCGCCCTGCTGCTCCTCGCCGTCCTGTGGCAGTGGCGCCGCCGCAGCCGTGCGCCGATGATCGCGACCGCCGGCTCGGCAGCCACAGATCGCGCCGCGAAGGGAGGCCGCGGATGAGCACGGCCACCGCACCCCGCAACGCCGCCGGCGTCCGCCGCCTCGATCGCCGGAACCTGATCCTCGCCGGCCTCGCCGTCGTGCAGGCCGGCGCCCTCGCCTTCGTGCTCCTCACGGTGGCGGCGCCGCCCAAGACGCAGGTCGGCCCGCTGCTCGGCAGCTCCTTCGCGGCCGACAAGGTGACCGCCATCACGATCACCGACAGCGACGGCAAGACGGTCCAGCTCGCCCACGACAGTGGCTCGTGGACGCTGCCGGTCGCCGGCGGTTACCCGGCGGACGACGCCAAGGTCAGCAACCTCCTCGACACGCTCGCCGGGCTCCAGGCGAACGGCCTCGTGGCCACCTCGGAGTCGAGCTACAAGCGCCTCAAGGTCGGGCCCGACGACTACCAGGCCAAGATCGACCTGAAGGTCAGCGGCGGCGGCACGACGACCCTGCTCGTCGGCTCCTCACCGAGCTACGGCAGCACGCACCTGCGCGTCGACGGCGACAAGGGGGTCTACCTCAGCCACACCCTCAAGGCGAGCGACGCCCGCACCGACCCCTCGACCTGGATCGACCCGCAGGTGCTGTCGCTCGACCCGGCGAACGTCACGAAGCTCGAGGTCAACGACGCCCAGGGCGACTTCGTGTTCCGCAAGGACGCGTCGGGCTGGTCCATGGCGGGCCTGGGTGCGGGTGACACCTTCGACCCGTCGACCGTCGCCACCGCCGTATCGCGCATCGCCACGCTGCGCGTGCACGCGCCGCTCGGCAAGGACGCGAAGCCGGCGTACGGGTTCGACGCCCCCACGGCGGTCCTGACCCTGACGACCACGGCTCCGGCCGCCGGCGACGGCGCCAACGGCGCGAAGCCGAAGGGGGCCGCCGGCAACGCCGCGGGCGCGGCCGACAACGGCGGGGGCGCGGCCGGCGCGGGAGCGGACACGGCCACCGCCCCGGGCGCAGGTGCCACGGCGCCCGGAACCGCGGCGAGCGCCACCGCTCCCGGCACCGCAGCGAGCTCCGCCGCGGCGAGCCCGAACCCACCGAACACGAACGCGCCGGGCGCGGCCGGCACGAACGGAACCGGCGCGAGCGCGGCCGGCGCGAACTCCACCAGCACGAACGCCAACAACACGAACGCCAACAACACGAGCCCCAACAGCACGAGCCCCAACAGCACGAACGCCAACAGCACGAACGGCAACGCCGCGGCCACGGGGTCCCCGGCAACCGCCGCGCAGGCCACCACCACGACCACCACCATCACGGTCGGCGCCAAGCAGGACGACGGCAACTACGCCGTGCGCCTCTCCTCCTCCCCCTACGTCTTCGCGGTGTCCGACTTCGCGCTCGGCGAGCTCCCGAGCAAGGCCAAGGCCGACTTCCTGAAGAAGCCGGACGCCAAGGGCGCGGGAACGGGTGGCGCGGGAACGGGTGGCGCGGGAGCCGCGGGCGCGGGCGCCACTGGCCCGAGCTCCACGGGCCCGAGCTCCACGGGCCCGAGCTCCACGGGCCCGGGCGCCACGGGCCCGGGCTCCGCGCGTCCAGGAGCGGGAGCCGCGGGTCCGGGCACCGGCACCGCGGGCCCGGGCGCCGGCAACTGAGCCCCGCCTCGCCCTCCACCACCCCGCGGCCCCGGCACGAAGCCGGGGCCGCGCCCCTGCCGCCCGCCGCGAAGCGCGTTGACACGCCTTCGGGCGCGTGGGAGACTCGGCCATCGACGCTCTCGCGTGCCTTCCCGACGCCATCCGCCCGGCCGTGGACCGGCTCGCCGCGCGGCTCGCCGCGACGTCCGGCGTGGCCGCCGTCGTCCTGGGCGGCTCGTATGCGTCCGGCCGGGCCGGCCCGTCGTCCGACGTGGACCTGGCCCTGCTCTACGCCGAGGCGAGCCCGCCCGATCTGACCGCCGTGCGCGCCGCGGCTGTCGAGGCGTCCGAGGACGGGGCGCCGACGGTGACCGGGCTGTACGCCTGGGGACCGTGGGTGAACGGCGGCGCCTGGATCCGCACGCCGGCGGGCAAGGTCGACCTGCTGTACCGCAACGTCGACCAGGTGCGGCGCACGGTGGCGAAGGCGCGCCACGGGGTGGTGGAGCGGGACTACGAGCAGCAGCCCGCCTTCGGCTTCAGCAGCGTGATCTACCTCGCCGAGGCGGCCACGAGCGTGCCGCTCTTCGATCCGGGAGGCGTGGTCGCCGCGCTGGCCGCGGAGGTCGCCGAATACCCGGCGCCCCTGCGGGCGGCCCTGGTCGAGGGATCGCTCGCGTCCGCGGAGTTCACGCTCGCGAACGCGCCGGCGTTCGCGCGGCGCGGCGACGTGCTGGGCACGGTCGGATGCCTCACGCGCACCGGCGCCTACCTCGTCCAGGCGCTCTTCGCCATCAACCGCTGCTACTTCCCCGGCGACAAGGCCGTCCCGGCGCTGCTCCCGACGTTCCCCCTCGCGCCTGCCCGGTTCCTGGACGACGTCGGCGGCATCCTAGCGTGCGCGGGCTCGAGTTCCGCCGACCTCGACCGCGCGGTGCGCGCGACCGAACGGCTGTGGCGCGACGTGGTGGAGCTCGCCGCCCCGCCCTACCGCCCGCGCTTCGGCGTCGGGCGCGACTAGCGACGTCGCCCGCCGCCGACCCCTACGGGCTTCGCGGCGTGCCCGCCGGCGCCGGCCGGAAGCGCTCGAGCAGACCCATCGCCGCCGTGACGGCCAGGGCGACCAGGTTCGCCAGCGTCGCCGGGTACAGCAGCACCGCGCCGAGGGCCCCCAGCGCCCATCGCTCCCACCCCCGCAGCCTGCGCAGCATGAAGCCGGCGCCCGCCCCCGCCAGCAGCACGATCCCGCCGAACGCGAACAGGAAGCGCGGCGCGATCAGCAAGACGGCGTGCACGGCGCTCGAGCCCTCGATCACGGGCACGATGAGCAGCGCCGTGCCGGTGTACGACAACAGGAACGTGAACCCGATCAGGTACTTCGGGAGCGCCACCAGCGCCGCGTACACGCCCGTCTGGATGGGATCGGTCTTGAACACCGAGGCCGCCGCGTAGGCCGACAGCCCGACCGGCGGGGTGATGTCCGCCAGGACCGCGTAGTAGAAGAGGAACATCTGCGTCGCGAGCAGCGCCGCCTGGTCGGGCACGCCGTGCGCGACCGCCAGCTTCTGGATGGCTGGCGCCACCAGGGCCGAGGTGAGCACGTAGGTCGCGATGGGCGGCACGCCCATCCCGAGCAACAGGCTGAACAGGGCGGCGAGCACGGTGGCGACGGCCAGGGACTGACCCGACACCGCGAGCAGCACCTCCGACACCTTCGAGGCGAGCCCGGTCAACACCATCATGGTCATGATCATGTTGGCGGCCACCACGGCGCTGCCGATCGGGATGAGGTGCCGGAAGCCGTCCGCCAGCCCCTCGAGCAGCTTCGCCAGCGGCGGGCGCACCTTGGGGTCGAGGTAGGCGAGCACGATGAAGGCGACGATCGCCAGCGCCACGGTCACGTTGACGGAGAACCCGCGGTAGATCATGGCCAGGATGAGCAGCACGGGAAGGAAGACGTAGCCGTGACGCAGCACGTAGCGGCGGTCGATGCCCGCCACCGGTTCGATCGGCTGGAGTCCCATCTTGCGCACGTAGAACTCGTTGAAGGCCCACACGGCCACGAGCAGCAGGAGCATCGGCCCGAGCGCCATGATGATGATGTCGATGTAGGGGATCGCGAGCAGCTCCACCATCACGAACGCGATCGAGCCCATGATGGGCGGCGTGATGTAGGCGATGGTCCCGACGGTGGAGGACAGCCCCGCCGCGATCAAGCGGTCGTAACCCGCGCGCCGGAACAGCGGCTCGTTCAGGGTGGAGACGAACAGGGTGTCCGCGGCGCCCGATCCCGAGAACCAGCCCATCATCACCGCCATGACGCTGGTGGCCCGGCCCGGCGCGGCGGGGCTCTTGCCCACCAGAAGGAAGGCGATGTTCGCGATGATCTCGCCGAAGCCCAGCGCCGAGATGACCGCGCCGAGGATGGTGAAGTACACCAGGTACTTCAGCGACACCCCCGTGATGATGCCGAACAGCCCGGCCTCGGTCTCGGCATAGAGCTTGCCGAGCACCATGTCGAAGGGGAAGCCGGGGCTGCGGAGCGCACCCGGGATGAGGTAGCCGTAGAGGTTGTACAGCAGGAACACCATCACCAGGCTCGGGAGCACCGGGCCGAGCATGCGGTAGACGAGGCCCAGGACGAGCAGCGTCAGGCCGAAGGACATGGCCAGGTCCCACGGTTCGGGCAGCATGGCGCGGTCGACCAGGGAGTTGAACTGCAGCAGCAGGTAGAGGTACGGCGCGATCGCCAGCAGGGCGGCCAGCAGGTCTAGGGCCCGCGCCCAACGCGGCAGCAGCGCCGGGACGGCGGCCGCCAGCCAGAACAGGCTCGCGACGACGCGCACGGCGAGCGGGAGCTCGAGCCGCCAGAACGCGTAGAGCGGCATGGCGGCCAGCAGCGCGAAGATCCAGGCGCCCGGGCCGGGGCGCGCCGCGCTCTGGCGCTCGCGGCCGACCATCATCAGGTAGCCCGCGAGCACCAGGAGGAACACGTGCGTGGCGCGCTGGACCTGGGTCAGGTCCAGCAGCGGGATCTCGTTTCCGCGCGACCACGGCAGGAAGGGGTGCGCCACGAGGTACAGGTGGTAGAGGGTGGCGACGAGCAGGACCCCGAAGGTCACGCGTCTCACAACGGCGGCCACAGCAACTCCAAGCTCAGGCAGCTGTCCTGGACGCGCAGGGTGCGCGCCCGCAGGGTCACCTGCATGCCGACCATCGAGCAGTAGGCGAGCGAGCGCGAGCGCTCCGAGCGCAGCCGCCGATTGATGCGGTAGGTGCCGTCGGTGTAGTAGTCCTCCGTCTTCTCGTCGGTGCGCATGCGCACGTCGTCGAAGCCGGTCCGCAGCCCGAAGTCGATGACGACAGGTCCCCCGGTCACCGAGTTGGTGAACGAGACGCTACCGCGGTCCCACGCGCCGAGCCATACGACGCGGCTCGAGCCGTCGGTCCGCACCCGTACGGGGCGCGCGACGGCCGCGGCCCCGAGGACGAGGAGGAGGGCCGCGCCCACGGCCCACCGGGAACGCGCCGCCGGGCGGCCCCTTCGGGGGCGCGCCATGGCCTACTGGATCGCCCCCGCCTCGCGGTAGTAGCGCAGCGCGCCGTCGTGGAACGGGATGGTGGTCGTCCCGACCAGCTTGGCCGTGTTCTCGACGGTCGTGTCGGCAGCGGGCTTGATGGCGTCGTGCAGGTCCTGGACGTGCTCGAACACGGTCTTGGTGATGGTGTAGGCGACGTCGTCGGGCATGGAGGCGGGGCAGGCGAAGCGGTTCCAGAAGGCGAGCGAGGGCGTGTCGGCGGCGGTGCCGTACACGTCGGCGGGGATGGTCTGCACGACGCCCAGCCCGGGGAACTGGTCCATGAAGCTCCGGACGGCGTCGCCGTTCTCGTCGAGAGGCACCAGGGCGATCTCCTGCCCCTTGCGCGAAAGCGTCGTGGCGAGCTCGCTGATGGAACCCGTCGGGATGCCGCCCGACCAGAAGTACGCGTCGATCGTGCCGTTGGCGAGCGCGTCGGCCGACTCGGCCGCCCCGAGGCGGGACCACTTCGAGAAGCCGTCCGTGGCGATACCTGCGGCATCGAGCAGCAACATGGCGGTGTACTCGGTGCCCGAGCTCGGCGCCCCGGTCGACACGCGCTTGCCGCTGAGGTCGCTCAGGCTGGCGATACCCGACTTCGCCGTCGTGACGATCTGCAGGTAGTTCGGATACGTCACCCACAGGATGCGCGAGGGCGCCGGGTCGTCCTTGAACTTCTCGTGCGTGCCGTTGTAGGCGACCAGGGCCGAGTCCGGAAGCGACAGCTCGCAGTAGTACAGCCCGCGGTCGGCGTTGGTCTTGTCGCGCAGGAGCAGGTTGTTGTCGATCGACGCTGCCGTCTGGATGGCGGTGGCGCTGATGTCGGTGTACTTCGACAACATCTGCGCGACCTGCGTGCCGTAGTAGAAGTACACGCCGCCGGTCCCGCCGGTCGCGATGACGACCTGCACGTTCTGCGCCAGCGACGAGCCCAGCAGCGAAGCGAAGAGAGCAGTGATCACGATCCACGAGCGTTTCACGCGTGCCTCCTAGGGGTCTGGGTTTTCGTTCCCCTCCACGATACGGGCCCGCGGGGCCGCGGCGGACTGTGTAACGGAGCGGCGAGTACCCGGGCGAACCGCGGGGCTCGGGGGGCGCGCCGCGCGCACGAAGTACGCACGCGCAGCGCGCGGCACCTGCGCACGCGCCACGCACCCCGCACGCACGCGCGCGGCGCCCGGCGTTACCATGACGCCGACGCGAAGCCGCGCCCGGGCGGCCTGTCCCGGGGCCGCACCCCCTACGATCCGGAGGGATCCATGACGTACGCAGCACGCCCCGACCGGTACGACCGAATGCAGTACAGGCGCACCGGCCGCAGCGGCCTCCGCCTCCCCGCCATATCGCTCGGCCTGTGGCACAACTTCGGGGAGGACCAGGAGATCGGCACGCAACGCGCCATCCTCCGGCGCGCGTTCGACCTCGGGATCACCCACTTCGATCTCGCCAACAACTACGGACCGCCGCCGGGCACGGCCGAGACGCACTTCGGGCGCTTCCTGCGCGAGGACCTCGGCGCGTACCGCGACGAGATCGTGGTTTCGACCAAGGCGGGCTACCTCATGTGGGAGGGCCCGTACGGCGAATGGGGCTCACGGAAGTACCTGCTCTCCAGCCTCGACCAGAGCCTGCGGCGCATGGGCCTCGAGTACGTCGACATCTTCTACTCCCACCGGTTCGATCCCGCTACCCCATTGGAGGAGACGATGGGCGCGCTAGCGTCCGCGCATCACCAGGGGAAGGCCCTGTACGTCGGCATCTCCTCGTACTCCGCGCGCAAGACGCGCGAGGCGGTGCGCATCCTGCGGGACATGGGCGTGCCGTGCCTCATCCATCAACCGTCGTACTCGATGCTCAACCGCTGGGTCGAGCCCGACCTGCTGCCGACGCTG
Organism: uncultured Trueperaceae bacterium; assembly: GCA_963798895.1. Classification (GTDB taxonomy): domain Bacteria; phylum Deinococcota; class Deinococci; order Deinococcales; family Trueperaceae; genus CAWCUY01. The sequence continues at coordinate 48,996 of CAWCUY010000008.1, read as the reverse complement.
GAGGAGGAGGGCGTGGGATGCATCGCCTTCTCCCCGCTCGCGCAAGGGCTGCTGACCGACAAGTACCTGGGCGGCGTTCCGGAGGACGCGCGGGTGCACCGCGCCGACAGCTTCAAGGCCGCGTGGCTCGACGAGGAGCGCCTGGGCAAGGTGCGCGCGCTGAACGCCATCGCCGAGCGGCGCGCTCAGAGCCTCGCCCAGATGGCCCTGGCCTGGGTGCTGCGCGACCCGCGCGTGACGTCGGCGCTCATCGGCGCGAGCAGCGTGGCGCAGCTCGAGGAGAACGTCGCGGCGCTCGAGCGACCGGAGTTCACCCAGGAGGAGCTCGACGAGATCGACCGCCACGCCACCGACGCCGACATCAACATCTGGGCACGCTCGAGCGAGGCCGGTTGAGGCTCGCGAGGGCCGCCGGGGCGCGCCCTCGCACGATTCGGAGCGCGCCCTACCTCCCGGAGCGCGCCTACTTCGAGGACGACAGCGCGAAGCCGCGCATGAATTGCTCCTGCAGCAGCATGAACACGACCAGCGGCGGGATGAGGGCGAGGATGGCGCCCGCCATCACCAGCCCCCAATCGACGCTCTGCCCGGTCGCGATGAGGAAGTTCAGGCCCACCTGGATCACCTGCCGGTCGTCGCGCCGGATGATGACCAGCGGCCACAGGTACTGGTTCCAGACGTAGACGAACTGGATGACGGCCAGCGCGCCGATGGTGTTCCAGCTCATCGGTACGAGGATGCTCCACAGGAAGCGCAGCGGCCCGGCCCCGTCGATCTTGGCGGCGTCGGCGAGGCTGTGCGGGATCGACATGAAGTGCTGCCGGAACAGGAAGGTCCCCGTCGCCGACGCGAGGAACGGCACGATCACCGCCCAGTAGCTGTTGGCCCAGCCGAACCCGTACGGCGTCGGCCGCAGCGGGTTGATCACCCAGCCGAGGAACGCGTCCCAGGTGGGGGGCGGCTGCTTCGACACCAGGTCGAACAGTCCCACGACCAGGACCTGCGTCGGCATCATGAGGGTGAGCAGGATGAAGCCGAACACCAGCGGCTTGAGCGGCAGCCGGAAGTACACCAGCGCCATGCCGGCGGTCAGCGACAGGATCGTCTTGCCGACCGTCACGGCCAGCGCGATGATCAGCGAGTTGCGCATGTAGATCGCGAGCTTGCCGCCGACCCACGCGTGGCGCACGTTGTTCCACAGCTCGTTGCCGGGCAGCATGTTGGCCGACAGCACGTCGCCGGGAGCCTGGCTGGCCTTGATGAGGGCGAAGAGGATCGGGCCCGTCACGATGAGGCAGCTCAACACCAGCAGGACGTGGACGCCCACGCGCGGACGGTCGCCCCGGGCACGCGCCTGCACCTCAACCGCCCCCGTAGTGCACGTTGCGCCCGCCGAAACGGAACTGCAAGACGGTGATGACCCCCACCAGGAACAGGAGCACGACGCCCTCCGCACCGGCCAGCCCGAGGTTGCCCGAGCCGCCGAAACCGTCCTGGTACAGGCGGTAGATCATCGTGGTGGTGAGCCCGGCGTTATCCAGGCCCAGGCGGGCCGGTCCGACGGGTCCGCCCTTGGTGAGGATGTCGATCAGGCCGAATACCTCGAAGAAGGAGTAGGCCAGGTTCGTGAACACCAGGAAGAAGGTCATGGGCGACAACATGGGCACCGTGATCGAGCGGAAGCGTTGCCAGGCGTTGGCGCCGTCGATGGCCGCCGCCTCGTTGAGCTCGCCCGGGATGTTCTGCAGGGCCGCGAGGTAGAACACGATGTTGTACCCCATCTGCTTCCAGATGGCGCCGACCACCACCAGCCCGAAGGCCAGCAGCGGGGTGTCGAGCCAGCGCGGCGCGATCCCGAAGTAGTGGCTCAGCACCTGGTTCACGGCGCCGACCTGGGGGTTGAAGAGGAACGAGAAGATCGTCCCGGCGATGGCGGGCGACAGCGCGAACGGCCAGATGAGCAGCAGCCGGTAGACGCGCGAGCCCGTCACCTTCTGGTTGGCGAGCATGGCGAACGCGAGGCTCACAGCCAGGCCGAAGACGACGACCGAGGCGCTGAACGCGAGGCTCTGCAGCACGACCTGGCGGTACATCGGGCTCAGCACGCCGAAGAAGATGCGGTCGAAGTTGGCCAGGCCCACGAACTTCCGCGTGCCCAGGATGAGGTTGCTGCGGAACAGGCTCACCACGAACGATTGGATCGCGGGATAGTACAGGAAGATAATCAGGATGAGGAGCGTCGGGGCCAGGAACAGCCAGGCGGTGCGCTGACTCCGGAAGGACGGCGTCTCTTGCATGCGTCGACTCCAACGGCACCGGGGCGCTCAGCCCCGGTGCCGGGTCCATGCCTGTGGGACCGGGGTGGGATCCCGGACGGTCCGGGATCCCACCGCCGCGTTGGGACTAGAAGTTGGCGTTGTACTCCTGCAACGCGCTATCGGCGAGCTTCTTGGCCTCGGTCATGGCGGCCTGCGGGTCGGCGCCGTTCAGGACCTTCTGCACGCCCTCTTCGATGATGGTGCGGAGGTCCGGGTACGGGCCGATGAGCGCGCCGGCCGTGGCCGGCTCGGTCTTGGTGTTCAGCATCTGCTGGAAGGCCACGTCGAAGCGCGGATGGCTGTCGAACCAGCCCTCCTGCCGGAGCTGATCGACGGAGCTGGTGCGCACGGGGAAGTAGCCCGTGAGCTTGTGCCAGCTGATCATGTTCTCGGTGTTGGTCATGTACAGCACGAAGTCGCGTGCCGCCGTGAGCTCGTTCTCGGGGTGGTCCTTCATGATCCAGACCGAGCCGCCGCCCACGACGACGCCGTCGCGCGTGTCGCCGGGGACCGGGAAGTTCGCCGTGCTCATCGTGAACTTGTCACCGATCGCGTCGGTGATGTTGCCGATGTCGGCGGTCGAGGTGATGTGGAACATCGCCTTGCCCTCGGTGAAGATGGCGTCGCTGCCGGACCAGTTCTCGGTCTTGCCGGTGTAGGAGTAGTAGCCCTTGTCGTTGAGCTGCTTCCACCAATTGACGATATTCATGGCGGCGTCGCTGGTCAGGAGCACCTCGGTGGCGCGGGCGTCGCGGCCGTTGTTGTTGTTCGCGAGCATGGCGCCCTGCTCGGCCATCCACTGCTCGAAGTACCAGGAGTGCAGCGCGAAGGCGATGCAACCGGTGGTGGTGTCACCGGCGGCGCGCAGCGCGTCGCAGTCGTCGATGATGTCCTGGAACGTCTTCGGAGGGTTGCTCGGATCCAGCCCGGCCTTCTGCATCAGGTCCTCGTTGACGTACAGGACCGGATTCGACGAGTTGAAGGGGATCGAGTTCACCGTGCCGTTGATGGTGTAGTAGTTGAGCACCGGCTGGATGTAGTCGCTCGTGTCGAACGTGCCGATGTTGCCGACCGGCTCGAACAGGCCCGAGTCGTACGCCTGCTGGCTGCCGACCTCGAAGATCTGCACGATGTGGGGAGGATTGCCCTGGCGCGCCGCGAGGATGGCCGCGTTGAGCGTGTCGCGGTACGAGCCCTTCGGCGTCACCACGACCTGGAAGTCGGGGTTGTCCTTGTTCCACTCGGTGGCGCGATCGTTGATCCAGCCCTGCCGCGCCTCGTCGCCGAAGGCGTGCCAGAACTCGATCTTGGTCTGCGCCATGGCCGTGCCAGCGAGCAGCACCAGGAGGGAGATGAGTAGGATGGCGGTTCGCTTCATGTGTGCCCCTTTCTTCGAAACTCGACGTTCGGGCCGCCGGCACCGTACCACCGCGCTGTCATCGTTCCGTCTGCGGTCCGCGCGGGGCGTCGGGGGATGCGACGTGCCTCCCGACGGCTGCCCCGACAGCCGGATCGGCGGCGTGGCGCGCGCAAGCGGCGCGGCCGCGATCCGTGTGGTTTCTACGCTGCGCCCGGGAGACCGTCCCCCGCACGCGTGCCGGGCCTTCTCGCCTCGTTGCCAGGTCTCCAGCTTAGCCTGCCGACGCTCCGCGCATCGCGTGCGCCGCGAGCGCAAGGACACGGCGCCGAAGATCCGGCCGTTCGTGGTGCGGCCCCCGCGCGGCGCGCGGGCGCTGCGGACGGGTCGTTGTCGATGTCCAGCGTGTCCAACACGAGCCGCGCGGCGCCCGGGCGCGGCAGACGGCCCGCCGCGCGCGCGCCGCCGCCGCTACTGGGCAACGTGGAACACGCTCGGCAGGAAGTTGACGAACCACGGCACGTACGTCACCAACAGCAGCACGATCACCATGGCCGGCCACAGGTAGAGCATGGCTCGGCTGGCGCGCTCGATGCGGATGTTGCCGATGGCACACCCCACGAACAGCGCGGTGCCGACCGGCGGCGTGGTGAGGCCGAGCCCGAGGTTCATGAGCAGCACGATGCCGAAGTGCACCGGGTTCATGCTCACGGGCGGCGCCGTCACGATGGGCAGCAACACCGGGGTGAGGATCAGGATGAGCGGCGCCATGTCCATGATCGCGCCGAGCAACAACAGGAGACACGTTGATGAACAGCAGGATCATCCAGCGGTTGTGCGTCAGCCCCAGCACGCCGCCGGCGAGCGCGGCCGGGATCCTCAGGTACGCCATGAGCCAGGCGAACGCGCTGGCCGTGGCGATGAGGAACACCACGATCGAGATGGTGCGCACCGACTGCAGCATCGCCGACCACAGCCGCGCCGGCGTGAGCTCGCGGTAGACGAAGGCGCCGACGATGAACGAGGCCACCGTGCCGATGGCGGCCGCCTCGGTGGCGGTGAAGAAGCCGAACGCGATCCCCCCGACGATGATGAACCCGACGGCCAGCGCGGGGATGGCGACGAGGGTGATGCGGGCGCTCTCGAGCACGGGCGGGCGCTTCTCCGATGGGTACCCGCGGCGGAGCGCGAGGATGTAGCTCGCGACCATCAGTCCCAGGCCGATCATGATGCCGGGGATGTAGCCGCCCAGGAAGAGCGCTCCGATCGAGACGCCACCCGCGGCGAGCGAATAGATCACCGCGTTGTGGCTCGGCGGGATGATGAGGCCCTGCGTGGAGCTGGCGACGGTGATGCCGACCGAGAAGTCGGTGTCGTACCCCTTCTGCTTCATCATCGGGATGAGGATCGAGCCGTTGGCGCTGACGTCCGCGACCGCCGAGCCGGAGGCGCCGCCGAACAGCATGGACGCGACGACGTTGACCATCGCCAGTCCGCCGCGGATCGGGCCGACGAGCACACGGGCGAAGTCGACCAGGCGCTTGGCGATCCCCCCCTCGGCCATGAGCTGACCCGCCATGATGAAGAACGGGATGGCCAGCAGCGGCGTCGAGTTCACGCCGTTGGCCATGCGCTGGGCGATGATCAACGGCGGCGGGCCCAGGAGCAGGATGGTCACCAGGCCGGCGATGCCGAGGCCGAAGGCGATCGGCACGCCGAGGATCAGCAGCAGCCCGAAGGTCCCCAGCAGGGCCCCGACGGGACCGAACATCATGTCGACGCCGAAGAGGGCGACGGAGCCGACCACCAGGACCACGAGGATGACGCCGAAGACGGCGCGGATCATCGGGTTGTGGCCCGTCGTCCGTTCCTCGACCTCGTCGTAGGTGATGTTCGGTGGGGCGAGGATGTTGCGCAGGGAGAACAGCGTCATGAGGGCGCCGCCGACCGGGATGCCGAGGTACATCCAGCCGATCGGCCACTTCGTCGCCGAGAACGTCTGCGACATGGTCCGCATCGAGAGTTCCCAGCCGTACCACACGAGGTAGGCGCCGAAGGCGGCGGCCAGGAGCCACACCACGCGCACGATCCAGGCCCGCGCTTCGATCCCGATCTGGCGGTGCAGGATGTCCATCGCGAGGTGCTCGCCGGTGCGCACGGCGAGCGCGCTGCCGATCATGGACAGCCACACCATCAGGATGAGGCTGACCTCCTCCGTCCAGCGCGGAACCGGCAGGCCGGGCACGTAGCGCGTGAGCACCTGCCACGAGATGGCGAGGACGATGCCCACGAGCAGGGCGACCACGAGAACCCGTACGGCCGCCACGAGGGCTTCCTCGATGCGCTGGTAGAGGGAGCGCGGAGGGGGCGTGGCCCCCTCCGCGGCGGTGCGTTGGCTCATCGCCGGGCTCGAGCTCCTACTTGGTGTCCACGATGCGCTGCACGAGATCGCCGTAGGCGGAGCCGTACTTGTCGTACAGCGGCGTCATGGCCGCCTGGAACTCCGCGGTATCGACGGTGAAGATCTCGCTGCCCGCAGCGATCACGGCTTCGCGGCTCTTGTTGGACAGATCGTCCCACAACGCGGCCTGCACCGGGATGCTGGCCAGGGCGGCCTCGCGCACCAGCGCCTTGTCGGCGTCGGAGAGCTTGTCCCAGGTGCTCTTGCTGATCATCACGACCTCGGGAACGCGGGCGTGGCCGTCGAGGGTGAAGTAGGGCGCGACCTCGTAGTGCCGCACGCCGTCGGGGCCGTAGGACGGGAAGTTGTTCTCGGCGCCGTCGATGACGCCGGTCTGGAGGGCGCTGTAGACCTCACCGAAGGCCATCGGCACCGGCTCTGCGCCGAGCGCCTGCATCATGTCGAGCACGACCTCGCTCTGCTGGGTGCGGATGCGCATCCCCTTGAGGTCGGCCACGCTCTTGATGGGGCCGGCGTCCTTGGTGGAGTAGAAGTTGCGGCTGCCGGAGTCGTAGTAGGCCAGGCCCACCAGATCGGCCTGCTGGAGGCCGTCGAGCAGCTCGCGCCCGATGGGGCCCATGACGACCTTCCACATGTGGGTCTCGTCGCGGAAGATGTAGGGCAGGCTGTACACGCCCATGGGCGGGTAGAACTCGCCCACCGGGCTGGTGGAGGTGCGGACGATGTCGATGACCCCGAGCTGGACCTGCTCGATGGTGGAACGCTCGTCGCCCAGCTGGCCGCCGGCGAACACCTCCATCTTGATGCGCCCGTCGGTGGCCGCGTCGAGGTAGCTGGCCATGAACTTCAGGCCCTGCACCGTCGGGTAGTCCTCCGGCTGGTTGTCCGCTGCCCGGAGCGTGATCTGTTGGGCCATGGCCACCCCGGTCAAGAGGGTCGCCATCGCGAAGAGGACCGTCACGAAGCGTCGCATGCGTCTCCCTTCTCCGCGGCGGCGGCACGCGCTCGCCGCGGTCGCGCCCGCCTCCCCCTCCTTCGGTCTCGCATCCCCCGTTAACGTTAACGAAAGTGGTACGAGCCCATCGCCAGACAATCGAGGCCGCAGGGCGCTGTATGAACGTCCCCTGAACGCTAGCACGTGCCAGCAACCGTGTCAACGACGCGTTTGGAGCGGGTGAGGCTTGCGCCGCAGGACACCCGCCACGCACGCGTCGATTTCTGTTATCGTTAACTGCTACCGGCGTGTTCGGCGGATGAACCATGGCTAGAGTCACCATCGAAGATGTGGCGCGCGAGGCCGGTGTTTCGGCGATGACCGTGTCGCGCGTGATCAACGACCAACCGGGTGTCGGACAGGGCACCCGGGCGCGGGTCCGCGCCGTGGTGGACCGGCTCGGATACCGCCGCAACGGCCTGGCCCGCAGCCTCAAGGCGCGCCGCTCGCACACCATCGGGCTGATCGTTCCCGACATCACCAACCCCTACTTCCCGGAGATCGTGCGGGGGGCCGAGGACACGGCCCTCGAGTCCGGTTACGGGGTGTTCCTCAGCAACGCCATCGAGGACCAACGCCGCGAGGCGGCGGCGCTGCGGCTGCTCGAGGAGCGGCGCGTCGACGGCGTCATCGTGGTCAGCCCGCGCTTGCCGGCGAAGCGCCTCTACGCGCTGCTGCGCCCGCACCGCGCGGCCGTGGTCGTGAACCGCATCGTGCCGGCGGAGGTCGCGGGCACCGTGCGCCTCGACCACGCCAACGGCGTGCGCCAGGCGATCGACCACCTCTACGCTCTGGGCCGGCGCCGCTTCGCCGTGCTGGCCGGTCCCGACAGCTCGTCGGCCGCCGGCGAGCGCGTGCGCGCGGCCCAGGCCGCGCTCGCCGCGCGCGGCCTGAAGCTCCCCGCGGACCACGTCGTACAGACCGCCCCCTACATCGACGACGGCGCGTCGTCCGCTCGGCGCCTGCTCGAGGCCGTCGAGCAGGTCGACGCCCTGCTCTGCTACAACGACCTCGTCGCCGCCGGCGCGCTGCAGGCCTGCGCGGCCCTCGGCCTGCGCGTGCCCGAGGACGTGGCGGTGGTGGGCTTCGACGACATCCCGTTCGCGCGCATGTTCACCCCGCCGCTCACCACCCTGCACGTGCCGAAGTACGACCTCGGCGTAAACGCCATGCGCATCCTCTTCGATCGCATGGCCGGCCGCAACATCCAGGCGGAGGTGGTGCTCCGCCCTACCCTCATCGTCCGCGGCAGCACCATCCGCATCCCGAGCTCCGAGCTCAGGGCTTCGTTCGACTCCGAGGAGCGATCGGCATGACCCAATCCAGTCCCCCCACAGACCGGCTCACGAGCCCGTCGGCGCGCGCCTACGAGGCGTCACGCCTCGAGGTCGGCGACGCCACCCTGCTGCTCGAGCGCGGCCCCTTCGGCAAGCGCCTGATCGTGGCCGCGCCTCCCGAGTCCCCCGCGCTGGCGCAGTTCGAGGGCGTGCTGGCGGGCGGTCGCGCGGGGGCCGACGGCCGCGCCGCCGGCGTGGTCGTGAAGCGCTGCCCGACGAACGCGTCGAACGCAGCGTCCCTGCGCGGCTTCGTGCGCCACCTGGCGCCCACGCCCCTGCACCTCGCCACCTCGGCCGGCTTCGGCGACCGTCTCGGTTCGGCCACCCCGGGCCACGCGCGCGCGCTCGAGGCCGCCGTGCACGGCGCCGGCGGGGCGCAGCTGGCGCCCATCTTCGCGCAGCAGTCGATCCGCGAGATGACCCGCACGGGCCGGAGCCCGCGCGACGTGCTGGACGACGCCACGTGGGGCGCCTTCGAGGCCGGCTGGCGCGGGCCGGTGGGCGCCGACGCCGATCACCTCAAGGCGCCGGAGCACATCGACGCGTGCGTCGCCGCCGGCTTCTCGTTCTTCACCATCGATCCCGGCGACCACGTCGACGACGGAGCGCACGACGCCGACGAGGCCGGCGTCTCCCAACGCCTCGGCGCCCTGCCGTGGGACGCCCTCGAGACCTCGCACCGCGATATGGAGACGCTGTACGTGGGGCGCACGGTCGATCTGGGCACGCGCGAGCTGACGCTCGAACGCGAGGCCGTGCTGCGCGCCGCCGCGAAGTACGGCCGGGCGCTGGCGCACGTGGCGCGCATGTACCGCCACCTCGCAGGGCAGCTCGCCGCCTTCGACTTCGAGGTGTCGGTCGACGAGACGGGTACGCCGACCTCGCCGGCGGAGCACGCCTTCGTGGCGCTCGAGCTGCGCCGCCTCGGCGTGACCTGGGTGAGCCTCGCCCCCCGCTTCCCCGGCCGTTTCGAGAAGGGGGTCGATTACATCGGCGACACCGCCGAGCTCGCCGCAGAGCTCGCCTGGCACGCGGCCATCGCGCGGGCGCTCGGGCCCTACAAGCTCAGCCTGCACTCGGGCTCCGACAAGTTCTCCGTCTACGCCCCCTTCGTCGAGGCCACCGGCGGCCTGGCCCACCTCAAGACCGCCGGCACGAGCTATCTCGAGGCCCTGCGCGTCGTCGCCCACACCGCGCCGCGCCTGTTCCGTGAGATCCTCGCCTTCGCACGCATCCGCTTCCCCGAGGACCGCGCCAGCTACCACATCTCGGCGGAGCTCGCCAAGGTGCCGCTGGGCATCGACCTGGCCGACGAGGCGCTGGCGGGCCTGCTCGACCAGTTCGACGCCCGGCAGGTGCTCCACGTGACCTTCGGTTCCGTGCTCGAGGCCTACGGAGACGCCATCCGGAGCGTCCTCGACGAGCACGAGGAGCAGCACTACCAGGCGCTCTCGCGCCACTTCCTGCGGCACCTGCGCCCCTTCGCCGAGGGCGCGGCTCGCGCCCGCGGGGGACGCTCGTGAGCGCGCCGGGCCGCGGTCGTCTGGACGACAAGGTCGCCGTGGTGACGGGCGGCAGCGGCGGCCTGGGCGCCTCGATGTGCGAGGCGCTGGCCGGCGCGGGCGCCCGCGTCGCGGTGGTGAGCCGCAGCTTGGGCACCGCCGGGCCGGTGGCCGAGAGGCTGCGGGACCTCGGCGCGGACGCGCTGCCGATCGCCTGCGACGTGCGCGACCCCGAGGCGCTGGCGCGGGCCGCGAAGAGCGTGCGCACCGACCTCGGGCCCGTGGACATCCTGGTGAACGGCGCGGGCGGCAACGACCCGCGCGCGACCACGGGCGTCCAGCGCGGCTTCTTCGAGCTCGAGCCCGAAGCCCTGCGCTACGTCCTCGAGCTCAACTTCCTCGGCACGCTGCAGGCCTGCCAGGCCTTCGGGCGCGACATGGCCGAGCGCGGCGAGGGGTGCATCGTCAACATCAGCTCGATGGCGTCGGAGCGCCCGCTCACGCGCGTGGTGGGGTACGCGGCGGCCAAGGCCGCCCTCAACAACCTCACGCGCTGGCTCGCGGTCCATCTCGCCCAGGAGTACGGCCCCGGGATCCGCGTCAACGCGCTCGCCCCCGGCTTCTTCCTGACCGAACAGAACCAGTACCTCATGGTCGAGGCCGATACCGGCGAGCTCACGCCCCGCGGCAAGACCGTGGTGGCGCACACCCCCATGGGTCGCCTCGGCGCGGCGAGCGACCTCGCCAGCACGCTGCTGTGGCTGGTCGACCCTGCGAGCGCCTTCGTGACGGGCGCCGTCGTGCCCGTGGACGGCGGCTTCTCCGCCTTCGGCGGGGTGTGAGGGCGCGGCCGGCATGACCCGCTCCCCGCTCCCGGACGGCGTGGTGGGCCGCGGCAGCGCGTCCGAGCCCCTGCTCGAGGGAGATCTGAGGGGGCTCCTCCAGGCCGGGCTCGGTCCGCTCCCCATCGACGGCAAGCGCGTCCTGGTCATCATCCCGGACGGAACGCGCAGCGCGCCGATCGCGCGCCTCTACCGCCTGCTGTACGCCCTGCTCGGCGAACGTGTGGCTCGCCTCGACTACCTCATCGCCCTCGGCACGCACCCGCCCATGGAGAGCGCCGCGATCTCCCGCCTGGTGGGCATGGACGAGGCAGAGCGCGCGCGCAGCACGCCCAGGAGCGCCATCTTCAACCACCGCTGGCACGTCGACGAGGCGCTCACGACGCTGGGAACCATCGACGAGGACGCCATGGCGCGACTGTCTGGCGGGCTCGTGACTCGGCCGACCCCGGTGCGCCTCAACCGGATGATCCTGGACTACGACCACCTGCTCATCGTCGGGCCCGTCTTCCCGCACGAGGTTGCGGGCTTCTCCGGCGGCGCGAAGTACCTCTTCCCGGGGATCGCCGGCCCCGACATCATCGACGCCACCCACTGGCTCGGTGCGCTGGCGACCAGCTACGCCACCATCGGGGTCAAGGACACCGCCGTGCGACGCGTCTTGCACCGCGCCGCCGAGATGGTCACCGCGGTGCGCCCCGTGACGCTGGCGGCGCTCGTGATGCGCGGCGACGTGCTCCACGGCGCCTACGTCGGCGACCATGTGCGCGCCTGGGAGGCGGCGGCGGACCTGTCGGCCGAGCTCAACATCGTGTGGAAGGACCACCCCTACCGCTCGGTGCTGTCGATGCCGTCGCCGATGTACGACGAGCTGTGGACGGCCGCGAAGGCGATGTACAAGACCGAGCCGGTGGTGGCCGACGGCGGCGAGGTCATCATCCACGCCCCGAACCTGCGCGAGATCAGCGTGGTGCACGGGAAGCTCATACGGGACGTCGGGTACCACGTGCGCGACTACTTCGTGAAGCAGTGGGAGGCCTACCGCCACATCCCGTGGGCGATCCTGGCGCACTCGACCCACGTGCGCGGCGGGGGCACCTTCGAAGACGGCGTGGAGCGGCCGCGGATCCGCGTGACCCTGGCCACCGGCATCCCCGAGGACGTGTGCCGCGCGATCGGCCTGGGCTACCGCGACCCCGACGAGGTCGATCCCGAGGCCTGGCGCGATCGCGAGGACGAGGGGCTGCTGCTCGTCGAGCACGCCGGCGAGCACCTGTTCCGCCTTCGCGGGGCGGGCTGAGCATGCCCCCGACGGTGGTGGTGATGGGGGTGTCGGGCGCCGGCAAGTCCGCGGTGGGCCGGCGGCTCGCCAGCGCGCTGGGGACACGCTTCGCCGACGGCGACGACTACCACCCGGCCGCGAACGTCGCGAAGATGGCGGCCGGCCAGCCGCTCGACGACGACGACCGCGCCCCGTGGCTGGCGCGCCTGCGTGAGGTCATCGAGGACGGCCTGCGGAGCGGCGACGGGGTGGTGGTGGCCTGCTCCGCGCTCAAAGAGCGCTACCGCGACGCGCTGTCGGGCGGCGACCCGAGGGTGCGCTTCGTGTACCTCGAGGGCGACGCCGCGACCATCGCGCGGCGCATGCGCCGCCGCCGGGGGCACTACATGAAGGTCGACCTGCTGCCGAGCCAGCTCGAGGCGCTCGAGCCCCCCACGGACGCCATCGCCCTCGACATCCGCGAGCCGCTGCCCGCGGTCGTGCGGCACGCCCTGGAGGCGCTGGCGGAGCGCGGCTCGGAAGAGGCGACCGCCGCGCTCGGCCGCACGCCGAGCCGCGAGGAGGAGGATCCCACGTGAGCAACGCGTTCGACCCCACCGACCTGTGCTTCAGCCCGGAGCCCAGCCAGCGCGCGCTCGCGCGCGAGCTGTACGCCGGCGTGGCCGACCTGCCCATCGTCGGCCCCCACGGGCACGTGGAGCCGCGCCTGCTCGCCGACCCCGAGGCGCGCCTGGGCAACCCCGCCGAGCTGTTCATCATCCCGGACCACTACGTGTTCCGCATGCTGTACAGCCGCGGGATCGCCCTGGAGGAGCTCGGCGTGCCCGCCCGAGACGGCACCGCGGTCGAGCGCGACCCGCGCGCCATCTGGCGCCGCTTCGCAGAGAACGCGCACCTGTTCCGCGGCACGCCGACCGGGCTGTGGCTCGCCATCGAGCTGCGCGAGGTCTTCGGCATCGACGCGAAGCTCGGGCCCGACACCGCCGACGAGATCTACGACGCGCTGGAGGCGAAGCTGGCGCAGGACGACTTCCGGCCGCGCGCGCTGCTCCAGCGCTTCCGGATCGAGACGCTCGCGACCACGGACGCCGCCACCGACGACCTGGCCTGGCACGCGCGGTTGCGCGAGCGCGGCGCGGGCGGGACCACCGTGCGCCCGACCTTCCGTCCCGACGGCGTCATCGACCCGGGCATGCAGGGGTGGCACGACAACGTGCGTCGGCTCGGCGAGCTGGCGGACGTCGCCATCGTCGACATGGCGAGCTTCCTCGAAGCGCTGCGGCGGCGGCGCGCCTTCTTCGAGCAGATGGGCGCGACCGCCACCGACCACGCGTCGCGCACGGCCGACGTGGTGCCCCTCTCGGACGTGGAAGCCGAGGCCGTCTTCGAACGCGCGCTGTCGGGTCAGGCGAGCGGGGACGACGCCCAGCGCTTCGTCGCCCACATGCTGTGGACGATGGCGGCGATGAGCGTGGAGGACGGTCTGGTGATGCAGCTCCACGTGGGGAGCCTGCGGAACCACAACCGCGGCGTGTACCGGCGCTTCGGCCTCGACAAGGGTGCCGACATCCCGCTGAGCGCCGAGTTCACCCGGGCGCTCAGGCCGCTCCTCAACGGCTTCGGCAACGACCCGCGCTACCGCCTCATCCTGTTCACCCTCGACGAGACGGTCTACGGACGCGAGCTCGCGCCGCTGGCGGGGCACTACCCGGCGGTGCTCCTCGGACCGCCGTGGTGGTTCTTCGACAGCGTGAAGGGGATGGAGCGCTGGCTCGACGCGGTGATGGAGACCGCGGGCGCCTACAACACGGCCGGCTTCAACGACGACACGCGCGCCTTCGCCAGCATCCCCGCGCGCCACCAGGTCTGGCGCCGGGTCACCTGCAACTGGCTCGCCAACGCCGTGCTGCGCGGCCTCATGGACGAGGAGGACGGCCGCGCGCTCGCGCGTGCGTTCGCCTACGATCTGGCGAAGGACGCGTACCGGCTGTCGTAGGGCCGAGCTCCGCCACGAGCCTCGCCCGTCGGGACTCGCAGGGTCGAGCTCCGCGAAGTCGAGCGCGGCGGCCGGCGCGCGCACCGCGGGCCGCGGCGCCTGCCCCGGGACACCCGCGACCCGGGGGCTCCGGCACCCTCCGTTCGCCGCGGAACGAGCGGGCCCCGAGCGCGTTGGTCAGGGGATCAGCAGCAGCTTCCCGCTGCTCTCGCGCGACTCGAGGCGGCGATGGGCGTCGGCGGCCTCGGAGAGCGGGCGCGTGGAGTCGATGCGGAGCTCGAGCTCCCCGCGTTCGACCCAGTCCAGCACGTCTCTCGCGCGGCGCTCGCGCTCGTCGCGGTCGGCCGCGTAGGCGCGCAGGCTGGGGCGGGTCAGGTACAGCGACCCCTTCGCGGCGAGGATCGACAGGTCGAGCGGCTCGACCGGGCCGGAGGCCGCACCGAAAAGGACCATCGTGCCGCGGGGCCGAAGCGTATCGAACCCCTTCACGAAGGTGTCCTTGCCCACCCCGTCGTACACGACGTGGACGCCCTCGCCGCCGGTGAGTCGGCGGACGCCCTCCACGAAGTCCTCCTCCGTGTACAACACGACGTCGTCGACGCCGGCGTCGCGCGCGATGGCCGCCTTCTCCTCGTTCGAGGTGGTGCCGATCACGCGCGCGCCGCGCCTGCGCGAGGCCATCTGCGCGATCAACCTCCCGGTGCCGCCGGCGGCCGCATGGAGGAGGCACACGTGGCCCTCCTCGAGCCGGAAGGCGTCGTGGGTCAGGTAGTGGGCGGTCATGCCCTGCAGCATGGCCGCGGCGGCCTGCTCGAACGACACGCCCTCGGGCAGCAGCGCGACCTGCTCGGCGGGCACCGCCTGCAGCTCGGCGTACGCCCCCGGCACCCCCTGATACGCGACGCGCGCTCCGGGCCGAAGATGCCCGACGTTCGCGCCGACCTCGGCCACGACGCCCGCGGCCTCGGCCCCGGGCACGAACGGGGGCTCGGCGCCGTAGCGGCCGCGGCGCCGGTAGACGTCCATGTAGTTCACGCCGATCGGCGCCAACCTCGACCAGGACGTCGTCCGGCCCGGGGCGTGGATCGTCGACCTCGACGGTAGCGCAGCTCCTCGGGCCCCCCACCCTGCTCGACCACGATCGCGTGCATGCCGGCCTCCTCTCGGGCGGCGACCCGGCACGCGCACCGGCCGTGCCCCGCCCGTTCGGCGAGGGTAGCGCCGGCGCGGCAGGATCGCCGGTCGGGCGCGAGACCCGTCGGGATGTGCACGCCGGGCCGTGCACGCCGGGCCGTGCACGCCGGGCCGTGCAGGTCGGTCCGGGCTCCTGCGCCCGCCGCCGGCCGCCCGAGCTTGGTCCCCCACGTGACGGAGGCCCGCGTCCGCCCGTGGATACGCTGGGTGAGCGAAGAAGCGGAGCGTGGGCGGCCGGAGCCCGACCAGGGGCCCCGCGCCGCGCCGCGCCCGGGGTCGTGCCCGCTTGGCGGCGCGCGCCCTCCAGCGCGCCCCGAGACCGAAGGGAGACGTGGTCCATGCCGTCGATCACCGAGAGGACCATCTGGCAAAGGCTGCAGGCTCACAAGGAGGCGCTCGAGGGGACGCACATGCGCGACCTGTTCGCGCGCGACCCGCAACGCTTCGAGCGCTTCCACCTGCGCCTGGGCGGCGACATCGTCTTCGACTACTCGAAGAACATCGTGACCGAGGAGACGATGGGCCTGCTCTTCGAGCTCGCCGCGCAGTCCGGCGTCGCCGAGAAGCGGACGGCCATGTTCTCCGGCGACAAGATCAACGCCACCGAAGGCCGCGCCGTGCTGCACGTCGCGCTCCGCAACGACACCTCCGAGCCGATGCGGGTGGACGGCGTGGACGTGATGCCCGAGGTGAACCGCGTGCTGGAGAAGATGCAGCGCTTCTGCGCCAACGTGCACGACGGCGCCTGGCGCGGCTTCTCCGGCGAACGCATCACCGACGTGGTCAACATCGGGATCGGCGGCTCCCACCTCGGGCCTCAGATGGTCACCCGCGCGCTGGCGCCCTACGCCGTGCCCGGCATGCACGTGCACTTCGTGTCCAACGTCGACGGCACCAACGTCTCGGAGGTGCTGGAGCGCGTGCGGCCGGAGTCCACGCTGTTCCTCGTCGCGTCCAAGACGTTCACCACGCAGGAGACGATGACCAACGCGCACACCGCGCGCGACTGGCTGGTGGCGGCCTATGACGGCGAGGAGACGGCAGTCGCTAAGCACTTCGTGGCGCTGTCGACCAACGAGGAGGCCGTGCGCGCGTTCGGCATCCGCCCCGACAACATGTTCGAGTTCTGGGACTGGGTCGGCGGCCGCTACTCGCTGTGGTCGGCCATCGGGCTGTCCATCGCGCTGGCGATCGGCTTCGAGAACTTCCGCATGATGTTGGACGGCGCCCACGTCGTCGACGAGCACTTCCGCAGCGAGGAGCCGACGAGGAACATCCCCGTCGTGATGGCGCTGCTGGGCATCTGGTACATCGATTTCTGGGGCGCCGCCACGCACGCCATCCTCCCCTACGACGAGTCGATGGAGTTCTTCCCGAGCTACTTCCAGCAGGGCGACATGGAGTCGAACGGCAAGAGCACGACCATCGACGGAACGTGGGTCGACTACGACACGGGGCCCGTGGTGTGGGGCCAGCCGGGCACGAACGGCCAGCACGCCTTCTATCAGCTCATCCACCAGGGCACGCGCCTGGTGCCGGCCGACTTCCTCGCGCCCGCCCGCAGCCACCACGCCGTCGGCGAGCACCACCGCATCCTGCTCGCCAACTTCTTCGCCCAGACCGAGGCGCTCATGCGGGGACGCACCGAGAAGGAGGCGCGCGAGGAGGCGCTGAAGGGCAGCGCCCCGGCGGCTCTCATCGACGTGCTGGAGAAGGCGATGGCGTTCCCCGGTAACCGGCCGACCAACTCGCTGCTGTTCCGCAAGCTGGACCCGACCACGCTGGGCAAGCTCATCGCGCTGTACGAACACAAGATCTTCGTGCAGGGCGCCATCTGGAACATCAACAGCTTCGACCAGTTCGGCGTCGAGCTCGGCAAGCAGCTGGCCAAGAAGGTGCTCCCCGAGCTGGGCGGCGACGAGCCCGTCGCGGGCCACGACAGCTCGACGAACGGGCTCATCAACTACTACAAGTCGCTTCGCTGAGCGCCCGGGCGACCCGCACGGTCGAGCGCGCGGCGGACTCGTTCCCGTGGGAGGCTCAGCGCACCGACGCGGGCTCCGGCCCCGCTGCGCCCGCGCCAAGTTGCTGCATCAGCGCGGCCGTGTCCCAAACGTGCCACATGTCGGTGTTGACGCCGCCCTCCCAACGCAGGAAGTGCATGTGGCGCACCTTCACCTGGCGCCCGGACGGGGGGACGGCGAGGAAGGGCCCCATCGCCAGCACGCCCCGGTGCGTTCCCGTCATGGTCGAGTGGAGCGCCACGATATCGCCCTCGGCGAGCGCGTGGTGCACCTCGAAGTGCAGGTCGGGGAAGGCGGCGCGCAGCAGGCGCGCGACCGCCTTCAGGTGGTCACGCATGCGCGTTCCCGGCGCTTCCTGATGATCGGTCCCGTCCACGGCGAGGCGTTCATCCCAGACGGACGGGTCGCCTTGGTTGAAGCCGCGCTCGAGCGTGTCGAGCGCCAGGGCCTTGAGCTCGTCATTCGTCATAGTGTCACTCCTTTGATTGTAGTAGCGCTCTACTGAAGGCTGTTATACTCCCAACGATGGCGCCCGTCAAGCCCCTGACCCACCGCCAGCGCCAGGCTCTGGCGACCCGCACGCTGATCGTCGACACGGCACGCACCCTGTTCGCCGAAAACGGGTACGCCGCCACCACGATCGACGGCATCGCGCAGCACTGCGGCGTGGCGGCGAGCACGGTCTACGCCATCTTCGGCAACAAGCGTGGCATCTTGCGCGCGATCCGGGAGGCATGGCACGCCAGCACCAACGTGCGCGAGATCTACCAGCGCGCCAACGATGAGCCCGACCCACGCAGGCGGCTCGAGCTCTACGCCCACGCCACGCGCCGCCAGTGGGAGACGGGCGCCATCGTGCTCGCGATCTATACCGGCGCCGCGGCCGCCGATCCGGAGGCCGCGGCCGAGCTCGAGCAAGCGCTCGAGGGCCGCCGCCGCAACCTCGCCGCCCTCCTCGAGGCGGGCGCCCTCACCTTCTCCGCGGGCCGTCCGCTCGCGGAGGTCCAGGCCATCCACCTCGCCCTCACGCGCCCGGAGGTCTACGACGAGCTGGTGCTCGCATGGGGTTGGACGGCCGATGCGTACGAGGCGTGGCTTGCGAAGGCCCTGATCGCGCAGTTCCTACCGGACTAGACGCCCCGAGACCTCGCGCTGGAGCGCCAAGGCCCGCAGGGATCCCGCTCCGGCCAGCACCGCTCACCACAGCTCGCAGTGCGCCGGTTGCGGAGCGGCGAGCCGCAGGGCATCCTCGATCCGCAGCTCTCGGCCGGCGGCAACGGGTGCGGCCGCCGGAACCGCGACGCGGCTCGTGCGCCCCCGCGCGCCGCCGCTCAGCGCGCGCCGCTGACGGAATCCCAGACTCCGCAGTGGGCGCTCGGCGGAGCTTCGGGCCGCGGCGCGAGGTCGAGACGGAGCTCCAGGCCGCGGTCGCCGAAACGCGGCCACGGCGGCGCTCCGGCGGCCCCGAGCGGGTCTTCGCCGCGCGCGAAGGCCCCCCAGTACGCCATCACGGTGCGCGACAGGCCTGCCTCCGGCTCCGTGAACGCCATGCGGCCGCCGGCGCTGCCGAACACGAACGGGAGCTCGTCGCCGTGGCAGCTCCGGTCGTCGCACGCCGCAGCGTCGTGCCAGAAGTTGAAGGACGGCACGTGAACGAAGTGGTAGAGGTAGGCCGCCGGTGCGGCCTTCGCGAGGCGCCGGGTCGGGCACGTGAAGATGGCATCGGAGGCGATCCGGATCACCTGCTGGAGGTCGTCGCCGAAGTACGCCGGCGGGTAGGCCGCGGCGATGGTGCGGAACGCCTCCTTGCCGAACAGCGTCTTGGCGAACGCCTCGTAGCCGAAATACCCGATCGACGCGCGGTCGGCGAAGAACACGGTGGCCTCGGAGCCGTTCGTTCCGAGCAGCAACGGCACGTCCACGGCGCCATCGCGCGCCGCCTCGAGCGGCTGCCGCACCACCGTGCGCCCGTCGATCGCCGGCGACCACGGGAGGAAGCCGGCGACGCCGTCGCGCTGCGCCAGCAGGCCCAGGGCGCGGCTTCGCTGCGCCTCCAGGATCGCGTCCAGCGGCAGCCGCCGGAGGCACGCGGCGGTATCGAACGTGACCTTGCAGCCGCTGGCGATCAGGAAGACGTCGGCGCCGAGGCGCGACTCCGCCTCGGTGCGCAACGGGAGCCCCAGCGGATCGCTCTCCAGGATGGCGGCGCGGAACAGTCCCGCGCTGTCGGGCACGGCCAGCGCGAGCGTCGACACGCTCATGGCGCCGGCGCTCTCGCCGGCGAGCGTCACGCGCGCCGGATCGCCCCCGAACGCGCCGATGGCGTGGCGGACCCACCTCAGCGCGAGCTGCTGGTCGAGCAGGCCGAGGTTCGCCGCCACGCCGGGCGCCCCGGCCAGGAAGCCGAGGGCGCCCAGACGGTAGTTGAGGGTCACCACCACGAGGTCTTGCGAGACCGCCAGGCCCGCCCCGTCGTAGATGGGCGGCCCGCCCTCGTAGAGGCGTGTGGCGGCCCCGCCGCCGGCGAACGAGCCGCCGTGGATGAAGACGAGCACCGGCGCCGGCGCCGCGCGGGACGCCCGGTCCGGAACCCAGACGTTCAGCGACAGGCAGTCCTCGCTCATGGGCGTCCCGTCCGGGGCGCCGTTCTGGGGGCAGGCCGGGCCGAACTCGGTGGCCGGCCTAACCCCCGCCCAGGGAGCCGGCGCGACGGGCGGACGGAAGCGCCGCTCCCCCGCGGTGGAGGCCGCGTAGGGGATGCCGAGGTAGACCGAGACGTCGGCCGCGCCGGCGGCCGGCACGCGTTCGCGCAGGCCGCAGACGTCGCCGGCCGGGGTGTGGACGACCGGCGCCGTGCAGGCGTCCGGAAGCCGCTCGGCGCGCGCCGGAACCGCGAGCGACGCGGCACCGAGGAACGCGAGGGCAAGGAGGGTTGCAGCGACACGGCGAGGCCGCACCGGCCCGCGCACCTCCCCCGGCCCACGCACCTCCGCCAGTTCGCCCACGTCCACCGGCCCACGCACCTCCGCCGGCCCGCACACCTCCGCCGGCCCGCGCACGTCCCCCGGCCCACGCGCGTGCGCCGGCTCGCGTCGGGATCCGGCCGTGCGCGGGCCGCTCACAGCGGGTGGCATGTCAGGAGCAGCGACGCGGGAGGCGCTTCCCTAGCCTCCGCCTCGGGCCGCTCGTCGTCCGGCGCGGCTCCGGGCTCGCGCAACGCGCTCGGCACGCGCGGCTCCTCGAGGCGCACGACCGCGAACCCGGCGTCGGCCAGGTGAGCCATCCAGCTCTCGAGGGTACGGCCGAACCAGGGCATGGAGCTCGCGAAGGCGGCGCCGGCGCCGAACCCCTCGAACGTCTCCTCGCGCCAGCCGTCCGCGTAGCCCCGGGCGTCGGCCGCGAGCGTCAGCGGGTGGAGCGTCTGGATCACGAGCGCGCCGCGGGCCGAGAGACGCTCGCGCGCAACCGCCAGCGGCGTCGCCAGATCCTCGCCGAGCAGGGAGAAGTTCGCGACCACCGCGTCGAAGGGCCCCGCGACGCGGCGCGGGTCGGCCCGCAGATCGTCGTAGGTCGCCACGGCGAAGGTCCCCGGGCCACTCCGGGCGGCGGCGATCAGCCCCTCGCTGACGTCGACGCCGACCGCGCGCACGCCGACGAGCTCCAGCGCGTGGCTCAACCATCCCTCGCCGCAGCCGAGGTCGAGGGCCCGGGCGGCGCCCGTCCTCTCGAGCGCCCGCAGCACGGCCGCGTCGGTCGCGAGCCGCCGGCTGGCGATCGTGCCGGCGCGCACCACGCGCGTCCAGGCGCCTGCGTTGGCATGCCAGCTGCCGAGGAGACGCGACTCGTGCGCCGGCCCAGGAACGGCGCCGGGGGCTGTACCGGCGGCGCCGTCGGCCATCGCGTCGTGCGGGTCCGCCGCGGCGGACCCGCCGTTCGAATCGGGTGTTCGCTCGTCCGTCATCGTGGCGCCATCGTACGGTCCCGCGCTCCGGCACGGGGCCGCGGGGCTAGGGCGCGGTCGGGCAACCGCCCAGCGCGACGATCAGGAAGCCGGCGTTGCGCGCCATGTCCGACGCGTTGGCGCGCTCGAGCACCAGCATGGCGGTGGCGGGCGGCTCGCCGTCGAGGTGCAGGTCGGCGCGCAGCGGCACGTACGCCTCGGTCATCCAGCTCCCCTGCGCGACGGCGGGCGCGGCGGCCAGGCGCTCCCCCTCCTCCGTCAGGAGGCTCGCCGGCAGCTCCCCCTCGAACAGCCACCTGCCGGAAGCCGCCCCGATCACCACGAGGTCGCGCGTGGGGCGCGCGTGCGGCGCGGGCGCCTCGAGCACCGGCGCGCCCGCGTCGAGGACGAGGCTCGCGAAGTCCTCGCCCGCCGTGGCCGAGTGCGGCGACGCTCCGGCCAGGGTCGGGGGCAGGGTCGGGGGCAGGGTCGGGGGCAGGGTCGGGGGCAGGGTCGGGGGCAGGGTCGGGGACAGGGTTGGCAGGCCGGGCGCCGTCACGGCGCACGTCGCCCCGACGTCCCCGCCGGCCGCGCCGCCGGCGGCACCCTCGGGCGCGGGTCCACCCTCCCGCACGGCGCCACCGGGCCCGACCGTGTAGCGGACGGTTCCCGAGGACGATGCGACGATCACGCGGTACGACGGGCCGGCCGAGCCGTCGGTCCCAGCGCTGGGCGCACCACCGGATGCACCACCTGATGCACCACCGGCCGCATCGCCGGAGGCCACCGGGAGCACGAGCGCCTGGTCCACGCCGGAGAGGTCGCCCACCGCCTGCCGCAGCAGCTCCACCGCGCGCGCGGCGTCGGGCGCGGCCGACGGGGCGCCCTGCGCTCGAGCGGGCGCCGCAACGACCGACAGGCAGGTGGCGAGCGCGAGCACAGAGGTAAGCGCGAAGCGCGAGCGTGCTCGAGGCGGCCGCGCCGCCGCGCCGCCGGCCCGCACCCCCGCGTGCGGCGCTCGATCCGATGGCCTTCGAGTCGCCCAGTGGTGCGCTCATCGGCCATGTCTAGCACGCGCCACCCTCCGCGCCCGTCAGGTGTCGATCGCGACGGACACGTTCGGACGCCGCGCGACGGACCCATTCGGAGGGCGAGCCCCAGCACGATCCAGACAATTGTCCCAGGCGCACACGGTCCCATCAGGGCTAGATTCCGGGCAGGACGCCGCCTCGGCCGCGTCTCTCGGGACGACCCCCCGGGGCGACCGGTGCACCGGCCGTACGGCGGTGGAGGCCAGATGAGAACAGGCACGCACGGACCAAGCTGGCGCGCGCTGCGCAGGCGTAGGGGGCGATGGGCCTGTAGCGGGCGTGCCCGTCCCGCGCTCTGCGGCCTCGCGACGCTGGCGATCGTCGCATTCGCGCCGTTGGGGAGCGCTCAGGATGCGGCCCCCGCACGCACGGAGCGCATGCGGATCATCCTCGGCTCCACGCTCCCACAGCCCGACCACTACTTCCAGCCGGGTGCATCCTCCGCACCGAACCTCGTCACCTTGGAGGACCTCGCACGCATCGCCGGTCTTCCCGTGCGTCAGCATCCCGTGAACGCCGGAGTGTTCGACACCGGCTGTGCGCAATGCCACCGCCTCAGCGGCCCGCTGCCGCCCGGCGCCGGCGCGCCTCCCGACGTCTTCGACCGCCTCCCCCCGCCCGACATCGACACGCCCGCGCCCAAGGGCTTCACGCGCCTCACGCGATCCCCCACGCGCGAGGAGTATCCCTCCTGGAGCCCCGACGGGCGCCAGCTCGTGTACGAGGCACGCGACGCCGACGGCCGCTACAACCTGTGGTCGATCGACGCCGACGGCACCGACCAGCGCCAACTCACGCACCACGTGTCGGCCGGTTGGGCCGTGTGGCACCCCGACGGACGACACCTGGCGTACTGGGCGGCCGATGCCGACGGAAGCGGCAACCTCTGGCGCATCGACGTGATCGACGGGACCAGCCAGCGACTCACGCACCACGCCATGACCGCATGGCCGCAATGGAGTCCGGACGGAACCCGGTTGGCCTACCAGGCCCGGGACGAAGGAGGCTGGACGCTGCGCCTGCTCACGCCTGCCGACGGCTCCGAACGCGAGCTGACCCATACGGCCGATGCGACGCCGAGCCGTCCGTTGTGGTCACCGGACGGTACGGAGCTCCTCTACCAGTCCCTGGTCGGCACCCGCTTCGAGCTCACGCGCCGCGTCTTCCCGACCGACGCCGCCGGACGCCCGGACTACGACGCGGAGCCGCGCCGCATCGCCACCACCACCGGCTACCCCATCGACCTCGGGGGGGCCAGCCAGCACCCCGCCTGGAGCCCGGACGGCAGGCACTTGGCGTTCGCCATGGACACCCTCGACGTCGTCCCACCCGGCGTCGTGGTGTTCACCTACAAGACATGGACGCTCACGCCCCACGGCACCGAACCGCGGCTCCTGGTGCCGTCCGGCACCCACGCCGATCGCAGCCCCACCTGGAACGCAGACGGCAGTTGGCTCGCGCAATGGTCGTGGAACGAAGACCTGCACGCAAGCGTATGGCTGATCGACGCCAACGCCAAGAGGCGCATCGACCTCACGGCGGAGCTCGGGGGCGACTCCCTCTACCCCGCCTGGAGCCCCGATGGGAGCACGGTGGCCTTCGCCTCGGACCGCGCCGGGAGCTTCGATATCTGGCTCGCCGACGTCACCGCCATCACCCGGGACCTCACGGCCGGCACGAAACGGTAAGGATCGTTTCCCTCAGCCTGCGGAAGGGCTCGTGCGTAGGCCCTGCCCTGAATCCTCGACGCCGGCGAGCCGGGCATGAGTTCGGCGCCGGCGCAACCCGCCAGCTTCGCGTCGACCGCCAGGCGGTCCTCGTCGCTACCGCGCCTCCTGGCCGTCGGCCTGTACGCTCAACGCCGCCAGGGCCGCGGACAGGCGCCGGCGCGCCTCGCCGGGGAGGTCCTGCATGACCTCCGCGAGGTCCTCGTCGACGAGCGAGAACATCGCGACGGGGTCGAGCATGCCGACCTCGACGCTTCCCTCGGCGCCTTCGCGCACCACGACGTTGCACGGCAGCAGCAGGCCGATGTCGCGCTCGGCGTCGAGTGCGCGGTGCGCCAGCGACGGGTTGCAGGCGCCGAGGATCTCGTAGCGCTCCATGGCGACACCGAGCTTCGCCTCGAGCGTCGCGCGCACGTCGATCGTCGTCAGGATGCCGAAGCCCTGCTCGGCGAGCGCCGAGACGACGCTCGCTTTCACGCTCTCGAACGAGCCGCGGACGGTGGTCGTCATCGCGTAGTCGGCCATGTGGTCCTCCTTGGACATCATCCCGGGTGCGTACCCCAGGGGGGTATACGGATCGTACGGTGCGTCGCCGCGAACCCCGGCGTCGCGGGCT
The DNA here is from genome assembly GCA_963798895.1 of uncultured Trueperaceae bacterium. GTDB lineage: Bacteria > Deinococcota > Deinococci > Deinococcales > Trueperaceae > CAWCUY01. The sequence continues at coordinate 24,354 of CAWCUY010000008.1, read as the reverse complement.
ACCCTTCCGCTCCGGGGCGGCGGCCCTTCGCCTCGGCCGTCCGCCCAGCACCGGCCCGCCGGCCGGGCGACCGGCCACGGGTCCGCTCGGCCGCGACGGCGCCGCCGGCGGGCTCGCTCGCCGTGTTGAAATCGCTTCAATATCTTGACAGTGCCGGCGGGGGCCCATAGAATCCGCCCATCCCGAGCGCCGTCCCGCGCCCGCCAGGAGGCCACGTTGTCCCGTCTCGGCCAGGAGAAGTCCCGCCAAGCCCTCGCGCTCGTGCCCCCGCAGGGCGCATGGATCTTCATCACGCGCGAGGGGAGCGACCCCGGCGCCAGGCTCGTGTTCGACGCCGCCGTGAGCGGCGAGGCCGCCTTCGTGCTCCACCCGGGCCGCGGCGCCCTCGCGTACGTCGCGAACTACGACGCCGGTCACGTCGAACGTCTCGGCGTCTTCGACGAGATCCGAAGCTACGACCGCTCGTTCACCGACGGCTTCGCCGCCTGGATGCGCGAGCTCGCTCCGAGCGCGGCGTTCCTCGACTACAGCGAGCGCGACATCCTGTGCGACGGCCTCACCCACGGCCAGTACCTGCGCACCACGCGCATCTTGCGAGACGCCCTGCCGGCGCTGGAGATCGCGAGCAGCGAGCCGTACCTGCGCGAGGTTCGCGGCCGGAAGACCGCCGAGGAGGTCGCGCGGCTGCGGGCGGCCATCCGCGGCAGCACCGACCTCTACGCCCGGGTGCGCCGCGAGCTCCGGCCCGGCCTGAGCGAGCGCGACGTCCAGGCGCGCATGAAGCAGATCGCCGCCGAGCTCGGCTTCGGGGTGCACCTCGGCGACTACGGCGGCCCGCTCGTGTGCATCAACCGCGTGGGGCTCGCGCACCGGGCGCCGGGCGACGACGTGCTCGAGCCGGGCGACCTGCTCATCCTCGACCATGGGCTCGAGCACGAGGGGTACTACTCGGACATCGCCCGCACGATCTACCTGCCGCGCGACGGCGAGCAGGAGCCTCCCGCGGCCGAGGCGGCGGCCTTCGCCTCGGCCAGGCAGGCGATCGAGGCCGCCTTCGCCGCGCTCCGCCCCGGCGTGGCCGGCTGGCAGGTGGACGAGGCGGCGCGCCGCGTCCACCTCGACAACGGCTACCCCGAGATCAGCCACGCCACCGGCCATCAGATCGGCCGCCACGTCCACGACGGCGGCACGACCCTGGCGCCGCGCTGGGAGCGTTACGGCGACGCTCCCGACGGTGAGGTCGTCGCCGGCAACGTCTTCACGATCGAGCCGACCATCCTCATGTCGCCGCAGCCCTCCATGCTGGTCGAGGAGAACGTCCTCGTGACCGACGACGGCGCCGAGTGGTTGAGCGAGCGTCAGCTCACGCTGTGGCTCGCGGGACGCTAGGCTGAGACCCACGCCCGCCGGCGACGCTCGCGCCGGCGACAGCCGGCCCCGACCGCCGGCCCCGACCGCCGGCCCCGACCGAGCGCCGCAGCGCGCCATCGCCGGTGCGACCGCACCGCGAACGACGGACCCACCTCACCCCGCCACGACGCACCGACCCTGCCAGCGCACGACCGCACCAGCGCACGACCGCACCAGCGCACGACCGCACCACCGCACGACCGCACCACCGCACGACCGCACCAGCGCACGCACCGCACCACCGCCTCAGGAGGCCCCCATGCGCATCCGCACCACCCTCGCCACGCTCGTCGCCCTCCTCCTCGCCGGTCCCCTGCTGGGCGCCGCGATGGCCCAGGGAAGCTGCCCCGCGACCGGGGGCACGGCCACCATCGCGCAGTGGAGCGAGCCGGGCAACCTCAACCCGCTGATCTTCCCGACGACCTACGACACCAACATCGAGGAGCTCGTCTTCGCGCGGCTCATCCGACCGACGTCCACGCTCGCCTTCGAGCCGGACATGGCCGAGAGCTGGACCGTCTCCGACGACGGGCGCACCATCACCTTCAAGCTCAGGAGCGGCCTCACCTGGCAAGACGGCCAGCCGCTGACGGCCAAGGACGTGGCCTTCACCTTCACCTCGATGGCCGACCCGAGCTACGACGGCGGCCGCTTCGCCGAGGTCAGCGCGCTGCAGGGCGCGCAGGACTACCACGACGGCAAGGCCGACAGCGTGGCGGGCATCGACGCGATCGACGACACCACCATCTCGTTCACCACCAACGAGCCGTTCGCCCCGTTCCTGCCGGTCATCGGCGGGGTGTTCATCCTGCCGGAGCACATCTACGGCCAGGTCCCCGTCGCGAACTGGCAGGAGGACGCCACCAACCGCAACCCGGTCGGATCGGGCCCGTTCAGCTTCGTCGAGTACCGGCCCGGCGAGTACATCAAGGTGTCGGCCTTCGACGGGTACTGGGAGGGCCGCCCCTGCCTCGACAACCTGATCGTGCGCTTCGGCGACCAGAACACCATGCTCGCCGCGCTGCTGAACGGTGAGCTGGACGCGGCCCCGGTGCCCATCGATGGCGCCAAGAGCGTGAAGGACAAGGCGGGCCTCACCCTCGACGTGGTCGACTCGCTCAGCTTCCAGTACATCGGCACGAACCTGCGCAACCCCATCCTGGCCGACCACGCGGTGCGCGAGGCGATCGCCCACGCCGTCAACCGCCAGGCCATGGTCGACGGCCTGCTGCAGGGCTACGGCACCACCCTCGACACCATCTTCCCCACCAACCACTGGTCGTACCCGAAGGACGTCGAGCCGATCACCTACGACGCCGAGCAGGCCGCAAAGCTCCTCGAGGACGACGGCTGGACGTTGCAGGGCGGGGTGCGCACCAAGGACGGGCAGCCGCTGAGGCTGCGCCTGTTCGTGCCCACGGGCAACCAGGTGCGCGAGCGCACGGCGCCGATCGTGCAGGCGAACCTGCGCCAGATCGGCATCCAGGTCGACATCCAGACCATGGACTTCGCCACCCTCGTGACGCACCTGCTGCCCAAGGACGACGCGGGCACGCCGCGGGCCGTGAACGAGAGCGACTTCGACCTCTTCCTGCTCGGCTTCGGCATCGAGCGCGACCCCAACGAGTACCTCAGCTACCTCACCGCGGCCGACCAGCCGCCGAACGGCTACAACTTCATCGGTTACACCGACCAGCAGACGGAGGACCTCATGCTCGAGGGGCGCTCCACCCTCGACCAGGACGCGCGCGCCAAGGTCTACCAGCAGGTCGGCAAGATCATGCGGCAGTCGCTGGCCTGGATCCCGCTCTACCAGGCCCAGGACCTCTACGGCGTCGCCGCGCGCCTGCACGGCTTCGGGCCGGACATCCGCGGCGTCAACCCGAACGTCGCACGCTGGTACGTGCAGTAGCGGATGGCCGCCGGCGGTCGCCGCGACGTGACGGTCGCGGCGACCGCCTCGTCCCGCCCAGCCGATGCTGCCCTACGTCCTGAGGCGCCTCGCCCAGAGCGCCCTGATCCTGGCGCTCGTGTCCTTCGTGGGCTTCGCGATCACGCTGTCCGCGCCCGGCAATGCCCTCCAGACGTTCATCAACCCGAACGTCTCGGTCGCGGACCTGCGCGCCGCCGAGGCCCGCCTCGGCCTCGACCGGCCCATCCCGGTGCAGTACGCGCACTGGTTGGGGGAGGTCGTGCGCGGCAACCTGGGCTACTCCATCCGAACCGGCCGGCCGGTGGGCGCCTTCATCGCCAGCCGCATCGGCCCCACCTTCAGCCTGATGGGCACGGCGTTCGTCATCATCCTCGGGCTGGCGTTGTGGCTGGGCGTGCTGAGCGCCGCGCGGCCCTACTCGCTGCTCGACTACGGCGTGACCGGGGCGGCGTTCGCGGGCATCAGCATCCCAAGCTTCTTCTCGGCCATGGTCCTCATCTACCTCTTCGCGCTCCAGCTCGGTTGGCTGCCGACCTCGGGCATGGCCACCTACAGCGCCGACTTCCACGGCTGGCCGCTCGTTCTCGACCGCCTGCGCCATATGGTGTTGCCGGTCTCGGTGCTGGTGCTGACGGGCACCGCCGAGCTCGTGCGGCACGTGCGCGGCGCGGTCATCGAGTCCCTGCAGCAGGACTACGTGCGCACCGCCAAGAGCAAGGGGCTGGCGTGGCGCGTGGTGCTCAACAAGCACGCGCTGCGCAACAGCCTGCTGCCCGTCATCACGCTCGTCGGCGTGGCGCTACCGCGCCTGCTGGCGGGCTCCGTCGTCATCGAGGTGGTGTTCGCATGGCCGGGCATGGGGCGCCTGCTGGTGGAGTCGGTGTTCGCGCGCGACTACCCGGTCGCCCTCGCCATCAACCTGATCGGCGCCGTCCTGGTGCTCATGGGGAGCCTCCTGGCCGACGTGCTGTACGCCACGGTGGATCCGCGGGTGCGCTACGGATGAGCGGGCGGGCCCTCCCGAGCGGACCCTCCGGCACGCGCCGGAGCCGGTCGTGACCGCCCCGAGTGGGGCCAAGACCGCCGCGGCCGCGGAGCGCGCCGGGCGGCCCGCCCGGCGCGCCTGGAAGGCGTTCCGGCGCCACCGCCTGGCGGTGGCGGGCGGCGTGTTCGTGGCGCTGGTGCTGGTGGTGGCGTTGGCGGCCCCGTGGCTCGCCCCCTACGACCCGTACGACCTGGCGACCGGTCCCGGCGGCGAGATCGCCTTCACGGCGCCGCCGAGCCGGGCCTTCCTGCTCGGGACCGACGCGGTCGGGCGCGACGTGCTGTCGAGGCTCATCTACGGCGGCCGCGTCAGCATCACCATCGGCCTGGTGTCGGCCCTCGTCGCGATCACGGTCGGCAGCGCGCTCGGGGCGGTGGCGGGCCACTTCGGCGGCGCAACCGACAACGTGGTGTCGCGCTTCGCGGACGCGGTCAGCACCTTCCCGGCGCTGTTCCTCATCCTGACCATCTCCAGCTTCGTGCCGCCGAGCATCTTCAACGTCATCGCCATCATCGGCCTGCTGAGCTGGATGCCGTCGTTCCGGCTCATGCGCGCCGAGGTCCTTCGGCTGCGCTCCACCACCTTCGTGGAGGCCGCCAACGCCCTCGGCGCCGACGACCTGCGCGTGATGTCGCGGCACCTCGTGCCCAACGCCGTGGGGCCCATCGTGGTGCAGGCGACGCTCGGGGTCGCCGAGGCGATCCTGACGGAGTCCGCGCTGTCGTTCCTGGGGCTCGGGGTCCAGCCGCCGGTGGCCTCGTGGGGCAACATGCTGGCCGACGCCCGCAGCCTGACGGTGCTGCAGTCGCAGCCGTGGCTGTGGCTGCCGCCCGGCGCGGCCATCTTCCTGACGGTGTTGAGCGTCAACTTCCTCGGCGACGGGCTGCGCGACGCCGTGAACCCGATGTCGAACCGATGAGCCGGCCGCGGGGCGTCGCGAGGCCGGCCGCGCGTCGCCGCGATCGCGCGGCGGCGCCTCGCAGGGGGAGCGTGATGGGCCAGCCGCAACTGGGGGAACGCATCCGAGCGCTACGCCACGCCCGCGGCTACACGCTGGCGCAGCTCGCGACGCTCGCCGGCGTGTCGCCGTCGTTCCTGTCGATGCTCGAGACGGGCAAGACGAGCGTGGCCGCGCCGCGGCTGCAGGCGATCGCCGCCGCCTTCAACCTCAGCGCCGGCGACCTCCTGCCGGACGCGGACGCTCACGCCCTCATCCAGACGGTGCGCTCCGGCGCGGCGCCGAAGCTCCCGGGCTTCGCCGCGCGGGGTGTCGGCGCGCATGCTGGCGCGCGACCTGTTCCGCCGCATCCAGCCCGTCCTGCTCGTGCTCGAGCCGGGGTGCGAGCACGTCAACCACGTGGGCCACGCCGGCGAGGAGTTCGTGTACGTGCTGAGCGGCACCATCGCGCTCGTCGTCGACCGCGATGCCGAGACGCGCCTCGGGCCGGGGGATGCCGCCACCTACCCCAGCGCGTTGAGTCACGCCTACCGCAACGTGGGCGAGGGCCCGGCGGAGATCCTCACGATCTCGACGCCCCCGAAGCCCGTCTGACCGCCGCGCGGCTCCGTCGGGCCGGCCCTCTCTCGAGTCAAGCCTCCGTCGGGCCGGACCTTCGTCGGACCGGGCGTCCGTCGAGCCAGGCCCCCGTCGCGCAGGGCCTCCGTCGGGACGGACCTCAGTCGAGCCAGGCCTCCGCCTCGATCTCGACGAGCTCCTCCGGATCGGCCAGCCGCGCGCCCACCAGGGTGTTGGCGGGCAGCACGGCGCCCAGGCGCCGTCCGTGGACGCGCGCCACCGCCTCGACGTCCGCCTCGTGCGGCACGAACACGCGCGTGCGCAGCACGTCGCCGAGCGAGGCGCCGAGCGTGCGCAGCGCCCCCTCGATCTTGTCGAATACGAACTCCGCCTGGGACGCCGCGTCGGCGCCGCCCACGATGCGCTCCCCGTGGCGGGCCGTGGTGCCCGACACGAGGACGCGGCTGCCCGCACGCACCGCGCGGGCGTAACCGGCGTCCGCCTCCCAGGCGGTGCCCGTGCTCACGACGCGCCGGCCGTTGGCCAGGGTGGTGCTGGGGAAGGGGGCCGGGAGCGTCTCGAGGTGGTGGCTGAGGTCGCCCGAGGCCGTCAGGAACGGGGGCCTGCGGTACTCGTCGCCGCAATCTCCGGGAAGCGGCGCGAGGGCGGCCACCGCGGCGTCGAGCTCGCCGCGGTCGCGCTCGTCGAACCGCAGCTCGAGCCCGCGGAGGGTGTCGTCGACGTGCTCGCTCTCGCCCAGCCGGGCGCCGACGATGACGCCGCCCACCCCCGGCGTGTCGAGCACGTAGCGCGTGGCGACGTTCGCGACGGACACGCCGTGGCGGCGCGCGACGCCGTTCACCGCGGCCAGCAGTCCCTGGTAGACGTCCCACCCGCCGACGTTCTCGACGAAGCGGCGGTACTTGTTGAGCGACCATGGCGTGCCGTCGTCCCAGGCGGGCTCGCTCGCGCCGAGCCAGCGCTCGCCGAGCAGGCCCCCGCTGAGCGTCCCGTACGCCAGCACGTGCACGCCGTTGCGCGCGCACCAGCCGGTCATGCCGTGCGCGGCACGGCGGTCGAGCAGCGAGAAGCTCACCTGGTTGGTGACGATCCCGATGCCGCTGTGCACCGCCATGCGAAGGTGGGCGGTGTCGACGTTGGTCAAGCCGAGGTGGCCGACGAGCCCCTCGCGGCGCAGGTCGTCGAGGTAGCCGAGCGTGTCGAGCCAGACCGGGTCGTCGTAGGTCCAGGTGTGGAACTGGAGGAGCTCGAGCCGTTCGGTGCGCAGCCGCGCCAGCGCCCGCTCGACGGCCGCCCTCGCCTCGGCGCGCGTCACCGGCCCCGGCTTGGGCACCCACTTCGTGAGCGTCTCGGCGGGCGCCGCGGCGCCGCGCGTCGCCCTGTAGTGGCCGGCGATCAGCTCGGCCGAGCCGTAGTGGTCGGCCATGTCGAAGGTCGTGAGACCCGCGGCCACGTACCGCTCCATCGCCGCCGCGGAACGCTCCGGGTCGAGCTCGCGCCCCGTGCGCTCCATGTCGGCGACCTGCCACAGGCCGGTCAGCACGCGCGACACCGTCAGGTCCGGGGCGAGCGCGACGCGGGGCACGGCGGGACCCGCGGCGGAGGGATCGGTGGGGTCCGTGGTGGGGGGCATGGCCCCGAAGTCTACCGTGCGTTGCGCGGCTGGCGCCGGACCCTTGACGGCGGCGCCTCGAGGGTGTATTTACTAACTAGTCAGTAAGTAAGTAAGGAGGCCCATGGCACCCCGCCCCGCCAACCCCCCTCCCGATCGGCGCCAGGAGATCCTCGACGCCGCCCTCGGCATCTTCTCGGCCAAGGGGTACCACGCCACCACCAACGCGGACATCGCGCGGGCGGCCGGGGTCACGCCGGCGGCCCTGTACTACTACTTCGAGAGCAAGGAGGAGCTGTTCCAGGCGGCGCTCGGCGAGAGGCGCCTGCAGATCCGCCCGATCTTCGAGCGCATCTCCCACGTCGCCGACGACCCCGAGCGAACCCTGTCCGAGGTGATCCGCGAGGCCGCCGCGTTCTTCTCGGAGGAGCGCACCCAAAGCGTGCTGCGCATCGTGCTGGCCGAGGGGCCGCGCGACCCCGCCGTACGGCGCATCTGGAGCGAGCAGATCTTCTCGATGGTCGTCGACCTCCTGCCGTACCTGCGCGAGCAGATGGCGGCGGGCCGGATCCGCACCATGGACCCGCGTCTGCTGTTCATGACGCTGCAGGGACCGGTCGTGGCGACCGTCATCCTGCGCGACCTGCTCCGGCTCCCCCTCCTGCAGGACGTCACCGACGACGCCCTGGTCGCACACCTGACGCGCACGACGCTCCCGGGCCTGATCGCCCGGCCCCCTGAGGAGTAGGCCATGGTCCGACGCATCCTCGCGCTCGCACGCAAGGAGTTCCTGCAGATCCGGCGCGACAAGCGCACGCTGGCGATGATGGTGCTCATCCCCGTCGTATGGCTCGTGCTGTTCGGCTACGCCTTCACCTTCGACATCGACGACATCCACATCGCGGTCGTCGACAGCAGCGCGACGAGCCTCGGCGCCACCGTCGCACGGGCCTTCGAGGACTACGACCGCTTCGACGTGGTGCGGCTCGCCGACACCTCCGAGGCCGGCGTGCGCGACGCCATCCGCCGCGACAGGATCACGATGGCCGTGCTCCTCCCGCCGGGCTTCGGCGACTTCACCGCAGCGGCCTCCACGGAGAGCGACGGCGCCGCGACCCCGGGGCCGGCGGCCATGCGCATCCTCCTAGACGGCAGCAACCTCTTCGGCGCGCAGGCCGCAGCCCGACTCGTGCAGGACGTGATGGGGCCCGTCCAGGCCGAGGTCCGCACCGAGGTCGCCGCCCACTTCCGGCAGGAGCTGCAGGCGCAGCTCCGCACCTTCGCGCAACAGCGCGCGGCCTCCGTGGTGGCCGACGCGCCGCTGAGCCTCAAGCCCCAGCTCGTCGCGTTGATGGCGAAGGCGGCCGCCGCCCCCCCGCCGGCCGTCGACCTGTCGCTCGCCCCGCCGAGCACCACCCCCGACGTCACCATCCTCTACAACCCCGACCTCAAGTCGGCACCGGTCATGATCCCGGGACTGCTGGGCATGGTGGTGATGTTCATGACCACCCTGATGACCGCGCTCGGCGTGGTGCGCGAGCGCGAGCACGGCACCATGGAGCAGCTGGTGGTGACGCCGCTCCGCCCGGCGGAGCTGATGCTCGGGAAGATCATCCCCTACTTCTTCGTCGGCATGCTCGACTTCGTGCTCGTCTACGTGGCCGGCATCGTCCTGTTCCACCTGACGTTCGCCGGCAACCTGGCGCTGTTCCTGGCGCTGAGCCTGCTGCTCGTGTTCACCACGCTCGGGCTCGGCCTGCTGGTGTCGACCCTGGCGCAGAACCAGCAGCAGGCCATGCAGATGGCGATCATGGTGATCATGCCGCAGGTGCTGGTGTCGGGGATGATCTTCCCGCTCACGTCGCTGCCGCGCTGGATCCAGGTGGTCGCGTACGCGCTCCCGTTCACCCACTACGTCCCGATCGCCCGCGGGATGTTCATCAAGGGGCAGGGGCTCGACCTGCTGTGGCTGCCGGCCACGGTGCTGGCCGTCTACGCGGTGGCCGTCGTGACGCTGGCGTCCGTGCGCTTCCGGAAGCGGCTCGCATGAGCGCCGCGACGGTCGCCCTGCACTTGGGCCACGTGGGGCGCCGCTTCGGGACGACCGAGGCGGTGGCGGACGTGGAGCTCACCGTGGCGGCGGGCGAGCTGGTGGGGCTGGTCGGGCCGGACGGCGCGGGCAAGACCACGCTCGCGCGGCTCGCCGCGGGGGTGCTCGAGCCCACCTCGGGCCGCGTCGAGCCCGAATCGCGCGGACGCGTCGGCTACCTCTCCGGCCGCTTCAGCCTCTACCCCGACCTGACCGTGTGGGAGAACCTGCGCTTCTTCGCGCGCCTGCACGGCATGCGCGATGCCGACGTGCGGCGCGACGGCGAGCGCCTGCTGGCGTGGGTCGGCCTGCTCCCGTTCGGGCGGCGCCTGGCCGGGGCCCTGTCGGGCGGCATGCGCCAGAAGCTGGCGCTCGCGTGCGCCCTGGTGCACCGCCCCCCGATGCTCATCCTCGACGAGCCCACCACGGCCGTCGATCCGGTCGCCCGCGCGGAGTTCTGGGACCTCCTGCGCGAGCAGGCGCGGGAGGGGCGCGCGGTGCTGGTGACGACCCCGTACCTCGACGAGGCCGGCGCCTGCGACCGCGTGGGCCTGCTCCACCGCGGCAGGCTGCTCGCGCTGGGCGCCGCGCCCGCCATCACGGCCCGGTTGCCGTACCGCATGGCTCTGCTGGCGCGCAAGGAGGGCGCCGGGCGGCGCGCGGCGCTGCTCCACGCCGCGGAGACGCTGCCGGGCGTGGTGTGGACCCAGCCGCTCGGCACCGGGGTGCGCGTCGCCCTCGAGCGCGACGCGGAGCTGAGGGCGCCCCCCGGGCTCGAGCTCACCGAGGTCGCGCCCGTGCTGGAAGACGCCTACCTGTGGCTCTCGGGCTACGCCGCCGAGGTGATGGCGCCGCCCGCGGCCGGAGCGGGCGCATGACGCCGGGCGCCGCCGACCGCGTCGCGGCACAGGGGCGCGTGATCGAGACGCACGGCCTGACCCGCCGCTTCGGCGACTTCACGGCCGTGAGCGACGTGTCGATCGGCGTCGAGCGCGGCACCGTGACGGGGTTGCTCGGCCCCAACGGCGCGGGCAAGACCACCCTCATCCGGCTGCTCCTCGGCCTGCTGAGGCCCTCCTCCGGCGGCGGCACCGTCCTGGGCCACGACCTGAGCCGCGACCCGGAGGGCGTTCGCCGCCTCGCGGGCTACATGTCGCAACGCTTCAGCCTCTACGACGACCTCACCGTCGGGGAGAACCTGACGTTCTACGGACAGGTGTACGGGCTGCGCGGGGCGGCGCTGCGTGCGCGGCGCGACGAGCTGGTGGCGTGGGCCGGGCTGGCCGGGCAGCGCGGCATCCTCGCCGGCGCCCTGTCGGCCGGCCTGCGGCAGCGCCTGGCGTTCGCCTGCGCCATCCTCCACCGGCCGCCGCTGCTGCTGCTCGACGAGCCCACCTCGGGCGTCGACGCCGTCTCTCGCCGCAAGTTCTGGGACCTCATCTACGACCTGACCGACGCGGGCACGACGGTGCTCGTCACCACCCACTACATGGACGAGGCCGAGTACTGCGACCGCCTGGCGATGATGCTCCGGGGCGCGCTGGTGGCGAGCGGGACCCCGGCAGAGCTGCGCCGCGACGTCGCCGGCGGAGGCAGCCTCGACCGGGTGTTCCTCGAGCTCGCCGGGCGCGGGGCCGCCGCGGCCACGGAGCGGTAGGGGCGCGAGGCCGCCGGGGGGCGAAGCGGTAGGGGCGCGGGGCCGCCGCGGCCGAGGAGCGCTCGGGGCGCGGGGCCGGCCCGCCAAGGGTGCCAGGGTGCGCCGAGCGGCCGCGGGGCACCGTGGACGCAGGGGAATCTCACGAACACGGGTCTAGAATGAGCCCCATCACATCTCCCCGCCGGGGACCGACGCCGCTTCGCGCGCGCGTTCCTTCGCTCGCAGAGCCGGCTCCGTCTCGTTCCTCGCGCCGTGAGACCCACGCGCCGGACGCGCCCCATGGGTGCGGCCGGGCGGGAGGTGCGCCCCCACCGGCCGCCCGCCTCGCCATGTAGCGCGCGCGTTCCGGGCCGCGGCGTGGGGGAGCGTTGCGCGACGGCGACCGCTCCGCCGGCCCGGGCACGGGCGCACGGGCCGGGCGGCGCGCCGCCACGTCGGGGAAGGAGGCGACGGCCGTTCCCGCGCGGGAGCGGCACGAACCCTGGTCGACCTACCACGCACGTGGCACAAACGCCCGCACGCGGGCGGAAAGGGGCTCATCGATGTTGCGACGCACTGTCCTCGTGGCGTTCGCGTTCCTGCTCGCCGGCTTCGTGTCGGCGCAGACGCAACTCACCTTCTGGGTGCCGTCCCTGATGAACCAGCTCGAGCGCGACGCCATCCAGAAGGCGGTGGACGACTTCAACTCGCAGAACTCGGACATCCAGGTGAAGATGCAGGTGGTGCCCGGCAGCGAGACCGAGGCGACGAAGCTCATGACCGCGGTCCAGAGCGGCACCGGCCCCGACGTGTACTACCTCGACCGGTTCACCGTCGCCCAGCGCGCCGCCAGCGGCCTGCTCACGGACCTGAGCCCGATGATCCAGAAGGAAGGCGTCGACCTCAGCCAGGACTACCTCGACTTCGCCTGGAAGGAAGTGCAGTTCCAGGACGGCGTGTACGGGCTGCCCTTCGACACCGACGCGCGCGCGCTGTTCTACAACAAGGACATGCTGCAGGCCGCGGGCGTCGATCCCGCGCAGCTCGACCCGTCCAACGGTCCCATCAGCACCGACCAGCTCCAGCAGATCGCGAGCCAGGTCGACAAGACCGACAGCACCGGCGCCTACACGCAGCTCGGCTTCGTGCCGTGGCTGGCGCAGGGGTGGGGCTACACCTGGGGCTTCGCGTTCGGCGGCTCGTTCTACGACGCGTCGAAGTGCGAGGTCACGCCGACCAACGACGGCGTGAAGGCCGGTTACCAGTTCGTCTACGACTGGGCCAAGAACCTCGACCCGAAGAAGGCCCAGGCGTTCGTCAACACCTACTGGGAGTGGCCCGACAAGGGCGACCTGCCGGACAGCCAGAACCCGTTCATCACCCAGCACGTGGCCATGCTCGTGACGGGCAACTGGTGGCTGTCGACGATGGCCGATCTCGACCCCGGCTTCCAGTGGGGCGTGACCTACATCCCGACGCCGGACAAGAGCAAGACGAGCTGGTCCGGCGGCTGGTCGCTCGTGGTCCCGAAGGGCGTGAAGAACACGGACGCGGCGTACAAGTTCGTGCGCTTCATGGCCGGGGACAAGGGGCAGCGCTACGCCGTCGAGGCGGTGAAGCTCTTCCCGACGTGGAAGGCCCTGCTGAACGACGACTCGCTGTACTCGGGCGACTTCGTGTTCTTCAAGAACCTGCTGCCCGACTCGCACTCGCGCCCGCCGCTGCCGGTCGGCGCGCTGTACTGGGACCGGCTGGCCGACGCGCTGCAGGCCATGTTCCTGAACAGCCAGATGCCGCAGGACGCGCTGCAGGGCGTGCACGACGCCGTGCAGCCGCAGATGGCTCCCTTCTGCACACCGTAGGTCCACGTTCCCCGGTCGGGAGGCGCCTGCGGGCGCCTCCCGACCGGGTGCCGCGTCCCGCCCCCCGAAAGGTACGGCAGGCATGAGCGTGCGCCGCTCCCTACGTCCCGGCCTGAACCGCGCGCAGTGGCGCAGCGTCCGCACGGGCCTGCTGTTCATCAGCCCCTGGCTGGTGGGCTTCTGCGTGTTCCTCGCCTACCCCGTGCTGTACAACTTCCGGCTCGGTCTCACGCGCTTCTCGGGGTTCACCACGCCGATCTGGGTCGGCCTGACGAACTACCGCGTCATGCTCCACGACCCGCTGTTCTGGACCTCGATCTACAACACCCTGTACTACGTCGCGCTGGCCGTGCCGCTCGGCGTGGTGGTCGCGATCCTCCTCGCAACGGCCATGCACCAGCGGGTGCCCGAGGTGCCCGTCTACCGCACGGCCCTCTATCTTCCCGCCGTGGCGCCGGTGTTCGCCCTCTCGCTCGTGTTCATCTGGTTCCTCAACCCGCGCTACGGTCTGTTCAACTACCTGCTCACCCTCGTCCATCTGCCCGCCGTCAACTGGCTCGGCGATCCGCGCTGGACAAAGCTCGCGATGGTCCTGCTGGCGCAGCTCCAGGCCGGGCAGTACGCCCTGGTGTTCCTGGCCGCGATCCGCGCCGTGCCGGCGACGCTCTACGAGGCAGCCGTGCTCGACGGCGCCAACGGCTGGCAGCGCTTCCGCGCCATCACGCTCCCGCTCATCACGCCGGTGATCCTCTACGACATCATCATCGGCCTCGGGCTCGGGCTGCAGATCTTCGTTCCGGCCTACATCATGACGGGCGGCGGCCCCCTCAACGCGACCATGTTCAACGCCCTGTACATCTACAAGAACGCCTTCGAGTACAGCCGCATGGGCTACGCCGCGGCGATGTCGGGCACCCTCTTCCTCATCAACGTGGTGCTCGCCCTGCTGGTGTTCTGGTCGTCGCGCTACTGGGTGCACTACGAGGTCTCCTGATGGCCGCCGCACCGATCCCCCGCGGCCGCCAGGGCGGAGCCGATCGCGCGCGCGCGATCGTGTCGCGCCAGATCGTCCCGCGGGTGTTCCTGATCGCGATGGCGCTGCTGTACCTCTCCCCCATCTACTGGATGGCCATCACCGCGCTGAAGTCGAACCAGGAGCTGACGGCCTTCCCGCCGCACTTCTGGCCGCACGTGCTGGCGTGGACGAACTTCGCGCAGGCCACGCAGAACTTCCCGTTCGTCCGCTACCTCGTGAACTCGACGGTGTACGCCCTGCTCACCGTGGCCGGCAGCGTCATCTCGAACTTCCTCATCGCCTACGGCTTCTCGCGCGTGCAGTGGCCCGGGCGCGAGGTGCTGTTCTACCCGGTGGTGGCGTCGATCTTCATCTTCATCCAGTTCCCGGTGAACCCGATCACCATGATCCCGCTGTTCGCCCTGTTCACCAGGCTGCACTGGGTGAACACGTTCCTGCCGCTGGTCGTGCCCGCGTTCTTCGGCAACCCGTTCTTCATCTTCCTTCTGCGCCAGTTCATGCTGCAGATCCCGATGGAGCTGTCCGACGCCGCCCGCATCGACGGCGCCAACGAGCTGCAGATCATGGCGCGCGTGATCATGCCGCTGGCGCTACCGGCCATCGCGGTGGTGGCGCTGCTGGCGGGCGTGAACGCCTGGAACGACTTCCTCGGGCCGCTCATCTACCTCCAGAAGGACTCGCTGTACACGCTCTCCATCGGGCTCCAGTTCTTCAAGTCGCTGCACGGCATCGACTTCAACCTCCTCATGGCGGCGTCCACCCTGGTGGTGATCCCGGTGATGCTGCTGTTCCTGTTCTTCCAGCGCTTCTTCATCGAGGGGATCACGGTGGGGAGCATCAAGTAGGGCGGGCGGTGCAGCGGCGGGGCCTGGGGGGCGGTTCAGCGGCGGGACCTGGGGGGCGGTTCAGCGCTCGGGGCTCGTGCGCGGCACGGCAGTGGGGCCGCGGGCACGGGGGTGGGGCCGCGGGCCCGGCACCGCGCCGTTCGGGCGCGGCGGGGCCGGTCACTCGTCGGCGAAGGCGGCGCCGGGGCGGAATCCGAAGGGGAGCTCGAGCCGGTGGCGCCGCATCCTGTCTGCGTCCGCCAGCAGCTCGCGGGTCGGACCCTCGGCGACGATCCGGCCCCCGTCCATCACGACGCAGCGCGGGCACAGCTCGAGCGCGAACGGCAGGTCGTGCGTGACGACGAGCATGGGCAGGCGCAGACCCGCCAGCAGGCGCGCGAGCTCGCGACGCCCGGACGGGTCGAGGTTGGCGGTGGGCTCGTCGAGCACCAGGACCTGCGGCTCCATCGCCAGCACCGCGGCGAGTGCAGCGCGCCGCTGCTCGCCCGTGCTCAGGTGCGTGGGCGCTCGCTCGCCCGCCCCCGTCAGGCCCACCGCCTCCAGCGCGCTCCGCACGCGCTCAACGAGCTCGGCGCCGCGTACGCCGAGGTTGGCGGGACCGAAGGCGACGTCGTCGCCGACGCGCGCCATGAAGAGCTGATCGCGCGGGTCCTGGAACAGCACCCCGAGCCGTCCCCGGAGCGCCGCGACCCCCGCGTCGTCCAGGATCGAGCCCAGCACCCTCACCTCCCCGGCGCTCGGGCGCAGGATCCCGAGCAGGTGGAGCACCAGGGTGGTCTTTCCCGAGCCGTTCGGCCCCAGCAGGGCGAGTCGCTCGCCTGCCCGCAGCCGCAGGTCCGCCCCGTCGAGCGCGACCGTCCCGTCGGGGTAGGCGTAACGCAGGCGCTCGACGCGTACGACGTCGCGCTCGACCGAGGTGCCGCGCTCGCCGCTGGATGCGGGCGGGCTCATGGCGGCCATTGTTCCACGCGGGCCGCTGGCGTCAGCCGGCCAGACGTGCCAGCGCCACGCAACTCCACGCGATGAGGGGCACCAGCGCGGCCGCTGCCCACGCCGCCGGGCCGGCGCGGCGTCCACCGGACGGCGGCAAGCGTCCCGCGTAACCGCGCGCCAGCATGGCGTGGTGAACGCGCTCCCCGCGCTCGAAGGCGCGGACGAACAGGTGGCCGAGCGCCGAGCCGAGCACCCGGGCCGCGCCGGCGCCGCGCCCCCGGAAGCCGCGCGCGACCATCGCCACTCGCGCGCGCCGCAGGTCGTCGGCCACCAGATCCACGTAGCGCAGCATGAACCCCGCCACCGCAACGAGCAGGGCGGGGAGGCCCAGGCGCTCGGCGCCGCGGAGGAGATCGGCGGTCGGTGTGGTGGCCGCGACGATCGAGGCCGCCAGCAGCGACAGCGTCGCCTTGGCGAGCAGCGCCGCGGCCGCGATCGCGCCGGCACTCGACCACGGCATGCCGAACACGCGGGCGTCCGGGGCGGCGGCGACGAACGGCAGGAGCGCCGCGTAGATCGCGAACGGGAGCTCGAGCCACAACCGGCCGGCGAGCCACCGGAGCGGCACCCGTGCCCACGCCGCCAGCGCGGCGAGGACCAGCGCGACCGTCACGAAGCCTGCGATGGCGGCGGCCGGCAGCGCCACCACCGCGGCAGCGGTAGCCACCAGCGCGGCGAGCTTCGTCTCCGGGGGCAGCCGGCTCCAGGCGGGACCGTCGCGCCGGTCTCGCGGCAGGGCCGCTACCAGCATGAGCGGCGCTCCGGGCGCGCGGGTTCCGGCTTCGCGGGCGCGCGCACCCGCTCCGCGTGCGGGCCTTCCGGCCCCCCGCTCCCGCGCGCCGCCCACGGGCGCGGGCATCGCGGGCGCGGGCATCGCGGGCGCGGGCATCGCGGGCGCGAACGCCCGCGTACCGGGTCCGGGCGCGTGCATTCCGGCCTCCCGCTCGGGGATCGGGGCGTCGTCACCGCGGCCCGCGGGCCGCCGCCGCGCGCGACCGCGCCACAGCGCGCACGCCCGCGACCGCGGCCAGCACGCTCAGCACGCCCACGATGCCGGTGATGGACAGCCCGATCGGACCGAGCGCGGCATGCGAGGCGGCCCCGGGAAGACGGTAGCCGGCGAACGCGGCCGGAAGCACGGCGCCGCGCTGCGCCGCCGCGAAGCCGAGATCGAGCGCCACCCTCTCGAGCCCGTCGGGCAGCGCGCTGGCGAACGGCCCCGCGACCGCGGCCAGGGCGAGAGCGGCCAGCACCAGCAGGCCGCCCGCGAGCCGGCCGCGGGGCCGGCCGCGGGGCCGGCCGCCCCGCGCGGGGAGCGGCGCCGCGCCGGCGCCGCCCGACGGCCGTGCGGCGGCGACCAGGTCCGGGCGGAGCGACAGGACCGTGCGCACGATGGCGGCGGTCACGACGCCCTCCCCGAGCCCGAGCACGAGGTGCGTTCCGATCATCGCGCCGGCGACCAGGCGTGGCGGTGCACCGCCGACCCCCCCGACGGCGTACTCGACGCCGAACGCCACCGCGGCACCGAGGACGCCGATCGCGCCGCCCAGGAACGCGGCCGCGGTGAGCGATCCCGGCCGGCGCGGCAGCGCCGCGCGCGCGAGCCGAAGCGCGGCCCACGCGAGCCACGGCGCGACCAGCGCCATGTTGACCAGGTTGAGGCCGAGGGCGATCACGCCGCCATCGGCGAACAGCAGGGCCTGGACGAGGATGACGACGCCGAGGCTGACGCTCGCCAGCCACGGGCCGAGCAGGGCGGCGGCCAGGCCCGCGCCCAACAGGTGGACGCTGGTGCCGACCGCGACCGGCACGTTGAGCATCTGGGCGGCGAACACGAAGGCGGAGAGGAGTCCCGCGAGAGGCACGGCGCGCTGCGCCAGCACGGCCTCGCTGCGGCGCAGCGCGAGCCCGATCCCGGCGGCCGCGAGGGCGCCCGCGCCGAGCGAGGTGGGGATATCGATGAAGCCGTCCGGGATGTGCACCGTGCCCCCTTGGCGCGCTCAGGATACGAGCCGGGGGTGTTGGACCCGGAGGTTCGATTGTCCCGCCTCGGCCGGGCGGGCGAGAGACCGGCCCGCTTCCCGGGCGGTTGGGGGCCGGCAGGGCCGAGGCTCAGGGCGGCCAAGCGTCAGGGCGGCCAAGCGTCAGGGCGGCCGGCGGCTCCAGCGGCAGGCGGCCACAACGGACGACGGTCAGGGCGGCCGAGGGTCAGGGCGGGCGGGTGTCAGGGGGGCCGAGGGTCGAGCGCGGCCGAGGGTCAGGGCGGCGCCGGCGGTCCGCGCGGCCGGTCGGCGACCGCTCAGCCGGCCGTCTGGGCGCCCGTCGACCCGCTCTCCTCTCCGTCCATCTCCCCTGCCACGTTCCCTGCCACCTCGGCTGCGCGCCGCGCGACGCGTCCGAACGCCGCGCGCAGGTCGTCCGGCTCGCGCACCTCCAGCGGGCACGCCATGCTGAGCAGCAGCGTGGCGAACGTCTCCAGATCGTCGACGCCACAGCGCAGCAGCGTGCCGTCGCCGTCCTGCTCCAGAACGGCGCGGGCAGGCGGGATGATCGAGCGGACCCGCTCGACGGGCAGCGCCAGCCGCACCTCCGCCACATGCGGTGCGGGCGCGAACGGCAGCGAGGCGTAGAGGTACGCGCGGGGGTCCATCTCGGTGGGGACCTCGAACGAGCCCTCGACCGCGTCGACGCGCACGACCCGGTCGAGGCGGAACGAGCGCGGGGCCTTGCGCAGCCGGCAGTGCCCCACCAGATACCAGCGCCCGGCGTAGTGCAGCACGCCGTAGGGCTCGACCTCGCGCTCGGTCTCGCTGCCATCGTACGAGCGGTAGCGCAGCCGCGCGGGCCGGCGCTCGCGCACGCACGCGGCGAGGTCCACCACCTTCTGCATGTCGGCGGATACCGCCCACGGGGACGGCTCGAGCTCGAGGGTCGACAGCACCTCCCCCACACGCTCGCGCACCGGCTCGGGCAGGACGCGCTCGAGCTTGGCCTGCGCCCCCTGCTCGGCCGGCGCGAAGGCGCCCAGCCCCAGGTACCGCAGCGCCCGCAGGCCGAGCGCCAACGCCAGGGCCTCGTCGTCGGTGAAGACCAGCGGGGGCATGCGGTAGCCCGCGCGCAGCATGTACATGCCGCCCACGCCGCGCTTCGACTCCACGGGGATGCCGAGGTCCTGCAGGCGTGCGACGTAACGCTGCACCGTGCGCGTGCTGACCTCGAGACGTCGCGCCAGCTCCGGGCCGGTCACGCGGCCGCGCGCCTGGAGGATCTCGAGAACGGTCAGCACCCTTGCGGTCGGATCGACCATGGCGACAGGCTACACGAGCACTCCCGCGACCTGCATGGAAACTGCATGAGAGACGCGCGGCGCACGCGCATGCCTGCAGGTCGAACGCCGCGCCTCGGGAGCGCCGCAATCCTGACAGGGCGGTGGCAGGAGCCCGAGCCTATCCTCCTCATACGACCCCAGGACGGGGTTCGAGGAGGACGGCATGAACCACGACCATCGGCCCGACGGCAAGGACGAGTCGGGCGCGCACAGCTCAGCGCCCACGCACGTCCCGACGCGCGCCCCCTACCACCACGCACCGCGCCATGAGGCGCTCGCCGCCCACCTCGCGGGGCGCGCGGCCGGGGTCCGCGGGAGGCGCCCCCGTCCCGGCACCTCACGCGCGGGCGCGCCGCACTCCGGCGCCTCGCCGTCGGCCGCTGCCGACCGGGGCGCGTCGCACCCGGAAGCCGTGCCCGCCCGCTCTCCGCGGGGCCCGGCCCGGTGGTTCGCCGCCCTGCGGCGTCGTCACCGCACGGCGCGCGCCGTCGAGCGGGCGTTCGAGGAGTTCCGGGCCACCCACCGCGCCTGGGCGACGTCCCTGTTCGACCTGCAGCTGTTCCGCGGGAGGGGAGCCGAGGCTATCGAGGCGGACGACGCCGCGGCGCTGGCGCTCGCCTGGTCGCGCCAGTTCGCCTACCGCGACGAACGCAAGCGCGCCCTCGAGGTCCGGTGGCTCGAGCCGGTGGCCCGAGCGTTCCTGGACCTCCTCGCCGCGAAGCTGCGGGAGGGGCGAAGCTGAACGCGAGGGCGCAGCGCGGGACACGGCGCACGCCCGCACCATGAGCGCCGGCGCTCGCGCCCTTCGCTACACCACGTGCGACTCCGCCAGTCCGCACGGGCTGGCGGGATCGCCGCGCTCGAGCTGGAGGGTGGAGTGACGGATCCCGAAGCGCTCGGCCAGCTCGCCGCACGTGCGGCTGAGGAAGCCGTCGTTGGGTGCCGGCGGTTCCGGCATCACGAGGTGCGCGGTGAGGGCCGTCTCGGTGGTCGAGAGGGGCCAGATGTGCAGATCGTGCACCTCGTCGACGCCCTCGCGGCGGGCGAGGAAGGCGCGCACCTCCTCGGGGTCGATGTCGCTGGGCGCGGCATCCAGCGACATCCTGACCGCGCTGTCCAGCAGCCCCCAGGTGCTCCACAGCACGACCGCGACCACCAGCAGGCTCACGGCCGGGTCGAGCCAGCGCCACATCGTGAGGCTCACCCCGACCCCCGCGAGCAGCACGCCGACCGTCACGCCGGCGTCCGCCGCCATGTGCAGGAAGGCGCCGCGAAGGTTCAGGTCTCCGCGGCTGCCGCGCATGAACATCAGCGCGGTGCCGGTGTTGACCGCCACGCCCACGGCCGCCACCCAGATGATCGTGGTGCCGGAGACCGCGGCCGGTGAGACCAGGCGGTGAACCGCCTCGTACGCGATCGCGCCCATCGCCAGCAGCAGCAGCATGGCGTTGAACAGGGACGCCAGGATCGGGCTGCGCTTGAAACCGTAGGTGAAACGCTCGGTCGGCGGCCGGCGCGCGAGGCGGTGGGCGAGGAACGCCGCTGCGAGGCTGAGGACGTCGCTGAGGTTGTGGCCGGCGTCGGCCAGCAGGCCCAGCGACCCCGCACTGAGCCCGTAGATGCCTTCCACCACGACGTAGCCCGCGTTGAGCACGATGCCGACGATGAAGGCGCGCCCGAAATCGGCCGGCGCGTGAGCGTGTCCGGCGTGCCCGTGCCCCCCATGCCCGTCGCCCGCGTCCCCGCCGCCCGCGTGAGGGTCTTTCGCGTGCCCGTCGCTCGCATGCCCGTCGCCCTCGTGCCGGTCGCGCGCGTGCCCGTCGCCCTCGTGAGGGTCGCGCGCGTGCTCGCCGCCCTCGTGAGGGTCGCGCGCGTGCCCGCCGCCCGCCTCCCCGACGTTCGCGCGCACCTGCTCGGCCGCTCCCCGGCCCTCCGGTACCTGCGGGTCCGGCACCTGCCCGCCCCGCGCCTTCCCGGCCGGCACCCGCCCGCCCTGCGCTTGCTCTGCCGGCGCCTGTCCGGGCCGCGCCTGCCCGGGCCGCCCCTGCCCGTCCGCCGGGCGCTCCCCTTGCATGCCCGCTCGTTTGCCTGTTCGATGGTTGCGGTCGTTCATGCGGGGGCCCTTCGATGGCAGGCGGATGCGGCGAGACGGATGCTGGCGGGCGGGCGGTGGCAGGCGGAGGGGGACAGGCGGGCGGAGGCAGGCGGAGGGGGACAGGCGGGCGGAGGCAGGCGGAGGGTGACAGGCGGGCGGGCGCCCGGATGCGCACCCGTCCTGCGCCGCGATGCACACCTACGATAGTTGAACATCTGCTCACATATCAAGCCGGACCGAACCTCACCCCCACCTCACGGCCGCCTTACGTTGCGGGCCGAAGATGAAAGGGAGCGTTGCACCACGGGCGCATCGGAAGGAGAAGATTTCTCATGCCTCACGGCGACCTTCCTGCCGCCAACCGCCGCCTGCGGCCCGATCGATGGGCGGGCGAGGCCGATTGCCGAGTCGGTCCGTTCCGTGACCTGCGGGTGGCGCAGAGCTTCGCCAACGCGCTGGTCGACTTCGGCCGCTACGAGACGCTCACGGAGCGTGTGGTGTCGGAACCCGACGGGGTCTTCGTCGAGGTCCACCGGCACGCCGCCTGAGCGCCGGGGCGCACGCCCGGCCAGCGGCCCCAGGGGGGCACCGGGCGGGAACGGTCACGGGCCGGGCGTGCACGCCACCCACATCCCCCGCAGCTCGTACCCCTGCACCAGCTCGCTGAACGCCAGCGTCGGCGCCCGCTCCAAGCGCAACCCGGGCAAGCGGAACAGCCGCTGCAGGAACGCGTCCGCCTCTTCGAGCGCGAGGTAGGACCCGGGGCACCTGTGGTGCCCGTCGCCGAAGGACAGCACGTACGGCTGCACGCCGCGCGCGCGCAGCTCGCGCCCGGCGACCGGGCACATCGGCGCGTCGCCGACCACGGCCTCGTCGACGTTCGCCGCGCGCAGGTCGAGGTCGACGCGCGTGCCCGGCTCGAGGCGTTCGATCCGGCCGTCCACCTCGAGCTCGAGCGGCTCGAGCACGCGACGGAAGAGGTGACCCACCACCGGCTCGAGCCGCAGGATCTCGGCCAGGAGCTGGCGCCGCTCGGTTTCGTCGCCGGCCTGGTAGACGGCGCGCAGGTGCGGGTCGTCCAGCAGGTGCCACGCCGCCATCGCGATGAACTCGCGCGTCGTCGCCATGCCCGCCGCGCCGAACGTGACGGCCTCGATGAGGATGTCGGCGCCGTTGCGCTCCTGCGCCAACAACTGCGAGATGACGTCGTCTTGCGGCGCGCGGCGGCGCGCGTCGATGGCCGGCCGCACGTCGCGCAGGTAGAACCGGAGCATCCGCGTGCGGGCGCGAAGGTAGGCGAGCAGAGCGGACGGACGCCACGAGAACGGCCGGCTGGGAAGCGAGAAGAAGGCCTCCAGGCGACGGTCCATCCGAGGATCGAGGCTGTCGGTGAGCCCGACCACCTGCGCCGCGACGCGCACCGCCAGACGGAAGGTCAGGACGCTGAGATCGGCCGAGCCACGCGCCTGCAACTCCGCCACCAGCTCGTCGGCGAGCTCCTCGATGCCGCTGCGGTAGCGCTCCTCGGCCGCGACCGGTGTGAAGAACGGCGCCACGCGAGCGCGCTGCTCGCGGTGCTCGCGCCCCTCCTGGAACAGGATGGGGCGGCGCAACCGGTCGGGCGCGTCGAGCATCGACTCCGCGTTGAAGCCCGCCTGGCGCACGTCCTCCCCCGCCCGCAGCACCGCCCGCGCGAGGGCCACGGAGCGGAGCACGACGCTCCCGTCGCGACGCCGCTCGAAGGCCGGGGCGTCCTTCCGGTACGGGTCGCCGGGCGGCTGGCTGCGCCGGCGGCCGTGTGGGCATCGGTCGGGCCCGTGGGCGTGGGGCGCATCGGGCGCTTCGGCGCGGGACGGAACGAGCCCGTCGGAGCGGGGCCGATCGGGCGCCCCGGCGCGGGGCCGATCCGGCGTTCCCCTTCGGGGTCGCTCGGGCGCCTCCACGTGGTGCGCATCGGGCGCTTCGGCGCGGGGCGGAACGGACCCATGCGCGCGGGGCGGAACGGGCGCCCCGACGCCCGGCGGAACGAGGTCCCGCGGGCCGCGCCCGCGTGCGTCGCGATCGGCATCCCCCCGGCCGGCGGGGGGCTTGGGTGTCGTGATCGAGTCGGGCATGGCGGCCTCCGCGCGGCGCGGGCACGAGAACCTCACCCTTTGAACGCGCGCCGTTATGATACATGCTGTATCATTTCTTCCCGCATCGCACGAGACCGTCTCCCGCTCGGCGCCCCTAGGCGGGCCGCGCCCGGGCCGCCACTCGCCGTGGACCCGCGGTGGCCCGTCGTGGGCCGGTCCGCCCACGACGCTATACTCATGATGCTCATGATGAACCCCCCGGACGGCCAGGCCGTACCCTCGACCGATGCCCGAGTCGCTCGCACGCGCTTGCGCCTCACCCGGGCGCTGATCGATCTCACGCTCGAGCGCGGCTACGAGGCGGTCACCATCCGCGACCTTAGCGAGCGCGCGGGCACCGGCTACGCCACCTTCTTCCGCCACTACCCCGACAAGGAGGCGCTCCTGCGCGATCTGCTCGAGGGCGTGCTCGCCGAGCTGATGGCGCTGCTCGAGCCGATCTCCGCCGACGACGATGCGGCGCGCACGGGCACCCTCGTGTTCCTGCACGCGCAGCGCAACGCCGACCTGTACCGTGTGCTGCTCGCGAGCCAGCGCTCCTTCGACCTGCTCGGGCGCGCGCTCGAGGTGGGGGTGGAGGCCTTCCAGCGCAGCTTCACGGCGCGCGAGGGCAGCGAGATCCCGATGGAGGTGGCCGCCCACCACATCGTGCGGTCCTTCGTGGCCCTCATCGAGTGGTGGCTCGAGCGGGACATGCCGCACCCCCCGGAGCGCATGGGTCGGATCTACCGCGACCTGATCATGGAACCCACGCGCGCGGCCGCGCTCGTGCCGCGCGTGGGCGACGACGCGCCCTAG
>CAWCUY010000007.1:0-15598 GCA_963798895.1 uncultured Trueperaceae bacterium | reverse complement strand
GGGTTCTGCGGGTCGACGCGCGTGAGCTCGTCCAGCACGCCGTCGCCGCCCACCACCCGGCCGAAGATGTTGTAGTTTCCGTCCAGCCATTGAGCGGCGTTGAAGGTGATGAAGAACTGGGAGCCGTTGGTGTCCGGACCGGCGTTGGCCATCGCCACCACGCCCCGCTCGTCGAAGCTGAGGCCGGGCGCGATCTCGTCGGGGAAGGTGTAGCCGGGGCCGCCCGTGCCGGTGCCCGTGGGGTCGCCGGTCTGCGCCATGAACCCGTCCAGCACGCGGTGGAAGGGTACGCCGTCGTAGAAGCGGTGGAGGGCGAGGAACACGAAGTTGTTGACGGTCACCGGCGCGTCGTCCTCGAGCAGGTCGATGGTGATGGTGCCGCGGCTGGTCTCGAGCACGGCGAGGTAGTCCGTGTCCGGCTCCAGCACCTGCGCCGCCTTCTCGAAGGCCCGCTGAGGAGCGTCGGTGACGTACGGGAGGGCCGTGAAGCCGTCCGGCAGCGGCACGTCGGGAACCTGGGGCGCGGCCGCCTGCGCCGTGCCCGGCGCCGCCTCGTGCGGCCGCCTGGCCGCGAGCCAGAAGCCGCTCGCGACGAGCAGGACCACCACGGCCACGAGCGCCAGGATGCGTGCCACGTCAGGCGCCGTCCGGCGCGGCCGCCGGCGCCACGGCGAGCCGCCGAGCCTCGTCGAGCAGCCGCTGCACGGCGTGACCGTCGCGGAAGGTGGCGGCCTCGTCGAGCGCGCCGGCTTCGCCGCCGACCAGCGCGCGGCGCAAGGCATCGGCGAGCAGCACGCTGCCGGTGTCGAAGCCCGAGGCGCGGAACCGGTACGGCACCAGGCTCGGGAGCGTCGTGCGGTACTCCTTCAGCGGACCGCCGCGCTTGCCGTAGTACAGCTTCAGCGAGCGATCGATGACGACGGAGCCCTCGGTGCCGCGCACGGTGAACAGGTCGATGGCGTCGTCGAGCGCCCCGCCGTGCACCAACATGGTGCCTACCGCGTCCCCGACTTCGAAGGTGAGCGACGCGATGTCGTCCGACGTCACCTCGCGCGCCGCCCCGGCGTCGTCGAGGCGCGTGGGGTAGATGCGCCCCAGGGTAGCCCCGCGCAGCCGCACGTCGTCGTTCACCAGCCAGCGCACCGAGTCCAGCACGTGGCTGCCCAGGGCACCGAGGATGCCGCCGCCCTGCGCCGCGTCCGACCACCACGACCACGGCCGCGTCGGGTCGATGCTGCCGCGATTGGCGATGCGTGCCGTGACCAACACCACGCGACCGATCCCGCCCGAGCGGATGATCTCGCGGGCCTTGCGTCGCGCCGGCGTGAAGCGCAGCTCGTGATCGATCAGGGCCAGGCGCCCTTCGGCGGCGCCCGCCGCCTCCACCAAGCCGAGCGCCTGGCCCGCGTCCAGGGCCATCGGCTTCTCGCACACCACGTGGTGTCCGCTCGACAGGGCGGCGCGCGCCTGCTCCAGGTGGTCCGCCGGGGGGCTGCTGATCACGATCACGTCCAGGCCGAGATCGAGCAGCTCCCGCCAGTCGCCCACGCCACGCCCCAAGCCGTGGCTGTCGGCGACCGCGCGCGCGCGCGCGAGGTCGTGGCTGGCTACCGCGACCACGTCCAGCCCGCCGGCCTGGTAGGCGGGGATGAGCACGCGGTCCGCCCAGCCGGTCCCGATGATGCCCACGCGTGCGCTCATGCTTGCCTCTCCAACGTCTGCATACGGCCCGTAGTGTACCGGCTGGTTCCGCCGCGTGGAGAGGCTTGGCGCACGCGCCACCGCGTGCCCCGCGCGCGCCCGGCCGCGCCGGGAGCGCGTAAGGCTCCCGTCAGTATCCTTCCCGTAGCTTGAGCCATGCGCTTCAACGATCTCCTGCACCAACTCGTAGACCGGGGCGCCTCCGACGTCCACCTCCACTGCGGCATGCCCGCCCTGGCGCGGCTGCACGGCGAGCTGACGCCCGTGTCCGAGGGGAAGGTCACCCCCCCGTACACGGAGGCGTTGGTGGAGCTCATGTGCGACGAACGCCAGAAGGCCACCTTCCGGGACAAGCACCAGGTCGACCTGGCCTACAGCGTCCCGGGCCTGGCGCGATTCCGCGTCAACCTCTTCCGGCAGCGCGGCTCGATCAGCGCGGTGTTGCGCGTCATCAAGTCGGACGACGACGTCCTGCGCGTCGTCAACCTCCCGCAGGACGCCATCGACTACTTCCGGGACCAGGAGAAGGGGCTCGTGCTCGTGACGGGCCCGACCGGCTCGGGCAAGTCCACGACGCTCGCGCGCATCCTCGACGAGGTCAACGCGCGCTACGCCAAGATGATCGTGACGGTCGAGGACCCCATCGAGTACCTGCACCGTTCGAAGCGCTCCGCGGTCGTCCAGCGCGAGCTGGGCGTGGACGCCCCGTCGTTCAGCGAGGCCCTGGTCGCCGCCATGCGGCAGGACCCGGACGTCATCATGATCGGCGAGATCCGCGACCACGCGACCGCCGCCGCGGCCCTCAGCGCCGCGCAGACCGGGCACCTCGTGTTCAGCACGCTGCACACGCAGGACACGGTGCGCACCATCAACCGCATGATCGAGCTGTTCCCGCCCCACGAGCGCTCCACCGCGCGCATCCTCTTCGCCGAGTCCCTCGTCGGGATCGTGTCGCAGCGGCTCATCCCGCGCGCCGACCGGGCGGGCCGCGTGGCGGCGACCGAGATCCTCAAGGGCACGCTGCGCATCAAGGACCTGGTGCGCGACGAGGACCGCAGCGGGGAGATCTACGACGCTCTGCGCGATGCGCGGCTCGACGGCATGCAGCTGTTCGACGACCACCTCGCGGAGCTGTACGGCCAGGGGATCATCACCTTCGAGACGGGCATGGCGTCCGCCACGAGCTCGCAGGCGTTCAAGATGGCGGCTACCCAGGTGGACGTGCAGCGCCAGCACGTGGCGGCGGCGCACGCGGGAGCGCCCTCCTGAGGTCCCCGCGCGCGGACCCGTGCGCTGCGGGCGCGAGGAGCGCCTAGAAGGGCACGTCGGGCCGCGCCGCGGCCTGCGCCCCACGCTGCCACGGCGCGCCGCCGCGTTCCGCCAGCAGCGCGTGCTTGTCGAGCGTCACCGAGGTTCGCAGCCAGGGGCAGACCTGCTGCACCTGCTCGAGGCTGCCGGTGTCGACCCGGATACCGTCGGTTGCCCAGCTCACCACGCCGCGCGGGCCCTCGAACTCGAGTCGCACGGGGGTGCGTCCGCTGTGCTCGTCGAGCAGGGAGCGGAGCTCGAGCAGGCGGTGCCGCGACAGCTCGGCCACGTCGAAGCGAAGGACGGCCACCTCGGGCGCACCGCGCCCCTCGCTCGCGTCGGCGTCCCAGCGGACCAGCCGATCGGCGACGAGCCGGATGGCGTCGTCGCCGTCTTCCGACAGCTCCGCCACCACCACGGCGGGCGCGTCCTCGACCAGCAGGTGCGCGATCTGATCGAAGGTGCGGCTGAAGGCGAGCAGCTCCCGGCTGCCCGACTCGTCGGCCAACTCGAAGCGCGCCATCATCGTGCCCTTGCGGGTGGGGCGCTTCACGACGTTCTGCACGATGCCCGCGAGGGCGACACGCACCCGCCCCCCCTGCCGCGGGTCGGCGTGCTCGCGGTAGAAGGCCTCGACCGCGTCGACCTCGCAACTCGCGGCCTCCGCCAGGCCCGGGTAGGAGTTCATGGGATGGGCGGAGATGTAGAGGCCCAAGGCATCCTTCTCGAAGCGCAGGCGTTGGAGCTCGTGCAGCGGCTCGACCTCGGACAGCGTCGGTGGCTTGATCTCCTCGGCGCCGAACAACCCGAACTGGCCGAGCGAGGCTTGCTCGCGCTGAGCCGCCCCCCACTTCATCGCGGTCTCGAGGTTGTGCAGCAGGACGTGGCGCTCGCCGAGACGATCGAAGGCCCCGGCCTTGACGAGATGCTCGAGCGCGCGCTTGTTCACCAGGGTCGTGTCGATGCGGCGGCAGGCGTCGAACAGGTCCGCGAAGGGACCGTTGCGCTCGCGTTCCTTCAGGATGTGGTCGACGGCGGTGTCGCCGACGTTCTTGATGCCATAGAGGCCGAAGCGCACCACCCGGCCCAGGGGCGTGAAGTCGGCGTGCGACTCGTTGATGTCGGGCGGCAACACGTCGATCCCCAGGTGGCGAGCGTCGGCGACGTACTGCGCCACCTTGTCGGAGTTCGCGCGCTCGACGGTGAGCAGGGCGGCGGTGAACTCCACCGGGTAGTGTGCCTTGAGGTAGGCCGTCTGGTACGACAGCAACCCGTACGCGGCGCTGTGCGACTTGTTGAAGCCGTAGTTGGCGAACTTCTCCAGCAGGTCGAAGATGCGGTTGGCCTCGGCGCCCGGCACGCCGTTGCCGGCGGCGCCCCGCTCGAAGATCAGGCGCTGCTTCTCCATCTCCTGGACCTTCTTCTTGCCCATCGCGCGGCGTAGAAGGTCGGCCTCGCCGAGGGTGTAGCCGGCGACGGCCTGCGCGATCTGCATGATCTGCTCCTGGTACACCGGGATCCCGTAGGTCTCGGCCAGGATGGGGGAGAGGAGCTTCTCGGACTCCGGGAAGTCCGAGTAGTCGATCTCTTCCTGCCCGTGGTGGCGCCGGATGTAGGCCGGGATGTTCTCCATCGGCCCCGGCCGGTACAGCGCGCCGACCGCGATGAGATCCTGGATCCTCCGCGGCCGCAGCTTCTTGAGCGTGTCGACCATGCCCGGCGACTCGAACTGGAACACGCCCGCCGCGTCGCCCCGCGAGAGCATCTCGAAGGTCGCCTCGTCGTCGAAGGGGATGGCGTCCGGGTCGAGCCGGATGCCGCGCGACCGGCCGATGATGGCGACCGCGGCCTCGATGAACGACAGGGTCCGCAGGCCGAGGAAGTCCATCTTGATGAAGCCCAGGTCCTCGACCGAGCCCATGTCGTACTGGCACACCACCGGGCCGTCGCCCGCACGGAACACGGGCGCGAGCTCCTGCACCGGTCGCCTGGAGATGATCACGCCGGCGGCGTGGACCGACGCGTGGCGCGTGAGGCCCTCGAGGGCCTGCGCGACGTCGACGTAGTCCTTGGCGCCGGCCTCGTAGAGCTCGCGCATCTCCGGCACGCTCTCGAGCGCGTCCTTGATCTTCACGCCGCGGCCGTACACCACGGGCACGAGCTTCGAGACCTTGTCGGCGTCGGCGAAGGGCGCCTCCATCACGCGGGCTGCGTCCTTGATGGCCGCGCGCGACGCCATCGTCCCGAACGTGGCGATGTGCGCCACCTTGTCGTCGCCGTACTTCCCGCGGACGTAGTCGATGACCTCGCCGCGCCGCACGTCGGAGAAGTCGATGTCGAAGTCGGGCATGGAGATGCGGTCGGGGTTCAGGAAGCGCTCGAAGAGGAGGTCGAACGCGAGCGGGTCGATGTTCGTGATGCGCATCGCGTACGCCACGATCGACCCCGCGCCCGAGCCGCGACCCGGACCCACCGCGATGCCGTGGTCCTTCGCCCAGTTGATGAAGTCGGCGACGATCAGGAAGTAGTCGGGGAAGCCCATCGCCGTGATCACGCCGAGCTCGAACTCGGCGCGCTCGAGCACGCTCAGCGCGCGCCGCATGCCGCCGCCCCTCGCCGATCCCGCGCTCGCCAGGACGGCGGAGAAGCGCTCGAGGTGCGCGTACTCGTAACGATCGTAGTTCTCCCCGTCCGCCTTCGGCGTGCGCCCCCGTTCGCCGGCGCGCGCGAGCCGGAGCAGGACCTCGTCGAGGCTCGCCGCGCCGCCGTCGGCGCCGTCCAACTGCTCCAGGTAGGCGCGGTAGAAGGCCTCGTCGACGTCGGGGTAGCGCGCCATCAGGCCGCGGTAGGTGTCGAGCCGGAGCTGCTCGGCCAGCGTGCGACCGGGCGGCAGCGGCAGCTCCGGCATCTGGTACACGCGCCTGTCACCCACCGGGAGGACCACGTCGCACATCCGGGCGATGGTGAGCGAGTTGGCGACGGCGCCCGGGAACTCGCGCTCGGGGAGCGCCTGCGCCATCTCGTCCGGCGCCTTCACGTAGAACTCGTCGCACGGGAAGCGGAACCGGCCAGGATCGGAGAGCACCGTCTTGGTCTGGATCGACAGCAGCGCCTCGTGAGCGCGGGCGTCCTCCTTGCGGACGTAGTGTCCGTCGTTGGTCGCCACCATCCCGAGGCCGTAGCGGTCGGCGAGGTCGCGCAGGACCGGGTTCAACCTGCGCTGTTCCTCCAGCCCGTGGTTCTGGAGCTCGACGAAGAAATCGTCCCCGAAGATGTCCAGGTACTGCCGCAACATGCGCTCGCCGGCCCCCTCGCCCTCGTCGAGGATGGCGCGCGGGATCTGCGCGCCGAGGCAGCCCGACAGGGCCACGATCCCGTCGTGGTGCTCCCGGAGCAGCTCGTGATCGACGCGCGGCTTCATGTAGAAGCCCTCGAGGTAGGCGCGGCTGGAGAGCCTGCACAGGTTCTGGTATCCCGTGAAGTTCTTCGCCAGCAGCGTCAGGTGGAAGTAGCCGCCGTCCAGCGTGCTCGAAACGCGGCGCTTCTCGAAGCGCGAGCCGCCGGTGACGTACGCCTCGAGCCCGAGGATGGGCTTGACGCCCTCGGCCATCGCCGCCTTGTAGAACTCCACGGCGCCGTGCATGTTGCCGTGGTCCGTCATGGCCAGCGCAGGCTCGTCCGGCGACACCTCCTTCACCCAGGCCATCAGGTCCTTGATGCGCGCTGCCCCGTCGAGCAGGCTATACGCGGTGTGCTGATGCAGATGCGCGAACTTCACGGGACCCGAGGACATGCCTCACCTTACCGCCTCGCGCGCGGTGTCCGCGGGGCCGCTCGAGCGACGCGGGGGAGGCCGGGCCGACGGCCGCTCGCGGCGCACGAGAGCGGCCGCGATCCGGCCGAGGCCGGCCGTCCTCACGGGGGCGGCCGCGGCGTTCCCCAGGCAGGGCCGACAGGGGAGAGAGCGTGTTCACGACGCCAAAGCTCGTTTTCCGCCGCGTTGACACCCGTTCGGCCCGCGTGGTAGCTTTGGGCTCGGCTCGGCGCCGTAGCCAAGTGGTAAGGCAGAGGTCTGCAAAACCTCGATTCACCGGTTCGAGTCCGGTCGGCGCCTCCACTCCCTCGTCCCCCCGCCGGGGCGACCGCAGGCGCGTAGCTCAGTGGGAGAGCGCTACATTGACACTGTAGAGGTCGGCAGTTCAATCCTGCCCGCGCCTACCACGGAAGCAAAGGGCACATTGACGTAGGGGACGGCCCCCGGTTGCGAGACGCAACCGGGGGCCGCACCTGTCGGGCGGAGGCTCCACCTACGCGCCGCCGGCCCGTGGCGGGTGGGAGCCGTGCCGTCGTTCGCTGCCCCCCCGCTGATCGACGCGCGCGAACGCGGGCCCGCCAACCTCGCGCCGCCCGAATGCAAGGGCGAGGCCGTCGAGCCGCCGGCACAACTCACCCACGGCGGCGGCGTTGTCCCGCTGGAGCCTGAGCGCTGGCTGGCGCGCACGGGCAAGCATCGCGAACAGCTCGACGCTGTCGAGCCGTGCGAGGTCCCGCGGATCGTCGTCGAGGCCTTCGGGGCCGGGCTTGGTCAACGGCGGGACGGGAAACACCCGCTCCCCGTCGGTCCGCAGAACCGTGCGGCTCGAAACCATGTCCTACACGCCAGCGCAGGCACGCAGCAGCTTCGCGACCTCCGCGCCCGCCGCGGTGACGCGCCCGAAATCGTCGAGCACGAGAAGCAGGCGGCGCCCGCTCAGGTGCTCGACAAGCGCGGCATCCCGCCGCCCTCCCGGGCGCGTCCGTGGCGCCCGCCGCGCCCGAGGCGGAGGGAAGCGCGGCCCTCCGGCCGTTCAGGCACCGACGGACGGCGCGCTGGCGTCCTCGGCAACCCGCATCGCCTCCGGCCCGGGCCGGGCGAGGAACGCCTCCCACGACGACGGAAGGGGGTGCCCGACCTCCCGGAAGCGCTCCCTCGCGTCGGCGTACGCCGCCGCTACGGCGGCGGGTGAGGCGCTCGCGCCCAGCGAGCGCAGCAGCAGGCGCAGGTCGTCCTCGTCGTAGCCGTCGGCGAGCAGCAGGACGCGGGCGAGCCGGGCCGCCGAACCGGGGTCCGCCGCCGCGAGCGCGGCGGCGCGCGCCCGCAGGGCGCGGTAGAGCGCCCCGGCGACCGACGCGTCGCCCGTGCCCGCGTCCTCGCGGTACGGCCCGCGCCACAGCGCCGCGTCGCCCGTGACGAGGAAGGTCTCGGCGTCCGAGTCGACCTCCCCGAGCGCGTAGCCGCGCGCCGTGCTGACGATCGCCCACGGCCCGAGCAGCCTGCGCAGCTGGAAGACGAGCTGCTTCAGGCTCGTCGAGGCGGAGGCTTCCGGCAGGCCCGCGTACAGCTCGTCGAGCAGCGCAAGGCGCGATACGTCGTCCTCGCCGGCCAGGCGCGCCTCGAGCAGCGCGGCCAGCAGCTGCCGGCGCTTCTCGCCACGAACGGGACCGCCGGCGCCGCCCGCGGTGACGCGTAGCGTGCCGAGGACCTGGAGCCGGACGCCGGCGCCGGCCGCGGCGCGCGGCGCGGGCGCTGGCGCGGCGACGATCCGCCGCGCCAGCGCCGCACGACCGAGCTGCCCGCGCTCCTCGAACCAGGACCGGCGCGCGTCCGCGGCGGCCCGGTTCCCCGTCAACCGGTCGATCTCGAGCGCGAAGCTGTGCGCGTCCATCGTCAGGCCCAGCGCCTGCACGTCGCGCAACGCGCGGCGGTACTCGCCGAGCGCTTCGTCGCGGCCGCCGAGCGCCTCGAAGGCGGCGGCCCGGGCGTAGCGGCAGTAGGCGGCGAGTTGGCCGCTGCCGAGCCCCTCGGCCAGGCGAAGGCCCTCCTCGGCCAGCGCCAGCGCGTGGCTCGGGGACCCGCCCAGCGCCTCCCCGCAAGCCGCCTCGTAGAGCGCGTTCACGATGAGCTGCGGGCCGCCCAGTCGGCGCGCGCGGCGCAGGGCCGCCTGACCGTGCTTGGCCGCGAGGCGGGCGGACGCGACCTCGCCCGCGGTGCGGTAGAGGTAGCACAGCATCCGCTCGCAGTGCACCAGGGCCGGCCACGCGCCCGCCCGTTCGAGCGCGGCGCGCGCGGCCAGCAACACGGCCTCGGCCTCGGCGCCCTCCGCCACCTCGACCAGCAAGACCCCGAGCGCCACGCGCGCCTCGGCCGCCTTGACCTCGTCGCCAAGACCCCGGTACAAGCGCACCGCCTCCTCGAGGTCACGACGCTTGGCGGCGAAATCGCCCAGGCTCTGGTGGACGGAGGCGCGGCGCCCGAGGGCCTGCGCCAGCTCCGCCGTGGCGCGCGCCTCGCGCAGCTCCGTGATGAGCCGGCCCATCGCCGCGACGGCCGCCTCGAAGCGGCCCTCGAACGCATCCGCCTCCGCGAGGATGCCGCGCAGGCGCACGCGCGTGCGGAGCTGCAGACCCTCGCAGGCGCGGGGTAGGTCCCCCGCGCGCAGCGAGCCCTCATCGCCGCGCAGGGCACGCTCCGCCACCGCGCGCGCCTGACGCACGTCGCCGTAGACGAGCAACGCCTCGCCAACCTCAGCGGCCGTCAGCGGCGCGACGGCGTCGTCGTGTCGTGACCCCGCGCCCGTGGCGGCGGCCGTCGCGGCGGCGCCGGTGGCGCGAAGCGTACCTGCGGCCGCAGCATGGTCGCCCTCGCAGGGCGGAGGGTCCGGCCCGCCCACCCCGCCGCGCCACAGCTCGAGCACGCCCCGATGGTCGCCGCCGAGGGCCCGCAGGTGGACGCGCGTGCCGGCGCCCTCGCCGCCGGACGGCAGGAGCGCCTCGGCCTCCACCAGCCGGCCCTGCAGAGCAAGCAACTCGGCGAGCAGGTACCGGGCGTCGCCGTCCTCGGGCGACGACACCAGGGCCAGCTCCGCGAGCCTCGCCGCCTGGTCGTACGCGACGCCGGCCAGAGCACGAGCGGCGCGCAGCGCGAGCGGCCCGCGCTCCGTCACGTCGGCGTACCCGACGGCGCGAGCCAGGTACGTGGCGCCGCGGTCCCGCGCCCCGGCGCGCTCCGCCTCGGCGGCGGCGAGCTCGAGCATCTCGCGCACCTGCCGGGGCGGCGCCCCCGCGTCATCCAGGAAGCGCACCGCGACCTGCGCGTCGAGCCGACCCGAGGTCAGGGCACGGCGCGCGAGCTCACGGCGCCGGTCGGGATCGAGCGAGGCCAGCACCACCGGCCTCAGGAGGGGATGCGCCAGGCGCGCCCGCGTCACCAGCCCCCACCGCCGCAGGCCCCGCAGCGCTCGCGCGCCTGCGTCCGGGTCCAACCCGGCGAGCACGGCCCACGCACCCGGCGTCGCCTCCTCCGGGAGGAGGGCCGCGGCCTCGAGCATGGCGCGCGCACCCGGCGTCGGCACGGCCTGAACGATCCACCTGTCGACCATCGCCTCGACCGCGCCCGGCACCACCTCCCGCTCCGGCGGCCGCCACCGCCAGCGCGTGCCGTCGTGCCACAGGCTCCCGTCGCGCCGCAGGAAGCGGACGTACTCGGTCGTGAAGGCCGGGTTGCCCGCGGCGCGCCCGTGGATCCAGGCTTCGGCGTCGCCGGGAGCGGGGCCGCCCAGCTCGGCCTCGACCAGCCGGCCGGCGGCGGCGCGCGCCATGGGACCCCACGCCCGCGGCTCGAACGGCGCCGGCGGCCGCGACCGGCTGGTGGCAAGCATCACCACGCCCCGGCCGCCCAGCACGCGACGCGCCACGGCGCGCCAGAGCGCCACGCGCTCCTGCGCCGCGCCGTGCAGGTCCTCCAGCCGGAGCACGGTGGGCGCCAGCCCGGCCAGGACCTCGGATAGCGCGTCGGCGGCGTCCGCGTCGTCACGGCGCGTGCGCTCCAGCACGCGCAACGCGCGCGCGCCGGCACGCCCGGCACCCGCCGCGCCGCTCAGCTCCGCGACGAGCTGCGCCAGCGGCGCGCCAGCGTCGGCCACCAGCGCGGGGCACGCGACGGCCTCGCACAGGCGCGCGGCGGCGAACGTCTTGCCGCTGCCGGCCTGCCCCCACAGCGCCAGCGCGGCGCCGCTGCGCCCCGCCAGCACCGCCCGCAACCGGACCACCAGCGCCTCGCCGTCCGGACCGAGAAGACCCTCGGCTGTGACCACGCCATGAGCGTAGCAGGCCGCCCGGCGCGCTCCGCCGCCGGCGCCACAAAGCCGGCCGCGCGCTGCGCACGGGGACTAACCGGCGCATAACCGGGATGGCGCTAGGCTCGCCGCCGACGCACGGACTCGAGCCGAGCGCCCACCGGGCGCGGCGCGGCCCGTCGCCGTCCGGCCGCGCGCCGTCCTCCCCATCGTCTACGCCTGCGTGCGGCCCGACCCCGGGAGGGATCGCCATGAGATCCATGCATCGTCGTCTTTGGGCGCGCCGCAGCGGCGCCTGGTCGTCGGGGCGGCCCCGCGTCCCCGGGCGCGCCTGGTTGGCGGCCGCGGCCGCCGTTGCCCTGCCGTTCACGGCGCTGCTGGCGTCGTGCGGCGGCGGAGCAGGAGGCGGTGGGCCGACCATCGCGTCGTTCGCCGCGAGCCCCGCCTCCGTCGCGGTAGGCGGCTCGAGCACGCTGTCCTGGTCGGTGACCGGTGCCGCCAGTCTGACGCTGGATCCGGGCGGGACGGACGTCACCCACGCCACCAGCCAGGTCGTGAGCCCGGCCGGGACCACCACCTACACGCTCACCGCCACCAACGCGGGCGGCTCGAGCACAGCCAACGCGACCGTCACCGTGCAGGACTCGAGGTCGACGAGCAAGACGGTGCACGCCGCGGACGGTGGCGCGCTGACGGCGGGCGGCGTGACCCTGACGATCCCGGCGAGCGCGCTCGAGGACGACGCGCTCGTCACCCTCAGCGTCGGCGCCCCGGCCGCGGTCTCGCCGGAGGACCCACTGCAGCCGATCGGTTCGGCGGCGGCCGTGGACTTCGGCGGCGTGAGCCTGGTCGCGCCCGCATCGCTCGCGCTGCCGGCGACGCCGGTGGCAGGCGACAACTACGTGGTCACCGAGACGAGCGACGCCAACCGCGCCGACGGCGGCCCCGCCACCCGGGTGCACGCGGCGAACCCGCCGGGGCCGCTCGCCACGCAGGCCTCGCCGGCGTTCGCCGTACGCGTGGCGCGCGCGGCCACCTACGTGCTGCGCGTCCTGCCCCAGCCGAAGGAGGGCACGGCGACGACGCCGCTGCAGGTGCCGTTCTACTGGCAGGCGGGCTACCCCTGGTGCAGCCCCACCTCGACCTCGATGACCCTGAACTACTTCCAGCCGCTGCCGGGCCTGACGCCGTCGCCCGAGGCGCCGGAGGGCTTCGTCAGCAACTGGTACCTCGCCAGCGTGCTGCAGCAGGACGCCACCAGCGGATCGTGGGTGGGATCGTTCTTCGAGAACGGCGGCGTGCCGGCCGAGCTCTACTCGTGGCTGCGGTGGGACGCCGACCTCATCCCCTCGGCGGCCTTCACGGCATACGTCGCGCTCGCCACCACGGGTGCGTTCGGGCTGGCCCCGAAGCGGCCGGTGCTGACGACGTCGGACCTGATCAGCCACGCGTTCGTGCTCACCGGCGTGTACTCCGACGGAGTATTCCTCCACGACGGCAACGCCCGCTGGAGCGGCACGCCGCCGTCCCTGACCTGGCAGCAGTTCCGGGACCAGAATGCGATCGGCGACAAGACCGACGAGCTCGGCACCATGCTCGTCTTCGGCAGTCCGCGCCCGGAGGTCGCCCGCCGCGGCTCCATCGAGCTGGCGCCCGCGACCGCCGAGGACACCAGCCGCACGGTCGTCTTCCGCAACCCCAGCACCGACCGGCTCTCATCCTGGATGTGGGACGCCAATCCCTACGTGCACGGCTACTACTTCGCCAACGACACCGGCCGGCCGGTGCTCCACAGCGACGCAGAGTTCGGCTACGCGCTGCCGCGCTCGAGCCGCCTCGAGACCGACTTCAACATCGTCAACATCACCGACGCGGCACTCGACTACGACGTCGAGGCGCGGGTATCCGTCGGCGGCGCGTCGACGGCGAGCCGCACCACCACGGTCGCCGGCCTCGCCGGCTACAGCCGCAGCACCGTGCGCTTCGACTTCGGGTTGCTGTCCGATCGGATCGGCGCCACCGGCGGGCCCGTCGTGGGACGGATCGACGTCACGCTGCGGCAGGGCGGCGTGGTGCAGGACGTGAAGACCGTCTCCTTCCGCCTGGTCGACGACCCGACGGACGCGCCGCAGGTGTCGATCGACAATGCGGGCACGAGCATCGGCACGCTGCCGGGCGTCCCCATCACCGTGGAGGGCTCGGCCTACGACGCCTACGCGTTGCCGAACGGCGTCGTGCCCTTCGACCACCTCGCCTGGAGCGACGACGGCGCGGCCGTCGGGGCCGGTAGCTCGGTCGTGCGCTCCTACCCGTCGCCGGGCCAGCACACGCTCACGCTCACGGCCACGGGCGAGTACGGAGTGCGGGCGAGCCGCGCCGTCACCGTGAACGTCCGCGACCCCGACCGCACACCCGGCAGCGTGCTCATCGACTACCCCGCCGACCGCGCGGTGTTCGCCTACTACAACTCGGTCGAGGTGAACCTGGTCGGTCACGCCACCGACGTGTCGGGGACGGCCGTACCCGACGATCGCCTGTTCTGGACGGTAGACGGCAGTTCGGCAGGGACCGGCTCGAGCACCGTCGCCTTGCTCTTCGGCCATTGCAACGGCAGCGACCACACCGTCGGACTCACCGCCAGGAAGGGCGACGGCAGCCCCATCGGCTCGCGCTCCATCACCGTCACCGTGATCGCGCCGCCGTGCTGACGCCGCAGCGTGGGCGACGGACGGCAGGCGCGCGCCGCGCGCTGGCGGCGGCGGCCGCGGCCGGGCTGGTGCTGACCCTGGTGGGCGCGTGCGGGTCGGGCGGCGTCGGCATCACGGTCAGCCCGCACACGCTTAGCGTGGCGGCGGGGGAGGGCGCCCACACGTTCACGGCCACGGCCACCGGCAACGCCGGCGCAACGGTGAGCTGGTCGCTCGCCGGCCCGGGAACGCTCGGCAGCGCCACGGGCCTCAGCACCACGTACACCCCGCCCGCCCAGCTGCAGGCGAGCGCCACCGCCACCCTGAGCGCCGTGCTCGCCGGTACGGGCGCCAGCGACTCGGCCATCATCACGGTCGAGGCGCCGGCGCCGGCGTCCGGCGCCCTGCACGTTGCGGTCTTCGCGGACGCGGACGCTCCGCCCGGCTGGCGGGCGGACGTGAGCGTCCGCGGCCCCGGCGGCTACCAGCGGACCGTCACCGCCGACCGCGTGCTGGTGGACCTGGCGCCCGGGGCTTACACCATCGAGGCGCGCGACACGCGCACGCGCGTCAACGGCGCCGAGCGCCTCGACCGCGCCGCCGTGCGCTGCAACGTGCAGCCCCAGAGTACGGTGTCCTGCGTGCAGACGGTGGTCGCGGATCGCGCCGGCGTGGCCGAGGTCGACTACCGCCGCCTCGTCGGTTCCGGCATGCTGTGGGTGCCGTCGTACGGCGACGGGGCCGTCGTGGCGTTCGGCGCCCCCCAGCTCGTCCACCGCGGCGCAGACGCGGAGCCTCCCACCACCACCATCGGCGGTGCCTCCTCCGCCCAGGGCGTAGCCTTCGACGCCGACGGCAACCTGTGGGTGAGCGACTGGGACGGCAACCGCTTGCTCGCGTTCGCTTCCGACGACCTCGGCGCCACCGGCTCGCCCACGCCGCGCGTGGTCATCGGGCCGGGAGCTGGACTGGCGAACCCGACCGCGCTCGCCTTCGACGCGGATGGGCGCCTGTGGGTCGGCAACCGCGGAAACGCCACCGTCGTCGGCTTCACTCCCGATCAGCTCGCCGCCTCCGGCAACCCGACCCCGGCGGTCACCCTGCGCGACGACGGCAGCGGCGACCTAGACGGCCCCGATGGGTTGGCCTTCGACGCGGGCGGCCAGTTGTGGGTCGCGAGCCGCTTCCGTGATCTCCTGCTGGCGTACGCCGACCCGGGCTCCCTGAGCGGGGACGCGACCGTCAGCGCGGACGTCCGCATCGCCAATGACGATGCGGCTCCGACCCTGAGCGCTCCCGCTGGGCTGGCTTTCGACGCCGAGGGAGGCCTGTGGGTTGCGAACGCCGACGCGGCCGGCGTGGTCCGCTTCGACGCCGCCTCGCTGCGCGTGAGCGGAACCCCGAGGCCCGCCGTGACGTTGGCGTCGGACGGAGCGGACCTGGTCGCCCCCGGCGGCCTGGCCTTCGATGCCGACGGCGACCTGTGGGTAAGCAACGCCGGCGGGAGCCTGACCAAGCTGGCGGCGATCGACCTCGCGACCAGCGGCACGCCGGCACCCGCCGCCACGCTCGCCGGGCTCGCGGGGATGGACGAGGGTTTCCTCGCGTTCTCGCCCCCACCGGAGGGGCTGCCGCTGGCCCGCTGACCGGTCGCGGCCGACGGGGTCGCAGAACGCGGGCCAACCACGCCGGCCGGCACCGCACGGCGTGCCGTGCCGGCCCCGGAAGGAACGCGCGGCGGGTTCCGTCCCGCCCCCGGCACGCGCCGCCGCCGCCCGCGCCTTCGGT
>CAWCUY010000006.1:0-20330 GCA_963798895.1 uncultured Trueperaceae bacterium | reverse complement strand
GGGACGCTCCGGCAGGTCGCCACGTGGCCATGCTCGACGGGGCGGGCGTCCTCGGCGAAGGCGGAGCGCCACCGGCCGGGTGCGGTCGAGACCACCAGGTCGAGCGGCCGAGCGTCGGCCTCACGGGCGCCGACGCTGCCGCTGGCGAGCACGCGGCCGGCGGCAACGAGGGTCCAGCTGAGGCTCCGGAAGCGTGGTACGTAGACGTCGTCGTCGAACACGCTGACGCCGCTGCCGCCCTCGAGGCCGGTCGCGGTAGGCGACGATGCGTTCCCCCTCGCGCAGCGATCCCTCGTCCATGCGCACCTCGAGGACGGTGGCCGGCGCGTCGCGGAGCGTCACGCGCAGGGGGTTCCAGGCCGCGGCCACCACCTGGCCGTGCACGCCGATCTCGAGCGCGCCCTTGGCGCCGGCCGCGGTCTCCAGGCCCTGGCCGCGGGCGGCCAGGGCAGCGCACACGCGACGCAGCACACGACGGCGACGGCCAACCGGGCCGCCCGACGGGGGCCGGCCGGCCCCCGGGGCGTGGGGGCGACGACCACGTAGATCACTGTATAGAAGTATACGAGCGCCCGGGGCGCGCCACGTCGTCCACTGGGCCGGTACCCCTCGGGCCGCCCCGAGGGCCGCCGCCGGGTGCGCCCGTCAGTGCGTGGGAGGCACCAACACGATGGCGCTGACGACCTTGCGCTCGCTGCCGCGGTTGAGCACCTGCCCGTCCGCCCACAGCGTGGCGCTGCTGCCGCTGTCGAGGCGCATCGCGTCGCGGACGCCCAGCGACAGGAACAGCGGCACGAGGTCGCGGGCGGTCATCGATTCGGCCACCACCAGGAGCACCGTGCCGTCCGGTTTCACCGCGATGGCGGACTGCTGCGTGACCGCGTCCAGGATTCGCTGGCCGACCTGGAAGCCCTCGACCTCGGGGTCGAAGGCGGCCGCCCCGCCCTGCACCAGCAGCGGGCCGGCCTCGACCCCGTAGCGCACGCCGTCGAAGGCCGGAGGCTGGAGGTCGAGCTGCAGCGCGACGCGGTCGCCGCTGTCGACGCCGGCGAGGTCGCGCCGGTCGGGCGGGTACACGAGCGCGAAGCCGTCGGGCGGGACCTCCCTGGGTCCCACCTTGTTCTCGACGACGATGCCGTTCTGGACGGTGATCACACCCATGCGGGGGGTGCCGGCGAGCGCGCCCGCCGCGGTCGCCACGCCCACGCCTTCGACGCCGCTCTGGCCCACCACCAGGGTGCGCCCGTCGGCGTGCAGGTCGACGCGCGCATGCAACCTGGCGATGACGGGCGTGCCGTCGCCGAAGCCGACCGTGGCGCGGTCGCGCGACGGGAGCGACAGCAGGCCGTAGTCGACGCGCAGGAATCCGACCGCCGCGAAGGTGCGCGTGTCGAAGTAGCCTGCGTTGATGGCCACCAGCGCGCCGCTCGCGAGCTCGCTCAAGGTGCGCGGCACCTGGCTCTCGCCGACGACCCTGAACTGGCCCGCTCCGGGCGCCACCGAGATCACGTGGACCACGCTCGAGCCGGAGGACGACGGGGCGTTCAGCCGACGGTAGGTGACGCCGGGCGCGACCGCCCGCTCGATCTCCGGCAGGGCCGGCGCGCGCTGGGGCACCAGGTCCAGCACGAGCCGCGTCGGGTCGGCCAGGGAGAACACCCGGTAGTGGAAGGCGGGCCCCTGCACGCGGACGTCCGTGCCGCCCGGCTCGGGGTCGACGGTCACGTCGATGCCCTGGTACGGTTCGGGCTGCGCGGCCGGCAGCAGCAGCGCCGGGAGGTGGAGCTCGAGCGTCCCGCCGGCCGCCACGTCGCCCTCCCGCGCGAGGCCCGCGAGGGCGTCCGGGTCCAGCTCGCCGGCGTCCAGCACCACCCGCACGTCGGCGTCGCCGCCGAACCGCACGTCGTCGAGCCGGGGCAACGTCACGCCCAGCGCACCGAGCAGCGTCGCCGGCACCAGCACCTCGTCGCCCGCGACCTGCGGCGGGTCGGCGGCGACGTCGGTCATCCAGCCGAGGCCCTGCACGTACG
Organism: uncultured Trueperaceae bacterium; assembly: GCA_963798895.1. Classification (GTDB taxonomy): domain Bacteria; phylum Deinococcota; class Deinococci; order Deinococcales; family Trueperaceae; genus CAWCUY01. Next base: position 18,300 of record CAWCUY010000006.1, on the reverse strand, counting down.
TGAGGTCGCGCCCCTGGTAGTGCAGGGTGATGGCGCCGCCGCCGGTGGTGACGCTCGCACCGGGGAGGCGGTACAGGGGAGGGGGGTCGGCCGCGGCCGCGGCCGCGAACAGCAGGCAGGCGAGGAGGGTCACGCTCAGGCGTCGAGCACAGTGCACTCGAACGACTCTCGCAAACGCCGAGCTGAACCGGATGAGACGCGCGTTCATGAGGGGACCGCCGCTCCGCAGGGCGCGGTTACAGGGCGTGGAACAGCTCGAGCAGCGGCTCGATCCCGACGGGCCCGCCGAGGATGTGCGACAGGCCGAGCTCGAGCCGGTACGCGTCGAGGTCGCGGGTGTTGAAGGTCAGGCCCCCCACGCTCATGGCCCGCGCGCGCAGCGGCGAGACGTTCTGCGGCACGAGGTCGAGGAGCGTCAGATGCGGCCCGAGCAGCCGTTCGGGAACGTCGGCGTCGGGATCGACGCGAGCGAGCAGGTCGGCGCGCTCCAGCAGGGTCGGCACCAGCGGATCGGAGGCGGAGCGCGCCAGCACGCGGATGCCCGCCGCCAGGCGCGGGAGGTTGCGCTCCGCGTCCGCCGCGCTTCCGGCGAGCAACGCGACCGAGGCGGCGCCCAAGCTGGACAACTCGCGGGCGACGCCGCGGGCCTGCAGGCCGCCCCCCAGCACCACGACGTCGGCGCCACGTGCGTCCCAGCGCGCGGCGGCGAGCATGGCCGCGACGGCGCGCCCGAGGTTGTACTCGGCGATCACGCCCCCCGGGGTGAGGGTGACGGTGTCGGCGCCGCCGACCTCGGTGGCGTCGAGCGACGCCCTGTCGGCGGCGCGCAGCGCCTCGGCCTGGGCGGTGGGCTCGAGCACCAGCGCCCCGGCGAAGTCGAGGCGGCGAAGCCCCCGGAACAACGCGTCCATGCCCCCGGAGGGCACCGGATGAAGGTGGAAGCGCCCCTCGCCGTCGCGGTGTTCGCGCAGGGCGTGGCACACGTCGGCATCGGCGCAGACCACGGCGACGAGATGCATGGCGCCCAGCATAACCCGGCGCGCCGGGCCTCGGCCCCGGGCCCCGGAGCCCGCCCTGGAGGCGGTTTCGGGTGCGCTGTGGTAGAGTCTCGCCATGGCTGGGGTGCTGCTTCCCGCGGTCATGACCGTGCGCACGCGGGCGGTTCCGGCCCCATGGGCCGCGCCCGGCGGGCGAACGCGTGGCTGACAGCGCGTGGTCGACAGCGCCGCATCCGATCTCGTCCTCCCGAGGACGTCGAAACCTACCCACCACAACCCGGGACCCACCCGCACCACGATCGAGGTGAAGCATGCACGTAGTCCTACCCGACGGCAACCGCCTTGAGGTGCCAGACGGCGCCACCGGAGCCGACGTCGCGGCCGCCATCGGCCCGGGCCTGGCCCGCGCCGCGATCGGCTTGCGCGTCGACGGCCGCCTCTCCGACCTGCTGAGCGAGGTGCCCGACGGCGGCCACGTCGAGATCCTCACCGGCCGCAACGGCGACGCGGAGAAGGACGGCGCCGTGACCTTCCTCATGCGCCACACCCTCGCGCACGTCATGGCCCAGGCCGTGCGCGAGTACTTCGCGGCGCAGGGGCACGATCCGGACGAGGTCCGCATGGGCGTCGGCCCGGTCATCGAGGACGGCTTCTACTACGACTTCGACGTGCCGCGCCCGCTCACACCGGAGGACCTGGAGACCATCGAGGAGATCATGCGCCGCATCGTGGCGGACGACCTGCCGCTGCGCAAGTTCTCGTTGCCGCGCGGGGAGGCCCTCCAGCGCTTCGAGCGGCAGGGCGACCCGTACAAGGTGGAGCTCATCCAGGACCTTCCGGCCGGCGAGGCGATCACCTTCTACCAGCAGGGCGTTGAAGACGGCGTCGGCTTCACCGACCTGTGCAGGGGGCCGCACGTGCCGCGGACCGGGGTCATCGCGCCGCACTTCAAGCTCACCCACGTCGCCGGGGCGTACTGGCGCGGCGACGAGACCCGGCCGATGCTGCAGCGCATCTACGGCGTCGCCTTCCGCACGGGCGAGGAGCTCGAGCACTACCTGTGGCAGCAGGAGGAGAGCCGCAAGCGCGATCACCGCAAGCTCGGCGCCGAGCTCGACATCTTCGTCCTCGACGAGGACGTGGGGCCGGGGCTGCCCCTGTGGCTGCCGCGCGGAGCGGTGATGATCGAGGAAATCGAGCGCCTCGCCAAGGAGGTCGAGGAGCGGGCGGGCTACCAACGCGTGCGCAGCCCGCACCTGTCGAAGGAGCAGCTGTTCCTGAAGAGCGGTCACCTGCCGTACTACGAGGAGTCGATGTACCCGCCGATGGAGCTGGAGAACGTGCGGTACTTCATGAAGCCGATGAACTGCCCGTTCCACCACAAGATCTTCGCGGCGCGGCCGCGCAGCTACCGCGACCTTCCGCTGCGGCTGGCCGAGTACGGCACCTGCTACCGCTACGAGGACTCCGGCGCGCTCATGGGGCTGTTGCGCGTGCGCAGCATGCAGATGAACGACGCACACATCTACTGCACCGAGGAGCAGTTCGAGTCCGAGTTCATGCGCGTGGTCGAGCTCTACCTCGAGTACTTCCGCATCTTCGGCATCGACGAGTACGTCATGCGCCTCTCCAAGCACGGCCGCGAGGGCCTCGGCAAGAAGTACGTCGACAACGAGGCCCTGTGGTTACGCACCGAGGCCATGGTGCGGCGCGCCCTGGAGAACGGCGGCATCAACTTCGTCGAGGCCGACGACGAAGCGGCCTTCTACGGCCCCAAGATCGACGTGCAGATAAAGAGCGCCATCGGCCGCGAGTTCACCCTGGCCACGAACCAGGTCGACTTCGCGCAGCCCGAGCGTCTGGGCCTCCACTACATCGACGAGAACAACGATCGCCGCACGCCGCTGTGCCTTCACCGCGCCCCCCTCAGCACCCACGAGCGGCTCATCGGCTTCCTCATCGAGCACTTCGCCGGCGATTTCCCGCTGTGGCTGGCGCCGGAGCAGGTGCGCGTGGTTCCGATCGCCGACCGCCACAACGACTACGCCCAGCGCCTGCGCGAGAGGCTGATGCACGCCGGCCTGCGCGGCGAGGTCGACGTCCGCAGCGAGCGCATGCAGGCCAAGGTGCGCGACGCCGAGCTCTACAAGGTGCCGTACACCGCGATCGTCGGAGACCGCGAGGAGGAGGCCGGCGCCGTCAGCTTCAGGAGCCGTCAGGAGCCGGAGCGCAAGGGCGTGCCGGTGGACGCCTTCGTGGCGCACCTGCAGCGCGCCGCGAGGGCGCGCGAGCTGAAGGTGCGACCGCTCGCCGCGAGCGCCTGAGGGACGCACAGGCGTACCGCCGCGCGGCGGTACGCCGGGCGGGCGGCGGGGGCGGTCGCGGCCCGATCCTCAACCGCGCACGAACACCCGCACCCGCTCGACGGCGTCGGGCTCGGCCTGCCCGGGCTTGCCCGGATCGACGCGCTCGAGCGCGTCGAGCACGTCCTCGCCCTCCAGCACGCGTCCGAAGACGGCGTGCTTGCCGTCGAGCCACGGCGTCGGCCGGAAGGTGATGAAGAACTGGGAGCCGTTGGTGTTCGGTCCGCCGTTCGCCATCGACACCACGCCCTTGGCGTCGTGTGCGAGGTCCTTGCCGAACTCGTCGCCGAAGGTGTAGCCGGGGCCGCCGCGGCCGGTCCCGGTGGGGTCGCCCGTCTGAGCCATGAAGTCCTCGAGCACGCGGTGGAACGGCACGCTGTCGTAGTAGCGGTTCAGCGCGAGGAACACGAAGTTGTTGACGGTGCTGGGGGCGGCGTCCTGGAACAGGTCGATGACCATGCGCCCCTTGCTGGTGTCGAGCACGGCGCGGTAATCGCGCTCGGGCTCGAGCACCTGATCGGCCGCCGAGAAGCGCGTCCGCGGTTCGTCCGTGAGGCTGCCGATCTCCTGGAAGCCGTCGAGCGCGTCGTTCATGCGAAGTCCTCTCCTCACGGCCCGCTCGGGGCCGGGCGCGTGGCGATGACCACGCGGTCGAGCGTATCGGGTTGCGGGAAGAAGCCGACGGCGGCGGCACCGCCGACCGCTCCCACCACGCCGCGGAAGCCGGCGATGGTGAGGCTCTGCCCGGCGACGGGCTCGGTGCCGAGGGCGTCGGCGAGAGCGGCGCCCACGGTCCGGTCCTGTGGGCCGGGGAGCTCGACGCCGAGCTCCGCGAGGTGGGAGACGGTGTCGTCGAGCCGCGCCACGGCCTTCGGGTTCTGCGGGTCGACGCGCGTGAGCTCGTCCAGCACGCCGTCGCCGCCCACCACCCGGCCGAAGATGTTGTAGTTTCCGTCCAGCCATTGAGCGGCGTTGAAGGTGATGAAGAACTGGGAGCCGTTGGTGTCCGGACCGGCGTTGGCCATCGCCACCACGCCCCGCTCGTCGAAGCTGAGGCCGGGCGCGATCTCGTCGGGGAAGGTGTAGCCGGGGCCGCCCGTGCCGGTGCCCGTGGGGTCGCCGGTCTGCGCCATGAACCCGTCCAGCACGCGGTGGAAGGGTACGCCGTCGTAGAAGCGGTGGAGGGCGAGGAACACGAAGTTGTTGACGGTCACCGGCGCGTCGTCCTCGAGCAGGTCGATGGTGATGGTGCCGCGGCTGGTCTCGAGCACGGCGAGGTAGTCCGTGTCCGGCTCCAGCACCTGCGCCGCCTTCTCGAAGGCCCGCTGAGGAGCGTCGGTGACGTACGGGAGGGCCGTGAAGCCGTCCGGCAGCGGCACGTCGGGAACCTGGGGCGCGGCCGCCTGCGCCGTGCCCGGCGCCGCCTCGTGCGGCCGCCTGGCCGCGAGCCAGAAGCCGCTCGCGACGAGCAGGACCACCACGGCCACGAGCGCCAGGATGCGTGCCACGTCAGGCGCCGTCCGGCGCGGCCGCCGGCGCCACGGCGAGCCGCCGAGCCTCGTCGAGCAGCCGCTGCACGGCGTGACCGTCGCGGAAGGTGGCGGCCTCGTCGAGCGCGCCGGCTTCGCCGCCGACCAGCGCGCGGCGCAAGGCATCGGCGAGCAGCACGCTGCCGGTGTCGAAGCCCGAGGCGCGGAACCGGTACGGCACCAGGCTCGGGAGCGTCGTGCGGTACTCCTTCAGCGGACCGCCGCGCTTGCCGTAGTACAGCTTCAGCGAGCGATCGATGACGACGGAGCCCTCGGTGCCGCGCACGGTGAACAGGTCGATGGCGTCGTCGAGCGCCCCGCCGTGCACCAACATGGTGCCTACCGCGTCCCCGACTTCGAAGGTGAGCGACGCGATGTCGTCCGACGTCACCTCGCGCGCCGCCCCGGCGTCGTCGAGGCGCGTGGGGTAGATGCGCCCCAGGGTAGCCCCGCGCAGCCGCACGTCGTCGTTCACCAGCCAGCGCACCGAGTCCAGCACGTGGCTGCCCAGGGCACCGAGGATGCCGCCGCCCTGCGCCGCGTCCGACCACCACGACCACGGCCGCGTCGGGTCGATGCTGCCGCGATTGGCGATGCGTGCCGTGACCAACACCACGCGACCGATCCCGCCCGAGCGGATGATCTCGCGGGCCTTGCGTCGCGCCGGCGTGAAGCGCAGCTCGTGATCGATCAGGGCCAGGCGCCCTTCGGCGGCGCCCGCCGCCTCCACCAGGCCGAGCGCCTGGCCCGCGTCCAGGGCCATCGGCTTCTCGCACACCACGTGGTGTCCGCTCGACAGGGCGGCGCGCGCCTGCTCCAGGTGGTCCGCCGGGGGGCTGCTGATCACGATCACGTCCAGGCCGAGATCGAGCAGCTCCCGCCAGTCGCCCACGCCACGCCCCAAGCCGTGGCTGTCGGCGACCGCGCGCGCGCGCGCGAGGTCGTGGCTGGCTACCGCGACCACGTCCAGCCCGCCGGCCTGGTAGGCGGGGATGAGCACGCGGTCCGCCCAGCCGGTCCCGATGATGCCCACGCGTGCGCTCATGCTTGCCTCTCCAACGTCTGCATACGGCCCGTAGTGTACCGGCTGGTTCCGCCGCGTGGAGAGGCTTGGCGCACGCGCCACCGCGTGCCCCGCGCGCGCCCGGCCGCGCCGGGAGCGCGTAAGGCTCCCGTCAGTGTCCTTCCCGTAGCTTGAGCCATGCGCTTCAACGATCTCCTGCACCAACTCGTAGACCGGGGCGCCTCCGACGTCCACCTCCACTGCGGCATGCCCGCCCTGGCGCGGCTGCACGGCGAGCTGACGCCCGTGTCCGAGGGGAAGGTCACCCCCCCGTACACGGAGGCGTTGGTGGAGCTCATGTGCGACGAACGCCAGAAGGCCACCTTCCGGGACAAGCACCAGGTCGACCTGGCCTACAGCGTCCCGGGCCTGGCGCGATTCCGCGTCAACCTCTTCCGGCAGCGCGGCTCGATCAGCGCGGTGTTGCGCGTCATCAAGTCGGACGACGACGTCCTGCGCGTCGTCAACCTCCCGCAGGACGCCATCGACTACTTCCGGGACCAGGAGAAGGGGCTCGTGCTCGTGACGGGCCCGACCGGCTCGGGCAAGTCCACGACGCTCGCGCGCATCCTCGACGAGGTCAACGCGCGCTACGCCAAGATGATCGTGACGGTCGAGGACCCCATCGAGTACCTGCACCGTTCGAAGCGCTCCGCGGTCGTCCAGCGCGAGCTGGGCGTGGACGCCCCGTCGTTCAGCGAGGCCCTGGTCGCCGCCATGCGGCAGGACCCGGACGTCATCATGATCGGCGAGATCCGCGACCACGCGACCGCCGCCGCGGCCCTCAGCGCCGCGCAGACCGGGCACCTCGTGTTCAGCACGCTGCACACGCAGGACACGGTGCGCACCATCAACCGCATGATCGAGCTGTTCCCGCCCCACGAGCGCTCCACCGCGCGCATCCTCTTCGCCGAGTCCCTCGTCGGGATCGTGTCGCAGCGGCTCATCCCGCGCGCCGACCGGGCGGGCCGCGTGGCGGCGACCGAGATCCTCAAGGGCACGCTGCGCATCAAGGACCTGGTGCGCGACGAGGACCGCAGCGGGGAGATCTACGACGCTCTGCGCGATGCGCGGCTCGACGGCATGCAGCTGTTCGACGACCACCTCGCGGAGCTGTACGGCCAGGGGATCATCACCTTCGAGACGGGCATGGCGTCCGCCACGAGCTCGCAGGCGTTCAAGATGGCGGCTACCCAGGTGGACGTGCAGCGCCAGCACGTGGCGGCGGCGCACGCGGGAGCGCCCTCCTGAGGTCCCCGCGCGCGGACCCGTGCGCTGCGGGCGCGAGGAGCGCCTAGAAGGGCACGTCGGGCCGCGCCGCGGCCTGCGCCCCACGCTGCCACGGCGCGCCGCCGCGTTCCGCCAGCAGCGCGTGCTTGTCGAGCGTCACCGAGGTTCGCAGCCAGGGGCAGACCTGCTGCACCTGCTCGAGGCTGCCGGTGTCGACCCGGATACCGTCGGTTGCCCAGCTCACCACGCCGCGCGGGCCCTCGAACTCGAGTCGCACGGGGGTGCGTCCGCTGTGCTCGTCGAGCAGGGAGCGGGAGCTCGAGCAGGCGGTGCCGCGACAGCTCGGCCACGTCGAAGCGAAGGACGGCCACCTCGGGCGCACCGCGCCCCTCGCTCGCGTCGGCGTCCCAGCGGACCAGCCGATCGGCGACGAGCCGGATGGCGTCGTCGCCGTCTTCCGACAGCTCCGCCACCACCACGGCGGGCGCGTCCTCGACCAGCAGGTGCGCGATCTGATCGAAGGTGCGGCTGAAGGCGAGCAGCTCCCGGCTGCCCGACTCGTCGGCCAACTCGAAGCGCGCCATCATCGTGCCCTTGCGGGTGGGGCGCTTCACGACGTTCTGCACGATGCCCGCGAGGGCGACACGCACCCGCCCCCCCTGCCGCGGGTCGGCGTGCTCGCGGTAGAAGGCCTCGACCGCGTCGACCTCGCAACTCGCGGCCTCCGCCAGGCCCGGGTAGGAGTTCATGGGGTGGGCGGAGATGTAGAGGCCCAGGGCATCCTTCTCGAAGCGCAGGCGTTGGAGCTCGTGCAGCGGCTCGACCTCCGACAGCGTCGGTGGCTTGATCTCCTCGGCGCCGAACAACCCGAACTGGCCGAGCGAGGCTTGCTCGCGCTGAGCCGCCCCCCACTTCATCGCGGTCTCGAGGTTGTGCAGCAGGACGTGGCGCTCGCCGAGACGATCGAAGGCCCCGGCCTTGACGAGATGCTCGAGCGCGCGCTTGTTCACCAGGGTCGTGTCGATGCGGCGGCAGGCGTCGAACAGGTCCGCGAAGGGACCGTTGCGCTCGCGTTCCTTCAGGATGTGGTCGACGGCGGTGTCGCCGACGTTCTTGATGCCATAGAGGCCGAAGCGCACCACCCGGCCCAGGGGCGTGAAGTCGGCGTGCGACTCGTTGATGTCGGGCGGCAACACGTCGATCCCCAGGTGGCGAGCGTCGGCGACGTACTGCGCCACCTTGTCGGAGTTCGCGCGCTCGACGGTGAGCAGGGCGGCGGTGAACTCCACCGGGTAGTGTGCCTTGAGGTAGGCCGTCTGGTACGACAGCAACCCGTACGCGGCGCTGTGCGACTTGTTGAAGCCGTAGTTGGCGAACTTCTCCAGCAGGTCGAAGATGCGGTTGGCCTCGGCGCCCGGCACGCCGTTGCCGGCGGCGCCCCGCTCGAAGATCAGGCGCTGCTTCTCCATCTCCTGGACCTTCTTCTTGCCCATCGCGCGGCGTAGAAGGTCGGCCTCGCCGAGGGTGTAGCCGGCGACGGCCTGCGCGATCTGCATGATCTGCTCCTGGTACACCGGGATCCCGTAGGTCTCGGCCAGGATGGGGGAGAGGAGCTTCTCGGACTCCGGGAAGTCCGAGTAGTCGATCTCTTCCTGCCCGTGGTGGCGCCGGATGTAGGCCGGGATGTTCTCCATCGGCCCCGGCCGGTACAGCGCGCCGACCGCGATGAGATCCTGGATCCTCCGCGGCCGCAGCTTCTTGAGCGTGTCGACCATGCCCGGCGACTCGAACTGGAACACGCCCGCCGCGTCGCCCCGCGAGAGCATCTCGAAGGTCGCCTCGTCGTCGAAGGGGATGGCGTCCGGGTCGAGCCGGATGCCGCGCGACCGGCCGATGATGGCGACCGCGGCCTCGATGAACGACAGGGTCCGCAGGCCGAGGAAGTCCATCTTGATGAAGCCCAGGTCCTCGACCGAGCCCATGTCGTACTGGCACACCACCGGGCCGTCGCCCGCACGGAACACGGGCGCAAGCTCCTGCACCGGTCGCCTGGAGATGATCACGCCGGCGGCGTGGACCGACGCGTGGCGCGTGAGGCCCTCGAGGGCCTGCGCGACGTCGACGTAGTCCTTGGCGCCGGCCTCGTAGAGCTCGCGCATCTCCGGCACGCTCTCGAGCGCGTCCTTGATCTTCACGCCGCGGCCGTACACCACGGGCACGAGCTTCGAGACCTTGTCGGCGTCGGCGAAGGGCGCCTCCATCACGCGGGCTGCGTCCTTGATGGCCGCGCGCGACGCCATCGTCCCGAACGTGGCGATGTGCGCCACCTTGTCGTCGCCGTACTTCCCGCGGACGTAGTCGATGACCTCGCCGCGCCGCACGTCGGAGAAGTCGATGTCGAAGTCGGGCATGGAGATGCGGTCGGGGTTCAGGAAGCGCTCGAAGAGGAGGTCGAACGCGAGCGGGTCGATGTTCGTGATGCGCATCGCGTACGCCACGATCGACCCCGCGCCCGAGCCGCGACCCGGACCCACCGCGATGCCGTGGTCCTTCGCCCAGTTGATGAAGTCGGCGACGATCAGGAAGTAGTCGGGGAAGCCCATCGCCGTGATCACGCCGAGCTCGAACTCGGCGCGCTCGAGCACGCTCAGCGCGCGCCGCATGCCGCCGCCCCTCGCCGATCCCGCGCTCGCCAGGACGGCCGAGAAGCGCTCGAGGTGCGCGTACTCGTAACGATCGTAGTTCTCCCCGTCCGCCTTCGGCGTGCGCCCCCGTTCGCCGGCGCGCGCGAGCCGGAGCAGGACCTCGTCGAGGCTCATCGCGCCGCCGTCGGCGCCGTCCACCTGCTCCAGGTAGGCGCGGTAGAAGGGCTCGTCGACGTCGGGGTAGCGCGCCATCAGGCCGCGGTAGGTGTCGAGCCGGAGCTGCTCGGCCAGGGTGCGACCGGGCGGCAGCGGCAGCTCCGGCATCTGGTACACGCGCCTGTCACCCACCGGGAGGACCACGTCGCACATCCGGGCGATGGTGAGCGAGTTGGCGACGGCGCCCGGGAACTCGCGCTCGGGGAGCGCCTGCGCCATCTCGTCCGGGGCTTTCACGTAGAACTCGTCGCACGGGAAGCGGAACCGGCCCGGATCGGAGAGCACCGTCTTGGTCTGGATCGACAGCAGCGCCTCGTGAGCGCGGGCGTCCTCCTTGCGGACGTAGTGTCCGTCGTTGGTCGCCACCATCCCGAGGCCGTAGCGGTCGGCGAGGTCGCGCAGGACCGGGTTCAACCTGCGCTGTTCCTCCAGCCCGTGGTTCTGGAGCTCGACGAAGAAGTCGTCCCCGAAGATGTCCAGGTACTGCCGCAACATGCGCTCGCCGGCCCCCTCGCCCTCGTCGAGGATGGCGCGCGGGATCTGCGCGCCGAGGCAGCCCGACAGGGCCACGATCCCGTCGTGGTGCTCCCGGAGCAGCTCGTGATCGACGCGCGGCTTCATGTAGAAGCCCTCGAGGTAGGCGCGGCTGGAGAGCCTGCACAGGTTCTGGTATCCCGTGAAGTTCTTCGCCAGCAGCGTCAGGTGGAAGTAGCCGCCGTCCAGCGTGCTCGAAACGCGGCGCTTCTCGAAGCGCGAGCCGCCGGTGACGTACGCCTCGAGCCCGAGGATGGGCTTGACGCCCTCGGCCATCGCCGCCTTGTAGAACTCCACGGCGCCGTGCATGTTGCCGTGGTCCGTCATGGCCAGCGCAGGCTCGTCCGGCGACACCTCCTTCACCCAGGCCATCAGGTCCTTGATGCGCGCTGCCCCGTCGAGCAGGCTATACGCGGTGTGCTGATGCAGATGCGCGAACTTCACGGGACCCGAGGACATGCCTCACCTTACCGCCTCGCGCGCGGTGTCCGCGGGGCCGCTCGAGCGACGCGGGGGAGGCCGGGCCGACGGCCGCTCGCGGCGCACGAGGCGGCCGCGATCCGGCCGAGGCCGGCCGTCGTCGCGGGGGCGGCCGCGGCGTTCCCCAGGCTGGGCCGACAGGGGAGAGAGCGTGTTCACGACGCCAAAGCTCGTTTTCCGCCGCGTTGACACCCGTTCGGCCCGCGTGGTAGCTTTGGGCTCGGCTCGGCGCCGTAGCCAAGTGGTAAGGCAGAGGTCTGCAAAACCTCGATTCACCGGTTCGAGTCCGGTCGGCGCCTCCACTCCCTCGTCCCCCCGCCGGGGCGACCGCAGGCGCGTAGCTCAGTGGGAGAGCGCTACATTGACACTGTAGAGGTCGGCAGTTCAATCCTGCCCGCGCCTACCACAACCGAACGAGCGTCACAGACGCAAGGTGGAGGTCCCGGTCGCGACACGCAGCCGGGGCCTCCGCTCACGTCCGCAGACAGCCTGGCAGCCACGAGGAGCACGGGTGGCCGCCATGGCTGGCGGAGCCGTGGCGGCGCGGCCGCCGTGATCGCGTGCGCCTGCAGGGCGACGCGGCCCGTCGCACGAAGGAGCGCGCGCGGTGCGGCGAGCGGGGCGCGACGCCGCTGCCGCCCTCCACCTAGGCCGGCTTCGGCCGGCCGTGGTGCGAGCGCCGCGCGCTGAAGCCGGGCCCCCAGGCGCGGCGGCACCCCCGCCACCCCTAACGCTGGAGCAATTGCGCGATCCTGTGTGCCGCGCGGCGCGCGCCGCCGCCGCGCACGCGGCGGTAGGCGGGCGGATCCTCGAGCGCCCGCTCCATCCGCGCGGCCAGCTCCTCGGGCGTGGTGGTCGCGAAGTCGAGGCCGCGGCCGGCGCCGTAGCGCTCGAGCCGGCGCTGGACGTGGTGCACCTGCTCCCAGTGCTTGCGCAGCGGGAAGTACAGGAACGGGACGCCCGCGCCCACCAGCTCCATGGTGCTGCTCAGGCCCCCCTGCACGATCGCCAGGTCGGCACACGCCATGTGCGCATGCAGGTCATGCACGTAGCCGCGCACCTCCAAGCCGGGCAGGTCGGGCATGTTGCTCGGGTCGATGCGCGGGCCGGTCACCATCACCATGCGAGCGTCACGGTGGCGCCCGTGGTAGAGCGCGAACGCCTGCGCCACCAGCCGCAGCAGCGCCAGCCCGATGCTGGTGCCGCCGACCGCAGCGAACAGCAAGGGACCGGTCTCGGGGTAGCCGAGGCGGCCGCGCCTCCGCCGCCTCGCCTCGGTCGTGGGCGCACCGCGCACGCCCGTCGGCAGGATGGTGCCAACCGGCTCGAACCATCTGCGCGACCATGAGGGGATGGTTGGAAGGCCCGGCCCGAACGGCACGTCGGGCAGGTCGCCCAGGTCGCCCACGTACAGCGACAGGTCCCGGAGCCGCGGGTAGCGCGCACGCTGCTCGATCATCTCGGCGTTGTAGTCGGCCACGATCTCAGCCTCGCGGGGGTCCGCGTCGGCGTTCACCGGCAGGAAGCCGATCACGTCGGTGAGGAAAGCGTAGGGCGCCGCCTTCAGCTCGGGGTTCTCGTGCAGGTGGTAGTCGACCTCCCACGACTCGTCGCCGATCCAGAGGTCGTAGTGCTCGCGCGTCGCGACGTCGTGGAAGAGCAGGAAGTTGGCGAGGAAGATCTCGTCCATCCTGCGGAAGGCGTAGAAGGCGTGCAGCTCGTGGTGGGCGGACTCGAGCTCCCAGTGGCGCGACTCCGAGGCCATGGCGCGGCTGTCCGGATGGATGCGCTCGCAGGCGGTCTCCAGCACGCGCGTCACGGGGTGCTGCGCCCACCAGTCGATCTCGAGGCCAGGCACCAGCGCGCGCAACTCGCGCGCGATGGCGAGGTCGCGCTGGACGTGCCCGAGCCCGATGGGGCTGGAGACGTAGAGCGCCCGCCGCGGCCGGCTCAGGGCGCGGTGCCAACGCGTCGCGGGCGGCGGCGCGCCGGCGATGCCGTTGAGGAAGGCCCGCAGCTCGAGCTGCACGCGCACCGGGTGGCGCGCGTGGGGCACGTGGCCCGCGCCGGACAGGAGCACGAGCCGGGCGTCGGCGAGCTGCGCCAGCTCCATGCCGGCGGACGCATGGACGATCCTGTCGTCCTCACCCTGGATGACCAGCACGGGGCAGCGCAGCTCGCGCGCCACGCGCCGGACCCCATCCGGCGTGAGCACCGGCTCCCGCTCGCGCAGGTCCTGCCGCGTGATCACCGTGTCGGCCAGCACCTCGCCGGTCGTCTCGCGCGCCCAGCCGAGGAAGTCCTCGATGGGCTTGGTGGAGTGAGACTCGCTCAGGCAGGTCGCGATGAACCACTCCACGAAGTCGTCGTAGTGCTCGAGCCAGTGGTGGCGGTTGTACTGCTGCCACTCCACCGGCGCGTCGAACCTCTCGTCGAAGGCGATCGCCTCCTGACCTGCGATGCCCTCGCCCAGGGCGACGGCGGGCGCGATGAGCGCCATGCCCGCCAAGCGCTCGGGGAAGCGCCGCGCGAACTCGAGCGCGTAGCGAGCGCCGGCCGAGAACCCGACGAGCACCGCCTTGCCGCCGCCCACAGCGTCCAGCACGGCATGCGCGTCCTCTGCGAAGGCGCTCGGGGTATACGCCTCCGCCCCCTTCGGACGCGACGAGCCGCCGTTGCCGCGGCCGTCGAAGGTGACGACGCGGTAGCGACGCGCCAGGTCGGGCACCTGCATCTTCCACTGGCGGCTGTGCACCAGCGACCAGGTCGGCAGCAGCAACAGCGTGAGCGCCTTGCCCTCGCCAAACACCTCGTAGGCCAGGCGCACCCCGTCGCGCTCCACGACGTCGGCACGGTCGGGCTCGCGCGCGCGCATCCCCTTACGCCCCCAGGGCGGCGGGCCGCCCCCAGCGGCCCACCGCCCTGCTCGCCCCGTCACCGGGCACGGTCGCGCACCCCCGCGCCGTCACGCCGCCGGCGGGATGTTCTGGTTGACATGGAAGACGTTGTGCGGGTCGTACTCCCGCTTCACCTCGGTCAGGCGGCCATAGTTCTCGCCGTACGTGGCCTTCACGCGCTCCTCCCCCTCCTCCATCATGAAGTTGAGGTACGCGCCACCGGCCGAAGACGGGTGCAACGCCTCCCAGTACGCGCGCGCCCAGCGGCTGACGAGCTGCCTGTTAGCTGGATCGGCGTCCACGCCGGCGATCACCATCGACCAGGTGACGTCGCGGTAGGCCCACGCCGTGTCGCGCGGGCCGACGTCGTGCACGGCACCGTTGATGGGGTAGAGGTGCATGGTGGAGTGGTACGACGGGAGTCTGTCGACGTGCTCGAGGTGCAGGGCGATGGCGTCGTCGCTGAGCTCGCGCACGAAGTCGCCCTTCCAGTACCACTGCAAGCCCGGCGCGTACAGCCCATCGAACAGGCTCTGGAGCGTCGGATACGGCAACGGACCCGCCATGTCCAGGATGGGCGTGCCGACCGCCCGGATGGTGGCGAACATCTCCTCGGCCCGCTCCGGCTCGCCGTTGTAGCACCACACGCCGGCGCACACCTTGCGGAGGTGGATCTCCTCCGGGAACGGAGGGCCGGGCGGCACGATGTGGAAGCCAACCCAGCCGCTCATCTCTCGCGGCGCGGTGCAGATGAAGTCGCGGTACCAGCGCAACACCTCGGCGGCCTGCTCGAAGGGCCAGAAGATCGGCCCGCCATACACGGTCGACACCGGGTGCAGGCGGAACAGGAACGACGTCGCCACGCCGAAGTTGCCGCCGCCGCCGCGCAACGCCCAGTACAGGTCGGGGTGCTCATCGGCGCTGGCGGTGACGACGCGGCCGTCGGCCAGCACCACCTCGGCCTCGAGCAGGTTGTCGATCGTGAGCCCGTGCTGGCGGCTGAGGTAGCCGAGCCCGCCGCCGAGCGTGAGGCCGCCAACCCCCGTCGTCGAGATGATGCCCGAAGGCACGGCCAGGCCGTAGGCGTGCGTCGCGTGGTCCACGTCGCCCCAGGTGGAGCCGCCCGCCACACGCGCGGTGCGCGCGCGCGGGTCCACGTGGACGCCCTTCATGCCCGACAGGTCGACCACCAGCCCGTCGTCGACGAGGCCGAAACCCGGGCCGCTGTGCCCGCCGCCGCGCACGGCGATGTCCATCCCCTCGTGCCGGCCGTGGTTCACCGCGGCGACCACGTCGCCCACATCGCGGCAACGCGCGATCAAAGCCGGTCGCTTGTCGATCATCGCGTTGTAGACCTGCCTCGCCTCGTCGTACCCGGCGTCGCCCGGAGCCTCCACCCGCCCGCGGAGCGTCAGCGCCAGGCGCCGCGCGCCGTCGGAGGCGCCCCTTACCATGGTGGTCGTCATGCGGCTCTCCTTCCGATCCACGATCTCGTGGCTCGAGGGCGAGGATAGGAGAGGGACCCGTCCGCGTCATGCGTGCGCAGACGTAGGGCGGCCCGCCGCCCGTGGCGGGAAACACGTAGATGCCCTCACGCCAGCAACCCATGGCGAAAGGCGTATGCCGTCAGGGCCGCGCGCGCGCCCCCGCCGCGCAGGCCCAGCTTCTCGTAGAGGGTGGACACGTGGCGCTCGACGGTGCGCACGCTGATGCCCAGTTCCGCAGCGATGTCGCGGTTGCCAGCGCCGCGCGCGACCAGCTTGACGATGTCGGTCTCGCGTGGCGTGAACGTCGTGCCGCGCGCGGGCTCGGGCGGCGGAGTCGCGGCGGGCGCCGCCGTCACCGCGACCAGGCGCACGACCGCGTCCAGCCGATCCGGGGTCGCGCGCCCGGGCTCCGCGGCGTCCGCCTCGACCGCCACGCGCTCCAGCTCCGCGGCGAGGCTGCCGGGCGTCACGGCCAGGACCTGCACCCACCCGCCGCCGCCGACCCGCTCCGCCAGACCGGCCGCCGCGCCCCAGGGGCGGATGTGCATCTCGGGGTGGCGCAGCACGGGTGCAGCCAGAACCCGTGCGGCGGCCGCCGAGCCCTCGTCGAAACGCAGCCGCGCCAGCTCCGCCAGCGCCTCGATGGCGATCGGCGTGGCGCTCGCCTGCTCGGCCCACAGCATGGCGTCGAGCAGCAGGGCCTTCGCCCGGCCGCTGCCGCCCTTACGCCGCGCCACCGCCCCGAGTTCCAGCTGCGAGCTTGCGACCCCCCAGCGGTCCGAGAGCTGGCGGCGCAGGTCGCGGCTACGCGCGTGCAGCGCCTCGGCCGCGTCCAGGTCGCCGGCCTCAGCCGCGTACAGCGCCAGGTTGTGCAGGTCGAACGCCATTCCCCGCCGGTCGTCGAACTCGCTGTGGATCGCGATGGCCTCCTCGACGAGGCGTTCGGCCTCGCGCCGCGCCCCGAGCAGGTGCTCGACCAGGCCGAGGTCGTTGAGGGAGTAGGCGCACAGCCAGCGGTCGCCGGCGGCGCGCGCGAGGCGCACGCTCTCGCGTAACAGGGCCCGCTCCTGGCGAAGGTCACCGCTCAGGTGGAGGGCGGCGGCCAGCATGTTGAGGCCGAAGGCGACCTCGCCGGGTCGGTCGTGCGCGCGCAGGACACGCACGCTCTCCTCGAGCACCTCGCGCGCCCGCGCCAGCGCTCCGGTGCGGAACAGGCTGGCACCCCAGCCGAGCAGCAAGCGGGCGCGCGCCACGGTCGGGCCGGGTCCCGGCAGCTTACGGATCGCGTCCGCCGCGAGCCCGAACAGCTCGGTCCCCTCGGCGTGCCGGCCGCGCACGGCGACGAGCATCCACAGCGCCTCGCTCGCCCCATCGAGGGCGCGCCAGTCCGGCTCGGGTCGCGACGCGCCGTACCGCCAGGCGCGAATCACGTTGCCGAGGTCGGCCTCCACGGCCGCGAGCACCTCGTGCTGGCGCGGGCCGCGCACGTCGCTCGCGAGCCCCGCCAACCACCCCAGAAAGTGTGCGGCGTGCGCGTCCTCCAGGCGCGCTTCGGCCGCCGGCGCGGCGGCGAGCGCGTGCGCCGCGAAATCTCCCACGGTCTCCGGCAGGCGCCAGCGGCGCGAGCCGCGCTCCTGCAGGTCCTCCGCCACCATCGAGGCGTCGAGCAGCTCCGCCAGTGCCGGCAGCACCTCCGCACGCTCGAGCGCCTCCCCGGCCGCGATGGCCTCGGCCGCCTCCAGCGTGAACCCGCCGACGAACACCGCCAGGCGCTGCAGAAGGACGCGCGCGCCCGCGGAGAGCAACGCGTAGCTGGACGCCAGCGCCCGGCGCAGCGGCTCCGTGAGCTCGGGCATGGCGCTCGTGGCGCGTCCGCCCGCCCGGTCGGCGAGCCTCGCCAGCATGCCCTCCGGTGTGAGCAGGGCCACCTGGGACGCCGCCAGCTCGAGCGCCAGGGGCAGGCCCTCCAGCCGTCGGCACAGCTCGGAGACCGCGCGGGCGTTGTTCGGCCCGAGCCGGAAGTCCGGCTTGCGCGCGCACGCCCGCGCGACGAACAGCACGACGCTCGGCACCGCCGACAGGCGGGCGAGGTCGGCGTCGTCGTCGGCACCAGGCGTGCGCAGCGGCGCCACCGGCACGACCCGCTCGTCGGTCACACGGAGCACCACGCGGCTCGTCAGCAGCAGGGTGACACCCGGACAGGCACGGACCAGCTCGACCAACTCGGGTCCGGCGTCGCGCACGTGGTCGACGTTGTCGAGCACGAGCAGCATCCGGAGGGCCGCCAGGTGGGCCGAAACCCTTACGAACGCCGTCCTCGCCGGCGGCGACAAGCCGAGGGCGCGCGCGACGCTCGGCACGACGGCGGCGGAGTCCAACGCGTCGGCGAGCGGGACGAAGACGATGCCGTCGGCGAAGCCGCCTCGCGCCTCCAGGCGCCGCGCCACCTCGAGCGCGAGGCGCGTCTTGCCCACGCCCGCCGGTCCCGTGAGCGTGAGCAGGCCCACGTCGGGCGCGAGGAGCAGGCCCGCCACCTCCTCGACCTCCTGCTCGCGCTCCACCAGGAGCGTGCGTGGTACCTGCAGCCCGGCCACAGGCCTCAACGCGAACCTCCGCAATGGGACCGCCCGGCAGGGCGGCGCCCAGGTGCCCCAAGGGGGCATTGTAGCCAACGGCGCGTGCCTCCCCGCCACCTCGGCAAGGCGAAGCCGTGCCTCGAGTCCAATGGGTGCACCGCGCCTTCGCGTCGCGGACGAGTCTCCGAGAACGTAGCGCGTTCGCGCGACCCGCCGCCGCACAGGCGATCGTTCGTGCGGGGCGCGGCGCCGGGGCCGGTGGAAGGCCCCGCGCCGACAGGT
>CAWCUY010000005.1:0-254039 GCA_963798895.1 uncultured Trueperaceae bacterium | reverse complement strand
TTCGTCCCGTTCCTCGGCTGGGTTCTCGGCCCGCTTGTTGTCCTCGGAACGCTCGTCCTGGGCTTCAACATGGCTCGCTACCGCGTGTGTGGTAACTGCGGGAACCGGCTCACGTCCCGGGCAGTCAGAATCTGCCCCGTGTGAAACGCGGAGTTGCGTCGATGAATCTCTGGCGGGCGCGCTTCTCGCGAGGCTCGACCGTCCGCGCCTGTTGATCGCCCGTAAGCGTTTCGTGAGAGCGCCTCGCCTAGGGTGGGGCGACAAGAAGGGAGCCGTAGAAGACACGGGAAGCAATCGTCATGACGATGGCCGCAGCGCTGCTGTCGCTCGCGGCCGCGCAGGGCTTCCGCGGCATTCCATGGGGATCAACCCAGGACTACGTCGCGGCCCACGAGACACTGTCCTACGTCGGTGCCCAGGGCAACATCGTCATGTACCAGGGCAGCGTCGGCGGCCTCGACGCGGCCGCCGCGTACGAGTTCCTACCATCGCGCGACGTCTTCGTGAGGGGCAGCTACATCTTCACCGAGACCCACGTGAATGAAAACCTGTACATCGACGACTACAACTCGGTCAAAGCCATACTTACCGACAAGTACGGCACTCCGGTCGACGACCGCACCGTCTGGTCCAATGACCTCTTCAAAGATGACCCGAGCAGCTACGGAATGGCAGTGGCCGTCGGCCATCTTAAGTACGTCACTAGATGGGAAACCCCGACCGAGACCATCACGATCATCCTCGGCGGCGACAACTACGAGGTGACAATGGGCGCTGTCTATCTCAGCAAGGAGTATGAGGCCGACTACAACGCGGCGCAGGAGCAATCGAAGGGCGACGACTTCTGACATATCTCGTTCTCGGCGGCGCGCGATCGGTGAGGGCGGCATCGTCAAGCGCACCTACAAGCGCAGCGACGGCACCACCCGCACCCGCTACTACGCCATCGTCACCGTCGACTGGGTGGCCGGCCGGCAACGCCAGGCGGAGGGCCCGCAGCGCAAGACCGAACGCGAAGCCCTCGCCGACCTCCGGGAGCTCAACCAGCGAAAGCACGCCGGGCGGCTCGCCACCGAAGACCCCACCCTCGACGAATACCTCGAATACTGGCTGGAGCAGATCGAACCTGTCCACGGCCGCGAGACGAACCGCCGGCAGGTCAGCCGCAAGACCTGGCGCGGGTACAGCGGAGATGTCGCGAACCACATCACCCCAGCGCTCGGCCGGCTTCGCCTCTCGAAGCTCGACCCTACGAGGCTCCAGGCGTGGCAGCGGCGCGTCGAGAAGGACCACAGCGCCTACGTGGCCCGCAGCGCGGCGGCGACCCTCTCCTCTGCCCTCACGAGGGCCGTGCAGTGGCGCCTGATCGACCGCAGCCCGTACGCGGACGGCGCCGTCATGCGGCCCATCCTTCCCAGCAACGAGGCCAGCTGCTGGGAGCCCAGCGAAACCGCGACCTTCATCCGGCACGAGAAGGTCACCAAGCACCCGCTCTTCATCGCCTACTATCTGACCCTGAATCTCGGCCTGCGCCTCGGCGAGCTCCGCGGCCTCCAATGGGACGACCTGGTCGACCTGCCGAACCGCGCCGCCGGAGGGACGCAGCCACACGTGCACGTGCAACGGCAGGCGGTCGATGATCGCCTTGAGCCCACGCTGACGGAGCACCTCAAGACGAAGACGTCAAATCGGCTCATCCCGCTCGCGGCGCCGGCGGTCGAGCTGCTCGAGGACTGGCGCGCCGAGACCGGTGGCGACGGCCTCATCGTCCGCACAGCCCGAGGCAGCCCCACCACGGGGCACCTGCGCAAGGAGTTCTACAGCCTGTGCAAGGCGGCGGAGGTGCGGCAGATCAAGCTGCACGAGCTCCGGCACACCGCCGGCAGCCTGTGGCTGGAGGCGGGCGTCAGCCTGCACCGCGTAAGCCGTTGGCTGGGGCATAGCAACACCCGGATCACGGAGCGGGTCTACGTTCACCTGCTCCGGGAGGCGGCGCACGGTGAGGGCGTCAGCCTAGAGAGGATGCTGCAGCATGAGCAACCGTAGGTCGGTGCTAAGCTTTGGGAGCTGTCTCGAATGAGCCCAACGCCACCCGCCGTGACGAAGGAAGCGCCTCAGATCTCAAGTGAGGCGTGGCTCCGAGAGTGCTCCAACGACATTCTCTACGACTACTGGATGATGCTCTTCTCCACGTATGCGCGGGCCGATCTCACGTCCGTGCAGAACGCCTTCATAGCGGTATCAGGATCCATTGGCGTAGCCTTGCCATGTTCTTCTATCGCCCGAGGCTTGCGCCCCTGAAGTGTGTCTTCTAGATGGGAAGTCGCCGGCATTCTCAGATGGACCCAGACGTGGAAGATCCATCGGGAAAGACGCAGACCTCGTCGCCCGCTTCTTCCTGGCCCATGACTGCGGACCTCCCGAAGCCAGTCAACTTCCTCCCGGACTGGAAGCCAAGTCTAACTCCACCGAGCAGCTGGCCTCTTCGTTCTTGGTCAGCCGCGTTCTTGGAGTTTCAGCGTACACACATAGCATGATCGCCCATCTGTCTCTGTTCCGGGCGCGGCAGAGGCGCCACTACATCGGAGACGGAGAAGAGCGGTTCAACAAGAAGGAATGGCGGCCCGGGGAACTTGCAAAGCCCGTGATCGCCTGCATGCGCGCGTTCCTGAATGGCTGCGCGGCGAGCTCCGTGCATCACACCTCATCGATTGGAGTGGCGGCAATTTCGAGAGCGCGGTCACGATGGAGCACGACCTGGTCTCCGCCAGCATTTTGTCGTCCGATGAGTGCGCAGCGCTGCCGCTGATCGAAACGTAGGGCATGCCCGAGAGGGTCGGGATCAGCCTCTTCGACCGCGGGCGCCCCGAAGACGGTGTGCGCGAATTGCGAAGATCTGGGGCTCGGGCGGTGAGGCCGGCCGCGGGAGGCCTGTCGTTGACAACTGGAAACGCAACTGGAACTTGGGCCCCCTGCCGGTCAGTGGGGCAAGAGAGAAGCCCCGTCTAGGACGGGGCTTTCTTGGTGCGCCTGCAAGGATTCGAACCCTGGACCTTCTGATCCGTAGTCAGACGCTCTATCCAACTGAGCTACAGGCGCGCGCAGACTCTTTCGCGGACGTCGGCGTTGGCGGAGAGGGAGGGATTCGAACCCTCGATGGAGGTTTAGGCCCCCATACTCCCTTAGCAGGGGAGCGCCTTCAGCCGCTCGGCCACCTCTCCACGTCCACGCCGACCGAAAACCTGGCGGAGGGTGAGGGATTCGAACCCCCGGACGGGTCGCCCCGTCAACGGTTTTCAAGACCGCCGCTTTCGACCGCTCAGCCAACCCTCCCGGCCGAGACAGCGATCGGACGGTGCGTGTCGAACTCTACCCGAGGGGCCGTTCCCGCCGTCCGGTCAGCGTTCGGAAGTATACCCGCGCCCGTTCGGCCGTGTCAATGTGGCGTTCCCGACGGGCACCGCGCTCAGGCTGAGGACCGGCCCGGGAGCTCGGACGGGTCGCGCTCGGCGGCCCAGGTCACCTGGCTCAGCAGGCCGCGCAGCGCGGCCACCTCGCGCGGCGTGAGCGCGACCCGATCGAACATGCCGCGGAAGAGGCGGTCGATCCCCCGCTCTCGCATGGCGTCCGTGAAGCCGATGAGGTGGAAGGACGCCAGCATCTGGGCATAGAAGCGCTCCATCTGCTCGCGCGATGCGCGCTCGGCGGGCTCGGGTACCCGCGCGCCGTGCCCACGACCGGGCACGCCGCCCTCCGCACCGGCGTCGCCGCGGGGCCCCGCATCGTGCGCTCCCGGCGTTCCGCTCGCGAGCCCCGCGAGGTGCACCTCGTAGGCGACCACCACCACGGCCTGCGCCAGGTTGAGGGAGGCGTACGCGGCCGTGGGGATCGACACGTAACCCTGGCACAGGTTCAGCGCATCGTTGTCGAGGCCATGATCCTCGGGTCCGAACAGCACCGCGGCCCGCTGCGAGAGCAGGTCGTGCGCCGCCGACCGCGGCTCGCGCACGGGCAGGCCCTCCCCTCGCCGCAGCCGCGCGCTGGTGCCGAGAACCAGCGTGCGGTCGGCCACCGCCTCGCCGACGGTGTCGACCACGCGTGCACCGTCGAGAACGTCGCCGGCGTGGGACGCGAGCGCGTACGCGTCGCGGTCGATGGCGCAGCGCGGCGCCACCAGCACGAGGTCGTCGAGCCCGAAGTTCTTCATCGCGCGGGCGGCGGCGCCCACGTTCGCCGACGCCTTGCTGGACACGAGAACGACGCGCGGTCCCATGGCGCGAGCTTACCGTGCGGGCGGGCCGTCGGGATCCGGCGCGTGAACCGGGCCGCGAAACGACGGCACGCGCCGCGAGACGGCATGCTAGCTTGTCGCATGATTCGGAAGCTCTTCCGCAAGCCCGCCGACGCCGGCCTGTCGCCCGACCGCGTACCGCCGGGCCAGAGCGTCACCCAGGGCTTCCCTGTCCTCACATACGGTCCGACCCCGCGCGTGCAGGCCGATACGGTCGAGCTTCGCATCGGGGGCCTCGCCGAAGCCCGTGCGTTCAGCTGGAACGAGTTGATGGCGCTCCCGCAGACGACCATACGGCGCGACTTCCACTGCGTGACGCACTGGTCGAAGCTGGACGTGGGCTGGACGGGGATCCGTACCACCGACCTGATGGAGCACGTGCGGCTCGAGGACGGAGCCACCCACGTCATGCTGCACGCCTACGGTGGGTACACCACCAACCTGGCGTTGGACGACTTCCTGGCACAGGATTGCCTGCTGGCCCACGCCCTGGAGGGGGAGCCGATCCCCGTCGAGCACGGCGGTCCGCTGCGCGCGCTGGTACCCCACCTCTACGCGTGGAAGAGCGCCAAGTGGCTGTCGGGGCTCGAGTTCCTGTCGGCGAACGCGCCCGGCTTCTGGGAGCGCAACGGCTACCACATGCGCGGCGAGCCCTTCGCGGAGGAGCGCTACGGCTGAGTGAGCCGTCCCGCCCGAGGCACGGGCGCGGCGACGGCGGCCGTCACCCCGAGCGGCGCCACCGCGAACGGGCGCCACGCCGGCGGGCGCCACGACATCCGGCGCCGGCAGGTACGGGCGCCAGGACCAGCGGGCGCCAGGACGAGCGGGCGCCACGACAACCGGCGCCACGACAACGGGCGCCGCATCGCTGCGGCGCCCGCTCCACGTCCGTGATGACCGGTCAGCCCTGGGCGGCCTCGCGCAGGACGGTGAGACGCCCCGCCAGACGGCTCTTCTTCCGTGCCGCCGTGTTCTTGTGGATCGTTGCGCTCTTGGCGGCCTTGTCTACGAGGCTCTGCACGACCTTCTGGTACTTCGCGGCAGCCGCGAAGTCGCCACCCTCGGCGGCAGCGACCGCCTTCTTGGTGAAGGTCCGGATGGTGCTCTTGCGCGCCCGGTTCGCGAGGCGCCGCTTCTCGGCTTGGCGATGGTACTTCATCGCCGATGGGTTCCTGGCCATGCATCTCCCTCGTTCCGTGTCCGCGCGCCCCGGGGGCGCCGGTCGTCCTGCGCCCGGAGGGCGCGTGGAAGTCCGTCGAAACGGCCGTGTTACGGGCCGGCAGCCTTCGAATCCTAGCACAGGCACCTGTGGGTGTCCACGCCACCACCGCCCGTCGGCGACCCCCCATGTCGGCGATCACGCCCCGGAGGGGGGTCCGGCGTCGTAGACTACTCCGTTCGCCGCCAGTTCCGGGCCCCCCGGGCCCTGCCGCCTCGGCGGCGCCGCAAGATGAGGAAGGAATCCCCATGACGTTCGACAGCTTCGGCCTCGACGCCCGCGTAATGGCGGGCGTGAAGGCCATGAACTACCTCCACCCCACGCCCATCCAGGAGCGCGGCATCCCCCCCGTGATGGAGGGGCGCGACGTGCTCGGCCTGGCCCAGACCGGGACCGGCAAGACGGCGGCCTTCGCGCTGCCCATCCTCCAGAGGCTCCTGCAGGGCCAGCGGGGGCGCATCCGCGCCCTCGTCGTCGCCCCCACGCGGGAGCTCGCGGAGCAGATCCATCAGGACTTCAAGGCGCTCGGGCGTGGCACCGGCGTACGCAGCGCGACGGTCTACGGGGGCGTCGGCATGGTGCCCCAGGTCAAGGCGCTGAAGGGCGGCGCCGAGGTCATCGTCGCGTGCCCGGGACGCCTGCTCGACCACCTGCAGCGCCGCAACGCCGACCTCTCCGCGCTCGAGGTGCTGGTGCTCGACGAGGCCGACCACATGTTCGACATGGGCTTCCTGCCCGCGATCCGGCAGCTCCTGCGGCAGGTTCCGCGGGGCGCGCAGCGCCTGCTGTTCTCGGCCACCATGCCCGACGAACTCCGCCATCTTGCCGCCGAGGTGCTCACAGACCCCGTGACGGTCGAGATCGGCCGCTCCGCCCCCGCCGAGACCGTGTCGCACGCCCTGTATCCCGTCGACAAGAAGGACAAGACGGAGCTGCTCGAGCACCTGTTGCGCGAACACGACCCGCGCTCGGTGCTGGTCTTCACGCGCACGAAGCACGGTGCGAAGCGCCTCGCGCAACAGCTCGACAAGCGCGACCACATGGTGACGTCGCTTCAGGGGAACCTGTCGCAGAACCGCCGCCAGAAGGCCCTCGACAGCTTCAAGAGCGGCGACACGCGCATCCTGGTCGCGACCGACATCGCCGCCCGCGGGATCGACGTGTCGCGCGTCTCGCACGTGATCAACTACGACATCCCAGACACCGTGGAGGCGTACACGCACCGCATCGGTCGCACCGGCCGGGCGGAGCGCACCGGCGAGGCGTTCACCTTCGTGACGCCGGACGACGAGAAGATGGTGAGCGCCATCGAGCGGTCGATCGGCACGCGCATCGAGCGCGTGCGCGTCGACGGTTTCGGGCGCAGCGGGAACGGCTCCGGCGCCTCGGCGGCCGACGCGCGGCCGGCGCGCGCCAGCGGGCAGCCGGGCGACGGCCGAGCCGCGGGCCGCGGAGCGGGGTCGGGCGGTCCCGCCCGAGCAGACGGGCGAGCGAACGGGAACGGCAACGGTCGTGGCGACGCCTCGGGCCGAGCGGCGGCTGCGCGCGGTCCGGAGTCGCGCGGCGGCGCGCGCACGGGCCAAGGCACGGGCCAAGACAGCGGCGCGCGCGTGGGCGAACGCGGTGGAGCGCGCAACGGTGCGTCCGACGACGACGGCTCGAGCGGGGGCGGCGACGGCCCGCGCCGGCGGCGGCGCAGGGGCGGCCGCGGGCGCTCGCGTCGGGCCGGGGCGTCGGGCGCGAGCGACCGGGGCGCCAGCGACCGGGGCGGCAACGATCAGGGCGACCGCCGGGACTGAGCCCGGCGGCGCTCAGGCGATCGGCTCGAGCTCGTTGAGGACGAGGTGGCGCTCGCCCCTGCCGACGTACACCTGGCGCGGGCGCGCGATCTTCTGCTCCGGGTCGAGCAAACCCTCCTGCCACTGCGCGAGCCATCCCGGCATCCTCCCGATGGCGAACAGCACCGGGAACATCTCGACGGGGAACCCCATCGAGCGGTAGATGATGCCGGAGTAGAAGTCCACGTTCGGGTACAGCTTGCGCTCGACGAAGTAGGCGTCCTCGAGGGCGGCACGCTCGAGCTCGAGCGCGACGTCGAGGAGGGGGTCTCGGCCGGTGACGGCGAAGACCTCGTCCGCGATGCGCTTGATGATCTTCGCGCGTGGATCGAAGTTCTTGTACACCCGATGGCCGAAGCCCATCAACCGGAACTCCCCGCGCTTGACCCTCGCGATGTACTCCGGCACGTTGTCGACCGAGCCGATCGTCTGCAACATGCGCAGCACCTGCTCGTTGGCGCCGCCGTGCAACGGTCCGTAGAGGGCCGCGGCGGCGGCCGCGGCGGCCGAGAAGGGGTCCGCCTGGGCGCTGCCCACGGCGCGCATCACGCTCGCCGAGCAGTTCTGCTCGTGGTCGGCGTGGAGGATGAAGAGCACGTCGAGCGCACGCTCGAACACGGGCTCGGGCCGGTAGCGCAGCTCGGTGGCCTTCCACATCATGTTGAGGAAGTTCCCGGCATACGAGAGCTCGTTGTCGGGGTAGGCGCACGGGTGCCCCACGGCGTGCCGGTAGGCGAACGCGGCCAGGGTCGGCATCTTGGCGATCAGGCGGATGATCTGGAGGCGCCGAGCGCCCACGTCCGCGAGATCCTTGGCGTCCGGGTAGAACGTCGACAGGGCGCCGAGCGTGCTGACGAGCATCCCCATGGGATGGGCGTCGTGGTGGAAGCCGTCGATGAACTTGCGGATGTTCTCGTGGACGAACGTGTGATGCGTGATGTCGTGCGTCCACGCCGCCAGCTCCGCGGGATCCGGCAGCTCGCCCTCGAGAAGCAGGTGGGCGACCTCCAGGAAGGTGCTCGACTCGGCCAGCTCTTCGATCGGATAGCCGCGGTAGCGCAGCACCCCGCGATCGCCGTCGATGTAGGTGATGGCGCTGCGACAGCTCGCGGTGTTCAGGAAGGCTGGGTCGTACGCGAGCAGGCCCGCGTCTTCCTCGGACGCCTTGATGCTGCGCAGGTCGGTCGATCGCACCGTGCCGCCCTCGATGCCGATCTCGTAGGTGCGCCCCGTGCGGCTGTCGGTGACCGTCAGGCTGCCCTCACGCGTGTCGTCGTTCACGGCTGTTCACCTCTCCCATCGGAACTGGGCGCCCCGACCGAGCGTTCGTTCGCTTCGGCCGCCAGGGAACGACGCCGACGGACCATGGGCGCCTTCGCGGCGCGCCCGGCGCGCGCCTCGCGATCACCGTCGTCGTACCCCCACAGGGTATCCCTGTGTCCCACGGCCGACCCAGGGACGAATATCCCTTGCGGCGCCGCGAAGGGACGTTCCTCCCCTCGCGCGGCCAAGCCGCGCCCCACCACCCGGGTCGCCGAGCGGATAGGGCGCCACCGGCTGGCTACAGCGTAACCGTCCGCGCCGCCGCCTTGCCCCGAAGAGCAACGTCGACGACGTACGCCACGCAGTAGCCGTCGAGCGGCCGCCATCGAACGCCTCAAGCAACGAGACGACCAAGACCTCACCATCCTCGGCAGCGGCAACCTGCTCGAAGCCCTCATCCCCCGCGACCTCGTCGACCGGTACGTGCTCCTCACGTTCCCACTCGTCCTCGGCACGGGCCGAAGACCCTTCCCCGACGGGAAACACCTTCACCTCCGCCTGGTCGAAAGCAACGCCTCCCCGAGCGGCGTCATCCTTGCGACCTACGTACCGGCCTGACGCACCGTCCGCGATGCGCCGGCCCTTACCTGCAGCGTGGTCCTCCCCCCCCACCCTCGGGCGCCCGGGACCACGTCAGCCAGGGGGCTCGCGTCCCGCCCGATCGCTCGCGATCTCCCAGATGTGGCCGCCGGGGTCGGCGAAACTCGCCGTTCGTGGACCCCACCACCGGTCCATGGGTCCGTTCAAGAGGCTGACGCCGCGAGCGGTGAGCCGCGCGCACCAGGCGTCGACATCGTCGACATGGACCGTGTAGACCGAGCGCGGACCAGCGTCACGCGGTCCGACCGGAGCGGGCTCCACGAGCTCGTGTGCCGCCTCCGCCTCGAGCAGGTTCACGAGGGTGCCACTGAGATCGAACACGACAGAGTTGGCATCCTCGTGGACCTGCGGCAATCCGAGCGCCTCGGCGTAGAAGCGCTTCGCGTCCGCCAGGTCCTCGACGAACAGCGTGATCGCAAAGAGAGGGCTCGTCAGAGACTCGCGCTCTCCCCCCTCGTCTGCATCGATGCTCACCGTCGACCTCCCTCACCTGAGTCCGTCCACACGACCGAGTACCGTCGCGGGCGGGCGTGCGCGCCCTGCTCCGCGGCCGCTGCACATCCAGCTCCCATCCATCATCGCGCCCTACCGCCCGGACCGCAACGGCCGCCGCTCGAGGACCACCCGGTTGGCGCCGGAGGGGCTTCGCAACGGCGCGAAGCGTTATCGGTCGTCCATGAACCCCTGAACGTCGACCGGCACCGCCCCCGCTGCCTCGATGCGCGGCAGGTGCTGGCCGCGACCGAGGTTGTAAGACTCCAGACAGAGGACGCGGTGGATACTCGGCGTAGGCGGGCCGGTCGCCCGCCTCGTTGGGGGAGTGCGATGGTATCCGCGACGTCTCACAGGTCGACGAACAGCATGGCCCTCGGCGGCACGGCCGCCTTGCCGGCCGCATGCATGGTAGTTGGACTGTCGGCAGCCTACGCGCTCGGCATCATGCCCGCATGGCGGCTCGCGGGTGACGCAAGCTTCGTTCTCGTCCTCGTGCCGGCCGCGGTGGCGGGCTGGCTGTTCGGGCCCGTGTCCGGCGGCCTGGTGTCGGCGGCGCTGACGGCGCTGAACGCCGGGCTGTTCGCGACGCTGATCATGCCCGACGCCGGGAGTGCCGTCCTCGCGGCCGGGGCGGTTCCCGCGGCGATGATGACGCTCGCGGTAGGGATCGGGACGGGCGTATCGCATCGGCGTCAGCTCACCTTGCGGACAATCCGGGCGGTGCTGCAGCGTCAGCTCGAGGAGCGGGACGCGCTCACGGCCAGCTTGCGCGCGAGCGAGCGGCGCTTCCGGCTGCTGGCCGAGGAGTCCCTCGCCGGGGTCTACCTCATCCAGGACGGTCTGTTCCGGTACGTCAATCCTGCCTTCGCGGCCGCCATCGGCTACCGGCCCGAGGAGATCGTCGACCGGCTGGGTCCGGAGGATCTGACGTTGCCGGAGGATCGCCCGATCGTCCGGGCCAGCCTCGAAGACAGGCTCGCCAAAGGTAGCGCATCGGCTCGTTACCGCTTGCGCGCGCAGACGAAGGATGGAAGGGTCCTGCACCTGGAGGTGATGGGCCGCGCGCTCTCCGTCGACGGCGCGCCGGCAATCCTGGGAACGCTTCTCGACCGGACGCGCGAGGCGGAGGACGAGGCGCGCAACCGCATCGGGATGACGGCCCTGGAGGTAGCGCCGGCCGGCATCGTGGTGACGGACGAAGAGGGAACCATCGTCTGGGCGAACCCGCGCGTCGAGACGATGAGCGGTTACTCGCGCAACGAGCTCATCGGGACGTCCGCCAGCTTGTTCATCGACGGCGACGAACCGCAGGGCGACTGTCCCGGGCTGTGGCGGACGATCCAGGCCGGCGGCACGTGGCACGGACGCCTGGCGAGCCGCCGCAAGGGCGGCGGCGAGTACGTCAACGAGCTTGCGGTGAGCCCGGTCGGGGGCGGGGATGCGAGCACGCCCCGGAGTTTCGTGGCGACCATGATGGACGTGACGGAGAGCGTCAGGGCGAAGGAGCGGATCGAGGAGCTGAACGAGAACCTGCTGCAGCGAATCAGCGAGCTGGAGACCCTGCACGGCATCGACACGGTGATCACCGATGGCGCCGGCTTGGACGCCGGCCTGCCCGCCTACGTTGCGGCCGTCCGGAGGGGATCGGGGCTCGATGCAGTGTCGGTCTTCCTCCTCAGCGACGATGGGGAGCACCTGGAGCTCCGCGCGACGAGCGGGTATCGGAGCCCTACACCGGAGCACCTGGTCGTCTCCCTGGAGGTGGGTATCGCCGGGGCAGCCGCGGGTCGCGGCGAGACGATCGTGATGCAGGGCCGGCAAGCGATCCTCGACGCCATCGAGCCGGAAAAGCGCGCCGTGCTGGCGCCCGAGGAGTTCGAGCTCTTCGCTGCGGTGCCGATGATCTCTCGCGGTGAGCTTCGCGGCGTGCTGCACGTTGGTCACCGCGGCACCATCGAGGCGGACGAGGCGTGGCGCCGCCGTCTGAAGGAGCTCGCCGTCCAGGGTGCCATCCTGGTGGATCACGCCAACCTGCTCAGCGATCTCCGGCAACGCAACGAGGAGCTTCGCGTGACCTACGATGCCACCATCGAGGGCTGGTCGCGCACGCTCGACTTGCGCGACAAGGAGACCGAGGGGCATAGCCGCCGCGTGACCGAGGTCAGCCTCGCACTCGCCCGGGCGCTGGGGCTGGAAGACGGGGCGCTGCTGAACGTGCGGCGCGGCGCTCTTCTGCACGACATCGGGAAGATGGGCGTGCCGGACGCCATCTTGCAGAAGCCGGGGCCGTTGACCGAGGAGGAGTGGAGCCTAATGCGGCGGCACACCACCTACGCGCGGGACCTGCTGTCGCCGATCCCGTTCCTCCGGCCCGCGCTGGAGATCCCGTACTCGCACCACGAGCGCTGGGACGGCAGCGGGTACCCGGAGGGCCTTCGGGGCGAGGCGATACCCCTGGCCGCCCGCGTCTTCGCGGTTGCCGACGTTTACGACGCGCTCACGAGCGATCGGCCGTACCGTGCCGCCTGGACCCGCGAACGGGCCCTGCATCACATCCGCGACCAGGCGGGCTCGCACTTCGACCCCGCCGTGGTCGACGCCTTCCTGCAGCTCATGTGCGATCCTCCCCCCGTGCTGGCGGCGCCGGGCGAGTGGGCGGCCGGCGCCCTCCTCGGCGACGCGTCCTGACGGCGAGGCGGCACGGCGGGAACCTCGGCACCACGCCGAGCCGACCACGGAGGCCGCCGCCTCCCTCGAACTCATGTGCAGCCTCGCGGAGCGCGTCGGAGACACGGTCGCAGCAGCCCGCTTCCCCGTCGTCCTCGCCGGAGACTGCGACACCACCGTGGGCGTGATGCCCGGCCCCGCCTCCTGAACCGGCGTCGAAGGCTTCGACGCCCACGACACGTGCTCTGAGCCTGCTTGCAGGCGCCACCTCGGCAACGTCCAACGCGCTCGGCATCACGCTCAAGCAGATCGGCAGCCCGGCCGCCATCGTCACAGGCCCCAACCTCCCCCTGACGCTCCTCTCCGGCATCCTCCTTCCGCTGTCGCTGGCCCCGGCCTGGATGCGGGTCCTCGCCCATGCCAATCCCATGTACTACGCGCTGCAGGCGTCGCGGGACCTCTCCGCCGGCACGACCTCGTCGGGTGCCGTCGCCCTGGCTTCGGCGTCATGATCGCGAGCCCCGTCGCGGCCTTCTCGTGGCCGACGCGCACCTACCACCGGGTTGCAGGCTGACGGGGACCCGGGGAGCCGCCGGGCTTCACGTCATGGGGCAACCGATGCTGGCCCATCCGGCACATCGGGGCCACGCATGGCGGCCGGGCCGGGCACGTTGCGCCGTGCGCCGCGCGAAGAGAGGTGCGGGATGAACCTGTTCGTCGTTGGCTCCAGCGGTCGTACCGGGATCCTCGTGGTCGAGGAGGCGCTGCAGCGCGGCCATCACGTGAGCGCATCCACGCGGCGTCCGGACGCGATCGCGCTGGGCCATCCGCACCTTCGGGTGGCGCGGGGAGACGGGCTCTCCGCCGCGCACCCGAGATGCGCGTCCGCCCCGCCGGACGGCTACTGGCTGAGTTGACCGATGATCGAGAACATCGGCAGGAACATGCCGGCCACGATGAAGCCGACGATGACGCCAAGGAAGACGATGAGGGCGGGCTCGAGCGCAGCGGTGAGGCTCTCGACGGCCTCGTCGACCTCGCGCTCGTAGAACCCCGCGACCTTCTGCAGCATGCTGTCGACCGCGCCCGTCTCCTCCCCGATGTTGACCATCGACGACACCATCGGCGGGAACACGCGCGGGTACTTCATGAGTGTCTGGCTGATCTGCTCGCCGCGTTGCACGGCGTCCTTGGTTTCGTCGAGGATGTCCTCGACGATCGCGTTGCCGGCCGTGCCCTTGGTGATCTCGATCGACTCGATGATGTTGACGCCGCTGTGCAGCAGCAGGCCGAAGGTGTTCGAGAAGTTCGCGATGGCCGTCTTCTGCACCAGCGGACCGAGGATGGGCGTCCGCAGCAGCAGGCGGTCGATCGTGTGCCGACCGTTCGGCGTGCGGTAGTACAGGGTGACGCCGACCACGATGCCCACGATGACGCCGATGAGGATGTACCACTGGAAGCGCAGGAAGTTCGACACGCCGATCAACACGCGCGTGATGGCGGGCAGCTCGCCGCCGAGCTGGCTGAGGATGGAGGCGAACTGGGGCACGATGCCGGTGAGGAGGAAGTACGACACGGCCAGCGCGATGAACAGCACCACCGTGGGGTAGGTGAGGGCCGTGCGGATCTTGCCGCGCAGCTCCGCCTGCTTCTCCTGGTAGGCGGCGATGCGTTCGAGGATGCCGTCGAGGTTGCCCGACACCTCCCCGGCCTGCACCAGGTACACGTAGAGGTTGTTGAACAGTCGCGGGAACTTCGCCAGGGCCGTCGACAGCGGTTGCCCCGTCTCGACGTCCTCCCGCACCTTGCGGATGGCGTCCTTCAGCCCCTGCTTGGGCGACTGCCTCTGCAGGATGGCGAGCGACTGCACGACCGGCAGGCCCGCGTTGATCACCGTCGCGAACTGGCGCGAGAAGATGGTGACGTCCCGCACGTTCGGGACGCTACCGATGTCCAACCACTTCGGCAGCTTCAGGTCGGCATGGAGGCCGCCCTTGGGGGCCTTGATCTCGCTGATGAAGTAGCCCTTGTCGCGCAAGGCGGCGGCAACGTCGCGCTGCGATCCCGCTTCCATGGTCGCGGCGACCATCTTGCCGGAACGATCCCGGGCCTTGTACTCGAAAACGGGCATCCTGCCTCCTTCGCGCAGTTCGGGCGGGGCCCTGGTGCGAAGCAGTCTACGGCGCCCAATGGAGTGCGGGCGGGCGAATTGCTCACTTCGCCCGTACCGCCCCTGGCGGCCCGCACGGCGGTAGCATGGCCGCCATGCCAAGGGAGGGTGCGAAGAGGCGACGAGCGCGTGCGGGGCGGGTGCTGGAGGGCCTTCGGGCGCTGTACCCCGGCGCCGGCACCGAGCTGGCGTTCGCCACCCCGTTCCAGCTGCTCGTCGCCACCATGCTCTCTGCCCAGGCGACGGACGTCAGCGTCAACCGCGCGACACCGGCGCTGTTCGAGGCGTACCCGGACGCGGCCAGCCTGGCGCGTGCGGAGCCACGGGAGCTCGAGCCGTACATCGAGCGCATCGGCCTGTACCGCACCAAGGCACGCAACCTCGCCGCCGCCGCCCGCCTGCTGGTCGAGGTCCACGACGGGGTGGTGCCGCGCACGATGCCCGAGCTGCTCGAGCTGCCGGGCGTCGGCCGCAAGACGGCCAACGTCGTGCTCGCCAACGCCTTCGGTCAGCCCACCATCGCCGTCGACACCCACGTGGGGCGCCTGGCGCGCCGCCTCGACTTCAGCCGCGAGACCGATCCGAACAAGGTCGAGCGCGACCTGCAGGGGCTGTTCGACGCCGAGGACTGGGTCTTCGTGCATCACGGGCTGATCTTGCACGGCCGCCGCGTGTGCAAGGCGCGCAGGCCCGAGTGCGAGCGTTGCCCCCTGTGCGCCGACTGCCCCTCGTGCGCGCCGCGGGCGTGAGCCGCGCTTACCCGCGAACGGCGCGCACCGCCCGAACCTCGCGGCCGGAACGACGGCGGCGAGGCACGGGAGCACCCCGCCCGAAGCGGCGCCGCCGCGACGCTCGATGCGGGGACGGCGGCGCACCCGGCGCGCCGACGCCGGAGACCACGGCCCACCGCTCCTGGGCACCTGTAGTGAGGCGCGAGCGGCGTGCTGGAGCGACCTGTTAGGGTGGCCGCATGGTTGATCTGGCCATCGTCGGCGCAGGGCCCATCGGCCTCGAAGCCGCCATCCTCGCGAAGCGCGCCGGCCTGTCCTACGTGGTCCTCGAGAAGGGCTGCGTGGTCAACGCCATCGCCGGCTACCCCACCTACATGACGTTCTTCACGACCTCCGAGCGGCTCGAGGTGGGCGGGCACCCCTTGGTCACCGCCACCGACAAACCCACACGCAAGGAGGCGCTCGACTACTACCGCAAGGTGGTCCACAACGAAGCGCTCGAGCTCCGCACCTTCACGGAAGTGGAGGCGATCGAGCGCGCGGGCGCGGCCTTCCGCCTGCGGATCCGGGGGCGCGGGTCCGCCGCGGACGACGCGAGCACGCTCGAGGCCCGCACCATCGCGCTTGCCACCGGGTACTTCGACAATCCGAAGGCGCTAGACGTGCCCGGCGAGGACCTGCCGAACGTCAGCCACTACTACACCGAGGCCCACCCCTACTTCGGGCGACGGGTCACCATCGTCGGGGCCGGCAGCAGCGCCGCCGACGCGGCGCTCGACCTCTTCCGGGCGGGCGCGCGCGTCACCCTCCTCCACCGCGGCGAGGACTTCCGCCACAGCCTCAAGTACTGGATCCGCCCGAACCTCGAGAATCGCGTCAAGGAGGGTTCGATCGCCGCGCACTTCCGCACCGTCGTGCGCGAGATCCGACCCGACCGCGTGGTAGCCGAGCAGAACGGTAGGAACTTCGAGATCCCCACCGACCAGACCTTCCTCCTCACCGGCTACGCAGCCTCCACCGGGCTGCTCGCGCCGCTCGGCGTGCGGCTCGATCCGGCCACGCGGGCCGCCGAGCTCGACCCGGAGACGTTCGAGTCGAACGTGCCCGGCGTGTTCGTCATCGGGTCGGCAGGTTTCGGCACCCGCACCAGCGACGTGTTCATCGAGAACGGCCTGGTGCATGCCCGGCAGGCGCTGCGCGCCATCCGTGCGCGCCTGCTGGACGCTCCCCGCGAGCGCGAGGAGCGTCCCGCCATCGCTACCTGAGCTGCGCTCGCCCGCCCCCTCCCGCGCACCCGCCGCGGCCCGTACACTGGGTGACAGGGAGGCACGCGCAGATGAACAAACGCAATCAAGGCATCGGTCTCGTCCTCATCGTGGTCGGTGTGCTGGTGCTCATCGGCCGGAGCGTGGACGTCGGGGCCGTGGCGTGGCCGCTGTTCGTGATCCTGCCCGGGGTCATCCTCCTCGGGGCCGCCTTCCTCGGCGGCGAGGACGCGACGCCACTGGCCATCCCCGGCAGCATCGTCACCACCATCGGGCTCATCCTGTTCTTCCAGAACGTGACCGACTACTTCGAATCGTGGGCCTACGCCTGGGGCCTCATCGTCGCCGCGGTGGGGGCGGGCGTCTTCCTTCAGGGCGCGCTGCTCCACGACGAACGGCGCGAACGCGAGGGGATGCGCATCGCGACGATCGGGCTCGCCCTCTTCGCCGCCTTCGGTGCCTTCTTCGAGTTCCTCATCTTCGGCGACTGGGGTGGCAGCTGGGTCGGCCGCTGGCTCCTGCCGGTCGCGCTGATCGCTGTCGGCGCCGTGTTGCTGAGCCGCCGCGGGCGCGGGCCCGAGGCGCGCTAGCTCCCCGCCGCATGGGCCTTCAGCGACCGTGACGCCGCGCCGCCGCGAGACCCTCCTGCCGACGATCCTCATCGCCGTCGGCGTCCTGTGGTTCCTCATCGCGATCGGCTTCGTGCCGCCGCGCATCGTCGACGCCCTGTGGGTCTACTGGCCCCTGCTCGTCATCGGGATCGGCCTCGACATGCTGTTGCCGCGGGCGCGCCCCGCCGGCGTGCCCTACGCCGTGATCGCAGCCGCCATCGTGGTCCTCGCCGGCCTGATCGGCACGCCGTGGACGCGTCAAGCCAACGCCAGCGAACGGCTCAACGCGCCGATCGATGGGGCCCGCAGCGCCACCGTGCGGCTCGAGCTCGCGAGCGCGCGAGCGCGCGTCGCGGGCGGAGCGGCGCCCGGGATGCTCGCGGTGGCGCAGGTCGACGGCGCCCTTCCGGCGGTGCTGCGCAGCCAGGGCACGCAGGACCGCTTGGTCACGCTCGCGCCCCGCCCCGGCCCGCCGCGCCTGCGCTTCGGCGGTGGAACCTGGGACGTCGCGCTCACGGACGCGCTACCGCTGACCCTCGAGGTGGACGGCGGCTCCGGGCCGGCATCGCTCGATCTGAGCGCCATCCAGCTCACCCGGCTGACCGCCGACGGCGGGTCCGGCTCCCTCGAGATCGCCCTTCCCGCATCGGACCGCACCTACCCTGTGCGCCTCGACGGCGCGAGCGGCGGAGCGACGCTCCACATCCCGGGAGGGGCGTCCGTCGACCTGCAGGCCGACACCGGCTCCGGCCCGACCCGCGTGGAGATCGCGTCCGGCAGCGACGTGCGCATCCGGCTCGGCACGGGCAGCGGCGGGGTGATCGTCGACGTACCCGATCGGGCTCCGGTCCGCCTCGACGTACGCGACGACGGCTCGGGGCCGCTGCGCGTCGCGTCGTTCCTGGAGCGGCGCAGCGGGTCGGGCGACACGGGAGTGTGGCAGAGCGCCTCCTACGCCGCGGGCGGGCGCACGGTCGAGATCCGTGTCGACGACGCCGGATCCGGTCCGATCGAGGTGCGCTGAGACCCCCGGCCGGCGGCTCGCCCCGGTATGGTGGCCGGCATGGCTCTCGACCTCGACTTCCTCCGCGATCTGACCGCCTCCCCCGGCACCTCGGGCTTCGAGCAGCGCCCCGCCGCAGTGTGGCGCGAACGCGCCCGCGCGTACGGGGCCGTGGTGCGCACCGACACGTACGGCAGCGTCTTCGCGACGTTCCGCGCAGGCGCCAGCCCGCGCGTCATGCTCGCCGGCCACATCGACGAGATCGGCCTGCTCGTGAGCTACGTCGACGACAACGGCCTGATCTACCTGCGCCCCGTGGGCGGCTGGGACGTCATGCAGCTCGTGGGCCAGCGCCTGCGGGTGCTCGGGCACGCCGGAGACGTCGTGGGCGTCGTCGGCAAGAAGGCGATCCACACCATGAGCGCCGAGGACCGCCGCAAGGTGCCCGCCATGGAGGACCTGTGGGTCGACATCGGCGCATCGTCGCGTGACGAGGCGCTGGCGCACGTGCGCCCCGGCGACTTCGCGGTGATCGAGCAGCCCTTCGTCGAGCTCCTCAACGGCCGCGTCGCGAGCCGCAGCATCGACAACCGCATCGGCGCCTTCATCGTCCTGGAGGCGGCGCGCATCGCGCAGGGCAGCGCCGAGGTCGTGGCGGTGGCGACGGTCCAGGAGGAGATCGGCGGCGTCGGCGCGCGCGCTGCCGCGTACGCGCTGGAGCCCGGCGTGGCCATCGCGGTGGACGTGACCCACGCCACGGACGTCCCGGGGCTGGAGAAGAAGGTCTACGGGGACGTGCGCCTCGGCGGCGGCCCGGAGCTCGCCGCCGGGTCGTACGTGCACCGCCGCGTGGTGGACGATCTGCACCGCGTGGCGGAGGCGAACGGCATCCCCACCACCACCACCGTGGCGCCGAGGCGTACGGCGACCGACGCCGACCACATGGCGCCGTCGCGCGCGGGCGTGCCCACGGCGGTCGTGTCGGTGCCGAACCGCTACATGCACTCACCCAACGAGGTCATCGACCTGCGCGACGTCGAGCGCACCATCGAGTTGCTGGCCGCGTACATCGGGGGTCTCGATCCGGACGCCACCTTCACGCTCGGGTGAGCGACGCGTCCGCGTGCGCCCGGGGAGCGATTTCGCGGCCTGGAACAGGCCGGCGGCGACCAGGGCGCGTCCGCGTGCGCCCGGGGAGCGAGCCGGCGTGCCCGGACGGCGCGGGGCTCAGCCCGCCTCCGCCCCCTCGAAGCCGAGCTGCGCCCACGCCAGGTACGCCGCCGCCGCCACGGACGCGGCGAGGTTCAGGGAGCGCACGCCGGCGCGCATCGGCAGGCGCACCCCCAGGCACGCGCGCAGCACCTCGTCGGGAAGGCCGCGCGACTCGCACCCGAACAGCAACACGTCGCGGCGAGCGAAGCGCACGGCGCCGTAGGCCGCGGGCGCGCGCGCGCTGAACGCGAACACGCGACCCGCAGCGAAGGCGGGCCGGAAGGCGTCGCTGAACGCCGCCCAGCCCGTGTGCACGGTCAGGTCGACGTGATCCCAGTAGTCCATCCCCGCGCGCCGCAGGGCAGCCGACGTGAGGCGGAAGCCCAGGGGGCGCACGAGGTGCAACCGGGCGCCAAGAGCGAGGCAGGTACGCGCGACGCTGCCGGCATTCCCGGCGATCTCGGGCTCGAGCAGCGCGATGTCGAACACGGCGCCAGTGTGACACGGCCGCCGCGCCGGCTCGCCGACCTGCGGCGCGACGCCGGCGGCCCGCTCCGGACGCGGCCCGCGCTCCGTCGGCGGCTAGACTGAGGCCGACGCATGCGCCTCATCGTCACCCACGAGCAGCCGGACTTCGACGCCCTCGCGAGCATGGCGCTTGCCCGGTTGTTGGTGCCGCACGCCACGGCAACCATCCAGGGGTCGTTGAGCCCCGCCCTCACGGCGTTCCTTAGGCTCTACCGCGACGAGCTCGCCCTCGTCGATCCCGCCACGGTGGCCCTCGATGACGTCGAGGAGCTGGTCGTGGTCGACACCGCCGACGCAAGCCGCATCCGGCCCTTCGACCGGCTGGTGGGGCGCGTGCCGATCACGCTCTACGATCACCACCCACCCCCCGCCGGACCGATCCCGGCCGCGCGCGGCCTGCGCGAGCAGGTGGGCGCCACCGCGACCCTCCTCACGCGCGAGTTGATGGCGACCGACACGACCATCCCGCCCCCCATCGCGAGCCTCGCGTTGCTCGGCATCCACGAGGACACCGGCAACCTCACCTTCGACCTCACGACCCCGGACGACTACCGGGCGGCGGCACACTTGCTGGCCTGCGGGGCGAACCTCCAGCTCGTGCGCCGCTTCACCCGCGACGCCTACCGGGCGGAGCACCACGCGTTCGGCGACGCCATGCTGCGGGCCGCCGAGGATCGAGCGGTCGCGGGGCGCCGCGTCGCCGTCGCTGCCTTCGAGTATCCGGCCTACGTGCAGGGCGTATCCGGGCTCGTGAACGACCTGCTCGATCTGCACGACGCCGACGCCGCCGTGCTCGCGGTGCGCATGGAGGACAAGACGCTGGTGTTCGCGCGCTCCAGCGAGCGCTTCGACGTTGCCGCAGCGTTGCAGGAGGCGGTCGGGGGCGGGGGCCACCCCGGCGCCGCCTTCGCGAAGAGCGACCTCACCCCCGGGGAGGCGGCGGAGCGCGTCCTCGCCGCGCTCGAACGTCACGCCCAACCCGTGCTCACGGCCCGCGCGCTCATGAGCAGCCCGGTCAAGACGGTCGCCGCCGACGCCACCGTGGCCGAGGCCCGCCGCCAGTTGCTGCTCTACGGCCACAACGGCATGCCGGTCCTGGGCGGCGACGGGAGCATGGTCGGCGTGGTGTCGCGGCGCGACCTGGAGCGCGCCCAGCGCCACGGGCTCGGCCGGAGTCGTGTGTCCGGGTTCATGAGTCGCGAGGTCGTGACCGCGCCGCCCGACGCCACCCTGACGCAGCTCGAGCGGCTGGTCCTCGAACACAACATCGGGCGCATCCCGATCCTGGAGGGCACCGCGGGGAGCGCGGCGACGCGCCTGGTCGGCATCGTCACCCGCACGGACCTCATCTCGGCACGCCACCACGGACCCGTAGCCGACGATCCGGCCGCCGCCGTCCTCGGTCGACTGCCGCCCAGCGCCAAGGACGCGCTCGAGGCCGCGCGCGAGGTGGCAGGTAGCGCCCACCTCTACCTGGTGGGAGGCACGGTGCGCGACGCGCTGCTCGGCGCCGGGTTCAAGGACCTCGACGTCGCGGTGGAAGGCACCACCGCGGAGCGCCTCGGAACCCTGCTGCAGCAGCGCCTGGGCGGCACGCTCGCGTGCCACCTCGCCTTCGGCACCTGCACGCTCGCCCTCGACAACGGCCTGACCATCGATCTCGCGACGGCCCGCGAGGAGATCTACGAACACGCCGGCGCGCTCCCCAACGTCACGCCCAGCACGGTCCGGAAGGACCTCGCGCGGCGGGACTTCAGCGTCAACGCGATGGCGATCCGGGCGCACCCCCGGCCGCCCGAGCTGATCGACCCGAGCGGCGGGCTGGCGGACCTGCGCTCGAAGCAACTGCGCGTGCTGCACCCGCTCTCGTTCGTGGAGGATCCGACGCGTGTGCTGCGCGGCGCGCGCCTCGCGGGACGCCTGGGCTTCCGCTTCGAGCCCGGCACCGCCGAGCGCGCGCGCGCCGCGCTTGAGAGCCGCGCGTTGCGCAACGTCAGCCACGCCCGGCTCCGAAGCGAGCTCGCGCTGACCCTGGAGGAGCCCCGCGTCACGCCCGCCCTGCGGCGGCTCGACGAGCTCGGCGCCATCGCGCGCCTCTTCGGACTGACGCCGGCGTGGGATCTGCTGGAGGCCCTCGACCGGCTCCGCATGGAGCGGGGCGCGCCCGCCGAGAGCTACCTGCTGGCCCTGTTGATGGCCACGGACGACGACGCCGCCGCACGCCACCTACAGACGTTCCACTGGCCGCGGCGGCTCGGGCAACAGCGGCTCCGGCTGCTGGCGCTGCGCCGCGCCGACCCGGTCCTCGACGAGGATCTCGAGGAGCTCGACGAGGCGGCGCGCGCCGTGGCGCGCTGCCTCGGCAACGACCTCGCAGCGCGCGTCGAGCGCTTCGAGGAGGGCCCGAGCCGCCGGAGGTTGCGCGGGAGGGACGTGTTAGAGTTGGGGCTGGCACCGGGACCGGCAGTGGGACGCGTGCTCGACGGTGTTGCGCGAGCCCGGGCCGAAGGTCGCGTGGAATCCTTCGACGACGAGCTCGAGCTCGCCAGGCGGCTCATCGAGGAGCTGACGGCGTAGGCCGGCAACCGGGAGCATTGGGATGATCCTGCAGTTCTACAACAACCCGACCGTGCTGGTGATCAGTGCCGTGGTCATGGTGATGGCCCTCATCTTCCACAACATGACGCAGGCGTTCGTGGCGTCGCGCCTCGGCGACAACGGGCCGCGCTTCGCCGGGTTCATGGCGTTCGACCCGCAGCGCCACCTCGATCCCTTCGGCGTGCTGTTCCTGTTCCTGCTCGGATTCGGCTGGCCGAAGCCCGTCCCGGTCGGCAGCCGCAACTACCGCGGCCGCGGCCGCGCCGAGGCGTGGGTGTGGCTCTCCGGCGTCGTCGCGTACCTGCTGGTCGGGTTCGTCGCCATGTTGGTCGCGACGGTCTTCCGCGCCCTCGGCAACCCGTCGCTGTACTTCGCGTTCGCGACCTCGGCGTCGTTCGCGGTCCTGCACGCCGTCATCAACCTCTTCCCCGTGCTCCCGCTGGACATGGCCCACGCCGCCCTCGCGTGGGGCAACACGGACGTGCGCCGGGTCATCCAGCAGATCGCGCAGTTCGGGGTGCTGGGCTTCATGGTGTTCTTCCTGGTGCTGAGCTTCCTCGGCGTCATCAACGGCCTGGAGTTCCTGTTCCTCCGCGCCTTCGACGGCCTGATCGGCATCATCCCCGGGCTCTAGCGCTGGCCGACGCGCGCCATCCCGAGCCACTCAGCGCGACCCCGACCCACTCGGTACGACCCCGACCCACTCCCCACGACCCCACCCGCTCAGCGGGTCGCGTCCGCCCGCGGCGCCTTCCGCCGGCGCTCCTCGGTCCCGCCCGGCCCGTCGTCGGGTGCGCCGTCCGCGTCGCCGTCGGGGCCGGCCGACGGCTCCGCTCCCGACCGGGCGGCCTCGCCGTCTGCGTGGGCGCCGGGAAGGAGGGGCCGGCCGTCCGGTCCCACGGCTCGACCCCCCGCACCTACGCGCTCCTCGCCGGCGCCGGCATCGTCCGGCGAGGGCGTGCTGCGCTCGGTTCCGCGCTCGGGACCGCGCTCGGGACCGCGCTCGTGCGCCGCGAGGTGCCGAACGTCGACCACCATCTGCACCACGGGCGCATAGGTCTCGAAGGTCTCCACCAGGCGTCCGGCCGTGTCGAACTTGCGGATGAGGTGTCCGCCGCGGCGCGACGCGTAGAGGTAGCCGGCGTCGTCGACCCCGAGGTCGAGGATCGTGTCGGTGACCTCACCCTGCCGCGGATCCAAGGCGAAGGACACGCCCACCTTTCCGCCCGGGGTCACCTTGCGAACCTTGCCCGCGGCGGCGTCGCTGATGAACAGGCTGCCACCCGGGTCGAGCGCGAAGCCGTCCAACAGCCGCATGCCGGGCTGGTCGGCACCCACCTTGAACGCCCAGCGGGTCTGGTACTCGCCGTCGGCCGACATCCTCTGCACCTGACGGTTGCCGTAGTCGAGGACGTACACCGCGCCATCGGCACCGACCGCGAGAACGCGCGGGTCGTTGAAGGTCCCGTGCCCCTTGCCCCGGCCTCCGAAGCTCGTGAGGAACTCGCCGTCGTTGGTGAAGTGCTGCACGAGGTGCGTCTCGCTGTCGAGCACGTACACGGTGTCGTCGGGCGCCACCGCCACGGAGATGGGATAGAGGAACTCGCCCGCCTTCATCCCGTACGCGCCGAAGGAGCGGATGGCCGTGCCGTCCGGCGCCAGCTTGTGGACCATGCGGTGGTCTTCCTGGCCGATGCGGTACTCGAAGATGGCGGCGAACAGGTCGCCCCGGCTGTCCACCGCCACCGACAGCGGAGCCGCCGAGAAC
The DNA here is from genome assembly GCA_963798895.1 of uncultured Trueperaceae bacterium. Taxonomy (GTDB): domain Bacteria; phylum Deinococcota; class Deinococci; order Deinococcales; family Trueperaceae; genus CAWCUY01. The sequence continues at coordinate 229,720 of CAWCUY010000005.1, read as the reverse complement.
GAGCCCGCGCCGACCCCGATGTCGCCGATCGAGGTGTGGAGGTTGCCGTCGGTGTCCAGGATCCGCAGGACGCCCTGGCGTGCGCTCACCGTGAGCACGAGGCGGCTCGGCAGGTTCAGAGGCTCGTCGTCCGCGAAGTCCGCCGCCTCCAGCGCGTCGTACACGTCCTGGAGCGAGGGGCGCTCGTCGGGATCCTTGGAGATGGTGCGCATGATGAGCTGGTCGAGCGCCTTCGGCACGCGCAGGTTGATCTGGCGTGGGGGCGGCGGGGTCTGGAAGATCTGCTGGTGCACGATCGCCTCGTACCCGCCCTTGAAGGCCGTCTGCCCCGTCAGCATCTCGTAGAACACCAGGCCGAGGCTGTAGATGTCGGAGCGGTGATCGATCTTCAGGCCGCGCGCCTGCTCGGGGGACATGTACACGGGGGTGCCGACGCGGGCGCCGGTCATCGTGAGGCGGGACAGCACCTTCCCGCCGGCGATGCCGAAGTCCATCAGCTTGACCGCGTCGGGGCGTAGCCGCCGGCCGTGCTCGGTCTCCTCGATGCCGCCGCGCAGGATCATGATGTTGGCGGGCTTGATGTCGCGGTGGATGATGCCCGCGGAATGGATGTGTTGGAGCGCGCGCACGACGTGCTTCATGATGTCTACGTCGAGATCGAGATCGAGCTCGTCGGCCTCGATGTACCCCTCGAGGCTGCGGCCGTCGACGTACTCCATGACCATGTAGTGCTGCACGCCGATGCTTCCGTGCTCGAAGGTGCGCACGATGTTGCCGTGGTTGAGGCGCTGCGCCACCTCCGCCTCGCGGTGGAAGCGGCGGATGAACTTCGCGTCCGCCACGTACTGCTCCATCGGGATCTTGAGCGCGACGATCTGGTCGTCCGCCTTGCGCCGCGCCCGGTAGACGCTGGCCATGCCTCCGGACCCGACCTTCTCCAGCAGCTCGTAGCCGGGGATGTCCATCGCATCGAAGCTGCTCTGCGCCCGCTTCTTGGCCGCCGAGCCGGCCTGCGTGCGGTGCTTGCGGCGCTTGGGCGGCGCCACCCGGGAGCTGCGCACCGCGACCGCGCCGCCGGGGATGAGCAGGCCGAGCGCGAGCGCGTACAGCACCAGCGGCGACACCGCGCGCGACAGCCCCCCCAACGCGATCATGCCCGCCCCGACGGCGACGGCGACCGCCAGCAGCGCCAACACGAGCCAGGCCGGCGCGCGCAGCAGGAGCACGATGAACACCAGGGCCAGGGCGAGCAGGACGATGAGCATCACACCACCTCGGCGATGACCAGAGTGATGTTGTCCGGCCCGCCGCGGTCGTTGGCGAGCGAGATGAGGGACTCCACGCTGAGCTGCCGGTTGGCGGTGCGCTTCACCTCGGAGAGGATCTCCTCGGGCTTCACGAGTCCGTGGAGGCCGTCGGTGGAGATCACGAACACGTCGGCGGCCTGGATGTCGACCTCGATGACGTCCGGCGCGACCTGCGGGCGGGTCCCGAGCACGCGCGTGATCAGGTTCCGCCATTCGTGCTGGTCGGCCTCGCGTTCGCTGAGGAGGCCCTTCTCGAGCTGCTCCTCGACCCACGAGTGGTCCTTGGTGAGCTGGTAGATCTTGTTGCCCCGCACGAGGTACGCGCGCGAGTCGCCGACGTGGCCGACGTACGCGTGACGGCCCAAGGTGGCGACGCAGGTGAGGGTGGTGCCCATCCCCCGGCGCCCCTGGTTCTTGATGGAGGCCGCGTACACACGGCGGTTCGCCAGTCGCATCGCCTTCTCCGTGAGCTTGTCGATGCCGACCACCGGGCGGCCGGCTCGCAGCTCGTCGACGTAGCGGCTGAAGGACTCGTCGAGCACTTCCATCGCGAGTTTGCTCGCCACCTCGCCCGCCGCCGCCCCGCCCATGCCGTCGGCCACGGCCAGGAGGGTCAACTCGCCGTCTGCCAGGGGGAACTGCCAGACGCGGTGATAGTCCTCGTTGAAGGGGCGGACGCGGCCCACGTCCGATCCGTGCCCCACGTTCTGTCCGAGCCGCACGCCGCAGTCTACCCCGTGGGCCACGGGCCCCGAAAGACAATTTCCACAAGATGCCGTGCTGGAGGTCAGTTGCCCTTGGGGCGCGGACGCTTCACGGTCTCGAGGTAGGGGTAGGTCTCCAGCAGGCGACGGTAATCGCTGAACAGGCGCAGCGCCTCGTCGGGATCCTGCGGCAGCTCGCGGATCCGGAAGTACGCCATGTGCCCGTTGTCGAACGCGAAGGTCGGCGTGCCGAAGATGTCGAGCGCAGCGGCCCTGTGGTGCTCCTGGGCGAGCACCGTGCGACACTCCGGATTGGCGAGGTCGTCGGCGAAGCGCGGCATGTGCAGGCCGGCACACGACGCGACCTGCTCGATGGTGTCGCGCGTCACGGGCCGGTGGTCGCGGTTGCGTGCCCGCAGGAGGCCGAGGCGGAAGGCACCGAACGCGCCGTCGCCCTGCCGTCGCGCCGCCTGCGACGCGAGGAACGGCAGCAGCCCCCACGCCCCGCTCTCGTCGCCGTCCTCGATGCGCTCGTTCCACAGCTGCCAGGTCCCCCGCCCCCCGTGCCGAAGGTTGTGGTTGAACTGGTAGAGACTGAAGTGGCGCCAGTCGAACGTGAGATCGAGCGGTCCGGCGACCCATTCGACGACCTCGGCGGCCCGCCACGAGAACGGGCACAGGTAGTCGAAGTACACCGTCACGCGCTCGGGCATGCGGCCATTACATCCCGGGCCCCCACCGCGGGGGGTAGCGCGCGTGACAGCCCTTTCTTCCCTCGGCGGCGGCATTCCTGCGCCCTCGAGGGGTCGGCCGCCGTGCTAGTTGGTGCCGTCGCCGTCCGCTGCGGGCGGCTCCGCGATCGTTCCGTGGCGCGCCTCGAAGCGGCGCAGGTTGTCCTCCAGGCTGCGGAGCAGGGCCTTCGCGTGGCGAGGGCTGGTGACGATGCGGGCGTTGACCACCGGTGCCTGGTTCGGGTAGGCGAGCGCGAAGTCGAGGATGAACTCGTCGCGCGTGTGGGTGATGACAGCCAGGTTGGCGTACGTCCCGCGCGCGGTGTCCGGTGCGATCTCGAGCTGCAGTGGCTTCACGCCCCCAGCCTACCCGGAGACGGGCTCGCCCGGCAGCCTCCGGGCAGGCGGGGCCCGAAAGCAGGCGCCGGCTCGGCGCAGGCGTGGCGCGCGGGCAGGCACCGCCCGGGGCAGGCGTGGCACGCGGGCAGATACCGGCTCCTGGCAGGCACTGGCTCCGCGCAGGCACTGGCTCCGCGCAGGCGCCGGCTCCGCGCAGCGCCCACGGCGCGTTCGCGCCTAGGCCGGCCCTTCGGGGGCGGGGTCGCCGGCCGCCTCGCGCTGCAACGCCTCGGCCAGGGCGCTGGCCACCACCGGCAGCATGCGCCGCAACTGGAAGCGCACCCTGCCGAGGTCGGCCACGCCGATGAGGCCGACCACCGCGGCGTACGCGTCCTGGACGGTGCCGGCCGGGGCGGGGATGGGCGCCAGCAGCACCGGCCCGGCGTCGTACTCGATCAACGTCTGCACCACCTCGCCGTCGCCCATGGCCGCGGCCAGCGCGCTGCTGCTCGCCAGCGCGCTCGTCACGAGCTCGCCGATGCGCCCGAGGCCCTCGCCTCGCTCCACGCCGTCGACGATGTGGCCGTCCGACGTGACCACCGCAGCGTTCGTCACGCCGCGAACCTCGGTCAGGCCCCGCAGCGCGAGCTGGAGCGCCGGGCTCGAGCCGGCCACGGCGCTCACACCGCCTCCGCCAACGCCTCGCGCAGCGAGCGGATCGCGCCGGCGGCCTCCTCCACCACCAGGGCGCCGGCGCCCTCGCCGATGACCATGGCAACCGCGTGCTCGGCGAGCGGGAAGCACACCAGGCGGTACTGAGGCAGGCGCACCGTGACGTAGCCGACCTCCCCGAGCATCAGGCGCTCCGCGGCCGACAGGGCCGCTCCGGCCACCGCCGCGGCCTCCGCCGCGAGCACGTCGGCGCGCACGCCGTGGCCGATCATCTCGACCGGCAGCCCGTCGAGCGTCAGCAGCTGAACCGCGAGCACTCCATCGAGGTCGGCCAGCGTCGTGAGCGCGTCGCGCAGGTTCATGCGAACGCCCCCACGATGCGCCTCGCGGCCTCGTCGCTGAAGAGACGGGCCTTCCCGAGGTTGCCTCGGCGGCCGAGCACCAGCATGCAGAACATGTCGCCTTCGAGCAGCCGGGCGTACCCCGTGCGTCGATCGCTGGTGACGATCACCTCGTGCAGCGGGCCGCCGCCGAGCTGGTCGGTGAGCGCCGTCGTGAGGTTGCCCAGCACGTTGGTGATCTCGGCCACGACACCGGCGATGTCGGGGCCGTCCTGGGGGTGTTGTTCGATGATCAACCCGTCGCGGCCCGCCACGGCCGCCACGAGGCAGCCGTCGACCTGCTGCTGCAAGCGCGCGAGGATGTCCTCCAGATCCGCCATCGGCGGGAGTCTAGCATGCGGCTCGAGCGCGCCGCCGTTCAGACTTTCATACGTCCTCGGGCGGCTCGCGCGGCCAACGCGCGGGTGGGCCCGCCCGGGCGTCCTGGTATCCTGAGCCGATGAGCCAGCTCCATGTCCGCGCCGACCCGGGCGACGTCGCACCCTTCGTGCTGTTGCCGGGCGACCCGGATCGCGCCAGCCACATCGCGCGGGAGTTCTTCGAGTCTCCTCGCCGCTACACCGAGTACCGCCACCTCTACGGCTACACGGGCAGCTTCAGCGGCATGCCCGTGAGCGTCCAGACCACGGGGATGGGCTGCCCCAGCCTCGCCATCGTCGTCGAGGAGCTGATCCGCCTGGGGGCGGACACGCTGGTGCGCGTGGGGACGTGCGGCGCCGCCGGCGAGGCCGTGACGCCGGGCGACATCGTCGTCGCCACCTCGAGCGTTCCCGCCGACGGCACCAGCGCGAGCTACCTGCACGGGGAGCCTCACGCACCGACCGCCACCTTCGAGGTCACCCGCGCGCTCGTCGAAGCCGCCGAGCGCTCCGGCCACCGCGCCCACGTGGGGTTGGTGCGGACCGAGGACGCGTTCTACGGCACGGACGCCGCCGACGTGCCGACCCTGCGCGACCGCGGCGTCCTCGCCGTGGAGATGGAGGCCGCGGCACTGTTCACCCTCGGAGCGTTGCGCGGGGTACGCACGGGCTGCGTGCTCGTGGCCAGCAACAACATCGGCGACGCCACGTTCGTCGACCCCGACGTGCTGACGCGAGGCATCGACGCGATGATCGGGATCGTGCTGGACGCGGCCCGGGCGTTGCATCGGGCGGGATCGCGGGAAGGGACGACATGAAGGTAGCCGTGATCGGTGCTGGAACGATGGGCTCGGGCATCGCGCAGACGTGCGCGGTCGCGGGCCACGACGTCGTGGTGTGCGACGTCGCCGATGGTGCGCTCGAGCGAGCGCGCACGGCGATGCGCGCGAGCCTCGACCGGTTGGTGCGCAAGGAGGTCGTCTCCGGCGGCGAGGCCGCCGAGGCGCTCGGCCGCGTCGAGCTGCGCGGCGAGCTCGCGGGACTCGAGGACGCGGGCGTGGTGATCGAGGCGGTCTACGAGGCCGTCGACGTCAAGCGCGAGGTGTGGGGCCGGTTGCGTCGCGTCACGAGCGACGGCGCGCTGCTCGCCACCAACACGTCGAGCCTCTCGGTGACCGAGATCGCCTCGTTCAGCGGACGGCCGGAGCGCTTCTGCGGCCTGCACTTCTTCAATCCCGTCCCGGTGATGGAGCTGGTGGAGGTCGTGCGCGGGTTGCGCTCCGGCGACGAGACGGTGGAGCAGGCACGCGCCTTCGCCGAGGGGATCGGCAAGACGCCGATCGTGTGCGAGGACCGCCCCGGGTTCATCGTCAACCGCCTGCTCGTGCCGTACCTCAACGATGCGGTGCACGCGCTGTCCGAAGGCGTCGCATCGGCCGAGGATATCGACCGCGCCATGAAGCTGGGCGCCAACATGCCCATCGGACCGCTCGCGCTCGGCGACCTGGTAGGGCTGGACGTGGGGCTCGCCGCGGGCGAGGCGCTTTTCCGCGAGTTCGGCGACCCGAAGTTCCGGCCCGCGCCGCTGCTGCGCCAGATGGTCCGCGCGGGCAAGCTCGGACGCAAGTCCGGCGAGGGGTTCTTCCGGTACGACTGACGCGGCGGTCCCGAGGGGACCGTCCCACGACGTGCGTCGGGCCGCGCGCCAGCCGGCGCGGGGGCCCACGGGGGCGGCGAGGCCGCCCGGGAGACGAGCATGACCGACCGAGCCGACGAGCCCGACCGCGGGGAGCCTGGCGACGAGGAGCAGGTGACCTTCGAGCACCTCCGCTTCGAGGTGGACGACCAGGTCGCGGTCATCACCATCGACCGTCCCGAGGCCCTCAACGCGCTCAACGACCTCCTGCTCGTCGAGCTCAACGTCGCCTTCGAGCTGGCCGAGGCGGACCTCGACGTGCGGGCCCTGGTGCTCACGGGCGCGGGGCGGGCGTTCGCGGCCGGCGCCGACATCTCCAACCTGCAGCGCCTGGGGGACAGCTTCGCGGGGCGCGAGGCGTCGCTCGCCGGCCAGGACGTGATGAACACGCTGGCCGCGCTGCCGATCCCGACCGTCGCGGCCATCAACGGCTTCGCGCTCGGCGGGGGGCTCGAGCTGGCACTCGCCGCCGACCTGCGGGTGGCGTCGCCGGCGGCGCGCCTGGGCCTGCCCGAGGTCACGCTCGGCCTGCTGCCGGGGTACGGCGGCACCCAGCGCCTCCCCCGCCTCATCGGTGCGTCGCGCGCGCTCGACCTGATCCTTACCGGGCGCTTCGTCGGCGCCGACGAGGCCCTCGCGATGGGTCTCGTGAACCGCGTCGCCGACGACGCGTTGACCGGCGCGATGGAGCTGGCGCGGCTGACGTTGCGAAACGCGCCCATCGCGCTCGGGCTCGCCAAGGAGGCCGTGGTTCGGGGCCTCGACGTGTCGCTGAACCAGGGCTTCGAGATCGAGGCCGACCTGTTCGGCATGGTCGTCACCACCGAGGACATGCAGGAGGGCACCCGCGCGTTCCTCGAGAAGCGCGACGCGGAGTTCCGGGGCCAGTAGCGCGGCGCAGCACGTCGGGCGCCGCACCGGTCGCGAGACCGCGGCGGCGCGGCGCGGCGGCCGGCGCCGCTAGGCCGGCGGGTACACCCGCTCGAGGTGGCGCAGCGCGCGCCGGCCGATGCGGAGCCCGCCGTCCGCGGTCGGTCCCGGGCGCAGGTGTTCCTCCAGGTTCTCGACCCCCGCGAGATCGCGGAGCGCGGCCACGGCCGCGTCGCTCCACCCCTCGCCGGAAGGGTGCCGGCCGCTGCGCTCGAGCACCGCGAGCACCCTCGCCCCCACGTCGCCGTCGAGCGCCAGCAGGTCGTCCTCGTCGGGCAGGTCGAAGTAGAGCTCGTGCAGCTCGAGCAGGCGTTCGAGCCGCGCGACCGGCGCCCCGTCGTCGTCGACGCGCAGGTCGATCCAGCGGTCGTTGAAGCCGGCGTAACCGCCGCCGTCTCGCACGACCAGGAGCGCGGCGCCCTGCCGCCCCCGCCGGTCGCCGCCGGCGGCGTCCCCGGCGGCGAGCGCCGCCAGGAGCCGCCTGGGCAACCCGCCGGAGGCGGCCGCGAACCCTCGGACGAGGGCGTCGACCACCTCGGGTCCCGCGAGGAGGTTGCCCTGCGCCGCGACGCCGTCGGACGACGCGCCGCCCGCCCAGGGCTGGCACGACGCGCCCGTGAACGTCAGGGCGCGGCCGCCGGCGTCGACCATGCCGTACTGCCGCTCGTCGTGCTCGGGATCCGTCGTGGCGAAGGCGCGCTGGATGAGCTCGAGCGGGATGCCGGCGCGAAGCGCGTCGATGGCTCGCGGGCCGAAGGTGGTGTTGGCGTAGCTCTGGGTGGCGATCGCGCCGATGCCGGCCACGGCGTACGGGACCACCGATCCGACGGCCAGGAACTTCGACGCGACGGCGACGCCGAGGTCGCCGGTGTCGGGGTCGCGCGCGACGATGGAGAACGTGCTGACGGGGCGCATGCCCCCGAGCCTAGCAGGCGCGCGCGACCGTGTCCCACCCCCACCGCTCGCCGTCATCGCCGCGCATACACTGGGGGTCATGCCGTTTCGGATCAAGGTATCGCTCGCGATCCTCGCGCTGCTCGTCGCGCTGGCGGTCGTCGTGCCGCTGGTGCTGCCCATCGCGCCGCTCGAGGGCACCCGCCCCGTGTCGGAGCTGGCCGGCCCGGACGCCCGCTTCGTCGACGCCGCCGGGGTGCGCCTCCACGTCGCGACGGCCGGGCCCCCGGCCGACCCGGCCGCCGAGGACGCCACGGCGTTCGTGCTGCTCCACGGCTTCGGCTCGGGCACGTTCACGTGGCGAGCCGTCCAGGGCGGCTTGGCCGCCCTCGGGCCGGTCGTCGCCTACGATCGCCCCGGCTTCGGCCTCACGCCCCGGCCGCTGCCCGGCAGCTGGCCGCGCGGCGCGAACCCGTACACGCTCGGCGCGCAGGTCGACCAGACCGTTGCGGTCATGGACGCGCTCGGTCTGGACCGGGCCGTGCTCGTGGGGCACTCGTCCGGTGCGGTCGTCGCCCTGGCCACGGCACTCGCCCACCCGGAACGGGTGAGCGGGCTCGTGCTCGTCGACGCGGCGTACTACCGCCAGGGAGGCCCCCCCGGCTGGGCGCGCTGGTTGCTTCGCACCCCCCAGGCCGACCGGCTCGGCCCCGTGATCATGCGGCAGTTCGCGGGCACGACCGGCACCACCTTCCTGGAGAACTCGTGGGCGGACCCGAGCCGCATCGACGACGCCACCCGCGCCGCCTACCGCGAGCCGCTGCAGGCCGACGACTGGGATCGCGGCCTGTGGGAGGTGAGCAAGGCGGCTCGGCCCGCGCACCTGGATCTCGGCCGCATCGCCGTCCCGACCTTGGTGGTGACGGGCGCCGACGATGCGATCGTCCCGCCCGCCGACGACCGTCGCCTCGCGGCGGACATGGGCGGCGCGCCCCTGCGGAGCCTGCCGGACTGCGGCCACGTCCCGCAGGAGGAGTGCCCGCAGGCGTTCCTCGACGCCGTCGCCGGCTGGGTGAAGGATCGCCGCGGCGCCGCCGACGCGGTCGTGACCGCCCCGGCCGCGCCGGGGTCCGCCGCCGCGGTTGGCGCCCCCCCGTCGCCGGCCCACCCGCGCGGCGCGACGGCCGTGCGGGCCCCGCGCGGCTCGGTCCGCCGGTTGCTCGCGCCGAGCGGGACGGCGATCCGGGCCGCGCGGTAGACTCCACCCCATGGATCTGCTCAGACGATTGTCGGAGGCCCCGGGCGTGCCGGGCCGCGAGGAGCGCGTGCGCGACCTCATCACCGCCGAGCTCGACGGAACCGCGGCCGAGACCCACGTGGACGCGATGGGGAACCTGCACGCCGTCGTGCGTTCGGGCCGTGAGGGTGCGCCCCGCGTGATGGTGGCGGCGCACATGGACGAGATCGGATTCCTCGTGCGCTTCATCGACGACCGGGGATACCTGCGCCTCCAGCGCCTCGGCGGATTCGACGCGCGCACGCTGTTCGCGCGCCAGGTCGACGTTCACGCCTCGATCGGCGGCGCCACGCTGGTGGGCGTGATGAACCCCTCGAGCAAGCCCATCCACGTGTCCACGCCCGAGGAGCGCAGCAAGGTGCCGGAGCTCGACGCCTTCTTCGTCGACCTGGGCCTCGAGGCGTCCGAGGTGCGCGAGCAGGTGCGGGTGGGCGACATGGTCACGCTGCGCCAGCCTTTCGTGGACATGGGCCGCGTCGTGACCGGCAAGGCGCTCGACGACCGCGTCGGCTGCTGGATCCTGCTGCGGACCCTGGCGCGCCTCGACACGAGTGCGGTGGACGTGCACGCCGTGTTCACCGTACAGGAGGAGGTGGGGCTGCGCGGGGCCGTCACCGGCGCGTTCTCCACGCGACCGGACATCGGCGTCGCGCTCGACACCACGCTGGCGGTCGAGACGCCGGAGACGAAGGACCACGAGTCCATCACCCGGATGGGGCGCGGCACCGCCCTCAAGGTGATGGACTCCAGCACCATCAGCACGCGCTGGCTGCTCGACGCGTTCATCGATCTGGCCGAGCGCAACGACGTTCCCTACCAGCTCGAGGTCCTGCCCCTTGGCGGCACCGACGCCGGCGCCATGCAACGGAGCCGCGACGGCGTGGCCGCGATCACCATCTCGACCCCGTCGCGCTACGTGCACACCGTGACGGAGATGGTGGCGAAGAGCGACCTGGAGGCGGCCGTCGACCTGCTGAGCGCGTTCCTGCGCGAAGGGCCGCCGCGGCGCTCCTGACGCCCGGTGCTAGAGTGGCCGCGTGATCCTCGGGATCATCAGCGACGTCCACGCCAACGTCCTGGCGCTGGAGGCGGTGCTCGAGCAGTTGAGGCTGCGGGGTGCCGAGACGGTCGTGTGCCTCGGCGATCTGGTCGGTTACGGACCGGCCCCCAACGAGACCATCGACCTCATCCGCCGTGAGAGCGTGCTGTGCACGCTCGGCGCCGCCGACGAGCGCATCGCCTACGCCTTCGCGCGCCGCAAGGTCCCTCGTCGCGGTGTCGCCGACGAGATCCTCGAGTGGACCCGCGACGTGATCGAGGCGCGCCACGTACACTTCCTCCAGACGCTCCCGGTGCAGCAACGCATCCACACCCCGGCCGGACGCCTGCGCTTCTTCCACGGCACGGCCGACGATCCGGGCGAGCGCCTGAACCTCAACCAGGACCCCATCAGCCTCAGCAAGCTCCTGCAGCGCCACCGCTGCACCATCCTGGCGAGCGGGTCGACGCACGTGCCCTTCTACCGCCGCGTGTCCGAGGGGCTGGTGGTGAACCCCGGCTCCGTCGGACTGTCGCTCAACGGCGAGCCGGGCGCCGACTATGCCCTGTTGACGATCACCGAGGAGGGCACCGACGTGCAGATGGACAAGGTGGAGTACGACTTCGCGGCCGTCGCCTTCGACATGGTGGCGTGGGGGCTGCCCACGATGGTGGCCGAAGCGGTCCAGATGGGCCGGCTCCCCGAGTCGATGCGTGAGGGCGGCGACGAGACCACCTGAGCGGGAGACCACCGGAGCGCGCGTGCCCGAGACCCGACCCAGCACCCCCGAGGCGTACCTCGACGCGCTCCCGCCCGCGCGGCGCGAGGATCTCGGCGTGGTGCGGCAGACGGTGCTGGCCAACCTCGCCGACGGTTTCCGGGAGGTCATCGCCTACGGGATGATCGCCTATGTCGTCCCCCTCGAGCGCTACCCCGACACCTACAACGCTCAGCCCTTGCTGTACGCCGCGCTCGGCTCTCAGAAGCGCCACATGGCGCTGTACCTGAGCGCCGTGTACGCGATGGGCGGCGAGGCGTTCCGGACGGCGTACCTCGCGACCGGCAAGCGCCTCGACATGGGCAAGAGCTGCGTGCGCTTCCGGCGCGTCGACGACCTCCCGCTCGAGCTCGTGGGGCGCACCATCGCCGCCTGGACGCCCGACTCGTTCATCGCGTTGATCGAGCCCTACCGGCGAGACCGGCGGCGGCGCGGCTGAGGCAGGGCGCCCGGCACGCGGGAGACGGTCGCACCGCTCAGGCGGGCCGCTCGACGGCCAGGGCCAGCGCCTCGCCGCCGCCGATGCAGATGGCCGCCATCCCGCGCCTCCCCCCGCGCCGTTCCAGGGCGTTGAGGAGCGTCACGACGATGCGGGCGCCCGAGGCGCCGATGGGGTGCCCGAGCGCGACGGCGCCGCCGTGCACGTTCACGCGCTCCTCGCCGAGCCCGAACTCCCGCATGGCCGCCATCGGCACCACGCTGAACGCTTCGTTGATCTCGTAGACGTCGACGTCCTCGCTGGCCCAGCCGCTGCGCTCGAACACGCTCGACATGGCGCCCAACGGCGCGACGGTGAACCACTCGGGCTCCTGGGCGTGCCCGGCGTAGGCGCGAACGTGAGCGAGGATGGGCAAGCCGCGGCGGCGCGCGAGGTCGTCGCTCGTGACCACCAGCGCGGCGGCGCCGTCGTTGATGGTGGACGCGTTGGCCGCGGTGACCGTTCCCCCCTCCTCGAAGGCGGCCCGCAACGTACGCATGCGCGCGAAGTCGACCATGGCTGGCCCCTCGTCGCGCTCCACCTTGGTGAGCGCTCCGCGCCGGCCGGGAACCTCGATCGGGACGATCTCGGCGGCGAAGGTGCCGTCCTCGGAAGCCGCCTGGGCGCGGCGGTAGGAGCGCTCCGCGTACGCGTCTTGCTCCTCGCGGGTGAAGGCGTAGCGCCCGGCGCACAGCTCGGCGCACGAGCCCATGTGCTTGTCGGCGTACACGTCCCACAGCCCGTCGACGACCATCGAGTCGATGAGCTCCTTGTTGCCCATGCGTAGGCCGCCGCGTGCGCCGGGCAGCAGGTAGGGCGCGTTGGTCATCGACTCCATCCCCCCGGCCACCACGACCTCCGCGTCCCCGACGCTGACGGCGCGCGCGGCCTGGATGACCGCCTCGAGGCCGCTGCCGCACATCTTGTTGAGGGTCACGGCCGGGACGCGCTCGCCCAGTCCGCCGTAGAGAGCGGCCTGGCGCGCAGGCGCCTGCCCCATGCCGGCCGGGAGCACGTTGCCCATCACGACGAGATCCACGTCGCCCGGCTCGAGGCCGGCACGGCGGACGGCGTCGCGAACGGCAGCGGCGCCGAGCTGCGATGCCTTCAGGGGAGCCAGCGCCCCCTGGAACGCGCCGATGGGCGTGCGAACGGCGGCGGAGATGACGATTCCCATAGCTTCGGACCTCCCGGACCCCGCGGCGCGCGCGGGCGGCGCGGCGGTCGTCTCGGTCCAGTATAGGAAGGCGTCGCGTCGCGATCGGCGGGCGGGCGGCGTTCAGCGGCGGAACGTCACGATCGCCTCCACCCCCTGCCAGCGGATGGTGATCGGGCGGTAGAGGCTGAACGACGGGGGCAGCAGCGCCACGGCCGTCATCGGCCGATCCCGAGCGACGTTGCCGGGGTCGCCCTGCAGCAGGCGAAGGCGGTAGGGCGCGCGCGCGTCGACCGCGGCGCCGTCCTGCTCGAAGCGCACGTCGGCCTCGAACGGGAGCGGTCGCAGGGAGCTCACCACGACCAGCAGCGGCTTGTCGTCGCCGGCGGCATCGAGCGCCGCCTGCAACTCGGCCCGGCGCTCCGGCACGACGAGGTCGAGCAGGCCGACATCGACCAGCATCATGCTGGGGCCGTCGCCCCCGTCTTCGGCACGGGCGTAGAGGCGGACGGCGGGCACGCCGTTGGCGAGAACGTCCACCTCGCTCGCCCCGGCGTCGCCCACGACCGCCGGCGGCGTGAGGGCGAGCGAGACCGAGCGGCCGCCCGGCAGCGCCACCGCTCCGCTCTCCACCCGCAACCCGAGCGTCTCGAGCGCGTCCTCGGGCAGGTACCAGTCCGGCCCCATGCGCAGGACGGGCGCGGAGAAGCCGATCTCCTCGGGCCGCGCGGCGCCGTGAGGCTGGAACAGGGCGTCGGGCGAGCCGGCGAAGGCCGTCAACACGCCCGCCGCCGCTCGCCATGTGAGGCTGTCGCCGTCCGCGCCCAGGATCTCGCCGAGGGCGAGCGCGAGCGGCCGCGCCTCGACGTACGTGACGCCGCCGCGCAGCAGCGCGCGCGCGGCGGTGGCGCCCGGCGCCTGGGCGCGCGACGCGCCGGCCAGCACGAGCGCGACGATCAGCGCGAGGGTCCGGGCCCGGCTCGCGGGATCCGCCCGGGGCGTCGGGGAGCCCTGCGCAGAGGCGGGCTCGGCGAGCGACGCGCGTGCGGGCGAGCGCGGGCCGGGGGCGACGCGCCGCCGGGCGGGGAGCGGGAGCAGGCTGGCGACCACGTGGGCCGAGGCTAGCACGGGTGGGTCGCCCCGGCGTGCGAAATTCCGTTCCTCACGTGTCGCCGAGCGCTCGACGGCGAAGGCGCGCGCTGCGGCGGCGGCCGCGTCGTGGCCGCGCCGACCCCGCGAACGGGGCGGGTGCGCTAGACTCACAGGTGGATGAGCGCATGCATCCCACGTCGCGCGGGGGGCACGGTCTGAGCACCGCGCAGGCGCCCGCGCGCGCCACCTCTCACCACAACCCACGCCGGCCCGCACGGGCCGGGCGAGCAACGGCGCTGCGTCACGCGCCCGTACCCGTCCGGACGCACGGGGCTGCATGCTCTCGGAAGGAGCGGTCGAGATCGACAAGGTCCACGGCAAGCTGTCCGGACTGAAGACGGGGCAGGTCAAGCGCCTCAGCAACCTCTACCGGCGTCGCGTTCCGCCCGAGGCGGCGCTCACCGCCGACCTCGCGCGCGCCCTGGTGGAGCTTGCCGACGAGCTAGGTCGCGGCGTGAACGTGCTGCTCGACCGCCGCGGCCGGGTGGTGACGGTGGCCGTCGGCGACGCAGCCGACACGCCGCTGCCGCCTCCGGCGGGCGAGGCCGCGGCGCGCCTCTACGGGCTGCGGCTGGTGCACACGCACGCCAAGACCGGCGGGCTCAGCAGCAACGATCTGACCACCCTGTTCCTCAACCGGCTCGACGCGATCGTGTCGGTCGATGTGGCCCACGGCCCGCACGGGGCCCTGCCGGGCGCGGCGCAGCTCGCGATGGTGGCGCCACCGACGAGCGAGCAGGAGGACTGGATCGTCGACCCGCCGTCGACCGTCCACGAGCTCGAGCGCGTCGACGTGCTCCGCCGCATCCGGGCGCTCGAGGAGGAGCTCGCGCGCACCGCGGGCGCCCGCGAGGTCACCCGCACGAGCGCCGAACGCGCCGTGCTCGTCGGCCTCGAGACCGGCGAGGGGCTGGCCGAGGCCGAGTCTCGCATCGAGGAGCTCGCCGAGCTTACCCGCTCGGCCGGTGCCACCGTCGCGCACGTAAACATGCAGCAGCGCGACCGCGCGGATCGGCGCACCGTCATCGGGCGCGGCAAGCTGCAGGAGATCGTGTCGAAGGCGTACCACGAGGACGCGGACCTGCTCGTGTTCGACCGGGAGCTGTCGCCGGCCCAGGGGCGCGAGATCGAGCAGGCGACCCTCCTGAAGGTGCTGGACCGTACCCAGGTGATCCTCGACATCTTCGCGCAGAACGCCCGCGGCCGCGAGGCGCAGGTGCAGGTGGAGCTGGCCCAGCTGCACTACCAGCTCCCCCGGCTCTCCGGCCGCGGCCACGCCATGAGCCGGCTCGGGGGCGGCATCGGCACGCGCGGACCGGGCGAGACGAAGCTCGAGGTGGACAGGCGGCGCATCCGCGACCGCATCGCCGGGCTCGAGAAGGACGTCGACGAGATCAGCCGCCGGCGCGCTCGCACCCGCAAGAACCGCACGGCCTCCACCACGCCGGTGGTGGCGCTGGTCGGCTACACCAACGCGGGCAAGTCGACGCTCTTCAACGCGCTGGCGAAGTCCGACCAGGTCAGCCGCAACAAGCTCTTCGCGACGCTCCGCCCGACGACCCGCGAGGGTTGGCTGCCGGCCCTCGGCGAGTGGGGCGGAAAGGTGCTGCTGACCGACACGGTGGGCTTCATCCGTGATCTTCCCGAGGAGCTCGTCAGCGCCTTCCGCGCGACCCTCGAGGAGCTCCACGACGCCGACCTGCTGGTGCACGTCGTCGACGCGGCGGCCCCGGGAGCGCCCGAGCGGGTGGACGCGGTGGACCGCATCCTCGACGAGCTCGAGCTCGAGCCCCCCCGTCTGATCGTGCTCAACAAGGCCGACGCGGCCGGACCCGCGCTGCTCGCGGGCCTCCGCCAGCGCTTCGAGGCGCTCGCCGTGTCCGCCCGCACCAAGGCCGGGCTGGACGAGCTGAAGGCCGAGCTGGCGCGCGCGCTCGAGGGCGGCGGCCACGTCCCCCTGCCCGACGACCCAGTTCGCGCCTACGGCATGGCGCCCGGCCTCGCGGGGGACGGCTGATCCCGGCGGCGCGGCGGTAGCATGGCGCCATGAGCCCGAACGACCCGCGCCCCGCCGAGCTCCGCGTGCACGACCTGCGCGGCTTCATCGACCTGCTCGAGCGTCGTGGCGAGCTGCGGCGCGTACGTTCGCGCGTCTCCCCGCGACTCGAGATCGCCGAGATGGCCGACCGCGCCGTGAAGAGCGGCGGTCCGGCCCTGCTGTTCGAGAACGTGGAGGGCTCCGACCTGCCGGTCGCGATCAACCTCTACGGCTCGGCGCGGCGCATGGCCTGGGCCCTGGGCGTCGAGCGGCTCGACGACATCGCCGAGCGCCTGCGCGCCCTCCTGGACGTGCGCCTCGGTGGCGGCCTGATCGGCCTGATGTCGAACCTGCCGAAGCTGCGGGAGATGGCCGCGTTGCCGCCTCGGCGCGTGCGCAGCGGACCGGTGCAGGAGGTGATCCACACAGGTGACGAGATCGACCTCGGGCGGCTGCCCGTCCTCACCTGCTGGCCGCAGGATGGCGGCCCGTTCGTCACCCTGCCCCTCGTCATCACGAGGGATCCCGTCGAGGAGGACCTCAACGTCGGCATGTACCGGATGCAGGTCTTCGACCGCCGGACGACGGGCATGCACTGGCAACGCCACAAGACGGGCGCGCGACACCTGGAGAGCGCCCGACGGGCCGGCACCGGGCCGTTGCAGGTGGCGGTCGCGCTCGGCGGCGACCCCGCGCTGACCTACGCCGCCACCGCACCGCTGCCGCCGGTGCCGGGTCTCAACGAGTTCGCGCTCACCGGCTTCCTGCGCGGCCGCTCGCTCGAGGTGGTCAAGGGCGTCACGGTCGACCTCGACGTGCCGGCGCACGCGGAGATCGTCCTGGAGGGTTACGTCGATCCCGACGAGCCGTGGCGCCCCGAGGGGCCCTTCGGGGACCACACCGGCTTCTACACGCTGACCGACCTCTACCCCGCGTTCCACGTCACGGCGGTGACGCACCGGCGCGATCCGATCTATCCCGCGACGGTGGTGGGGCGTCCCCCGATGGAGGACGCGTTCCTCATCGAGGCCAGCGAACGCATCTTCCTGGTACCCGCGCAGCTCCTCCAGCCGGAGATCGCCGACTACCACATGCCGCCGGCGGGGATCGCGCACAACCTCGTCAACGTGCGCATCCGCAAGACCTTCCCGGGGCAGGCGTACAAGGTGGCCAACGGTCTCCTCGGTCTGGGGCAGATGATGTTCGCCAAGGTCATCCTTGTGAGCGACGACGAGGACCTGGACGTGCGCGACCACCTCGGCTTCTGGCGCGGGGTGCTGGGCCGCGTGCGCCCCGGGCGGGACCAGCAGTTCGCCAAGGGTCCGATCGACGTGCTCGACCACTCCAGCCGCGCCTGGAGCTACGGCAGCAAGATCATCCTCGACGGCACGCGCAAGTACGACGAGGAGGGCGGCGACGACGTCTGGGAGGCGAACGTCGAGCGGGAGCGGAGCAAGCTCCCGGTGCACGCCGAGATCTTCGATCAGCACCAGATCGCGGGCGGCTTCTGGTTCATCACCACCCGCAAGACCCGGCCGCAGCAGGGGCAGCACCTGGCCGAGTGGGCGGCGCGGCAGCCCGCCGCGCGCGGCGTCCGCCTCATCGGCGTCGTCGACGAGACCACCGACCCACGGGACTTCGACGAGTGCATCTGGACGCTGCTCAACAACATCGATCCGGAACGCGACGTGCAGGTCATCAACGACACCTTCGGCGGCGCGCCCGCGTTCGCGATGGACGGCACCCCGAAGCTGGCCGACGAGGGCTTCGACCGGCCGTGGCCCGAGAAGATCGTCATGACCGACGCGGTCAAGCGACGCGTCGACGAACTCGTTCGGGAAGGCGAGCGCGCGGCGCTCGAGCCCGCCGCCAGATCCTGAGCCACGGCCCGCCGACCCGCTCGACCGGGGCGGCCATGGCCCGACGGATCACGCTCCGATGCGCGCCCTCTCGACGGCGGCCGCGCCGAATGTCGCGCAGCGCTCGATCCGTGCGCTCGCGGGCTCAGCCACGGGGCGCCGGGGTGTCGCCGGAGGCGACGTCGGCCTCCGTGCGCACGCACGCCTTCCCCTCCTGCTTCGCGAGGTAGAGCGCGGCGTCGGCGCGCGCCACGAGGGTGTCCGGGCGGTCGCCCGGCCTCCGGCTCGCCACCCCGACGCTGGCTCCCAGCCCGTACTCGTCGATCACGGGGGTGGCGGACACGTACTGGCGGACGACCTCGGCCAGCCTCCGGGCGTCCGCGAGGGTCGTCTCCGGCGCCACGATGACGAACTCCTCGCCGCCCCAGCGCGCCACGCTGTCGGACTCCCGCAACATGTGCTGCAGACGCTCCGATAGGCGCATCAACGCCGCGTCTCCCGCCGGGTGGCCGAGGGTGTCGTTGAGCCGCTTGAAGTCGTCGAGGTCGAGGATGAGAAGGCTCAAGGGCCTCCCGTAGCGCTCGGCGCGCTGGAGCTCGCGCCGCAGGGTGTGCTCGGCACTGCGGCGGTTGGCGATTCCGGTCAGGGAATCGGTGTGCGCGAGCGCGCGCATCGCCTCGGCCGTCGCCTCCACGCGCTGGAGCCGACGCTGGAAGCGGGCCAGGAAGTACAGTGCGAGCACCAACACGGCGTCGGCGACGTAGATCTGGACCCAGAACGGCAGGGCGATGATGGCCGCGCCGGCGCCGCGCGAGGCGAGGCCGTGCGGCAGGGTCATGACGATCACCAGCGTCAGCAGGGCCGTCGCGTAGCGCCAGGCCGCCTCGTCGTCGAAGGCGAGGAACACCAGCACGTCGAGCACGGGAAGCCACAGGAACATCGCGAGGGCGCCCTGGCCCGCGAGGCTGCCGTACGGTTGGACGTAGAGGTCGTACCACACGACGACAGCGAACCCGACGACGCCGAGCGCGAGCGTGCCGAGCTCCACGACCTCCAGCGGCACCGCCTGCGTGCGCGACGCGACGAACAAGAGGAGCACGCCCACGACGAACACGCTCAAGGACCCGAGGTAGAACGGGTGGGCCGAGAGGCGCGCAAGGTCGAGCACGAGCCCGACCAGCGCCGCCGCCCCCGCCGCCGGGAGCAACACATCGTAGATCCGACGCTTGCGCCACTCGGCGGGGAGCGGTCGGGGCCTGCGCGGGGCCATGCCGACTTATACCATCGGGGTCGCGCTCGAACGCGGCGGCGACCGCGTCGCGCGCGTCATCGACGTGCGAACGCGGCCGCGGGCAGGAACAGCGCGGCCTGCGTCAACACGATGGTCGAGCCGCTCGGAACGTCGACGAGGAAGGACACCAGCAGGCCGACGATGGTGCTGGTGACGCCCAGCACCACGCCCAGGACGGTCATCTGGGCGAGGCTGCGGGACATGAGCCGGGCGGTCGCCGCCGGGATCACGAGGTAGGCGGCCATCAGGATGATGCCCACCACCACCGCGCTGACCGCGATGACGACCGCGGCGCAGGCGAAGAGCACGTACTCCAGGGTCCGGGCGGGCACGCCGTCGGTGCGCGCAAGCTCCTCGTCGAAGGTGGCGTAGCCGAGCCGCCCCCACAGGACGATCAGCAAGGTCACGGAGGCCGCGGCGACCACCGCGATCACGGCGAGGTCGGTGGCGCGCACGCCGAGGATGGACCCGAACAGCAGGTCCATCAACGACAGGCCCAGGTCGACGTCGGGCGGGATGAGCGAGAAGAAGGTGACGCCGAGCGCGACGGAGACGGCGAAGAACACCCCGATGGCGGTGTCGCTGCTGAGCCGGGTGTTTCCCTTGACCCATGCGATGGCGAGCGCGGCGAGCAGGCTGAACGGGACCGCGATCCATAGGGGGTGCGACAGCAGGCCGAGGCCGGAGCTCGCCAATCCGGTCGCGACGATGACGAAGGCGCCCAGCCCCATGCCGCCGAACGCGGCGTGCGCCAGACCGTCGCCCAGGAACGACAACCTGCGTTGCACCACGAAGACGCCCAGCAGCCCCGCCATCGCCGCGATCAGCACGCCGGCGGCGAGCGCGCGTTGCACGAACGGCAGCGAGAGGGCCTCCACCAGGCTCACGCGCGGGCCCTCACGTCGCGCCCCCGACGGCGAGGGCGTGGCCGTGGCGCCGGTGCCCGAACGCCGCGCTGAGACAGCTCTCGCACAGGACGTCGTCCGGGGCGCCGTAACCGTGCACCCGCCGGTTCAGGACCAGGACGCGATCGGCATGGAAGCGGGCCGCGGCCAGATCGTGGGTCACCATGACGATGGTGGCGCCGCTGCCCTGCTGGTACGCCTCGAGCAGGTCGTACAGGTCGTGTTCGGCCAGGTAGTCGACGCCGGTGGCGGGCTCGTCGAGCAGCACCATCGCGGGGCGGCGCACGAGGGCGCGCGCGAGGTACACGCGCTGCAGCTCCCCGCCCGAGAGGCGAGCGAGCTGACGGTTCGCGAGCCCTTCCGCCCCGACGCTGAGGAGGGCGGCCCGAGCGAGGAGCGCCTCGGCCGGGCGTACCCTGGCGGGCCACGCCGCCCGAAGTCCGGTCACCACCAGCTCGAGGGCCGTGGCGGGGAAGGAGCGATCGAAGGTCTTGAGCTGCGGCACGTAACCGATCCGCATCGGGTCGGCGCCCGCCGCGACGCCGAAGAGCGCGGCGTGGCCGCGGTCGGGGCGGATCAGCCCGAGGACCACCTTCACGAGGGTGGACTTCCCCGCGCCGTTGGGGCCGACCACCGCGACGAAGCAGCCGGCCGCGGCGTCGAAACTCACGTCCTCGAGCACCACCGCGTCGCCGAAGCGCACGCCGACCCGGTGCACGTGGAGCGCAGGCGCCACGTCGGGCGCGCGAGCGACGGGAGCGGATCCGCTCACGTTGCCCTCACGTGCCCACTCCATCCGCCGGCGCCGTGGCCTCCACCTCGCCCCACTGTAGCGGCTGCCGGCGCGCCACACGACAACGACCGCCGGGGAGCCGGCGGTCGTGCGGTCGACGTGAGGGCGGGCCGGGCCCGCCCGCGGCTCAACGCTTGTTCGGGTTCACGAAGGCCGTGGGATCCATCTGCCGCAACGCCTTGGCGCTGAGCCACACGCGTTGCGGCTTGCCGTCGATCCACAGCGTCTTCTTCTGCAAGTTGGGCTTGATCTGCCTCTTGTGCACACCGACCTGCTTGAGGCCGACCCCGCCCCGCTTCTTGGGCGAGCCCTTGCGCTTGCTGGTGGTGGTGCTGTGCGTCCGCTTGCCGGTCACTGCGCATACACGCGGCATAGACTGTCCTCCGTCGCGTTGGGATTCGTGGTCGTGCGGGCGCGCCCCCGACCCGCCCGGATCCAAAACGCTTGAGTCTAGCACAGCGCCCGCCCGCGCCGCCAGCTTGCCGGGCCCGCCGCCGCGCCGCGGGAGGAGCCGCCGGCACACCGTAAGATGCGCGCATGACGCGCAACGAGCTTGCCGCTGCCATCCTCCGACGCTCGCTGCTTCACGGCGAGTTCCTGCTCCGCTCCGGCGCCACGAGCCGAGAGTACTTCGACAAGTACCTCTTCGAGTCCGATCCCGGGCTCTTGCGCGCCATCGCGGAGCATCTCGCGGCGCTCGTGCCCCAGGGCGTCGACGCGCTCGCCGGGCTCGAGCTCGGAGGCGTGCCGCTGGCCGTGATGCTGTCGCAGGTGACGGGCCTGCCGGCGTACTTCGTGCGCAAACAGGCCAAGACCTACGGCACGTGCCGGCTGGCCGAGGGGGGCGATCTGCCGGGCCGACGGTTGCTGGTGGTGGAGGACGTGATCACCTCCGGCGGGCAGGTGGTGCTGTCGAGCCGAGACCTGCGTGCCCGCGACGCGGTCGTGGAGGCGGCCGTGTGCGTCATCGACCGTGAGGCCGGCGGCGCCGCGGCGCTTGCCGCCGAGGGGGTGGCGTTGACACCGCTGTTCCGCATGAGCGAGCTGAAGGCGACCGCCTGAGGGCAGCGCGGGACGGCCGGCCGCCGACCCGACGGTAGACTGGCCCCATGTCGGAAGCCACCCTGTTCGAGAAGATCGCCCGCCGCGAGGTGCCGGCCGACATCGTCTACCAGGACGATCTCGTCACGGCCTTCCGCGACATCCACCCGCAGGCGCCCGTGCACGTCCTCATCGTGCCGAACAAGCCCATCCCCACGGCGGCCGACGTCACCGAGGACGACGAGCCGTTGCTCGGGCACCTGTTCACGGTGGCGCGGCGGGTTGCCGAGGCCGAGGGCTTGGAACGTGGCTACCGGCTGCTCGTCAACTGCAAGGAGCACGGGCACCAGGAGATCTACCACCTCCACATGCACCTCTTCGGCGGCAGGCCGCTCGGCCCCATGCTGCCGCACGGCGGCGGGAAGGGATGACGTAGGGCGGGCCTCCGGTCGGGCCCGAGACGCGATGCAGACGTTCGAACTCGTTGGTCAGGCCCTGCTGCTCCGGCGCGAGGCGTTCGAGGCGCTGGACCAGGGCATCGCCGGGTTGCGCCTCGCCCTCGGGGTCGTCTTCCTTGCCGGGGTGTCGATGTCGTTCGGCCAGAGCCTGGTGCTGTTCGCCAACCGCGTGCGCCAGCGTCGCTTCATCGCGAGCCTGATCCTCTCCGGCACCATCTTCACCTTCACCTACCTGTTCTGGGCGGCTTCGATATGGCTCGTCGCGGGTCAGGTCTTCGGCCAGCGGCATGCCTTCCTCGCGAGCGCGCGAACGGTAGGGCTCGCCTACAGCCCGCAGCTCTTCGGGGTTCTCGTGCTCACGCCGTACTTCGGCTCGTTCATCGCGGCGGTGTTGTCGGTCTGGAACCTGCTGGCTCTACTGGTCGCGGTGCGCGTCGTCTTCGACCTGCAGCCGTGGCAGGCCGTCCTCACCGCCGGTCTCGGGTGGGCGCTGTTGCAGCTCGTGCACCGCACCATCGGCTGGCCGCTCCAGCGCCTCACCCGCTGGGTGCGCCGCACCGTCGCCGGGCGCGCGTTGACGCCGCTGCGCGACGCCGTGAACGACGAGTGGGACCACTGATGCACCTCTTCAACCCCTGGACCTTCGCCGGCGTCGCCCTGTTGGCGTTGCTGCTGGCGGGAGCGCTGGCGCCGCTCGAGGCGCTCGGCTGGTGGGCGGGCTGGTTCGGGCGAAGGCCGGAGGACCGCCCGGAGCCGCGCCGCGCGGACTCCGGCGGCCCGCCGCCCAGGAGCTTCGTGGTCTTCTTGTCGGGCATCCACAGCGTCACGGGACGCGCCTTCGCGCGACGCGAGGTGGTGCTGTTGCGCCGGCTCCGGGAGCGGTTGGAGGGCGTGCGGGTCCTCGAGGTCTTCCCCTACTCGGTCACCAACCGGGCGCTCACCGGCCAGCGCGCGTTCGGCGGCTTCTGGCGTTGGGCGCTGCGCATGAAGCTCAGCCGCCGGGCGCTCGCCAACACCGCGGGGATGGTCATCAACCTTCGCAACCTGTGGCAGGTGGCCGTCTCGGCCGATCGCCGCTACGGTCCGATCTACAACCACGGCAGCGCGGAGCTCATCACCGAGGCCCTGCTCACCGGGGGGTACGTTCCGGACAGCGGCACTCCCGTGACGCTCATCGGGTACAGCGGCGGTGGGCAGATCGCGCTGGGATCCTCCTCGTACCTGGCCGACATCCTCGGCGCGCCCGTGACGGTCGTGTCGCTCGGCGGCGTGATGGCCTCGGATCCGGCGGCGCTCGAGGTCGATCACCTGTGGCACCTCTACGGCACTCGCGACGCCGTGCAACGCCTCGCGCTGATCCTGTTCGCCGGTCGCTGGCCTCTGCTGCGCTACTCGCCGTGGAACCAGGCGAGGGCCCGCGGGCTGCTCACGCCGGTGTGCCTCGGTTCCATGGCTCATACGGGCGCCGCCGGCTACCTGTCCACGACGGCCCGCCTGGAGGACGGCCGAACGCACCTGCAGGCCACGGTCGATGCCATCGTCGCCATCGTCGAGCGCGGGGCCGACGCGGTCGCGCGGGCCGCATGAGGCGGCGCGCGCCTCAGCCGTACTCCCCCCAGACCTCGCGCAGCGACCCGGCCACCTCGCCGAGCGTCGCGCCCGAGCGGAACGCGTCCAGCACGAACGGGAAGAGGTTGTCGGAGGTTCCCGCCGCGACCCGAACGGCGGCGACCGCGCGCTGCGCCCGCGCGCCGTCGCGGGCACGCTTGAACGCCGCCACCTCGGTCACGCGCCGCTCCTGGACCCGCGGGTCGATGGGCTGCACCGGCACGTCGTCGTCGCCGGCGACCCGGAACCGGTTGACCCCCACGACGACCTCCTCGCCCCGCTCGACGGCGCGTTGGTGACGGTAGGCCGACTCCTCGATCTCGCGTTGCACGAAGCCGGCCTCGATCGCGGCGACCGCTCCGCCGATCGCCTCGACCCTCTCGACGATGGCCCCGGCCTCGCGCTCGAGCTCGTCGGTGAGGTGCTCGAGGTAGTACGCTCCGCCCAACGGGTCGATGGCGTCCGGCACGCCGGTCTCGAACGCAAGGATCTGCTGCGTGCGCAGCGCGAGCCGGGCGGACGCCTCGGTGGGCAGACCGAGCGCCTCGTCCATCGCGTTGGTGTGGAGGCTCTGGGTGCCGCCGAGAACGGCGGCAAGGGCCTGATAGGCCGTGCGCACGACGTTGGTGGCCGGCTGCTGCGCGGTCAGCGTGCTGCCGCCCGTCTGCGTGTGGAAGCGCAGCATGCACGAGCGCGGCTCCTTCGCGGCGAACTCCTCGGCCATGATGCGCGCCCACATGCGACGCGCCGCCCGGAACTTCGCGATCTCCTCCAGCAGGCGGCTGTGGCACGCGAAGAAGAACGACAGCCGCGGCGCGAAGTCGTCGACCTCCAGGCCCGCCTCGATCGCACGCCTCACGTAGGCCTTCGCGTTGGCCAGGGTGAAGGCGATCTCCTGTGCCGCGCTGGCGCCCGCCTCGCGGATGTGGTAGCCGGAGATGGAGATGGTGTTCCAGTTCGGCATGTGCCGGGAGCCGTACGCGAAGACGTCGGTGACGAGCCGCATGCTCGGCGCCGCCGGATAGATGTACGTCCCGCGCGCCACGTACTCCTTGAGGATGTCGTTCTGGACGGTGCCGCCGAGCTCGGCCGCGTCCACCCCCTGCTCCTCGGCCACCAACACGTAGAGCGCCAGCAGCATCATCGCCGGCGCGTTGATGGTCATGGAGGTCGTCACGTCGGCCACGCGGATGCCGTCGAACAGGCGGCGCATGTCGTCGACGGTGGCGATCGATACGCCCACCCGTCCGACCTCGCCCGCCGCGAGGGGGTGATCGGGATCGAGCCCAAGCTGCGTCGGCAGGTCGAACGCGACCGATAGCCCGGTCACACCCTGGGCGATGAGGTAGCGATAGCGCTCGTTGGACGCCTCGGCCGACCCGAAGCCCGCGTACTGGCGCATCGTCCACAGGCGCCCGCCGCTGTACATCTGCGGATACACGCCGCGCGTGTAGGGGTAGCGCCCCGGCCGGCCGAGGCGGCGCTCCAAGCCCTCGGGCGGAGCGTCGTAGAGCGGCTCCATGGCGCGATGATACCGGAGCCGCCGCGCACACGCGGCGGTGGGGGCCGGCGCCTGTGCGCGCGCCTGGCGCGCGGGCACGCGCCCGGCGCCTGTGCGCGCGCCCGGCGCGTGTGCGCGAACCCGGCGCGTGGGCGGCGCCGACCCGGCGACGGCGCGGCGCGAGGCGCATGCGTACACTGGGGCCGTGAAGCTCTTCACGGCGCAACAGATGCGCGACGCCGACGCCCGAGCTGTCGAGGCCGGCATGCCGACGCTGCTGCTCATGGAAGCCGCCGGTCGGGCCGTGGCCGACGCGCTCGCGGAGGCCTTCCCCGCGGCCCGCGCCGCGCTCGTCTTGTGCGGCAAGGGCAACAACGGTGGCGACGGCTACGTCGCGGCGCGCTTCCTGCGCGGCCGCGGCCTTCCCGTGGTGGTGCTGGAGCTCGCGCCGGAGCCCCACGGCGACGACGCGCGCTCGGCTCGCGCCGCGCTGCGCGCCCACGGCGTCATGCCGGCGCCGCTCGAGCCGCAGCGCCTCGCCTCGGAGCTGCAGCGCTGCGACGTGGTGGTCGACGCCTTATTGGGCAGCGGTCTCGATCGCCCGCTGGAGGGAGCGCTCGCCGAGCACGTGCGACGCGTGAACGACAGCGGGGTGCGGGTGGTCGCAGTCGACGTGCCGACCGGCGTGGCGTCCGACGCGCCCGTGCCGCCCGGGCCGTACCTGCAGGCGGCGCTGACCGTCCAGCTGGCCGGTCCGAAGCTGGCCGCCGCCTTCGAGCCCGCGCGCGGCGCGTTCGGCGGCTGGAGGGTCGCCGACATCGGCATCCCCGCGGACGTGCTGGACGCTTCGTCGGACGTGACGTTGCTGGACGCCGCCACCGTGGCGCCGCATCGCCCGCGGCGCAGCGCGTCCGCCCACAAGTACAGCGTCGGCACGACCCTCGTGGTGGCCGGCTCCGCGCGCTACCTGGGCGCGGCCGAGCTGGCGTCCCGCGCCGCGTACAGGGCGGGGGCCGGGCTCGTGACGCTGGCGGCGGAGCGGAGGGCGCCCGCGGGGTGGCCGGAGGTGGTGCTGCAGCCCCTCGATTGGGGCGCGGCGGCGCCGCTCGGCGCGCTCGACGAGCTGGACACGAAGCGCGCGGGAGCGCTGGTGGTGGGCCCGGGGTTGGACGAGCGGGCGGTGCCGTACCTGCCGGAGTTGCTCGCTCGCTTCGATGTGCCCGTGGTGCTCGACGCCGGTGCGCTGACCACCTCGCCGGAGCTGCGGGAGGCCGCCAGGCGGCACGGCCGCTGCGTGCTCACCCCGCACGCCGGGGAGGCCGCGCGGCTCCTGGGCACCTCGTCGGGCGACGTGTCGGCGCGGCCCCTGGCGAGCGCTCGCGAGATCGCGCGCCGGTACGGCGCCGTGTGCGTGCTCAAGGGCGCGACGACCACCATCGCCGAACGCGACGGACGCGTCGCGGTGTCGGCCCACGGCCATCCCGGCATGGCCGTCGGCGGCACCGGCGACGTGCTGGCGGGCGTCCTCGGCGCCGTGCTGCCGGGCGGCGAGGGGTTCGAGCGGGCGTGCTTCGGCGTCGTGGTCCACGGGCTGGCCGGGGAGCGTGCCGGCGCTCGCTACGGTGACGGCCTGGTGGCCGACGACGTGGTGGCCGAGCTACCGAGCGCGTTCGCGTCGGTCACGGCATCGGCCGTGTGCTAGATTGCACCCCATGCTGCGCGTCCGTGTCGCCGCCACGAGCGCCAACCTCGGGCCGGGCTTCGACGCGCTCGGGATGGCGCTGGGGCTGGATCTCACGGTCGTGGCGCGCGTCACGCCGGCGGACCACCTCCACTACCGGGGTGAGGGCACCGTGCCGGACAGCCCCCACAACCTGATCCATCAGGGCTTCCGCGCCGCCTTCCACGAGCTCGACGAGGAGGCGCCCCGCGTCACCTTCACCGTGCAAAACCCCATCCCGCTCGCGCGCGGCCTGGGGTCGAGCAGCGCCGCGCTGGTCGCCGGCGCCGCGCTCGCCGACGCCATGCTGCAGGGCGCCCTGGGGCGCGACGGCGTGTTCCGCCTGACCGCACGCCTCGAGGGTCACCCGGACAACGTCGCGCCCGCGGTCTATGGCGGCTTCACCGTGTCCGCCGCGGACGAATCCGGAACCTTCGTGAGCGCTCGGCTGCCGCTGCCGGCCGGCTGGCGCCTGCTGTTCGGGGTGCCGCACTTCGAGCTGCCGACGGCGAAGGCCCGGGCGGTGCTGCCGTCGGCGTACGGCCGGACGGACGCGGTGCGCACGGCCGGGCGCGCGGCCCTATGGAGCGTGGCGGTGGCGACCGACCGGCCGGACCTGCTTCGCGTCGCGTCGCTCGACCTCATCCACGAGCCCTATCGGGCCCCGCTCGTTCCCGGGCTGCTGGCCTGCCGCAGCGCGCTGCGCGCGGCGGGTGCGTTCGCCGCGTACCTGTCGGGGGCGGGTCCGACGCTGGGGGTGGTGACGGACGCCGTCAACGTGGACGCCTGCCGCGTGCTGCTCGAGGGTTTCGCGGGCGACGGCGGCCGCGTTCTCGAGCTGACGCCCGGCGACGGGTACCGCGTCGCCCAGGCGCGCGACGACGCCTGAGCACGCCGGCGGCGCGGCGCACCAGCCGCCGTGGCGGGCCGCCGCGGCGGGCGCCCGCCCTCAGCGCCAGGCGCGCAGCACCTTGTAGGTTGCGTCCTCGCGGACGACCTCCCAACGCGCCCACACCCCCAGGTCGTCCTCGTACGGCAGCGCCCGGTTGGCGACGGCCAGCAACCATCCGCCCGGACTCAGGCGCCGCCGCGCGGCCGCCAGGAACGCGCGGCCGGTGGACGGCCGCATGCGCGTTCCCAGGTGGAACGGCGGATTCGCCACCACCACGTCGAAGCGCTCGTCGGGCGGGAGCGCCGCGTCGACGTCGGACAACGCCACGCGCACGCCGGCCGCGCCGCCGAGGTTGCGGCGCGCGGAGCGCACCGCTGCGAGATCGTCGTCGAGCAGCGTGACCCGACCGGCGCCGGCGAGCAGCGCCGCACCGCCCAGCACGCCGCACCCGCAGCCGAGGTCGAGCACCCGCGCGCCGGCGAGGCCCTGCGGCCCTACGGGGCGGCGCGCAGCCGACGGCCGGGGCGCGGCGCACGGCGCCGACGCGTCGTCCACCGCGGCCACGACGTCGAGGAGGAGGGCGGTGCCGGCGTCCAGGCGGCCCGCCGCGAACACGCCCGGCAGGCTCTCCCAGCGCCTCCCGAGCGCCTCGAAGGCGGTCCACCCGGGTGGCCGGAGGCCGGCGCGCGGGCGCGTGAGACGACACGTCCGCCAACCACGGCTGCGCGCCACCACCTCGACGCCCTCGAACACCTCGGCCGCCTCGCGCTCGTAGCGCCGGGCGCCGCGGTCCTTGTGCATGCACGCATACGCGGCGCCCTCAAGACGCAGGGCACGGCCGGCGCCCGCGAGCTCCGCGCGGACGTGCGCCGTGCCGCGCTCGGTCCGGGGCAACAGCAGCACGTGGTCGAAGCCGGCGGGCTCGAGCTCCCACACGAGCGCGGCACGGGCGGCGGTCTCCCCCACCAGCTCCGTGGCCGCCCGAAGGCCGGCGAACGAGGTCTCGGCGACCACGAGGTCGGGATCGCGGGTGGGCCCTCCGCCGCCACGCACGGCGTCGAGGCGGGCGCCCACGGCGAGGGCACCGCCCCCTGCGCTGCCGGTGGCGTCCGCCACGCGCCCGCTGGGGCGCGGTAGCGCGTCGAGCAGCTCGAGCAGGCCGGGCGCCGCGGACGGGTGCCCGCGCACCGCTGCGGAGGTGAGCACCTGACCGTGCCGGCCGACGTTCACGGCATGCAGGCGCGCGTGCTCCTCGAGGAGGCCCACGCGTTGCAGTCTACCGGCCACGAAGGAACCGCCGGCGCCTCTGGTACGCTCGTCGCGTGGTCCTCCTCGGCATCGACACCTCCTGCGACGACACCGGGGTCGGCATCGTGGCCGACGGGAAGGTGCTGGCCAACGAGGTCGTGAGCCAGACGGCCCTCCACGCGCGCTACGGCGGCGTGGTGCCGGAGCAGGCCAGCCGCGAGCATCTCGGCGTGGTCGACGACGTCGTGCAAGCCGCGCTGGCCGCCGCGGGCGTGGGCGTCCGGCAGGTGGACGCGGTGGCCGCCACCTACGGGCCGGGCCTGGTCGGGGCGCTGCTGGTCGGCTTGCAGTACGGCAAGGCGCTCGCGTGGGGCCTCGGCATCCCCTTCGTGCCGGTCCACCACCTCCTGGGGCACGTGGCCGCCGCCGTGCACGGCACCGAGATCGCGCCCCCCTTCCTGTGCCTGGTGGCCTCGGGCGGTCACACCGCGCTGTTCGCCGTGCGGGATTGGGAGAGGATCGAACAGCTCGGCCGCAGCCGCGACGACGCCGCCGGCGAGGCCTTCGACAAGGTAGCCCGGCTCCTGGGCATGGGGTTCCCCGGCGGTCCGGCGCTGGCGGCGCTGGCGCGGAGCGGCGATGCGGACGCCGTGACGCTGCCGCACCCGCTTCGCGGGCAGACGGGCTTCGACTTCAGCTTCAGCGGACTAAAGACCGCCGTCGCCTCGACGCTCGAGCGCACGGCCGGCACGCCCGAGGCACCGTCCGCCGCCGACGTCGCGGCGTCGTTCGAACGGGTCGTGGTGGACTCGCTCGTGGGCGTCACCAGGCGAGCCGCGTCCGCCACCGGGCTGCGCCGCGTGGTGGTCGCGGGCGGCGTCGCCGCCAACGCCCGCCTCCGGGCGGGCTTCGCGGGCTCCGGCCTCGAGGTGGCCTTCCCGCCGCAGGATCTCGCGACCGACAACGGAGCGATGATCGCGCTGGCGGCCGAACGCAGGCTCCGGCGCGGCGATGTCGAGCAGGCGGCGGCGCTCGCGATCGACGCCGCGCCCTACCTCCCGCTCGCCAGCGGTGCACCGGGCGAGGCGCCGCGCGCCCGCGCCAGGGCATCCTCGTAGGCGCCCGGGCCGGCGCCGCACGCGTCGCCCACGGCATGTGTGTGGTAGAAGGCGGAGTGGACTTCGCCGTCAACTACTCGCCCGCCGTGGCCGTTCTGTT
Organism: uncultured Trueperaceae bacterium; assembly: GCA_963798895.1. Classification (GTDB taxonomy): domain Bacteria; phylum Deinococcota; class Deinococci; order Deinococcales; family Trueperaceae; genus CAWCUY01. Next base: position 199,215 of record CAWCUY010000005.1, on the reverse strand, counting down.
GCAGGCCGGTCGGGTCGACGTGGACCTTCTCAAGGTGCCGGACTGGCCCGAGCTGGTCGACGAGGCGGGCGCCTACCGCCCCGTCTACGTGCACTTCCCGCTTGAGGCGGGGAACGCCGCGCCCATGCGCGATCTCGAAGCGGTCGCCAGGCTGCGCGACGCCACCGGGACGCGTTTCGTCAACCTGCACGCGGCGCCGTCGGGCGAGCGCTTCCCCGCCATGGACGTGACCACCACCGCGGCCGCCGATCGGCGCGCGGTCGCCGACGCGTTGGCGACGGACGTCGCGGCGGCCTGCGAGCGCTTCGGCAGCGACGACGTGATCCTCGAGAACCTGATCTACCGCGGACCGGACCGCTCGCTGCCGCGTCCCGGCGTGGAGCCCGAGGTGCTGCGCGAGGTGGTCGAGGCCACCGGCTGCGGCTTCCTGCTCGACTTGTCGCACGCGCGCATCAGCGCGGGATACCTGGGCGAGGAGCCGTGGTCGTACATCGAGCGCATGCCGCTCGATCGCCTGCGCGAGCTCCACGTGACCGGCATCGGGATCGTGGAAGGGCGGCCGCAGGACCACCTCGAGCTCGAGGAGGCCGACTGGCGCGCATTCGAGCGCGCGCTCGAGCGGGTGCGGTTGGGTGCGTGGGCCATGCCGGCGACCGTGGCGTTCGAGTACGGAGGCGTCGGTCCCGTGTTCAGCTGGCGCACCGATCAACGGGTGCTCGAGGAGCAGGTGCCGCGACTTCGCGACGCGGTCCTCGCGATCGGTTGAGCGCGGCGGCGCGCGCCCTCACAGGCCGGCCAGGTACATCTCCTGCGTGATGACACCCCGCACCTCGTCGCCGTCGACCACCACCACCAGCTGCTCGTGGGCGAGAACGCCGCGGAGCTCGGTGACGGCCACGTTGTGGGTCACCTTGACGAGCTCTTCCCAGGACGTGATGCGGTCGTGGCGCAGCCCGCTCATGCCGACGGGAACGCCCGCCTGCATGACGATCACGACCCGGTGCTCGATGAGCGTGTGGACCACGGCGTTGGAGTCGACCAGCGGCACCCGGCCGGCGGCCCGGCCCGCCGTCCGAGGAAGCAGCAGGCCGAAGCTCAAGAGGGTCGCGCTGGGGAGGCGCAACGCTCCACGGGCGTAGATCAACGCGCCGCTGTAAGCGGCGATGAACACCACGCCCTCGAGCAGGCCCGCCGGGTTGAACGTGCGGAACCCGAGCCGCCCGGCGCCACCCAGCGCGAGGAAGGTACCGAAGGCGAGCAGCAGGGCGAACACCACGCAGGCCAGGGCACCCCAGAGGGCGGCGCTGCCGAGCTGAGCGGGGCGCCTCACGCAGATCCCCCGGGCAGGTCGGCGGCGGCCAGGGGGGGCGCGTCGGGAGCGGCGAGCAGGCCGGGGCCGAGCAGGCCCGGCAGGTGCGAGGGGCGGTCCACGTCGGCGGCCAGCGCGGCGTCGTCGCTGACGAGGGCGCGGGCGCGGATCCCCACGAGTTGCTGCACGCGTCGCTCGAGCCGTGGAATGGTCGCGCGCCCCAGGGCCAGGGAGACCACCACGTCGAAGCCGACGATGGCGGCGAGCGCGACGGGGTTCTTGCGCGCGCGGTAGGCGCGCTCGATGAACGGGAGCAGCTTCGGGATCGCCGCGCGACTCAACAGCACCGCGTTACCGCCCGTGTAGCGGCCGCCCCGGAGGCGCACGTAGGTGCGACGGTGGTGGGGGAATCGCGCCACCGACGCCGCCTGCGTGACCGCCGGGTAGACGAGGTCGGCATCGGGAGCCGCCCGGAGCAGGCGCGTGAGGCCCTCGGCCGTGATCCACGGGATGTCCGCCGTGAGCACCAGGAGGCGCGGTGAGGTCGTGGCGCCGAGCGCAGCGCCCAACCCGAGCGTGAGCGAGTCGAGCAGGCGGCCGCCGGCCGGGAGTCCGACGTCGTACAGGCCCCTCAGCCGCACGTTGACGGTGCCGACGTACACGATGGTGCCGACGTGCGGGCAGGCCCGCAGCGCCTCGAGGACGTACGCGCCCATCGGCTTGTCGCCGAGCGGCACGAGCGCCTTGGCCTCCACGCCCGCATCGCGGGCGAGGCGGTCGTCGGGCTCGCCACCGGCGAGGACGACCGCGGTGATCCGCTCGCGTGGGTCGTTCATCCGGTCCCTCTCCGTGCGCCCGCGTGCCGGTCGTGGCGTCGTCCCGGGCCAGAGCCGTGGTCCATCCCGCATTCTACCGCCGGTGGGTTGCGCCGCCTCGCGCCGCTCGGCCGTCCCCGGCCGCGGCCCGCGCCCGCGAGGGCCCCCACGGGCACCTCAACGGAGGGGAGCGCCCTTCGGCGGGCGCTCCCCTGGTGTGTGGCTGCGTACGGTCGATCGCGCGCGTCGACCCTGGGCCGGCTCAGAGCCTGGACTGCCTCACGGAGAGCTGCGTCGAGCGGCCGGCCTGGACCGAGAAGGTGGTGACGAAGGTGGAGAAGCCGGGAGCCACCACGGTGAGCTCGTGCTGGCCGGGGTCGAGCCCGTCCATGCTGAAGCGTCCGGTGCCGTTGGCGACGGTGCCGACCGCACGCCCGTCGACGAAGACCTGCGCGCCGCCGACGTTGGCCTGGACGTCGAGCGAGCCTTGCGCGCGCTGCATCCCGGCGTCGATCCGGCGGTCCTCACCGCTGTTGAGGTCGAAGTCGCGCGACTCGTCCTGGTAACCGCTGAGGCTGAAGCGCGCGGTGTGGGTGCCGGCGTCGAGGCTCACGCGGCCGGTGGGCGTGGTGCCCACGTAGTTGCCGTCGACGTAGACGTCGGCGCCGCTGGGGGTGCTGGTGAAGGACACGGTGCCGGTCTGGCGCACCTGCCGCAGCGTCGCGTCGACGTTCTGGGTGTCGCCGGGGCGGAGGTTGATCGAGGTGGTGAAGTCGTCGTAACCGCTGAGGCTCACGCGGATGTCGTGACGCCCGGGCCGCGTGCCGAAGTTCGTGGGCGTGTAGCCGACGAAGTCACCGTCGACGTACACCTCGGCGCCGCTCGGCTGCGAGGTGAAGCGCAGGTTGCCGTACGAGGGCGTCTGCGGTTGGTTGCCCACGTAGTACAAGGCCGTGTCGGTGACCCAGTCCTGCTGGGGCACGGGCTTGACGACGATGGAGAAGTTCTGGACGAAGCCCTCCTGGCCGCCCTTGCCGGTCGCGAACGGGTCGTTGCCCTGGAACTGCGCCAGCGAATGGGTGTCGAGACGGTTGCGACTCGCCACGGCGATGACCTTCGACAGGCCGCGCGGCGGTTCGACGGAGAACGTGTAGTTCGCTCCCGAAGGCGGGAAGGTCCGCGTCTCCCCCGAACTGAGGTGGTTGTTCTGGCCGCTCTGGTCGTAGCGGTTGGGGAGGATCTGCTGGATGTCGCCGGAGGGCTTGACGCTGAACAGGTAGACGTAGGCGTCCTGCGACACCTTGACCGAGATCGTCACGTTCTCCCCGACGTCGTACGAAGGACGCCCCTGACCTGAGGAGTCCTTGTTGAGCCAGACGTCGACATTGAAGCTCGGCTTCGGGTTCACGACGATCGCCTCGGGGCTGACCACGATCCGCTGGGCGAACGCCAGGGAGGTTGCGAGGACGAGCAGGGCGAGAATTTTCTTCATTGTGGCCCGCCTCCTTTCTTCCGCGAGGCTAGCACGGGCCCCTCAACGCGCGTGATGACCGGCTTAAACGCCCCTTCATGGAGGTTCCTTCATGCTCGGCGGTGGCGGGCGGGGGGGCGGTGCGCGGGTTCGGGCTGGCGGGCGGGGCCCGCGCCCGCCTCCACGGTGAGCCGAGCGTCAGGCACGCTTCACCCCGACATCACGCGCGTGGGCGTCGACACGGGGGATGATGGCCCCATGGAGACCTCCCGAACCCTTCGCCGCACCCTCCTCCTGCTCGTGCTGCTCGGCGCGTCGGCCGTCGCCGCCGCGCAGCCGCTGCCGGTCGACACCGTCTTGCAGAACATCGAGAACGCGGCCGACGCCCTGCAGGACGCGACCTTCACGATCACCGGGAAGCTCGTCGACGCCGACGGCACCGTCATCCCCCTCGAGGTGGACATCCAGGTCATCCCGGGCAAGCAGCTCGCCAGCGCCTACATCATCCAGCCCGACGCGCTCGCCGACAACCAGATCGTGCTCGACGGCGACGTCGTCAAGAACTACACCTTCCTGACCAACCAGGTCACGCTCTTCGACGCCAACGACCCCGATGCGCTGGGCGGGCTGCTGCCGGCCGGTCAGGACGGGGGCGGTCCCCAGATCAGCTTCGACCTGGGCAAGATCTTCCAGGGGTACGACGCCACCGTCGGCGGCGTAGGAACGCAAGACGGCCACGACGTCTACCACCTGGACTTCGCCAACAAGGACCCCAAGGCCACCATCCAGCACGTCGGCGCGACGGTGCCGTCGACCGACTGGCTGCCGCGCGAGCTGGTGTTCGAGCAGGCCGACGGGCAGGTCATGGCCGACCTCAACGCGCAGAACATCGTGAAGGATCAGGGCCTCGACCCCGCCAAGGTCGCCTACCTGCCAGCGGACGCCGAGGTCATCGACAACCGCGGCGGGCACTGAGGGGCTCGCGCCGCGGGCCGTGGGGCGGCGCGGCGACCGTCAGCTCGACGACGGGTCCGGCAGCCGGCCGACCATCCGCTCGGGAACCACGGTCTCGTCGAACTCCTCGCCCGTGAGGTAGCCCAGGCCGATCGCCGCCTCCCTCAGGGTCAGGCCTTCGGCGTGCGCCTTCTGGGCGATCTCGGCGGACTTGTAGTAGCCGATGCGCGTGTTGAGGGCCGTGACCAGCATGAGCGAGTTGTTCAGGTGCTCGCGGATGCGTGCGGGCTCGGCGACGATCCCCACGACGCAGTTGTCCCGGAACGAGGCGCACGCGTCGCCCAACAGCCGCGCGCTCTGCAGCAGGTTGTAGATCATCACCGGCTTGAAGACGTTGAGCTGGAACTGACCGTGCGTGCCCGCCACGCTCACGGCCGTGTCGTTGCCGATGACCTGGGCGCAGACCATGGTCATCGCCTCGGCCTGCGTCGGGTTCACCTTGCCCGGCATGATGGAGGAGCCGGGCTCGTTGGCGGGCAGGGAGATCTCTCCGATGCCGCAGCGCGGTCCGGATGCGAGCAAGCGGATGTTGTTGGCGATGTGGAACAGGCTGACGGCCACGCGCTTGAGGGCTCCGGAAGCCTCCACCACGGCATCGTGCGCGCTGAGCGCCTCGAACTTGTTGTCCGCGGTGATGAACGGGTGCCCGGTCAGCTCCGCGATGACCTCCGCGACCCGCTCGGCGAAGCCGTCCGGCGTGTTCAGCCCGGTCCCCACGGCCGTCCCGCCCAGCGCCAGCTCGCGCAGGTGCTGCAGGCTGTTCTCGACAGCGTCGATGCCCTTGCCGAGCTGCGCGGCGTAGCCGCTGAACTCCTGACCGAGCGTGAGCGGCGTGGCGTCCATCAGGTGGGTGCGGCCGATCTTCACCACCCGCCCGAACTCCTGCGCCTTGGCGGCCAGCGCCTCCTGCAGGCGGCCGAGCCGCGGCAGGGTGTGCTCGACCAGGCTGCTGTACGCGGCGATGTGCATCGCCGTCGGGAAGGTGTCGTTCGACGACTGCGACTTGTTCACGTCGTCGTTCGGGTGGATGGGCCGCTTGCTGCCCAGCTCGCCGCCGAGCAGCTCGATCGCCCGGTTCGACACGACCTCGTTGACGTTCATGTTGGACTGGGTGCCCGAGCCCGTTTGCCACACCACCAGCGGGAAGTGGTCGTCGAGGTCGCCGGCGAGGATCTCGTCGCACACGCGGCCGATGATCTCCGCCTTGTCCTCCGGGAAGTCCGTCAGCTCGGCGTTCGTGCGCGCCGCAGCCTTCTTCAGGATCGCGAAGGCGCGCACGATCTCTTCGGGCATGCGCTGCCCGCCGATGCGGAAGTTCTCGAGCGAGCGCTGGGTCTGCGCTCCCCAGTAGCGGTCCGCCGGTACCTCGACCTGGCCGAGCGTGTCCTTCTCGATGCGCATCTCCATGGCGCCTCCAATGGCAGCAGTGGGTGAGGGACGCCGCGCGGCCGCCGGCCGCGCGCTTCGCGACGCCTGCGTTCGCCTCTCATGCTACCGCCTCAGGGACGCAGCGCGAACGTCAGGGCGGGGCCCAACGCGTCGCGCCAGTGGGTCCAGTTGTGCCCGGCGTGGCGCTCCTCGAAGGCGTGCTCGACGCCGCCGGCCGCCAGGGCGGCGGCCGCGCGGCGGTTGACCGCGTGGAGCCACTCCAGCGTGCCGGTCTCGATGTACCAGCGCTGAGCGCGGGGCGGATCGCGCTCCAGGCGCTCCGCGACGAACGAGCGCTCCGAGCGGTAGGCGTCACGGTCGTCGCGGTCTCCGAGGAAGGCGCCGGAGAGACTCACCACGGTGCGCACCAGCTCCTGCCGTTCGAGCGCGAGGGTGGCAGAGAAGAGCCCCCCGAGGCTGGCGCCGAGCGCCACCACCTCGCCCGAGCTCGGGAAGCGCCCGAGCAGGTGTGGCAACAGCTCGTCGGCCACGAAGGCGAGGTACCCTCCGTCGAAGGCGTACTCGCGCGCGCGATCCGACGGCTCCACGAAGGCGAGGCGCGCCGGGCGCGCCCGTCCGGCGCGCACGAGCGCGTCGAGCACGTCCGCCAGGCGCGCGAGGCGGTAGAAGGCGACGCCGTCCTGAACGACCACGAGCGGCAACTCCGCGGCCTCGAAGCCGGCCGGGGCGGCGACGGTCACGCGCCGCTCACCGCCGAGGGCCGCACCGGGGATGCGTAGGCGCTCGACGCTCACGGGCTCGGGCGGCCGCGGCGGGTCGGCCAGGGCGCCCGGCCGGTACTCCGGTCCACGCACCGCGCTCACCTCCGCGTACCACGGGTTGTCGGCGCGGACGGGGTTGGCGGGATCGGCCCGCATCGCCCCGGCCTCGTCGAGGAACGCGTACTCCAGGTACGTGTCGTCGGGCAGGCGGTACTCGACCTCCTCGCCGGGACCCACGGGCCGGGGGTCGCGGTCCATGTCCGTCACGTCCGACGCCAGCCGCCGGGCCCACGGGGGCGCTCGCAGCGTCACGATCATGACCCGCTCGTCTCCATGCCGCCGAGTCTACCGTCGGGTGCGCGGCGTGCTCGTCCGCGGCCGGCGTAGGGCCGACCCACGCGCACGCCTGCCGCCCGCGGCCCTTGCTACACTCGCGGGCATGGCCAGCTCCACGTTCGACGACCTCTCCCTCGCCTCCCTCCAGGCTCGGCCCTGTGCCAAGTGGCAACGTTTCGAGCCCGACGTGCTCCCGCTGTGGGTGGCGGAGATGGACTTCCCCATCGCCGAGCCGATCAAGCGGGCCATCTGCGAGCATGCCGCGACCGACAACCTCGGTTACGGCATGAGCCAGGGCCTGCCGGGGTTGGCGGATGCGGTGCGCGAGCGCGTCGCATCCCGCTACGGGCTGCGCGTCGGCGACGACGGCCTACACCTTCTCGGCAGCACCGTTCAGGGCCTGTTCCTGGCGGCCCGGGCGCTCGCCGGCCCCGGCGACGAGGTGGTGCTGCTCACGCCGCTGTACCCCCCGTTCCGTGCGGCCGTCGAAGGAACCGGGCGCACCGCCGTCGAGGTGCCGCTGCGCGACACCGACCACGGCTACGAGCTCGACCTGACCGCCGTCGAGGCCGCCATCACGCCGGCGACGCGGATCCTGATGCTGTGCAACCCCCACAACCCGGTCGGGCGGGTGTTCACGCGCGAGGAGCTCCACGCGCTGGCCGACGTCGCGCTGCGCCACAACCTCTGGGTGGTGAGCGATGAGCTCCATGCCGATCTCGTGCTGGACGGCAGCCATACCCCGATCGCGGCGCTCGGTCCGGAGATCGCTCGCCGCACGCTCACGCTGTACGGGCCGACGAAGGCCTTCAACATCCCGGGGCTCAAGATCAGCTTCGCACTCTCCGGCGAGCCCGCGCTCACGCAGCGCATCGCGAAGCTGGCGCACGGCGTGGCCCCGGGGCCGAACGTGCTGGCGCAGGCCGCCACCCTCGCGGCCTACCGCGACGGCGACGCCTGGTTCGGCGAGGTGCTGGCCTACCTGAGGGGCAACCGCGATCACCTGCTCGCCCGACTGCGGGAGCTTCGCGGCGTGCGCATGCACGCTCCCCAGGCCACCTATCTCGGTTGGATCGATTTCCGCGGAGCCGGCCTCGGCGACGAGCCGGCCGCTCGGCTCCTGGCCGACGCGCGCGTCGGCCTCAACGAGGGCACCGACTACGGCGCCGGCGGCGCGGGTTTCGCGCGCATCAACTTCGCCACCAGCCGCGGCATCCTCGACGAGGCGCTGGACCGCATCGGCGCCGCTCTCCCCGAGGCGGGCGCGCAGGCCGAGGGCGAGCGGGCCTGAGGGTGGAGGCCCTGCCGGCCGCCCTCGAGCGCTGCCGGAGGTGCGAGCGCCTCGCGGCGTGGCGGGAGCAGGTGGGCCGCGAGAAGCGCCGCGCCTACGCGCACGACACCTACTGGGCGCGTCCCGTACCCGGCTTCGGGGACCCGCGAGCCCGCTTGCTCCTGCTCGGGCTCGCGCCGGGAGCGCACGGCAGCAACCGGACCGGCCGGATGTTCACGGGCGACGCCAGCGGCGACTTCCTGTTCCCGGCGTTGTACCGGGCGCGCCTCGCCACCTCCCCCACGAGCCGCTCACGCGACGACGGGCTCGAGCTGCGCGGCGTGTGGATCACGGCGGTGGTGCGATGCGTCCCGCCCGGGAACCGGCCGCTGCGCGCGGAGCTCGAGCGCTGCCTGCCCTGGCTCGAGCACGACGTCGCCGGTCTGCCTGCCTTGCGCGCCGTGCTCGCCCTCGGCAAGGTCGCGCACGACGGCTTCCTCGACCTGCTCAACGCCCGCGTTGGGCGGCACGGCCGGGCGCGGGCGGTGAAGTCCCACCACCCGTTCGCTCACGGCGCCGTACACCACCTGGCGGGCGCGCCGACCCTCGTCGACAGCTACCATCCCAGCTTCCAGAACACCAACACGGGCCGCCTCAGCCCCGCGATGTTCGATGCGGCGTTGCGGCTCGCGGCGGACCACGCCGGGCTCTGACGGCCCCGCCGCCCGGGCCACGCACGCCCCCCGGTCGCGGTAGCCTTGCCCTCATGCCCCGCGCCACCGTCAACCTCGGTCCCGCGCTCGAATCCGCCCTCGCCTCCGGCCACCCGTGGGTGTACCGCAACCACCTCCCGCACCACGATCTGAGCGACGGCGATTGGGTGCGCCTGGAGGCGGGACGCGCCTCGGCGTACGGCCTCTACGACGCCGACGGCGCCATCGCCGTGCGCGTGTTCTCGGCCGACGGCGTGCTGGACGGGGCGGCGGTGCGCGCACGGGTGGCCGACGCGCTGGCGCTCCGCGAGCCGCTGGCGGCGGCCGGCCACGACGCCTACCGGCTGCTCTACGGCGAGGGGGACTACCTCCCGGGGATCACGGCCGACCGCTACGGTCGCTTCGCGGTGGTCAGGACGTACGCCTCGGCCGTGCGCCGCCTGCTGCCCGACGTGGCCGCCGAGCTCGGCGGACGCCTCCGACTCAAGGGGGTGCTCGAGCGCGGCGCGGACGGCCTGGTGCCGCTGCGCGGCGAGGCGCCCCCGCCCCAGGAGACCGTGACGGAGCACGGCCTGCGCTTCGCCGTGGACCTCTACCACGGCCAGAAGACGGGGCTGTTCCTCGACCACCGCGAGAACCGTCAGCTCGTGCGCTCCCTGGCCGCCGGACGGCGCGTGCTCAACCTGTTCGCGTACACCGGCGGATTCAGCGTCTTCGCGCTGGCCGGCGGTGCGACCTCGGCCCTCAGCGTCGACACCGCCACGGCCGCCCTCGAGCAGGCGGACGCCAACGTGGCGCTCAACGGCCTCGATGTCGAGCGGCACACGACCCTGAACGCGGACGTCTTCGACCTCCTGCCCAAGCTCGAGGCGCGCGAGGAACGCTACGGCCTGGTGGTGCTCGACCCGCCGTCGCTGGCACGCAGCGCCGCCCAGCGCCGCCGCGCGCTTCGCGCCTACCACCGGCTCAACCGCGCGGCGTTCCGCTTGCTCGAGCCCGGCGGCTTGCTCGCCACCGCCTCGTGCACCGCGCAGGTCTCGCCCGAGGCGTTCCAGAGCGTGGTGGCCGCCGCGGCGCAGGCGGCCGGCGTGCGCGCCCAGGTCGTCGCCGATCGCGGCCAGCCCAGCGACCACCCCGTCCCGCTGGACTTCCCGGAGGGGCGCTACCTGAAGTTCCTGGTGCTGCGGGTGCTGCCGCGCTGAAGCGCACGCGCGCGCCGCGCTCGGGCGCGCGAGCCGCAGCACCGGACCCGGAGCCGGCGCGTCGCCGCCCCCCAGGCGCGCGCGTCCCGCCCGGGCCAACGCACCGCACCCGACGCCAACCCGGCCCCGCGCCTCGGGCGCGCGAGCCGCAGCACCGGACCCGGAGCCGGCGCGCCGCCGGGCCTCAGGCGCGCGCGTGCTGCGCGAGCCACTGGGCGATCTCCGCGGCGAGCTCGTCGCCGCCCTCGTGGTTCAACGACTCGTGGAACACCCCGTCGAGCACGCGTAGCGTGACGTCCTCGGCGCCGATCCGCGACGCCAGCTCGCGCGACGCGTCGGTCGCGGCGAGGCCGTCGGCGCCGCCATGGACGATGTAGGTGGGGAGCTCGACGGCACCCGCGCGGGCCAGCAGCGGCGGCCCGGCGCTCACCAGCTCGTGGGCCATGCGGGCCTTCACCCAGCCGTGGTACACCAGCGGGTCGGTGCGGTAGGCCTCCACGAAGGAGCGGTCGCGCGACACGAGGCTCGCCGCCAGCGGTTGCACGGGGAGGTTCGGCGCGATGCGCGCGAGCCGGGCTACCAGGTCCCGCATCCACCGGGGCGGATCGTTGGCCGGCCGCAGGTACGGCGCGCTCAGCGCCAGCGCGCGCAGGGCGTCGGGCCGCTCGAGGGCGTAACGCAACGCGACCGTGCCCCCCATGCTGTGGCCGAACAAGACCTTGGGCAGCTCGGCGCGGCGCTCGTGCGCCAGGTCCGCGACGCGTCGAAGGTCGTCGACGAAACGGGCGAAGACGCTCACGTCGGCCCGCGCGCCGCCGCTCAGGCCGTGGCCGCGTAGGTCCGGCGCCCATACGGCGACCCCGCGTTCGTTCAGGGCGCGGGCCAGCGTGCCGTAGCGGCCCGCATGCTCGGCGTAGCCGTGCACCAGCAGGCACAGCGCCTCGGTCGCGCCGTCGGGCTCCCAGCGGTGGAGGACGAGCTCCAGCCCGTCGCCGGTGCGAACCCGCTCGAGTTCCTTCGGCATCGTTCCTCCCGGCGGCCCCAGCCGCCCGCACGAAGAGGGGCCGCATGCCGGCGGGGCGGCGCCCGCCGCCCGCCTTCCGCGAACGCGCGGGGATGGCCCTGGAGGGCCGCCCGGCCACCGTCCTCGACGCGCCCGGCGGCCCGGGCCGTGCCCCCGTCAGGCCTCCTCGAGCTCGACCTCGACGTCCTCCATGACGGGGTTGGACAGCACCGTACGAGCGATCTCGCGGAGCTGAGCCTCCACCTCCTCGCGCTCGCCGTCTAGGCGCAGCGAGATGCGCTTGCCGATGCGCACGCTCGAGAGGTTGTCGTGACCCAGGCGCGCGAGCGTGGCCTCCACGGCGCGCCCCTGGGGGTCGAGGATGGAGCGTTTGAGCATCACGTCGACGATCGCGCGGTAGCTGCCCACCGCTAGCTCCCGCCGGCGAGGGGGCGGGGTTCGGCCCCCTCGACGACGCGCCGGTAGACCTCGCGGTAGGCTTCCTCGACCGCGCCGAGGTCGCGCCGGAAGCGGTCCTTGTCGAGCTTCTCGCCGCTCTCGACATCCCACAGCCGGCACGTGTCCGGGCTGATCTCGTCGGCCAGCACGAGATCGCCGTCGGAGGTCCGGCCGAACTCGATCTTGAAATCGATCAGCTCGAGGCCGCGGTCTCCGAAGTAGGGCAGCAAGGCATCGTTGACCGCCGCGGCCATCTCGAAGAGCGCCTCGAGGTCCTCCGGCGTGGCCAGCTCGAGCGCGACCGCGGTGGCATCGTTCAGCGGCGGATCGCCGAGCGCGTCGTTCTTGTAGCACCACTCCACCACGATCGGGTCGAGCTCGAGCCCCTCCTCCACGCCGTAACGCTTGGCGAACGAGCCCGCGGCGCGGTTGCGCACGATGACCTCGAGCGGCACGATGTCGACGGCGCGCACGAGCTGTTCGCGCTCCGATACGAGGCGCACGAAGTGCGTCGGGATCCCCGCCTCACCCAGCACCCCGAAGAGATGGCAGGCGACGGCGTTGTTGATCGCGCCCTTGCCCCGGATGGTGCCGCGCTTCTGGGCGTTGAAGGCGGTGGCGTCGTCCTTGTACTCCACGATGAGGAGATCCTCGTCGTCGGTGGCGTACATCCTCTTGGCCTTGCCCTCATAGCGCAGGGCGCCGCGCGCGGGCCGGCCGGGTCCGCTACCGGGGGCATCGGGGCCGCTCGGACCCGCCCCACTGGAGGAGCTGGGAGCATTCACGCCCGGATGATAGCAGGCGCCGGCACCGGCCCCACGGCCGCAGGATCCGGCCTGGGGAACGGGCTACGGCAGCCAGCGCGCGTAGATGGCGTCGACGTTGCGAAGGTACCAGCTCGGATCGAAGGCCTCGCTGAGCGCATCGGCGCCGAGCGGACAGGCCGCGTCGGCCGCCAGCAGATCGCGCAGGTGGCGGCCGGACTCCCAGCACGCCAGGCTGTTGCGCTGCACCACCTCGTACGCGGCCTCGCGGCTCAGGCCGCGGTCGATCAGCAGGTGCAGCACGCGCTGGGAGTACACCAGCCCGTTCAGCGCGTCGAGGTTGGCGAGCATGCGCGCCTCGTCGACCACGAGGTCCTCGAGCACGCGCGTCAGCCGGCGCAGGGCGTAGCTCGCCAAGGTGGTGGCGTCGGGCAGGATCACCCGTTCGACCGACGAGTGGCTGATGTCTCGCTCGTGCCACAGCGCCACGTCCTCGAGGGCGGCCTGCAGGTCGGCGCGCAGCAGGCGGGCGATGCCGGTGAGGTTCTCGCTCGCGATCGGGTTCTTCTTGTGCGGCATGCTCGAGCTGCCCGTCTGCCCCGCACCGAACCCCTCCTGCGCCTCGCGTACCTCGCTGCGCTGAAGGTGGCGGATCTCCAGCGCCACGCGCTCCACGGTCGTGCCGACGAGCGCGAGGGCGGCGAGGAGCTCGGCGTGCCGGTCGCGGGCGACCGTCTGGTTCGTCACGGGATCCGGCTCGAGCCCGAGGGCTGCGGCGGCGCGCACCTCGACCTCGGGCGGCACGTGGGCGTAGGTGCCCACGGAGCCCGACAGCATGGCCACGCCGATGGTCTTCCGGGCGCGACGAAGGCGCTCGGCGTCGCGCCGCGAGGCCGCCAGGAAGTTCAGGAACTTGAGGCCGAAGGTCATCGGCTCGGCGTGGATGCCGTGGGTGCGGCCGATGCACGGCGTGTGCCGGTAGCGGCGCGCCTTGTCGACCAGGGCGGCATCCAGCGCCGCCACGTCCGCCAGCACCAAGTCCACGGCGCGCACCAGCAGCAGGTTCTGGGCGGTGTCCACCACGTCGGTGCTGGTCAGGCCGTGGTGCAGGTAGCGGGCGGCGTCGGCACCCTCCTCGCCCGCGACGTCGGTGGCCCGCTCCCCCAGCGCCCGGGTGAACGCCACGATGTCGTGGCGCGTCACCGCCTCGATCTCGGCCACGCGCGCGGCGAAGGCGGCGTCGAGCGGCGGCCGGGTCAGGGCCGCCCGCAGGCGCCGGCCGGTGCCCTCCGGCACCTCCCCGACGGCTTCCCAGGCCTCCGTGGCGGCGAGCTCCACCTCCAGCCAGGCCTGGTAGCGCCCCGCCTCGCTCCACAGGTCACGCATCTCCGGCGTCTGGTAACGGTCGATCATGGCACGACGAAGCTACCATCCCCCGCCCCGGACCGACGCCGGCGGCGCCTCGGCGGTCGCGCGGAGCCTGGGGCGATCGCGACGGGGCTCCGGCCGGCCGTCGGCCGCCGCGGCGGCGCGCGCGGAGGCTAGGGGCCGGCGGCGAGCAGGCGCGCCACGACGAGATCCTCGAAGGCCAGCCCCACCGACTTGAAGAGCGTCGGCGCGGCGCCACGGGTGGCGTCGCCGGCAACGAGGTCCCGCAGCTCGCCGCGCACAGACTCCCAGCCCCAGCCGTGCTCGGCCGCGGCGAGCAGGTCCCCGGCCTCGTGGCGGGCGGCCTCGAGGTCGTCGACGAACACGTCGCAGCGCCACACGGCATCGACGTCGGCCTCCGCCATGCCCGGACGGAACGCGCCGACGAGATCCAGGTGCTGGTGCGCGCCCAGCCACGCCCCCCGCACGAGCGGCTCGGAGGAGGTGGTGGCCACGCTGATCACGTCGGCCTCGAACGCGGCCGCCTGCAGGTCCGGCACCGCCCGCACCGCGGGTCGGACCGGCCCGCCAAGGCCTGCGAGGATGCGCGTGGCGCACGCCTCGGCGCGCGCCGCGTCGCGGCCCCATACCAGCACGCGCTCGTAGGGCCGGACCTGGAGGTGCGCCCACGCCATCGACGGGGCCAGCGAGCCGCTTCCGACGATCAGCAGCGTGCGCGCGCGTTCCGGGGCGAGCCGGCGAGCGGCGACGGCCGATACGCCGGCCGTCCGGCGGCGCGTGAGCGTGCGCGCATCGCACGCCAGGGCGGGCCGGCCGTCGGGACCGAAGAGGGTGTACCACGCGTGCACGCTGGACAGGCCGCGGGTCGGGTTGCGGGGGAGGACCGACACCTGCTTCACGCCGAACCAGCCCTCGTCGTCGGCGCACGGCATCGTCAGGTAGCTGCCGTCCTCTGGCGCGTCGAGCGCCACGCGGGGCGGTGCCCGGAAGCGCCGCGGCTCCGTGAATGCCGCCTCGAGCGCGTCCAGCACGGCGGGCCACGCCAGCAGGCCGGCCACCTCGCCGTCGTTCGGGATGCGCATGCCACAGGGTAGCGGACCGCCCGACGCCACGTGCGCGAGCGGTCCTCGGCGCCGCGGCGCGCACCCCCCGTCGCGCGCCGCCGACCGTGCACGGCGAGGCCGTCCTGGACGAAACTCCGGCTGTTCGGCACGATCGCGCGGCGTTACGGCCCGGATGGTAGACTCATGCGTTGGCAGGGGCTCGCGTGGCGTCCCCGACGAGGGCGCCTACCGGCTGCGCCGGGCGTCCGCCCCCGCGCCCCGCCTGGGAGGTCACTCTTGAACGAGGGTCAAGTCGTTCCGGTCCAGATCACGGACGAGATCAAGACGAGCTTCATCAACTATGCCATGTCCGTCATCGTGGACCGGGCGCTCCCCGACGTGCGCGACGGCCTCAAGCCGGTGCAGCGTCGCATCCTCTTCGCCATGCAGCAGATGGGGTTGGCCTCGACGCGCAAGCATTCGAAGAGCGCGGGCGTCGTGGGCGAGGTCATCGGCAAGTACCACCCCCACGGCGACATGGCCGTGTACGACGCCATGGTGCGCATGGCCCAGTCGTGGAACCTGCGCTACCGCCTGGTGGACGGTCAGGGGAACTTCGGCTCCATCGACGGCGATCCCGCGGCGGCCTACCGCTACACCGAGGCCCGTCTCACGACGGTGGCCGAGGCCATGCTGGTCGACATCGACAAGGAGACCGTCGGGTTCAACGAGAACTTCGACGGCACCACCGCCGAGCCGGAGGTCCTTCCTGCCGCCGTCCCCAACCTGCTCATCAACGGGGCCAGCGGCATCGCGGTGGGCATGGCCACCAACCTGGCGCCCCACAACCTCGGGGAGGTCGTCGACGGCCTGATCGCGATGATCGACGATCCCGACATCACCATCGACGGGATCATGAAGCACGTCAAGGGGCCGGATTTCCCGACGGGCGGCATCATCAGCCGCGAGTCGATAAGGCAGGCGTTCGAGACGGGGCGCGCCAGCATCCGCGTGCGCGGCCGCGCGCGCTTCGAGGAGCGCAACAACCGCGTCTCCATCGTCGTCACCGAGATCCCCTACCAGGTCAACAAGACCTCGCTCATCCAGACGGTGGCGGGTCTGGTGCGGGCCAAGAAGATCGAGGACATCGCGCAGCTGCGCGACGAGTCCGACCGCCAGGGCATGCGCATCGTGTTCGAGCTCAAGCGCGGCTCGGTGCCGGAGCTCGTGCTCAACCAGCTCTACAAGTACACCCAGCTCCAGAGCACGTTCGCGGTCAACAACGTCGTCATCGTGGAGCGCTCGCCGAAGCTCCTGCCGCTGCGCGAGATCATGCGGCTGTTCCTGACGCACCGCGCCGACGTGGTGCGCAAGCGCACGGAGTACGAGCTGCGCAAGGCGCGCGAGCGCGCGCACATCCTCGAGGGCTACCTGATCGCGCTCGACAACCTCGACGCGGTCATCGCGCTCATCCGCGCGTCGAAGGACGGGCCGGAGGCGCGTGGCGGGCTCATGCGCGAGTTCGGCCTGTCTGACGCCCAGGCGCAGGCCGTGCTCGACATGCGGCTGCAGCGCCTCACGGGCCTCGAACGCGACAAGATCCAGGAGGAGTACCGCGACCTGATGGAACAGATCGCGCGCCTCGAGCTCATCCTGGGTGAGGAGCTCGAGCTCTGGAGGGTCATCCGGCAGGAGCTGCGCGACGTCAAGAAGCAGTTCGGCGACGAGCGCCGCACGATGATCGCCGATCTGAGCGACAGCATCGACAAGGAGGACCTCATCGCCGAGGAGAACGTGGCGGTGACCCTCACGCGCGGCGGGTACGTCAAGCGCACGCCGCTCACCAGCTACCGGGCCCAGGCCCGCGGCGGCCGCGGCGTGAGCGCCCAGAAGGCGAAGGAGGACGACGTCAACTCGATCCTCCTCGTCGGCAGCACCCACGATTACGTGCTCTTCTTCACCGACCGCGGTCGGGTCTACCGGGAGAAGATCTACGACCTTCCCGAGGCGGAGCGGGCCGCGCGCGGCAACCACATAAGGAACATCCTCCCGCTGGAGGATGCCGAGACCGTCCAGACCGTCCTGGCGGTGCGGGACTTCGACATCGACGGGTACTTCGTGTTCGCCACCCGCCAGGGCCTGAGCAAGCGCACCGCCATCCGCGAGTACGGCAACATCAACGCCGCGGGGCTCATCGCCATCAACCTGGTCGACGGCGACGCCCTGGTTGCGGTGCGGATCACCGACGGCCGTGCCGACATCGTGCTCGGCACCGAGGGCGGCCAATCCATCCGCTTCGCCGAGGACGGCGTGCGCGAGACCGGGCGGGCCACGCAAGGCGTGATCGGCATCCGGCTGAAGCGAGGCGACCGGGTGGTGAGCCTGGCCGCCATCTCCGAAGCGGACAAGGAGACCGCCGAGCTCCTCGGCGTCACCGAGCGCGGCTTCGGCAAGCGCACGCACCTCTCGGAGTACCCGGTGCAGGGGCGCGGCGGCCAGGGCGTCATCACCCACAAGCTCACCTCGCGCACCGGCAACCTGGTGAGCCTCAACTACGTGCTGGGCGAGGAGGAGCTGTTCGTGCTGTCGCAGCACGGCATCCTCATCCGCACGAAGGTGAGGCAGGTCAGCTCCTACGGTCGGTCGTCCCAGGGCGTCACGATCATGCGCCTCGACGACGGCGACGTGGTCGTGGCCGCGATGGTGCTGCCGGACGAGGACGAGCTCGTGCAGGGGTTGGACGAGCGCAAGGGGACGAAGGCCTAGTGCGGTGAGCGGAGGCACGCGACCGGTCGTCATCCTGGACTGCGACCCGGGGCACGACGACGCCCTCGCGATCCTGCTCGCGGGGCGCAGCACCGAGCTGCTGGGGATCACCGTGGTCAGCGGCAACGCGCCGCTGGAGAAGACGCTGCGAAACGCGTTGCTCACGACGCAGATCGGGGGCCTCGACGTGCCGGTCCATGCCGGCGCTTCGAGGCCCCTGGTCGCCGAGGCGCGGCACGCGCCCGACATCCACGGCGAGAGCGGTCTCGACGGGCCCGACCTGCCCTCGTTGCGGCGCGCGGCGACGCCGGGCTCGGCCGTGCGCTTCCTGATCGACGCGGCGCGCGCACGCGACGATCTGTGGCTGGTCGCCACCGGTCCCCTCACCAACGTCGCGTTGGCCCTGCGCCAGGCCCCGGACCTCGCCGAACGGCTCCTCGGGATCAGCGTGATGGGAGGGGCGTGGGGGCCGGGGAACGTCACCGCGGCCGCCGAGTTCAACGTCTGGGCCGACCCGGAGGCCGCGGCCGTGGTGTTCGCGTCGGGCGCCCGCATCGTCCTGGCGGGGCTCGACCTCACGCACCAGTTCGTCATCGACGAGGACCGGCTCGCGCGCATCCGGGCGCTGGGAACCGCCCCCGCCTCGTTCGCGGCCGAGCTGCTGGAGTACTACGGCGGCGCCTACCGGCGCGAGTTCGCGGGCCCGTTGGCGGCGCCGTTGCACGACCCGTGCTCCGTGCTCGCGCTCACCCATCCCGAGCTGTTCGAGCGCGCGCCGCGTCACGTCGCCGTGGAGCTGCACGGCGAGCTCACGCGCGGCGCCACCGTGGTGGACCGCCGCGCCGGCCACCGCAGCCTGCCTGCCAACGCCGAGGTGCTCGAGCGGATCGACGCCGAAGCGGCGTTCGCGCTGCTCGAGCGCGCGCTGTCGGAGTACGCCTGACGCTGCGGTTGCGCCCACACCCGGCACCGCTGCCGCGGCGGGGAGCGGTGCCCCGGCTCCGGACCCGGGGCAAGGCGCGGGCGGCGGGGTGGTGTAGCGCGCGTCCGGCGTGCCCTGGAGGCACGCGCTGTCGGTCGAGGCGTGCGCCACCCGGTCGAAGGCGAACGCGCCGGGGCGCCAGGTCGGGCCGGCCGGCGGCGGCCACCGTCGCCTCCGGCGCGCGCCGGTCGCGAGGCGGCGGGGGGTGCTCGTCGGTCGGCGGGTAGGTGCGCCTCCGCGCCCGGTACCACCCCCCGCCGCGCCCCCCGCGCCGGGTACAGTAGCTGGAGTGCGATCCGGCTCAACGCGGCCGACGAGCCAGGACGGTTTCCCGATGATCCAGTTCCACCACGTCACCAAGACGTACCCCCGCACCCATACCCACGCCCTGCGAAACGTGGACTTCCGCGTGCACAAGGGCGAGTTCGTGTACATCACCGGCCACTCCGGGGCCGGCAAGTCGACGCTGCTCGCGCTCATGCTGCGGCGCATCCTTCCCAGCGAGGGGAACGTCTACGTGGCGGGGCAGGACATCGGGCGCCTGCGGGAGAGCCGCCTGCCGCTGCTGCGCCGGACGATCGGCATGGTGTTCCAGGACCACCGCCTCCTCGGCAGCCTGTCGGCGATGGAGAACCTCACCTTCGCCCTGCGCGCGACCGGCGCGCGCGGCAACCTCGACCAGCGCGCGCTGCTCGCGCTGCGCCAGGTGGGCCTCGCGCACAAGCGGCAGGGGCACCCGATCGAGCTCAGCCTCGGCGAGCAACAGCGGGTCGCGATCGCGCGCGCGATGGTGACCAACCCTCCGTTGCTGCTGGCAGACGAGCCGACGGGGAACCTCGATCCGGACACCGCGATGGAGATCCTCGAGCTCCTCAACGACCTCAACATCAAGGGGACGACGGTGGTCGTCGCCACCCACTCCAGGGACCTCGTCGACCGCTTCCGGCGTCGCACGCTCGTGCTCCGCAACGGGGAATTGGTTCGCGACGACGACCGTGGCGGATACTCGCTCTGAGGGACCCGAGCTGCGGCGGCTCGGTCCCGGCGACGAGCCTGCCATGTGGGAGCTGCGCGGCCGCGCCTTGCGCGAGAGCCCTCATGCGTTCGGAACGCACCCCGACGAGCACCCGCCGGTCGAGGCGTACGTCGAGCTGCAGGAACGGCGCTGGCGCGACGACCACCAGTGCGTCGTGGGAGCGTGGTGGGGCGGCGAGCTCGTCGCGATGGCGGCGGTGGTCCGGGAGCGCCGCCTGAAGCTGCGCCACCGCGCCAGCCTCTACGGCATGTACGTGGCGCCGGGCGCGCGCCGCGGCGGCGTGGGGCGGGCCCTGCTGCGAGCCGCGGCGCGCGAGGCCCGGCGCATGGGTGCCGAACGGCTCGAGCTCACCGTGACCACCGTGAACGCCCCGGCGCTGGCCCTCTACCGCGGCGCCGGTTTCCGCACCTGGGGCGTGCAACCCTGCGCGCTGAAGAGCGACGGCTCGTGCCTCGACGAAGCCTGGATGGTCCTGCCGCTCGACGAACCCCCGGGAGACGGCGACTAGAGCGTGGTGACGCTGTAGTCCAGGCGCTCCTCGGACAGGATCATCTCGAGGAACTGCAGATGGCCGAGCGCGTCGATCATGGCGAACCCGTGCTCCTTGTCGATGTAGATGCCGTCTTGCATGACGGTGTGGCCGTACACGCCGAAACGGTGGCCGGCCTGGTGCACGAGCTCGGGCTTGTTGAACCACCAGGTCTTGGTGTCGGGGTCGTGATAGAAGAAGTCGTCGAAGATCTGCATGCCCGGCAGCGGGCCCGCGTGGGCGAAGTGCACGCCGAAGAACAGGCGCTCGCGCGCGAACGACGTGAACCACGCCACCAGGTCCTGTGGCAGCTCGATGCCGCCGCGGGCCGGGTTGAACTCGTCGTGCTTGAGACCACCGCGGGTGGCCAGGTCGTAGCGGTGGTGGAGCGCGGCATCGTCGTGGTTGCCGAGGATCAACGTGACGTTCCCGGCCGCCCCGTCGACGTAGCGCTTGAAGCGATAGAGCTCCCGGATCTGAGCCTTGGCGGCCCGCCGCAGGTGGTCGTGGTTGGTCGGGTCGTACTCTTCGGCGCCGACGGCAAGCCCGTAGGCGCGTTCGTCCTTGTAGTGCACCAGGTCCCCGACGCACACCACCTGGTAGCGCCCTTCGATGACGGCCTGCGTCGGCTCGTAGGTGCCGGTGCACGCGGCGGACGCCTTGAGCACACGCCACAGCTCGGGCCACTGCCCGTGCACGTCGCCGAGGGCGATGACCTTGATCATCACCCGCTCCGTCGCGGGGCGCCGGCGCCCGGGGACCGCGTCATGGCACGGCCGCGCCCTTGTCGAGGAGGAGGGCCCGGAGCTTGCGGTAGAGATCCCTGGCCTCGTCGGGGGTACGCCCGTAACCGCCGTGCTCCACGACGACGCGCGCCGCCTCCTTGCCAAGCCCCTCGGCCCCGAGCCGCTCCATGAGTCGCTCGATGACCTGTTGCCCCTCGTGACGCACGCTCGCCATCGGGTGTGCCGCACCCGCGCCCGACCGGGGATCGTCGGTAGCGGTATAGGCGGCCGCAGCCTCGTCGGCCGCGGCATCGGCGGCCGCGGCATCGGCGGCCGCAGCCTCGTCGGCGGCGGCATCGGCGGCAGGGGCACCGTCGGGCGCCGCCTCGTCGGGTGTGGCATCGACGGGCGCCGCCTCGGCGCGCGCCGCATCATCGGCAGGGGCCACGTCACGCGGGACGGACGCGCCGACCGCGGGCCCGGATCGCCCTGCCTCGGACGCAGGCGGCAGATCGCCGGCCCGCGAATCCGGCAGCGGCCGACCGCGTGCGGGGTCGGTGCGCCGCGCAACGGGCTCGGGAAGGAACAGCGGCACGCCGTCGTCGGGATCGACATCGACCCAGTAGGCGGCCTGGTCGTCCGCGGGGGGCAGCAATCCGAAGTGAACGGCCGCACGCGAGAGCGCCCACTCCGCCACCGCCGAGGGGTCGGCCGGCAGCCCGCGGGCGGGGGCCGCGACACCGCTCCGGGTCGTTCCCGCCACCGTCAGTTCGCACAGGACCGCCTCGCCCCACGGAAGCCACCGGAACGACCAACCATCCAAGCCCGCCGTCGCGTCCAACCGTCCGCGCACCGCGGCGAGCGCGAGCACGGGTTCGAGGCGGGCCCGGACGCCCTCGCGGCCGTCCCCCTCGCGGGCGATCTCGGCGACGCGCCATTCCAGGGCGTGGGGCGGAAACGGAGCTGCGAGTCGAGCCCAATCTTCGCGCCGCATCGTTGCAGTATATCAACCGCCCCTTCGCATCCAGGATGAGGTTTTCCTCGTCCCGAACAGACCCCGCGCCTACGCCGCGCGGTCCCGTTCGAGCGCGTCAGGGAGCGGTGCTTGCGGTAAGGTGGTGGCATGCTCATGCGCCTTCTCCGTCGCGCCGGCCGCCGCCGCAGCGGCTCCACGGTGAGCCTCGGGGCGCTCGCCGCGGCCCTGACCCTCGCCCTCGTCGGCTCTCTCGCCTTCGCCCAGAGCACGCCACTGGTGGCCCTCAACGGCAGCGTGCTGAAGCTCGACGACACCCTGACCCTCGAAGCCAGCAACCTGCGGGCGAACGCGCCGTACATGGTCACGCTGGTCCGGCCGGACGGCGACACCTCGTCCGTCGACCAGAAGGCGGACGACAGCGGCAGTCTGCGCATCGACCACGTGCTGAACCAGCGGGGACGCTGGTCCATCTCGCTGGCGGGCCCGGGCATCGACGCGACGTTCTTCGTCGAGGTCACTCCCCCGCCGGGCGCGACCGCGAACGGCTCCGACGCCGCCAGCACCCCGGCGGCACCGCTGCCGGAGAGCCCGCCGTCGGCACAACCGCCGGGGAGCGGCGCTGCCGCGGGCCAGGCGTCAGGCACGGCACCCGGGACCGGTGGCAGCGGCAGCACGAACGGCGGCAGCACGAACGGCGGCAGCACGAACGGCGGCAACGGCCGAACGGCGGAACGACCGGTCAGGCCGGGACGGGCCAACCGGGGACGGGCCAGCCGGGACGGGCCAGCCGGGAACGGGCCAGCCTGGGACGGGCCAGCCGGGAACGGGCCAGAGCGGCGCCGCAGGCTCCGCCAACGGCGCAGCGAGTGGCGCCGGCGCGGGCGCCGGGACCACTGGCGCCGGGACCACTGGCGCCGGGACCGCGGGCAACGGCGCCGCCGGGAATGGCGCGTCCCCCAACGGTGCCGCCGGCAACGGCACCTCCGGAAACGGCACCTCCGGAAACGGCAACGCTGGAACGGGCAACGCCGCGGCTGGGAGTGCCACGTCCGGCAGCGGAACCGGCGGGAACGGCACGTCAGCCAACGGCACGTCAGCCAACGGGACCTCAGCCAACGGGACGTCAGCCAACGGCACGACCGAGCAAGGAGCGGCGGCCAACGGCGCCTCCGGCAACGGCACCTCCGAGGGCTCCCCGGCGGGCGGCGCGACGGGAGGCGGAGCGGCGCAAACGGGCACGGCCGGCCAGAGCGGCTCCGGGCAGCAACCGGCCGGCGCCAAACCTGCCGGCCAGAACCAGCCCGGCACGAACCAGCCCGGCACGAACCAGCCCGGCACGAACCAGCCCGGCACGAACCAGCCCGGCACGAACCAGCCCGGCACGAACCAGACGGGCCAGAACCAGACGGGCACGAACCAGACGGGCCAGAACCAGACGGGGCAGAACCAGACAGACCAGAACCAGCCGGGCGCGAACCAGACCGGCACGGACCAGAGCGGCCAGAGCCAAACGGGCCAGAACCAGACGGGCCAGAACCAGATGGGGCCCGCGACCAACGGCCCGGGGGCGCCGGCAGGCGCGAGCGGGCAGCCGAGCACGCGGAACCTCGATCTCAGCGTCGAGAACGGCGGCCTGAGCGCGGGCCGCGACGGCGCGACCTTGTGGTCGTTGAGCTTCCCGGATCGCACCGGCCTCACCGCGGGCATCGTGCAATCGGGCGGCAACGTCTACCTGGGGCACGGCAACAGCCTGTTGGTCCTGGACGCGTCGAGCGGCACCGTTCGCGCGCGCTACGCCCTTCCCGCCCAGGTGAGCGACGTGGCCATGGACGGCGAGGCCGTCGCGGCCACGGTGCGGTTCGACGACGGCTCCGAGCAACGCCTCCTCCTCGCCCCCGGCGGCCTGTCGCAACGCGTCCGCTTCGAGGCGAACCCCGCGATGTTCGCGTGGCTTCGAAACGAGGCGGAGGTCGACGATCCGGCCGCGCGCCTGCAGCAGGATCCGACCAACCCGTGGCTGTACCTGGCGGTCGCCGAGGCCGCGAGCGGTGCCAACGCCCAGCAGTCGTACCGGCAGGCGTTGGACCACGCCGCGACGTTCTACGATCTCGCCGGCATCGCGCGGCGGCTGGTGGCCGACGGGCAGCCCGACCTCGCGAACGAGGCCATGGACTCCGCGCTGCGCGACTACTGGTCCAGAGGGTACCGGGCCGAGTTGTTGACCGACCCAACGCTCCGCGACGCCTACGGCTTCGCGCTGCAACCCTTGCAGACCGCGCTCGACCGCGGCGACCTCCAGACGGCCGGCTTCTGGGCCCCCTGGGTGTACCGCATGAGCACGCCCGCCGTGCCGGACACCCAGGCGACGCTACGGGAGTACAGCCGGGCGCTGCGCGCGGCCGGACGGCGGGACCAGGCGTCCCTGTGGCGCAACCGCGCCAACGAGTCCAGCCGCTTCACCGTCGCCGGCTCGCTGGATTCGGGGGCGCTGGCGATCGGACGCAACGGTTGGTACGGCGTGGCCGCCCTGATCCTGGCCATCCTGGCCCTGCACGGCACCCTGATCGCGAAGTACTGGCGCCCGCAGGGCCTCGCCCTGCGGCAGCAGCGCGAGTCGGGTCGCACGCCCAGCCGAGTGCCACGGCTGTTCGCCATGCGGTACTACAGCCTCACGGAGAAGCTCGTGCTGGTCCTGCTGTTCGCGGCCACGCTGGCGCTCGCCTCCCTCGCGGGTTGGGCGCGCCACGGTACCGACCTGCCGGCCGCCTGGCGTTCCGGAACCCTCGCGAGCGTCCCGGCCCGCAACGCCCTCCCCGAGGTGCTGGGCACCTCCCCCGACGCGTCGTTCGTCGCGGGATTCGCGGCCCAGACCGCCGGGGACACGCGGAAAGCGGCGCAAGCCTACGCGGACGCCGGCGACCTCCCGGCCGCCCTCAACAACCTGGGCGTGCTCCAGAACGACGACGCCCTGTTCCAGGCCGCCCTCGACGCCGCCCCCCGCATGCCCGAACCCGCCTTCAACCTCGGTCAGGGGCCGGACCCGTCGCGCCTGCACGCGGCGTACGCGCCGGACGCCAAGCTGCTGGCGGTCCCGGGTCCCGCCGCGCTGCGCGCTGCCGTAGGCGGTCCGTTCCAGAACGCGCTCGGTGCCGCCTTCACGAACCCGTGGAGCGCCCTCGTCGGCCTCGATCCCCTGGGGGTGCCGCAGTGGCTGTGGGACACGTTGGTCGTCCTGTTCCTCGCCTGGGGCGTGGTGAGCGTGATCGCCCTGCTCATCCCCCGCCCGCGCATCGCCGCGAACGCCCCGCGCACGCTCGCGTACCACGTGCTCGCGCTGCTCATCCCCGGCAGCGGATTGAGCGACGAGCTGTGGGGTGTCCTGCTGCTGGTACCGTGGGCGATCTTCGGGATCGACACGCTCATCCACGTCATGCCGATCGGGGCTCCCGCCGCCTTCGCGCTTGCCACCGACTACGCCGCGCTGGGCGTGATCTACGCGCTCAACGTGGTGTCGTTCGTGGTCGAGTTCATCTCCTATCGGAGGCGGATGAACGACCTCAAGCGCAACCATCCGGAGACCGCGCGCGCCTACGGCATGCGCGCGGCTCCGCCGGCCGAGCGGAACCTGCGGCGGGAACGGGCATCGTGAGGGCGCCGCGCGTGGCCCGGTACCGGGCGGACGTGCGCCGGCGGAGCCGTTCGGCTGGGTGAGCGCGACGCGACCGAGCCGCCGCGGGTACGCCCTGGTGGCCGCGGCGGCGGTTCTCTGGGGCATGCTCGGGATCTTCGCGAAGGGCATCCTGGCCACCGGCGTCGGTCCGCTCGAGATCTCGTTCTGGCGGGCCACCCTCGCTGGCGCCGCCTTCGTCGCGCACGCCGCGCTACGAGGGCGCCTGCGCTTGCAGCGGGGGGCGGACGCCGTCGCCCTGATCCTCTTCGCGTTGGTCGGCGTGACGCTGTTCTACGCCTCGCTCAACCTCGCCATCGCCGCGGGCGGCGTGAGCCTCGCCATCCTCCTGATGTACAGCGCACCGGCCTTCGTCGTCGTGCTGGCGTACCTCTGGCTCCACGAGCCGCTCACGCGCAGCAAGGCTGCGCTCGTCGTGCTTGCAACGCTCGGCGTTGCGTTGGTGGCCCGAGCCGGCGGGAAGAACCTCACGGTCGACGCCGCCTCGCTCGGGTGGGGCCTCACCTCGGGGCTCGCGTACGCGAGCTACTACCTCTTCGGCAAGTGGATCCTGCGGCGCTACGCGCCGGTGACGGTGTTCGCCGTGGCATTGCCGGTGGGCGCGCTGGCCCTGCTGCCGTTCGTGACGTTCCACCCCAAGCCGGCGTCGGACTGGATGCTGCTGGCGATGCTCGCGTTGCTGTCGACGTACCTCGCCTACCTCGCGTACTACAGCGGGCTGCGCCTGGTGGAGGCGTCCCGGGCGGTGCTCGTCGCGACCATCGAACCGGTGGTCGCGACGGTCCTGGCGATGCTGGCGTTCGGCGAACGCCTTGGCGGTTGGGGCTGGGTGGGTGCGGCGCTGGTGTTGTGCGCCGCCCTGCTGTCGGCCGCGCCCGTGCGGTCGCCCCGGCCACCGGGCAGCGTCCGGCCCTCGGAGGGTAGGGAGGTACCTTGACCACGCATGACGGCGGTGCTATCGTCGCAACGATATTGGCCGGCGTGCATAATCGTGCGCCTGCCGGGATCTGAATCGATGCGCACGACCCGGACCCTTCCCCGCGCCCGACGCTGATCCGCTCCACGGAGCGGACACGGGTGACGCGTGGGCCGCGCGGCGGCCAGGGACCGGGTCGTGTTGTGCAGGAGGAGAACATGTCGAACGACGCCGCTGACATCAAGAAGGTCGTGCTCGCCTATTCGGGCGGGCTCGACACCTCCGTCATCCTCCACTGGATCCGAGAGACGTACGGCGCGGAGGTCATCGCCTTCACGGCGGACATCGGCCAGGGCGAAGAGGTCCAGGAGGCGCGCGAGAAGGCGCTGCGCACCGGGGCGACCCAGGCGTTCGCCGTCGACCTGAACCTCGAGTTCGCCCGCGACTTCGTCTTCCCCGTCTTGCGCGCGGCCGCCGTGTACGAGGGCTACTACCTCCTCGGCACGTCCTTCGCGCGGCCGCTGATCGCACAGAAGATGGTGGAGATCGCCGAGGCCGAAGGCGCCGACGCGGTCGCGCACGGCGCCACCGGCAAGGGCAACGACCAGGTCCGCTTCGAGCTGTCGGCCTACGCCCTGAAGCCCGACATCGCCGTGATCGCCCCCTGGCGCGAGTGGGACCTGCGCGGCCGCGAGGACTGCATCGCGTACGCGCGGCGGCACGACATCCCGGTGGGCGTCACGAAGGAGAAGCCCTACTCGATGGACGCCAACGCGTTCCACATCAGCTACGAGGGCGGCATCCTCGAGGACCCGTGGGCGCAGCCGCCCGCCGGCATGTGGCGGCGCACCGTCGACCCCGAGCAGGCACCGGACGAAGCCCAGATCGTGACCGTCAGCTTCGAGCACGGCAACCCGGTCGCGATCGACGGCGAGCGTCTGGCGCCCGACGCCCTCCTCGCGCGCGCCAACGAGATCGCCGGCCGGCACGGCGTGGGTCGCGTCGACATCGTCGAGAACCGCTTCGTCGGCATGAAGTCGCGCGGGTGCTACGAGACGCCGGGGGGCACGCTGCTGTTCCACGCCCACAAGGCCGTCGAGTCCCTGACGCTCGACCGTCAGGTCCTGCAGCTGCGTGACGACCTCGTCCCGCGTTACGCCGCTGCCGTCTACAACGGCTTCTGGTTCGCTCCGGAACGCGAGGCGATGCAACGGCTCCTCGACGACATCCAGACCCCGGTCACGGGCGAGGCGCGGATGAAGCTGTACAAGGGTACGGCCAGCGTGCTGGGGCGCCGCTCGCCGAACAGCCTCTACCGGCAGGACGTGGTGACCTTCGAAGAGGACGACGTCTATCGCCAGGGCGACGCCGACGGCTTCATCAAGCTCAACGCCCTGCGGTTGCGCATCGCGCGGCAGCTCGAGGAGGGCGCGAGGGAGCCGGCGGCGGTCGGCACGACGCGGTGAGCCGTCGCGCCCCGGCGCCGGCGGAGCCGGGGGGGCGCGCGTGAGCGCGACGCCCGCACGGCCTCACGCGCACACGGCGCCCCGCCCGGACGCGCGCCCGCGCATGCGCCGCGCCGTGCTGAGCGACGCGGCGCGCCTGTGCGAGCTGTTCCGCCGCGTGCGGCCGCACCTCCCCGAGGCGGAGACGGACATGGAAGACTGGCTCGAGCACGGTGGTGCCCTGCTCATGGAGGACAGCGACGGCCGTACGCTCGCCGCGCTGCGCTGGGCCGAGGACGGCGACGGCTGGCGCATCGACCGGCTGGCTACGCTGCCCGAGGAGCGCAGCCGGGGGTACGGCCGCTGGTTGATGACCAAGGTGGAGGCCCTCGCCATCCGGGCCAACGTGCCGACCCTGAGCGTCGAGCTCGACGACCCCTCCCTGTTGCCGTACTACGGCCGCATGGGGTACCGCCAGGCCGCACAGGGGTCGAACGGCACGCCGGGCCACGCGCGCGAGCCCGGCGCGGCACCGGCAACGACCCTGCGGAAGCGGGTCGGCGGCGTGTGGCAGACCAAGGCGGGAACGTGAGCGGCCCCGACGACCGCGCGTCGCCGCCCGCCGCCCGCGCCGGCGGCGACGCGCGCATGTGGGGCGGCAGATTCCAGGAGGCGACCGACGCCCTGGTGCAGCGCTTCAACGCCTCCGTCGACGTCGACCGCGCACTCGCCGAGGAGGACATCGAGGGTTCCCTCGCCCACGCCACCATGCTCGCGGAGCGGGGGATCGTGTCGCAGGCCGACGCGCGCGCCATCGCCGACGGGCTGGCGGCCATCCGCGACGAGATCCGCGCCGGCACCTTCGCGTGGCGAGAGGACCTAGAGGACGTCCACATGAACATCGAGCGCGCGCTCACGGACCGCATCGGTGACGCCGGCGCGCGGCTCCACACCGCTCGCAGCCGCAACGACCAGGTCGCCACCGACCTGCGACTCTACCTGCGGCGCCGGAGCGTGGACCTCGAGCGCCTGCTGCGCGGGCTCCGCACCGTCATGATCGACGTAGCCGAGCGCGACATCGACGTGATCATGCCGGGGTACACGCACCTGCAGGTGGCGCAGCCGGTGCGCTTCAGCCACCACCTGCTGGCCTACGTCGAGATGTTCGGGCGCGACGCGAGCCGGCTGCACGACGCCCGCGTGCGCATGAACGTCTCCCCCCTGGGCGCCGGCGCGCTGGCCGGCACCACCTTCGGCATCGACCGCGAGCGCACCGCCGATCTCCTCGGCTTCGACGCTCCGGCCGCCAACTCCCTGGACGCCGTGGCGGACCGCGATTTCGCGCTGGAGATCCTGGCGGCGCTCGCCGTGCTGATGATGCACCTCTCGCGCCTGAGCGAGGAGCTGATCCTGTGGTCGAGCCAGGAGTTCGGCTTCGTGACGCTGCCCGACTCGCACACGACCGGGAGCTCGATCATGCCGCAGAAGAAGAACCCGGACGTGTGCGAGCTGGTCCGCGGCAAGACCGGCCGCGTCTACGGCTCCCTCATGGGCCTGCTCACGGTCATGAAGGGCCTGCCGTTGGCGTACAACAAGGACATGCAGGAGGACAAGGAGGGGCTCATCGACGCGCTCGACACGGCCGAGACGAGCCTCCGCCTGTACCTCGACATGCTGCCGCGCATGCGCGTCGAGGCCGTCCGGATGAGGCAGGCGGCCGGGCGTGCGTACTCGAACGCGACCGATCTGGCGGACTACCTCGCCCGCAAGGGGCTCCCCTTCCGCGACGCCCACGCGGTCGTGGGTCGGTTGGTCGCGCGCGCGCTGGAGCGTGGTGTGCCGCTCGAGGAGCTCGAGCTGGCCGAGATGCGCGCGGAGGACGGCCGCATCGACGACGACGTGTTCGCGGCGCTCGAGCTCGAGGCCGTGGTGGACGCGCGCGCGAGCCTCGGTGGCACGGCGCGCGTGCAGGTCGAACGGCAGATCGCGGCGGCGCGCGCCGCGTTGGCCGTCGCGGAGGCGCGGTGACGGCCCACACGCAGGCGCAGGGCCCCGTCGAGCGCGCCGTCGTCACCGTGCGGCCCGCGCGCTCGCACGACGTGCCCGACATCTTCGAGAACATCGGGTACTGGGCGGGCCAGGGACGCATGCTGGTGCGCCCCATGCAGAACATCTTCGAGAACCTGCGCGACTTCTTCGTCGCCGAGGTCGACGCGGGGGACGGACCGCGCTTCGCCGGCAACGGCGCCATGCACATCCTTTGGGGCGACATCGCGGAGGTGCGCGGGCTCGCCGTCGCGCCGCAGGTGCGTTCGCGCGGGGTCGGCCGTAAGCTCGTCGAAGCCTGTGAGAGCGAGGCGCAACGGGTCGGCATCCCCGTCCTGTTCGCGTGGACCTACGAGGTGGGGTTCTTCGAGCGCTGCGGGTTCCGACTGCTCGACAAGACGCGCGAGCTGCACCCGCGCGTATGGTCGGAGTGCCTGCGCTGTCCGTTCTACGTGGGATGCAACGAGAACGGCGTGGTGAAGCGTCTCGACGGCGTGCCCATGCCCCACAACCTGCCGGAACCGCCCCCGGCGCAGGTGCCGCCCGGCATCCGGTAGGGCCGCCGTGCGGCCGCGGGCGCCGCGCCGTACAATCGCGGCGTGCCTCGCAAGCGCGTGTTGATCGCCCACACCGGCGGGACGATCGGGATGCGGCGCGGGCCCGGCGGCTACGCGCCCGCGCCCGGCCACCTCACGCAGCTGCTGGCGCGCATGCCGTCGCTGTCCGACCCCGCGTTGCCCGAGACCGAGCTGCAGGAGTTCGCGCCGCTGCTGGACTCGTCCGACATGGCGCCCGCCGACTGGGAGCGCATCGCGCGCGTCCTCGCCGAGCGCTACGACCACTTCGACGGGTTCGTCGTCCTGCACGGCACCGACACGATGGCGTACAGCGCGTCGGCGTTGTCGTTCCTCCTCGAGGGGCTGGCCAAGCCGGTGATCGTGACCGGGTCGCAGATCCCTCTCGAGGAGGTGCGAAGCGACGCCCGCGAGAACCTCGTCACCGCGCTCCTGCTGGCGGCGCGCGCCGAGCTGCACGAGGTGGCGCTGTTCATGAACGCCCAGCTGCTGCGCGGCAACCGCGCCACGAAGGTCTCCGCCAGCGGCTTCGACGCCTTCGCCTCGCCCAACCAGCCGCCGCTCGGTCGCGTGGGCGTGGAGCTCGAGCTGCGTCACGAGCTGCTCCTGCCGCCGCAGCCCGGCCCCCTCCGGGTGCGGCCGCTGCGCGCCGTCGCCGTGGCCGCGCTGCGGCTCTTCCCCGGCATGTCGGCCGAGCTGTTGCGCAACGTCCTGCGTCCCCCCCTGCGGGGCCTGGTGCTCGAGACCTACGGCGCCGGCAACGCCCCGAGCCGGGAGCCGGAGCTGCTCGACGCCCTGCGCGACGCCGCCCGCCGCGGCGTCGTGGTGGTCAACTGCACCCAGTGCCTCCGCGGACGGGTCGACATGAGCGGGTACGCGACCGGCGCCGCCCTGGCGCGCGCCGGCGTCATCTCGGGCTCCGACATGACGGCCGAGGCCGCCCTGAGCAAGCTCATCTGGCTGCTGAGCCAGGAGCTGGAGCCGGCCGAGGTGCGGGCCCTGATGCAGCGCGACCTGCGCGGCGAGCTGAGCGCCTGACGCGCCGGCGCGCGCAGCGCGGCGCTCGCCCGCCGGCGTACGGGGTTGGCGGGCGCCTTCGGTATGCTGGGCGCATGGACATCGTCACCCTCGGCAAACGGCGCGCGTTCGACAAGGAGAAGCTCCGCAAGATCGCCCTCTTCGACAGCGAGCGGATGTTCTTCGACCTGTACTGCCTGCTCCCGGGACAGAGCCAGCACGTGCACGCCCATGAGGGCTCGGACAAGATCTACCTGGTCCTGGAGGGCGAGGCGCTGGTGCAGATCGGCGACGAGCAGGAGCTCCTGCCGGAGGGCACGGCGACGATCGCGCGTGCGGGTCGGCCGCACGGGGTGCGCAACGAGTCCAGCGAGGAGCTGGTGCTGCTCGTCGCCATGGCGCCGCGTCCGGCGTGACCGGCCCCGCGGTCGGCGCGGCAGTGGCGGCGCAGCTCGAGGGGCTCGAGCTCGATCACGTCGCGGTGGCGGTCGGCGACCTCGACGCCGGCGCGGCGCCGTTCCTGCTGCTGGGGCTCGAGCCCGCCGGCGACGACGAGGAGCCCCCGGGGCAGAGCGTGCGCGTGCGCGCCCTTCGCGCCGGCGAGGCGCTGGTGGAGCTGGTCGCCCCGACGGCGGAGACCGGGCCCCTCGCCGGCTTCCTGCAGCGCCGCGGGCCGGGCCTGCACCACCTCGCCCTGCGCGTGCCCGCGCTCGACGATGCCGTCGCCCGGCTGACGGCCGCGGGCGCCCGCTTCGTCGACCCCACCCCCCACGCTGGACGCGCCGGGAGCCGCGTGGCCTTCCTGCACCCGAGCTTCGGCGGCGGCGTGCTGATCGAGCTTGTCGAGCGCTGAGCCGGGGGACGGGGCGGCACGAGCGGGCCGCCGGCGTCGTGCCGCGCGCGTCGGCGCATGGGTCGGGGCCGCGTTGTGGGCCGCGATCATCTTCGCCGAGTCCGCCTCGCCGGACGCCGGCGGCGTGCTCGACATCCTGCC
Source organism: uncultured Trueperaceae bacterium (assembly GCA_963798895.1). Classification (GTDB taxonomy): domain Bacteria; phylum Deinococcota; class Deinococci; order Deinococcales; family Trueperaceae; genus CAWCUY01. The sequence continues at coordinate 166,582 of CAWCUY010000005.1, read as the reverse complement.
GCAGGGCTTCGACAAGGTCGCGCACGGCGGCGCTTACGCCGTCCTCGGTGCCTTGCTCGCGCTCGCCGCGGGCCGCCCGCTGCTGGCGATCGCGGTCGCCACGGCCTACGGGGCGAGCGACGAGCTCCACCAGGCCTTCGTGCCGGGCCGGACGCCCGACGTCCTGGACCTGCTGGCGGACCTCGTCGGGGCGTCGTTGGGGGCAGGCGCTGTGGCGTTTCTACGGCGTCGTCGGCGGCGTCGACCGATAGAATGACGCCGTGACGCTTCTCTGCCGCATCTCCCGGTCCACGTCGGTGACGGCGTGAGCACCATCCGCCTCGCCATCGTCGGCGCGGGCCGGATGGGTGGCGCGGTGCTCCAGGGCGCCCTCGCGGCGAGGGTGCTCGAGGCCGAGCAGGTCGGCATCTTCCACCCCAACCCGCGGCGCCTGGCAGAGCTCTCCGAGCGCTTCGGCGTGCGCGGGCTGGACGACGACGAGCTCCACCACGCCGAGCGCGTGTTGCTGTCGGTCAAGCCGCAGTCCTTCGAGCAGGTCGCGCCGCTCGTGGCCCAGCGCAACGCCTCGTTCGTGTCGATCATGGCCGGCGTGACGTCGGCCTCGATCGCCCGCCGCGTCGGGTCGCAACGGGTCATCCGCGCGATGCCCAACCTCGGCGCGAGCGTCGGCCTCAGCGCCACCGCGTTGGCCGCGCGCCCCGAGTCGACCGCGGAGGACGTGAGCATCGCCCGTTCCCTGTTCTCGGCCGTCGGCCGCGTGTACGACGTCAACGAGAACCTCTTCGACGCCTTCACGGGGCTGGCCGGCTCCGGGCCGGCGTTCGTCGCGCTGGTGGCCGAGTCGCTGGCCGACGGCGGCGTGCGCGTGGGTCTCGATCGCGACACCGCGCGTGATCTCGCGCGCCAGGTGGTGCAGGCGACGGCGAAGCTGCTGGAGACCAAACGCCCGGCCGAGCTCAAGGACGAGGTGGCGAGTGCGGGCGGCACGGCCATCGCCGGCGTGCGGACGCTCGAGCGCCACGGCCTGCGCTTCGCGCTCATCGACGCGGTGGAACAGGCCGCCCAACGGGCCTCCGAGTTGAACGGCGGCGAGGCATGACGCCGCACGCCGCCGGCCGCCGCGTGCACCGCTTGCTCGCGCCGGTCGCGTGCGCGCTGGCCCTGGCGTGCGCGGCGGCCGCCGCGGCCCAGACGCCCGACGGGTACTACCCGAGCAAGAGCGGCACCAGCTGGACCTACTCGAGCGGCGAGACGCAGACGCTGTCGGGACCGCGCGAGCTCAACGGCCGGCAGGTGATGGTCCTCACGCACTACTACGACGGCGTGCCCGTCTCCGAGGACTACCTCCAGTACGGCGACGGGGTCGACACCGTCGGCACCGCGGCGGGCGGCAAGGTGGTGCCCTACGACCCGCCGCTGACGGTCTACGCCGCCGGCCCGCTGCAGCAGGGGATGCAGTGGAAGAGCACCACGCAGCTGCCGGACTTCAGCATCACCCTGGCCGCGGAGGTGCTCGGCGTGCGCGGCGTCAAGACGCCGGCCGGCCGCTTCAACGCGCTGCAGATCCGGCAGCGCACGCTCACCAGCAACGGCGGCCAGACGACGCTCGACCTGTTCTTCGTGCCCGGCGTCGGCGTCGTCCGCTTCGTCACGCCCGACGGCACCACCATCGACCTCATCGAGCTCAGCCGCTGACGCTCGAAGCTCGCGCCCCTACCCTTCGGGCGCCGCCGCCTGGGAGCCCGTCACCCCGGTCCCCAGCACCTCGCGCTTCAGCTCCCCGAAGCTGTCGGCTTCGAGGCTCGCGCGGATGTCCGCCATGAGCTGCGCCATGAAGTGCAGGTTGTGGACCGTGGCGAGCTGTTGGGCGAGCTGCTCGTTGGCCTTGAACAGGTGGCGCACGTAGGCGCGGGTGTACGAGGCGCAGGTGGCGCAGGTGCATCCCGGCTCGAGCGGCCGCAGGTCCGAGGCGTAGCGCGACGACCGCAGGTTCAGGCGGAAGCTCGCCTGCCTTCCGCCGTCGTCCCCGCGACGGACCAGCACGCCCGCGTTGCGGGCGTTGCGCGTCGGACTGACGCAGTCGAAGGTGTCGACCCCGCGCTCCACGGCCTCGAAGATGCTCGGCACGTCGCCGATGCCGAGGAGGTGGCGCGGCCACGCTTCCGGCAGCAGCGGCACCGTCCAGTCCAGCACGCGGTGCATGTCGTCCAGCGTCGCGCCCAGGTTGCCGCCGATGGCGGCGCCCTGGAACGGGAGCCCGGCGATCGTCGCCGCGCTCTCCTCGCGCAGGCCGCGGAACGCGCCGCCCTGCACGATGCCGTACAGCGCCTGCGGATAGCCGTGCAGCGGGCTCGAGCCCGTGAAAGCGGCCAAGCTGCGCAGCGCCCACCGGTGGGTGCGCTCCATCGAGCCGCGGGTGTACGCCTCGTCGTGCAGCGGGCTGGTGCACTCGTCGAAGGCCAGCACGATGTCGGCACCGAACGCTCGCTGGAGCTCGATCGAGCGCTCGGGCGTGAAGGTGTGCAGGCTCCCGTCGACGTGGCTCTTGAAGCGCACCCCCTCCTCCCCCACCGTCACCAGCGAGCCCGCCGAGGTCGAGCCCGGACCCTTGGCCGGACGGCGGCCCGCGCCCGACCTCGCGCCCTCCCCCGGGAAGATCGGGGCCACCTTCCCCACCCCGTGTTCGATCGACGCCCCGAGCGAGAACACCTGGAAGCCCCCCGAGTCGGTCAGGATCGGGCGGTGCCAGTTCATGAAGCGATGCAAGCCGCCGTGCCTGGCGATCACCTCCGGCCCGGGGCGCAGGTAGAGGTGGTAGGTGTTCGCGAACAGCATGCGGGTTCCCGCCTCGGCCACCGCGTCCGGCGCCACGCCCTTGACGGTCGCCTGCGTGCCGACCGCGACGAACGCCGGCGTGGCGACGCTCCCGTGCGCCGTGGACAACGTGCCCAGGCGGGCGGCACCGCGGCGACGGTGGACCTCGAAGCGGACCTGGTATGGGTTCTCCATCGGCGCAGCGATTGTACCCGGCGCGCCCGGCGCCGCGGGACGGGCCCGTGCGGTGTCGATTTCACGGCGGCGTCTCGCGCAAGGCGATAGCATGCGTGCGTCGGGCTTCGTCCCGACCTTGGATGCGATGATCCCTGCCTCGTACGTGGGCGCTTGAGTCAGGGGGAGCGAGTAGCGCAACCGGCCAAGGTGAGTTCCCCTCATCTACAGCCGAAGCGTCCCCAACCGGCCCGCCGGGTTCTGCCCGCGCGGAACGATCTCCTAGCCCGCCTTCCCCGCGGGCGCCCCCGAGCACGCTCGGGGGTCTGGACGCGATGAAGCCTGTCCTGCATCTGGGCGCTTGGGACAGGTGGAGCGAGTAGCGCAACCGGCCAAGGGAACCCTCGTAGCTTCGGTCTCCGCGAGCGATCCCCATCTCGGAACAGCGCCCACCCTCGGGAGGCTTCGGCGGCCATGCAGGGTGCCCGGCACAGCGAGCAGCGCGGCGGTGGACGACCTCGTGGAGGCCCATCGCGGCGCGCGCGGGACTATGCTGGTCTCCTCTTCGCCTGCCTCCTCGCACCTCTCGCGCTCACCGGCTGCATGTCCCAGGACCCCGCCACGCTCCTTTCACGATCGCCGGCCGTCACCCGGCCGATGTTCGGTGCCTTCACCTACGGCGGGGTCTGGCGGGGCATGGAGCCGGTGTTCGCGCTGGAACAGCAGATCGGGCGCCGACTCGACATCGTCCACTGGTTCACGAACTGGGACAACCCCTACGACCCGGCGCTGGTGGAGGCCGCTTCGTCGGGCGGTAGGATCCCGCTGGTGAGCTGGCAGCCCCACACGCAGGCGGTGGCCGACATCGCCGCCGGCGCCTTCGACGCCTACCTGCGCGCCTGGGCGGACGGCGCGCGCACGGCGCCCGCGGCGCTCTACCTGCGGCCGTTCCCCGAGATGAACGGCTCCTGGGTGCCGTGGAACGGCGATCCCGCGACCTTCGTGCTCGCCTGGCGCCACGTGGTCGACGTGTTCCACCAGGAGGGCGCCGACAACGTGCGGTGGGTGTGGGCCCCCAACATCACCGACGATCCCGCCACACCCGAGAACCGCATGGAGGCCTACTACCCGGGCGACGCCTACGTCGACGTGCTCGCCCTGGACGGCTACAACTGGGGCGACACCCGTCCGTGGTCGAGCTGGCGATCGTTCGACACGATCTTCGCAGCGCCCTACGCGCGCATCACGGCCATCGGGCCGCAGCCTGTGTGGCTCACCGAGCTCGCCAGCACCGACGTCGGCGGCGACAAGGGCGCCTGGGTGCGCGACATGTTCGACACCCGGTCGTTCCCGCGGATCGAGGCGTTGGTGTGGTTCAACGAGAACAAGGAGACCGACTGGCGCGTGGACAGCTCCGCCGCGACGCTCGAGGCGTTCCGCGAGGGGCTGGCCGGCGGCGCGCCGCTGGCGTCCCGCTGATGCGCTCCTGCGTGCCGCTGGGCCGCCGCTGAAGGCGACCTTCACGCGGCGCCCTTGATTCTCACCGGGCGCGGTGCAACACTCACGGATACTGAGCCTGCACGGGCGTTCCGGAGACGTCCGGGCACCGATCCGCCGATCCTTCTGTGCACCCAGGACCTTCCGGCACCAACCGTGCCGGCGGGAGGGGAGTCGACGACTGCCGTCATGCCGCCGCGCCGTCCGCCACGCTCAGCTTCGGACCCTCCGCCCGCCGGGCGGACATGGAGGCGCCTTGCGCTCGCATGCGTGGCGGTCGCGACCCTGCTGGCCGTCGGCGGGTGCGGCGACGTGCAGAGCGAGACGCGCCCGGCGGGCGACGCCCTCATCGGGGTGTACGTGCCGTCGGGCGTGTGGAACGACCAGACGGCCCTGCACAGGCTGGAGACCGAGGTCGGGCGACCGTTCTCCGTCGCGCACTGGTTCGCCTCGTGGGACGAGCCCTACGATCCGGTGCCCGTCGACGGCGTGCTCGCATCCGGCCGGACGCCGCTCATCACCTGGCAACCGCACGACGAGCCCGTCGCGGACATCGCGAGGGGCGCCTACGACGACCTCATCCGGGCGTTCGCCGATGGTGTGCGCGACGCGCACGGGCTCGTCTACCTCCGCCCCTTCCCCGAGATGAACGGCGACTGGGTGCCCTGGAACGGCCACCCCGCGACCTTCGTGTCCGCGTGGCGGCGGATGGCCGCGATCTTCGCGGCCGAGGGCGCGAACAACGTGCGGTGGGTGTGGTGCCCGAACGCGACCGACCAACCGCGCACGGCCGCCAACCGCATGGAGGCCTACTACCCGGGAGACGACGTGGTGGACGTGCTGGCCCTGGACGGCTACAACTGGGGCGACACGCGCCCGTGGAGCGCCTGGCGTTCGTTCGAGGACATCTTCGCGCGCCCCTACGCGCGCATCACCGCCATCGGACCGCAGCCGGTGTGGATCGCCGAGGTGGCGTCGGCCGAACGCGGCGGGAACAAGGCGCGCTGGATCCGCGGCATGCTCGACTCCCGCGCCTTCCCGCGGCTCGCCGGCGTCGTGTGGTTCAACGAGCGCAAGGAGGCCGATTGGCGCCTCGAGAGCTCCTCGGCGTCGCTCGACGCGTTCCGGGATTGGTACGCCGCTCGGTGAGGCGCGCGCCGTTCCGGCCCGTCCGCCGCCGGGCCCCGCCCACCGCGACGCTACGCGCCATAGGGGCGCTGCTCGCGCTCGCCGCCGGCGCGGCCGGGGCCCAGGACCTGCCCCCTCTGCAGGCCGTGCCCCCGGTCGCTCCCGCCACCGCGCGGGTGCGGCTCGAGACCGTGCTCGACGGCCTGCGGCTGCCGGTCTCGGCGACCACCGCCGGCGACGGTAGCGGCCGCCTGTTCATCGTCCAGCTCGAGGGCCTCGTGCGGGTGTGGCAGGACGGCCGCCTCCTGGACCGCCCCTTCCTCGACCTGCGCGGCCTGGTCACCGGCTTGAGCGGCGAGGACGGCTTCTACAGCATCGCGTTCCACCCGGACTTCGCGCGCAACGGGCGAGTGTTCGCCGCCTACACACGCAGCGGCTCCGACGACCTGGTCGTGATGGAGTACCGCGCCGACGCCGCACGCGCGCACGCCGATCCCGCGAGCTTCGAGCGGCTCGTGCTGCGGGTTCCGGTCGACGAACCGTTCCACCACGGCGGTCAGGTGGTCTTCGGTCCCGACGGCATGCTCTACGTCAGCACGGGAGACGGACAGGAGGCGAACCACTGGCTGCACGAGCCCCCGTTCGTGTCGCAGGACCTGTCGACGTTGCGGGGGAAGATCCTCCGCATCGACGTCGATCGCGGCACCCCGTACGCCGTGCCCGCCGACAATCCCTTCGTCGGTCGGGCGGGCGTCAGGGGCGAGATCTGGGCGTACGGCTTCCGCAACCCCTGGAAGATGGCGTTCGACCCGGCGGACGGTACGCTCTACGCCAGCGACGTCGGGAACGACCGCTGGGAGGAGATCGACCGCGTCGAGCGCGGCGCCGACTACGGCTGGCCGGCCCGCGAGGGGCCGGAGTGCCAGCTCTTCCCCGAGGTGGAGGGGATGGTCGATCCCGCGTGCGGCCAGGCCGACCAGACGCCCCCGGCGGCCGCGTACGGCCACCCCGGCATCGACCCGGCCGGAGGCAACGCGGTGGTGGGCGGCGCCGTCTACCACGGCTCCGCGTTCGCCGCGCTGCAGGGGCGCTACCTCTACGGCGACTACGTCAGCGGGCGCATCTGGTCGCTCGAGCCCGCCGCGGCGGGGGACCGCGTCGAGCTGCTGCTCGACACCGACGAGGCCATCACCGCCTTCGCCACGGGTCCCGACGGCGAGCTCTACGTCCTGTCGCTGGGCGGGCGCATGGCGCGCCTCGAAGCACGCTGACCGGTTGGGGGAACGGTCCCGTGCCGCCCTGCCCCGGCGACGCGGCTCAGGGTGCGGCGTCGGCGCGCGGGGTCGGGAACAGGCGCTCGAGCACGGCCACGTACATGGCGCGATCGTCGAGCTCGGCGGCGCGGACCACGCCGAGGCTGCGGCGGTACGCCTCGGGCAGCGCGATGGTGCCGAGCTCGACGGAGCGGCTGACGTCCACCAGCTCCCGCTCGAAGGGCGCCAGGCGGGCCGGATCGCTGTCGTACACCGCGTAGACCTCGCCGAGGCGGGTGAGCAGCGGCGCGAGCTCCAGCATCGCGTCCACCGCCGGGCGGTGCTCGGCCGACACGCGACCGCCGTCGAGGCCCCGCAAGGGGTTGATGTACAGGGCGTACGCCTCGGCCTCCCCCGCCGCGCCCGGCTGCCTCGCCGCCCACGCGAGCTTCGCGGCCCCGGCGCAGATGGAGAAGTCCGGGTCGAAGACGCTGAAGGCGCCGCGCAGCAGATGCTCGTTGTGCAACGGGGAGGACGCGTCGGCGGACACGGCCCCCAACAATGTGAGGGCGTCCGAGGTCATCTGGGACAGCCCCTTGTCCCCGGTGCGGCCGACGGCGAGCGGGTCGAGGTACGACTCGTTGACGAGCACCTGCAGCAGGAAGCGCGGCGACACGTCGTAGGCGGTGGCGGCCTCCACCACCAGCGGCTCCAGCGGCGCGAGGCGCGCGAGCATGAGCAGCTCCCACGGCCCCAGTGGCCGGTACTCGGAGGCCGAACCCTCGAGCCGCCGCGGCGCCCGCGCGTGGGCGGGAACGAAGCTCGCCTGGCAGTATCGCGACACGCTGAGCGCGCCACCCGTCACGGAGCGCGACGCCGCAGGCTCGGACCCCGCCACCGCCGACCCACGCGGGGCCGGTCCGGACGGCACCGATCCGCCCGACGCCGGATCGGTTGGAGCCGACCCCCTGGACGTCGGGGCGCTCGACACCGGGGCAATCGACACCGGGGCGCTCGACAACGGAGCGCTCGACAACCGGGCGCTCGACAACCGGGCGCTCGACAACCGGGCGCTCGACAACCGGGCGCTCGACAACCGGGCGCTCGACAAGCGGGCGCTCGAGACCGGGGCGCTTACGGCCGGTGCGCCCGCACGCTCGCCGCCCTGCATCGACGCGCCCGCTGCGGGGCCGCCCGCAACCGACGCGCCCGCGCCGAGGACGTTCTGCGGCAAGGCATCGACGCGCGTCGCCCCGGCGCCGTCCACGACGCGCTCGATGGCATCGCCCTGGAGGCGCGCCACGGCCGCCCACAGCGCGAGGGCGGGACCGACCGACGGCACACCCAGCACCGACCCGGCGGCCGGCCCGGTGGCCACGGCCGCGCTGCCGACCGCCCGTGTGTCGACCGGCGGGGTGTCGACCTGGGAGGTGCCGACCAGCGGGATGCCGACCGGCGGGGCGCCAACCGGCGGGATGCCAACCAGCGGGGCGCCAACCGGCGGGATGCCGACCAGCGGGGCGCCGACCAGCGGGGCGCCGACCAGCGGGACGCCGACCAGCGGGACGCCGACCTGCGGGACGCCGACCGGCGGGGCGCCAACCAACGGGGCGCCGACGACGTGCGCGCCGGACCCGGGCGCGCGAAGCGACGGGGAGGCCGGATTGCCGCCTGCGGAGGACGCGGCGACGGTGCCGGACGCGAGACCGGCACCGAACTCGACGGCGCCTCCCGCGCCGACCTCCGCGCCTGTCTCCCCGGCGACCTCGAAGGCCGCGACGTGCACGACCGCACCGATCGCAGGCGACGCTGCGTCGGCGACCGAGCCGCTCTCGCGGAACGCCGCGTCGGCAGCCAAGCCGGTCCCGGGGAACGCCGCGTCGGCAGCCAAGGCGACGGCGGGGAACGTGCCGACGGACGTCCCCGAACGCGCTGCGCCGCCGGGTGCCCGCGCGAGCGCCGAAGGTGGTGGGGGGCCGAACGGGCCCGGCGCACCGAAACGAACACGCGGCGCACCGCCCGCGATGCCCGCGCCCGCGGCGGCGGACGCATGGCCGCCACCCTGCGCGCCCGACAGCGAGATCCCGGCCCGTACGCGCGCCGCGGCCGACGGCCCCGGCAACACGTTGGCGACGTGCTCGAGCCCGGCCCCGAAGGTCGGCGCGCCGGCGCGCGCCGACGTCACGGGCAGACCCTCGTGCGCCGCCATGTCGAGACGAGGCGCCGACATCAACAAGCGCCAGGCGTCGGCCTGCGCACCCCCCAGGCTCGGGGCGATCTGCAGCACGCCCACGAACACGAGCAGGCACACGCCCACCATCGACGCGGCCACGCCGGCGGTGCGCCGGTTGAGCCGGCGCGCGGTAGGGCGTTGCCACGCGACGCCCCGCGACTCCCGGGAGGTTCCTCGGCGCTCCGCCCGGCGGGCGGCCAGGAACGGCGGCACGACCTGGCTCAGCGCGGCGACATAACTGAGCGGGTTGAGGTACTTGAGGGTCAGGAACGGCAGGGCGCACACGGCCGTGCGCCTCGAGGCGACGGCCCACGCGCGCCCGGCGCCGTGCCCGCGGCCCAGCTCGAAGCGCACGAACCCCGCCCAGGTCATGACCAGCGTGACGAAGAGATCGATCGCGAGCCACGCCCCCAGGGCGCGCAGCGGGACCTGGAACGGGGCGCCGCCGACCGACAGGGCCAGGGCGACCGGGAACAGCAGCAGGAGCAGCAGCCCCAGCACGTCCTCGGCCTGCGACGACGCCACCACCCAGCGCACGTTCGCGCTCATCGCGCGGCGCGCGCGAACGGATGCGACGCGCTTCAGCACGTTCTGTAGGCCGCCGCCGTTCCAGCGTTCGATCTGCGTCAGGTACCCGCCGACGTGCGGCGGGTCCTCCGTGTACATGACGGCATCGGTCACGAAGCGCGCGTTCCCGCCGCGGCGCAGCTCGACCGCGTCGTCGCGGTCCAGCACCGCTGCCGGGCTGAGCTCCGCGCCGTCGACGATCAGCCTGAAGCCGCGCCGCGCGAGCTCCGTCACCGACACGCGCTCGATCTCGGTGGGGCGCGCCTGGGCCTCGAGCGTGAGGTCGTGATCCTCGGTGAGGGTGTCGCACGGCACCGGCAGCACGTCGCGGCGGGCGGCGAAGCCGCAACCGACCACGGTGAAGAGCCGGCTCGAGCCGAACACGGGCCCTCGCCCGACCCTTCGCACCTGGCCCCGGCGAAGCACGCCCGAGAACGCGTACTCGGCGGCGCGCGCGGCGGAGATGACGCGCTGAGAACCCCGCGCCCCCGGCGGCAGGTACGACGTGACCGTGCCAGACTGCAGCGCGTAGTCCTCGATCTCGACGGTCGCCCGTCCGTGCACCACGCGCCGGCGCAGCCGATAGAAATTGTCGCGCATGGCGGCCACGAAGCGCGGATCGAACACGGTGTCCCCGTCGACGAGGAGCACCCGCTCGGAGCTCAGCAGGCTACCGCCCGCCAGGTTGTTGATGGCCTCGGACTTCGCCGTCTGGGCGCCGTAGCAGGCGATCAGCACGGGCGGACGCGCGGGGTGGTGCCAGCGCTCGAGGCGGGCGGCGAACTCCGGCGCGCAGCCTTCCTCCCCCCGGACGTAGCCGTGTTCCTCGAGCACGCCCACCACGACGTCGCGCGTGCGGTCGGTGCCGCCGTTGACGCTGATGGCGATCTCGTCGGGCGGCTCGGTCTGCGCCAGCAGCGAGCGCACGGCGCGCCCCGCGCCGGCCTCCTCGTTGTACATCGGGGACACGACGGCGAGCCGGTCGGGCCCCCGAACCGTCTGCGTGCGGTCGGGTACCAGGCTCAGGGCCGCGTTGACGAGGACGGTCGGCATGGCCAGCAGGCCGGGGAACAGGGGCATCGGGATCCGTTCGCGTTCGTCGCGCGCCGGCCATGGGCCGGCACTCGGACGAGGCTACCACGCACGGCCGACAGCCGGCGCCGCGTAGACGAACCCGCCCACCACGCGCTCGCGGCCCCATGGGCGGAAGCCCGCCGGCACGTGTCGCCTCGCCTCCCACCATCTCATGAAGCGGTGCTAGCATCGCCTATTAGGGGAGGTGCCATGGCACTCCACATCAGCGGCAAGCTCTTCGCCGTAGGCCTCGTCCTTGCTGCCCTGATCACGGCGTTCAGCGCCCCCCGCAGCCCATCCGATCCAGGGACACCCCTGGCGCTCGCCCCGATCGTGCAGGTCCTGCCACAACCGATCGCCGTCGCTCCCACCGCGGGGCGCGTGGGGCCGACCGCCAACCCGACGTACGTGCTGCGGGCGACCGGCTACAACTCGGTGACCGCTCAGACCGACCCGACGCCGAACCTCACGGCGACCGGCGAGCGCACCCATTTCGGCGTCATCGCCGTCAGCCGCGACCTGCTGCCCCGCGATCTGCCGTACGGCTCGCTGGTCCGCGTCACTGACCTGGGCAACTTCTACTCGGGCCGCGGGCTCGGGAAGTTCCAGAGCGTGCTCGACAACCAGGGGTTGTTCGTGGTCGAGGACACCATGCACCAGCGCAAGCGCAACCAGGTCGACATCTGGTTCGGCGACTACGCCAGCGCCGTCAACTGGGGCGTTCGCAAGGTGCGCGTCGAGGTGGTCCGCTACGGGCGCGACGGCCCCCAGCTGGAGCCCGCCGGCCCCACCGAGTTCACGGGCACGCCGCGCCTCACCGCCACGCGCTGAACGCGCGAGCCGCGGCGTCCCGGCATCGACGTCGGCACCGATCGCCGGCCGCGCTCCCTGCCCAACGCACCCCTCGAGCGCCGCGACGGCCACGGTAGACTGGCGCGTGCGCGCCCTCGTCCCCTACCTCGCGTGGCGTCACGTCCGGCGCCGGGGGCTGCAGTCCGGACTCACCGTGCTCGGGGTGGCGGTGGGCGTCGCGGTGCTCATCATCGCGCTGTCGCTCACCAACGGCTTCATCGACGAGCTCATCCACAGCACGCTCGAGGCGACGCCCATGCTCGCGCTGCAGAGCTACGCGGCGGGCGACACGCTCCCGAACGACCCGCAGGTGCAGCGTGCCCTCGCGGAACGCCCGGAGGTCACGGCGGTCGCGCCGTTCCTAAGCACGCAGGCCCTCATCGCGCGGCGGGCCAGCGCCTCGCTGGGCGTGAGCGCGCGCCAGGGCTACACCCAGGTCCTCGGCATCGATCCCGAGCAGGAGACGCGCGTGCTCGAGCTTCCCGTGCTCGCGCGGCAGGCGCCCGCCCTCGCCCAGCAGGACGGGATCGTGCTCGGCGCCTCGCTGGCGCAGCAGCTCGGCGTCATGCCCGGCGACAGCGTGATGCTGCGCAACATCAGCGGCGATACCGCGGAGCTCACGGTGGCGGGGACCTTCCGCGTCGGCAACGAGCTCATCGACAGCGTCGCCTCGTACATGTCGCTGCACAACCTGCAGACGTACCTCGGGGTGGGCGAGAACATCACGGGTTACCACCTGCGGTTGGCGCGACCGCAGCGCGCCAGTGAGGTGGGCGTGCGCCTGGGCGACGCCTTCGGACTACGTCCCACCTCCTGGGAGAGCCTGTTCGCCAGCCTCATCAGCCAACTGCGGCTGCAGAAGGCCGTCATCGCGGTCGTCGTGTTCCTCATCGTGGTGGTCGCCGCCATGGGCATCGCCAACATCCTGGTGCTCACCGTGGCCGAGAAGACCGAGGAGATCGCCATCCTGCGCGCCCTCGGCGCGAGCGAGCGCCAGGTCCTCGCCATCTTCACCACCGAGGGCTTGCTGCTCGGTGGCCTCGGCACGGCGGCCGGCGCCGTGCTCGGACTGGGCGTGAGCACCTACTTCCGACTGCAGCCGTTCCCGCTCCCGGGCGACCTCTACTTCATCACGCAGCTCCCGGTGCAGCTCCAGCCGACCGACGTCCTGTGGGTATGCGGCGTCTCGGTGGCCACCAGCGTCCTCGCCGGCCTCTTCCCTGCGCGTCGCGCCGCCAACCTCGACCCCGTCGACGTCCTGCGCTGATGTCGCGCCGCCTTCCGGCCCGCCCGCTCGACCCCGAACGCGCCTGGGACTACCTCCTGACGCTCCTCACGCGTCGCGACTACACTCTCGACGAGCTGCGCCGCCGCCTCGTGGGGCGCGGCATCGAGGCGGCGCGGGCCGAGGACCTGCTCGTGCGGCTGCGGGAGCTCGGGCTGGCCGACGACCGCGCCTACAGCGAACGATGGGTCGCCGCCCGCAAGCACAGCCGGGGGCGCATCGCGCTGCGCGCCGAGCTGCGCCGCAAGGGGGTGGACGAGGAGCTGGTCGAACGCGGGGTCGGTGGGCTCGACCCGACGCAACAAGCCGCGGCCGCCGCCGAGCTGCTCAGGCGCTTCGCCTGGCGCTACCGGCCCGCGGACGCCGTCGCGGACTCGGCCTCGGGTGCCCCCTCGGAGGCGGCCGAGCGTGAGCGGCGCAACACGCTGCGCCGTTCGCGGGCCCGCGCGTTCGCGTTCCTGGCCCGGCGAGGGTTCGGTGCCGAAGCCGCCGCCGCGGCCCTCGAGGAGGTCGGATGGTGGGACGGACCCGGAGGCGAGCCGTGACGCGGGGCGCGACGCGACGCGCGACGGGCCCGAGCGCGCCCTGTCGCCTTGACCCCCCTACCGCCACTCCAGTAGAGTTGTTCGTTGTATCGGGGCGTAGCGCAGCCTGGTAGCGCACATCGTTCGGGACGATGGGGTCGGAGGTTCGAATCCTCCCGCCCCGACCATCGCAGCACGAGGGCCTCCGATCGCCGGATCGGGGGCCCTTCCTGCGTGAACACCCCGTGCACGCCTTGGCGCGTAGCACGCGCGCGGCCGCACGCCGCTGGCTCAAGTGGCGGCGTCGACCACCGCCAGGGTGCAGCGCGAAACGCACACGAGGCGACCGCGCTCGTCGCGGATCTCGACGTTCCACACGTGGGTGCGGCGCCCCTTGTGGCTCGGCGTGGCGACCGCGCTCAGCACACCGTCGCGCACAGGGCGCAGGTGGTTGGCGTTGATCTCCAACCCGACCGCGTAGGCCGTCTCGGGGTTCAGGCTGACGCAGCCGCCGATGCTCGCCACCGTCTCCGCCAGCGCGACGGACGCGCCCCCATGGAGGATGCCGAAGGGCTGGTGGTGCGCCGGCGTGACCGGCATGGTCGCGACCACCCGGTCCGGCGTCGCCTCCGTCACGCAGATGCCGAGCGTGGCGATGAGCGTGTCCGGCGCGGTGCCCAGGAACGAGCGGCTGGCCGCGGGGGGGCCCGGAGGGGTGTTGGCGTCACCGGTCATGCGACACGGTAGCCCGCGGAGCCGACCCGCGTCGCGCCCGCGCCATCGGCGCCGGCCGCCCGCGCGTTGGTATGCTGCGTGCCTGCGGGCCCGCGCCCGCGCTCGAGGATCCATGCTACGCCGCCCCCCACCCTTCCCGAACGCGCGCAGTGTCGCCGCCCCCGCGGCGGTCGCCGCGGCCGCCCTCGCCGCCGGGCTGGGCGCGCCGTTGCTGCTGTGGCTGTCGCGCTTCGGGCAGCATCCGTACGCGACGCTGCCACTTCCGGTGGTGTTGCTCTTCGGCGCCCTGTTCACCGGCCTCCTGGTGGAAGCGGTCGCGCACCGCCCCGGCCCGCGGTCCATGGCGGTGCTCGCCGTCGCCGGCACGGCGGGCGCCGCGGCGAGCCTCGCGTTCCCGTTCACCGGGCCCCGCGATGCGCTCGCGCCCCTCGCCGCGACCGCCCTGGCGCTGCTGCTGCGCGCGGCGGCGCCGCGGCGGAGCCGCATGCTGGCAGCGATGAGCGTCTACGTGGGCTGCACCCTCCTGGCCAACTACACCTTCGACAGCTTCCTGCCCGTCGGGCCGTTCCTGCTCGTCAACGTGGGCACGCTCTTCTTCGGCGTCACCTTCACGCAGCGCGACCGCGTGCACCGCTACGGGCGGGGCCCCGTGTACGGCATGATCGTGATCGCGGCCGGCGCGAACGTCGCGCTCGCCGCCGGCCTCGGCACCCCGCTGCGCTACGTCGGCGTGAGCTTCCTGTCGATCCTGCTGTCGGAAACGGTCGACACGGAGATCTATCAGCGCCTGCTCGGCCGCCGCTGGTTGGTGCGGGTGGCGTCATCGAACGGGGTCAGCGCACCGCTCGACACCCTCGTGTTCACCCTGCTCGCGTTCGTCGGGCAGGACTTCGCGACGCCGCGATGGCTGCTCCAGGTCATCGCCACGGACGTGATCGTGAAGTACGCCTCCAGCCTCGCGGCGGCGCTCGGCGTGAGCACCCTGCCGCGCGCCGTCGCCCGAGCACCGCACGGGGTTGCCGGACCCGAGCCGTCTTGACGCTCCGGCCGTCAGGAGAGCCATGCCACCGTTGACCTTCGCTACGTATCCCGATGCCGCCGGAACGGAGCTCGGCGCGTCCGCCTGGCACGAGGTCGGTCAGGAGCGCATCGACGCGTTCGCGGCCTGCACCGACGACCCGCAGTGGATCCACGTCGATCGCGAGCGCGCGGCGGCGGGGCCGTTCGGAACCACCATCGCGCACGGGTACCTGACGCTGTCGCTGCTCGTCGCGATGCTGCGCGACGTCGGCGTCTTCCCGGTCGACGGCACGACCGCGATCAACTACGGGCTGGAGCGCTTGCGCTTCCTCACCCCGGTGCCTTCCGGCGCGCGCGTGCGGGCGCGCGCCTCGCTGACCGAGGTGCGCCCGAAGGGCCCGGGCCGCCTTCTCGCGACGCTCCACTGCGAGGTCGAGATCGAGGGGCGCGACGGACTCGCCCTCGTCACCGACGCGCTCTACCTGCTCGTCGCCCCGTCCTGAGCGGTAGGCTTGGCGCGATTCGCCCTCCCGGCGGGCGCACGGCGAGGTTCACGCGCGGGCCGTCCGGCCGGGCGCGCGCGAACGCGGCGCTAACCTACCGCGCGGCGGACATCACGGCCCGCCCGATGCCGAGCGCCAGCTCCTCCTCGCCCGGCCTCGTGGCGATCATGACGCCGACGGGCAGGCCCTCGGCCGTGCGGCCGCCCGGCACGCTGAGCGCCGGGCACCCGATGACGTTGAAGATGGACGTGTTGCGCAGCAGCAGCGCGTTGGCTCGGAAGTAGGCGTCGTCGGCGGCGAGCTCCGCGATGCGCGGCGCGACGATGGGGATGGTGGGCGCCAGCACGGCGTCCACCCCGGTCAGCTCGGGCCAGAAGCGCCGGCGCACGTCGCGCCGCGCGAAGCCGAGCCGGATGTAGTCCGCCGACGGCCGCCCGCCGTACTCGAGCACCCGCGCCGTGACGCGTGGATCCATGTCGCGGCCGCGGCGCGTCAACAGCTCCTCGTAGAGCGCGAAGGCCTCGTGACTCGCGAAGCTGCCGTAGCGCCGGTACATCTCGGGGATCTCGCCGAGCACCGGCAGCGCACCCTCGCGCACGTCCATACCCGACGCGGCCAGGCGCCCCAAGACCTCGGCGAACACGCGGCCGACCTCGGGCTCGAGCCCCTCCCGGAGCACCGTCGTCGGCGCCATCACGGCGAGTCGCGGCGCGGGCTCCGCCAGCTCCCGCCAGGGTTCCGCCGCCATCGCCAGGAACAGCGCCCACGCATCGTCGGCGTCGCGCGCCATCGGTCCGAGCGTGTCGAGCGTCGTCGACAGCGGCACCGCCCCTTCCGTCGGGATGCGGCCGTCCGTCGTCTTGAGGCCGACGATGCCGTTGATGGAGGCCGGGATGCGCACCGAGCCGCCGGTGTCGGAGCCGACGGCGGCGGCGGCCAGGCCGCATGCGACGGCCACCGCCGAGCCCGAGGACGATCCCCCCGGTACCCGCGCCGCGTCGTGCGCCGAGCCCGGCGTGCCGAAGTGGGGATTGATCCCCACGCCAGAGAACGCCAGCTCGGTCATCGTCGTGCGGCCGAGGAAGACCGCGCCGAGCGCATCGAGACGCGCCGTCACCGGAGCGTCCTCGGAGGCAGGCGCACCCTCGAGCAGCACCCTGGAGCCCGCGGCGCTGACCTCCCCCTCCATGTCGAGCAGGTCCTTGATCGCGAGGGGGACTCCCTGCAGCGGGCCGGCGTCCACGCCGCCTGCGAACATCTGCCGTGCGCGGCGCGCTTGTTGCAACGCCCGGGCAGGACAGAGGGTCCGGTACACCAGCGCTCCACGCGGGTCGTGCTCGATCTTGGCGAGGTACGCCTCGGTCGCGGCGAGCGGGTCGAGAATACCCGACCGGTACGCGCGGCCCAGCTCCAGCAGTGTCAGGGACGTCGGATCGCGGTGCATGTGGCAGCATAACGCCCCGCCACGCGCGCGGCCGACGGCGCGCCGGCCGCCACCGGGGCACCGCGTTGTGGGCGACGGGCGCGCTAGAGTAGGGGGATGCAGAGGAGCCGCGCCGAACTCGAGGCCATGAGCCACGAGGACCTCGTCAACCGCATCCTGGAGCTCCAGGAGATGATGCGCGAGGGGCTGGCCGTGCGCGACTCGCTCCACGCGGTGTTGAACAGCGTGCTCAACGCCAAGGCCGACGAGGTGGCGAGCTACGCCGACGAGCCGGATGCCGGGCTCGAGCCCGAGCAGCTGGAGGTCAAGCGCGCGTGGGCGGCCGCCCGCCACGCCGTCTCGAATCCGCTCGGGCTCACGCGCCGCCGCCAACAACAACAACAGCAGGGTTGAGGCGCACCGAGGTTCAGTAGGCTCCGGCGCTCGACAGGACGCTCACGCCCGCGGCCAGCACGAGCTTGCTGATGGAGTACGAGATCGTGGCGGTGCCGCTCTCGGCCGCCGACACGTCCGTGCCCGTCAGGTGCAGACCCCAGCACAGGTTCCGGTCGTTGAGGGCCTTGACCTGATCCTTGTTCAGGACGGCCGTGCCGGCGAGGTGGGTGGTGGTCTTGTCGAGCCGCACGGTCACCGCGGGCCCGACCTTGCTGGACGGCTGCCACACGGTGGACGCTTGCGACGAGGCGTACAGCTGCGCCTGGACCTTGCCCGTGAGAGCCGGGCCGTCGTAGGTCACCTCGCCGTTCCAGGTGAGCGATCCCTTCTCCACCTTTGCCGCGAACGAGGCGTCGGAGAAGTCGACGCACTGCCCTTCATCGGTCGGGTAGCGCGCGTCGATGGTGGCGTTGCTGCCGGCGCCGACGGGCTCTTCGAAGCTTCCCTGCGCGGCGTCGCCGAGGCGCGCCTTCAGATCGATGCGCACGGGCACCGGGAAGGCGCTGCAGCCCGCAAGGAGCAAGACGATCAGCGCGGCGACGATGGCGTTGCGTCGGTTCATGCGGCCAGGGCTCCTCTCGACGCTCGACGGGCCTCCCTACGAGGGCCCGTAGCTCGTCATGTGGTTGGGAGGAAGGTAGGACGCCGGATCATGGCAAGCGTGAACGCCTCATGTACGCACCGTCACCGGGACCGCCGGAACGCAGGGGGGAACGGGCGCTGCGGGGAGCCCCATGCCCCATGGAGACGGGCCCCGCCTCGCGGCGGGGCCCGGCCTTGGCTCGGCGGGCAGGATTCGAACCTGCGACCAATCGGTTAACAGCCGATCGCTCTACCACTGAGCTACCGCCGAATACGCGCCTCGCCCGGCCCGGGGCCGGCGCAAAGCGAAGCGTAGTGTACCAGAGCCTCCGGCCGGCCGCAAGGACGGCAGGTACCGCCGGACGCCGTCTGCGTGCGGGGCCCGCGAGGCGCGGCGCCGGCGCCCGCCAGCCGGTAGCATGCCCGCATGACCCTCGACGAGTACCAGGCCGCCGCCCGCAGCACCGCCATCTACCCGGACCACGCCCGCGTGCTCTACCCCACACTGAAGCTCGCCGGGGAGGCGGGCGAGGTCGCCGAGAAGCTCGGCAAGCTGATGCGCGACGAGGGCCTACGCCCAGGCGACGCGCTCGACGACGCGCAGCGGGCGGCGCTCGCCAAGGAGATCGGCGACGTGTTGTGGTACGTGGCGAACCTGGCCGCCGACCTCGGCCTCGGGCTGGACGAGGTGGCCTCGGCGAACCTCGAGAAGCTCGCCAGCCGCCAACGGCGCGGACGGCTCAGCGGCAGCGGGGACGACCGCTAGGGCCGCCGGACGCGCTGCTCCACGGCTCTCGGGTCGGCGAGCGTCCCCCCGCCGCAGGCGACCCAGCGAGGCGGGCGGGCTCTCACCCGCACTTGCTGTAGCCGCAGCTCTCGCACTTCTGGCACCCCTCCTCGAAGCGCAGCGGCGCGCCGCAATCGGGGCACGCCTTGCCGCGGTTGAGGAGGTTCTCGGCGCCGGCCGTCTCGAGCGCTACGGCGATGAGATCGGCCTTCGACGCCACCAGGCGTCCATGGTAGGTGCCGTACATGCCGCCGTTGATCCCGCGCAGCGTCTTGATGACGGCCTCGGCGGGGACGCCGTACTGCAGCGCGATGGAGATCACGCGGCCGAGGGCCTCGCTGTCGGCGTTGGCCTCGTCGCCGGCCTTGCCCGACACGATGAAGACCTCGGTAGGCAAGCCATCTTGCTTGTTCACCGTGACGAAGAAGCCGCGCTTCTCCCCGCTCGGCAGCGTGAGCTTGACGGCATCGGTGAACCCGGACAGACGCAGCGGCCGATCGAACAGCGGCTCGCCCGGGAGGTGGTCGAGGTTGGCTTCGCGTCCCGCGGATGCCCCGGCCCCGGCCCGCGACGCGGAGAGCTGGGGGTTCCCCGCCCCCGGCGGCGTGGCGCCCGCGGCCCCGTCCGTCCGCTCGCCGCCGTCGCTCGCGCCCTGGGCGTCGCCGGACGCGCCGGACGCGGCCGTCGTGGACAACACCTGGAACTGCCTCGAGCCGTCGCGGTACACGGTGATCCCCTTGCAGCCCGACGCGAACGCCAGACTATAGGCGTCGTAGACGTCATTCACGCTGGCGCGGTTGGGCAGGTTGATGGTCTTGGAGATGCTGTTGGCGACCTTCTTGCCGCCGTCGAACGCGCGCTGAACGACACCCTGCATGAGCACGTGATCGGTGGGCGCGATGTCGTGGGCGCAGATGAGCACGGCCTTCACGTCGTCCGGGATGAAATCGAGCCCCTGCACCGAGCCGTGGTTGTCCTGCACCGCCTGCACGACTCGGTCCCAATCCCAGGCGCCGTCGGCGCCGGCGAACTCCGGGTGGGCCGGGTGATCGGACAGGAGGTCGCGGAACAGGGGGTGCACGAGCGCGGCGTACTCGGTGCCGATCTTGCGGTAGATGAACGGAGCGAACACCGGCTCGACGCCCGACGACACCCCCAGGAGCATGCTCGTCGTGCCCGTGGGCGCGACGGTCAGCACGGCGACGTTTCGGCGGGGGGCCTCGAGGCCGCTGTCCCCCATGAGCGGGAAGGCGCCGCGTTCCTCGCCCAGCGCCTCGCTGGCCGCCGTCGCCGCCTCGCGCAGCTGCCCGATCATGTCCTCGACCGCCGCCCGCCCTTCCTCGGAGTCGTAGGCGTAGCCCATCTCGATGAGCGCATCGGCCAACCCCATCACGCCGAGGCCGAGCCGCCGGAGGTTCATGCTCATGGTGCGGTTGTCCGGCAACGCGAAGCGGTTGACGTCGAGCACGTTGTCGAGGAAGCGCACGCAGGTCGTGACGTCCGCGCGGAAGGCATCGCGGTCGAAGCCCGAGATGCCGCGCCCGGGATCGGTCACGTACGCCGCGAGGTTCATCGCCCCCAGGTCGCACGGCTCGCCCGGGTACAGCGGGATCTCGCCGCACGGGTTGGTGGACCTGATGTCGCCGAGCGCGCCGCGCATGGGGTTGTGCTCGTTGATGCGGTCGATGAAGATGAGGCCCGGCTCCCCCGTCTGCCAGGCGTGGCGCGCGATGTCGCGCAGCACGCCCTGCTCGCGTTCGGCGGCGCTGTCGCGCATGAAGACGTCGCCCACCAGCACCGAGATGTTGAAGGTGCTGATGTCGCCCTCGGCCTGCTCGCGCTCGAGGTCCTTCGCGGTGATGAAGTCCCGCACATCGGGGTGGGTGATCGAGATCGTGGCCATGCCGGCCCCGCGGCGCGTGCCGCCCTGGCGGATGGCGCGCAGGGTCGGCGCGAACACGTACCTCAGCGTGGCCACGGGACCCGCGTGATCGGCGCCACCGAGCTGGGCCCAGCGCGCGAAGTTGTCGAACACCTCCACCGCGAAGCTCGACGGCCCGCTCGACGTCCCTCCGGAGCCGTTGACCGGCGTCCCCTCGGCCCGCAGGTCGCTCAGGTCTAGCAGCAGGTCGTCGCCGCGAAGCAACGCCTGCACGGCTCCCCCACCGGCCGCCCAGATGCTGTCGACCGAGTCGCCGACGCGACGGGTCTCCAGGCCGGAGGGCGCCGAGTGCTGCTCGACGAAGGTCGCGGCGCGGTAGCCGCGCGTCACGTACTCGCCGCGCACCAGGTCGAGGAAGGTGCCGGTCCGTACCTTGTCGTAGTCCTGGTGCTTCGGGTCGATCGTGAGGAACAGCCGTCCGCAGCGTCCCGCGTACGACCGCTTGGCGGCGATGGGATCGAGGTTCAGGCCGTTGCCGCCACCCACCTTCGTGACCAACGCGAGCTTCGTGGCGAGCCGCAACACCCATGGGGTGCTGCCCGCCGGCTCGGGGCTGCCGTCCTGCACGAAGCAGTTGAGGACGTTCCCGTGGCTGGTGGCGGCGCCCGCCAGCACCCGCCCGCCCGGGCAGAAGCGCTTGCTGACCATCAGGTCGAAGAACGCCTGCTGCATCGTGCTCCGGACCGCATCGGCCTCCGGGCTGGCAACCCAGGCCGCGACGCGCGCGAACATCCCCTCGATCGAGTCGTCGCCCGGCTGGAAGTACTGCCGCTTGGCGATGGCCCTGGCATGATCGTCGAAGGTGGCGCGCGAGGTCGTCTCGGCGGCGGTCCGGGATGTGGCCACGATGGTTCCTCCTGCCTCCAGGGCACGCACTGGTGCCCGCGAGGGGTTGGCTGGAAACGAGGGTCGAGCGGGGTCGACCGTGCGATTGGTCTAGATATTGTGCCTCAAATGCCGCTCAGATACAAGATATGGCGTTCACATCTTCGGGCGCCTCTGCCTGCGCCGACGAAGCTACGCCCGCTGGGGCCCGCGGATACGGCGAACGTGTCGTTGTGAACGGCATTCCCCGGGAACGGCGCAGGTCCCATCTCCGAACCTCAGGGTAGCACCCGCGGCGGCGGCGCTTCAAGGCGCAGACCACGCATACAGCCCTGAACGAACGCATACATACAACATCTTGTATGTGGAGGTCGGGGAGGACGCCTTGCGCGTGGACGTCGGTCGGGGCACGCACGCCCGCGGGGTCCCGGCGCGCCCCAACCTGGGATCCCGGCTAGTGGCGGAAGTGCCGCTCCCCCGTGAGGACCATCGCCACGCCGCGTTCATCGGCGGCGGCGATGAGCTCCCGGTCCCGGATGGAGCCGCCCGGCTGCACCACCGCCGCGACGCCGGCGTCCGCCGCCGCGTCGAGGCCATCGCGGAACGGGAAGAACGCGTCGCTGGCGCACGCGCCCCCCTTGGCGCGGCCGTCCGCCTTGCGCGCCGCGATCTCCACGGCGTCCACCCGGCTCTGCTGCCCCGCGCCGACCCCGACCGTGCGCCCCTCGCACGTCAACACGATGGCGTTCGAGGAGGTGTACGCGCACACGCGATACGCCAGCTCGAGGTCGCGCCACTGGGCGGCGGAGGGCGTGACGCTGCCCGCCACCCGCCACGCGCTGCGGTCGACCCTGACGGGATCGGGCTCCTGCACGAGGAAGCCCGCGTCGACGCGGCGCAGCTCGAGCCCCCGCGGACCCGGCGCGGGCGCCTCGAGGACGCGCATGTTCTTCCGGCGACGCGCGAACAGCGCGAGCGCCTCGTCCTCGAAGGCGCGCGCGATGAGCACGTCGGCCTTCGGGTTGGCGACGATCGTCTCGGCCAGGGCGATCCCGACGCGGCCCGGCAGGGCCACGACACCGCCGAAGGCCGACTTCGGATCGGCGTCGAAGGCGCGCGCGTACGCCTCTGCCAGGTCGTCGGCGAGGGCGGCGCCGCAGGCGTTCGCGTGCTTCACGATGACCGCGCAGCGCTCCTCGCCCAGCTCGTGGGCCAGCCGCCAGGCCGCCTCCGCGTCGAACAGGTTCAGGTAGCTGAGCGCCATGCCCGAGTGCTGCCGAACGTCGTCCAGCCACCCGTGCCTGCCCACCTCGCGGTACCGCGCCCCCCGTTGGTGCGGGTTCTCGCCGTAGCGCAGGACGTCGATGCGCTCGAGCGCGAGGTCGAGGTGGCGCGGCAGCGCCTCGTCGCGCTCGAACCACGCGACGATCGCCGCGTCGTACGCGGCCGTGTGCGCGAAGGCCTTGAGCGCGAGCTCGCGGCGCAACTCCGGGCCAACGCCCCCCCTCAAGGCGCTCAGGACGCTGTCGTAGTCGTCGGGATCCACCACGACCACGACCGCGGCGTGGTTCTTGGCGGCCGCCCGCACCATGCTCGGCCCACCGATGTCGATGTTCTCGATGACTTCGGCAACGTCGGCGTCGCCGCGCGCGACGGTGGCGCCGAACGGGTAGAGGTTGGAGGCCACGAGGTCGATCGGCTCGATCTCGTGCCGCCGCAGCTCCGCCAGGTGCTCGGCATCGCGCCGGGCCAGCAGGCCGCCGTGGATGCGCGGATGCAGGGTCTTGACGCGCCCGTCCAGGATCTCCGGGAATCCCGTGACGTCGGCCACCGCCGTGGCCGCCAGGCCGGCGTCGTGCAACGCTCGGAGCGTGTTCCCTGTCGCAACCAGCTCGAACCCGAGATCGACCAACCCCGTCGCGAACGGCACCAGGCCGCGCTTGTCGAAGACGCTCATGAGGGCACGGGGCATGCGCTTCCCACCTTTCCTGCGAGCGACCTGCGAGCGGCTCGCCACCCACGTTTCGGGCGCCCTCGCGGGCGCCCGGCTCCTGCTCTAGTTGGTCCCGCCGGCGGTGCCGGCGCCGGAGTCCGTGCCTCCGGCGCCCGCACCCCCGGACCCGGCCGCACCCGAGCCGGCGTTCCCGGACCCGGCCGCACCCGAACCAGCCGCACCTGAACCAGCAGCACCCGACCCAGCAGCACCCGACCCGGCAGCACCCGACCCGGCCGCACCCGAGCCGGCGTTCCCGGACCCGGCCGCACCCGAGCCGGTGCCCGGAGCGGCCGCCGCGCCGTCGGCGGGCTGCGCGCCCTGATCGGCCGGCGCACCCGCCGCCGCGCCGCCGGCGGCTCCGCCGGCCTGCGCGAGCAGGTTCTTCACCTGGATGTCCTTCTTGAGCTGGTCGAGCCACTGCGTGCGCAGCTCCTGCTTCTTCTGCGCCAGCACCGCCGCCTTCACCTGACTCTGCACCTCGTCGAACGAGCGCGTGCGCTCCGGCGTGCGCGTCGCGAGCAGCACGACGTACGTGTCGGTGGTGGCAGGCGCGGCCGTGCCGGCGTCGCCGCCGGCGTTCGCCGCCGCCGCGCCGCTGGCATCGGTGCCGTTCGCAGAGCTCCCGGTGTTCGCCCCGTTCGCGCCGCCGTCGGCGGCGGGTTGGCTGACCACGAGAACGTCGGAGATCTGGCGCGCGTCGCCGGGCACCGCGCTGAACGCGTCCGTCTTGAACAGCGCCGTGTCCAGGGTGGTGGTCAGCTGGCCCGGCTGGACCGTACCGAGATCCTGCACCGTGCCGTTCTGGGCCTTCGCGGCGGCGTCGACGGCGGTGCCGCCCACGACCGCGTCGTGGAAGGCGGTCGCCTGCCCCTGGTCGGTGAAGTCGACTCGGGTGGCGACGGCCTCTGCCGGGATGGTGTAGCTCGACGTGTGGTTGTCGTAGTAGGCCTTGAGCTCGTCGGCGGTGGCGCTGGCGTCGCGGCTGACGTAGTTCAGCGCCGCCTGCGCCACCATCGGCTTGCTGCCGACGAGGCTCACGTCGAGGTTCTTCGAGCCCTGGTAGGCGACCTCGGTGTCGATGAGCTGGCCGAGCACTGCCGGCTTGAAGAACTGCGTGATCAGGTCGGCGCTCTGGGGCGACAGGGCCTGCTGGATCTGCGGGTTGGTGTAGGTGGCGCGGTCGAGCTCGGCGGCGGTGACCGTGGCGTCGCCGACCGTGGCGACCGGGTGGTTGTCGTACGAGAGGCTGCTGCCGTCGGGGACGCTGATGTCGGCCTGCTTGCGCAGGTCGTCGATCTTGGCCTGGACCACGCCCGCCTTCTTGGCGTTGAGGGCGTCCTCCTTGACCTGGTCGCGCACCTCGTCGAGCGGACGGGTCGCAGCCGCCTCGTAGCTCTCCACCTTCACCACGTAGAAGCGCCCGTTGGCACTCACTACGTCCGTGATGCCCGGCCCCTGGAGGCCGAAGGCGGCCGTGGCGACGGCCGTCGGAAGCGCGGGACGGCCGACGGGTTGCGGATCGCTCGAGCCCTGGGCGGCGCCGAGCGCGCCGCCGCGATCGGCCAGCTCCTTGGAGTTGTCCTTCGCGAGCTGGGCGAAGTCGGCCCCGCCGACAGCCTGCTTCTGGAGGGACGCGGCGAGGTCGGCGTCGTCGACGACGATCTCACGCGCGGTGATGCGCTCCTCGGACTGGTAGTCGGTCGGGTGGGTCTCGTACCACCCCTGCACCTCGGCGTCGGACACGCTCACGTCCTTGGTGAGCTGGTCTTGCCATGCGCTCTCGCGCAGCTGTTGCCGGAGGTAGTCGCGGAAGGTCTGGTCGTTGAACCCCGCGCCGCCGATCAGGTTGAGGTACGCCTGGTCGTTCTTGCGGCCGTCGACCCCGCGCGCCTTGCGGAAGCTGTCGACCTGCTTGGAGACCTCTCCGTTGGAGACGTTGACCTTCGCCGACGCCTGCGACAGGAGCTGTTGCTGGATCAACTCGTCGGTGAGCAACAGGTCGAGGTCCTTACCGACCTGCCCTTCGGTGACGGTGGTGAACAGCGGGTTCTGGCGCGCCCTGGAGACGTCGGACTCGTAGATGGTGGCGCCGTTCACGACCAGCTCGGCCTGACCGTTGACGGCGGTCGGCGCGCGCTGCCCGCCCAGACGCCCGAGCGTCGGCGTGAACGTGATGATCATCCCGAGCAGCAGACCGATCGAGATGACCCATAGGATTATGGTGTTGGTGCGGCGGGTGAACTTCATTCCCTTGACTTCCTCCCAAAGCCTTGATAGCTTTCATCGTTGATTTCGTGCGCCCGTAGCTCAGCCGGATAGAGCGTTCGCCTCCGGAGCGAAAGGTCACAGGTTCGAATCCTGTCGGGCGCACCAACCACCTCGACCAACCACGCCATCCGTCACGTCGCGCGGTCTTCCGAGCGGTCTTCGCGCCCTGCTCCGACGCGCCCGACTTCGACGCCGGGCGGGCGTCGCTATGCGCATCCGGCACGTGCCCGGCCGGGCTTCTCCGGGCCGCAAGGCAGAGGAAGTCTACCACGCACCCGGAATGAGAATACCTAGCGGAGGTACGGGGCGGAGGTACGGGCGAGGGTGCGTGTCGGCGTGGCGCGGCGTACGCGAACGGGAGCCCGCCGCGCCGCGCCGCAGGCGGCTCAGAACACGCGGCCGGGTTGGAATGGGAGGCCCTGCAGGAGAGCCTGGGCGGCCGCCACCGGCTCGTCGTATCCGCGCGCGAGCCCGACCATGCTGGCGCTCGCGATCACGGACGGTTGCACGCCGCCGTCGAAGGAGGCTCCGTCCGGTGCCTCCATGTTCGCGACCGCCACCATCACGACGCTGCCGTCGGGTAGATCGAAGCCGCGTACCGCCTCGACGTTGCCGCTCGTGGCCTCGCCCACCACCTGCGCTCGTCCCAGGTGAGCCAGGGCCAGCGCAGCGATCTCACCCGCGGAGCTGTTGCGGTGGTCCACCAGCACCACCACGTGCCCATCGAAGCTGGTCGGTGCGTCCAGCCGTGCCACTCCGGCCGTGCCGCCGCCGGTGCGCACGAGGGTGCTCACACCGACACCGTTCTGGACGCTGTACGTCGCATCCCAGACCACCTCGCCGCGGCTGACCGCCTTGGCCCACGTACCGCGCAGGAAGGCACCGAGCACCAGGCCGAGCTGGTTGAGGCTTCCGCCGCGGTTGCCCCGCAGATCGAGGACGAGCGAGCGCGCACCCTTCTCCTGCAGGTCCCGCAGGAGCGCATGGACGTGCGCGGCGGTGTCGCCGCGGGTGAAGCTGGGGATGAAGATGTACCCGGTGGCGGCGTCCAGCATGTAGCCGGAGGGCTCCAGCTCGAGCTCCGCGAAGGGCAGGTCGACCGCGCGCACGTCCACCCGGAACGCGCTGTGCGCGCGCCGCACGCCGAGCGTCATGTCGCCGTCGCCGATCGCGGCCGCGAGGGCGGCACGGGCCGCGCCGTCGGACACCGACCTCAGGTCGCTGTCGCCGCCGCCGGCGTCCACGATGCGCTCGATGACGTCGCCGCGGTGGAGGCCGGCCGCGGCCGCCGGCGAGGTCGCCAAGACCCGGTCGATCACGAGCCCGGCGCCGGGTGCGAACGTCGTGACCATCCCGAGGCCCGCCTGGCGTGCACCGGCCCCGTTGCCGCCCCCGCTCGGGCCGAGCCAGTTGGAGTGGTCGTCGTGGATGTCGGCCACCATGCGGCGGAAGGCGCCGTCGAAGGCGCTCCGCGAGTCGGCCGACAGCACGGCGTCGCGGTAGCGCGACGCCCAGTCCGTCCAGTCCACCTTGGCGGGGTCCCAGTAGTGCTGCTCGAAGACATCGACCACGGCCTGGAACACGCGCTGCCTGCCGCTCGGCGAGCTCCACAGGTCCGCGCCCGCCTGCGCGTGCGCGACGGCCGCGAAGGGGGCGAGCAGGAGGGTGACGACGAGCGGGAGGGCGTAGCGGAGAACACGGCCGCGGCCAACGAACATACCCCGAGGGTACGCAACGCGACTACCGGCCCGATGTAAATCTCCGTACCTTTGTCGCCGGTATCTCCGTACGGAGACGCCGGTACGCCCGCGCGGTGCGTCCGGCCCGCCTCACCAGGTCGGCAGGGCCGCGTGGTCCGCGCGGCGCCACGGATTGTCGATCATCAAGCCCTCGCCACCGAACACCGTCACCGGCTCCCCTTCGATGCGGAGGGAAACGGCGTCCACGTCGGAGGGCTGCGTGAGGGTGTAGAAGAGCTGGTTCAGCCGCGCCGCCATCGCGGCCGAGCCCCCTCCGCGCTCGAAGGCGGCGTTGAGGTCGAGGGCGAGGGTGGAGCCCCGCAGACGTGCCGAGCGCACGCGCACGTCGGGCGGGACCGCCGTGTCGAGCCCGCGACCGGCCTCGTCCGGGGTCGGGCCCTGCGCCAGCGCCGCGATCTGACGCTCCGCCCGCGCCTCGGCCCCCCCGCGCCCCGCCCGCCGGTAGGCCGGCTCGAGCGTGAAGCTCGTCGGGCCGCTGCTCACGAAGTAGACGACGGTATCGGGCAGGCTGCGCACCGTACGCACCGTGATCACCGCGACCAGCGCCAGCAGCAGGAGCAGCGCCAGGGCCACGACCCGCAGCACCACGGTGCGCACGAGCGTCGTGCTCCTCAGGCCCGGCGGATCGGCAGGTAGCGCGGCTCCCACATGGCCGCCGCGACCGCGTCGCCCACGTCACCCTCGCCCAGGGCCTCGGCCGCCGCCACGCCGTCGGCGAGCGCCTGCCGCGCCACCGCCGTCGCCACGTGCCGGCTCACGCGCCGCATGATCGACACCCGCGGGTACACGGCGCCCTGCTCGATGCGCCCGGGGTCGGTGTACTCGGCCAGGGCCTCGGCGGCGGCGCTCAGCATGCCCGGCGTGACTCTCCGCGCCCGCGACACCAGGATGCCGAGACCGAGACCCGGGAAGATGAACGCGTTGTTGCCCTGCCCCACGCTGTGGCGCACGCCGTTCCAGGTCACGTCCGGGAACGGGCTGCCGGTCGCGACGATGGCCCGCCCCTGCGTCCACTGGTAGATGTCCTCGGGGACGGCCTCGCTGTTGGCGGTCGGGTTCGACAGGGGGAACACGATGGGCGTCGGGGTGTTGCCGTCGACGGCGGCGACGATGTCGTAGTCGAAGGCCCCCCGCTGCCCCGAGAGCCCGATGAGCGCCGTGACGCCGCCCTGTCGCACCGTCTCCAGCAGCGTCGGAGCGTCGCCCGCCACCTGCCAACCCGCGATCCGCTCGGGGCGCTGGGCCAGGTCGGCCTTGTAGGCATCGAGTCCCGCCCGGTCGCGCAGCACCAGCCCACGCGAGTCCACCACGAACACGCGTGCGCCCGCGTCCTCCTCGCTCAGCCCCTGCCGCACGAGTCCGTCGCGGATGGCGCGCGCGACGCCGATGCCGCCCGCCCCCGCCCCATGCACCGCGAAGACCTCGTCGGTGACCGGGCGGCGCGTCTTGCGCGCGGCGGCCAGCAGCCCCGCGAACACCACGGCGCCCGTGCCCTGGACATCGTCGTTGAACGACGGCAGGGCGTCCTGGTAGCGCTCCAGGACCGTGAACGCCTTCTGCTTGCTGAAGTCCTCCCACTGCAACAGGGCCCCGGGGAAACGCTTCTGGAAGGCGTTGACGAAGCGCTCCACGAAGTCGTCGTAGGCCTGGCCCACCAGCCGCTCGTGACGCACCCCCAGGTACAGCGGGTCGTCGAGCAGGTCCTGACGGTTGGTCCCGACGTCCAGCTCGATGGGCAGGGTCGTTGCAGGGTCGATCCCCGCCGCCGCCGTGTACAGCGACAGCTTCCCGATGCAGATCGCCATGCCGCCGTACCCCTGGTCGCCGATGCCGAGGATCCCCTCGGAGTCGGTGGCGACCACCATCCGGACGTCCGGGACGGGGGTGTTGGCGAGCACCTCGTCGACGCGGTCGATGTTCTGGGTGCTCACCACCAGGCCGCGCGGCCAGCGGTAGATGAGGCTGAACTTCTGGACGGCCTCGGCGACGGTGGGCGTGTAGATGATGGGCAGCATCTGTTCGAGGTGGCGCTCGAGCAGGGCGTAGAACAGCACCTCGTTGCGATCCTGCAGCACCCGTAGGTAGATGTGCTTGTCGAGATTGGTGACGAAGCGCTCGAAGTTGGCGTGGGCGCGCTGCACCTGCTCGTCGAGGGTCGAGACGTGGGGGGGAACAGCCCCTCCAGGCCGAAGGCGTGGCGCTCCTCGGGGGTGAACGCGGTGCTCTTGTTGAGCAGCGGCAAGCGCGTGAGCAGCAAGCCCTCGAGGTCGGTAGCGAGGTACGGCTGGCCTCGTTCGTCGGTCCGTCGTTCGTACTGCTTCATGATGGGCTCCCTGGCGTGGAGGTCGGCTCAGGGACCGGCCAGACGCGTGGCTTCCTTGGCGAAGAAGGCGTAATCGTCGTTGGCGGGTCGGAGCTCGAGCGCGCGCTGGAAGGCGTCCGCCGCCTCGTGGTAGCGCGCCTGCTGGAAGTACATGCGCCCGAGCGTCCCCCACGCCTCGGGGAAGCTCGGGTTGTCGGCCACCGCCTTCTTCAGGTCGGTCTCGGCCTCGTCGAACTGCCCGGCCTGGTATTTCTCGACGCCGGCGATGAACGCCGCGCCGGCCTCGGGTCCGTAGTCGAGCTGGGTCTTGGCCTGCTGCAGGAAGTAGCTGGCGCGGCTGTCGTCGGGCGAGCGTTGCACGACCCCCTGCCAGTAGAGGATGGCGTCGGCGAAGTGGCCGCTCTCCTGACTGGTGCGCGCGGCCCACACCCAGGCGTCGACGAACGCCGGGTTGGCCGCCAGCGCCTTCGCGAAGTCGGCCCTCGCGCCCTCGACATCTCCGGCCTGATACTTCGCCTGCCCGTCGTAGTACGCCTTGCCGGCATCGACGCCCCAGGTGACCTCGGTGGTGGCGACCTCCAGGAAGTAGCGCGCCCGGCCATCGTCGGGCCGCGCCAGCGTGACCTGCCGCCAGTACCCCTGCGCCTTGCGAGGCTGGCCGAGCTCGAGGCTGGTGCGGCCGGCCCAGACGGCGGCGTCCGTGAAGTCCGCGTTGGCCTTCAGCGCGGCCTCGAACTGCCCTTGGGCGGCCTGCAGGTCGCCCGCCTCGTAGGAGCCGATCCCCTTCTGGTACAGGTCGCTCGCCTCCGCGCCGACCGCCAGGCGCTGCTTGGTGCGCTCGAGGTAGTACTTGGCGCCCGCGTCGTCCGGCTGGAGCTCGACCAGGCGTTGCCAGAACGGCAGGGCCTGGTCGGCCTCCCCCTGCTCGAAGTGGATGCGACCCAGCCAGCGCAGCGCTTCCGCGTCGTCGGGCAGGAGGTCGTGCACCTTGCCGTAGTAGCGCAGGGCGCCCTCGGCGTCGCCCGCCTGGTAGCGGGCGAAACCGAGCTGCGTGCCGGCCTCCGCGAACATCTCGGGGTCGCCCTGCTCGCCCTCGGGGTGGGGCGCGTCGGCGGAGAGCTCGCCCCCGTCTGCGAGGTAGGCCAACCAGGCCGTGTAGGCCCGGGCGTACCACTTGACGTAGCTGTAGGTGCGGGCCATGAAGCGCTCGAGCTCGAGGTCGTGCGGCGCCAGCGACAGCGCCTGGCCCCCGAGCTCGATCGCGCGCCGCCAGTCGGCCTGGTCGGGCGTGCGCTGGATGGGTGAGGAGCGCGCCGACGCCTCGGCCTCGCGCGCCTGCTGCAGCAGCGCGTCGGCCTGCTGCGGTCGTTGCGCCCAGGCGGACCCGATGAGAGCCAACAGCGTCAGCAGCAGCGCCGCGGCCCGCGTCCGTAGCCGGGCGCCCGCCGTCGTGCCGGGCGCGTTCGCGGGCGCCGTCAGCGAGAGCGGGCGGTGAGCCATACCACCTCGGACGGCGTGGCGATCACGAACAGCAGGCGCTCGCCGCTGTCCCCCTCGAAGACGTAGCGCGTGCGCACCTCGTTGCCCACGGTCAACGCGCTCTGTTCGGCCTGGAAGTACCCGGCGACCGCGAAGCCGGTCGCGATGTCGTGGAGGAAGCCGGCCTGCAGGCCACGCGCCACGCCCGTGGCGGCGTACGCCTCCCAGTCGGTCCAGCGCTCCCGGTCCGGCACACGGTCGATGAGCGGCTGAGTACCGTCGCCGACGGCGCGCACCGTTCCCCGCGGGAAGTGCACGGCGGGGTCGAACTGTGCCGCGACGGCGGTCGCCGTCATCACGTCCGCGAGGAGCTGAGCGCGGGCCGCGGGCGCCGCGCACAGGGCCGCCGCGAGCAGGAGCGGAAGCGCGGCACGGAGCCCGCGGGGTACGCGAAGACGGCACGTCATGGACCCGAGTGTACCACCGGCGGGGCCGCCTCAGCAGGGACGCTCCGGCCGCACGGAGCGCCGCCCTGGGCGTGCAGCGCGCCGCCTTGACCGCTCCGCCGGGCTCACGTAGGCTGAACCTCGACCGCCACCGGCGGGGCCGGCGACGCGCCCGACCGCGGCGGTTCGCACGAACCGCCCGCCACGCTCCCAGCCCCACGCAGGCGCGGCGCGCCCTCCGCACCCGGCGGACGGCGCGCGGGCGGACGACGCGCGCACCCTCCCGGCCGCAGCGCACGCCGGCGAGTGACGGAGAGGCACCATGTTCCAGAGCCTGGGAGATCGACTACAGGGCGTGTTCGACGGCCTGCGCGGCCGCGGGCGCCTCAGCGAGGCCGACGTGAAGGCGGCCCTGCGCGAGGTCCGCGTGGCGCTGCTGGAGGCCGACGTCAACCTCGAGGTGGCGCGCGACTTCACCAAGCGCGTGCAGGAGAAGGCCGTCGGATCCGAGACGCTCATGTCCCTGAATCCCGACCAGCGCGTCGTGTCGATCGTGCATGACGAGCTCGTGGAGGTGCTCGGCGGCAAGGCCGTGCAACCCACGCTGCGCAGCGACCGCAACGTCTGGATGCTCATGGGCCTGCAGGGCGCCGGCAAGACGACCACCGCCGGGAAGCTCGCCTACAAGTACAAGGGCCAGGGCCGCCGACCGCTATTGGTGGCGGCCGACACCCAGCGTCCCGCGGCGCGAGAGCAGCTCAAGGTCCTGGGCAAGCAGATCGGCGTGCCGGTGTTCGAGCTGCTCGACGACGAGAAACCCAGCGCCGCCGCGCGACGCCTCGAGGCGCACCTGCAGAAGGACTTCCGCGACCTGGTCATCCTCGACACCGCCGGCCGCCTGCAGATCGACGAAGCGCTGATGGAACAGCTCGTCGAGTTCCGCGACGCGCTCGGCCCGAGCGAGCGCATCCTGGTGGTCGACGCGATGACTGGGCAGCAGTCGCTGCCCGTGGCCAACAGCTTCGACGAACGCGTCGGAGTCACCGGGTTGATCATGACGAAGCTCGACGGCGACGCGCGCGGCGGCGCCGCCCTGTCCGCCAAGCACGTCACCGGCAAGCCCATCTTCTTCGCGGGGATGAGCGAGAAGATCGACGGGCTCGAGCCCTTCCACCCCGACCGCGTCGCGGGCCGCATCCTGGGCATGGGGGACGTTCTCACCCTCATCGAGAAGGCGAAGGCTCTCGAGGGCGACGACGACGAGAACGAGATCAAGAGCCTGGCGGATTTCTCGCTCCAGGACATGCTCACCCAGATGCGCCGCATCAAGCAGATGGGGTCGTTCACCGACGTCCTCAGCATGATCCCTGGGGCCAACAAGCTCATGCCCGCCGGCACGGAGATCGACGAGCGCGAGATCCTGCGTGTGGAGGCCATCATCTCCTCGATGACGGAGCACGAGCGCCGCAAGCCGCGGGTCCTCAACGCCAGCCGCCGCAAGCGCATCGCGCGAGGGTCGGGCACGACGGTGCAGGACGTCAACCGCTTGATGCGCAACTACGAGGAGATGCGCAAGATGATGAAGCGCATGGGGAAGCGCCCGCCGGGCCGCGGGGCGCGCCGGGGGCTGTGAGCGTCGACGCCCTCGCCGGCCCCTTCGCCTCCTTTGCGCGATCCGGCCGCGGGCGTGTACACTCAGGAGTTTCGATGGGCCGTCGTGCGCGCTCGGCGCGCGACGCTCGCCGGTCATCTCCGCGGGCCGCGGCGCCCGCGACGACGGAGGAAAGATGGTCAAGATCCGCCTGACGCGCATGGGCTCCAAGCGCAATCCTCACTACCGCGTGGTGGTGGTGGACTCGCGCAAGAAGCGCAGCGCCGACTACATCGAGCAGCTCGGCACGTACGATCCCCGTGCCACCACGCCCGAGCCGCTCCGGCTCGACGCGGAGCGCGCCTCCCACTGGCTCGAGCAGGGCGCCCAGCCGACGGATACCGTCGTGCGCCTGTTCCAGAAGGCCGGTATCGACGTGCCCGAGGTGCAGGCCAAGAAGCGCGCACCCTTCGTCAAGCGCGCGGAGGCTCAGGCCCAGGCCTGACCGCGACCGCGCCGTGCCGCTCGAGCTCGTCACGTTCATCGTGCAGAACCTGGTCGCCGAACCCGATCAGCTCCAGGTCACCGCGCAGCGCGGCGACCGCGGCCTGCGCATCGAGATCCGCTGCGCTCCCGACGACGCCGGTCGTGTGATCGGTCGCGGCGGGCGCATCATCAACTCGGTTCGGACCCTGGCGCGCGCAGCGGCGGACGGCCGTCAGCGCGTGGAGGTGCAGCTCATCGACTGAGCTGCGCGGGGATGCGTCCCCGCGGGTCACGGTGCCGGGAGACCCGACAGCCACCACCCCACCCGAAGGACACGTGCGTGTCGGCCGCCTCGGTCGGCCGTTCCAGCTCGACGGCGGACTCCGCCTCAGGGCCGAGCCGCCGCTGGACAGCGCCGTGCTCGAAGCGCTCGGAACGCTCTTCATCGAGGGTCACGGCGTGGCCGCCGTGCGCGCGATCGGCCGCTCGGGCGCCACGCCGGTGCTGTACCTCGAAGGGGTGCGCGACCGCGATCAGGCCGAGCGCCTGGTGAACGCCCTCGTCTACGCGCCGGCTGCGGCCGTGCCGCCACCTCCGCTCGCGTCGCTGACGGGCGCACCGGTGCGGCAAGGCGGCGCCGAGGTGGGGCGCGTCGTCGAGGTCGTCCTCGGCGGCGTCAACGAGCTGCTCCGCGTGCGCACCGCTCGCGGGGAGGTGCTGCTCCCGCTCGGCGCACCGTACGTCCGTCCCGCCGGCGACCACGTCGAGCTGGTGGACGCGCCCGACGGCCTGCTCGAGCCCGCGTAGGGCCGGGGCGCGCGGTGCGGTTCACCCTCTACACGCTGTTCCCGGGCCTCATCGAGCCCTACCTGGGCGAGGCCCTGCTCGGCCGAGCGCTGGAGCGGCGCGTGCTCGAAGTCGTCGTTCGCGATCTCCGCCGCTTCGCGGGCAACCGCACGGGGCGCGTAGACGACGCGCCCTATGGAGGCGGCGCGGGGATGATCCTGCGGGTCGACGTCGCCGCCGCGGCCGTCGACGAGGCGGCGAAGGACGCGCCACCGCCCGACGAGGTGGTGCTTCTCTCACCAGGGGGCGAACCCCTGCGACAGCCGCTCGTCGAGCACTTCGCCGGCCTCGCGCACGTGGTGCTGCTGTCCGGGCGATACGAAGGGTTCGACGCGCGCGCGGAGGCCCTGGCGACGCGCGAGGTGTCGATCGGCGACTTCGTGCTCATGGGCGGCGAGCTGCCGGCGCTGTGCCTCGTCGAGGCCGTGGCACGGCTCCTGCCCGGCGTCCTGGGCGACGCCGACAGCCACGCCCAGGACTCGTTCACCACCGGGCTGCTGGACTACCCGGAGTACACCCGCCCGTCGTCGTTCCGCGGCGAAGAGGTGCCGGACGTGCTGCTGTCCGGGCACCACCAGCGCGTCCGAACGTGGCGCCGGCGCCAGGCGCTCGCCCGGACGCTGGCGCGCCGCCCCGACCTGCTGCACCGGGCGCCCCTCGACGAGGAGGACCGCCGCGCCCTGCTGGAGCTGGGCTGGGACGCTGCGTCGGCGGCGCAGGCGGACCCTGCCGGAGGCGATCCGACAGGCGGGCGCGCAACGCGGGGGCACACGGCCGGCGGGCATGCGGCCGGCGGGCGCTCGGCGGGCGGGCGCGCAACCGGCGGGCGCGCAACGGGCGGGCACACGGCCGGCGGGCCCGCCGAGGGCCGCGGGCCGACGAGCCTCGGCTCCGCCGACCCCGAGGGCCGCAACCCCGAACCCAGCGATCGGGAACGGCTCGACCCCGAACCACACGAGCCCGAACGAGACGACCACGAACCACACCACCACGAACGAGACGACCCGGATCCACCCGAGCCCGAACGAGACGACCCCGAACCACACCACCACGAACCACGCGAGCCGGGCTGACCCGGAGGCCGCGCGGGCCTGATGGAAGGGGCCGCGCGCGGCGGCCCCGTATCGTTGCTTCGGCTGTTGGTGACGGCCCTACCGGATTGCGGGCCCCGACTTGCGGGCCGCGCTCACGGGCTCCGGACTCCGGGCCGCGCTCACGGGCCCCGGCTCACGGGCCGGTGTTGCCCCCGTTGCCGTTGCCCCCGCCGTTGCCGGCGCCGGCCCCATCGCCCCCACCGGAAGCGCCGGCCTGCTTGACGAGATCGATGACCTTCGGCGTGATGTCGAGCGTCGGATCGGCGTAGACGACGAGGTTGGTTCCGCCCGCCCCGGCGACCCGGCTGTCCATCACGATGGTGTAGCCGTTGTCCTTCGCGAGCTGCTGGATGGCCGCGTCGACGGCGTCGACGGCGGGCTGCGCCGCGTCGGTGATGTCCTTCTGGTAGCGCTTCTGCAGCGCATCGAGGGTGCTGAGCAGCGTCTGGTAGCGTTCGCTCTCGGCCGGCGTGAGCGTCTGGCCACCGCGCGCCTTGGCGGCAAGGTCGTCGAGCTTCGTGCGCACGTCGCCGATGTCGCTCTGCGCCTGCTGCTTGAGGTCGGCGGCCTTCTGTCCGGCCGGATGCGCGTTGATCGCGGCCTGCGAGTCGACGAAGGCGATACGGGCGGTCTGGTCCTGGGCGCTGAGCTGGGCCGCGGCAACGGCCACGACAGCCAGAACGGCCAACCCGAAGATGGTGAGTCTCTTCATAGCAGGGGGTAGTGTAACACCGGCATGATGAGAACCCAGCCCTGCATCGGGCGCTCGGGCCCGCCGCGGGCCGCAGGTTGGCCCCACGTGTCCAGACCCCCTGCCCCTTCCCACCTCTCGCCGATCACGCACGCCGGTCACCACGGCCCCGCCGCGCGCTGCGACGGCCGTCGCGGCCTCCCCGCGCGGCGCGCGGCGCTGCCGCTCGCGCGCGCCGGCGTGCGCTCGTGACCGCACTCGTCGCCACCCTCGCCGGCATCCTCGGTGCGCTGGTGGGGAGCTTCGGCAACGTGGTGGCGTACCGCATGCCGCGCCACGAGTCCATCGTGTTCCCCGGGAGCCACTGCCCCCATTGCGACCGTCGGCTCGGCCCGCTCGAGCTGGTACCCGTGCTGTCGTTCCTGGCGCAGCGCGGCCGCTGCCGGGGGTGCGGGGCCGCCATCTCGTGGCGCTACCCGCTGGTCGAGGCCCTCATGGCCGGCCTCTTCGTGCTGCTGGCGCTGCGCTACCCACCCCTCGCGTTCGGCGCCACGGTGATCCCGTTGCTGGCGGTGTGGGCCGCCCTGGTCATGGCCGGCGTCATCGACCTCGCGACCTTCGAGCTGCCCGACGCGCTCACGCTACCCGCGCTGGCGGTCGCGCTGGCGGGAAGCCTGCTGTACGCGGCCGGATCCGGGCTCCCCGGCCCCGTTGCCGCGCTCGTCGGCGCTGCCGCGGGGGCCGGCACGCTCGCCCTGATCAACCGCCTCGGGGCGTTGGTGCTGAGGCGCTTCGCCGACACCCGGGAGCGTTTGTGGCCGCTCAGCCTCGACCAGGTGAACCTCGCCGCGGTGGCGGGCGCCCTCGGCGGTTGGCGGGTCGGCCTTGCGGTGGGCGCCGTGAGCGTCGTCGTGAACCTGTTGACGCGCCGCGTCGTGCGGCTCCCCGAGGGCCCGACCTATGCGCTGTGGGCCGTCGCGCTCGTGTTGTCGGCCACCAGCTTCACGGTGCCGAGCGCGGACGCGCTCGCCGGCAGCGTCCTCGCGGCCGGGGCCTGGGCCGTGGTAGGTGCCACCTACTGGTGGCTGCACGACCTGCTGCGCGGTGCCGCCGTCGCGACCGCAGCGGTGCCGGCCGGTGCGGCCGCTCACGGTTCCGGAACCGCCGTCGTGCAGGGCAGCCCGCAGAGCGTGCCCAGCGGCATCACCGAGGAAGACGACGGCGAGCCGGTGGCGATGGGGTTCGGTGACGTCAAGCTCGCGGCCGTGCTCGGCGCCCTCCTGGGTTGGGAGAACCTCCTCGTGGGCCTGTTCCTCGCCGTGACGCTCGGCGCCGTTGCGGGCATCACCGTGCGCCTCGCCGGCGGCGACCGCGTCATCCCCTTCGGTCCCGCCCTCCTCGTCGGTGGGCTCCTCGCGCTGCTCTTCGGCCACGGCATCGTGGCCTGGTACCTGGGCCTCGTGGGCGGCTGAGCGCGGGACTCCTCGCGCCCCCGACCGCACCCGCGTCAACCCCCGCAGTCACGCGCAGGACGGCACGGAGCCCCCGACGGGCGCGCCGGCGCGTGGTACAGTCGTGGACATTGTGCGCCGCCGGGGCGGGCCCTCGCGTGCCTCCCCTGCCCCCGCGGACCGGTGCCCGCCGGGCCGGCTGCCCGCGGTGCCGCGATCGCGGCCCGTACGAAACGACGCGTGAACGCCGCGCGCGAAAGAGGTGCATCCATGGACGTCGTACGCGTGCCCAGCCTCCAGGGTCGAGACCTGCTGTCGCTGGCGGAGCTGACCGACGAAGAGTTCGACGGGGTGCTGGACAGCGCCCTGCAACTCAAGCGCGGCTGGAAGGCCGGCGTGCGTCCGCCGCTCCTCGAGCACAAGACGATCGCCATGATCTTCGAGAAGCAATCGCTGCGAACCCGCTCCACCTTCGACATCGCCATGTCGCAGCTCGGCGGCCACTCCGTCCTCTTGAGCCAGAACTACATCGGCTGGGGCGTGCGCGAGACCATCCGCGACGTCGCTCACAATCTCGATCGGTGGGTCGACGGCATCATGGCGCGCACCTACGGCCACGGCACGCTCACGGACCTCGCCGGCCACGCCCGCGTTCCCGTCATCAACGGCCTGTCGGATCTGGTGCACCCTTGCCAGCTGCTCGCCGACTACCTCACCCTGCGCGAGACCTTCGGCGACCTCCGCGGCCTCCGGCTCACCTTCGTGGGGGACGGCAACAACGTCTGCAACTCGCACATCAATGCCGCGGCCAAGGCCGGCGTGGAGCTGACCATCGCCTGCCCCGAGGGCTTCGATCCGGACCCCGACACGCTCGCGGCCGCCCGCAGCAAGGGGGCCTCGATCGCCATCAGCCGCGATCCGCGCGACGCCGCTCGTGGCGCGCAGGCGCTGTACACCGACGTGTGGATCTCGATGGGGATGGAGGAGGACACCGAGCGCCGCAGGGCAGCGTTCCGGGGCTACACGATCACCCCCGAGTGGTTCGACGACCTGGCCGAGGGCGGCGTGTTCATGCACGATCTGCCGGCCCACTACGGCGAGGAGTGCGTCGAGGCGTCGGTCTACCACCCACGCAGCGTGGTCTTCGACCAGGCGGAGAACCGGCTGCATGCCCACAAGGCCGTGCTGTGCCAGCTCCTGGGCGAGGGGAGCGGAGGCGCGGCGTGAGCCCACCACAAGGCGGCGTGAGCCCACCACAAGGCGGCGGGAGCCCACTCCAAGGCGGCGGGAGACCACCAACACACGGCGGCAGCCCATCCCTCCTCGGCGGCAGCCCGCCGTCCGGCGGGACGCGCGCGCCCCTGCGCGCGGGGATCCTCGGCGCGAGCGGGTACGGAGGAGCGGGGCTGATCGAGCGCCTCGCACGGCATCCGGCCGTCGCGTTGACGGCCATCGGCTCGCGGCAGTACCTCGGCGAGAGCGTGGAGACGTGCTGGCCGCAGTTCGTGGGGATGTTCCCGGGGCTCCGGTTCGGCGACACGGAGGACGTGCTCGGCGGCGTGGACGTGGTGTTCTGCGCGACGCCGCACGGGTCGACCGCGCCGCTCGTCAAGCAGGCTCTCGACGCCGGTGTGGCGGTGGTCGATCTGTCGGCCGATTTCAGGCTGCCCCCCGACAGCTACCGGACCTGGTACGGGCTCGAGCACCCGCACCCCGAGCTCTACGGCCAGGCGCGCTACGGCCTCGTGGAGCTCCATCGTGAGGACCTCTCGGGCTGCCGCCTCGTCGCCAGCCCGGGCTGCAACGCCACCGCCGCCAGCCTGGCGCTGGCGCCCCTGGCGGCCGCGGAGCTCCTCGGCCCCGTCTCGGTCGCGACGGTCCTCGCGGGCGTCTCGGGCGCCGGGCGCGCGCCCAGCCAGGGCCTCCACTACACCGAGGTCAACGAGAACGCCCGGCCCTACAAGGTGGCCGGTACCCACCGTCACACGGCCGAGATCGAGGCGACCGTCGGCCGCGCCCGCGAACGCGGCAAGCGGCTCTCGACGCACGCGCCGTTCTCGCCGGCCTCCGTCAGCTTCTATCCGCACCTGGTGCCGATGTCGCGCGGCATCCTGGCGACCTGCACGAGCCAGGTCGACGAAGGCCGGCGCCTGGACGACGACGCGCTCCTCGGCCTCCTCGAAGACTTCTACCGCGACGACCCGATGATCGTCGTGCAACGCGACCTGCCGCAGACGAAGGCCGTCGCGGGCAGCGACCGCGCGGTGCTCAGCGCCAGGTTCGACGCGCGGACCCGCACGGCCGCCGTGTTCTGCGCCATCGACAACCTCGGCAAGGGGGCGGCCGGACAGGCCGTGCAGGGTTTCAACGCGGCCTTCGGTTTCGACGAGACCGCGGGCCTCAACCTCGGGGGGATGTGGCCGTGAAGGTACCGATCGGATTCGAGATCGCCGGCGTCACCGCCGGCCTCAAGCCGTCCGGCAAGCCCGACCTGGGCCTGATCTACTCGCCGTACCCGCTGGCGTGGGCGCTGACGAGCACGACGAACCTGGTGAAGGCGCCGTGCGTGTCGCGCAACCGCTCGCGCTTCACGAGCGGCGGGCCGGTGCGCGGCCTCGTCGTCAACAGCGGCAACGCCAACTGCGCCAACGGCGAGCGCGGAACGTGGGACAACGAGGACTTCGCGGGCGCCGCCGCCGCGGGCCTCGCCCTGGGGCGCGTGCAGGACATGCTGACGGCGAGCACCGGCGTCATCGGCCGGCCGTTCGACGTCGCCCGCGTGAGCGCGGCCATCCCGCGCCTGGTCAACGAGTTGGGCGGCGACAGCG
This sequence comes from uncultured Trueperaceae bacterium, assembly GCA_963798895.1. GTDB lineage: Bacteria > Deinococcota > Deinococci > Deinococcales > Trueperaceae > CAWCUY01. The sequence continues at coordinate 125,649 of CAWCUY010000005.1, read as the reverse complement.
GGAGCTTCGCCGACGCCATCCTCACGACCGACGTGAGGCCGAAGCAGGTGGCGGTCACGCTCCAGGGCGGCGCGCGCATCCTCGGCATCGCCAAGGGGTCCGGCATGATCCACCCGGACATGGCCACCATGCTGGCGTTCGTGCTCACCGACGCGTCGTTCACGCAAGACGAGCTGCGCGAGGCCTGGCCGGACATCGTGGGCCGCACCTTCAACCAGGTCACGGTCGACGGCGACACGTCGACGAACGACATGGCGCTGCTGTTCTCGTCGAGGCAGACCGGTGCCGAACGCGCGGAGTTCATCGAGGCACTGGAGACTGTGTGCCGCAAGCTCGCCCAGAAGATCGCGCAAGACGGCGAGGGGGCGACGCGCCTGCTGAGCGTGCGGGTGACGGGCGCGCGCTCGCCGGAGGAGGCGCGGGCGGCGGCGCGCACCGTCGCCGGCAGCCCGCTCGTGAAGACGGCGGTGCACGGCTGCGACCCCAACTGGGGGCGCGTCCTGAGCGCCGTCGGGCGCTCGGGCGCGGTGTGCGACCTCGCCAATCTCACCATCCGCCTGCAGGACCAGATCGTCTACCGATCCCAGCCGCAACCGTTCGATCCCGCGGCCCTGTCGGCGAGGATGAACGCCGACGAGGTGCGGATCGACATCGATCTCGCCGCCGGCGACCACCGCGGCGAGGCCTGGGGCTGCGATCTCAGCGCCGAGTACGTGCGCATCAACGCCGACTACACGACCTGAGCTCGAGCGACCGGCCCACGCACGCGCGCCGAGCGGGGCTCAGCGGCGCCGGTTGGCGATGTGGATGGCCTCGCCATGGGCGTTCTCGGCGGCCTCCATGACGGCCTCGGCGATGGTCGGGTGCGCGTGCTGCGTGAGCGCGATGTCCTCCAGCGTGGCCCCCATCTCGATGGCGAGGGCGGCCTCCGAGACGATGTCGCCCGCTCCGGGGCCCACCATGTGGAAACCGAGCAGCAGGTCCGTCGCTTCGTCCGCCACCAGCTTGACCATGCCGTGCTCGACGCCGAGGCTGGCGGCCCGGCCGGAGGCCGACAGGGGGAACCGGCCGATGCGCACGCTGTAGCCGGCGTCCTTCGCCTCCTGCTCGGTCATGCCGACGCTCGCGAGCTCCGGATCGGTGTAGATCACGCTGGGCACCACGGTGTCGTACGCGGTGGGCTTCCCGGCGCAGTGCTCCGCGGCCGCGAGACCCTCCTTCATGGCCTTGTGGGCGAGCAGCGGCGGCCGCGCGACATCTCCGATGGCGTAGATGTGGTCGACCGCCGTCTGCATGTGGTCGTTGACGACCTGCACGTAGCCGCGGCCGTCGACCTCGACGCCCACCTCTTCCAGGCCGAGTCCGGCGCCGTTCGGCCGGCGGCCGACCGCCACGAGGATGCGGTCGAAGGTGAGCGTCTCCTTGCTCGAGTCGGATGCCTCGATCTCGACCTCGGTCCCCTTGGAGGTCGCCTTCTGGCCGAGCGCCTTGGCCGAGGTACGGATCTCGATGCCGCGCTTCTCCAGGGCCTTGCGCAGCTCCTTCGACGCGTCGGCGTCCCCGAGCGGCACGATCCTGTCCATCATCTCGACGACGGTGACCTTCGAGCCGAGCGAGCTGTAGACGTCCGCGAACTCCAACCCGATGGCACTGCCTCCGATGGCGAGGAAGCGCTTCGGGACGGAATCGCCTACGTTCAACGCGCCGGTGGAGTCGACGATGCGCTGGCCGTCGAACTCGAAGCCGGGAATCTGGATCGGGCGGGAGCCCGTCGCCACGATGAACCGCTCCGCGCGGTAACGCTTGCCGCCCGCGTCGATGGTGTGCGGGTCCGTGAAGCGCGCCTCGCCCTTCACGAGCGTGATCTTGTTCCCCTTGAACAACATGGAGACGCCGTTCGTCATCTTCTTGACGACGCCGTCCTTCCAGCCGGTCATGGCGCTCAGGTCGATCTTGGGCTTCGAGAAGGTGACCCCGAAGGCGCGAGCCTCCTCCGCCCCGCGCAGCTCCGAGGCCACGTGCAACAGCGCCTTCGTGGGGATGCACCCGATGTTGAGGCAGACGCCGCCCACGGCGTCCTTCTCGACGCAGGCGACCTTCAAGCCGAGCTGCGCCGCGCGCAACGCGGCGTGGTACCCGCCAGGGCCGGAGCCGATCACGATCAGGTCGAAGTCCATGGAAGCCTCCAAGCGTCCAGGGGGTTGCGGCCCGCGTCGGTGCGAGCCGGGGCCCGGCGGTGCCGCCCGCGGGCGCAGACACCGCCCGTCACGGCACGGGGGCCGGCCGCATGCACGTGGCCGTAGTGTACCCTCCGCCCGCACGGCCCTCCGATGCCGGGGCGTACCGGCGCGCGCCTCCGACCTCCGCGGCGCGGCCGCGCCCGGGGGGCGGGGGGAAGCGGCGCACCCGCCGGCGGGGTGGGGCGCGCGCCGGCGGGACGGGCGGCGCACCCGCCGGGGGTGGCGCGCCGGGAAGAGAGGGGCCCCTCGGCCGCGCGCGGGGCAGGCGCGGGCTGCCGGCGCGTGGTAGAAGGGCGCATGTCGCTCGCGTTCGATCCGGCTTCGTGCTACGCGCCCGAGGAGCTGGTCGGGATCTTCAACGCCGCCTTCGCCGGCTACGTGGGCGGCGACATCGAGCTGGACGCGGACAGCTTCGCGCGCTTCGCGGTCCGGCAGGGCGTCGACCTGTCGCTCAGCCTCGTGGCGCGCGACGGCGAGGCGAGCGTGGCGCTCGCGCTGGTGGCGCGGCGCGGCTGGAGCAGCCGACTCGCGGCCATGGGCGTGGTGCCCGCCGCCCAGCGGCGCGGTGTCGGCAGGTCCCTGCTGGAGAGGCTGGTGGCCGACGCCGAGGCGCGCTGCGACCGCCGCTACGAGCTCGAGGTCATCGCCGCCAACGGGCGAGCCGTCGAGCTCTACCGCAACGGCGGCTTCGAGCCGATCCGGCGCCTGCTCTCGTTCGAAGCGGACGGCGATCGGGTGGCGTCGACGGCCGGCGCCCGCCCCTCGCGATTCGAGGTCGTGGACCCCTACGAGGTTGCCCGCGCCGTGGCCGTCCACGGGCAGCCGGACCTACCGTGGCAGATCGCCGGCGGATCCCTCGCCACGCTCGGCCACCCCGTCCGCGGATTGCGGCTCGGACCCGCGCTGGCCCTCGCCGGCCCGACGCACGACGGCAGTGCCACGCTGCTGGCGCTCGTGGTCGAGCGGCGTGCCCGCCGCCGCGGCCATGGGCGCCGCCTCCTGGCGGCGCTCGCGGCGTCCCGGCCGGGCGTTCGCTGGACCGTGCCGGCCCTGTGCCCCGAGGAGGTCGGGCCCTTCTTCGAGGCCTGCGCCTTCGCGCGCGGCGCCATCGAGCAGCTCCATCTCGCCCGCACGCTGGCCGTGGGGGACGCGCCCCGCGGCGACGGGGACGCGTGAGCGACCAGGCCCCGCCCGAAGGTCCGGACGACGGCACGGCGAAGGCCGAGAAGCGCGAGACCGACCTGGGGTTCGGGAGCGTCGTCACGCAGAGCAGCCGGCTCCGCTTCCTCAACCGCGACGGCAGCTTCAACGTGCGCCGCCGCGGGCTCCACCTGCTCCCGTCCCTGAGCCCGTACTACACGTTGCTGTCGATGTCGTGGACGTCGTTCTTCCTCCTGCTCGCCGTGGCGTACCTGGCGGTGAACCTGCTCTTCGCGCTGCTCTACCTCGCAGCGGGTCCCGAGGCCGTGACGGGCGGCGTCGCCACGACCGCGGGCGGGCGCCTGGTCGAGGATCTCTTCTTCAGCGTCCAGACGCTGTCGACCGTCGGGTTCGGGAGGCTGTTGCCGGGCACGATCCTGGCCAACGCGCTGGTCACGCTGGAGGCCGGCTCGGGCCTGCTGGTGTTCGCCATGGCGGCCGGCGTCGTGTTCGCGAAGATCTCGCGCCCGACCACCGATATCGTCTTCAGCCGGAGCGCGGTGATCGCACCGTACCGCGGGGGCTGGGCGTTCATGTTCCGCATCGCCAACGAACGTCGCAACCAGATCATCGACCTGAGCGCACGCGTCAGCCTCGCGATGTACGACGACGGCGACGGCCGCGTCCAGCGCCGTTTCCACACGCTCGAGCTCGAACGCGACGACGTGGCGTTCTTCCCGCTCGCCTGGACGGTGGTGCACCCGATCACGGCCTCGAGCCCCCTGTGGGGGGTGGACGTCGACGAGCTGGCCCGCCGCGACGCAGAGTTCGTGGTGTTGTTGCGGGGCACCGACGACACCTTCTCCCAGGTCGTGCACGCCCGCTCCTCCTACAAGCCCTCGGAGATCGTGTGGCACGCCCGCTTCTCGTCGGTGTACGTGCCCGACACCGACGGCCGCATCGCGATCGACGTGCGCCGCCTGCACGCGGTCGAGCCCGTCGCGTTCGACGCGGAGGCAGCCCGGTGAGCGGCCGAGAGCCCGGCGCGTCACCGCGCGCCGGCGTGCCCGACGGTACGGTGGTGCCCATGTCGTCGTCGAGGCCGAGCGAACGGGGCGCCAACCTCATCGATCTGCTGCGCCACAGCGGCCGCTCCCCGCTTCGCCACCGGATCGTGTTCCTGCACGTGCCGAAGTGCGGCGGGTCGTCCATCGGTCCCGCGATCTCGCGCGCCTACGGGCTCGCCGGCCGCGCGCCGGGCCGTCGGGTGCACCTCGCCGCGCCCCTCACGGCGCGTCTCGCGGAGGCGACGGGGATCTCCGTGCACCGCTACCGGCAGCTCGTGATGCTCTACCACCTCGGGCTCGAGCGCACCCGCTTCGTGACCGGCCACCTGCACTACACCGAGGAGGGGCCGAGCGACGTGCTGGAGCGCTGGAGCTTCGTGACGGTGCTGCGCGAGCCGGTGGCGCGCTGGTTCTCGGCCTACTTCTACGACCGCTTCAAGAGCAGCGATCACGCCCGCATCACCCTGGACCTCGACGAGTTCCTCGCGACCGACGCAGCCCGCCGGTTCGGCGACGACTACGTTCGCTACCTCGCTCCGCACGAGCTCGGTCCCGGCGACGTGAGCGCGGCCGACGTGACGGCGGCGGCCGGAGCGCTCGAGCGCCTGGCGCTGGTGGGCAGGCTCGAGGACACGCCACGCTTCCTGGCCGATTTCGAGGGCCGCTTCGGCGTACGTCTCTCGATCCCGCGGCGCAACGCGAGCCCGGCGCCGGAGGCGATGGAACGCGCCCGCCGCGACCCGTTGGTCCGCGCCCGCGTGGCCGAGCTGTGCCGGCCCAACAGCGCGGTCTATCGGACGTTGCTCGCCCTGCAGGGAGCACCGGTCGACGAGGCATGAGGGGCCGCCGGCGCGCGCCCGACCCGGGCGGACGCGTCGGCACCCGCCACCGGCCGGTCGTCGTCGCGTTGACACCGCGGTGGACGCAGACTATCCTACGGCCATGTTCACCTCGAGGGTCCCGGAGCGCCGGCTGGGCGCGGGGCACGCCACGCGTGGCCTGCAGCGCGGTGTAGCCCGGCGCACGACCCGGAGTGGCGGCTCGCCTGCGGCGTACCGACTACCTCGCAGCGCATCCGACGCCCTCCGGCTACGTCCTGGGAGGCCGACGACCTGAGCCCGATCCTCGTACGGCTCGTCCTCGGCCCCGGCCCGCTCGGCCGGGGCCGTTCTCGTGGCGCGCGGCGCAGCCCCCGCGCCACCGGCGCCGCGGCGCCGCTTCGTGGAGTGGAGTCCCCATGTCCGACACCCGGCAGGTAGCGGAGCCCGCCTACCAGACCGAGCGCTACAACCCGCAGGAGCTCGAGCCCGCCTGGCAGCGCCGCTGGCGCGAGGCCGGCCTCTACGAGGTCGACCTGCACGACGCCGGCCGCCCGAAGTACTACTTCCTGACGATGTACCCCTACCCTTCCGGCGACCTCCACGTGGGTCACTGGTACGCCGAGGCACCGGCGGACGCCGCCGCCCGTTACCGCCGCATGCGGGGCTACAACGTGCTCTTCCCCATGGGTTTCGACGCCTTCGGGTTGCCGGCCGAGAACGCAGCGATCAAGGCCGCCAAGGAGGGTCGCGAGGGCGTGCATCCGGCGACCCTGACCTACGAGCGCATCGAGCGCATGGAACAGCAGTTCACGCAGATGGGCGCGATGTTCGACTGGTCCAAGAAGATCGTGACGTGCGATCCGGAGTTCTACCGCTGGAACCAGTGGTTCTTCCTCCAGATGTTCGAGCGCGGCCTGGCGTACCGCAAGGAGTCGTACGTCAACTGGGACCCGGTCGACCAGACGGTGCTGGCCAACGAACAGGTCGTGAACGGCCGCGGCGAGCGCTCCGGCGCGCTCATCGAGCGGCGCCTCATGCCGCAGTGGCACTTCCGAATCACCGACTACGCCGACGAGCTGCTCGACTTCTCGGGGCTGGACTGGCCCGAGCGCGTCAAGGCCATGCAGACGAACTGGATCGGGCGCTCGGACGGCGCCGAGGTCCACTTCCGCTCGGAGCGCGGCGACGACATCGTCGTCTTCACCACCCGTCCCGACACGCTGTGGGGCGCCACCTTCATGGTGCTGGCGCCCGAGCACCCGCTCGTCGCCGCGCTCGCGAGCCCGGAGCGCAGGGCGGCGGTCGACGCCTACGTCGAACACGCCTCGCGCATGACGGAGCTCGACCGCCAGACCGAGAGCAAGGACAAGACCGGGGAGTTCCTCGGCGCCTACGCCGTCAACCCCGTCAACGGCGAGCGCGTGCCGATCTGGATCGCCGATTACGTGCTCATGGGGTACGGCACCGGCGCGATCATGGGGGTGCCGGCCCACGACGAGCGCGACTTCGCGTTCGCCCGGAAGTTCGGTCTGAAGGTCCAGCCCGTGATCCAGCCGGACGGCGCGGAGCTCGACGGTGCCACCATGACCGAGGCGTTCACCGGCGACGGCGTCATGGTGCACTCGGGACCCTTCGACGGTACGCCCAGCGGCAAGGTGGGGAACGTCGACGGGATCCGCCGCGTGATCGCGTGGCTCGAGGAGCGCGGCAGCGGCAGCGGCAAGGTGAGCTACCGGCTGCGGGACTGGCTCATCAGCCGGCAACGGTACTGGGGCACGCCGATCCCGATGCTGTACTGCGACCGCTGCGGCGTCGTGCCGGAGCGCGCCGAGAACCTGCCGGTGGTCCTCCCGGCGGACGTGGCCTTCATGCCCACGGGCGAGTCGCCGCTGAAGTCGCACCCGGCCTTCCTCGAGGCGACCTGCCCCACCTGCGGCGGGCCGGCGACGCGCGAGACCGACACCATGGACACCTTCATGGACTCGTCGTGGTACTGGTTCCGCTACCTCAGCCCGCACGACGACACGCGTCCCATCGATCCGGAGCTCGCCACCCGCTGGACGCCCGTCGACACCTACACCGGCGGGATCGAGCACGCCATCCTGCACCTGCTCTACGCGCGCTTCTTCACCAAGGTGGTGCGCGACCTCGGGCTGGTGAAGGCCGACGAGCCGTTCCTCCGCCTTCGAAACCAGGGGATGATCCTGGGCGAAGACAACGAGAAGATGTCGAAGTCGCGTGGCAACGTGGTGAACCCGGACCGGCTGGTCCGCGAGTACGGCGCCGATACCGTCCGCACCTACCTGATGTTCATCGGCCCGTGGGACCAGGGCGCGCCGTGGAGCTTCCAGGGGATCGAGGGCGTGACGCGCTTCCTCGGGCGCGTGTGGTCGCTCGTGGTGGACGCCGCCGAACCTCGCTCGAAGGCGGAGGGCGGGCGTGACGCCGCCGATCTTCGGCGCGCCACCCACCGCGCCATCAAGGAGGTGACGGACGACTTCGACGCCTTCCAGTTCAACACCGCCGTGGCCGAGCTGATGACGCTCCAGAACGCGATGACCAAGGCAAAGGCCGGCGCGTTCGGCAGCGACGCCTGGCACGAGGCGGTTCGCGCGCTGCTGCTGTTGCTCGCACCGATCGCCCCTCACATCACCGAGGAGCTGTGGCAACGTACGGGCCACGACGGCTCGATCCACCTCGAGGCCTGGCCGGAGCACGATCCGGACGTGCTCGTCGAGGCGAACGTCACCATGGCCGTGCAGGTCAACGGCAAGATCCGCGGGCAGATCACGGTGAGCGCCGATGCCGACGAGGCCACCGTGCTGGCGGCCGCGAGGTCGGAGAGCAACGTGGCGCGCTACATCGCCGGCGGCGCCGTGAAACGGGAGATCGTCGTGCCGGGCAAGCTCGTGAGCTTCGTCGTCGCGTGACGCAGCCCGGGGCCGGCGGTCGGCTCGGCCGCCCGACCCTGTTGCTGGTGTGCGGGCTGCCCGGGTCCGGCAAGAGCACGCTGGCGGGTCGGCTCGCCGGCGCGTGCGGCGCCACCTGGATCAGCAGCGACGCGGTCCGCGCCGAGACGAAGCGGCAGGGGGACTACCGCGGCGAAGCGATCGACGCGGTGTACCGCGAGATGATGACCCGTTCCGCCGCGGAGCTCGATGCGGGCCGATCTCCCCTCCTCGACGCCACCTTCTCGAGCCGACGCTATCGCCTATGGGCGCTGGAGGTGGCCGCCTCGCGACGGTGCCCGTACGCCCTGATCCGCGTGCAGGCCGACGAGCGCACGACGCTCGCGAGGCTGGTCGGGCGTCGGGAGCTCTCCGAGGCGGGGCCGTCCACCTACGCCCTGCTGCGCGACCGCTTCGATGCGATCGACGGTGAGCACCTCGTGATCGACACCGGCACGCTCCCGCCGGATGCGGCATTGGAGCGCGCGCTCGGCTACCTCGGCTGCTGCAGCCCGGGGGTGCGCGGCGGGGGCGGTTGACCGGAGCGCGGGGGCCGGCGGCCAGACGGCCTCACTGGGGCGCAAGCAGGACCACCTCGCGCAGGGTCGAGAGGTCGACCGCGGGGCGCACCAGGAAGCTGCGCCGCAGGTCGTTCGGGTCCGGCGCGAGCACCTCCTCCACCGTCCCGACCAGCACGCCGTTGGGGAACAGGCCGCCGTAGCTCGACGTCTCCACCTCGTCGCCGACCGCGACCTCGCCGTCCTCGATGAAACGGGTCACGCGGATCCGGGCCCCCACCTCGCCCACCGCGACACCCTGGCCGCCCTTGCCGCGCACGGTGACGCCGACGCGCGACTGCGGATCCACCACCGTTCGGACCACCGATGCGCCGCGGGCGACATCCGTGACGATGCCCACCAGCCCCGACGGGACCGTTACCGGCATGTTCGGCAGCACGCCGTCGCGACTCCCCTTGCCCAGGTCGAGCCGTGCCAGCGCCGCGCCCGTGCTGCCGCCGGTCACCGGCGCGCTCGTCACCACCCCCGGCGACTGCTCCTGGCGCACGTTGAGCACCTCCCGCAGGCGCTGCACCTCGAGCTCGAGGTCGCGGTTGTCCTGCCGCAGGCCGGCGACCTCCTCGCGCAACCCTGCCGTCTCCCGCTGGAGGTCGCGCCGATCGGCCATGTACGCCAGCGTCGTGCGCACGTTGACCCCCGCCCGGAACAGCAGGTTGTGCGGCAGCGCCACCGCCGCCGTGAGGTCGGCCGGTACGCGCCCGACGAAGGAGGTGAAGGCGAAGGTCAGCAGCCCCAGGGCGAGCAGCACGTACCAAGCCCGGAGCAGGCTAGACAAGGCGCACCCCCAGGCGGCGGGCGGCCTCCACCACCGTCGGCACGCTGAGCCCCACGACGTTGAAGTAGCAGCCGTCGATGCCCGCCACCAGCGCCGAGCCGCGGCCCTGGATGGCGTACCCGCCCGCCTTGTCGAGCCCCTCGCCGCTCGCGGCGTAGCGCTCGATCTCACCGCCGTCGAGGGCCCTGAACCGCACCTTGGTATCCACCACCAAGGTCTCGCGCCGGCCCGCGCGCGCGAGCGTGTGACCGGTCAGGACGCGATGCTCGCGGCCCTGGAGCAGCCGCAGGAAGCTCCGGTTCTCCGCCACGTCGCGGGGCTTCTCGAGAACCCGCTCCCCCACCACCACCGTGGTGTCGGCGGCGATCACGAGCGCGTCCTGGGCGAGGGCCGCCTGGCACGCGCACGCCTTCTCCAGGCTCAGGCGCTCCACCATGGCGGCCGGATCCTCACCAGGCAGCGGGGTCTCGTCGATGTCGGTAGGGGCCGTGTCGAACGCGATACCGAGCGATCTGAGGAGCTCCTTGCGTCGGGGTGAACGGCTGGCCAGAACGATCCGCGTCACGCTGCTCAGTGTACCCGCAGCGACGCGCGCTCCACCGCCGCCGCCCGTGCCCGGCGGCCCGTGCAGGCGGGCATCGAGTCCGTGGAGGACGGTAGACTGCGGGGTGCGCGCGGCGGCGACGAGGGGCTCGGCGGCGCGGCGAGGGAGGGCGCGATGGATCGGCTCGACACGATGAAGCGGGAGGCGGCGTTGCGTGCGCTGGAGCTGGTGGAGAGCGGCATGCTCCTGGGCCTGGGCAGCGGCAGCACCTCCGCGTACTTCATCCGCGCCCTCGGCGAACGCCTCGCCAGCGGGGAGCTGCACGACGTGCGAGGGGTGGCCACCTCGCGCGACAGCGAGCGGCTCGCCCAGGAGCTCGGGATCCCGCTCGTGGAGCTCGAGGCGGAGGGCGTGGAGCTCGCCGTCGACGGCATGGACGAGGTCACGGCCGGGCTCGACGCCATCAAGGGGCTCGGAGGCGCCCTCGCCCGCGAGAAGATCGTGGCGGCGAGCGCGCGCCGCTTCGTGCTCATCGGCGACGAGCGCAAGCGCGTCGCGCGTCTCGGCGAGCGGAGCCCCGTTCCCGTCGAGGTGCTCGCCTTCGGGTGGAGGCGCACCCGGGCGGCGCTGGAGCGCTTGGGCGCGGTGCCGGCCGTCCGCTCCGCGCGCGCCGAGCCGTACCGCACCGACAACGGCAACCTCATCCTCGACTGCACCTTCGACCACGCCTTCGACCCGTACGAGCTGGACCTCCGCATCCGGCGCCTGCCCGGCGTGGTCGAGCACGGCCTGTTCCTGCACATGGCGGAACGCGCCTTCATCGCCGGCGAGCGCGAGGTGGTGGAGCTCGTGCGCGGCGCGTCGTGATCGTAGCCGTCGGTCTGGACCTCGTCGAGGTGGAGCGCATCCGGGCCGTGCTCCGGCGCCACCCGGAACGCTTCCGCTCGCGCTGCTTCCGCGCCGTGGAGCTCGACGAGCTGGCCGAGCGCGCGGACCCGGTGCCGGGGATGGCGGCCCGTTTCGCGGCCAAGGAGGCATTCCAGAAGTGCTGGCCCGAGACGTTCGGGTGGCGCGACGTGTGGGTCGCGAAGGAGGGGCGAAGGCCGCACCTGGCCTTCGCCCCTCGTATCGACGCCGCGCTGCAGCACGAGCGGCTGGTGGCGCACCTGTCGTTGACGCACACGCACGAGCATGCTGCGGCGGTCGTCGTGCTCGAGCGGGCGGCGGGGTAGGCCGGCGCCCGAGCGCCCGGCGGCCCGCGGAGCGCACCGGCTCCCGAGCGCCCGGCGGCCCGCGGACCGCTCCGGCTCCCGAGCGCCGGACCGGTTGCGGGCCGCACCCCCCTGGGGGATCAGCCGCCGTTGGCTACCACGTCCAGGCCGTCGGGGTCGAGGAGCGCGATGTTGCGGTAGCCGGTGGCGATGAGCCCCGCCTCGCGCAGCTCGGTCACGATCTTGCTGACGCTCTCGCGGGTGCTCGCGGTCCCCTCCGCGATGAGCTCGTGGGTGGCGGCCACCAGGGTGCGGCCGGCCTCGTCCGCGCGGGCCAGCGGGGTTCCGGCGAGGTTCAACAGGTAGCGCGCGACGCGCTGGCGCAGGTCCCCCGTCTGCAAGTGGTACTCGTACTCGATGAGCCGGCGCATCTGGGCGGACAACGAGCGGGTGACGTGCACCAGGTCGCCGTCCCCGATGACGTGCGGGTCGATGGCCTCGATGCTGGCACTGGTCAGGGTCTCCGCGATCTCCTCGCGCAGCTCGCCGGTGAACGCCTCCTCGCCGAAGAAGTCGCCGGGAACGAGGTGCCGCACCGTGAGCGTGCGCCCCTCGGGGGTCATGCGCGTGATCCTCACGAGGCCGTCGCGGACGCGGTACACGGAGCTCGCCGGGTCGCCGCTGAGGTAGAGCGTCTGCCGACGCTGCAGGGTGAGCGTCTGGCTCGGGGCGCGGAACGACGCGCGGCCTTCCGTGTCGGGGGTGATGCGCTGCCATGGGTCCTGCCGGATCGTGCGATTCATGGTCGCTCTCCTTGGGTCGCTCCCGGGGGCGGGAGGAGGGGGCTCAGCGCGCGCGGCGCGCTGCGGTCGTCGGCGGGTGAGTGTGGCGGGGGGCGCAACCGCGCCACCTTCATGGCGCCGCTCCGCCGGCGCCCTCGAACGGGGCGTCCATGCGCGCGATCGCGTCTCGGACGTTGTCGGCGAGGTAGGTGCCGCCGATCTCGGCGGCCCGTGAGGGATCGGCATCGAAGGCGGAACCGCCGAACACCAGATGCGACGCGGAACGCGCCAGTCCGGCGGCATGGGGGGCGAGGAGATCGATCGACGCCTTGGACGAGGCAGACACCATCAGCCAGGCCGGACGCGTCTCCCGGGCCATGGCGAGGAGGGACTCCGCCGGGGTGTTCGCGCCCAGGTAGAGGACGCGGTAGCCGGCGCGGCGCAGCAGCAGCGCCAGCATCAGCGAAGCGAGCTCGTGCGTGTCGTGGGGCGCACAGGCAACGACCGCGAGCGCACCCCGCGGCCCGGCGCCGGCGACGCTCAGCTGGTGGCGCAGCGAGCCCTGCACGTAGCTCGAGGCGAAGTGCTCGGTGGTGACCGCGAGGGTGCCGTCGTGCCACCGCTCGCCGACGTCGACCATGGCGCCGGCCAGCACCTCGGCGACCACGGTCTCGACGGGGTGGAGGGCGTAGGCCTCGCTTAGGACGAGGTCCGCGGCGTTCTCGTCGAGGGCCGCGAAGGCGTCGACCAACCTGCGCCGCAGCGCCCCGGGCGGCTGGGCGCCCGACTCGGGAGGGGGAGCCCGCCGTGCCAGCTCCGCGGCCCGAGAGGCGGGGACGCCGTCGGCGATGTGGCGCTGCATGAGGGCCACGAGGCGCAGATCGTCGTCGCCGTACAGCCGGTAGCCGGCGGCCGAGCGTTCCGGGTTCGGGACGCCGTAGCGGCGCTCCCACTGACGCAGCGTGCCGGCGGGTACGCCCGTGCGTTCTTCGACCTGTGCGACCGTGAAGCGTCCCATTCGGGCCATGGTGATCTCCTGAGGTGCGTTGCGGGCTGCGGGCTGCGGGCTGCGGGCTGCGGGCTGCGGGCTGCGGGCTGCGGGCTGCGGGCTGCCGGTTGCCGGTTGCCGGTTGCCGGTTGCCGGTTGCCGGTTACGGATTGCCGGTTGCCGGTTGCGTGTTGCGTGTTGCGTGTTGCGTGTTGCTGGCGGGTTGCTGGCGGGTTGCTGGTTTCGGGCCGTGCGTGGCGTGGTTCGCGATCCACCGTCCTTGGAGGGCCCTCGTCTACGGGCGACGTTCGAGCCGCGACGGGCGGCCCTGTTCGAACCTTGAACACAAGATACCACAAACCTTCTACGCCGTCAAGCGCGATCCCCCTCCATCCGCCCCCCGTGCGCCAGAAACGGCGCCTGCAGCGGTCGATCCATCTGTTCAACCTTCGTACGCCCTGGCGGCCGTACCCACCCTCGCGCGCCGGCCGCGGGGTAGCATGCCTGCCATGCCAGGAACCGAGACCACGGCGCCCGAGCAGGACGGGCGCGCCAACGTCGTCGCCTACACCGACGGCTCGTGCGACACGGGAAGCGGCGACGGAGGCTGGGCCTACCTACTCATCGCCGGTCGCCATCGCACGAAAGCCAGCGGCTTCGAGGCGGGCACGACCAACAACCGCATGGAGCTCACGGCGGCCGTGCGTGCGCTCGAGGCGTTGCGCCGCCCCTGCGCGGTGACCCTGGTGACGGACAGCCAGTACCTCAAGAAGGCCTTCACCGACGGGTGGCTCGACAAGTGGCAACGCAACGGCTGGCGCACGTCCGGGCGCGCCAGCGTCAAGAACCAGGACCTGTGGCAGGCCTTGCTGGCGTTGACCCGCACGCACGAGGTGCGCTGGTCGTGGACGCGGGGGCATGCCGGCCAGCGAGAGAACGAGGAGGTCGACGCGCTGGCGTTGAAGGCGCGCCGAACCCGGCGCGGTGAAGTCTAGGGGCGCGGGCGACCCGGCGGCAGCGGCGCCGACGAAGGCGACGGCCCGCGGCCCGGACCGCCGATCAGAACGCGGACGGCGCTCAGAGCCCGGACAGCAACTCGAGCAGGCGCAGGAAGGCGCGGTAGCCGCGCACCAGGGAGGCGGGCTCGAGCCACTCCGACTCGCGGTGAGCGTCGCCGCCGCGGTACGCGCCGAAGGCGATGGCGCTCAGGCCGGCCGCCATCGCGGCGTTGGCGTCGGTGCTCGAGGCGACCACGCGGGCGCCCTCCCCGACGGCCGCGAGCGCCTCGCGCGCGCACGCCACCAACCGCTCGTTGTCGGTCCGCGCGGCCGGCCGCTCGCCCACGCCCTCGACGCTGACCTCGCAACCGAGCCGGCGCGCCGCCCTGCGCGCCGCCGCCACGGCTGCGTCGGCAAGGGCCGCCAGCACGTCGGCGTCCACGCTCCGCACATCGAGGTTGAAGCCGGCGCGCTCGGCGATGGCATTGATGCTCGTCCCGCCCCACACCTGCCCGACGTTCAGCGTGGTGCGCGGCTCCTTGGGTACGGCCAGGCGCAACACGGCGTGGATGGCCTCCGCCGCCGCATGCACCGCGCTCGGCGACGGGAAGTCGCCCCAGCTGTGGCCGCCGGCCCCGGAGAGGTGCACCTCGAAGCGCCGCGATCCGACCGCCTGCGCCACGATCGTGCCGAGGTGCCCGTCGAGCGCGACGAAGTGGTCGTGATCGGCCGCGTGCCGTTCGACGAGGCGGCGGGCGCCGCGTAGGTCCCCGAGCCCCTCCTCGCCTACCGTCGCCGCGAGCGTCAGCCGCGGGCGGGCGAGTTCGTCGCCGTGGACCAGCTCGCCGGCGAGGTGCAGCAGCAGCGCGAGGCTGGCGCTGTTGTCGCCGATGCCGGGCGCGCACAGGCGCCCGGCGCGCTCCACGACGCGGACCTCCACCTCGGGTCCGAACACGGTATCGAGGTGCGCCGCTACCAGCACGCGCGGCCCGGTACCGCCGGGCACCGACGCGATGACGTTGCCGACGTCGTCGCGCGTCACGGCGAGGCCGGCATCGCGCCACGATCGCGCCACGAGCTCCCCTCGCCTGCCCTCGTGGAAGGGAGGCGCGGTGGTCTCCGTCACGCGCCGGAGGTGCGCGATCAGCGCCGCCTCCAGCACCCCTGCGCCCGCGCTCACCGCGAGGCGGCTCGGCGGCGGGACATGATCAGTTGTTGTCCTGGAGCGTGGCGATCCCCTCGCGCAGCGCGTAGAGGGCGGCCTGCGTGCGGTTGTTGAGCCGCAGCTTCGAGAAGATCTCCGACAGCCGGTTTCGCACGGTCTTCTCGCTGACGCCGAGCGAACCCGCGATCTCCTGGTTCGACGCCCCCTGTGCCAGGAGCCGGAGGATGTCCTCCTCGCGTTCGGTCAGCTCGCTGATCTTGTGGTCCGGGTGCTCGGGCAGCTCGCCCACCTTGCGGAACTCGTCGAGGATGGACGCGGCCATCTCGGCGTTCAGCAGCGTCTCCCCCGCCGCGACCCGGCGGATGGCGTCGATGAGGTCGTTGGCGTCGGCGTCCTTGAGCATGTAGCCGCGGGCTCCGACCTTGATGGCCTCGAAGACGTACTTGTCCTGCCGGTACATCGTAAGGATGATGACCTTCGCGTCCGGCTGCTCGGCGAGCACCGCCTTGGTCGCGGCGACACCGTCGAGCTCCGGCATCTGGATGTCCATCAGGACGACGTCCGGCCTCGTCTCGAGGGCGTAACGAACGGCCTCGCGACCGGTGGAGCCTTCCCCGATGATGCGGAAATCGTCCTCCGTCTCGAGGATGCTGCGCAGGCCCTGCCGGAACATGGCATGGTCGTCGCACAGGAGAAGCCGGATCATGCTCCACTCTACCGCAGCAGGGCGCGTGGTAGCGTGGGCTTGCAGCTGCCGGGCTCGCGCCAAGGGCGGATCGGCCGCATTCGCTAACGCCCCACCAGGCTCGAGTGCGGGCGACGGCCGTGGCGGGCGCCCGGCAGCTGTCCTAAGAGACGCACGCACCCTGTCCAAGAGGAGGACGCATGGCGCATCCCAAGGGCGTCCTGATCGAACGCCTGCAGAAATCCGGCGACAAGCCGGAGTTCCGCACCGAGCGTACCGGTCCCGACCACCAACCCACCTTCCTTAGCGACGTCGTCGTCGGCGGTCGAGTGCTCGGCACCGGCCAAGGCGGCAACAAGCGCGACGCCGAGCGACGCGCGGCCGAGGAGGCCCTCCACGCGCTCGAACGCGAGGCCCCGGACGTCGACGGGGCCGCGGTCGAAGACGCCGAGCCCGACGAGCTCGAACACGAAGGATCGGAGCGAGACGACGACGCCGACTACGCCGAGCCCGTCGCGGCGCCGCTAGACGCCGACGACGAGCTCCCGTTCGAGGGACCCTGGCCCGTCTTCGAGAGCGTTCTGGCGGCCGCCCTTCATGTCGCCGAGGAGCGCGTGGCCGACAACCTTCGCGGCCTCGAGGCGCGCGAAGCGGTGCGAGACTTCACCCTCCAGCTGTACAAGGAGCTGCTGCAGGACCTGGGCGACGTGGTCGACGCGTAACCGCGACCGGGTCGGTCGGTCAGTCCCCTTCGGGCGCTGCGTGCTCCTTCGCGAAGCGCTCGATGCGGCGCAGGTCCGCGGTGGCCTTCTCGCGCACGAGCATCTCCCGCATGCGGGGGCCGCCGGCGAACTCGCCCACCCCCTGGATCTCGATGAGGTCGACCATCTTCGCGGCGAAGGCGCGCAGCGGCGTCGTCATGCCGATCTCGGCGGTGGCGGCGGGGTCGGCCATGGACAGGTCCAGGAGGTCGGCATCGAGGCCCAACGCGCCGTCGCGCAGGCGCACCACGACGTCGCCGTTGTCCGTGCTCACGATGTAGCGTCGCTCGATCTCCGGCATCGCGGGCCAGCCTAGCACGCGCGTTCGGGGCCGGCCGGACGCTCCGCCGCCCGCGAGGCGTCCCGTGGGCCGGCCCGCTCGCCCCGCCGGTGCGCGCCTCGCAGCCGCCCGGGAGCGCCGCGACCGGTCGAGCTCCCGGCGGCAGGGTGCTATCCTTGGAGCCCACCCTCGCCACCGGCCGCCAGGAGGCCCGCTTGCCCGCCGCAGATCACGACGGAGCGCCCAGGACCCCCAACCCGCGACGACCCGCCCCAGCACGGGCTGCGCGCCGCGGCGGCCGTCGGCCGCCCCCGTCGCCATGAGCGTCAGGGGGCTGGAACGGGATCTGGGCCTGTACGCCGTGGTGACCATCAGCATCGGCGCGATGGTCGGCAGCGGCATCTTCGTGCTGCCCGGCCTGGCGTCGAAGATCGCCGGGCCGGGCGTGATGCTCGCCTACCTCCTCGCCGGCGTGATCGTCCTTCCGGCGGCCTTGAGCCAGTCCGAGATGGCGACCGCCATGCCGGAGTCGGGCGGCACCTACCTCTACGTCGACCGGGCGCTCGGTCCCATGCTGGGGACCATCGCCGGGCTCGGCGTGTGGATCTCCCTGGTGCTCAAGAGCGCGTTCGCGCTGGTCGGGCTCGGCGCCTACCTGCTCGTGTTCGCCGACCTCCCGACGAAGCCCGTGGCCCTCGTCCTCGGCGTGGGGGTCGTGGCCCTGAACGTCGTCGGCGTGAAGCAGACGGGCCGCCTCCAGGCCATCGTGGTGTCCGCCGTGCTCGGCGTGCTGATCCTGTTCGTCCTGCGCGGAGCCGAGCTGGTCGATCCGGCTCGCTACCAGCCGCTGCTGCCCACCGGCGTCGGCGGGTTGCTGGCGGCCACCGGCTTCGTCTTCGTGAGCTATGCGGGGGTGACGAAGATCGCCAGCGTGGCCGAGGAGGTGCGCGCCCCCGGACGCACCATCCCGCTGGGCATCCTCATCAGCATCGTCGCGATGATGGGCATGTACACCGGCCTCATGTACGTGCTCGTGGGCACGACCGTGGCCGACGAGCTGCACGTCACGCTCACCCCCATGGCGCTGGCGGCCCGCGACGTGTTCGGGGTAGGGGGCGAGATCGTCATCGCCGTCACCGCCGTCCTGGCCCTTACCAGCATGGCGAACGCGGGCGTCCTGTCGTCGTCGCGCTACCCCTTCGCGATGGCCCGCGGCGGTCTCGCCCCGGAGCTGTTCCACCGGGTCCATCCGCGGTTCCGCACGCCAGTGGCCGCCATCGTCGTGACGGGCACGGCGCTGCTCATCCTGATCGCCTTCGTGCCCGTGGTGGACCTGGCCAAGCTCGCGAGCGCCTTCCAGATCCTGGTGCTGTGCTTCGTCAACCTCGCGCTCATCGCCTTCCGCGAGGCGAACCTGGCGGAGTACCGGCCCACCTTCCGCTCGCCGGGCTACCCCTGGGTGCAGCTCGCCGGGATCGCGGCAGGGCTCGTCCTGATCACGCAGATGGGTTGGCTGTCGATCGTGGGCGCCCTCGCCATCGTGGCGGCGGGCCTGGCCTGGTACCGCCTCTACGGCCGCCCCCGAACCGATCGCGAGGGCGTGGCGCTCGAGGCCCTGCGCCGAAGCACCGACGCCGGCGCCGTAGGGCACACCCGCCGGGCGTTGCACACGCCGGCGCGCCGACGCCTGCTGCTGCCGCTCGGTCCCGGCGTGACGGGCGCTCGCGAGGTCGACCTGATGCGCCTCGCCACCCTGTTGTGCGGCGACGGCGACCAGCTGCGCGTCGTGCGCTTCGAGGAGGTGCCGGAGCAGGTCGCGCTGACGCGCGAGGCGCGCGCCAAGACCGACGCCGACCTCGCCTTCGAGCGCCGCGTCGACGCCCTGCTGCAGCCGCACGTGGGCCGCCTCGAGCTCGACGAGGTCGTCAGCCACGACTGGAAGACGTCGCTCGCGACGCTCGTGCGCGAGCGGCACATCGACCTGGTCGTCACCCAGGAGATACGGACGCCCACGCCGCTGAAGCCGCTCAGCCGCGACAGCGGGTGGCTGCTCGAGCATGGAGGCGCCGACGTTGCCGTGCTCGGCCCTCGCCCCCCCGGAACCGTGCGCGAGGTGCTGGTCATGGGCACCGGCGGGCCCTTCGACGCCACCAAGGTCGACCTCGCCGCCCGCATCGCGCGCGCGCGGGGCGCGCGCATCCGCTTCCTCCACGTCGTCGGGGAGGACGTGACGAGCGCGCAGCTGCGGGCCCTCGAGGGGTACCACGCCGAACTGGCGGCGCTGTGCACGGCCCCGAGCACCAGCGACATCCGCCGCGCGGCCGACCGGGAGGCCGAGCTCGTGAGCGCCGCCGCCGGCGCCGACCTCGCGATCCTGGGGGCGACCGTGCACCGCTTCCTTCGCACCGCCGCGAGCCGCGACTTCGCGCACCGTCTCGCCGCGCGCCTGCCCTGTCCGGTCCTGCTGGTGTACGCCCGCGTGTCGCACCGCCGCACGGTCCTCGGGGCGGTGCTCGAGCGCATCGCGTACTGATCCGCCCGCCGCGGCGTCATGCCACACTGAACACCATGCGCGAGCTGCTGACCTCCAACCCCGCGCTGGCGGTGGCCGCCGTCGTCGGGCTCGGCGTCGCGGCGCAGTGGCTGGCGTGGCGCGCCCGGCTGCCCGCCATCCTGCCCCTGCTGCTGGGCGGCTTCCTGGTGGGCCCCGTGCTCGGCTGGCTGCGCCCCTCCGCCGTGTTCGGCGACGACCTGCTGTACCCGTCGGTATCGCTCGCGGTCGGCCTGGTGCTCTTCGAGGGGGGACTCACCCTGCGCCTCTCCGAGCTGCGCGAGATGCGCCGCGCCGTGGTGAGGCTCGTCACGGTCGGCGCCCTCGTGACCTGGCTCGGGAGCGCCGCGGCCGCCTACCTGCTCGTGGGGTTGTCGGCCCCCGTGGCCCTGCTGTTCGGCGCGCTCGTGATCGTCACCGGCCCCACGGTGGTGGGGCCGTTGCTGCGCATCGTTCGCCCCAACGCTCGCGTCGCGAACGTGTTGAAGTGGGAGGGGATCGTCATCGACGCGGTCGGCGCGATGGTCGCGGTGCTGGCGTTCGAGGTGCTCGTCATCGAGAACCGCGACGCCACGCTGCCGACGACGATCTTGCTCGTGCTGCGATTCCTGCTCACCGGCGGTGCGGTCGGGCTCGCCGGCGGCGGTCTGCTGGTCTGGCTCCTGCGGCGCCGCGCCCTGCCCGACTACCTCGTCAATGTCGCCGCGCTCGCCGCCCTGTTCCTCGCCTTCGCCGGCGCCAACGCCCTCACCAGCGAGGCGGGGCTGTTGGCCGCGGTGGTGATGGGCATCCTGCTCGCCAACATGAACATCCCCAACATCGGCGCCCTGCTGAGCTTCAAGGAGGACCTCACGGTGTTGTTCGTGAGCATGCTGTTCGTGGTGCTCGCGGCGAACATCGACCTGGCCACCTTGCGCGCGTCCCTGACCTGGTCATCGGTCGCGCTGCTGGCGGTGATCGTGCTCGTGGTGCGCCCCCTCGACGTCTTCGCGAGCACGCTCGGCTCGCCCATGACGGTGCGGGAGAAGCTGTTCGTGTCCTGGATCGCGCCGCGCGGCATCGTGGCCGCCTCGGTCACGGCGCTGTTCGCCTCGAAGCTGACCGCCGCCGGCTTCCCGGGCGTCGAGCCGCTCGTGCCGCTCGTCTTCCTCGTGATCGTCGGCACCGTGCTGCTGGCCAGCGTGACGGCGAAGCCGCTGGGGCTGTGGCTCGGCGTCGCGGACCCCGACCCGCAGGGCTTCCTGATCCTCGGCGCCCACCCGGCGGCGCGCGCCGTGGCGCGGGGGCTACGCGGCGCGGGCGTGAGCGTGCTCCTGGCCGACACCAACTGGCCGAACATCGCGGCCGCCCGGGTCGAGGGGCTGCCCGCCTACTACGGCAGCCTCCTGTCCGACCGCAGCGACGACGACCTGCGCCTTTCGGGCATCGGTCGCCTGCTGGCGCTCACCCCGAACGACGAGGCGAACGCGCTCACCGCACTGAAGTTCGCGCGCGAGTTCGGCACGCAGAACGTCTACCAGCTCGCCGAGCGGGAGGGCGGCAACGAACGACGGCGCATCGGCGACGAGCGCCGCGGCCGCACGCCGTTCGCGGCCGACGCGACCTTCCAGCGCCTCCAGCGCCTCGTGGCCGCCGGCGCGGTCGTGAAGACGACGGACCTGACCGAACGGTTCGACTTCGAGGCGTTCAGGCGGCACCACGACGGCGCCCTGCCGCTGTTCGCGGTCCAGGGGCGGCGGGTGCGCGTGCTCGGCCCGGAGTCCGCGCCGCCCGAGGTCGGCGCGACGCTGCTGGCGTGGGTCGTGGAGCGCGAGGAAGGCGACGAGCCGGCGCGGGCCGTGGCGGCGTCCGGCGCGGCCTGACGCGCGACCTGAGGCGCGACCCCGGCCGGCGTTACTCGCTGGCTTCGTCGAGGAACTGCTGCAGCCGGTCCACCTGGACCGTGATGGGCGCTCGCCGCCGCCGCACCGCGCCGTACTCCAACAGACGGGCGAGGCAATGGCTCACGGTCTCGCGGGTCGCGCCGATCATCTTCGCGAGGTCCTGCTGCGTGAGGTTCAGATCGATGACCGTGCCGCGGTCGCTGTCGGCCCCGAAATCCTTCGCGAGCCGCAGGAGCAGGTTGGCGAGCCGGCCGGGCGCGTCGAACGCGCCGACCTCCGCCTGCCACTGCTGCGCCTGCCACAGGCGCGTGCTCATGACCTGGATGAACTTCATGGCGATCTTCGGGTACTGCACCAGCAGCCGCTGGAAGTCCTCCTCGGGCATCACGATGAGTGTGGTGTCCACCACCGCCTCGGCCTGGTTCGGGCGCCGCTCGCTCTCGAGCAGCAGCAGCTCGCCGAAGATGTCGTACTGACCCAGCAGCCCGAGGATCATCTCCTTGCCGTTGGGGAAGTACATGGAGATCTTCACCATGCCGTCCCGGATGAAGTACAGCGCGTCGGCAGGATCTTCCATGTGGTAGATGATCTCGCCCGCGGAGAACCGCTTGTAGGGCGTGATCCGCGACAGCTGTTCGAGCTCGTCCGCGGACAGGTCTTCGAACAACTGGGTATTCTTGAGGTGCCACACCAGACTTGGATATTCGTGCATTTGGGTCACTGTACTTCACCCGGACGACGCGAGTCCACCGTGCAGGTGCCGTGCAGGGCGCGTATCAACGGGCCACCGGCGTGCACAGGTAGGCGGCCAGCAGGCGCGCGGTGGCGGCGAGCGCCCTCCTGTGCGTGCGTTCGAACGCGTGCGAGGCGTCCACGCCCGGCCCGATCAGGGCCGCCCTGTGGTCTCCGCCCGCGCGCCACGAGGCGGTAGCGTCCGACCCGTAGAACGGGTAGATGTCGACGGAAAGGGGGATCCCCAGCTCGCCGGCGAGCCCCCTCAAGCGCTCGCCCATCACCGGATCGTAGGGCCCGCCCGAGTCCTTCACGCACAGCGTCACGCGGTACTCGCTGCTCGCCTGCCCCTGCCCGACGGCCGCCATGTCTATGCACAGCAGCTCCTCGGCCTCCGGCGGGATGCCGACGGCGGCCCCGTGCCCGACCTCCTCGTAGTTCGACACGAAGAAGTGGCTGTCGCCGTCGGGCGCCACGCCGCCCTCGACGAACGCACGCGTGACCGCCAGGCAGGCGGCCACGCCGGCCTTGTTGTCGAGGTGCCTGCCCTTTACGAAGCCGGACTCGGTGACGCGGGCGCGGCTGTCGAAGGAGACGACGTCGCCGACCTCGACCCCGAGCTCGCGGACCGCCTGCGGGGTGTCGGCCTCCGCATCGATGCGCACCTCCATGACCGCCTCGCTGCGCTTCAGGTCGCGCAGCTCCTGGCCGAACACGTGCGCCGACTGCTTGGTGTTCACCACGGTGCCGCTCCACGTGCGGCCGGAGCGCGTGTGGACGAGGCACTCGGCTCCCTCCACCGTCGCCCAGTCGTAGCCGCCGATGGCGCTGACGCGCAGGCGGCCGCTGTCCTTGATCTCCTTGACCATGGCGCCGAGCGTGTCGACGTGGGACGCCACGGCGCGCGCCGCGCCGCCCCGCCCCGGCAGCGTCCACAGCAGCGCCCCCTTGCGGGTGCGACGCGTCGAGAGCCCGAGCTCCCCCAGGCGCCGCTCCAACAGCGCCATCACCCGCCCCGTGAACCCGGTCGGCGACGGCGTCTCGAGCAGCTCCACCAGCACCCGCACCAGGCCGTCGACGTCGACCTCCGGCCCCGCCGGCCCACAGGGTTTCCCCACGGTCGTCTCCCTCATCGCGGCACTCCTCTCTCTTGGTGGGCGTCCCGGGCGCCGTGCTCAACCACGCGCCCTGCCCTCCTGGTCGGTTTCGATCCCCAACGCCTCCCACTCGTCGACGCTCGTGTCCTCCCGGAACGGCGCCAGACCCCGAAGGTAGCCCGAGCGGGCGATCATGTAGCCCGACAGCGGCGCGGTGAGGAAGAAGAAGGCGGCGATCAGCAGCACGCGAGGCGTGCCGTCGACCGGCGCGAACGCGATAGCCGCACCCCCGAAGATACCGATCCCGCCGAGCGTCACGAGCTTCGTCGAGGCGTGCAGGCGCGTGTAGAAGTCCGGGAAGCGGAAGATGCCGATCGCCGCGGCGAGCAGGAAGAAGCAGCCGAACAAGATGAGCACCTCGGCGAAGACGTTGCCGCGCAACGACAGCTGCGCGGCCTGGCCGGCGACCTCGGTGGGCACCGGAGCGGCGCCGTCCCCGCCGGCGGCCCGGGCGACCTGGGCGAGGAGCGCGACGCTGGCGAGGGCGAGGCGCGTCACTTCATCACCCGTCCCCGCAGCATGTAGCGGGCCAGCGCGACGGTGCTCAGGAAGCCGAGGATGGAGATGATGAGGGCCGCGTCCAGGAACGGCACGAAGCCCGTGCGCAGGGCGACCACCACCACCAGCACGGCCAGGTTCACCGACAGGAAGTCCGCCGCCGTGATGCGGTCGCCCCAGGTCGGCCCGCGCAGCACGCGGTACGTCGCGAGCAGCACCGACAGGCCCAGGCACCCGAGCGCGATGTCGAGCGTCATCCCGCGCTCCTCACGTCGTACGCGCTCACGACATGAACCCCAGGATGAGGTCCTCGATGCGCGTCACGCTCGCGCGCGAGCGTGACGGATCGGACTCGCCGATGGCGTGGGCGTACAGCAAGCCGCGATCCTCGGACACGCCCATCGCGACCGTCCCCGGCAGCAGCGTGATGGTGGCCGACAGCAGCGCGATGGCGGCGTCGCTGGTGACCCGCAGCGGCACGGCGATGATGTGCGGGTGGAAGCGCGGGCGCGGCCTCAACGCCAGCAGCGCCACGATCGCGTTGGCGAGCACGAGCTCCACGAGGAAGCGCGCCACGAAGCGCACGAAGGCGCGCAGCCGGCGCGTGAAGGAGCGCTCGTTCTCGCGCTGCACCACGCTGAGCAGGAGGAGCCCGAGGAACCCGCCGAGGAGCAGGTTCGTCACGTTCAGGTGGCCGACCAGGAGCGCCCACAACAGCGCGAGCCCGATGACCGCGAGGATCTCGGTCACGTCAGTGTCCTCCCAGGCGCGGCGGGGCGTCGGGAACGAGCACCGCCTGCGTGTAGGCGGCGTTGCCGTCGAGCTGCGATGCGATGCGCTCGGCCATCGCGAAGAGCGGTCCGCCGGCCGCCGCGAGCGACAGGACCAGCACGACCGCGACCGCGGTCACGGCGCTCATCGTGCGCCCGATCGCCACGGTATGCACCGCGTCGCTCTCCCCCCAGAAGAACTCGCGCCACACCTGCGTCACGGCGTACAGCAAGACGAGGCTGCCGACGACGGCCGCGACCGTCACACCGATGCGCAGCGGCCCACCCGCGGCGAGCAGCGAGCGGATCACGGCGTACTTGCCGATGAAGCCGCTGGTGGGAGGCAGCCCGGCCAGGGTCATCGCCGCCGCGAAGAAGCCCGCGCCGAGCCAGGGGTAGGCTCCGAGATGCCCGGGCGCACGGTAGCCGGCCCCGGCGATCGCCTCGGCCAGCGCCGCGAGCAGGAACAGCGCGAACACCACCGCGACCGAGTTCATCAGGTAGTAGATGCCCGCAGCCAGCCCCGCGGGCGTGCCGACGAAGATGGCCGCCACCAGGTAGCCGATGCTGGCGACGTTGGCGAAGGCCATCGCGTGCCGCCAGCGCTGGCGCGCCAGGGTGCCGAGCGCGCCGATAAGGACCGTGACGCCGGCCATGGCCAGGAGGGCGGCCCCGATCTCCTGCTGACCCGGGAACATCAGGGT
Organism: uncultured Trueperaceae bacterium; assembly: GCA_963798895.1. Lineage (GTDB taxonomy): Bacteria > Deinococcota > Deinococci > Deinococcales > Trueperaceae > CAWCUY01. The sequence continues at coordinate 100,371 of CAWCUY010000005.1, read as the reverse complement.
GAAGGTCCTCACCAGCGCATAGACGCCGACCTTGGTGAGCACCGCACCGAAGAACGCGCTGGTCGCGGCCGGCGGCGCGGGGTAGCTGTTGGGCAACCAGAAACCGAGCGGGAACACCGCCGCCTTGGTCGCGAACACGAGCGCCAGCAGCAGCGCCAGCAGCGTGATGCGCGGGTCGGCGCCGTGCGCGGCGACGCGCCGCCCGATGTCGGCCATGTTGAGGGAGCCGACGAGGCCGTACACCATCCCGGCTGCGAGCACGAAGACCGCGGAGGCCATGAGGTTGATCACGACGTACTTGAAGCCCTCGCGCAGCTGCGGCAGCTCGCCGCCGAGCAGCAGCAGCCCGTAGGAGGCGATGAGCATCACCTCGAACGCGACGAAGAGGTTGAACAGGTCGCCCGTGAGGAAGCTCATGTTCACGCCCATGAACAGGAACTGCAGCAGCGCCTGCATGCCGAAGGCCTCGCGGGCCCGGTTGAGGCCCGCGCTCCCGCCCCGGCTGGTCGGGCGCTGCAGGCTCGAGCCGGCGAAGATCACCGTCAGCAGGCCCAGCGCCGAGCTGGCCAGCAGCAGGACGGCCGTGAGGCCGTCGGCCACCAGGGTGATGCCGAAGGGCGCCGCCCAGTCGGCCATCTGCACCGCCACCACCGTGCCGCGCAACGCGGGAACGGCCACCGCGATGCTGGCGGCGAGGGTGCCGCACGCGGCCGCCGTCGACAGGGCCGTGCGCCAGCGCGCGCGCCGCACCAGCAGCAACACGGCGCCGCTCAGCAGCGGAACGAGGATGGGGAGGGGGAGGACCGTCACCGGCTCCGCCGATCCTCATCGCGCGGGCCGATCTCCGGCGACACCGAGGGGTGCTCGGGGTCGGCCGCCACCTCCGGCGGCGTCACGGGATCGGGCCGCTCGGCCAGCTCCTGCACGTGATCGGTGCCGCTCGCCTGGTACGCGCGCATGGCGAGGACGAGCAGCAGCGCGGTCGTCCCGAAGCCGATGACGATGGCGGTGAGGATGAGCGCCTGCGGCAGCGGGTCGTTGTAGGGACCCGGAAGCTGCAGCAGCGGCGGAGAGTCCTGGCGCACGCCCGCGCCGGCGACCAGGATACCGATGTTGACCCCGTACGACACGAGCGAGAGGCCGAGGATCAACCGGATGAGGGCGCGCGAGAGCACCAGGAAGATGCCGGCCGCGACCAGGACGGCGGCGAGGGCCGGCAGCACCAGCTCCATCAGCGGTCCCTCTCGCGGTCGCCGCGCACGCCCGGGAGGTGCCGCTCCAGCGGCAACCGATGCCCCTCCTCGGCGAAGAGGTCGATGATGGTGATGGTCACGCCGATCACCACGAGGAAGACGCCGAGGTCGAAGAGCGCCGCGCTCGCCCATTCGAAGGTGCCGCCGCGCGGGAGCGCCAGCTCGCCGTGCGCGCTCGTCAGGAACGGGCGCCCGAACAGCAGCGGCACCGCGCCCGTGGTGAACGCCACCAGGAGCCCGAGCGGCACCAGCGCCTGGCTGCGCAGCCGCAACAGCTGCATGTCGCGCGCCATGCGCGCGAGCAGGGCGGCGACCGCCACGATCAGGCCGGCGATGAAGCCGCCGCCGGGCGCGTTGTGGCCGCGCAGGAAGAAGTGGAACCCGATCGCCAGGAGGGCGAACACCACGGGCGTCGCCACCGTGTGGAACAAGATCTCCGGTCCCCGCGCCGCGCCGCGCCGCTTCATACCGCCTCCCCCTCCTCCGTGGCGCTCTCGGTCGCGGCCACCGGCGCGTCCGGCAACGGCTCCGCGGCATCCTGGGCGGGCGCCGCGCGCGAACGCAGGCGCATGAGGGCGACCACGCTCACGGCCACGATCGCAAGCACCGTGATCTCCCCCATCGTGTCGTAGCCACGGAAATCGACCAGGATGACGTTCACTACGTTGTTGCCGCCCGCGAGCAGCTTGCTGTAGCGGACGAAGAAGTCCTCGATGCGGGGCGCGATGGGCTGCTGCACGGCGAGCAGGGCCAGGAAGAAGGTGGCGCCGGCCGCGAGCGACAGCAGCGCGTCGAACAGCGCCACCGGAAGCGGCCGCGCATACCGCCGCATGAGCGGCAGGAAGCGGAACACCGACAGGAACAAGATGACGGTGACCGTCTCGATGAGGAGCTGGGTGAGGGCGAGGTCGGGGGCGCGCAGCAGGACGAACAGGAGCGTGCTCGCGAGGCCGGCGAGGCCCATGAAGATGAGGGCGGAGAGGCGGGTCACGGCCGCGATCACGCCGCCGATGGCGGCGAGGACCAGCAGCGCCGCGATCACCACGGTGACGGGGACCGCATGGATCACGTCGGGAAGCGCCAGGGCGGGCAGGCCGACCACCCCGACGAGAGCGATGGCCGCCACGATGATCCGCAGGTGCGCCGCGAACGAGGCGCCCTGCGTCGCGCGCGTCACGGCCGCCGCGGCACGCTCCAGCCCCGTCAGCAGGGCGTAGAACACCGTGTTGGCGTTCCAGCGTGGGGTGAGGGCCCGCTGCACCGCACCGAAGCGGTCGCGCACGACGTGCAGGGCGATCCCCGCGAACCACGTGAGCACCGACAGGGCGAGCGCAACCGAGGGCCCGTGCCACAGCGTCAGGGCCTCCGGTCGGTACCCGAAGCTGGGAGCGGCGAGGTCCGTGAACCACGAGGCCACCGTGTTCCCCAGGGGCACGAATCCGAACAGCAGCACCGCCGCTACCAGCGGGGCCACCGGGAGCCAGAACGCCCACGATGGGCGATGCACGTCGGGATGCTCCACGCGCAGGGGCCCGAAGAACACGAGCAGGAAGCGCAGGCTGTAGGCGAGGGTCATGACGCTGCCGGCAACCGCCACGGTGGCCGCGAACGGCCCCACGTGCAGCATCCCCTCATAGAACAGCTCCTTGGAGATGAACCCGCCGAAAGGGGGCACGCCGCCCATGCTCAGCGCCGCCGGGACGGCCAGCACGGCCGTCACCGGCAACACCCGCCCGAGGCCGCGCAACGCGCGCAGGTCGCGGCTGCCGGTGGCGTGGTCGACGATGCCCACGATCAGGAACAGGGCGGCCTTGAATGCGGCGTGGTTCACCAGGTGCGCGGTCGCCGCGAAGGCGTCCCCGGCGCCGTAGAGCGCGGTGAGGATGCCAAGCTGCGAGACGGTGGAGTAGGCCAGGAGCGCCTTCAGGTCGGTCTGCCGCAGGGCAAGGTACGAGCCCCAGAACATGGTGAGCAGACCGCCGTACAGCGCGACCTGCGACCAGGCGGTGCCGGCGAGCAGCAGGTGGAAGGTGGCGACGAGGAAGACGCCCGCCTTCACCATGGTGGCGGAGTGGAGGTACGCCGAGATCGGCGTGGGCGCCTCCATGGCGGTCGGCAACCACAGGTGGAACGGGAGCTGCGCGGACTTCGTGAAGGCGGCCACGACGAGCAGCGCCAACGCGGGCGGCAGCAGCGGGCTCGAGCGCAGGGCTGCGACGTCCAGCCCGGAGACGGTGGCGCTGTGCCCCCCCTGCGCGAGCAGCAGCACGGCCACCAGCAGCGCCAGGCCGCCGACGGCCGTGACCACCAGCGCCTTGACGGCCCCGTCGCGCGAGGCCCCGCGGCTGTCCCAGAAGCCGATGAGCAGGAACGACGTGATCGACGTGAGCTCCCAGAACGCGAACAGGGCCGCCAGGTTGTCCGTCAGGACGAGCCCCAGCATCGCGCCGCCGAAGGCCAACAGGTACCCGTAGAAGCGCCCGTGGCGCTCCCCGGCCCCGAGGTAGGCCGCGGCGTAGATCGTCACCAGGGCACCGATGCCGCCGACCAGGAGGGCGAACAGCAACGAGAACCCGTCGCCGCGCAGGGCGATCGCGAGTCCGAGCGACGGCACCCACGACAGCTCGCTGGCCGCCGGCGTGCCGGCGAGTGCCGGCCCCGCGAGCGTGACCAGGGCCAGCGAGGGAACGAACGCGAGCCACAGCACGTACCCCGCCCGCGCTCCCAGGGCCCGACCGAGCCACGGAGCCGCGAGCGCCCCGACGAAGGGCGCGAACACCGCGAGCTGCAGCAGCACGCCGTGGCTCACCGGCGCATCCCGGAGGCAGCAGAGCTACCGCCCGGCGGCGCGCCGCGGCGTTGCGCCACCCCGTCTACTCTCCCGCGCCGCTGCCGGCGCCCGCATCCGATCCGCCCGCGGAGCCCGCGCCGTCGGAGCCGGCCGAGCCCGCTCCCGCCGGAGCCGGAGCGGACGCCTGGAGCGCGTCCCACAACGCCATGAGGCGCGTGTACGAGCCGAGGTCGGTGTAGTCGCCGACCTTCAGCCCATCGACGAACAGCGTCGGCGTGCCCGTCAGGCGCAGCTCCCCCACCGCCGACTGGTAGGCCTGGTCGATGGCGTCGCTGTAGGTGCCCTTGCGGATGCAGGCCGCGACGCCCGTGGTGGACAGGCCGGCGTCGGCCGCGATGGCCACCAGCGCGTCGGTCGGGTCGGGCAGCTCCGTCCAGGCGCTCTGATGCGCGAACAACGCGTCGTGGATGGTCCAGAAGCTCGCCTCGTCGTTGGCGGCGGTGACGCACTCAGCCGCCTCGGCGCCGGCGACCGCGTTGGGGTGGATGCTCTTCAGCGGGAAGTGGTGGAACTCGAAGCGCACGCTCGCCCCCTCGAGCACCTGGCTCTGGAGCTGCGGGAAGACGTCCTCCGCGAAGCGCGCGCAGAACGGGCACTCGAAGTCGGAGAACTCGCGGATGACGTGCTCCGCGTCCGCCGGCCCGAGGCTGTGGGCGGCCGGCGGGAAGAAGCCGGGATCGACCTGCTGGTGCGCCAGCGTGAAGCTCAAGTGGTACGGCGAATCTCCCGAGACCGTCAGCGTGAGCTCGTACTCCTCGACCCCGAGCGCGGTGCTCCCCTGCCCCGCGAGGTCGCCCGCGCGCGTGCGGAAGAACTCCGCGGCGGGCCGCGCGATGCCGTCGCCGTAGCCGCTCGCCGCACCGATGAGCGCCGCCGCGAAGGCGATGTTGGCGTCGTCGAGCGCACCCTCGCCGTGCACCCCCGTGACCACGCCCTGGCTCTCGTCGAGCCCGAAGGAGAAATCCGACGCGGCGGTGAACCCGCCGCCGGCGGCGGGGGCCGGCCCGTACGAGGCGAGCGCGTCGAGAAGGGCCGACGGCGCCTCCCCGATGGCGGCGAGCGCCGGGGTTCCGAGCAGCGCCAAGGCGAGCGCGAGGAGGAGGATCGGGCGGCGTGCGGTCATGGGACGTTCTCCTTGGGGTACCGGCGAAGGGGCGTGCCGGTCGCAGCTCGCCTCAAGTGAGGGGGAGGTACCGCGCGGCGGTGGTCGTGAGTAGCGCGTCGACGCCTAGGCGCAGCAACGCCCGGTCGCTGCCGCCGCCGCCGTAGACGGTGGCGCCGCGCGCGACGCTGAGGCTGTCGACGAACGTGGGCATCGGCCGGCGGTGGCCGAACGGCGGCACCCCGCCCACGGCGTAACCGCTTATCGCGAGCGTCTCGTCGACGGAGGCGAGGCGGAGGCGCCGGCGCGATACGCCCAGCGCGTCCGCCAGCTTCGGGTAGGCCACCCGCGTCTCGCCCGCCGCCACGACCAGGACCGGGCGCGGGCCGCTGTCGTCGTCGACGATGAACACCAGGCTCTTCACGATGGCGCCCGGGTCGACCCCGAGCGCGCGCGCCGCATCCGGCACCGTCGGCGTCGGCGCGGGCGCGAACACGAGCCCGGCATCCAGGCCGAGCCGCTCGACGAAGGATGCCACGTCGCGCTCGCCGAGCTGCGGAGCGTTGGCCATGCCGATAAGTGTAGCGCCGTGAGGCGCGCGCACTCAACCGCGGCGGCGCCCGCCACGCAACGGGCGCGCCCGTGCGGGCGCGCGGGCCGGCGGGTCCTCCCTCGACCCGGCTCAGGCGAGGCCGTACAGCGCGCCGTACTTACGGTGGAGGTAGGCGAGGTACGGGGCGGCATCGAGATCCTGGCCCGTCGCGCGCTGCAGGAGCTCCTGCGGCCGGTAGCGGGAGCCGTGCCGGTGCACGTTCTCGCGCAACCAACCGAGGAGGCCGGTGAAGCTGCCTGCGCGCAGGTCGTCGTCGAGCGCCGGGAGTGCGCGGCGGGCCGCCTCGAGGAGCTGCACGCTCATCAGGTTGCCGAGCGCGTACGTCGGGAAGTATCCGAACAGTCCGACCGACCAGTGCACGTCCTGCAGGCAGCCGTGCGCGTCGTCCGGCGGCGTGATGCCGAGGTAGGTCTGCATCCGGTCGTTCCACGCCTCGGGCAGTCCCGCGGGCGTGAGCGACCCCTCCAGCAGGGCGAGCTCGAGCTCGAAGCGCAGCATGATGTGCAGGTTGTACGTGACCTCGTCGGCCTCCACCCGGATGAGCGACGGGCTCACCCGGTTGATCGCGGCATGGAACTCGCGCAGCGGCACCCCGCCGAGTTGCGCGGGGAACAGGCCCTGCAGCCGCCCGTACGCGCCCTGCCAGAACGGCAGGCTGCGACCGACGAGGTTCTCCCACAGGCGCGACTGCGACTCGTGGATGCCGAGGCTGGCGGTCGACTCGAGGGGAGTGCGGTAGAAGGCGTCGTCGATCCCTTGCTCGTACATGCCGTGGCCGGCCTCGTGCAGCGTGCCGAACAGGGCGGTGTTGAGGAAGCGCGGCTGGAAACGCGTGGTGATGCGGACGTCGTACTTGCTGAACGAGGTAGCGAACGGGTGCACCGTGCGGTCCAGGCGCCCGCGGGAGAAGTCGTACCCGAAGGCCGCGACGGTGTCGCGCGCGAAGCGCTCCTGGCCGGCCTCGTCGAAGTCCTGGCGCAGCGGCGCGTCGTCGGGCTGCCAGCCGCAGGCGACGATGTCGTTCACCAGCGCGGACGTTGCCGTCGCCAGAGGCTCGAAGACGCGCCGCACGGCGGCCGCGGTCGAACCCGGCTCGAAGAGGTCGTGGAGGGCGTCGTACGGGTGATCGCGGTAGCCCAGCGCCTCGGCCTGCTCGCGCTTGAGCTCCACCATGCGCTCGAGCTCCGGTGCGAACGCCGCAACGTCGTTGCGGGCGCGCGCCCGCCCCCACACCGCGCGCGCCCGGGTCGCCTGCTTGCTGAGCGCCTCGACGAGGCTGGCCGGCAGCTTCGTGGCGCGCCGCACGGCCTCCCCGGCCTCCCGCACCATGGCGGCATCGACCGACTCGGGCTCGAGCCCCGCCCGCTCCAGGTCGGCCACCAGGTCGCCGAACGCGGGGTCGGACAGGCGCTCGTGGACGAGCCCCTCGAGCGTCGCGAGCTGCTGCCCGCGCGCCTCGGCCGCACCTTCCGGCATGTAGGTGTTCTGGTCCCAGGACAACACGGCTCCTGCCTGGGCGATGTCCTGGATTACGCCGGCGCGCTCCCTGAGCTGCGCCAGCAGGGTCTCGGGATCGGGCATGCTGGGCTCCTCTCAGCCGCGCCAGTCTACCGTGAGGTCGCCGGCGGCGACGGTCCGCCGCGGCGCGCCCGGCGCCCTCGCGGCGGCACCGGGACCGCGTTCTGGACGGCGCTCCGCACCGCAGCGGCGAGCGCGGCACGACGGGGGCCCGTGGTATCGTCGGGCATGAACGTCGACGTCTCCGACGCTGCTCACGGCATCGTTTCGCAGGAGAGGGGGCTGCTCGCGGACCTGCAGGCGCTGCTGGGCCGCCTGGAGGCCGACCCCGATCACCTCGACGACCTGCGCAATGCCATGCGGGACCTCGACGGCATCTTCATGCTGGTGGTGTGCGGCGAGTTCAACTCGGGCAAGTCGACGCTGCTCAACGCCCTGGTCGGCGAGCACGTCATGCCCGAGGGGGTCACGCCCACCACCGACAAGGTCACGGTGGTCACGTACGCCGACGCGCCCGCGCGGCACGAGGAGACGCCGGCCCTGGTGCGGCGAAGCTATCCCGCGCCCCTGCTGCGCGATCTCGCCCTGGTCGACACCCCCGGCACCAACGCCGTCATCAAGCGGCACCAGGAGCTGACGGAGCGCTTCTTGCCCCGCGCCGACCTGGTGCTGTTCGTGACCAGCGCCGATCGCCCCTTCACGGAGAGCGAGCGGGCGTTCCTCGAGCTCATCGCCTCCTGGGGCAAGAAGGTGCTCATGGTCGTCAACAAGCTCGACATCCTCGAGCACCCCGAGGAGCGCGACAAGGTGCTGGAGTACGTGCTCCAGAACGCGCGGGAGACGCTCGGCGTCACGCCTGAGGTGTACGGCGTGAGCGCCCGGCGGGCCTTCCAGGCGCGCTCGGGCGGCGACGCCGAGGGCGTGCAGGCGAGCGGTCTCGGCGCCCTGGAGGCGGCGATCTCGGGCCGCCTCGGCCACGACCGGCTGCGGCTCAAGCTGCTCTCCCCCCTGGGCGTCGCGAAGCGCACGACCGATCACTACGGCTCGGTGCTCTCCGCACGCCTCGAGCTGCTCTCCGACGACCGGCGCACGCTCGAGGAGATCGAACGACAGCGCGAGCAGTTCGAGAAGGACATGCAGCGCGAGGCCGACGCGTACCTCATCCGCGTGAAGAACGTGCTGTTGGAGGTCGAACGGCGGGGCGACGCGTTCTTCGACGACACGGTGCGGCTCGGCCGTCTGCTCATGCTGATGAACGCCGAACGCGTGCGCGAGGCGTTCGCGAGTCGCGTCCTCATGGGAGCCGACAAGGAGATCGACGGCGCCGTCGGGGACATGGTCGACTGGTTCATCCAGCGCAACCTGCAGCTGTGGGAAGACGTGATGACCTACGTCAACGAGCGCCGCGCCTCCGAGGAGGAGCGCGTCATCGGCGAGGTAGGCGGGCGCTTCCAGTACGACCGGCAGGCGCTGGTGCGGTCGTTGCGGGAGCGCTCCGAGAAGGTGCTGGTGACCTACAACCAGCGCGACGAGGCCCACCGCCTGGCGGAGTCGCTGCAGGGTGCGGTGGTGCAGTCGGGACTGCTCGAGGTGGGCGGCCTCGGGCTCGGCGCGGCGGTGCTGGCGCTGCTCACCACCACGGCGGTCGACGTCACCGGCGTCGCGCTCGGCCTCACCCTCATGGGGGTCGGCCTGCTGGTGCTCCCGCGTCAACGTCGCAAGGCGAAGCGCGAGCTGCGCACCAAGATGGAAGCCCTTCGAGGCGGGCTCGAGGAGAGCCTGGGGGCGCAGCTCGAGGCGGAGCTCGCGCGCTCGAAGGAGAAGCTCTCCGGCGCGATCAGCCCCTACACCCGCTTCGTTCGCGCGGAGCTCGACAGGCTCGGGGACCTTCAAACCGAGCTCAAGCAGCTCGAGGAGCGCATGACCGAGGTGCGGCGCGAGGTCGAAGCCCTGGCCTGAGGACTCCTGGGTCCGTCGCCCGACGGCCACGGCCCGACGTTCACGGCCCCAAGGTCAACGCCCGACGGCGACCGCCCGACCGTCCTCGCCCGACGCTCACGGCACGACCGTCATCGCCCGCCGGCCACGGCCCGACGCTCACGGCCCTGGCTTCAACGCCGACCTTCCGGGTGCCTGCCGCGGCCCGCGCCTCCCCTCCGGCGCCCCCGCGCGACCGGTGCTAGACTCTCCCCCATGGCGCGACCGACGGGTCCCCGGATCGCCTACCAGGGCGTGTCCGGGGCGTTCAGTGAAGAGGCCTCCCTGATGTTCGACCCGACCGCCGAGGCGGTCGGCTTCCCGTCGTTCGAGCAAGCGTTCGAGGCGGCCGTCCAGGGCACCTGCACGCATGCCTGCCTGCCGGTGGAGAACAGCCTCGCCGGCTCGATCAACCAGACCTACGATCTGCTCACCGACTCGGTGCTCCACGTCGTGGGGGAGCAGATCGTGCGCGTCCACCACAACCTGCTCGCCAAGGCCGGCACGGCGATCGAGGACGTCGAGCGCGTGTACAGCCACACCCAGGCCCTGCAGCAGTGTCAGGGGTTCATCCGCCGCCACGGGTTCGAGGCGGTCACCGACTTCGACACCGCGGGCGCGGCGAAACTCCTGTCGGAGAACGGCGGCAAGGGCAAGGCGGCCATCGCCTCGAAGCGCGCGGCGGAAGCCTACGGGTTGGAGGTCCTGGCCGAGAACATCGAGGACCTCCACTTCAACTACACCCGCTTCTTCGTCCTCGGCGCCGACGAGCGCCCGAGGTCGGGCGATCACAACAAGACCAGCCTGGTGCTCGCCACCCGGCACCGGCCCGGCGACCTGGTCGCCTGTCTCGAGGAGTTCCCGAAGCACGGCATCAACATGACGAAGCTCGAGTCCCGTCCGCGCCGCGACAAGCCGTGGAGCTACCTGTTCTACGTCGACATCGAGGGGCACGTCGACGACACCGAGGTCGCCGCCGCCGTGACGGGCCTCATGCGCAAGGCCGCGTTCGTGAAGTTCCTGGGGAGCTACCCCGCGGCACCGAGCGTGCGCGAGATCCTCTGACGCCCCGGCGCCACGGGCGCGTCGCACACGAGCAAAACCCCACCCTCCGCGCCGCCCGTACGGGATACGATGGCGCTCGGTGAAGGTCTCGTTCGCCGCCCGTCGCGCCGCCTCCCTGGTCGCCGTGCTCCTCGCGCTCCTGTGCGCGGGCGCATCGCATCGCGCAGGACCTCGTGGTCGACGCGCCTCCCGGGCGCCTCGCACAACCCGGCGATTACGTCACGTTCGTCTTCCTGGTGCGCGGCGGAAGCGCCGGAACGTACGCCCTCGACGCCCGCTCGTCGCACGGCTGGGCCGTGCTCGGTCCCGCGCCGACCGTCGACCTCGCGGCCGGTGTGAGCGCTCCCGTGGCCGTCACGGTGGCCGTGCCGGCGTCGGCGCGCGCCGGCGACCCCGACGCCGTGACGCTCACAGTGGTCGGTAACGGGCAGCAGGCCGAGGGCGCCACGACCATCGACGTGGCCGCACGACTCGACCTGAGGCTGGACGTTCCGCAGACGGTGGCCGTCGGCGGGGACCTGAGCGTCACGGTGACCAACAGCGGCAACGTGCCCGCGACGGCCACCGTGAGCGTCGGCGCTGCCGGCGAGGAGGTGGGCACGCGCGAGGTCCGGCTCGAGCCCGGGGCGAGTGCGACCGTGACCTTCCCCGTCGAGCGCGCCGAGCGCTACGAGGTGCGCCTGCTGCGAGACGGCACGGTCCTCGCGCTGCGCACCGTCGACACCATCGTTCACGGCCTACCGGCCCCCTCGACCTACGCCCTCGGCGGCAGCGTGACCGCGTCGCTCGCGAGCGATCTCGCGTGGAGCGCCGGGGCGGAGCTTCGCGGTCCCCTGTCGGACCGCGCCAACCTCGACGTCCGCCTGAGCGCCGACGCGCCGACGCAGAGCCACGCCGAGCTGCGCACGCCGAGGTTCGGCGTCAGGCTCGGCGAGCAGGGCGCCGACCCCTTCGGCCTACCGTCCGTCGCGGGCTTCGGCGTGTCGGTGCTCGTCGCGCCCGACCCCTTCGCGCTCCTCGCGACCGGAACGTGGGTGGAGGACGACCGCTTCACCGGGCGCCTCGCGATCGACGCGGTGCGGGACCTGGAGAACGTCGAGTTCGCCGCCGCGGTGGGCCTGAGGGAGGGTGCGCCGAGCGTTGCCGTGCGCGCCGCGGGCACCATCGACGGCGGCACCGCCAGCGTGAGCACGAGCTTCGACGGCGAGCGGTTGGCCGCCGAGTACCTCATGCGGGCCCGCGATGCCACCGGCTCGTACCAGGTCCGGCTGGCCGCGAGCGACGTCCTGACGGAGTTCGGTCGCTTCGACGCGTCGGCCAGCTGGCTGTCCGGCCGAACCTCGCTCTACGCGTTGGGCACGGCGGCGCTGGGGAGCGAGGCGGCCGACCGGCTTCAGGTCGGCGGCACCGCCCCCCTGGTCTCGCTGGCCGGTGGGGGCGTGAGCGCTTCGTTCGGCGTCGGGATCCCGGAGTCTTACGGCACGCTGGCGTTCGCGGGAGACCCACGCTCCGGCGTCCGCCCGAGCGCATCGGCCGGGGTGCTGTATCGCCCGGCGGACCTCGGTTGGGGCGTCTCCGGTCAGGCCGGCCTCGCACTCGGCGGCGGCACGCGGAGCGCCACGGGCTGGAGCTCCAGCGCCGAAGCGCGCCTGCAGTACTTCCCGGGCGCGGACGCGGTCCGGGGGCGGGTCGGGGGGCGCGTTCTCGGACAAATGCCGCCCCTGACGCTCTTCGGCTCCGGAGGGTGGGACGTGGGTAGCGGCAGCGTCGCCTTCGGCCTCGGCGGCATCCTCGATTCCTCGCCCGTCACGTTGCAGCTCGATGCATCAGGGCGCTTCGATCCGTCGGCCGCACGACCGTGGGGTGCGAGCGTGCGCCTCCAGGGCCGCGTCGATGTCGCCGTGCCCGTGCCCGAGAGCGTCGTGCAAGCGGCCGGCGGGCGCCGCCACGGGACGGTGCGCGTGAGGGTCGTCGCCGATGGCGAGCCCATGGCCGGGATCGGCATCGCCGTCGGGCGCTACCGGGTGGCGACCGGCCCCGACGGCGACGTGACGCTCGAGCTGCCACCGGGTGCGGTCACGGTCGCCGTGGACCTCGCGCAGCTCGCCGCCAACCTCCAGCTCACCGGCGCCGGCACGCGCACCGTCGTGCTCGAGGACGGGGCCGGCGAGGAGGTGACCTTCGAGCTGCAGCGCACCGCGGCGGTGCGGGGGACCGTGCTGGCCGACGCCGACGCCGACGGAACGGCGGACGTCCCGCCGAGGGGCGTCGCGGCGCGCGTGGTGGTGTACGACGCGCTCGGGCAGGCCCACGGCGCGCTCACCACGAGCGACGGTGCCTTCGTCGTCCGGGGGCTGCCGGCGGGCGCGACGCGCGTCGCCGTCGAGGGGCTCGAGGTCGGCTCGTCGGTCGTTGGGGACGCGGTCGTCGACCTCGTCCTCGAGGCGGGAGACCGAGCCACGGTCGACTTCGTGGTCCAGCCCGTGACGGCGCGCGCCCAGGTGTTCGGGGCGTCCGCGCTTCGCATCCGGGACATCGCGCCGGAGGTGCGCGCGGCGCCGCCGGCCAGCGCGCCGCTCGTGAACGTGACGGTGGTCGGCGATCCCGACGCGGTCGAGCTCGTCGCGAACGGGGTCGCCGTCGCCGCCCGAGCCGTGGGCGCCGACCGCTTCGTCGCGCGTGTCCCGATCCCGAAGGACGCCGTAGGGGTCGTGACGTTCGAGGTGCGCGCCAGCAAGGGCGATACGTCGACCACGCGATCGGGCACCATCCTCGTGCGCGAGGACGCCGCCGCCGTCGAGGTCGCCTCGCTCGGCGTCGCCGCGCCAGGCTCCACGCTGGGGGTGGAGGTCCACACGCTCTTCGCAGCCGCCTCCGTGACGGCGGGGTACGAGGACGACGAGCCGACCGCGCTGCGCGAGCGCAGCCCCGGGCGTTGGGCGGGAGATCTCACGCTTCCCGCGGCGGCCCCGCCCGGTCTCCATGAGGTTCGGATCGTGGCCGTGGGCCGGGACGGCACGGTCTACGAACAGACGACGCGCGTCCGCATCGGCGCACCCTGAGCCTGCGCACGCGGAGCCGGCGCACCCTGAGCCTACGCACCCTGAGCCTACGCACCCTGAGCCGGCGCGCCCTGAGCCGGCGCGCCCTGTGCACCTGCACGCTCTGTGCCTGCGCGCCCCGAACCTGCGCGCCCTGCGCCTGCACGCTCCGAGCCTGCACGCCCCGAGCCTGCACGCCCTAACCTGGGGGCCCCCAGCCGCCGACACGCGTCGCGCGCTCCCCTACGCCAGGGGAGCCGATGGCCGTGCCGCCGAGACCGCGGCCGGCTACGGGGACGTAACGGTGTAGGTGACGATCGAGTCGTACTGGCCGGGCAGCTCCGTGCCGTCGACGGCAAGGGCGAAGTCCGCCGGCGTCACGACCGCCGCGTAGCCGGCACCGGTGTCGCTGCCGGAGGCCACCACGGCGGGGGTCGCCCCGAGGGCGACGCCCTTGAGGCGAAGCGCGCCGGCGGGCAGCGCCGGACCCGGTGCGACGGCCGTCAGGCTCGCAGAGACCGTGTACGGGGCGGCCGACCACACGTCGACCGACGTGAGCGTCGTACCGGCGGGCGTCGGCGGCAGGGTTCCGCCCAGCGCGGTGTAGTAGGTCTGGGGCGCGTTGCCGTAGTCGAAGGCGACCGTGTCACCGCCCGAGATGCGGCACGCCAGCAGCGGCGGTATCACGACGCGGATGGTGTTGGTCACGGAGTTCGCGCCGATCAGCGTGTACGTCACGACGACGTCGTAGGTGCCCGCGGCCACCGGTCCGGTCAGCTCCAGCCAGTAGGTCACGTCCACCCGAGCCTGGCTGTACACACGCCCGTTGAACACGGTCCGCTGCGAGGTGGACAACACCACCTCGTCCACCGCGCCGCGCGTGCTCGAGCTGTAGTTGCCGATGAGCCGGAAGGGCGTGGGAAGGTTCGTCTCCACGACCACCCGAGCTTGCGAGAACCAGGACGACGTGATGGTGAAGCCGATCGCGTCGGAGCTGGGATCCGCTGCGATGCGGCCCGTGTTCGTGCCGTTCGCGGCGTCGAACACCTGCTGTACGGTGGGTTGGAAGATCACCGTGCCGAGATCCTGCGCCCACGCGCCGCCCACGATCGCCAGGATGGCGATCAGAAGGCTCGGTAGTAGGGTACGCACGTGCGGCACGGTCGCTCCTCACTCGCCGTTCTGGAAGGGTAGCTGGCCCACGACGGAACCGCCGCGGGAGTCGTCGATGACGGCCAGGGCCACGTAGAAGCCCGGGGCGAGGTCGTCGGGGAGTGCGAGGGAGACGGTGCGCTGGCTTTCCCGGAGGATGGGCATCGTCGTTCGACCGCCAGGGTCGCGACCGTGGATCCGGTGGCGTCGCGCACCTCGACGCTTCCACTCGCCCGCATGAGGGTGTTGCCGGTATTCCCGACGACGAGCGTCCGACCTGGTCGGTCCTGAGGTACATGTCGTCGAGGGTCGCGCCCGTCGTCTCGGTCCCTGCGACGGTGACGTAGATCGACCAGTCCGAGGCGTTGCTGGGTGGCCATGTGCGTGCCGGGCCCGGTCGGGGCCGTAGGGCTGGTCTCGAAGAAGACCACGCTTGGTAGGTGCCGGCGAGGGACGGGATCGTCGGGCGCCTCCACCGTCACCGCGGGCCGTGACCTGCCCCTTCGGCGGGCACCGGACAGCGAGGTCGCGCTAGCGGACGAGCCAAGGACTGGCGCTGTAGGGCGTGCTGCCCGCGGGGACGAAGCTGAGCTTGCCATCGCCGTCCTGCACCCAATCGGCCGTCCGAGATCGACAGCGGCACGGCGGCGGCTGCGTGCTGAACACCGTGGCCTCGGCGCTGGCCGTGCCGCCCGGCGGCGACCGAAGGTGCAGGCGGGCGGGCGACAGCCCGATGTCCGCCGCGGACGCGGCGGACATCGGTGCGAGAAGGGCGAGGGTGAGGGCTCCGGCGAGGAGCAGGCGGCGGGAGGTCATGATGCTCAGTTGGCGGTGAGGGTGTAGGTGACGGTGTAGGTCCAGTCCCCGGGGGTCTCGCTTCCCGTGAGGGTGAGCGCGTAGTCGTTGCGTGAGAGGATCGTCTGGGGCGGACCGGCGGCGACCGAGTCCGCTGTATGCCGAGATGTTTCCGCCGTCCAACGTCACGGCGTCGAGGACCGCGGCGGAGGCAGCGGTGCCGGCGCTGTCAACAACGCCCACGCTGAGCTCCGCCACCGGACGCGTCGTTCGTGAAGGCCGTAGGTGGTTGAAGCCCGTCGCGTCGGGCGCGATCGGCGCGCCGATGTTGCTGTAGTACTGGCTCGCGGTGACGGTGAAGGACAGGTCCGAAGTCGAGCCATCCTTCGTGATGCTGAGCGCGACGACCGTCGGCAGGTGGACCTTGATCTGGTGATCCACCGATGCCGCGGTGGTGTCGACTTCGGTCTGCGCCAGCGCAGCGCCGCCGAACAGGACGAGACCGAGGATGACGGGGATGAAGCGTGCCTTCAACATGATTCCCTCCGGATGAAGAACTTCGGCCGGTCGCGCTACTAGCTCCCCCCGTCCCAAGCGCCCGAATACGGGATCGGGGTTCAAAGCTTCCGAAGGGACCCCGAGATGGATGAGATGATTTCTCGGGGGTTTCGTAAGGCTGATTCGGAGCCTAGCCGCGCTACCCTTACGGAAATCTGACGCAGCCACCCGATTGAGAGGTCCTTCACGCGTGCTGGACGGGCATGTCGGATTCCTCTCATGGTGGGCCGCGATCCACGACGTGGCTCCAAGGCCCGCCCGCCCGTCCGGCGATGCCGTGCAGGGCGCACGCCGGCGCCTTACACTCTGGACGTGACCGATGACGTGCCAGCGCCCGCCGGCGCCACCGAGGAGACCCCCACCATCCGGCTCGACGACGTCCTGAAGCTCGCCGGCATCGCGGACACGGGCGGCCGGGCAAAGCGCCTGATCCAGGCGGGGGAGGTCAAGGTGAACGGGGCCATCGAGACGCGCCGGAAGCGTCCCCTGCGTGCGGGCGACGAGGTCGAGGTGAACGGCGACAGCTTCGTGGTCGAGCTCCAGGAGTTCGAGGGCGACGGCGACGACGACGACGAACGATGAGGCGCCCGTCCCACGCGCCGCTCCACCAGGGCGGTCGCGCGCCGCGCTTCGGGGCCGGCGCGTGACCCACGGCGGGTCTCGGCCCGCCGACGGAGATTGTTCGAGCGCGCCCGAGGGCTCTTGCCCGGCGAGCCGCTTGCGGCCCGCGACCCGCGTTCACCAGGCGGCCAGCGCCTCGACCGCCACCGAACCGAGGGCCGCCACGCGAACCTTCTCGCCCGGGTACCACAGCGTGCGGGACCGGAAGCTGCCCGCGGCCGGCGCGCGGTACACCTCGGCCCACCCCCGCTCCACGTCGAGCAACCACACGTCGGGGACGCGCGCGGCCGCGTAGCGGGGGAGCCGCACGTCGTGCGACGCCCCGGGGCGCACGACCTCGGCGATCAGCCGCGCATCCTCGGGGGCGTAGGCGGCGGCGGTGCCGAAGCGGGGCTGATCTTCGAACAGCACGAGGTCCGGTCGGAGAAGATCCTCGCTCCCCAGGCGGAGCGGTGGTTGGAAGCGCACGACCCGGTCCTGCACCATCCGCACACCGCGATCCCGTACGCCGGGCCCGCGCGCACCTGGCCCGCGCGCACCTTGCCCAGCCGCGGTGTGCTCACCCGCCGTGCGCTCATCCGCCGTGCGCTCACCCGCCGCGTGCTCACCCGCCGTGCGCTCACCCGCCGTGCGCTCACCCGCAGCCTCCCCACCCGCAGCCAACCCATCTGCAGCGTCCCAATCCGCGTTCCAAGCCCCGGCGTGCCAGTCCGTCCCCTCCGCTTCCACGGCCTCGAGGCGGGCCGCGAGGCCCGCGATGGCCGCCACGGCGGCGGGCGACGGGAGGGGCGGGACCTGGAGGATCCCCCCGATCAGCTCGGCGCGCGGTCCGCCCCACAGCGCGCCGGAGCGCTGCAACGCCAGGAACTCGGGAACCGTCATGCGCCGCGGCGAACGGATCTGAGATGGGTGCGCCATGCCGGAGCATGGCGTGCGGGCGCCGGGCGCGCGCGCCGCGGTGGGCTTTCGCCCGTGCATCGTCGGCGGAGGCCGTGCGCCGGGCCGGCCGTGGTGCCGGGCTCCACGCCGCCGCGGGCGCCGCGCGGTGGACTCCCCTGCCCGCGGGTGGCGGCCGTCGTGCCTAGGCAGCCGTGCTGCACGGGCTCCACGCCGCCACGGGCGCCTCGGCGCGCACGCCGCCCCGAGGTCGGCGACCGTCTCGCGGCGCGCAGAGCCCCGTGATACACTCCCCGACGGAAAGTCGGGGCCGAGCTGCGAGTCATGCCAAGACGCGACGACATCCACAAGATCCTGATCCTCGGTTCCGGCCCGATCGTCATCGGTCAGGCCGCCGAGTTCGACTACTCCGGCACGCAGGCGTGCAAGGCCCTGCGGAGCGTGGGGTACGAGGTCGTGCTCATCAACTCGAATCCGGCGACGATCATGACCGACCCCGACGTGGCGGACCGCACCTACGTCGAGCCGCTCACGCCCGAGTTCGTGGAGAAGGTCATCGAGGCGGAGCGGCCCGACGCGCTGCTCCCCACTCTCGGCGGCCAGACGGCGCTCAACCTGGCGACGAGCCTGTGGGAGGCCGGGACGCTCGAGCTGCACGGCGTCGAGCTGATCGGGGCCAACTACGAGGCCATCCAGAAGGGCGAGGACCGGCAGCGCTTCCAGCAGGCGATGGCGTCGATCGGCATCAAGACGCCCGCGGGGCGCATGGTGTCGAGCTTGGGCGAGGCGCTGGACTTCGTGCGGGAGATCGGCTACCCGGCCATCCTCCGTCCGAGCTACACGCTGGGCGGCACGGGCGGCGGCGTGGCCCACGACGAGGCCGAGTTCCGCCAGGTGGTCCGTCAGGGCCTGCACGACTCTCCGGTCCACACCGTGCTCGTCGAGCAGTCCGTGTTGGGCTGGAAGGAGTACGAGCTCGAGGTGATGCGCGACCACAACGACACGGTCGTGATCATCTGCTCGATCGAGAACGTCGACCCGATGGGCGTCCACACGGGCGACTCGATCACCGTGGCCCCGGCACAGACGCTGTCGGACAAGGAGTACCAGCGCCTGCGCGACTACTCCATCGCGATCATCCGCGAGATCGGCGTCGACACCGGCGGGTCCAACATCCAGTTCGCCGTCAACCCCGAGAACGGCGATGTGATCGTGATCGAGATGAACCCGCGCGTGTCCCGCTCCTCGGCGCTCGCCTCGAAGGCGACCGGCTACCCCATCGCCAAGATCGCGGCCCTGCTCGCCGTGGGCTACCACCTCGACGAGCTCCCGAACGACATCACCAAGGAGACGAAGGCGGCGTTCGAGCCCACCATCGATTACGTCGTGACGAAGATCCCGCGCTTCGCTTTCGAGAAGTTCCCGGACACGACCGACGAGCTGGGCACGCAGATGCGCTCGGTGGGCGAGGTGATGGCGATCGGCCGAACCTTCAAGGAGTCGCTCCTGAAGGCGCTCAGGTCGCTCGAGCTCGACGTTCGCGGTGAGACCAGCGGCCTGAGCGTGCCGCAGCTCGAGCGCCGCCTCTACCCGAACCCGCTGCGCCTGCCGGTGATGATCGAGCTGCTCCGCCGCGGCAAGAGCCCGACCTACCTCTTCGAGAAGACCGCCGTCGACCCGTGGTTCCTCGGGCAGCTCAAGGAGATCGTCGACGCCGAGCGCGAGATCGTCCGACTGCCCGAACCCGAGACGTGGAACTGGGAGCTGTGGCGCGAGATCAAGCGCATCGGCTTCGCCGACGCCGACCTCGCCCGCCTCAAGGGGCGCGGCCAGCACGAGATGCGCGAGCTACGGCTGAGGCACCGCGGCGCGCCGGTCTACAAGACCGTGGACACCTGCGCCGCCGAGTTCGAGGCCTACACTCCGTACCACTACTCGACCTACGAGTGGGAGGATGAGGTCACGCCGTCGACCCGCGACAAGGTGATCATCCTCGGTTCCGGCCCCAACCGCATCGGCCAGGGAGTCGAGTTCGACTACGCCACCGTGCACGCCGTGTGGGCGTTGCGCGAGGCCGGCTTCGAGACGATCATGGTCAACTCCAACCCGGAGACGGTGTCGACGGACTACGACACGGCCGACCGCCTCTACTTCGAGCCGCTCACCTTCGAGGACGTGCTGAACATCGTCGAGCACGAGTCGCCCAAGGGCGTCATCGTGCAGCTCGGCGGTCAGACGCCGCTGAAGCTCGCGCGGCGTCTGACCGACGCGGGCGTGCCCATCTGGGGTACCTCGGCCGACGCCATCGCGCTGGCCGAGGACCGCGACAGCTTCCACGCCCTGTGTACCCGCCTCGGCATCCCGCAGCCGCGCGGCGGGGTGGCCGCCGCACCGAGCGAAGCGCTCGCGCTGGCGCACGACATCGGGTACCCCGTGATGGTCCGCCCGAGCTTCGTGCTCGGAGGGCGCGCCATGAAGGTGGTGCGCTCCGACGAGGAGCTGCAGGACTACCTCGACATCGTCTACGCCGAGCTGCCCGGCGATCCGAGCATCCTCGTCGACGACTTCGTCGAGGGCGCCAAGGAGGTGGACGTCGACGCGCTCGCCGACGGCGACATGGTGGTCGTGGCGGGCGTCATGGAGCATATCGAGGGGGCCGGCATCCACTCCGGCGACAGCGCCTGCATCATCCCCCCGGTGTCGCTGTCCGAGGACGTGCTGCGCACCATCCACGCCTCCAGCGTGCGCCTCGCCGAGGCCATCGGCGTGCGCGGCCTGATCAACATCCAGTACGTCATCAAGGACGGCGACGTGTTCGTCATCGAGGCGAACCCGCGCGCGAGCCGCACCGTGCCGTACCTCTCGAAGGCGATCGGTCACCCGCTGGCGAAGTACGCGGCGCTCATCGCCGCCGGCCGCACGCTGAAGGACCTCGGCTTCACCGAGACGCCGCGCCCCGCCGTGTTCAGCGTCAAGGAATCCGTGCTGCCGTTCTTGAAGTTCCGCAACGTGCTGCCCGTGCTGGGCCCGGAGATGCGCTCCACGGGCGAGAGCATGGGCGTGGCCGAGGACCCCCGGATGGCCTACTACAAGGCGGAGCTGGGGGCGGGCACGCTCCTGCCGGCCGGCGGGGTCGCGCGCCTCGTCGGCGACGACGGCGAGCTAGGGGCGCGTCTCGAGCGCCTGGGCTTCGAGCTGCGCCGCGGCGAGCTCGACGACCCCTCCCTCGAACCGGACTACCAGCTGCTCATCGACGTCGAGCACAGCCACGAGCTGCGGCGGGCTCTCGAGAGCGGCGTGCCGTACGCGAGCACCCTGGAGGCCGCGCGGTGGATGGTCGCCGCGATCGAGGCGCGGCGCGAAATCACGCCCGCGGTGCGCGCGCTGCAAGACCTGCACCGCTGAGCGCCGCGGTGGTGCGGCGGCGGGCGCCGCAGCGGCCCACGCCGACCCGGCCGCGACCCCGCCTCGGCGCGCCGCCCCTCACCGACGGGGCGGTTCGTCGCCCGACGGCGCCTCCGCGTGCTCGTGCGACGCGCCCCCGGCGCCGACCTGCGTGGCGGCGTCGTCGAGATCGAACTCGCTCGGGTCGGCCAGGCCGGTCAGCCGCTCTCGGTTGCGGTTCGGAAGGCGCTCGCGCAACGACAAGGCGTAGTCCGACAGGTTGCCGAGGGCGTCCGCCACCCGGTGGCGTAGGCAGAACTCGCCGCTGTCGACGCGCGCGATGAGGTGGAACGGCGCCTCCGAGAGCCGCCCGAGCAGCCGCAGGACCTCGTCGCGGCTGAGGTTGGTATCGCCCGCGAGCTCCTCGAGCAGGAACACCGTCGGCGCGCGCATCGCTGCCAGCCGAGCCAGCACCTCCGAGAGCGCGCCGCGCTCGGCGATGCGGCCCGCGATCGTCTTCTCGAAGCGCTCGAGCCCGTGCTCGAACAGGCCGCCCTTGTCGAAGTGCTCCTCGAGGTCGAAGGGGCTCACGGGGACGGTGCGTCCCAGTACCCTCACGCGCTCGATCCCGTCCCACGACCACAGGGTCGCCCGCGCCAGGTCGGCGGGAGCGCGCAGGCGGTGGAGGTCGCGGTGGTCGCCGAAGACGGCCAGGAACCGCGCGCCGGACTCGCGCCGCCGCGAGAGCAGCGCCGCCCAGTCGAGGCGTTGTCCGGGACCGAGCGCCTGGACGAGCGCGGTGTACTTGCGCCGGCCGAGCTCCGCGTAGGCCATCAGCTGCCCCTGCCCCAATGCCTCGACCCGGTAGCCGAACTCGCCGAGGGCCTCGCGCGCGCGCCCCACGTGACGGATGTCGATCTCGACGTCCTCGTCGGTAGCGCGCGGAACGGCGTCCCCGGGGAACACCGGGCCCGCGGTGCGACGCGCATGGACCCGCGCACCGAGCTCCGGGCCGGGATCGTGGCTCTCCTGCGGCGCCGACGGCGGCGGCACGGGCGCCCGCGCGGGCGTGGCGGCGTCCCACAGGTTCGCCTGGGCCTGGGCGTGCGACGGCGGCGTCACCTCGTGCGTCGCCTCGTGCGGCGCGGCCGCCTGGGCCCGCTGCGGCGCCTCGGTCTCGACCAGCACCTCGGCCTCGTCGCCGATGCGCACATCCTCCTCGACCGCGGCGGCGGCCCGCCGCTCCTCGACGAGCTCGCGCGCCTGCCAGCGCCCCTCGTGGTGCACGAAGCGGTCGTCGGCCTCGAGCACCGAGCGGAGGTCGAACGACGCCGGCACATCGGGGTACAGGGCGCGGATCTCCTCCGCCGTCGCCGCGACGCCCGCATCGATGAGCTCGTCGAGCAGGGCGACCACGACCTCGGGACGGGTGAAGTCCGGCCGCCGGACGCGCGCGACGGGCGTCACCGCGAAGCGCCCGTCCTCGAGCTCCCTGATCACCAGCTCGTCGTTGACGTCGAGGTGATGCTGCCGGAAGAACGCCCCGAACCCCTCGACGCTGCGAGGCCCCGTCACCTCGATCTCGAACTCGGCGTCGCTCTTCGTGTCGAGCGCCGTTACGTTCCCCTCGCCAGGGAACAGCTGCAACATGGTGCGGGGCAGGGTCAGGGACCCGCTCCGCAAACAGATGCGCGTCAGGGGGTAGCGGTACTCCTGTGGCATCGAATCCCTCGCACCTTCGGGCTGGAAGCCGGCAGAGGTTGGACTGCCCCGCGAGCGGCGTTCGCTCGCCCACGGGACGGGGTCCGGGCAGGCGCTGTCTGCATTTCGGCAAGTGTAACAAACCCGCCGGCCCCCCGGAGGGGGGCGCGAGCGGGCGCGCGGGAGACGCTGCGGATCCTCTCAGTCTTCGCGCGGGGAGCGGCGGCGCGCGACCGCGATGTTCCTCCGGAACACCTCGAGGGGCGGGAAGCCCGTCGGGCGCATGACCCCGGCCGGGGGGCCGCGATGAGCGCAGGCGGGGCAGGTGACCGGCTCGTCACCCTCGGCCGCCGACGGGAAGACGTGACCACAGGCCGCGCAGAGCACGTGCGGCGTCACGGCTGTGGCGTCACGGCTGTGGCGTCATGGCTGTGGCGTCATGGCTGCGGCGTCATGGAGGCTCGCCGTCCTCCGCCTCAATCCGGCTTGGAGCCGAAGACCAGCTTGCGCCGCGGGCGCGGCGCGGCCGCGCGCGCCGGCTGCTCGCGTGCCGGTTCCTCGCGACCTGCCTTCGCCGCCGGCTCGCGCGGGGGGACCTTGGCGCGACCGCGGTCCCGGGCGGGCTTCGGGGTCCTGCCGTCGGCGGCGGGCGGCTCGGTCCGCTTCGCCGGCCTGCCGCCGCGCGCCGGCGCCGCCTTGGCGGTCGCATCGGCGGCCCCATCGGCGTTCGCGTCGCGTCCGGAGGCCTGCTTCGAGGCACGGGAGCCGGACCGGCCCTTGGCCGCTCCCGCCCCTGCGGCCGCGCGACCCTTCGGCGCGGCGTCGACGGGCGCGGCGCGCCCCTTCGAGCGGCCGGACGTCGAACGCCCCTTCGGGGAGGCGGTTTCGGCCGGAGTCGCGGGCTCGGCGGCGGCCTTGCCGCCGGTCGACGCCGCCCCCCCGCGGCGGCCACGCCCGCCGCGCCGGCTCTTCTTCGGGGCCGGCGTCTTGCCCTCGTCCGTGGCGGCCGCGGCGTCGGCCGCGACCTTCGCCGCGACCTTGCTGCCCTGAGCGCGTCGCGGCGCCTCGGCGGCATGCACCACCGGCGTCTTCAGGCTGCGGGGAGGCTTCGTGCGGGCCACCTTCTCCTCCGGTTCGACCTCGGGCATCGCCATCGATGCCGGGATCAGGTCGATCTGCCGCTGGGTCGGATTCGCCTGGAACACCTTCACCTCGACCCTGTCGCCCATGCGATAGCGCTTGCGGGTGTGCTTGCCCATCAACATGAGCGCGTCCTCGATGAAGAGGTAGTAGTCGTCGTCGAGGTGCGACACGTGCATGAGCCCCTCGATGGCGTTCGGGAGGCTGACGAACACGCCGAAGTTGGTGACGCCGCTCACCACGCCGTGGAAGGTCTCGCCGATGTGATCCTTCGCCCAGCGGGCGTGGAAGTAGCGGGTGAGGTCGCGCTCGGCCGACTCCGCCCGGCGCTCGGCATCGCTCGACTGCTCGGCGAGCTTCGGGAAATCGCTCTTCAGCCGCTCCTTGAGCGTCGGCGACAGGCGATGCTGCAACAGCGCACGCATCACGCGGTGGACCACCAGGTCCGGGTAGCGCCGGATGGGGCTCGTGAAGTGGAGGTAGTTGTCGAACGCCAGGCCGAAGTGGCCCAGGTTCTCCGAGCTGTAGCGCGCCTGCTTGAGGCTGCGCAGCAGCAGCGTGTTGACGATCTGCGCCTCGGGCTTGCCGTGCGCCTGGCGCAGGATCGACTGGAGGTCCTGCGGCTTGGCGTGCTCCAGGTCGAGGGTGTAGCCGAGCTTGCCGAGCGCCTTCTGCAACGCCTGGATCTTCTCCTGGCTCGGATCCTCGTGCACCCGGAACAGCGCCGGCACGTCGCGCTTGTCGAGCTCCTCGGCCACCAGTCGGTTGGCGAGCAGCATGAGCTCCTCGATGAGCTGACGAGCGGCGTTGCTGCGAACCGGGGTGAGGTGTAACGCGCCCTGGTCGTCGACGTCGACCTTGGCTTCGGTGAAGTCGAAATCGAGCGCGCCCGCCCCGATGCGCTGCTTGCGAAGCTCCTGCGTCAGGTTGATGAGCACCTTGATGTCGCGCTCGAGCTTGCGCTTGCCCTGTGCCAGTCGGCCGCCGTCCGCGAACGTCTGGACCTGCTCGTAGGTGAGGCGGGCGTCGGACTCGATGACGGTCTCCTTGAACCTGACCGCCTGCACCTCGCCGGCACGGGTGATGTCCACGAACGCCGACAGGGCCAGCCGAGGCTCCCCTTCGACCAGCGAGCAGATCCCGTTCGAGAGCTGCTCGGGCAGCATCGGCAGCACGTGGCCGGGGAGGTACACGCTCGTCGCGCGCTGCACGGCCTCGTCGTCGAGGCTGGTGCCCTCGGCCACGTAGTACGACACATCGGCGATGTGCACGCCCACGCGCAAGAGGCCGTCCTTGCCGCGCCCCTCGAGGCGCTCGAGGGACAGCGCATCGTCGAAGTCCTTGGCGTCCTCGCCGTCGATCGTGAAGGTGTTGACGCTGCGGTGATCGGTCCGACCGGCCATCATCTCGCCGTCCACCGTGGGCGGCACCGCCTTCGCCTCGGCCAGCGTGTCCGGGTCGAACGCGTCCTTCAGCCCGTACTTGACGATCACGGCCTTGGTCTCGATCTCGGGATCGTCTCCGATGCCGAGGTACTCCTCGACCTGACCGAAGGGCTCGCGCTCGCCCGAGTCCTCCGGCCAGACCATCGCGACGACGATGCGCGAGCCCCCCTCGAGCTTCCCGACCTTGTCCGGCGTCAGCAGGATGCGCTCCCGCAGCCGCGGCGAGTCGGGACGCAGGATGGCGTACCCCTGCGCGTACTCCAGCGTGCCCACCACTACCTTGTTGCCCCGCTCGAGGATGCGCACGATCTCGCCGGACTGGCGGCCGTCGTCGCTCTTCATGGGATTCGGGCGGGCGACGACCTTGTCGCCGTCCCAGGCGCCGCCAAGCTTGTCGGCCGGGATGAACAGGTCCTTGCCGTCGCCGGTGTCCGGGATCACGAAGCCATACCCGCCGGCCGCGACCTGCAGCCGTCCCAGGAACAGGTTCATCTCCTTGGGAAGGCCGAACGTGCGGCGGCGCGTGCGGATCAACCGCCCCTCGTCGGTCAGATCCGACAGCACCTTGCGCAGGGAGCCACCGTCGTCGATCTCGAGCTGTTTCTGGATGTCCTGAACGTGCCAGGGCCGCTCCGGGTTCGTCTGGATGAAGCGGTACACCTGTTCCTTGTCGATGTCTGTCATTACCGCAAGTGTAGCCCGCGGCGTGCCCGGCGCGCGTCGTACCCGAACGCGCCCGGCAACGGTCACATCGGGCCTCGCGAAGGGCGTGCTACGGTTTCCTTCACACGGCACCGCTCATGGTTCTCTCATCAGGATCGCGACCGAAGGAGGTCAACGTGCAGGCAGCATCCCGGCAGTACGCCCCCACCCAGGACGTCTTGTCGCAGGCCGTCGATGGCGTCACGGTGCTCCTCGACCCGCAGCGGGGCGGCTACTACAAGCTCAACGCCGTCGGCACCAGCGTGTGGGAGCGGCTCGACGGTGCCACGACGATCGAATCGATCGCCCGGCACATCGCCGACGAGTACGATGCGCCCGTCGCGCTCATCGAACACGACGTGCTGGGGCTGCTGGAGGAACTGGCCGATGCCGGGCTGGTTGAGCTCCGTTCGTAACGCCGGAGCCCGCTCCGAGCTGGCCTCCCCCGCGGACGCGTGGCTCGCCGCGCAGGTGGTTGCGTTCGCCGCGGCCGTGCCACTCCTCATGCGCGTGCCGCTGCCGCGGCTCATGCCGCGCATCACACCGCGCGCGCCGCGCGCGGTCGACCACCGAAGCGCCTTCAAGGCTACCGTGTTCGCGCTCGCCTTCATGCGCCGCTTCGGCCGCGCCACCGCGAACCCATGCCTGCACCGCAGCCTCACGCTCTACCACTTCCTGCGCCGCTTCGGCGTGCCGGTGGAGCTGCACTTCGGCTTCGACCCGCGCTCCGATCTGGGCCACGCCTGGGTCAGCCATCGCGGCGAGCCGCTGTACGAAGGCGAGGACCCCGCGGAACGCTACCGCGAGATGCTCCGCTTCCCCACCCATGACGCCGCTCCGGCGGCGCGAGGGGCCGGGGCCTGACCGGGCCACGGCACGACCTGCCGTGCGGCGCGACGGCGCGCCGGCGGTGCCGCCATCGCCGACCGTCGGTCGGCCACGGACCGATTGCGAAGGAGGGATGGATCGGATGAAGAAGAGCTACGAGGCACCTGCCCTGGAGCGGGTCGGGGACCTCAAGACCCTGACGCGGCAGATCGCCCCCGGCCAGAGCCCGATCTACGAAACTCCCACCTGAACGCGGTCGCGCCCGCGCGTCCGGGACCCTGGAGGTCACCATGAAGAAGGCTTACGAAGCACCGCTGCTGGAGAAGGTCGGAGAGCTCGCAACGCTCACGAAGACGAGCGCGGTGGGGCAAAGCTACGTCGTCGTGCCCGACTGATCGACGACGGCCGTTCTAGACCCGCAAGGGAAGGAGACATCATGAAGAAGACCTACGAAGCGCCCGAAGTCACGAAGGTCGGCGAGCTCAAGGAGCTGACGAAGTTCGACAGCGTCGGCCAGAGCTACGTCATCCGCGAGACGTACTAACCCGGGGCTGCCCGGGCGGCGAGGCGGCGCGGCCACGGCCGCGCCCCCGCGCCCGCGCCGACCGGCCCGCGGCCGTCCACGGCGATCCTCCGGATCGTTCCGGGGGCGGCCGCTCCCATCGAGCGGAGGGAACCGCTGATGTTCGTGACGACCCACTTCGACCTGCACGGTCGTGCCCTACGGGTGCACGGACCGACCGACCTGCTCGAGATCGTCGCGCGGCGCCTCGCGCCCTTCCGGGTCGCCGGCGACGTTACCGTCGGGCGGCCGACGATGGCTGGCGCCGGTCCGCTGAGCATCGAATACGTGCTGGGTGACGAGCCTCACGACCCGGCGGGCGGTCGCGAGGTGTGCTCGAGCGATCCCCACCCGACGCTCCGGGGCGAGGTGGCGCGCTACTGGTACCACCCCGACAGCGACCTCCTGGCCATCGAGGTCGGAGGACGCCGCCGGCTGCTGGTGGACGCCCCCACGGGCACCGCCCGCATCTATCTTCCGAACGACTATCCGACCTGCCAGCGCCTCTACACCCACATGCTCGTCACGGTCGCACTGGTGGAGATGCTCCGCCGACGCGGCCTGCTGGCGATCCACGCCGCCTCGGTGGAGGTCGCCCCGGGCGTCGGCGCGCTCATCTACGGCGCCAGCGGCGCGGGCAAGAGCACGCTCGCCGTGACCCTCATGCGCTCCGGTCTCCCCTACCAGGGGGACGACATGGTGCTGCTCGAGGAGGGCGAGAACGGCCTGGACGCACTCGCCTTCCCCGACGAGGTCGACCTGACGGACGCCAGCGTCGAGCGCATCCCGGGCCTCTCGGTGGGCGGCCTGCGGCGCTACACGGGCGGCCACAAGTGGGCCGTCCGCCCCGAGGACCTCGCGTCCGCCCCGCTGGCGACGCGCCTGCAGCCGCGGCTCCTGGTGATTCCACGCGTCGCGCACGCGCCCACCACCACGCTCACCCCGCTCTCCGCCGGCGAGGCGCTCGTGCGGCTCGTGCCGACGCTGCTGGCTACCGAGCGCGAGACGCACAGGGCCGGGATGGCCGCGCTCGCCCGCCTGACGCAGCAGTGCCGGTGCGTGAGGATGGACACCGGCACGGACCTCTTCGACATGACGAGCGTGCCGCGCATGCTGCGCGAGCTGGCCGGGTCCGGCTCGCGAACGCGCCGCCGGGCACCGGGCGCGGCGGGCGCGGCGGCGTGAGCGACGGGGCCCATGGCGCGCCGCCGCCGGGAATGCCCCTGCTCGTGGCGCTGGCGGCCGGGCGCCTGGGAGGCGCGGCGGCCGCCGCGGCGCCGCCCGACGCCTGGCGCGACGCGGTCGAACGCGCCGCGCACCACGGCCTGTGGCCCCAGCTGGCGCGCCTCGCGGGGCCTGACGGCGCGGTGGTCGACCCGGTACGCCGGGAGCTGCAGAGCCTGCGCGCGCGCCACATGGCGCGGCGCCTGGTCGAGGTGTGCCGGGCGCTCGAGAGCGCGGGCGCGCCGGCGCTCGCGTACAAGGGGCCCGCCCTCGCCGCGCTGGCCTATGGGGACGTCACGCTGCGAGCGTCGGCCGATCTCGACCTGGTCGTGCGACCGGCCCACCTGAAGCGGGCACGGCGTGCGCTGGAGGCCATGGGCTTCCGCGACCGGCAACCCGACGCACCGCCGCACTCGGCGACGTATCACCTCGAGCTCTCCGACGACGCGGGCGTCCCGCTGGAGCTGCATTGGGCGCTGGCGGGTTGGAACCGCGCGCTCGACCTGCCCATGGAGGGCCTGTTCGCGCGCGCGCAGCGCGTCGAGCTCGAGACCGGCAGCGTCCTCACCTTCGGTCTCGAGGACCAGCTCGTGTTGCTGACGTTCCACGCTGCCAAGCACGGTCTCGGCACGCTCGGCTGGCTGGCCGATCTCGCGCACCTACCGCTGGCGTCGGTCGACGGACCGGACCTGCTGCGCCGGGCGGGCGCGGCCGGGGCGCGGCGCGCCCTGCTCGTGACGCTCGGCGTGGTCGCCGAGCTGCTCGGCACGGAGCTCCCGGCCGCCGTGCCGCAGGCGCTGCGCGGCTCCGGGCTGGCGCCCCTGGTCGGCCGCCTCGCCGACGACCTGCTCCACGATGTGCGGGCCGAGCCCGGCACCAACGTGCAGCGGTCGCTGCGGTTGGTCGACGGGCCTATCGGCCGCGCCCGGCTGTTCCTGTGGTGGTTGCTGCCCGACAGGCGCCACCTGCAGGCGTACCCCCCGCGCCTCCGCCCCCTGATGCGCATCCTGCACCCCCTGCGCCAGATGGGCCGCAGCGTCGCCCACGGCATGCGCCGAGCCTGAGCGCGGTGCGGCCCGGTCGCCCCCCGACGGGCGCCGCTCTCGAGGTGGCATTTCAATCTTGACTGAAAGTTCTGAATAGACTAGGCTCGTCCTCGATGGGAGGGGTCACGATCGCACACGGCACCAGACCGCGTCCCGGCGACGACGAGCGCCTCGCGTTCATCGAGGAGGTCGGCCTCGCC
Organism: uncultured Trueperaceae bacterium; assembly: GCA_963798895.1. GTDB lineage: Bacteria > Deinococcota > Deinococci > Deinococcales > Trueperaceae > CAWCUY01. Next base: position 70,696 of record CAWCUY010000005.1, on the reverse strand, counting down.
TTCGAGGCGCAGGGGCTTCCGCGCATGGCCGGGCGCATCCTGGGCGCGCTCCTCGTCGCCGACCCGCCGGAGCAGTCCGCCGAGGAGCTGGCCGGCACGCTCCGCGCCAGTCGCGGCTCCATGAGCACGATGACGCGGATGCTCGAGCAGATCGGCCTCATCGATCGGGTGAGCAAGCCCGGCGAGCGCAGGATCTACTACCGCAACAGCCCCGACGCGTGGCACCAGCGGATGCGCGAGAGCATCGATCCGATCCGCACCATGCGCGAGCTGGCCGACAAGGGGCTGCGCCTGATGCGCGGCGCGCCGGACGACGTGCTCCGCGGCCTGATCGACATGCGCCGGTTCTACGCCTATTGGGAGACCGCGATGCCGGCCGTCCTCGCCGCCTGGCATGAGGCGTCCGAGCGCGGCGAGCTCCCGCCCGCCTTCCCGCCCGAGGAGGGTGCGCCGTGACGTCCCCGAGGCCCGACCCGGCCCCCGACCTTCGGACCGGCGCAGACCGCCGCGGGCCGAGCGCCCTCGCGCGTCTCGCCTGGCGCAACCTCTGGCGACAGGGGCGCCGCACGCTCCTGCTGGTGGTGGCGGTCACCTACGCCACGCTCGCCATCGTGTTCGTCTGGGGGTTCATCGACGGCTTCCTGGACGGCATGCTCGCCGGCCAGGCGCGTTTGCTGGCCGCCCCGGTCCTGGTTACCACGAACGCCTACCACGACGACGCCGACCCCTCCAACGCGCTCCCGGCGCTCGCGCCGCTCGAGCGCGCCGCAGCAGCCGATCCGCGCGTGGCACACGTGGCGCCCCGCCTCGAGTTCGGCGCGCTCCTCCGTTCGCCGTACGCCAGCGCCGGCGTCGTAGCCCGCGGCATCGATCCCGCGCTCGAGGGCTTCGTCTCGGCCGTTCCCGGCAAGGTCGCCCAGGGGCGCATGCTGGCGGGACCCGGCGAGATCGTGCTGGGCCAAGGCGTCGCCGAGCGCCTCGACACGCGGCTCGGGGAGCGCGTCGCGGTGGACGTCTCAGCCCTCGCGGGCCCGCGGGCGCGCGGCCTGGAGCTCGTCGGACTGATCGACAGCGGCAGCGCCGCGATCGACGACACCACCGCCTTACTGGACCTGGCCGACGCCCGCGACCTCACCGGGGTGAGCACGGCGACGGGCCTCGCGCTCGACGTGCCGCGCGGGCGGGAAGCGAGCGTAGCGACCGCCCTCGGACGGGAGCTCGCCCGCCTCGGCTACGGGACGGTCCACGCCTACCCCATCGAGGAGCTCATCGGCTACCTGGCGCGCGCGCTCGGCTTCGCCCGCGTCGAGGCCATCGTCATCGGGCTCGTGTTCTCGCTGTTCGGCGCCATCACCGTCACCAGCACGGTGGTCGTGAGCGTGCTCGAGCGCACCCGCGAGTTCGGCGTGATGCTCGCGCTGGGGCTCGAGCCACGTCGCCTCGGCAGGCTCGTAACGCTGGAGTCCGTCTTCGCGACGGGCCTCGGTTGGTTCGCCGGCATCGTCGTCGGCTACGCGTTGTTGTGGCTCTTCTCCGTATGGAACGCGTTCGGCAGGCTCTTCTCGGGCCTCTACGGCAACCTCCTGGGGGGCCTGGTGCTGCCGGAACGCATCACCACCGTGGTGCGACCCGAGTACGTCCTGTACGCGACGGCCACCATCGCCCTGGCCGCGGCCTTCGCCGCCCTGGCTCCGGCGCGGCGCGTCCGCAACCTGCGCCCGGCCGAGGCGATGCGGTCCGCCCAATGAGCCGCGGCCCCCGCCGGACGCGCATCCCGGCGCCAGAAAGGCGAACCCCCATGACCCACACCCGCACACCCTGCCCGGCGTCCGCCGCACGGCGTCGCCTCAGCGTCACGACGCTCGCGCTGCTGCTCGGGGCGCTTCTGGCGCTGCCGTTCGCGTCGGCACAGGGGACCGACGAAGCCCGGGCCATCCTCGACCGCGTCGTCGACAACCTCCGCGGGGTGAGCCAACGCGCGACCCTCGACCTCACGGTGCAGCGCCCCGATCGGAGCGTGCGATACAGCATGGAGATCGTCACCGACGGCGATCGGCGATCGCTGGCGCGCGTCACGGCCCCGCCCCGGGAGGCCGGCCAGGCCTTCCTCAGCGTGGGCAACAACCTGCTCGTGTACAGCCCGCGCCTCGGCCGCAGCCTGCGGCTCCCGCCGAGCGGGCGCAGCAACGCTTTCCTCGGCTCGGACCTGTCGTACGACGACCTGGCGGGCGAGGAATACCGCGACCAGTACACGGCCAGCGTCGCGTCCCGCGACGCGGGCATCGTCACGCTCGACCTCGTGCCGCTGCCCGAGGCGCCCACCCCCTACGGCAAGCTCGTGTTCGACGTCGCCGAAGACACCGCCACGCCGCAGCGCCTGACGTTCTTCGACCAGCGCGGCAACGCCGTGCGGCGCATCGAGTTCTCGGAGTTCCGCGACGTCGCGGGAAGACGGGTGCCGGAGCGATTCGAGGTGGTGGACCTGTTGCGCGAGGGGTACCGGACGGTCGCCGCCTGGTCCGACGCCGAGTACGGCCTGAGCATCCCGGACCGTTGTTTCACCGAGGCCGCGCTGGAACGCGGCTGCTTCTAGATGCTCGCGCTCGCGTGGCGCAACCTCTGGCGTCAGCGCCGTCGCAGCGCGACCACCGCCGGCGCCGTGGCCGTCGTCGTCGCCTTCGCGATCGTCTACTACGGCATCGGGGGCGCCATGGTGAACAGCATGTACAGCGAGCTCACGGCGACCTCCGGGCAGGTGCAGGTCCACGCGCGCGACTACCGCGATGTGCGCGACTTCGGGCAGTCGCTGGTCCGTGACGCCGCGGACGTGCGCGACCAGATCGTCGCCCACGCGCGCGGCGGCGAGGTCGTCGGCGTGCTCGACGTACCCGGGCTGCTCATCCACGGCGACCGCTCGCGCGCCATCGCGATGAGGGGGAGCGACTGGCCCGCGCGCGTGCGCCAGGAGTTCCTCCTCCGCAATCGCCTGTCGGGCACCTTCGTCGCCGGGACCGGCGCCGGCGCGGATCTACGCAGCGCCACGGGAAGCGACACCGGGAGCGACACCCGGAGCGACACCGGGAGCGACGGCGGGAACGCCACCCGGAGCGGCGCCGAGGGCCAGGACGGCGCCGGCACCACGACGGGCGCCGCCGGCACCGCGGACACGGTGGTGCTCGGGCGCGCGCTGGCCCGCGCCCTCGGCGTGACGGTCGGCGACGAGGTCGCCCTGTACGCCCCCGGTACCGAGGGGTTCGGGGCCGCGGCACTCACCGTGACGGGCGTCCTCGACATGGCCGACCCCGGCGCGGAGGCCCGCACGGCGCTGATCCCGCTCGCCACGGCCCAGGAGATCGCCGCTCCCGACGCGGTGACCCACTTCGAGATCCACTACCCGGACGTCCGACGCCTCGACCAGGACGAGATCTCCAGCGAGGTGGCGGCGGCTCTCGGGCGCACGCTCCCGGCGTTGAGCGTCGAGTCGTGGCGTGAGCTCGCCCCCGACCTGGTCCGCCTCGTCCACGCGATCGGACCGATGCTGGCCGTCATCACGTCGATCTTCTTCGTCCTGGCCGGGCTGCTGGTCGTGAACACGGTCTACCTCGGCCTCATCGAGCGGATCCGCGAGTTCGGCGTGCTCATGTCGCTCGGCGCCAGCGGTCGCAGGGTGATGGCGATGATCACGCTCGAGAGTGTGCTGCTGTGCGTGACCGGCGCCGCGGTCGGGCTGCTCGTCGGCCTCGGCAGCGTGGCGGTGCTGTCGCGCGGCTTCAGCTTCCCCGGCTTCGACGCGTACTTCGCGGGGCTCGGGATGGACCCCAGGCTGTACGCCAGCGTGGCGCCCGGCCAGGTCGTCCTGGCCGTCGGCTTCGCGCTGGCCGTCGGGGTGCTGGCGGCGCTCTGGCCCGCCGGCGTGGCCTCGCGGCTGGAGCCGGTCGAGGCGATGCGCTTCACCGCCTGAGGCGGAGCGCGGCAAGGAGAACGTGAGCATGAGCCTGTTCGACATCCAGCGGCTGGAGAAGACCTACCGCACCGGCGAGGTCGAGACACACGCCCTTCGAGGCGTCGATCTCACGATCGAGCCCGGCGAGTTCACCGCCATCGCAGGCCCCTCCGGCAGCGGCAAGAGCACCCTGCTTCACCTGATGGGCGCTCTCGACACGCCCTCGGCCGGAGAGGTGCACCTCGCCGGCCGACGCATCGACCGGCTCGACCGCCGCGCGGCGGCGCGCATGCGGCTCGACAACCTGGGATTCGTGTTCCAGGCGTACAACCTCATCCCCGTCCTGACGGCGCTCGAGAACGCCGCCTTCGTCCTGGAGCTGCGCGGGGTGGGCCGCCGCCCCCGCGAGGAGCGCGCGCTCGCGGCGCTGTCCGACCTCGGCATGGCGGACTTCGCGCGCCGCCGGCCGAACCAGCTCTCCGGCGGCCAGCAGCAGCGCGTGGCCGTTGCGCGGGCCCTCGCCGCCGACCCCAGGATCATCCTGGCCGACGAGCCGACCGCCAACCTCGACAGCGAGACGGGCCACGCGCTGGTGGCCCTCATGCGCGAGCTCAACCGTGAACAAGGCGTGACCTTCGTCTTCAGCACCCACGACCCGCGCCTGCTCGACAGCGTCGACCGCATCGTGCGCATCGAGGACGGACGCATCGTGGGAGAGGAGCGGCGGGGAAGCGCATGAGGGCGGTGCGCAAGGTCGCGCGCCTCGTTGCGGGGGCCGCGCTCGCGACCGCGGTGTCGTGCGCCGGCGGCGGGGCGCGCGCGGCGAACGGCCTCGAGCTGGCCGGTACGGTCGAGGTCCGCTACGGCGCCACGGTCGGCGCCGTGTCGGCGGGCGGGGACGCGCGCACCCGTGGAGAGCTGCTCACGGGCGTGCACGTCGACCTCGAGGCGCGGCTGGACCCGGTGGCCCTGACGGTGCGCCTCGACCCGTCATTGCGGGCCGACGGCGGCGCCCGGAGGCCCGAGGCGGAGGCCGGCCTGAGCGAGGCGTACGTGCGCCTGCGCGCGGGTCCCGTCGACGCCAGCGCGGGGATCGAGCGCCTGGCGCTGGAGACCGCGCGCCTGAGCGTGCCGTTCCAGGTGGACCGCAGCGGGGCGAACGGGGAGCGCCTCGGTCTCCCGGGCATTCGGGCGGCGGCGTACCTGGGCCGCGCCCGCATCCGCGCCGCGTTGCTGTCGGACGACGGCGACCTGGGAGGCGCCCTGAGCGTCCGCGGCGACCTCACCTCCGCCCAGGTCGAGGCGCACGTGCTGTACCTGCGGCGATGGGCGCTGGGGGCGGGCGTCAGCGGCACGGTGGGCGAGACCGTGGTGTACGGCGAGGGGTGGCTGCTGTCCGATCCGTGGCGCGCTCGCGGCGCCGTCGGCGCGAGCGGGTACGCGGGCGACGCGCTATGGACGTTGGAGGCGGCGTTCGCGCCGCCGGCGGGAGCGCCGGGCGGGTCCGGCGCCGAGGCGACGGCGCAGCTCGCCGGCGAGCTCGACCTCCCGCTGGCCGACGGTGGAAGCCTGCAGGGCTACGCGGCCGTCGCCTGGGCCGGCAGCGCGCTCCGACCCGGAGACGTCGCGCCGGTCGCGACGCTGTCCGCGCTGTGGCGCACGGGCGACCCCGAGGTCACGTTCGAGCTCGGACCGAGCCTGACGACGGGCCGGGGCGCCACGCGCTACGCGCTGAGCGCTCGGGTCATCGCGACCACCGGCTTCTGACCCATCACACGAACGTCGCGATCTCCTCGAGCGCCTTCTTCTCGATGCGCGGAACGCTCGCCCCCGCCGCGGGGTGTCCGACCACGAGCAGCACCAGCGGACGTTCGTGCTCGGGGCGGCCGAGGATCTCGCCCAGGAAACCCATCGGGCTCGGCGTGTGCGTGAGGCAAGCAAGTCCGGCCTCGTGCAGCGCCGCCAGCAGGAGACCGGTGGCGATGCCGACCGACTCGGTGGCGTAGTAGTGCTTCGCCTTCGTGCCGTCGGGCAAGACCCGGTAGGGCTGCACGAACACCGCGATCAGGTAGGCGGCCGTCTCCAGGAACGCCTTGTCGGCGTCGGTGCCCAGCGGCGCCAGCGCGGCGAGCCACTCGGCCGCGGCGCGCCCGGCGTAGAACGCGCGCTCCTCGCGCTCGGCCGCCAACCGGATGCGCCGCTTGACCCGCGCATCGGCCACCGCCACGAAGTGCCACGGCTGCTGGTTGGCGCCGCTCGGCGCGGTCCCCGCCGCCAGCAGGCACGCCTCCAGCACCTCCCTGGGGACCGGCCGGTCGCTGAAGGCGCGCACGCTCCTGCGCGTGCGCAGGCGGGCGTACGCGGCCCGCGCACGCGCGAGCAGCTCGGCGTCCGCCACCGCAGGGTAGCCGCGCAACGGCTCGAAGCCGGGTTCGGCCGCGCTCGAGCCGCGGCGCACCCCGCGCTCCTCGGCCGCTCTATCGTCGTCGCTCGTCGCCATTCCCGGCCTCCAGGGGTGCGTTGCGTGCGTCGGCGCGCCCTCGGCCGGAGCGCGCCCGCGGGCGGACCCGAGCGCTCAGCTCGCGCGGGCGAGCTCCCGCTCGGCGAGCGCGGCGAGGGCCTCGCGGGCGGGCCCCAGCGGGAGCGCGTCGAGCGCCTCGACGGCCGAGCCCGCCTCGGCTCGGATGCGCGCCCGCGCCCGCTCGTCGGCACCGTGCTCGCGTACCAGCCGCGCCATGCGCTCGGCATCCCCGGGCCGGGACGCATGGCGCCTGAGGATGTCGCGCGCCTCCTCGACGCCGTCGGCGAGGAGGAGCAGGACCGGAAGGGTCGCCTTGCCCTCGCGCAGGTCGCCGCCGAGCGGCTTGCCGAGGCGTTCGGGGTCGCCGAGCAGATCGAGGCAATCGTCCTGGATCTGGAACGCCCGTCCGTAGTGCATGCCGTAGCACCGTAGCCGATCGCGCACGCGCGGCTCGGCGCCGTGCACGATGGCCACGCCCTCGACGGCGGCGGCCACCAGGACCGCCGTCTTCCCCTCGATCACGCGGTCGTAGGTCGGCAGGTCGTAGGCGCCGAGCGTCGCTGCCTGGAACTGCAGGACCTCACCCTCGCAGATGGCCGCGGCGGTGCGCGACATGAGCTGGGTGAACGCGGCGCTGCCGCTCTCCGCGAGCAGCCCGAGGACCCGCGCGAGCATGAAGTCGCCCGACATCACGCTCACGACGTTGCCGTAGCGGCGGAACGCCGCCTCGTGCCCGCGGCGGGTGGCGGCGTCGTCGATGAGGTCGTCGTGCAGCAGGGACGCCGAGTGCAGCAGCTCCACGGCGATGGCCACGCGCAGGGTCTGACTCGGGTCGGCAGCGAGCGCACGGCCGGCGAGGAAGCTCAGGCTCGGCCGCAGGCGCTTGCCGCCCGCGCTCACGAGATCGTCGGCGATCGCACCGATGAACTCCACCGACGATCGCAACTGTTCCTGCAGCGCGCGCTCGAACGCGGCGAGGTCGTCTCGGATGAGGTCGAACACAGCGCTACAGTATACGGGCCCTCGGCCGGCGGCCGACACGCCGCCACGCGCGCCCGCTGCCGCCCGCGCGGCGCGGGCTCGACGCGCTCAGCGGGGCGTGAGCTCCTCGGCGGGGGGGCGATCCTGGATGTAGAAGGCCAGCCTCTTGACCCCGGCGAGGAAGTCGACGGGTTCGACGCGGACGGTTTCCGGGACGCTCAGGATGGTGGGGGCGAAGTTCAGGATGCCGCGCAAGCCCGCGGCCACCATGGCGTCGGCCGCGCTCTGCGCCGCGGGCGCCGGGACCGTGAGGAAGCCGATGTCGAGCTCGAGCTCCCGCACCTGCCGCGGCATCTCGTCCACCGCGAACACCTCGACCCCGCTCACGCGCTCGCCGATCTTGCGCGGATCCACGTCGAAGCCGGCGCGAAGGATGAAGTCGTACTCGTCGAAGTTGGGGTAGTCGGCGAGCGCCTGGCCGAGGCGCCCCATCCCTATGATCGCGACGTTCCACGAACGCGTGAGGCCGAGGATGCGGCGCAGCTCGCGCCGCAGCGTCACGACGCTGTAGCCGGCGCCGCGCGTCCCGAAGCGTCCGAAGTACGCGAGGTCCTTGCGCACCTGGAAGGCGGACACCTGTGCGTCGAGCGCGAGCCTGTCGCTCGAGGTGCGGGTCTCCCCCGCCTCCTCGAGCTCGGTCAGGATACGTAGGTAGGTGACGAGACGGCTGACCGTCGCCGTCGGGATGCTGGCCATCAGCGCACGAAGCTCTCGATACCGGCGGCATCGAGCTGCGCCTTCGCCTCCTGCAGATGCTGTGCGTCGAACGGGCCGATGAGCAGCTTGACGAGACCGTTCTCGGTGCGCGCCGTGACGCGGAACCCCAGGCCTTCGAGGCGGTTGCGCTGCGGCTGCGCGCTGGCGGACGTGGCGTACGCTCCGGCCTGTATGTAGCGCCCGCCCGACGACGTGGTGGGCACCGCGGTAGCCGCGCCGCCCGCCGCCGACGTGGTCGAGGCCGGCGTGGCGGATGTCGAGGTCGCCGTGCCGGCGGACGCCGACGTGCTCGCGGCGCTCCCGTCGCCCTTGAACCGGTAGATGACGGGATCGACGCCGTAGCCGGCCTGGCGGATCTTCGCGGCCGTGGCGTTCGCCTCGCTCTCGGTCGAGAACGGCCCCACCAGCACGATGTTGAGATCGCCCTGCTGGGCGACGAAGGTCGGGTAGCCCGCCTGACGGAACGTGTCCGCCTGCTTCTGGGCGTTGTCGGGGCTCGAGAACGCGCCGACCGAGATGCGGAACGGTGCATTGGCGTCCGCGCCGGCGTTGCCCGCCGGAGCCGTCGTGGCCGTGGTGCTCGAGCCCGCACCGGCGCCCGCCGCGGCGGCGCCTGCGCCGCCGGCTCCCGCGGAGGAGGTCGCCCCGCCCGCCGCGGCGCCGGTCGACGCGGCGGCGTTCGTGCCGCCCTCGCTCGGCGGCAGCACCGAGATGCCGCCGGACGGCGAGCCCGCGCCCGCGTTCGCGGGCGGGGTGCCCGAGCCGGCGTTGGCGGCCTCGTTGCCGTTCGCCGCCGCGCCGGCACCGCTGGTGCCGGAGCCGTTCGCGCCGGTATCGCCGGTCGCGCCGCCGGCGGAGGGGTTCGACGCGTTCGAAGACGTCGGAGGCGTCGCCGTCGAGCTCTGCGAGGGCGGGGACGTCGTCGTCCGGGTGCCCTGACCTACGGGGAAGAACGATCCCCCGGTGATGAGCGTCGCGATGATGCCGGCGATGACCGCCACCAACGCGATCCCGATGAGGAGGTCAGGCCAGTTGCGTCGAAACCAATCCATAGTTCCATTCTAAAGCGCCGGTGCGCTACAGGTACTTGGTAATCGCGTCGCAGGCCGGTCCGTAGCCCTCCTCGCAGGAGGACTTCCAGGCGTCGCGGGCGGCGCCACGGCGGTCCTGGGAGAACAGCGCCCAGCCGAGGTTGTAGAAGCTCTCGCTGTCGTTCGGGTTCTGCTGCACGAGCAGCTGGTAGACCGTCTCCGCGTCCTGGTAGCGCTCCGCCGCCAGGTAGGAGGCGCCCAGGTTGATGCGGGCCTCGACGCTGTCCGGCTCGAGCTGAACCGCCTTCTCGAAGTAGCGCACGGCCGTGCGGTAGTTCTCGAGCTGGTACTGCGCGAGCCCGGCCCACAGCTGGGACTGCGCATCGTCGGGGCTGGCCTGCACGACCTCGTCGAGCTGCTGGCCGGCCGACGTGAAGTCGCCCTGCCGGTACAGCGAGCGCCCGGCGATGAGCCGTGCCTGGTTGACGAGCTTGGGATCGCTCAGGCCGTCCATGGCCTTGCGGGCGGCCGCAAGCGCCTTGTCGGCCTGCGACAGCTGATCGTAGGTCGAGGCCAGCGCCAGGTAGACCTGCCCGTTCTGGCCGCCGTCGAGCGCGACCGCCTGTTCGAGCGGGTCGACCGCGCTGCGCGTCTGACCGCTCTCGAGGTAGCTCACGCCGAGGTTGTAGAGGGCTTCCCACGAGTTGGGGTCCGCCTGGCTCGCCTGCTGGAAGGACCGGGCCGCGTCGGCGTCGCGTCCGAGGCTCTTCTGGAGCGTACCGAGCTTGACCAGGATGCTCGCCTGCGCCTGCGTGTCGTCGCTCTTCTGCGCCTTCTGGAGCGCGCGGTCGAGGGAGAACATGGCGTAGTCGATCTGGCCCTGGTCGACGTAGATGTCGGCGATCAGCGCGCTCACACGGTAGTCGCTGCTCTTGGCCTCCAGCGCCGTGAGGTCGGGCAGGGCCACCAGGCCGTTGCCGGCACGCTGCAGCGCCCGACCGCGCCTGAGGACGAGCTCGGCGTTGCCGGGATCGAGGTCGAGCGCGGAGCCGTAGGCGTCCGCCGCGCCGGCGTAGTCCTCGGTGAGCTCGAGCTGTCCGGCGAGCCCCAGGTAGGCGTTGATGCGATCCTCCGTGCCCGCCTCGGGGTCGGCCTGCTTGATGGCTTCCTGGAACTCCGCCGCGGAGTCCTGCGGACGGCGCAGGCGCGCCAGCGTGACGGCGCGGTTGAAGTGCCCGTCGAAGCGCTCAGGATAGAGCCGCGTCACCTCGCCGAACTCGAAGAGCGCCGCCTGGAAGTCGCCGCGGCCGAACTCCGACAGCCCGAGGCCGTAGTGCGCGTCGCCGCTGGTGTAGTCGACCGCGACGGCCTCGAGGAACGCCTGCTTGGCGTCGTCGAACTGCTTCGCGTCGTAGTAGGCGTTGCCGAGGTCGACCCAGGCCGACACGTCGTCCGGGTGGGCGTCGACCTGGCTGCGCAGCTCGGAGATCGACGGCTGGCTCTGGGCCATCGCCATCGCGAGCAGCAGCAGGGTGCCCACAGCGATGAGCGCCCTGCCCGCGCCCCGAATGCACTGGTTCGTCTTCATGCAAGCCTCCACATCGCTGCGCCACGTATCGCCATAGAACAGCGTGCGTAACGATAATTCCGCCATGAGTCTAGTACGGTGGCCCGATTCCGGCGTGTGAAATCCCCCACGAGGCAAACCCCAGATATGCCCATGAATACGGCACAAACTGCGCTCAGACGGGGGCTGTGGGGGGCACCGCGGCGCGCGGTCCCGCGCCCCCGCGGGCCGCCCTCATGGCCCGGGCGTCGCGGCCGGCTCCGGCACGGCGCGGCCTCCCCGAAGCGCGAGCTGACCGCACGCGCCGCCGGCGTCGCGGCCGCGGCTGAAGCGCACCGATACGGGCAGCCCGGCCACCTCGAGGCGCGCCCGGAAGGCGTCGACGGCGGCCTTCGAGCTCGAGCGGAAGCCGGAGCCGGGCCAGGGGTTGAAGGGGATGAGGTTCACGTGCACCCGCACGCCCGCCAGCAGCCGCGCGAGGGCGTCGGCTTGCGCCGGCCGGTCGTTGACGCCCGCCAGGAGGGTGTACTCGATGCTGACCCGCCGTCCGGTCGCAGCCTGGTACGCCGCGACGGCGTCCATGATCTCGCCGATCGGATGCGCGTGCGCCGTCGGGATGATCGAGCGGCGCGTGGCGTCGTCGGGGGCGTGCAAGCTGAGCGCCAGCACCAGCGGCAGCCCCTCCCCGGCGAGCCTGCGGATGCGGCTCGGCAGACCGACCGTGGACACGGTGATCCGGCGTGGAGACATGCCCAGCGCGTTCGGGTCGATGAGCGTGTGCACCGCGCCAAGCGCCTGCTCGTAGTTGAGCAGCGCCTCCCCCATCCCCATCAGCACCACGTTGCGGATGTCGCGCGGCGCCACCCCCTCGTGGGCCGCGATGAGCATGAGCTGGCCGACGATCTCGCCGCGCGTGAGGTTGCGCCCGAAGCCGAGGGCGCCGGTGGCGCAGAAGGCGCAGCCGGCGGGACAGCCCACCATCGACGAGAGGCACACCGTCCGGCGGTTCTCGTAGGGCATGTAGACGGCCTCGGTGCTGCGGCCGTCGTGCAGCGTGAAGAGGTAGCGCACGGAGCCGTCGCGCGAGGCGAAGCGCTCGAGCCCCTCGAACGGCGACAGGCGCCAGCTCTCGGAGAGCTCCTCGCGCCAGGCCCTGGGCAGGCTGGTCATGGCGTCGAAGGTGCGGGCGCCGTGCTGGTAGAGCCAGGTGCGGAGCTGATCGCGGCGGAAGCTCGGCTCTCCGTCTCGCAGCGGCAGCTCGGAAGGGGGAAGCTCGTACAGGCTGGGGTTCGCGGGCATCCGGCTCAGCCTACCGCGTGCCCCGGCGGCGTGGGTCTCGCGGCGAACGCCGGCGGCGCGGGGCAGCGCGCCGGTACACGCGCGACGCGACGCGCGCGCCGCGCTGGGCTATCATCGTCGGAAACGGCCGCATGCCAGCCCGGGACGCGTCCGGGACAACTCGCGCCACGCCGAGGGAGACCCCGTTATGGATCCACGCAACGTCAAGACCATCGGCATGGTCCTTGCCGGTGGCAAGGGCACACGTCTGCACCCGTTGACGTGGAAGCGCACGAAGCCTGCCGTCCCGTTCGGCGCCAAGTACCGCATCATCGACTTCGCGTTGAACAACATGATCAACTCCGGCATCTTCGGCATGTACGTGCTCACGCAGTTCAAGGCGCAGTCGCTGACCGAGCACATCCAGCGCAACTGGCGCTTCGGCAGCTTCCTGTCGGACTACTTCATCACGCTGGCCCCCGCCCAGATGTACCTCTACGAGGAGCTCGGCGCGGAGTGGTACAGGGGCACCGCCGACGCCATCTACCAGAACTTGCACCTCATCGAGAACAACGACGCCGATCTCGTGGCGATCTTCAGCGGCGATCACATCTACAAGATGGACATCCGTCACATGATCGACTACCACCTCGAGCACGAGGCGGACGTCACCATCGCGGCCTATCCCACGCCGGTCGCCGAGGGGCAGCGCTTCGGCGTGCTGCAGGTCGACGAGGACTGGCGCATCACGGAGTTCCAGGAGAAGCCCAAGGACCCGAAGGCGATCCCGGGGCGCGCGTCGCACTGCCTGGCGTCGATGGGCAACTACGTGTTCAGCGTCGACAAGCTCGTGGAGCTCCTCAACCGCGACGCCGCCGATACCACCTCGGAACACGACTTCGGAAAGGACGTCCTCCCGCTCGCACTCGACTCCGACTACCGGTTGTTCGCCTACGACTTCGCCCGCAATCCCATCCCGGGCCAGGAGGGCGCCAACACCTACTGGCGCGACGTGGGCACCCTCGACAGCTACTGGGAGGCCAACATGGACCTGGTGGCGATCAAGCCGGAGTTCGACCTGTACAACGAGGAGTGGCCGCTGCGCACGTCGGCGGAGTTCTCTCCCCCTGCGAAGTTCGTGCACGAGGAGCCGGCGCGGCGCGGTGAGGCGTTCAACTCGCTGCTCGCGGGCGGCGTGATCGTGTCGGGCGGCACGGTGCGGCACTCGGTGCTGTTCCGGCGCGTCCGCGTGAACTCCTACGCGTCCGTCGAGAACTGCGTGCTGTTCGACAACGTCACGGTCGGGCGGCGCTGCGAGCTGCGCAACGCGATCGTCGACAAGAACGTGACCATCCCGGAGGGCACGCGCATCGGCGTGAACGCCGAGGAGGATCGCGCGCGCGGATTCACCGTCATGGACGGCGGCGTGGTGGCGGTCCCGAAGAGCTACAGCTTCCGCTGACGCGGCACCGCCCGGGGTCGCGAGAAGCCCGCGCCCGAAGCCGTTTTCTGGCCGCGCGCTTGGTAGGTGGCTTACAGCCTCGGCGGGTGCGCGGGTGCTACCCTACGGGCATCAGGGGCGCTCTGTCGCGGGCGTCCCGTCGGCGCGTCTGCCTGTGGCGGGCGCGCAACGGCGAGCCAGGCGGGCTGCGCCACGGGAGGATCCGTTGAGACGATCGTTCAATCCCTGGTTGTTGGTGATGCTCATCATCCTGGGCATCTTCGTCTTCAACCAGTTCAACTCGGGTGGCTCGAGCCGCGAGATCAACTACTCCACCTTCACCAACCTGGTCGATCAGGGGAAGGTGGCGTCGGTCACGGTCGAGCGCTCCAGCGGCAACATCGACGGTGAGCTGAAGAGCGAGGCTCAGGTCACCATCAACGGCGAGCCCCAGACCATCCGCAACTTCCACACCACGGCGATCATGACCGACTCGTTGCTGCAGAAGCTGCAGCAGCAGGTGCCGAGCGTGACCATCCGCAACCCGCCGCAGTGGATCGGCTTCCTCGTGGGCTCCATCCTTCCGATCGCGCTCCTGCTGGGCTTCTTCTGGTTCGTTTTCATGCGGGCCCAGGGCGGTCCCAATCAGGTGATGCAGTTCGGCCAGACGAAGGCCAAGCTCTACGGGCGCGAGAACAAGGTGCAAACGACCTTCAACGACGTCGCGGGCCACAAGGAGGCGAAGCAGGAGCTCCTCGAGGTCGTCGACTTCCTGAAGAACCCGCAGAAGTACCTGCGCATCGGCGCCGAGATCCCCAAGGGGATGCTCCTCGTCGGCCCGCCCGGCACCGGCAAGACGCTCCTTGCCCGCGCGGTCGCGGGTGAGGCGGGCGTGCCGTTCCTCACGGTCAGCGCCTCGGAGTTCATGGAGATGTTCGTGGGCGTCGGCGCGAGCCGTGTGCGCAACCTCTTCGAGGAGGCGCGCAAGGCGGCTCCGGCCATCATCTTCATCGACGAGCTCGACTCCATCGGCCGTCGCCGCGGCGCCGGCATCGGCGGCGGTCACGACGAGCGCGAACAGACCCTGAACCAGATCCTCTCCGAGATGGACGGCTTCGAGAAGGACACCTCGGTCATCGTCGTGGCTGCTACGAACCGCCCCGACATCCTCGACCCTGCCCTCCTGCGGCCGGGGCGCTTCGATCGGCAGGTCACCATCGGCCTGCCCACGCAGCGCGAGCGCGAGGAGATCCTCAAGGTGCACGTTCGCAACAAGCCGGTCGCGGACGACGTGAGCCTGAAGCGCCTCGCCGAGGCCACGCCGATGTTCTCGGGCGCCGACCTGGAGAACCTCACGAACGAGGCCGCCCTGATCGCGGCGCGCGTGAACAAGCAGATCATCAGCTGGGGCGACTTCAACGAGGCGCTCGACCGGATCACCCTCGGCCTCCGCCGCGGGAGCCTCGTCCCCAGCGAGGACGAGCGCCGGATCCTCGCGTTCCACGAGGCGGGCCACGCGGTGGCCTTCGCCGCCGTGCCCGACCTCGGCAACATCCGCAAGGTAACGATCATGCCGCGCGGCGGTGCCGGAGGCTTCATGGCCCCGCTCTCGAAGGAGGAGATGTTCTACAACGTCTCGCGCTTCCGCAGTCAGCTGGTGGTCGCCTTCGGCGGCCGCGTGGCGGAGAAGCGGATCACGGGCACGATATCCTCGGGCGCCAGCAACGACCTCAAGCAGGCGACCGACCTCGCCAAGCAGATGGTGCTCGACCTCGGCATGGGCAACCAGGAGTACGTGGCCTGGGGCTCGGACCAGGGGCCGATCTTCCTGGGCGGCGAGATCAGCCGCCGCAAGGATTTCAGCGAGGAGACCGCGCGCCAGCTCGAGGAGCAGGTCACGACCATCCTGAAGGAGTCGTACGAGGCGTGCGAGCGCCTCCTGGGCAACAGCTGGGTCGCGGTCCAGGCGATCGCCGAGGCCCTGCTTCGGCGCGAGACCATCGACGGCAAGCTCATCCACGGCGCGTACGACAAGGCCGTGCAGGGCATGGCCGCCGAGGAGATCACCGATTGGATCGTCGGCGAGGCCGCCGAGATCGATCGGCGCCTGCAGGAGCAGGAGGAGCGCGAGCGCCGCAACGCCGAGGAAGACCGCCGTCGTTCGACCGGCGACACCGGCCGCACGGCGCCGTCCCTCGAACCGCGCCCGGCACCCGAGAGCTGAGGGGTGCGGCGCCCAGACGCGCGCTCCCCGTCCCGCCGGCAGAGCCGCGACCCGGCACCGCCAACGCGCCGGTCGGGCCGCCGAGGGCGCGCCCGCGGCCGAGCCGCCCGCCCCTCGCACACGACCCTCCAGCGCCGCCCGGCCCCGCCGCGGCGGCGGCTTCTCGTTCAGCTACGCCGTCTCGTACGCGACCCTGCGCCCTCGAGGGCGCGAGCCGGCGGGGCGGTATCATGATCCGGGCGGAGCCCTGACACCGTGTCGCTGTTGGACGGAAAGTACGAGATCATCAGCCAGAGCGCGCTCGACGGCGGCCGAACCCTGTTCGAGGGGACCGCGCCGGACGGGACGGCGGTGCGCATCGAGTGGTTCGACCTCGAGCCGGCCAAGGAGCCGGTCTTCGAGCGCTACCGCCGGCTCCTCAAACGCCTCAAGCGAGACGGCCGTGCGGCCGTCTACGACGTCATCTCGCGGCCCGGAGCGCACTACGTGGCGTGGGAGCGGCCCGACGGCACCCACCCGGCGGGCCCCGACGCCGAGCTCGCCGCCGCGCTGGCCGACGAGGGGTACGCCACGGGCGCTGCCGACGTCCGCCGCAACGGGCGCAACCCACGCCTGTACGGCCTCGCTTGGGACGGCTCGACTCCGCCCAAGCCGTCCGAACCGGAGGCGGTCCTCCCGCCCCCGACCCCGCGGAGCGCGGCCGCCCGGCTCGGGACCGTGCCTCCATGGGTGCGCTCGTGGGGGAGCACCGTGCTCCTGCTCGGTACCACCGTGCTGCTCCTCGTCGGCGGGTTCCAGCGCCGGGCGAACGACACCCTCGTGACCGTCCCCGGCCTCGCCGGCGCGAACGTGAACGACGCCGCCGATCGGCTCTACCGCCTTCACCTGGCGGTCACGATGGCGCCGCTGGGCTCCACCGACGCGCCGGGCACCGTCCTCTCCAGCGACCCGCCGGCCGGAGCGCAGCTGCGGCCCGGGCGCGTCGTGCGCCTCGCGTACGCGCTTCCCCAGGGGAGGCTGGCGCCGGCGGACGCGCCGCAGCTCGTCGGCACGATGTTCCCCGACGACACCCTGAGGGCGTTGCGCGCCTCGGGGCTCGAGCTCGGCGAGGCGGCGCACATCCACGCGGGATCGCCCGCCGGCGTCGTGCTGTCGCAGACCGTGCCCGCCGGCTCGACCGTCGGGCGCGGTCAGAGCGTCGACGTCCTGGTCAGCGCGGGCCCGTCCCAACCCATGACCTTCCTGCCGCGTCTGGTGGGCCTGTCGATCGACGACGCCCGGTACCTCGCCGGCCTCGCCGGACTCGGCGCCGACCACGTGCTGGAGGACCCGGTGAGCGCGCCCAACGGTGCCCCGGGTGAGGTGCTCAGCCAGTCGCTCGCGCCCTACGAGCCGGTGCCCACGGCCGAGGCCACGCTGCGCCTCGTCGTGCAGCAGGGCACCCCGACCGCCGCGACCGGCGGCGCGCCGTCGTTGGTGGGGATGAGCGCACAGGACGCCGCTACGGCCGCTGCCGGCTACCACCTCGAGACCGCGACGATCGCCACCACGTCGCTGCCGGAGGGCGTGGTCGAGCAGGATCCGCCGCCGGGCGCGGCGGTGGGGGACGGCACCCTTAAGGTGACGCTCAACGTCCACCCCGTGAGCCTGGTGCCGCCGGCTGTGCGGGCCACGGTCAAGCGGCCCCAGCTCCGGAGCGTGCCCTACGCGTGGTCCATCCAGCCGGGCATCGGGCGGCAGAGTGCCGACGTGTACGCCAAGCCGCTGGACGGAACCCGAACGCTCGTGCAGCACACCACCGTCGCGGGCGGGGACGTGCTGAAGGGCAGTTGGCTGACCACCTATCCGGGACCCGTCACCTTCTACCTGTACCTGTCCGGGCAACCGTACGGCGAGGCGTTGTTCGTGCCCTGATAGGGCGTCGGTCCGCACCACGGGGGGCGCCGCGCCCCTGGCGTCGTCCGCCGACCGGCGACCGCGCCCGACCGGTGGTGTATAGTGGCCGCCGACAATATTGGCTGGGGCCGCTCGACGGCTCCTCGCGCCGCGGCCCCCCGGGGCCGCCGCGCCTGTCCTGGGGCTTCCCGAATGCCCTCCGCCATCCGCACCCGAGGGGGATCCATGCTGCAGACCCTACGCGACCTGTCGCGGTACCTGCGTCGCCACCGGTGGGCGTACGGCGTGGGTGCCCTCATGCTCGTCGCGAACGCCTTCTTCTCCACGCTCACCCCCATCATCCCGGGCATGGCCATCGACGCGCTCAAGAACGGCAGCATGACCCTCGGGCGGGTGTGGCTCTACGCCGGCGCCATGCTCGGCACGGCCGGGGCGGGCGCCCTCGCCATGATCGTGGTGCGTCGCAGCCTGCTCGGAGCGAGCTGGGAGATCCAGTTCGACGTTCGCCGCGACCTGTTCCGTCACTTCACCCAGCTCGACGCCGGCTACTACGACGATCACCGCGTCGGCGACCTGATGGCCAGGCTCACCGCCGACCTGAACGCCGTGCGCATGTTCACCGGCGTGGGGGTGTTCCAGGCCATCAACACGACCCTCATCCTGGTCTTCACCTTCTGGCGCATGGCCCGCCTGAGCGGGCAGCTCACGCTCATGACGCTCGCCATCGTGCCGTTCATCTCGCTGTCGTTCTTCCTGCTGCTTCGCGTCATCCACCGGCGCTATCAGCGCGTGCAGGAGCAGTTCAGCGACGTGTCCGCGATGGCCCAGGAGAACTTCAACGGCATCCGCGTGGTGAAGGGCTTCGGCATCGAGGATCGCCACGTCGATCATTTCCGGGCGCTCAACGACGAGTTCATCCGTCGCAACCTGCACCTCACCAAGGTCGACGGGCCCCTCGACCCGCTGATGGAGCTGATGTTCGGCCTGACCATCTCGCTGCTGCTGCTCATGGGCGGGCGTTACGTGCTCGGAGTCGGCGGGAACCTGACGATCGGCCAGTTCTCCAGCTTCGTGTTCCTCTTCAACGGCATCCAGTGGCCCCTCATCGCCCTCGGTTGGATCGGGAACCTCGCCCAGCGCGGGTCCACCTCGTGGCGCCGCCTCAAGGAGATCCTCGCCACGCCGCCCACCATCTACGATGGGGAGGACACCGACGACGGCCTCACCTCGATCCGCGGCGAGATCGAGTTCCGCGACGTGAGCATCGCCTTCGACGGCGTGAGCGCGCTGCGGCACCTGTCGTTCCACATCCTGCCGGGCGAGAGCATCGGCATCACGGGCCGTACGGGCGCCGGCAAGACCCTCATCGTCAACCTCATCGCACGCATCATCGACCCCGACGAGGGGCAGATCCTCATCGACGGCATCGACATCAAGCGCTTCCCGGTCGCCGTGCTGCGGCGCTTCATCGGGCTGGTGCCGCAGGAGCCGTACCTCTTCAGCGACGACATCGCCGAGAACATCGCCTACGGACTGCCCGAGACCGACCGTGAGGCGCTGATGCCGCGCGTGCGCCGTGCCGCCGAGCTCGCTCAGCTCCTCGAGGACGTCGACGACTTCCCGCGGGGCTTCGAGACCGAGCTGGGCGAGCGCGGCGTCACGCTCTCCGGCGGCCAGCGGCAGCGCACGGCCATCGCGCGGGCGATCGTGCGCGAGCCCGCCATCCTGGTGTTCGACGATGCGCTCTCCGCAGTCGACACGCAGACGGAGGCGAAGATCCTCGAGGGCCTGGTCGAGGTGCAGCGCGGCCGCACCACCCTGATCGTGGCGCACCGCATCAGCGCGTTCCAGAACTCCGGCCGGGTCTACGTGCTCGACGACGGTCACATCGTGGAGCAGGGAACCCACGCCGAGCTCGTGGCGCAGGACGGGTGGTACGCCGACATGGACCGGCGCCAGCAGCTCGAAGCGAACCTGGAGGCGGCGTGATGCAGGGCGCGAACACCCTCGCGGACCGGCCGCCGCGCACCGACATGGACCTGCCCGGCTACGACATCGAGGACGCCAAGGCGGAGTTCCGACGCAAGCGCAGGGCGCGCCGCCAGCGCATGCGCGAGGAGAACCAGTTCGACGAGGACGGCGAGGCGTTCGAGCGCTCCTTCGACTGGCAGATCATGCTGCGGCTGCTGGCGTACCTGAGGCCGTACAAGCTGCAGCTCGGCCTCGGCATCGGGATGCTGCTGCTGTACAGCGCAGTCACGCCGGCCTTCCCCACGCTCCTCGCTCGCGCCGTCGACCGCTTCATCGTGGCGGACCGGCCGCCGTTCTCCGGCTACACGGTCGACCAACGCCTCCAAGGCCTCACGTCGATCGTGCTGCTCTACCTCGGGCTGCGGGTCGCTACCTTCTTCCTGCGTTACGGCTACACCTACCTGGTGCAATGGCTCGGCCAGCACATCGTCTACGACATCCGCCGCGCCATCTTCCGGAAGATCCAGCGGTTGCACATGGGGTTCTTCGACCGCACTCCCGTCGGCCGCCTGATCACCCGCATCACCAGCGACGTCGACGCCGTCCAGCAGATGATGACCGACGGCATCGTGGGCCTCATCGCCGACGTCGGCATGGTGCTCGGGCTGCTGGCGTACATGTTCTCGATCAACTGGCGACTCGCGCTGATCACCCTCACGGTCATGCCGGTCCTCTTCTTCACCCTGAACGTCCTGCGCCGCCGGATCCGCGATGCGTACCGCGCCGTGCGGCTGCGCACGTCGCGCTCCAACGCCTACCTGGCGGAGAACCTCGCAGGCATGAAGACGGTGCAGCTGTTCAACCGCGAGGCGCGCAACGAGCGCTCCTTCGACCGCATCAATTTGCACCTGCTGGACGCGTACGTCGAGCAGATCCGGTGGTTCAGCCTGTTCTGGCCCACCGTGCAGATCCTGTCGGCGGTGTCGACCGGCCTCATCCTCTACTACGGCGCCCTCGAGATCGTCGGCCCGGGCCTCTCGAACACGGTGACCATCGGCGTGCTCGTGGCCTACATCCAGTTCTCGAGCATGTTCTTCCGGCCCCTCCAGGACCTGTCGGACAAGTTCAACATCATGCAGGCCGCGATGGCGTCCTCCGAGCGCATCTTCGGGCTGCTCGACACGCCGGAGCAGATCGTCAACAAGCCCGACGCGACCCACTTCGAGTCACGCTTCCGCGGCGAGGTGCAGTTCGACCACGTGTCCTTCGCCTACCAGAACGACGAGTGGGTCCTGCGCGACCTCGACTTCACCATCGCGCCCGGCGAGTCGGTCGCGTTCGTGGGCCACACCGGCGCCGGCAAGACCACCATCATCAGCCTCGTCAGCCGCTTCTACGACGTGCAGCGCGGCGCGGTCAAGATCGACGGGCGCGACGTGAAGGACTACGACCAGGTGGAGCTGCGGCGCCACGTCGGCATCGTGCTGCAAGACCCGTTCCTGTTCAGCGGCACCGTGCGCAGCAACATCACCCTCGGCGACGAGGGCATCACGCACGAGCAGGTGGTCGAGGCGGCGCGTTTCGTCAACGCGGACGGCTTCATCTCGCGCCTGCCGCAGGGCTACGACACGCCGGTGCGCGAGCGCGGAGCGGGCTTCTCCACCGGGCAGAAGCAGCTCATCGCCTTCGCGCGGGCGCTGGTGCAGAACCCCGACATCCTGCTGGTGCTCGACGAAGCCACCGCCAACGTCGACACGGAGACCGAGGAGCTCATCCAGGACGCGCTCAAGAAGCTCATGCAGGGGCGCACGAGCATCATCATCGCGCACCGCCTCTCGACGATCCAGGACGTCGACCGCATCATGGTCATGCGCAAGGGCAAGCTCATCGAGCAGGGCGACCACTTCGACCTGCTCGAGCAGGGCGGGTACTACCGCAAGCTCTACGAGCTGCAGTACCAGGAGCGGACCGCCCGGACCTGAGGCCGCGCGTCCGCCCGATCGCGGGGTGGGACGTACAACCGTTGGAGAGCCGCGGCAGCTTCGACGTTCGTTACGAGGCGCACGCGCCCGCCGGCGGCTAGAGGCCGGCCAGCAGGTCGTCGACGGGCGCGTCCGCCGGGAAGCCACCACGCAAGCCACCCAGCGTGAAGGTCTCGCGCCGCATCATGGCGCGCCACGCGGAGTCGTCGCCGTCCCTGCCGGCCGCGAAGGTCGAGGCCGGCCCCACCTGCGAACGATGCGAGGCGATGGCGCGCTCCTTGCGCTCGACCCACGGCGATACGTCCAGAACGGCGGCGAAGCTGTCGTCCGACACGCCGTACAGGGAGGGCTCGAGGTCCGCCAGGGCGCTGCGCCGGCGGGCGGCCTGGATGCGGCGCATGGCCTCGATGCCGAGCACGCTGTAGTACAGACGTCGCGGCGCCCGCTGCGCGAAGCCGCCGGCCGACCAGAAGGCCGCCGTGGCCGCGCGGTGGATCCGGATGTGGTCGATGTGGCCGTACACGCCGTGCGGGTCGAAGGTGAGCACCACGTCGGGCCGCAGTCGCGCGATGTGTGGCACCAGCGCGCGCTCGAGATCGAGCTCGTCTACGTTCATGAGCGCCTTCGGATCGTCGGCGCGCACGCGCTCTTGACGGCCCGAGTCGTGATACCCGAGGAACTCCGGGGGTTGCACGCCGAGCGCCGCGCAGGCACTGCGAAGCTCGCCTTCGCGCAAGGGGCCCACATCGGTGCCGGGATCGATGTCGGGATCCGTGATCTTCCCCGACTCGCCGCGCGTCGCGCATACGAGGTGGACGTCCACGCCGGCCTCCGCGTAACGCGCCAGGGTACCGCCCGAGCCGAAGGCCTCGTCGTCCGGATGTGCGAAGATCGCCAGAAACGTCATGCGACCCATCCTACGCGCGCGCGCCGCGAACGAGGCTGCCTCACGTTCCTCACAGCGGCTTCAACGGTGTCTCAGCGCCCTCCCCTATGCTTCTTCGTGAAGGGCAACGTCGAAACACCTCCTAGAGACACGTGACCCCTCCACGAAAGGCCGGACCGCCCTCTCCGGCCTTTCATTCTTGTTGGGTCCCGTCCCGCGCGCCTCAGCGGGCGGCAGCGGGCGCCGCGCCGGGCGGTAACGGACGTTTCGGCGGGCGGCAGCGGGCGCCTCGCCGGGCTTAACGGGCGCGAGCCTCGACGATAGCGCGGGCCGAGGCGTGCACCCCGACCCGCGCGAGAGGCACGAGGCGCTGCGCTACTTGACGGTCACGCGGTAGAAGAACGGCTCCTCGTCGCCCGGTTCCATCGCAACGAGCAGGCTCCAGCGGATGGCGTCGTAGCTGCCGGGGTCCGCCACCTTGCGCTGATCGCCCTCACCCACCAGCACGGGCGGCTTCGAGAACGTCTGCCCGCCGTCGGCGGAGAACTCCGTGAGCACCCGATCCGACGACGGCGTGGCCGAGTTGGAGACGTACTGCATGCCGTCCGGGATGGGTCCCGTGATCTGCACGATGCCTGCCGGGAGCGTCGTATCGGACACGTTCTTGGCGTGCAGGCGGTACTCGACCACCTGCCCGGGGCGGGCGCTGTCGGCCTGCGTGAAGCGCTCCTCCTTGGTGCCGTCGTCCTTGGTGACCTGACTCACGACGAAGATCTCGACGCTGACGGTGACCGGGCTGTCGGTGTTGGTGGCCTGAGCGGTCGCGCGCAGGGGCACGAGCAGCGTGACGAGCGCCGCAGCCAGGAGGAGAGCGGAACGTGGCGTGTTCATCGCTCCCAGGATAGCAGCGGTTGGTGGCCGCCGGTTGAGTGCATCCTGAACGTTCCGTTACGTCGCGCCCGGATCAGGGGGACGCCGTCGTCGCGGCGGTCGACGGCTCGCCCTGCGTGGCCGCGAAGCTCACGTACGCCCGCGCCTCGTCCACGCCGTTCTCCGCCGCCGCGCGGAACCAGCGCAGGGCCGCCCCGAAGTCCTGCTGCACGCCCTCGCCCTGGAACAGGGCCTCGGCGTAGCGCAGCTGGCCGGGTCCGAAGCCGGACTCCGCCGCTCGGCGGTACAGCTCCGCGGCGCGCGCCTCGTCACGCGAGACTCCCATGCCGCGGTGGTAGAGCTCGCCGAGCGCGATCTGGGCCTCGGGCAGGCCCTGCGCCGCGGCACGTCCGTACTCCTCGGCGGCATCGTGGTTGCTCCATGCGCGGCCCTGCCCGTTCTCCGCCATATACCCGAGCATGTACTGCGCGCGCGGGTTGCCCGCGTCCGCCAAAGGCTGCCACACGCGTTGCGCGCGCGCGAAGTCGCCGGCGCGGTAGGCGTCCATGCCCACCTCGACCGTGGCGGTGGGCTCGGGCGAGCGCGCGCGGCCCGCGTTGATGATCTGCAGCACCAGCAGCAGCACCAACGACAGGCCCAGGCCGATGAGCAGGTACCCGCGCAGGTCGGGCCCGCGTTCGCGCGGCGGGGTCGCGTAGGGTGCGGTGGGGAAACGCTCCGGCGCCTCGTCGGGGTCCGGCTCCTCCTCGCCCTCGCCCTGGTCCAGGGGCTCGAACCCGAAGTCGTCGTGGGGCGAAGGCACCCAGCGCGTCGAGGATACGAACATCGACGGCGGCGTGAGACCGGGGCGTGCCGCTGCCGGCGGGGCGCCGGTCGGGCCCGTCGCCGCGCCGTCCGCCGGACCCGGCCGGGGGTCGGGCTCTGCGGCCGCAGCTTCTGGCGGCGCGGCGGGTGCAGGCTCCGGGGGCGCAGCGGGTGCCGGCACCGGCCGGCCGGCCGCCAACGCTTCGTCGCCCTCGTGGGCCGGGCGGATCGTCACGTTCACGCCGGCGTCCTCGAAGATGTGCAGGATGGCTTCGGCCTTCGCCCGGCCGAGCGGTTTCGTTACGGGACCGACGCGCCCGTCGAGCAGCTTGTGCACGCGCGCGGGATCCATGCGAAGGCGCGCCGCCACCCGGCCGGCGATGTCCGTCACCGCTTCGGCGGGCACCGGCTCCTCGACCTCGACGACGTAACGATCCTCCTGCACGGCGTGCTCCCGCTGCATCCCTGCATTCTATCCGGCGTCGCGGGCCGCATCGTTCGAAAATCGTGCTTCGCGTCCTTCGCGCGGCCGACGGCGTGCGCGACCGTCCCGGCGGTGCTAGCATCGAGCCACGTGAGACTGCTGCTGACCATCGTCCAGGACGCCGATGCCGCGCGACTCCAGGAGGTCCTGACCGCCAACGGGCTGCAATCGACGAAGCTCGCCTCGACCGGCGGCTTCCTGCGCGAGGGCAACACCACGCTTCTCATCGGCGTCGATGACGACGACGTCGAGCGTGTCAAGACGACCATCCACGACACCTGCAGACAGCGCACCAAGGTCGTCAGCGCCGGCTCGCCGATCCACGCGCTGGAGGGCGTGTTCGCGGCGCAGCCGATGGAGGTGCCCGTCGGGGGCGCGATCGTGTTCGTGCTGTCGGTCGAGGAGTTCGTGCGCATCTGAACCGTCGCGCGCCGGGCCGCTTGGGGTCAACGGCGCGAGCGCAATGCTCGGAGATCGAGCGCGCGCAACTCGCGGAACCTGAACGCGAAGGCCAGCGCGGTCAGCGACATCGCCGCGGCGAGCAGGAACAGGACCGGGAAGCCGACGAGCGGCGCGACCGCGCCCGCAACGACGGGCGCCAGGCTCGGCAGCGACAGCAGGGTGTTCGACAACCCCACGTACAGCGGGCGCTCTTCTTCCGGGGCGAGGGCGTACAGCAGGTTCCATGCCGCGATCCCGACACCCGAGTTGCCGGCGGCCGAGCACATGAACACGAGCGCGAACAGGTGCCAGCCAGGCAGCGTCAACGCGAGGGCGGGCGCCAGGAGCAGCAGCGCCACGCTGACCTGCAGCACGGTGACGTTGCGGCCGCGGTTCGCCGGGACGCGGAACGCGAAGTTCGCGACGATCGAGGCGAAGGTGGCGACGATCACGTACACGCCGAGCACGCTGGCCGGCGCCCCCAGCCGGTCGATGGCGTAGATGGCGTAGAACGGGTCGGTCATCAGCGCCAGCAGGGCGAGGAAGCGCACCCGGATGAAGCGCCTCAGGCTCGCGTCGGAGCGCACGACCGCCGGGATCTCGCTGATCATCGACGCGAACGGGCGACGCAACGCGGGCTTTCCTTCCGGCTCGCGCACGAGGCTGTAGGCGAGGTACGCCACGCCGGCGAGCAGCGTCCCGAGCAGGAAGAGGTAGCCGAAGTTGGTGGGGAACGGGATGCCGCTGGCCAGGATGTGCCGGAGCACCACCCCCGAGATGAGCGCCAGACCACCGCCGACCGCGTTCCTCAGAGCCCAGAAGGTGCCGAGGCGGAAGTGCGGCACGACCTTCGCCGTGACGTCGGCGAACGGCACGCCCGTGACGCCCCCGGCGACGGCGTTCACGGCGATCATCGCGAGCACCGCCAGCACCACCAGGTGCGGCGTGCGCGCCAGCGTGAACACGCTCAGCGTCATCAGCGACCACGCCGCCACCCGCACGAGCGACATGCGGCGGTACCACGGCATCTTGAAGGGTTCGTGGGCGAGGCGGTGCGCGACCAGGAGCTGGGGCAGGAACCAGCCGCCGACCCGCAGGGCCGGCACCAACCCCACCACCGCCGTGGGCGCCCCGAGCGCGGACAGGAAGGGCGCAAGGACGAGCCCGGTGTGGAAGAAGGCCTCCGAGCCGTTGACGAAGATGCCGTTGTATACGCCGAGCCAGAAGTTCCGGTCCGGTCGGCGCCCGTCCTGCATGCGCGCCATCGTACCCCGCTCCGCCGCCCGCAGGGCGCCCGCCCGACGACGCCCTTTCGCGTCCCCTACGGTGCCCGGGTTCGTTGACAAGGCCCAACGCACTTCGTACACTACAGGTCGCCTGGGGCTGTGGCGCAGTTGGGAGCGCGCCTGAATCGCACTCAGGAGGTCAGGGGTTCGAATCCCCTCAGCTCCACCAGGCACGAGGCCGCGATCGGCAGCGATCGCGGCCTTCGCCATGAACGGGTGCGATACTTACGGGCCGTACCTACGAGCCTTGCCTACGAGCCGTACCTACGGGCCGCATCTTCGGGCCGAACCCACGCGCCGTACCCGCGGGCCGAGGAACGTCGCGTAGACACCGCTCGCTCCGCGAGGGCGCGGAGTCCCGTCGTGCATAATCGGCGCATGGCGTACGACGAGGCGTTGGCGAGCCGCATCCGCACCCTCCTCCTGGAGCGACGCCGCGTCGACGAGAAGGCGATGTTCGGCGGGCTGGGGTTCATGGTGAACGGGAACATGGCCGTGGCGGCCAGCGGCTCGGGGGGCATGATGGTGCGGGTCGATCCCGCGGAATCGGAAGCCCTGGTCGCCGAAGCCGGGGTCGAACCCATGGTCATGCGCGGGCGCCCCATGGCCGGCTGGCTGCGGGTGGCCACCGAGGCCCTCGAGGACGACGCAGACCTGAAGGCGTGGGTGGACCGCGGCGTCCGGTTCGCGTCGTCGCTTCCGCCGAAGTGACCCCCGCGTGCCTGCGAGGGTCGCGCGTCGTGTACGGGCCACCGAAGGGGTGACGGGCCACAGGCGCGCCCGCGCCCGTCAGGCCACGCGCAGCAGCACGCGCGACCCGTAGGTCACGCCGCGGAGCGCGCCGTCGGCGCCGTGGAGCAGCGAGGCCGGGGCTTCGCGCTCCGGGAACTCGAGGGCGATCTCGTCGGGCGCGACGAACCGCGCCGCGACGTCGTGCTCCGGATCACCCACCTTCGCGCGCAGGGCGCCGTCCTCGCCTAGGTAGAAGCGCAGGCGGCCGTACGATTCGCCGGACGCGAAGCGTCCGAGCACGGCCGCCACCTCCGCGGCGCCGGCGGCGTAGCTGCCGGGCGCATACGAGCGGGCGCCCACCGGGAGCCCCGTCAGGGCGTTCACGCCCGACACCCATACGCCGTCGACCGGGACGTCGACGAGGTTGCTCAGGACCACGCCCCCCAGCCCGAGCTCGGGCACCCAGCCGATGTGGCTCGACACGCCCTTCAGGCTGCCGCCGTGCCCCACCAACGTCATGCCGTGGTAGTCCGCTTGCGACGTGAGCCCGAAGCCGTACGTGCTGCCGGGGCCGGACCAGCTATGCGCGCCCGTCATGGCGCGCACGAGCTCGGGATCGATGGCGGGACCGCCCGTGGCGCGCCCATCGCGCTCGGGCGCCATGAGGTAGCGCACGTAGCGGCGCAGGTCGGCGAGGGTGGACTTCAGCATGCCGCCGCCGAGGAGGCGCGCCGTGGTCTCCCACAGCGGCGAGGGCAGCACGGCGCCGGCCTCGTCACGCTCGTAGAGCGTGCTGTGATCCGGGTCCGCCAGCACCCGCGCGAGATCGAACGTCGTGCGCGTCATGCCCAGCGGCCGGGCGATCTGCTCCTCGACGAACGCGTCGAAGGGCCGGCCGGAGATTCGCTCCACGATGTCGCCCAGCAGGCAGAACGCGTCGTTGCTGTAGCTGAAGACCTCGCCGGGATCGCCGAGCAACACCGCGTTGGCGTCGATCCAGGCGGTGAGGCGCTCGGGGCTACGCACGTCGGGGCCGGCGTTGGCCAGGTCGATCTCGGCGCGCGGGCCGGCCACGGGGTCGCCGAGCTGGCTGGGGGCGCGCACCCACTCCATCGTCGGGAGCGGCGGCAGACCGCTGGTGTGGCTGAGGAAGTGGCGGATGCGGGCCGGCTCGCGGCCCTCCCACAGGGTGAACGGGAGGTGCTGCGGCACGGGGTCGTCGAGGCCCAGGCGGCCGTCGGTCACGAGCAGGAGAACCGCCAACGCCGTGAAGGACTTGGTGATCGACGCGACGCCGAAGAGCGTGTCCTCGCTCACGCCGAGGCCGCCCTCCCGGTCGCGGAACCCGAGAGCGCGCGACAGGAGCACCTCGTCGGCCGTGAACAGCGTGACGCCGATGCCGGGCACGCCCGTGCGGGCCTGCAGCGCGAGCAGGTGGCGCTCGAAGGCGTCCTGCCAGCCGGCGGGTGGCGAAGCCAGGCGGGTCATCGCGCCGCTCCCCCGGACGCCCGGCGCCCGTGCTCCAAGGTCCACCTCAGCAACGGTCCCAGGTGGTCGTCGTGGTGGTGATCAAAGGTGCCGTGCAGCACGGTGACGAGCGAACCACCGTCGAGCCACGGGTAGCGCCCGGAACGCACGAGGTCGTCGGCGGGGATCTCCTCGGCGAGCGCCAGCACCCTGGAGAACCCGTCGCGCCAGGCCTCGTGGACCTGCGGCCACGAGCGTTCCCGGTACGCCTCGAGGATCCTCGCGTTGAAGCGGTGGACGTCGTCGTCCGACTCCGGGTCCCCTCCGGCGAGCCAACCCGGCAAGACGGGCGACGCGCCTTGTCGGGCGGCCTCCAGGCGCGCGAGCGTGACCTGTTGCCAGGCCATGAGGTGCGCCACGAGGTCCTTGATGGACCAGCCGTTCGGCAGCCGCGAGGCGGCGATGTCGTCGGCATCGAGCCCGGAGAGC
Organism: uncultured Trueperaceae bacterium; assembly: GCA_963798895.1. Taxonomy (GTDB): domain Bacteria; phylum Deinococcota; class Deinococci; order Deinococcales; family Trueperaceae; genus CAWCUY01. Next base: position 41,604 of record CAWCUY010000005.1, on the reverse strand, counting down.
AACCCTTCCCACCGGTCGCGCTCGTCGCGGAGCTTCTCCAGGATCTCCCGGACGTCGTCGTTCATGGGTCCCACCCTCGCGAGATCGATTCGGGCCGTCCTCGACCCGCGGTGGACGCATCCTAGCAGGGGCGCCCCGGAGCCCCACGGCGGCGTTTCGAGTGCGCCGCGAGCGGGCGGTGCGACGGCCTGCCATCCCGCGCTCGCGGCCCCGGCGCTCGCGGCCCAGGGCGCGCGGTCCATGCGGTCGCGGCCCCAGCGCCCTCTGCGCCCGTGTTCGCGGCCCCGGCGCGCGGTCCCGGCGCTCCCGGCGACGCGCGGACGTCCCTTCCACCGGGCGGACGGCCGGATTATGCTCGAGCCGTGGGCCGACGCCTCGGTCGGCGCGCGTCGGGCGACCGGCCCGAGAAAGAGGGCGGCATGAACGGCGCGACCCTGCGCCTCGCGTGGGCCAACGTTTGGCGGCATCGCAGACGGACGCAGCTGCTCCTGCTGGTGGTGGCCTATGCCACCGTCGCCATCATCTTCTTCTGGGGCTTCTTCGACGGCTTCGTGAACTCGCTGCTGAGCAGCCAGGCACGCTACCTGAGCGCGCCCGTCACCGTGATGCGCCCCGCGCAGCTGACCGATCCGGACCCGGAGAACGCGTTGCCGGGCGGCGACTTCGCGGCCGCGCTCGCCGCCGTCCCCGGCGTCGGGGCCGTGGCGCCGCGTCTGGACGCACCCGTCCTCGTGCGCTCGGCCTACGCCAGCCGCGGGATGACGCTCCGCGGTGTCGATCCCGATCTGGAGGCGCGCGTCAGCCTCGTGCCCGGCGACGTTCGCGAGGGGCGCATGCTGACCGGCCCGGGCGAGATCGTGCTCGGCAGCCGCCTCGCCCACGACCTCGACGTGCGCGTGGGCGAGCGCGTGGCCGTCGACGCGCAGGCGCTCGCCGGGCCGCAGAGCCTGGGCCTTCGGCTCGTCGGCCTGGTCGATTCCGGGATCTCGGCCGTGGACCAGAGCGCGGCCATGATCCACCTGTCCGACGCCCGGCGCCTCACCGGCGCCGCCCAACCCACGTCACTCGCGCTCGACGTGCGCGCCGGCGACGAGCAGCGCGTTGCGCGTGAGATCCGCGCGTCGGGCGTGCTCCCCGCCGGGGTGGGCGTGTTCGACGTGGAGGCGACCCTCGCGGGGCTGCTGCAGGGCATCTCGGCCAAGCGCCAGGCCATGGTCCCGATGGTGCTGATCTTCGCGCTCTTCGCCGCCGTCGCGGTGATGAGCACGGTCGTGGTGAGCGTGCTCGAGCGCTGGCGCGAGTTCGGGGTGATCGCGTCCCTCGGGCTCGAGCCCGGCCGGCTCGCGTCCATGGTGGCGCTCGAGGCCGGCATCACCACGTTCCTGGGCTTCGGAGCCGGCGCCGTGCTCGGTTTCGGGATCAACGCGGCGTTGTCGCACTGGAACCTGCTCGGGCCGCTCATCGTGCGTTTCTACGGCCCCATCTTGCAGGACGTCGCGTTGACCGGCGACCTCTACGTCGCCACCTCGCTCGGCTACCTCGCGTGGGCGGGGAGCACCGTGGTCCTCGCGATCGTGTTCGCGTTGGTGGCGCCCGCCCGGCGCGTGCGTCGGCTGGTGCCCGCGGAGGCCATGCGCGCCGCGTGAGGCGGCGCGCCGGACCATGATCACCCTCGCCTGGCGCAACCTGTGGCGGCAACCGCGGCGGAGCCTCGTCACGCTGCTCGCCGTTGCCGTGGTGGTGTTCCTCGCGATCGTCTTCGCCAGCTTCGGCGGGGCTTTCGTGAACGCCATCTACCAGGACCTCACGGCCCGCGTCGGTCATGTGCAGGTGCACGCCGCCGGCTACCGCGACGCGCGGGACATGCAGGCCGGGCTGCTGGCCAACGGCGAGCACGTCGTCGAGGTCGCGCACCGGACGGTGCCGGACGCCGAGGTGCTGGCGTCGCTGGACGTTCCGGCCCTCCTCGCCGGAGCGGAGCGCTCGCGCGGCGTCGTGGTGACGGGCCGCGCCGGCTCGGCGGCCCTCCTCCAGCGCTACGCCGATGAGCACCTGAGCTCCGGCGCGCTCCCGGCAGGCGACGACACCACCGGCGTCGCCCTCGGACGCGCCCTCGCCGACGCCCTGCAGGTCGGGGTGGGCGACACGGTGTACGCCTTCGCGCCGGGCACCCTCGGGTACGGTGCGGGCGCGTACCGGGTCACCGGGCTGGTGCGCCTCGACGATCCCGCCGCGGAGGCGCGCACCGCCCTCGTCACGCTGGGCGCCGCGCAGGAGCTCGGAGCCCCCGGCGCCGTGACCAGCGTCGAGCTGCACTTCCCGTCCCTTCGCACGGTGACGCAGGACGCGCGCAGCGCGGCCGCGGCGGCAACCCTGAGGGGCGCGCTCGGCGCCGGCTACCAGGTGGAGGCGTGGCGCGAGCTCGACCCCACCCTGCAGGCGATCCTCCGCTTCATCAACCCTGTCCTGGCCGCCTTCACGGGCCTGTTCTTCATCCTCGCCGGCCTGCTGGTCGTCAACACCGTGTACCTCTCCACGTTGGAGCGCGTGCGCGAGTTCGGCCTCATCGTGAGCCTGGGTGCGAGCGGCCGCCAGGTGATCGGCATGATCACCCTGGAGAGCGTCGTCCTGTGCCTGACCGGCGCCGCGGGCGGCGCGGCGGCCGGGCTGGGGCTGGTGGCCGTTCTGTCGCGCGGGTTCGAGTTCCCCGGCATGGAGGGGCTGTACCAGGCGATCGGCCTCAACCCGGTCCTGTACCCGAGCGTGAGCGCCTTGCAGGTGGTGTCGATCCTGGCGTTCGCGGTGCTCGTCGCCATCGTCGCGGCCCTGTGGCCGGCCACGATGGCGGCCCGGATCGAACCCACCGAGGCGATGCGCTTCACGGTCTAGGCACGCAGCGCGCGAGCGGCCGCCGCCCGGGGGGGCCTATCCCGCCAGGGCCCCCCCAGCGGACGCTCCGCACCGCCGGCGCTCGCCACGGGCCCTAACGCCGGCCCTGCACCGCCGGCCCCCATCGCGTCCCCTCACCGCCGGCCCTCACCGCCGGCCGTCACCACGTCCCCTCACCGCCGGCCGTCACCACCTCCCCTCACCGCCGGCCGTCACCACGGGCCGTCACTCGGCCCGTCACCGGGGGTCCCGCACCTGAGGCTTTTCACGTGGCCCTTCCCCACCGTTCATCGCGCGGTGCCACCGTGGAGAGCGGAGGTGATCCCATGACGACCATCCGCAACGGATCCATCCACGCGCCACGGCGGCACCGTGCGCGCCGGCGTGCCCGCGGCGCCGCACTAGCCGCGCTCTTCGCGACCGTGGCGCTCGTGACGCCGGCGCTCGCGCAGTCGACCAAGAGCCAGGCCGCCCAGGCGCAACCCCTGGTGTTCTCGGCGGACCTGAGCGGCCAGAACGTCGTGCCGAGCGTCGACACCAACGCCAGCGGGTGGGCCCTCGCGATCCTCCACGGCGATCAGCTCCAGGTGGACGGCGCCTTCGGGAACCTCGGCAGCGACATCGCCACGGACGTGCGCGGCGGGATCCACATCCACCAGGGCGGACCGAGCGACAACGGCCCGATCGTGTTCGAGCTCGATCACGAGGGCGACCGCGTGGGGACCTTCAGCGGCACGTTCCAGCTCGACGCCTCGCAGATCGACGCGCTCCAGAACGGCCAGTTCTACATCCAGATCCACAGCGTGGACCACAAGGCCGGCGTCTTGCGCGGCCAGCTGTCGCCCTACACGCCGTCCGGCTCGAGCAACACGGCGGGCGCCAAGTAGGGGCGCGCTCCGGAAGGCTCGAGCCCGCAACGTCCGGCGGGCCCGCCTCTACGCGCGGGCCCGCCGCGCCGTTCACGACGCCCGCGCCTAGCCAGGCCGCGCCCGCCGCCGCGGGGGCCTCGCGTCACCCCAGGGCGACATCGAGCACGAGCATCACGAGCAGGCCGGCCATGGTGCCGAGCGTGGCGACGCGCTCGTGCCCCCGCGCGTGCGTCTCCGGGATGATCTCGTCGCTGATCACGTAGAGCATGCCCCCGGCCGCGAACCCCATCGCGTACGGCAGCATCGGCTGGACCAGGTGAACGGCCCACGCGCCGAACAGCGCCAGCGGGATCTCCACGAGACCCGCGCGGATGCCCGTGAAGGCCGCGTACCACAGGCTGCCCATCCCGGCGTTGCGCGCGGCGACGGACACGGCCAGCCCCTCGGGGATGTTCTGGATGCCGATGGCCAGCATCAAGGTGACGGCGTCGCGGATCTCGCCGCCGCCGAAACCGACCCCCACCGCCAGCCCCTCGGGCATGTTGTGCAGCGTGATGGCGACGATGAACAGCACCACCCCGGCCAGTCCGCTGCGCCCCGATCCGCCCGCGGCTGCGTCCTGCCGCACGCGGCCCGTGACGAGCACGTGAACGTGCGGCACCCACGCGTCCGCGCGGTCCAGCAACACCACCCCGAGCACCACGCCGATCACGACGGGCACCACGCCTCCCGCGTCGATGCCCGGCAGGATCAGACTCGTGAAGCTCGCGGTGAGCATCACCCCGGCAGCGAAGCCCAGCGCAGTATCGAGGGCGCGCTGGGTGGGGCGACGCCACACCAGGATGACGAGCGCACCGAGCAGGTTGAGGAAGGTGATCACGATGCCGCCCGCCAGCCCCTGCACGATAGGGTTCGGGCCGGTCAACCGGACGAACAGATCGGTGAACTGCAACACGGGGTCCTCCTCGCGGCGTCTCGCTCCCGGCGAGCATACCGGCCGAGACGATCGTGGCCGCCACGGCCGCCTTGTTCGGCGTCCCCTCGCAGATGGCCATCGGATCGAGCGTGGTCGGCGTCATCGCCACATCGGCGGGTGTGGTGTCGAGTACCGCCGAGTCGAGCTCTGGGGCGCAATCCCCCCTCCGTGCACCATCCGGCGTACGGAGCGCGCGCGCGTTACCATGGTCCCTCATGACGACCCTGCTCGCGCTGTTCGGTACAGGTGCCTTCGCCGGGGTTCTGGGAGCGATGCTGGGACTGGGCGGCGGCATCTTCCTCGTCCCCGCGCTCACCCTGCTGTTCGGACTGCCGGTGCGCGTGGCGGTGGGTACCAGCCTCGTCGCAGTGATCGCCACCTCCACAGGCGTGGCCGCAAGTTCCACCGAGGAGAGCGGTGCCGACGTCACCCTGGCGCTGCGGCTCGAGGTCGCCACGGCCGCGGGAGCGGTCCTGGCCGGCCTTTTCGCCGGGCTCGTCTCCACCTCTGCGCTCAACATCGTGTTTGCGGGCGTGGTGTTTGCGAGTGCGGCCTACACGCTCTCCAAGAGCCGGGGACATGACGGCGACGAGACGATGTATCGCCGCGACTACACCCCGCGGCGCTGGACGCTGGGCTACATCGTAGCCTCGTTCGCGGGAGCCGTCTCGGGACTGCTCGGCGTAGGCGGAGGGTTCATCAAGGTGCCGACCATGTACGCGCTCATGGGTGTGCCTCTCGGCATCGCCACGGCCACGAGCAACTTCATGGTCGGCATCACGGCGGCGGCGAGCGTGTTCGTCTACCTGGGCCGCGGCGACGTACGCCCGTTGCTGGTGGTGCCGACCGTCCTCGGCGTGTTCCTGGGCGCCGTCGTGGGCAACCAGCTACAGCCCCACGTCGACGTGGCCGCGCTGCGCTGGATCCTGGTAGTGCTGCTTGTCGGGATCGGCGTGCAGATGCTGTTGCGCGGGTTGGGGGTGGGTCTGTGACGGGTGACGAGAGCGGCGCCGAGGCGGCCCGAATCGAACGCGGCATGCGCCGGATCTCGCGCGGGTTGTCCGGCTTCGCCATCGCTCTCATGCTGGCGGGCCTGCTCCTCGCGCTCGCCGGCACGCGGCCGCTCGATCCCCTCGCGATCGACGTAACCCACCGACCGCACCGCCTCATGCTGAGCGGCATCGTGGTGCTCTGTCTCGTGCCCGGCGTGCGCGTGTTGGCCGCAGGAGCGTACTACGTGGAGGCACGGCGCGCGGCCCAGGCCGTCGTGGCCGCGGTCGTGCTGCTCGAGCTCATCGCCTCGATCGTCAGCGGCGCCTGAGGATCGAGGCCTGCTCGGGGACCCGCCTCACGTGGCGACCGGCGCGCGCCTTGCCCGACGGCGCCGCTGCCGACGCCGCAAGCCGACCAGCGCAAGGGCGCCGGCCGCCCCGCCCGCGAGTACCTTGAGGGCAACGCTGCGCACCTCGAGCCAGGACCACTGCGCACCGTGGATGCCGCGGCCGCCGCCGTTCCCCGCACCGAGCCCGCGCCCGGGTCCCGTATGGGCGGCTTCGCCACTGCTCTCAGCGAGCGCGCCGTCGTCCCTTGTCCCCGCCGCGAGGCGCCCTAAGCCACCCTCGGAAGACGCGCGCACCCCGTCCGCCCACGACGTGCCGGAGATCACCACCGTGCCCACCGACACGGCCGCCGTCACGGCAAGGAGCACCGCCAGCGGAATGGCCCAGCGCCTCAGGAATTTCACGAGGCCCTCCGCTTCGAGGTGACGTGGCCCTTGCCGAGCACGCGCCGGCGGAAGGCGTCGACGATCCAGCGGAAGTGCATCGCGAGGTGCACGCCGACCAATACCATCAGCACGTCGGTGGACATGCGGTGGAAACCGATCCAGAACCTGTCCAGACCGAGGTGGATGCCCAGGGCGGGTAGGGCGACGCGTGACTCCGCCAAGCCCGAGAAGAGCACAACGACCATGACGACGTAGCTCGCCAGGTCCAACACGTGATTGAAGCGCACTTCGGCCGGCGTGCTGCGGAACAGGCGCCGCGTCACCGCCACGATCCACGACCAGTCCAGCACCAGGTGCAGCGCCAACGGCACGACGAACGCCACCCCCAACCACTCGTGCGCTACGACGCCCGTGCCGCGCGCGAGGTTGGCGGCGACGAATGCGCCGAGAAGGATCACATCGAGGTAGAGCTTGGTTCCTTCCAAGCTGGGTTTGCGGGCGGCAATTGTGGCCATGGGCCTGGTTCTCCTCGTCCGTGCAGGCGCGCTATCCCCGCGCCCACACCTGAAGCGTAGGCCCGGCAGGCGGAGAATGCGTGCAGATACCGCGGTGGCCGTGATGGCTGCCGGGATGCCGCGATCTAGGAGGCGCGGACGGGGCTCCCCTTCATCGCGCCCGCGCCCGCCGCGAGTTGACGCAAGGATCCCCGGAGCCGTACACTACGCGACGCTGACGTTCGGGTCGTTAGCTCAATTGGTAGAGCAGCTGACTCTTAATCAGCGGGTTTACGGTTCGAGTCCGTAACGACCCACCACCAGAATCTAGTGAGGGACGGGCTTCTTGGAAGCTCGTCCCTCACGTTTGCCGGCCGCGAGCCCCACTGCTCGCGACGAGCCACGCTCACGACGGTACAGGTCCCTGCCTCCGAAGGGGCGCCCGGGTCTTGCGTCCTGCCGTTCACGGGGATGCGGACGATCCAGGGTCTACGAGCGTCGTCGCCGGTTCAGACCGAGGACGGGTCGGACGGTCGCTCGACGGCCCGCTTGACGGTCGCGTACTTGTTCGCCAGCTCACGCCGCAACATCAGTCGGAGCAGCGGGGACAGGACCGAAACGAATCCCTTCGGCCTGACGTCGGTCGACACCACCACGCTGCAGCCTCCGTCCACCCCCGTGAACGTGTACGTCGTGTCGAAGTCCATGGTCTTGCTGGTCGACGCGACCACCAAGTGTTGGGGTCGGTCGAACTCCGCGATGGTGATCTGGTTCTCCAGTCCTCGGTACACGGTCCGGAACCTCGAGCCCTGACGCACCGGACCCTCACCCTGGAGCTCCGCCACCGACACGCCCTTGTTCCACCGCGTCTCGTTCCGGACGTCGGCCATCAGATCGAAGGCCGTGCTGGGGTCGCACTCGATGAATACGTTCTCGATCAGTGGTTGCGCCATTCGGCTCCCCTTCTCGCCCCTGCAGTGTCGAGCGAATGCTCGCGCGGCCGCCCGACGCACAGCGGGACGGAACCGAGAACCCATGTAACGGCGATCCGCCGAATCTACCACGCTGGGCACCGACCTGGATCCTGTCGGGACGCTTCACTCACGAAGCCTGCCTTGGCAGGACTCGTTCTCGCGCGTACGCCGGCGGGGCGTCGCCGGGGCTCTGGTGGTCGACGGCGGCGTGCAGCCTCCGGTCGTCGAACCACCGCACCCACGCCGTGTTCGTTCCAGTTCGCAACGGCGCCATGGAGTCCGCTACCCATGCCCGACGCTCCAGAGTGTCTCGGACGCGGCGCCGGGGGAACGCCCGGAAACGCTCCGGTCGCAGCAGGATCGTCGCTGCAACAATCTGCGGTACCAGCGCTCCCCATCGCGGCCCGCCACCACCGCCTTCATGGTGTCGTACAAGGATCCTGCGCGGCACCCGCCGAGCCGCTCGAACGCCTGCAGGTGGCGCCGCAGCAGGGTGCTCAGGTCCTGCTGCGGCAAGAACGCCACGCTCAACGCGCGCGAGAACGACAGCACCATCACGAACGCCACCACGCTGCGCTTCCGGCCGCTGTCGTCGAGGAGGGGGATAACCCCGACGTGGACCTGCGCCTCGTCGTCCGGCGCCACCTCGTACCGCACCGCCACACGCGGCGAGGCCGCCGGGATCCTGCGCGCCTTGAAGGCCGCACTGCCGGACGCCATCCCGGCCTAGGGGCAACAGCCTTCAAGAAACGACGTGACCAACGCACGTCAACCGAGAACGTGTCGAAGTTGGGTCAGAGGGCCGTAGCGACCGCAGATTGGAGGCGTCCGTGATGGAGGCCCAGACTCAGCGGCGCCGATTCCAGGATGCCCTCAGCGACTTCTACGAGGACCAGCGCTACAAGGGTGCCGTCGGTCCGCGCCTGCCGACCGGATGTTGTGACCCCAGCCGACCACACCCGAAAGGTGCGTCGGTACTCGGACAGCACGGCTACGGTTTCGGTGCTGGACGAGTCCCGTCAAGGAAGCAGGGCACTGGCGGTGCGCCCACACACCGACCGGATGCGCCCAAGTCCGCCAGGGCACTGCCTGATCCAGCTGTTCGCGCCCGCACAAGGGCGATAGGCTCAGCGAAAGGCCTGCCCAGCTCGAGGCGGCATACCCTCGTGACCTAGCCCCGCCAGAGCAGGCCGCGTGAGAGAAGGGTCTCAACAAGACCCAGTACGGTTCACTGGGCCACGGAAGGCGGTACCTCGGCCCGGGGTTCAGGCCGAGGTACGCGGAGGCTCGGGCTACAGCGCGGTCTCGACGATCTCGCCGCTGGGCGCGATGACGTACCACGTGCCGCCGAAGTTCTCGATGGCCTGGCAGTTCACCTCTCCGGGGTCTACGTCGCCCACGAAGTAGTACAGGGGATGGCCCTGGTACGTCACTTGCGTCGTGCCGTCATCTCGAGCGACCGTACCGACGAGGTCCGCGTCGATCGTGGCCATCGCCATCGCGTCGTCCGTCATCGGCTCGTCCATCATCGCGTTGCCCATCATGGCGTCGATGCTCTCCAGGGTGAACGGCGGCCAGGCGTCGGCGCATTCACCGGCGCAGGCGACGCTCTGATCGTCGTCGCCGACGACGATGTAGAGCGTGCGGCCGTGGTTGTCGGTCAGGTAGGGCCCGAGCACCTCGTGATCCATAACCGTGAGGTGCTCGGCCGGGATCGACTCCTTCATCTCCGTCTGTGCGACGGCGACCGCTCCGAAGCTGGTCACCAGCGTCATCGCTACGAGCGTGAGGAACGTACGCATCTCCTTGGCCTCCTTGGATTTCATGTTCGGGTCGTGGCGTAGGCGTGCTGGCGGCGCGTTCGGCACCTCCCTCCGGTTCGCGCTCGCCGTCAAGGTAGGAGAGATCGGGTCCGCCAGTCATCGCGGTACCTCACGGAAAGGTCACGGTGGGGCGTGATCGGGGACCGTTCGTCGAGCGCGCGCGGGTTCGAGCCGTGGAGCGCCGACGGGCTCGTGGTAAGCCCCACGGCCCGTTGACTTCTCGCTGCCGCCGCGCTGCCACGGCCCCCGCGGTTCACGTCACGGGTGAGAACCGTACCCCCCAGCGGTAAGGACGCTCACGCGAGGCGGCGCCTCACCCAGCCCGCGGTCCCCGGTGAGCGTCTTGCGCGAGGTAGACGCGCGAGGAACGACGCCGGCGGTCACGGCCTGTTATCGTCCGCACAACCGACCGTACGTCCCCACCGCTCAGGAGGTTCGCCGTGCCGGACACCACCTGCCACATGTCCATCTCGCTGGACGGCTTCGTCGCCGGGCCGGACCAGAGCCGGGAGAACCCCCTCGGGAAGCGGGGGCAGGAGCTGCACAGCTGGCACATGGGCGATCCTCGAGCCACCGACGCCGACGAGGTCGCGAACCAGTGGCTCATGCGGCCTCGCGGCGCGTACGTGATGGGCCGGAACATGTTCGGACCCGTCCGCGGCGACTGGAGCGAGGATTGGACGGGCTGGTGGGGCCCCGAACCGCCGTACCACGCACCGGTATACGTGCTGACGCATCACCGCCGCGACCCCATCCAGATGGACGGCGGGACGACCTTCCACTTCGTCACCGAGGGCTTGGACGCGGCCTACTCCGCCGCCTGCGAGGCCGCCGGCGACAAGGGTGTGGACATCGCCGGCGGCGCCTCGACCGTCCGGCAGGCGCTGGCCGCAGGGGTCATCGACGAGCTGACCCTCGACATCGCACCCGTCCTGCTCGGATCCGGCGAGCGCATCTTCGACGGCACACAGTCCTTCGGCTTCGAGCCGGTCGAGGCGCTCCACTCGCCACTGGCCACGCACATCCGGTATCGCCGACGCGCCTGACCCGGCGAACGTCCGCGTCCGCGCTTGCGGCCCGGCCTCGACGGCCGAACGCGGGCGCGAAGACCCGACGCTCGGGCACGGAACGGGACGTCGGCTCGACGACCGGGTCGGCCGCCCGCGACCTCAGAACCCGGCGAGCGCCCGCTCGCGGGCCCACACGATGGCATCGGCGCGCGAGTGGACTCCCAACTTCTCGTAGATGTTGGTGATGTAGTTCCGCACCGTCTGCTCTGCAACGCCCAGGTCGGCGGCGATACGCGCGTTGTCCCGCCCCACCGCCATGCGCTCCAGCACCTCGCGCTCCCTCTTCGTCAGCTGCGAGACGGATGCTTCGACGTCGACGACACCACGCTTCTTGGCCCTGATCTGCGCGATCTTCTCGAGCAGGGAGCGGCTGAACCAGGCGGTGTCGGCCATGACCTCCTGCACCGCCTGCATCAGCTCCTCTTCGCTTCGCTTGTGCTCCGTGATGTCGCGCGCGGAGACCGTCGCGCCCGTATCGGTGGGATGGACGCTGACCTCCAACCACGCGCCCAGCGGTGGAGCGAACAGCTCGGCGACGTGCGACGTCCCGTTCTCGACCGCTGCGGCGTAGTCCCGCGCGAGCGCGGTCCGTTCGGCACCCGGCATCAGGTCCCACACCGGCGTTCCGACGGGGTCATGCGCTTTCGCGGCGCCCACGGCCCCGAGGAGCTCCCTGCCCTTGCGGTTGACGTACACGAGCCGGGCGTCCCGGTCGAGCGCCGCGAAGGCGTCGGTGATGCTCTCGAGGATGCCGATGGCCTGCCGGCGCTCGCTCTCCGTCTCGTCGCGCGCGGCGAGCAGCTCCTCGGTACGTTCGCCGACGCGCGTCTCCAGCGTCTCGTTCATGTGCTCCTGGCTCGCGAGCAGGTCGCGCACCTGGTATTGCCGCCGTCGCGCGCGCAGCGCCGAGCGCACCGCGAACAGGAGCGTCGCGCGCCGCACCGGACGTTCGAGCACCGTGACGGCCCCGTCGCCGACGAGCGCAGGTAGGTCCCGCAACCGTCGCCCGACCAGCATCACGACCGGAAGGTCCGACCAGCTCGACTGGGCTTGGAGCAGCTTCCGCACCACGGAGACGGTATCCGGGTCGAGTGCTTCCTCGGTGAGCACGAGGGCGCCCGCCCCCGCGCCCGCTTGTGTCTCCAGGGTCGACGCATCCCCACAAGCCACGACCGCATGACCGGCGCCCTCCACGGTGGCGCACAGCAGCGCGCTGTCCCGCCCGAGGGGCGCCAACACCAGAACGCGGGTCTCGGAATCGCTAGGGCTCATCCATCCCTGACTTCGCGTCGGGCCCGTCGGACCCCTCCCCGTCCAACGATGCGACCGCTCGTAGCGTCGGCGTTCCCGACAGGATGTTCCGGAACGCGGTGAGCGGCTCGCCAACCCGCAACCCTTCCCCGTCGAGGAACAGCTCGCGGATCGTCGACTCGTGGGCACCCTGGCGCTTCTTGATGACCGAGACGGCGCGGCGCAGCACACCGTCGGCCTCGAAGTGACGCAGCAGCAGGACGGCGTCGGCCAGGTAGCTGATGTCGATCGGCACGATTTCCTCGCCCGCCAGCATGCCGCTCTGGGCCATCACGAGCAACGTCACGACCCCTCGGTGGCTCAGGTAGGTGAGGAGGTCGTGCATCTGGGTGACGAGCAGGGACTCCTGCGGCATGGCGTTGAGGTAACCGGTAAGGCTGTCGATCACCACGACCTTCGCGCCGTCGTCCTCGACGGCCTTACGGACCGTGTCCGCGAACTCGCCGGGCGACAACTCGCCCGTGTTGATCTGCTGCAGGCGCATCAGACCGGCCTCGACGAAGGGGCGGATGTCCATGGAGAGCTGCTCGGCCCGCCGGAACAAGGTCTCGGGCCGCTCGTCGAACAGGAACACCGCCGACGCGTCGCCACGCCGGGCGGCAGCGAACGCGAAGAGGGTCGCCACGGAGGTCTTCCCGGTGCCGGTCGGCCCCACGATGAGGCATGCCGTGCCTTCCTCGAGTCCGCCGCCGAGGAGCTCGTCGAGCCCTGCGACGCCGCACTTCAGGGCTCGCCACCCCGGGCGCGCGCTGCCGGCGCTGGTGTCCAGCCGCGGATGCACGTCGAGACCGCCCGTGCGGATGCGGAAGCTGTGGAACCCCTCCTGATACGTCATGCCCCGGCCCTTGACCACCTCGAGCTGACGTCGTACCCCGCCGTACGCGGGTGACCAGCGCTGAAGCGACACGATGCCGTGCACCAGGCTCTCGAGCTCCGACTCGTCGGACGCCGGCGGGCCCGTCAGGAACAGGCTCGTGCAGGGCAGGTCGGTGAGCTCCTGCTTCAGCACCAGGAGTTGCCGCCGGTACCGGGCCGGGCCGTCCGCCAGCAGGCGGACCTGCTCGATGGGATCCAGGACGAGGCGCTGCGGTTGGACCTCGGCGACGGCATCCAGGATGGTGCCGATGGTCTCCCGGAGCTCCACCTCGGCCGTGTGGAACACGGTCTGGTCGGGCCTCAGGTGATCCGCCGCATCCTTGGCCGACATCTCGTACAGCGGGACGCCGTCCAGCGACCACCCGTGCGAGGCGGCGATCTCGCGCAGCTCGCGCTCGGTGTGCGAGAGCGTCACGTAGAGCACGCGCTCGCCCGACCTCGCGCCCTCGAGCAGGAACTGTAGGCCCAGGGTGCTCTTGCCCGTGCCGGGAGCGCCCTGCACGAGGTAGATCCAGTCCCGCGGGAACCCACCCTCGAGGATCGCATCGAGACCGACGATGCCGGTCGAGACCTTGTCGGACAGCACCGGATGGGCCAATGTCAGCAGGGGCATGATGTCGATGATAGGACACGTCGCCGAATCACGAGGCCGGTCGCGCCCTCGCACGCACGGTTGTCGACCCGGCCCGTGGCCCCGGGACGAATGGGGTTCAGGCCTCTGGTCGCAGCGCGGTCCGACGCCTACGATGGTGGTCGACCACCCGACACTCGCGAGGTACGAACGTCCCCTGCCCCACGGTACCGGCGTGTCGGGCGAGCGTCGCGCCCGGGCCCGGGGGTGCGCCGCGCACCGCGCGTGGTGGGAGACGTTTCGCAAGCGCCTCGCGGCTTCCCTCGGAGACGCGCAAACCACGCGCGTGGAGGGAGACGAGAGGCGGTGGCGAGGACGAGCCCGACGAACCGCCAGCACCGTCCCGGCTGGGCCGGCGGCTGGGCGCCTGCGCTGGGCCCCGCGCCGGTGCGCCAGGGCGACGAGGCGGCATCCCGGCTGCGCGTCAAGCCCACCCCCGGAGCTGGAGAAGGAGAATCGACATGCTGATCACCATCGCCGTCATCCTCGTCGTCCTGTGGGCCCTGGGCCTTATCACGGCATATACCCTCGGTGGCGTCATCCACGTGCTCCTGGTCATTGCGGTCGTGTTGTTGCTCGTCCGCGCATTCCAGGGACGCCGCGTCTGACCCCACGGGACCGCGTTCCCTCGGCACCAGGCGACCGCCCGGGCGGCCGAGCCGGCCAACGTCGGCAGAGCTTCACATCGGCCCGCCCCGGCGCCATCCAGAGGAGGCAACTCCCATGATGGACCAGGCATCGACCGACCTCGTCAAGGTCGTCGTCGACAAGCTGCAACCACGCTACCGGGCCCTACTTGCCAACCGCCGCAACGCGCCACACGCGTTCTCCATCGCGTACGCGGAGGCGGTCGCGGAAGTGGCGAAGGCGCGCAAGATGAGCGTCGAGAAGACCAGGTTCTTCTCGCGCGACGTGCTGCAGGCGATCATGAATCAAGTGATGGGGTAGGCCGGGGATGAACGTCCTGGTGATCCTCCACTCGGGCTCGGGCCGCGGCGACCACGGCGAGGTGCGTGCCTCCGTCGAGTCGTGGCTCACGGGCGTCGGGGCCGACTTCGAGGTGCGCGAGACCGCCGCGCAGGGCGACGCCCGACGTTGGGCGCGCGAAGCGGACCACGACGTGGTCGTCGTGGCTGGCGGCGACGGCACGATCATGGAGGCCATGAGCGGCCTGATCGAGAGCGGCCGCGGCATCCCGCTCGCGCAGATCCCGGGAGGCACCGCCAATCTTCTGGCCAAGGCTCTGGGCATCAGCCGCGATGTCGAGCAGGCCCTGGAGACCGCCGTTGGTGGCGTCGCCGTCGCCATGGACGTCGGTTACCTACCCGACCTCGACCGCTACTTCTCCCTCGTTGCCGGCGCCGGTTGGGACGCGCAGCTCATCGGCGACGCGTCGACCCTCCTCAAGCGCAAGCTGGGCCGCCTCGCCTACGTCGCCACCGGCGTCAAGAACCTCTTCGCCCTGCAGCGTTCGCGGATCACCGTCGTCATCGACGGCAAGCGGCGACGCTTCCGTGCCCACACCGTGATCGTGTTCAACGTCGGGGGATTCACGGACGGGGGCTTCGCGCTCGGCCGGGACATCGACCCGCACGACGGCAAGCTCGACGTCGCGGTGATATCGGCCCGTGGCTTCGGCGACCTCCTGCGCCTTGCGTTCCGGCTCCTCGTGCGGCAATACCAGAACTACCGCGGCCTCACGTACTTCTCCGCCTCGAGCGTCCGGATCGAGGCGCGGCCGCCGCTGGCCGTGCAGATCGATGGCGACACCATCGGCGAGACGCCGATGCTCGTCCGGGTGCTTCCAGGGGCCGCCGTGCTCGTGGTACCGCCCGCCTACGCCGCCGCACACGGGCTGGAGGACGTGCGACCCACACAACCGCGGGTCGCGCTGGCCTCGTGAGACCGCGGGTGCGGCGGCGGGCACGGGCGAGCGGCTTCGGCGTAGGGGTTCGGACCCCTGCCTTTCCGGTGCCACCGTCTCTGTCGCCCCAACGCCCAGCCCCTCTAGAGTATGCGTACGGCACAGCGCTCGTACGCCGGGGGCGGAGGCCGGAGATGGGATTCGTGGAGCAGACGATCGACAGCGAGAGCATGTTGTGGGGAGCGTTCAACTCCCTGTCCGAGCACGTCGCCATCGTGGACGGCGATGGCACCATACGGGCGGCCAACCGTTCGTTGGAGAGCTACCGCCGCGACCACGGCCTCGGCGAAGGCGACGTCCGCGGACACCGGTTCGACCACACGTTCCTCCAGCCCCTCGGTGTCGCCATCGAGGCGGCCGAGCGGATCGTGGCGGGACTCGACGCCGTCCTGAAGCGCCTGGTGCCCCGCTTCGAGTGCGAGTACCACGTCCGCTCGGCGCTCCGGCTGGAATGGTTCTCCCTCAGTGTGACGCCCACGGAAGGGCTGCACGATGGCGCCATCGTCCTCCAGAGGGACATCACCCTCCAGAAGAGCCTGGAGTTCGATCTGATCGATCGAGCGAACCACGATCCCCTCACGGGGCTCGCCAACCGACGGTTCTTCCTGCTCGAGGGGGAGTTCATGCTCGCGCTCGCCAGGCGCCAGGGGTGGCCCGCCACGTTGGTGTTCCTCGATCTCGACGGGTTCAAGACGATCAACGACGAGTACGGACACGAGGCGGGGGACGTGGTGCTGAAGCGCGTCGCCACACGGCTCGTCGCTCGGACGCGTACCAGCGACCTCGTGGCGCGGATGGGGGGCGACGAGTTCGCGCTGCTCCTCGGGAACGTCTCGCCGGCGGAAAGCCTGCATCTCGTGCAGCAGTACCGGAGGAGTCTGGCTCGCCCGCCCATGATCGCGGGCTCGAGCGTCACGGTGCGAGGAGCCTTCGGTCTGGCCCACCACCCGGAAGACGGCTCCTCGCTCATGGAGCTCCTCGCGCACGCCGACAAGGCCATGTACCTCGACAAGAAGAGATCGCGCACACGACGTCGGAGCCAAGGCGCCGACGAGTCCGGCGCGAGCGCCAGCATCGGTAGTTGAGCGTCTTCATGCGCCGCACGCGACGTGCTAAGCGTCGCGCGCGGCCCGCGCTGGCGCCGTGGGACGACGCGGCGCCGGTGAGGGCCGAGCTCTTCGGCCTCGAACGGCTGGAGTAGCACGGCGCCAGTCTGGCGGCCGCCCAGCCGGTGACGCCGCGCTCGCCGCACGTCGCATCGCTCCGTAGGCGGCTCGAGGCCGATGCGGACGTGCTGCTCCCGTCTCCCGTCGGACCGGTGGTCGCCCCCTCGCAACGCGCGCCCTCGTCATGCGCGGCTCCCGGGGCCTCCCGCACCCCGCAGACGCGCGTGGGCCGCGGCCCACGCCCCCGCGTCTCGCGGCTCGTAGCTCCGTAGCTCCGAGCTCGCCGCGATCCAGCGCCGGCCCTCGCTCAGGTCCGACGCCACGCCCAGCGTCCGGAACTGCACCAGTGCGTTGCCCAGCACGGTCGCCTCGGCCGGTCCGGCCACCACGCGTCGGGCGCACGCGTTGGCGGTGGCCTGGTTCAACAGCTCGTTGCGCGACCCGCCGCCCAGCACGTGAACCGTCTCGAACGATCTCGCCGTCAGGCCGGAGAGCAGCTCGAGCACCCCGCGGTACGCCAGCGCGAGGCTGTCGAACACGCACCGCGCCACCGCGGCCGGGGTCTCGGGCACGGGCTCGCCGCGCTCCCGGCACAGCGCCCGGACCACCGCCGGGTGATCGCCGGGGGGCAGGAAGCGGGCGTCGTCCACCGGGACCACCGAGCGCAGGGCCGGCTCGCGTGCAGCCGCCTCCACGATCTGGGCGTACGTCATCGACACGCCCTGCCGCTCCCAGGTGCGCCGGCACTCCTGTACGATCCACAGGCCCATCACGTTCTTCAGGAGCCGGAAGCCGCCGTCGGCCGCGCCCTCGTTCGTGACGTTCGCCGCGAGCGCCTCGGGCGTGATGACCGGCTCGTCCACGACCGTGCCCACCAGGCTCCACGTCCCGCTGGAGATGAACGCCGCGTCCTCGGTCGTCGCCGGCATGGCGGCGACCGCGCTGCCGGTATCGTGCGTCGCCGGGGCGAGCACGGGCACATCGCGGTAGGTGCCCACGCGCGTGCCCGGGGGCCGCGCCTCCGGGAACAGGCCGGGCCCCAGCTCCAGCGCCGCGAGGAGCGCCTCCGACCACCTGCCGGCGCGCGGGTCGTAGAGCTGGGTGGTGGTCGCGTTCGTGAACTCGCACGCCCGCTCGCCGGTCAACCAGTAGTTCAGCAGGTCCGGGATCGTCAGGAAGGTGCGCGCGGCTTCCAGCAGCGGCGAGCGCCGCTCCCGCATCACGAAGAGCTGGGCGAGCGTGTTGATGGGCATGAACTGGATCCCGGTCGCCTCGAAGATCCGTTCGCGCCCCAGCGCCGCCGCCAGTCGCTCCACGGCGCCGCCGGTCCGGCGATCGCGGTAGTGCACGGGGTTCGCGAGCAGCTCTCCCGAGGCGTCCAGCAGACCGAAGTCCACCGCCCACGCGTCGACCCCGACGGACGCGGGGCGGCGCTCGAGCCCCCGCGCGATGCCCCGTTGCACCTCGGCCCACAGCGACAGGATGTCCCAGTGGAGCGTGCCCCGGACCTCCACGGGGCGGTTGGGGAAGCGGTGCAGCTCCTCGAGGCGCAGGCGTCCGTGGGCGGCCTCCACGGCCATCACGCGGCCCGACTCGGCGCCGAGATCCACGGCCACCACCGTCGTCGCCTCCCGGCGCGTCACCCGCCCTAGTCTCCCGAGGGGTAGCCGCCTGCGGCGCTCGCCACCCCGCGCTCACGGGCCACGCGCTCCGCGTAGTCGTCCTCGCGGTAGGCGGCGATCGGGTCCTCGGGGACCCGCAGCTCGCGCCGGACCTCTCGCAGGAGCGGACGGACGTCGGTCTCGTACGCGTCCAGCAACACCCGATGCGCCCCCAGCACGTCCCCCGCGGCCTGCGCGCCCCGCAGGGCCTCGTAGTCCACCGACAGGGCCTTGGCGTACGCCACCTGGCAGTTCACGATGCTCTGCACCATCGCCTCGATCTTCGGCTCGATGTTGTGGCTCTGATCGATCATGTAGGCGACGTCCGCCGCCCGCTCCCCGGCCTGCGCGATCGTCGCGAAGATGTCGAAGAGCTCGAAGGGGTTCTCGCTGCCGACGATCAGGTCGTCGTCGGCGTACTTGCGCGCGTTGAAGTGGAAGCCGCCGAGCTTCCCCTCGCTCAACAGGAACGCCACGATGTAGGGGATGTTGGTGCCGTGGGGGTGATGGCCGGTGTCGACCAGCACCTGGGTGCGCTGCCCGAGCTTCGATGCCATCAGGAAGGACGCGCCCCAGTCCGCGAGGTCGGTGTGGTAGAAACCCGGCTCGAAGAACTTGTACTCGAGGAGCATGCGCCCGCCGTCGGGCAGCGCCGCCTCCACCTCGCGCAGCCCTTCCTCCAGGGCGTCCTTGCGGCGATAGAGGTCGTCTTGACCGGCGTAGTTCGTGCCGTCCGCCAACCACACGCTCAGGCACCGGCTGCCCGTTGCCGCCATGACCTCCGTGCACGCCAGCATGTGATCGATGGCCTTGCGGCGCACGCGCGCCTCCGGGTGGCACAGCGAACCGAGCCGGTAGTCGTCGTCCTGGAAGACGTTCGGGTTGATCGCCCCGATCTGCACCCCGCGGCCCGTGGCGTAGCGCGCGAGCTCCGCCCAGTCGTCGACCCTGTCCCAGGGGATGTGCAGCGCCACCGTCGGCGCCACCCCCGTGAGACGGTGCACGTAGGCGGCGTCGTCGATCTTCTCGAAGACGGTGCGGGCCGCTCCCGGCCACGCGAAGGTCTTGAAGCGCGTGCCGGAGTTGCCGTAGCCCCACGAGGGGGTCTCGATGCGCTGCCTGGCGAGCGCGCTGCGGACGGCGTCTTCCTTCATGGTGCTCCGTTCAGGTGTCCGCCGCGTCACACCGCGCTGCGGTTCGAGGCCACCTCGTGCCGGCCGGCCCGGAGGGCCTGGGCGGGTCGACCCTCGAGCTCGAGCACGACGGGCACCGGCGACTCGATGGCCACGCCGTCGGGCGTGGCTTCGACCCGGATCGGCCCGTGCGGGGTGGGAACCGTCCCCTTCGCCCACGCCAGCCCTCCGAGCCGTGGCGCGACGCGCGCCACGGCGTAGCCGGGCTCCGCCGGGGTGACGCCGAGGGTGTAGAAGACGAGGTCGCGGGTCGGGGTGGCGCTCCAACCGTGCGCGTGGGTGCCGAAATCCCAGCACTCGCCGAGGGTGTCGTAGCCGCCTTCGAGGAACTGCGACCAGCGGCGGAGCAACGTCGGCAGGCGGTCGGCTCGACCCGCCAACGCCACGGCGTCGTGCACCACATAGGCCATGAACGGCTCGGCCAGCACGATCTCGCGTTCGACGTCCCAGTCGATGTCGTAGCGTCCGCGTTGCACCTGCCGCTCCCACTTCTCCCGCGATTGATGACCGCGGCCGTCGCCCATCCAGGAGCGGACCACGAGCCGCTCGGGGTCGGTGATGACGTCGACGATGCGCGCCCGGCGCTCCTCCGGTGCGAGCCCGGAGACGATCGCGAGCGCGCCGGCCAGCTGGCCCATCTCGGGCCGCCTCGCACCCCCCACGACGTGGTCCACGTACGAGCCCCTCGCCTCGTCCCAGAAGATCTCGAAGCCGCGGCGGGCGCCCTCGAGCAGCGCCTCCGCCCAGCGCCGGCTGCTGCGCTCGCCCAGCCAGTCCGCCATCTCCGCGAACTCCCGCAGGCCGCGGGCCCACAGCGCGGTCAGCAGCGCGCTGGTGTCCTCCGTCGACACGCTCGACCAGTCCACCAGGTTCCACTCCGGCACGTCCTTGAGGACCCCGCTCGGCAGCAGGTACGGCACGTACCAGCGCAGGATGCGCTCGAAGGTCGGCATGAAGCACTTGACCTGGTCCCGGGCCCCGTCGAAGCGGTGCAGGTTGTGAAGGGCGTGCCCCCAGTGCAGCGACCAGTCGGGGATCGTGTAGCCGCCACGGGCCTCGATGTCCCCCGCCACGCTCATCGGCAGGATCCCGTCGGACCTGGGTGAGTCGGCCAGCGTGAGGAAGTGGCGGGCCAGGCGCCAGTCCTCGTTCGTCGCGAGGTGCACCATCTGGTGCACCACGGCGTCGCCGACCCAGGCGCGTTGCTCGCGCGTGGGGCAGTCGATGAACGCGTCTTGCGAGCAGAGTCGTACGGTCCGGAGCCCCGCGTCGAAGATGGCCTGGAGCTCGTCGTCGCTGCACCGGAAACCGGCGTCGCCCGTCCACGGGTAGAGCCGTTCGTTCACGTCGAAGCGCAGGAGCGTCACCGGCCCGGCCGATCCATGGATCAACACGTCGGCGTAGCGGAACCCCGTCGACTCGAACATCCTGAAGCGATCGTGCTCCCCTCGGGCCACGTAGCGCGTTCCCACGCGCATGCTGTCCATGCTCAGCATGGAGCGCAGCGGCTCCTCGGCGAAGGCGATGTCCAGGACCGTGCCGGCAGGAGCGTCGACCTCGAAGCCCACCTGGCCGGCGACCACGACGCCCATGTCGAGCGAGAGGCGCACAGCGCCGCCCTCGGGGAGGTGCGCGCCGATGGGCCAGGAGCCGGCGTCCTCGCTCGCCGACACGGGCAGCTCCGTCGATGCCTGGATGCGCGCCAGGGGGTGGACCTTCGCCAGGTCGACGCGGCCCCACAGCTCCTGGACGCGCACCTGCGCCGGCACCTTCGTTTCCCCCTCGAGGAACGCGATGGGCCGCGCGAGCAGACGACCGTACGGATCGGTCGGGGGCTGGGAGCGCGCGAAGCCGCCGACGTGCATCGCCTCGACCCGCTGCGCACCCGCCCACGCCTCGTCGTCGAAGTCCGTTGCCTGCCACCCGTGAGGGAACCGCTGGGCATCGAAGAGCTCCAGGGGCACGCCGGGGTCGTGGTCGACGTGCTGCCTCCAGCCTGGATCCCAGGCGTCCACCTGGCGCGCGCTCCAGGAGTCGTCGCTCACGAGCCAGCCCGCGTCGCCCAGGTCTGCCTCGAAGGCCAGCACGCCCGCGCGCCCGAGCGTGAGGTTGGCGACCGCGGGCATCCAGAACGCGTTGGCGACGCCGTAGTACCTGACGTAGACGGCCACCACGTTCTCGCCCCGGCGGAGGTAGGGGGCGAGGTCGACGGCGTCGAAGTACATGCGGCGCGGCTGGCTGCGGATCGGTCCCCGCGCGACCTCGCTACCGTTGACGAACAGCGCGTAGCGCGAATCGGCCGCGATGCGGGCGGGAGCACGCGCGGGCACCGCGCCCAGCACGAAAGGCTTGCGGAACAGGGCGTGGGACTCGCGGCCGTCGTTGCCTGCGCCCCAGAACCCGCGTGGCTCGAGCGGCTCCTCGGACGACCAGATCCAATGACCGCGCCACCGAGACCCGAAGTCGAGCGTTGCATCCCCTGTGGTGATGGCGGAACCTCCTCGGCGGCTGCGTTGCAGTCGAGCGTAACCCGGGGCGTGGCGCGTCGCGCCCAGGACCCCTTGACATCCGTTCGGACCGCCTCTATCATCAACTTACACGTGTTAATTGAATCGTGTCAACCGACGACGCCGGCCGGCCGCATGTCGACCACCCGAGGGGGCCACCAAGGGCGATGAGGAAACCGACCCAAGCCGATGTCGCGAGCCTGGCCGGGGTCTCCCGGGCGACCGTCTCCTTCGTGGTCAACGGTAAGGACGGCGACGGCGTCACCATCTCGCGCGAAACGCGGGAGCGCGTGCTAGCCGCGGTCGAGCGGCTTGGCTACGTGGTCGACGCGCGGGCTCAGACCTTCCGGAGCGGGGCGACGAAGACGATCGGCGTGTACGTGCCGATCTACGAGAACCCGTTCTTCTGGCAGGTCCTCCAGGGAATCTCCGCCGAGGCGCAGGCTTGCGGTTACAAGGTGCTCCTCGCGCACGGAGCGCACGCCCAGGAGCCGGAGCACCAACGCGTCCAGGAGCTCGCGGAGCAGCGCGTGGACGGACTCGTCCTGATGACGGAGTTCAAGTCGCTCCCCGAGCGCATCATCGCGCAGCTCAGGGCCTCGAGCCATCCGATCGTCGAGATCTCCTCCTCGCCATCGGAGTTCGATGTCGTGCAGCAGGGGTACGGAGACGGGATGCGCGCGCTCCTGGCGCACCTCTTCGACCTGGGTCATCGCCGGATCTCGTTCATCTACGGGGTGCAGGACGAGGTTCAGGGGTTGGATCGCCTCGAGGCGTTCGCGGAAGCGCTGGACGAGGCGGGCGTCGGTGCGCGCGACGACCGCATCGTTCGCTGCGGAGACGGGCTCGCCGAGGGCTACCGGGCCGCGCGTCACCTGCTGGAGCGCGCCCATAGGCCGACCGCGTTGGTCGTCATCAACGACCTCCTCGCCATCGCCGCCATCCGAGCGGCGGCCGACGTGGGGCTCCGCGTGCCGGCGGACCTCTCCGTAGCGGCCTTCGACGACATACCCTTCGCCGAGTACCTCGTTCCGCGCTTGACGTCCGTCGCGGGCACGCCCGAGCGGAACGGTCGGGACGCCGTTCGCTTGCTCTTGAAGAGGCTCGCGGACCCCCGCCGCCCGCGCGCCGTGGTCGCCAGCGGATGGCAGCTGGTCGTGCGCGAGTCGACGGGCGCGCCACCCGCCTCGGCGAACGCCGCCTCGAGCCGCGCGCGGCGCCAGGGGGTGGAGATGCCATGAGCTGACACGCGTCCCAACCGCGGCCGCGCCCGTGCGCCGCGCCGCGCCCGAACCCGCCCCACCCGCACACGCCGAACATACCGAACACGCCGAACCCGCCCCACCCGCACACGCCGAACACGCCGAACACGCGCCGCCCGAGCACGCCGAGCATGCCGAACACACCCCACCCGAACTCGCCCCACCCCGTTCAAGGAGGTTCTTCGATGCGAAGGTTGTTCGTTCCACTCCTCGCCATGCTACTGGCCGCAAGCCTGGCGGCCGCCCAGAAGGTCACGCTCACGTACCTCGTCGACGACACCCAGACCGATTCGGGGATCGTTCAGGCCTTGGCCGACGCGTACACCCAGCAGCATCCTGACGTGACCATCAACGTCGAGCTCAGGCCGGGGGGCGCCGACGGGGACAACATCGTCAAGACCCGCCTCGCGACCGGCGAGATGACCGACCTCTTCTGGTACAACTCCGGCTCCCTGCTCCAGGCCCTGCACCCGGCCCAGACCCTCGTCGACCTCTCGGGCCAGCCCTACCTCGACAACGTCGTCGACTCGTTCAAGCCGACCGTGTCGCAGGGTGACGCCGTGTACGGCGTCCCGACCCAGACAGGCATGGGTGGCGGGATCCTGTACAACATGGCCGTCTACGACAAGCTCGGCCTCCAGGTTCCCAAGACCTGGGACGAGTTCGTGGCCAACAACAAGAAGATCGCCGATGCCGGCATCACGCCGGTCGCCGCGTCCTTCGCCAGCGGTAACACCTGGACCGCCCAGCTGTTCGTCCTCGCCGACTACTACAACGTCGCCCAGGCCGAGCCCGGCTTCGCCGACGAGTACACCGCGAACAAGATCGACCTCGCCACAGACCCGGCCGCGCTCGCCGGCTTCCAGCACCTGCAGCAGGGACACGAGCTCGGATGGTGGCAGAAGGACGCCGCCACCTCCACCTACAACGACGCGCTCGAGCTGCTCGCCACCGGCCAGGCCGCGCACTATCCGATGCTGACCTTCGCCCTGTCCGAGATCCAGGGCAACTTCCCGGACCAGGTGAAGGACATCGGCTTCTTCGCGCAGCCGGGCAGCGACGCCGCCCAGAACGGCGCCACCATGTGGATGCCCGCCGCCACCTACATCCCGCAGTCGACGACCGGCGCGAAGCGCGACGCCGCGCTGGCGTTCCTCGGCTTCATCGCGTCCCCCGAAGGCACGGACGTCATCACCAAGGCGGTCGCCCCGAACGGCCCCTACTTCATCAAGGGCGCGACCCTTCCCGACGACGTCCTGCCCGCCGTGAGGGACCTGCAGGACTACATCGACTCGGGCGACTCGTACCCGGCTCTCGAGTTCCTCTCCCCTCTCAAGGGACCGAACCTCGAGCAAATCTGCGTCGCCGTCGCGACGGGCCAGATGACCGCCCAGGAGGCGGCCAAGAACTACGAGCTCGACCTCCAGCGTCAGGCGCAGCAGCTGAACCTGCCGGGCTGGTGAGCACGCGGGCCTAGCGCCCGTTCGCCACGTCGAGAGAGCCGGCGCCGGCGCCGGCTCTCTCGCTCTCCCACCGCGGATGCGAGCGTGGTTCAGTTGAGACAGCTCGACGCGGGCGGCCGCGACGCGACCACGCCACGCAAGGCTCGCGGTTCGTCGAGGAAGAGCCCCTACTCCTACTGGTTCTACCTGCCGTCCGCCATCGTGTTCGGGGTGTTCTTCCTCGCCCCCACCGCGCTGGCCTTCTACTTCAGCCTCACCCGCTGGACGTTGTTCAGCTCGACGTTCATCGGTTTCGAGAACTACGTCTACTTCTTCCGCGATCCGCAGCTCTCGCTGGCGTTGCGGAACACGCTCATCTTCGCCGTGCTCACCTGCGGCCTGAAGGTCGTGATCTCGCTGCCCCTGGCGGCGCTGCTGACCTCCGGCCTGCGGCTGCAGTCGCTGTATCGCAACGTCGTGTTCTTCCCCGTGCTGATCAGCGCGGTCGCCGTGGGGATCACCTTCCTGACGCTCATGCGGCCCTCGGACGGGATCATCAACGTGGCCCTGCGCGCGCTCCACCTGCCGGGCCCCGACTGGCTCGGAAACCCGGATCTCGCGATCTACTCGGTCGCGCTCGTCGACACCTGGCGCGGCCTCGGCATCGCGACCCTCATCTTCATCGCGGGGATCACCGCGATCCCGCAGGAGTACTTCGACGCCGCGGCGTTGGAGGGCGGCTCGTGGGTCAAGTTCCGCCACGTGATCCTGCCGCTGTCCCGCAACGCGACCTTCACGGTCGTCCTGCTCGCCTTCATCGGCGGCCTGCGCACGTTCGACATCATCTGGACCACCACGGGCGGCGGTCCCGGGTTCGCGTCCGACGTGCTCACGTCCGTGGTCTACAAGGAGTACCAGGCGGGCTTCTACGGCCTGTCCGCCGCCGGCAACGTGGTGCTGTTCATCGTCATCATGGCGCTGGTGTATCCGCTCATGCGCTTCTTCAACCGCAGGGAGCTCGAGCTGTGAACCGCAACCCGCTGACGCGCCTGTGGGCCGACCTGGTCATGCTGGTCGTGGTCGGCCTCGTGTTCGTCGTACCGTTCGCGTTCATCGTGCTGATGGCGTCCAAGACGTCGCAGGAGGCTTCCTCGTTCGGGCTCACGCTCCCCAGGAGCTTCAAGCTGATCGAGAACGTGCGGGCCGTGATCGAGTTCCGCGACTACCGCATGCTCCTCGCGCTCTGGAACAGCTGCCTCCTGACCGTTGGATCGGTCGTCCTCGTCGTCATCCTCGGGGCCAGCCTGGCGTTCGTGATCCAGCGGCGCTCCGACCGCGTGGCGTCGTTCGCGAGCGCGCTCGTCCTGACCGGCCTGATCGTCCCGCCGGCGGTCGTGCCGACGATCTTCCTGTTGCAGAGGCTCGGTCTCTACAAGACGCTGTTGGGGCTGATCTTCGTCGAGGTCGCCCTCCAGCTCCCCTTCACCATGCTGATCATGCGCGCGTTCCTGGCGTCGATCCCGCGCCAGATCGACGAAGCCGCCATCATCGACGGCGCTTCCTCCCTGCAGCTGTTCACGTACGTCATCCTACCGTTGCTGCGGCCCGCGATCATCACCGTGGTGGTCGTGACGGCGGTCGTCATCTACAACGACTTCACGCTCCCGCTGTACTTCCTGCCCGGGTCGCGGAACGTGACGGCGCAGCTCACGCTGTTCAGCTTCATGAGCCAGTTCAGCAACCAGTGGAACCTGTTGTTCGCCGACGTGGTCGTGATCACCGTCCCGCCTCTGATCATGTTCACGTTCTTCCAGCGGCAGCTCGTGGCCGGCTTGACCTCCGGCTCCGTCAAGGGGTGAGCGCGGGCGCTTCGGCGCCTGCCGGAACGCGGTCGCGTCCGCTCCCTACGGTTGGCGCCCCCGCGGCCGAAGCCGCGGGGGCGCCCGCCACGCGGCGCTGCGCTCGCTCAGAACGCAGACCAGCCCGCGTCGGCGGCGATGGTCGCGCCGTTGATCCTCGTCGCCTCGTCCGAGGCGAGGAACAGCGCCAGGTTGGCGATGTCGGTCGGCTGCAGGACGGCGGGCGCGAGGGGGTGCCACTTGCCGTACTGTGCCATCGCCTCCTGATCGATCCTGGCGGCGTCGATGGAGCTCCCGATGCCGGTCTCGACGGCGCCGCACAGGATGGCGTTGCAGCGGATGGCGGCGGGTGCGTAGGTGACGGCCGTATTGCGCGTCAGGCCGATCAGGGCGTGCTTCGATGTCGTGTAGGCCGCGCCTGCCGCGCCGCCGCCGGCGCCGGCGGCCGACGAGATGTTCACGATCGAACCGCCGCCGTGGCCCTTCATGTGGCGCACCGCGACGCGCATCGCCGCCAACGGACCGTACACGTTGACCGCCATCACCCGGGCGTAGGTGTCGTCCTCGAGCGTCGCGACGCCCTGGAAGCTGTCCATGATGCCGGCGTTGTTGACCAGCACGTCGAGGCCGCCGTGCCCCTCGATCGCCCGCGCCACCATCGCCTCCACGTCGTCGCGCTTCGAGACGTCGACGACCATCGGCGTCATGTCGGCGCCGGCCCGGCGGACCTCGTCGGCAACGGCTTCGATGCGATCGCCGACGACGTCGGCGCCCACCACCACCGCGCCCTCGGCCGCGAAACGCAGGGCCATGGCGCGACCCATGCCCGAGCCGGCGCCGGTGATGACCGCGACCTTGCCTTCCAGTCTCGTTCCCATGAACGCTCCCATCCGCGCGCTCGCGGCCGCCGTACGCGTCCGCACCGTGCACCACGCCGTGCGTGCTACCCGACGCTACCCGTGCGGCGAGCGCGCCGGCAGAGCAGTTCGTCCCGTAGGGCCGGGGGGCGCGGCCCGCGGTCCGCCGCTCGCCCCTCTCCTCAGGTCCCGCGCACCCCACACCACTCGACGAGCGTGTGGGCCAGGACCTTCGTGACCTCCCGCACGCTGCCCAGGTCGACCCATTCGTCGGGCGCGTGCAGCGCGCCGCCCGTGGGCCCGTAGCAGGTGGCGGGCACGCCGTAGTACAGGTTGAAGAAGCGCGCGTCCGTGGTCGCCGTGCTCGTCAGGAACGCCGGTTCCTCCCCGGCCACGCGCCGGTGTGAGGCGGCGAGCGCGGCGAAGATCGGCTCGCCGCGGTCGACGATGCAGCCCTCGGCCTGGAACGCGTAGAAGGTGACCTCGGGCGGGTGCTCCGCGAGCCACGGGTCGTTCGCGCTCGACGCCAGCACCCCTCGGCGGAACGCGTCCTGCACCTCGCGTAGGTCGGCGCCCGGGTACGCGGAGATGCGAACCTCCAGCACGCACTCGGACGGCACCGAGGAGGGCCAGTCGCCGGAGCTCACCGTGCCGACGTTGTAGTTGAGCGGGTGCGCCAGCTCCTCGAAGGGAGCGGGACGGGGGGCGAGGTTGGCGTCGCGCTCGAGCCCGCGGATCGCCGCGATGACCTCGACGGCCTTCACGATCGCGTTGACCGCGCGATCGGCCCCGAGCACGTGCGCGCCCGCGCCGCGCACGCGGATGCGCGCCCACAGCACGCCCACCTGCGCCTCGAGCAGGGTCCGGTCGAAGGGTTCGGGGATGATGGCGGCGTCCGCGACCAGGCCGCGCTCGAGCGCCGCGAGCGCGCCGTTGCCGGTGCACTCCTCCTCGATCACCGTCTGCAGCACCACGTCGCCCTCGAGCTCGACCCCAACGCGCCGCAGCGCGCGTAACGCGTAGATCATGGCGGCGACGCCGGACTTCATGTCCGCCGAGCCGCGCCCGTACATTCGGCCCGAGACGGGACCGCCCACGATCTCGGCCCCCCACGGATCGAAGCGCCAGAACCGCTCGGGGCCGAGCGGGACCACGTCGACGTGTCCGTTGAGCACGAGCGAGCGGCCCCGCCCCGCGCCCGCGACGACTGCGCTCAGGTTGGGCCGCCCCGCGTAGCCCCACTCCGGCGGGGAGAACCCCGGCAGGCCGGCGATGCGGGCCGGGTCGACGTCCCACAGCTCGGGCTCGAGCCCCATCGCGCGGAGCTCTTCGGACACGCGCAGCTGCGTGGCCGCTTCCTGCCCGCGCAGGCTCGGCCGCCGCACCAGGTCGCGCAGGAAGGCGACCTCCCCTTCCCACGAGGCCGCGACCTCCCGCTCGATCGCCTCGGCCAGGGTGGAACCCGCGCTCGCGCCTCGCTCGCTCATGACGCTCCCTCCTTGCGGCCGCCGCTGCCGCCGGCAGAGAGAGCCGCCGGTGCCGCCGGCAGAGCCGCCGCCGCGCCCCTCACCACCGCTCGCCTGCGGCGCCTCCCCAGGGCCCGCACCTCGCGCCATGCTCTGCTCCATCACGCCCACTCGCGCCGCGACCCGCGTGGCGGCCGTCGTGCGGGCGAGCACCTCGTCGACGCTCACGCCCGCCGCCACCTCGCGAAGCAGCAGCTCGCCGTCCCGCACCTCGAGGAGCGCCATGTCGGTGACGATCACGGACACCGCCGCGAGCGCCGTGAGGGGGATCGTGCACGCCTGCACCAGCTTCGGCTCGCCCGCGCGGGTGACGTGGCGGGTGAGCACGATCGTCCGGCGCGCCTTCTGAGCGAGCTCCATGCCGCCGCCCATGCCGGGGCTGAAGCGGCCGGGGATCTTCCAGCTGGCGAGGTCGCCTCGCTCGCTCACCTGGAGCGCACCCAGCACGGCCGTCGAGAGGCGGCCCCCGCGAACGGCCGCGAACGCCGTGGCGCTGTCGAAGTACGTGCCATGTGGCAGCAGCGTGATCGGCTCGCCGCCCGCGTTGATCACGTCGGCGTCCTCGTCGGCCGGGCCGGGGCGCGGGCCGATCCCGGCGACCCCGTTCTCGGCGAAGAAGGTGATCCGGCGCGACGGCGGTACGAAGTTCGCGACCCGCGTCGGCAGGCCGATGCCGAGCGCCACGGTCTCGCCGAAGGAGAGCAGCGCCGCGGCGCGGCGCGCCATCCTCTCATCCGCGTCGAGGTGCGCCACGCCGCTCACGTCCTCGGCACGGGCACGGCGGTGGGCTTCGGACTCCCCGCGACGACGTAGTCGACGAACAGGCCGGGGGTGTGCACGGCGTTCGGGTCCAGCTCCCCTACGTCCACGAGGTGGCGGACCTCGGCGACGACCACGTCGGCGGCCATGGCGACGAGCGGGTTGAAGTTCCGGGCGGTCGCCGGGTACACGAGGTTGCCGTAGGCGTCGCCGTAGTCGGCCAGAACGATGGCCAGCGGCGCGCGGATGGCGGGCTCCACCGCCCAGCGCCGCCCACCGAGCTCCACGTGGAGCTCGGCCGTGTCCGCCTCCGTGCCCTGCCCCACGTCGGTCAGGACACCGCCGAGACCCGCCCCACCGGCCCGGATGCGCTCGGCCAGGGTCCCCTGCGGCACGAACTCGACCTCGAGGGTGCCGGCGTTCATCTGCTCGATCGCGACCGGGTTCGAGCCGATGTGCGACACCACCGCGCGCCGCACCAGCCCGGCACCGATGAGCCTGCCTACCCCATGCGACGGGTAGCCGCTGTCGTTTCCGATGAGCGTGAGGTCGCGCACGCCCCGCGCGACCAGGGCGTCGACGAGGCGCGGCGGCGTGCCGATCGAGCCGAATCCCCCGAAGAGCACGGTGCAACCGTCGCGGAACAGCGAGAGGGCGTCCTCGAGCGCGACGACCTTGCGAAACGGGCCCCCTCCGCGGAGCAAGGAGCGGTGTTGCGCGTCCTTCACGGCGCTCCGCCTCGATCAACGCGCCCGTACGCCGCGCGCCAGGGGCTCGCCCGCTCGAACGCCGCGGCGGCCGCCAGCACGGAACCGTCGGCGAAGCGCGGTCCGACGATCTGCAATCCGACCGGCCACCCCTCGGCCGTGAATCCGGCGGGCACGGAGATCGCGGGCTCGCCTGTGAAGTTCTGCAGGTAGGTGGGGCACCACCCGATGGCGGGATCGACGCGCTCGCCGTTCACGCTGGGCGGGCCCATCGTGAGCCCGTCGGCCGCGTTGTCGACCTTCGCGACGCAGAGGGTCGGCCCGAGGACGAGGTCGTAGCGCTCGAACACCCGCCGGAACGCGTCGACCACCTCCGTGCGGGCGACGTCGTCGAGACGCAGGTCGATCGCGCGTACGTCGGCGGCGGCCTCGACCTTGTGCAGGAAGTGGGGATCGAGCTCGGCGCGATGCTCGCCGAGCAGGTCGAAACCGGCATCCCGCAGCGAGGCGACGCTCTCGGCCGCCCTCACGCCGCTGGTGCGCGTCCACATCGCGGCGAGCTCCCCGTGCGGCCGCGGCAGCTCGAAGGGCGGCGAGTCGACGTGCGCGCCGAGCTGCTCGAAGACCCGCGCGGCGGCCGTGAACACCCGCGCCACGCGGGGCTCGATGGGGAAACCGCCCCAGGTCGGAAGGAGCGCGAGGCGCAGGCCGTGCACGCCCCGCCTCTCCGCTCCCTCCCAGTCGATGGCGACGTCGGGGAGGCTCAGCGGATCGTCGGGGTCCGGGCCCGCGAGGGCGCGCAACATCAGGGCCGCGTCGGCCACCGTGCGGGCGAGGGTGCCGACGTGGGCGAAGGGCGTGTGGGTCAGGAAGCCGTCGGGCCGTGTGGCCGCCGCGACGATCCCGTAGGTGGCCTTGAAGCCCACGACCCCGCACAGAGCGGCGGGGATGCGCACCGATCCACCGCCGTCCGAGCCCTGCGCGAGCGGGACCATCCCGGCCGCCACCGCGGCGGCGCTCCCGCCCGACGAGCCGCCGGCGTTCGTCGAGGGGTCGAAGGGGCTCGACGTGGGCCCGAAGAGCAGGTTGTCGGTGGTGCCCTTGTAGCCGAACTCCGGCGTGTTGGTCTTGCCGATCACGATCGCGCCGGCGCGCTCGAGCCGCGCCACGTGGGTCGCATCGGCGGTGGGCACGTGGTTCGCGAACGGCCTCGAACCGAACGTGTTGCGCACGCCCGCCTTCGCGTCGAACAGGTCCTTCAGCGCGATGGGCACGCCGTGGAGCGGGCCGAGCGGACCGCCGGCGCCGAGCGCGCGTTCGGCCTCGCGCGCCCGCCCGAGCGCGTCGTCGGGTAGCACCGTCACGAAGGCGTTGAGCCGCACGTTGTCCGCCTCGACGCGCGCCAACGCTTCTTCGACGGCCTCCACCGGCGACACCTTCCGGCCGCGGATGCGCTGCGCGAGCACGGCCGCGCCGTCGAGGACGTCGCTCATGCGGCCGGGCGCGCCGCCTTGCTCGCGCGCTTCTCCCGGTGGGGCGAGGCGACGCCCTCGAGCGACGAGAACACGAAGCTCCCGACGATCGACATCACGAGGTAGATGACGGCCGCCGTCGCCCACATGAGCGCCGGCTGGTAGTTGAACGAGATCGCCCGCTGCGTCGCCAGCGTCAGCTCGACCACGCTGATGGTCGACGCCAGCGACGAATCCTTGAGCAGGGCCAGGAAGTAGTTTCCGAGGGGCGGGATCATGATGCCGATGGCGGGCGGGATGATCACGAAGCGCATCGTGTCGAACGCGCTCAGGCCGAGGCTCCGTGCCGCCTCCGTCTGACCGCGGGGGATGGACGTGATGCCCGCCCGGATGACCTCGGAGAGGTACGCACCGTACCCCAGGGACAGCGCCAGCACCGCCGCGCCGAAGGGGCTGAGGTGCTGGGGGAGCAGCACGTGTCCGCCCGAGAGCGGGCCCAGCACGTACCGGTTGAGCCAGGCGAAGAGCTGGGGGGACGCGAAATAGGCGAAGAAGATCTGTACCAGCGCGGGCGTGCCGCGGAAGAGGTCGGTGTAGACGCGCGCGAGGATGGACAGCACACGCGAGCTCGACAGGCGCAACAGGGCGGTGACGAGCCCGATGACGAGCGCCAGGCCGTAGGTCAGCAGGGTCAGCTCGACGGTGAGCAGCGCGCCCCGCCCCATCGAGCGGAGGATGGCAGGGGTCAGGACGTGGCCCACGAGACCTCACCGTCCCCCGCATGAGCGCGGCGACGCCGCGCCACCCGCACGAGGCGGGGGACGCGGCGCAGCGAACGTGGCGTTGCGGACGTTGCGGTCATCGGTGGCGCCTACTGACCTCCGACCGGCATGCCATAGCACTTCGTCGCGATGTCGGCGTTGAACCACTTCTGGCTGATCTCGGCGAGCGTGCCGTTGTCGGCCAGCGCCTGCAACGCGTCGTTGAGCGCGCCCTTCAGGTCGGTGTTGTCCGTCGCCACCGTGACGTTCGCGAGGTCGACGTAGAGCTGGTCGCCCACGGGCTTGATGGGAGCGCCCTGCAACGCCGCGAAGGATCCCACGGCCAGGTCGGTGACGATGCCGCCGACGATGCCGGACTGCACGGCCTGCAGGCCTGTGGGATCGTCCTTGTACGTCTTGTACGGCAGGCCGTGGTCGTTGAGCCAGGTCTCGTAGGTGGTTCCCAGGGCCACCGCGACGGGCTCACCCAAGTCCTGGATGCTCGTTGCGGACGAGTCCTTGGGCACGAACAGCTGCGCGCCGCCGCAGTGGTACGGATGGTCGAGGTACGCGACGGCCTGGGCACGCTCGGGCGTCCAGGCCTGGCTGGCGACCGCCATGTCGAAGATGCCGGACTGGACGCCCTGGACGATGGTGGAGAACTCGGCGGCGTCGACGCGCGCCTTCACGCCGAGCTGCTCGGCCAGGGCCTTCGCGACGTCCGCGTCGTAACCGACGAGGTTCTGGTTCTCGTCGAAGAAGCTGAACGGCGGGTACCCGCCGGACATCACCGCGATGATGTAGCCGCGGTCCTTGATGGTGGAGAGGTCGGCGGCCGAAGCGAGCGACACGACGAACGACAACGCGAGCACGAGCACGAGGGCGAGGGGGATCTTCTTCATGAACTCCTCCGTTCTGGAGCGTTACTCCCTGGGGGTGGATCGCCGTCCCGGCTGGGGGCGCCGTGCACGGCACCATCCTTCGCCGCGGCGAGTTCCGGCGTGACGGACGGTCCGGCCGGGGGGGCGACGTGCGAGGCGGCGGTGAGCGAGGCGGCGGTGTGCGAGGCGGCGTGTGCGAGGCGGCGAGCGGCCCCGCCGGGGGTCCGGGCGGCGCGGCGAGCGGCTCGGCCGCGGCTCCGGGCGGCGCGGCGAGAGGCTCCGCCCTGGCCGCGAGGGACGCGGCGAGCCCAACCTCGAGCGCGTCGAGGGCGCGGTCCAGGCGCTCGAGCAGCTCGTCGATCACGGCCGCGTCGGCGACGAGTGGAGGCGCCACGAGGATCGCATCGCCGCGCCCCTCGACCGCGCCGGACGCGGGATAGACGATCAGCCCGTCCTCGAAGGCCGCCGTCACGAGACGAGCGGTGACTCCGAGGTCGCTCGGGAAGGTGCCGCCGTCGGCGTCGACGAGCTCGACGCCCCACAGCAGGCCGAGGCCGCGCACGTCGCCCACGATTGCGTGCCGGGTGGCGAGAGCCCGCAGCCCCTCGCCGAGACGTTCGCCGAGTACCGCGGCACGCGCGGCGAGCCCGTCGTCGACGATGCGCCGCAGCACGGCGAGGGCGACGGCGCACGACAGCGGGTTGCCGCTCATGGTGTGGCCGTAGAGCATCAGGCCGGAGCCGTCGCGGATCGAGCGGATGGCGCGCTCGGAGACCAGCACGGCGCCGATCGGGGTGTAGCCGGCGCCCAGGCCCTTGCCGAGGACCATCAGGTCCGGCGCCACGCCCCAGTGCTCCATGGCGAAGGTCGCGCCCGTGCGTCCCAGCCCCGTCATGACCTCATCGGCGATGAAGAGCACGTCGTGGGCGTCGCAGATCTCCCGGATGCGACCGTAGTAGCCCGGGGGCGGGGTGATCGCGCCGCCGCTGGCGCCCACGACGGGCTCGGCGATGAAGGCCGCGACGGTGTCCGCCGCGCCGTCCGCCAGCGCGGACTCGAGCGTGTCCGCGCAGGCGAGGTCGCAGGAGGGGAAGCTGAGGCCGAGCGGGCAGCGGAAGCAGTACGGCGCCGCCACGACGTCGTCGCGGGTGAGGAGCGGTTCGAAGCGGGCGCGGCGGCCGACGTGACCCGACATGGACAACGCGCCCAGCGTCATGCCGTGGTAGCTCACGCGGCGCGACAGCACGCGCCGCTTCTCCGGCCGCCCGCGTTCCTGCCACGTCTGCACCGCGATCTTCTGAGCGAGCTCGGTCGCCTCGCTGCCGCTGTTGACGAAGAAGGTCCACGCGAGGTCGCCCGGCGCGAGCCGCGCGAGCTCGTCGGCGAGGCGCTCGGCGGGCTCGCTGGTGAACTGCGAACGGAACGCGAAGCTCACCTTGCCGGCCTGCTCGGCCATCGCGGCCAGCACGGCAGGGTCGCCGTGCCCGAGGTTGGCGACCACCGCGCCCGAGGCGCCGTCGAGGAAGCGGCGGCCGTCCTCATCGTAGAGGTAGCACCCCTCCGCGCGCGCCACGGTCGGCGGTTTCCTGTCGAGCGACGGGTACAGCACGTGCGTGGGCCGGCGGCGGCGTGTCATGCGTCGCCCGCCTCGTCCCGTGTCTCTTCGACGGCGCGCCCGAGGCGCTCGAGCCCCGCCTCGAGCTCCGCGTCGTCGACGACGAGCGGCACCAGCACGCGCAGAACGTTCCCGTGGAGACCCGCCGTGAGCAGCAGCAGGCCGAGCTCTCTCGCCCGCGTGACCACGCGCGCGGCCCACGCCGGGTCCGGCGTGCGGCGCGCGTCGCGCACGAGCTCGAGCGCCATCATCGGGCCCAGCCCGCGGACGTCGCCGTGCGGCACGCAGCGGTCGCGGAGCTGCTCGAGCGAAGCCCGCAGCCGCCGGCCGAGGCGCTCGCTCCGTTCGAGCAGCGCCTCCTCCTCGAACACGTCGAGCACCGCCAGGGCGGCCGCGCAGGCGAGCGGGTTGCCGCCGTACGTGCCGCCAAGCCCACCGGGGCCGGGGGCGTCCATCACGTCGGCGCGGCCGACCACCGCCGAGATCGGCAGGCCGCCACCGAGGCTCTTCGCGACCGTGAGGAGGTCGGGAACGACG
Source organism: uncultured Trueperaceae bacterium (assembly GCA_963798895.1). Classification (GTDB taxonomy): domain Bacteria; phylum Deinococcota; class Deinococci; order Deinococcales; family Trueperaceae; genus CAWCUY01. Next base: position 5,836 of record CAWCUY010000005.1, on the reverse strand, counting down.
CCGCTGTGCTCGATCGCGAAGAATCGACCCGTACGCCCGAAACCGGACTGGATCTCGTCGGCGACGAGCAGGATGCCATGCTGGCGGGTGATCTCTCGCAGTCCGCGCAGGAACGCGGAAGGCGCGGGCACGAAGCCGCCCTCCCCGAGCACGGGCTCGATGACGACGGCCGCGATCCGCCCGGGCTCGACCTCGCAGGCGAACAGCTCGCGCAGCGCCGACAGCGCCGCGTCGCCGTCGATGCCGCGGTAGGCGTTGGGGTAGGGCGCGTGGAAGATCTCCGGCGCGTACGGGCCGAACCCCTGCTTGTACGGCTCGGCCTTCCCCGTCAGGCTCAGGGCGAGCAGGGTCCGGCCGTGGAACGCATGAGTGAACGCCACCACCGCCGGCCGGCCCGTCGCGGCGCGTGCGATCTTGACCGCGTTCTCCACGGCTTCCGCGCCGGTCGTGAGCAGCAGCGCTTTCTTCGGCTGGGGGCCGGGCGCGAGCGCGGCGAGGCGCTCCGCGAGGCGAAGGTACGGTTCGTACAGCGTGACCTGCGCGCAGACGTGGGTGAAGCGCTCGAGCTGTGCCCGCACGGCACGCACCACCTTCGGATGGCCGTGCCCCACGTTGAGCACCCCGATGCCCCCGGTGAAATCGACGAACTCGTCGCCGCCGACATCCCACAGGCGCGCGCCGAGCGCCCTGGCGGCGAAGATGGGGTGCGCCGTCGCGAGACCCCGCGGCACCACGCGCTGCCGGGTCTCGTGCAAGGCGTCCTTGCGCGAGCGTGTCGAGGGCAACCTCGAACCTCCTTGGGTGCCCTGAACCTACGGGAAGCCGCGTGGCCGCTTCAAGGTGCCCGCGTCACAACCCGAGGCGGTCGTCCTTGTGGCTCGAGCCCAACAACCTGGCGGCGAGCTGCAGGTGGAACCGCAGCTCCACGTCCTTCAGGTCGAGGCCCGCGAGCTCCGCCGCGCGATCGAGGCGGTAGCGGAGCGTGTTCACGTGGATGCCCAGCTCCTCGGCTGCACGCCGCTGGCGGAAGCCGACCGCGGCCCAGCGTAGGAGGGTCAGCTTGAGGGCGTCCGCGCCCCGGACCGCCTCGAGCCCGTCGAAGAGGTCGCCCAGGAACTGGTCGCGCGCGGCCGGGTCACCACCGAGGAGCCTGGGCACGACGAAATCCTCGTATCTGTGCAGTCCGGGCCGCTCGGCGAACCTCAGGGCGGCCATGGCGTCGTCGCGGCTGGGGCGAACTCCCTCCGGCCCGCGGCGGCAACTCCCCACCCCGAGGCTGCCCTCGCTCTCGAAGCCGCGCCATAGCTGCTCCGGACCGAGCTGGCAGGGGATCAGCATGGAGATGCGGTTCAACGCCGGGGAGAGGAGGCCCACGCCGCTCAGATCGACCAGCCGGGCCTCGAGCCGCTCCGCGACCGCCTCGCGCCGCAGCAGCCCGTCGCGCGATAGCGGCACCGCCTCGTCGAGCGCAAGGATCGCCACGCGGTAGCGGCCGCCCGCATCGAAGCCCGCCAGACGCGCCCGCTCCAGGTTCCGGGCCGTCGGCTCGAAGCTCCCCTCGAGCAACGCGTCGAGGAAGGCGTAGCCGAGCCGCGCCTCGACCGACGCGAGCTGGCGCTGATGGGCGATGTGCACGGCCGCCACCACGGCGGCGTGCTCCGCGGCGCGCATGTCGACCTCGCTGAGCGCCGTGTCTCCTTCCAGCACCCAGACCATCCCCGCGGCCTCGCCCCGGATGCGGATCGGACACACGAGCCGCGGGCACAGGCCGAGATCGGGGACCGCCGGGATGCGCACGGAGCCACCGTCGGGGCGTACCGCCCGGAGCAGCCCGCGCGACTCCAGCAGCCGCAACACCTCCGCATCGACGGCTGTCGACCGCCGCTGCGCGTCGGGGGCGGGATCGAACGACGCCAGCACGGCGCCGTCGGCACCCTCGAACGCCACCGGGCGCGCCAGCAGGCCTCCGAGCGTGTCGGCCAGCTCCTGCAGGCTCACCGCCTCTACGGCGGTGCGGGTGAGCTCCCGGTGGACCGTCTCGGACTTGGCAAGTGTGCGGTACTGCTGCGCGAGGATGGCGCGGTGGGCATCCTGGGTGATGTCCGCGAAGGGCACCTCCCACGGGATCTCGAGCAGCGGCAAGCCCACCGCGTTCGCCTCCGCCCGCGCGGCGTCGGAGAAGCGGTCGAAGAACTGTGGCACGGCCATCGCAAGGCCCGTCAGGCCGTGGCGGGCGAGCCCGCGTATGCGGCAGCGCTCCGCCTCCGGCTCCCGCGGCCACGCGATGCCGGTCGTGAGCAGGAGGTGGCCACGCCTCACCCACACCAGCGGGTCGGGCAGGTCGACGACGTGCACCCACTCGACCTCGTGGCACAGGCCGTCGTCACCGGCGACGACGCGCGCGCCGTGGAGGATCGGCAGGTCCAGCAGATCGGCCAGCGTCATGACGTGCCCGCATCCTAGCGCCCGCGCGAGCGGCTCGCCCGCGGCTCGATCGACACACCGCGGGACGCGCCGCCCGACAGCCACTGGCCCGCGAGCGTCAGAGACCCGGCTTGACCACCATGTCCCACGCCGCGACGGCGAGCAGGAGCAGGACGAAGGCGTAGCCGAGCAGCCAGCGAGCGATCGAGGCGCGCAGCGAGGCGGCGTCGGCCGCGTGCGTCATCTGCAGCGCGACGCGGCTGAGGTACACCGCCCCTACCGCGAACGACAGTGCGAACAGCCCGAGCGCCGCGACGATCCACGCCTGGCCGAAGCTCCAGGCGGAGCTCGCCAGGACCATCCAGATCCCGAGCCCGAGGAGAACGACAACGCTCGGCATCAGCAGGCGTGGGCCCGTGTACGCCAGGAGGCGCGCGAAGTCGCGCGCTACGCCGGGGTCGTCGCTCGCTCGGGCGCGGGCGGCCAGCACCGTCAGCATGGCCCCGCCTCCCAGCCACGCGGTCGCCGCGAGGATGTGTCCCAGCTCCAGCCACGCGTACAGGGTCATGTCGCACCGCCTCTCGATGTCCGCACTTCGAGTCTCGCGGGCGCACGGGCCGGTGCCGGCCTCGCGTCGGGCCCGGGGCACGGGTGCTCGCTCCTATTCTTAGAGCGACTCTAATCATACTGTCGCTCCACACTTGTAGTGTCAAGCCTTCCCATCTACGATGGCGGCATGGAGAACCCTAGCGGGCCTGCGTCCGGAGGCCTACGCGAGCGCAAGAAGCGGCGCACGCACGACCGCATCGCGGAGGAGGCGTTGGCGCTATTCCTCGAGCGCGGCTTCGACGCCGTGACCGTGGCACAGGTGGCCAAAGCGGCCGACGTGGCACCGCAGACCGTGTTCAACTACTTCCCCACGAAGGAGGATCTCGTCTACTGGCGCCTCGAGGGGTTCGAGGCGCGGCTGCTGCACGCCGTCGCCGAGCGGCCAGAGGGCGCGTCGGTGGTGGACGCGTTCGAGCGCTTCATGCTCGAGCAGCCGGGGCTGCCGTCCGAGGCGAGACGGCTCGAGCGCGTCGCGGCCATCAACCGCATGATCGACGCCAGCGCGACGTTGCGCGCGCGCGAGCGCGATGTGTTCGACCGCGCCGCCGCCGCGCTCGCGGACCTCATCGCGCGCGAGACGGGAGCGGCCGCCGGCGACATCCGCCCGCGGGTCGCCGCCACGGCCCTGGTGGGAGCCCATCACGCCCTCGTCGAGCTCGTCCGGCGTCGCACGGCCGAGGGCGCGCGTGGAGCCGACCTGCGGCGAGAGGTGCGGCGTCAAGCACAGGCGACGCTCGCCCTTCTCTCGGCGGGCCTCGGCGCCCTCGGCGCCGACCGCCGACCCGAACCCGGCACCGCCGGGACGCCGGTGAGGACCTGAGGTCCGCTGCGCGCGTTCAGTAGATCCACGGCACGAGCCGGGCGGTGCGCGACGCCCAGGTTCGGTAGGCATCGCCGTAGCGCTCCTCGAGGTGCGCGGAGAGCTGCGGGATGTTGACGAACACGAAGCCGGCCACCTCGACGGCGACGATGATCGCGGACCAGGCGGAGCGGGTGGCGAGGGCCCATCCCACCCCCCACAACACGTCGCCGAGGTAGTTCGGGTGGCGCACGAGGGCGAAGGGGCCGCGCGTGTAGAGGCGGCCGCGGTTCTCCGGGCGGCGCTTGAAGCGCAACCGCGCCCACTCGGAGCCCGTGTTCAGGGCGCTACCCGCGGCGAAGAGGGCGACGGCCGGCACGTCCCAGGCACCCAGGGAGGGGCCCGACGCCGCCCCGAGGCAGGCGAAACCGAGCTGGTACATCGCCGCCCCGAAGGTCACCAGGCCCATCTCCTGCCACGTGAAGCGGCGCTGGAGCAGGACCAGGACGGTTGCACTCATCCGCGCCCACAGCACCACGGCGAAGGCGGCCAGCAACCACCGACGCGCGATGTCGCCGACCGTCCACGAGGCGCCGACGGCGCGCCCGATCGCCTCGGTGCCGTTCCCGAGGAGGATCCAGACCGAAAGCGCCGCCAGCGCCAGGTGAGCGACGACGAACGCCCGGCGCGGCCACGGGCTCACCTCGTCAGGTCGGTACACGCGGCCTCCTCACCATCGCGCCCGGGCGTGGGGCCCGGGCGCGTCGTGCGCCCCCAGCGCTGCGCCCCAATCTACCGCCCGGGCGGCGCCGTGGCGCCCTCGGAGCCGCCGCGGCGCACGCCGGCGACGAGCAACGCGACGAGCGCCACCAGCGCGAGGGCCGCGCTGCCGACGTGGAACGCCTCCCATGCGTCGCGCGCGCCGCGCCAGGTGTCCGGCAGGGTCGACAGCGTCCACCGGGCGATGCGGGCGTTGATCGGGTTGTTCCCGACGGCGAACAGCACCAGCATGCCCGCGTAGCAGGCGGCGGCGAGGAGGCTCAGCGCGGCCTCGCCGCGGCGCTTGCGCGCGAGCACCGCGAGCGCCGCCGCGGACACCAGACCGGCCGGCTCCGTGAAGGCGCCGGAGAGCGCGAACCCGCCGTAGAGGTGGTGCTGGACCGCCAGCCAGGTCGCGCCCGTGAGCCTCACCTTGCCGGCGAGCTCGAGGACGTGGGCGTACAGCGGCGCGAGCGTCAGGCTCGTCAGCACGATGCCGACGATGCGAAGGGACTTTCGTGCCATGGTTCACCGTTCCTTCCTGCCCGTCGCGTGGAGGGCGAGGGCGTTTCGCGTGGAGGGCGAGGGCACCATCGCGTGGCGCGCGACGTCGCGTGATCGCGAGGGCGACGTCGCGCGGAGAGCGGAGAGCGTGGGTGACGACGCGTGGAGAGCGTGCGTGAGAACGCGAGCCACGCGCTCCGCCGGCCCTCGACGCAAGGCTACCGACGCTCCCCGACATCGACGGGATCGACGACCCGCCGCCTGCAGTCCGCGTCGCCGGGCACCCGCGTCGTCGTGTTGACCTCGTACCACGATGACGAGCACATCTTCCCCGCCCTGCGGGCCGGCGCGTCGTCGTTCCTGCTGAAGGACATCGGTCCCTCGGAGCTGGCCCACGCGGTCCGCCGCACCGCCGCCGGGGAGGCGATGCTCGACCCTCGCATCGCCGCGCGTGTCGTTCGCGACTCGTACGGTCCGGCGGCATCGACGCCGGACCCGTTGCGGGAGCTCACGCCGCGTGAGCTCGAGGTGTTGCGCCTGCTCGGCGAGGCCCTGAGCAGCCACGAGATCGCCGAGCGCCTCACCATCGGCGGGAAGACCGTCAAGACGCACGTGAGCGCCATCCTGTCGAAGCTCGGCCGGAGCGATCGCACCCAGGCCGCCGTGCTGGCGTGGCGCGAGGGGGTGGTGCGGGACAGCTGAAGGGGGACCGTGCAGGCGCGGAGCGTCGCCCGGTCGGCG
>CAWCUY010000004.1:0-64015 GCA_963798895.1 uncultured Trueperaceae bacterium | reverse complement strand
AGTCGGTCAGCAAGTTGACGATGATGACCATGAAGCCGAACGTGAGCGTCAACCCCTGGACGACCGGGTAGTCGCGAGCGTAGACCGAGGTGACCGCGAGCGACCCGAGACCCGGGATGCTGAAGACGGTCTCGATCACCACGGACCCGCCGACGAGCCAGCCGATATTGAGACCAAGAATCGTTACGCTCGACACCAGACCGTTCCGGAGCACATGACGCGTCAATACGCCCGCCCTTCGCACGCCCTTGGCGCGTGCAAATGCTACTCAAGGGGACCGAGCACCTCGATGATCGAGTTCCGTGGCCCCTGACCAGCATCGCAGCGACGGGCAAGGCGAGGGTGAACGCCGGCAGGAGAGGTGCCAAAGCCAGCCGAGGATGTTGTCGCCGACGCCGGAGATTGGAAACCAGTGGACGTGTACGGCGAGCAGAAGCAAGAGAATCAGGCCAACCAGAAGCCCGGCATTGCCAACGCCACAGTGAAGAGGCCGCGCACGGCCTGATCGACGAGGCGATCCTCGTTCAACCCGGACGTGATCGCCGCGGGCAACGAGAGCACGACCGCGATGACGACGGCGTACACCACCAAGCCGAGCGTCGTTGGCACGCGCCCGAGGATCACACTTGCGACAGGGCGTCGAGCGAACACCGACATGCCGAGATCACCGTGCAGAGCGCCGCGCACGAATCCCCGGTACTCTCCCAGACGGGGCGATCCAGGCCGAGTTCGGCTCGTAGCTGATCACCTGCTTCGGCGTCGCGTGCGTGCCCAACATGATCACGGCCGGATCACCCGGAATCAGGCGCAACATCAGGAAGGCGATGACGTTGATGCCTACCAGCACCGGGATCAGTTGGCCGAGCCGATTGCGAAAGAAGCGACCAGAGTCCATCAGCTGACTCCTACCGAGTGAGCCTGGCGCCCGAAGTGCGGGCGCCAGGCGACGAGGAGTGCCGTGCTACTTCGCCAACCACACGTCCCAGAAGCGATACAGGCTTGTCGGACCGATCGCAAACCCCTGCACCGAGTCGCGTTCTCCCCAGCGACTGAAGGGCAGGAAGAGGACCAACTGCGGGTCCTGATCCATGACCAGCTGCTGGAGCTGGTCAAAGAGTTGATTGAGCTTGTCCGGATCATGCTCTTCGAGCGTCGCCTGTGCGACCTTCGTCACGGCCGCATCCGACCAGCCCGTGAAGGCGGTTCCCTGTCCCCATCCTCCACCGTCAGGTAGTCGAACGGGATCGTCTGTCGCTGGTCGGCGACGAGTTCCGTGCCGAGCTTGTACAGCATCTGGTAGTTGTAGGAAGACCAGCTGGCAAACCAGCTGCCCTCCTCCACCGGCGTGATGGTGACGTTCACTCCGATCTTCGACAGCTCGTCCTTGAGGATCACGGCCGTCTCCATTGCCACGGTGTCGCCGGCGACCACGGTCAGGTCGACGTCGAAGCCGTCCGGGAAGGCGGAAGCCGCCATGAGGTCCTTCGCCTTTTGGAGATCGAAGCGTTGGGCATACTTGTCCGTGTAGCCGGGTAGGTCTACGCCGTACCACGGCGACAGGGCGGGAGTTCCTTGACCCGACAAGACCGCATCCACGATCGCTTGACGGTCGATCGCGTAGGACATGGCCTGCCGCACGCTCTTGTCTCGCAACGCGGGAACGTCCCTCTGGTTAAGGACGATCGTGGCAAGGCCCCACAGTTCACTCGTATGTCCCTTGACACCGGGGAACCGAGACAACACCTGCACCTGGTTGTAAGGAACGTCGATGGCGATGTCGACGTTGCCGCCCTCGAGCTGGAGGACGCGCGCAGTATCGTCCTGAACCACCGACACGTCTACTTCGTCCACCCATGCGGGATCCCCGAAGTAATTCGGGTTGCGCGTCAATACGTAGCCAGAACCCTTGTTCCAGCTCTTCAGGCAGAAGGGACCACTCCCGAGGGGCTCCGACGCAATCTGCTCCGGGCTCTGTCCCTCGACATGGCTCTTCGAGAGGATGTTCGTTCCCCACAGGGTCAGCGCCTTGAGGAACCATGCCCTCGGTGTGTCCGCTGTGATCTTGACCGTATGGTCGTCCACGGCCTCGACATGCGTGCCATCCGGGTACTGCCACGTGACGTTCGAGTCCTTCTCGAGCGCCCTATCGAACGAGAACTTGACGTCAGCCGCGGTAATTGGCGTTCCGTCACAGAACTTGGCGTCGGTTCGAAGGTGGAACGTCAGCGCAGAGAGGTCCTCGTTCGCCTCATAGCTCTCTGCCAGCCACGGAACGACGCTCTTGCCGTCTGGCGAGTTTTGCATGAGCGTCGCGTAGATCTGCGCCTCAGCACGAATCCCATTGGTGTCTTCCGTGTACTTCGGGTCCCAGAGGCCCGGGTCGGCCGGTACGGCGACCTTGAGCACACCGCCGGGTTCAGGACTTCCCTGCGCCCACGCCATCGCAGCCAACGGGGCCGCAAGCAGGCTTGCGATGAGCGGGAACCACCAAGTGCGTCGTTTCATTCTCTTCTTCCCCTCATGTGCCAGAGCCCTCAGATGATCGAGCCCACTCCCCAGGTCTTGAAGTCAACCGAAGCCCGAGTGGCGACCCCCTTCCCTCGCCTCCCACACGCCACACCCGAGAGAGCGGGGCATTGGGGTCGAAACGTCGATGCCGGCCATCGTGCGCTGCGCGCGCGACCGGAATCCATCCGCACCATCGAAACGGTGAACGTCGAGACGACGATCAACTGTAAACACTTACGATTGAAGGAATAGCATGCGCCCTTGGCGCTGTCAAGAGCGCGGGCGAGTTCCTCCCGAGCGCCGTCTCCAAGGCTTGAGCGGCCTGGTGGAAGTGCCTCGGACCGATGCTTGACACGCCAAGCAAGGTCGTGATACGCCAGCCCTGGAGGATGTCAACAGTTGATTGTGGGTTGGGGCCTTGTGCGCGGGAGTGAGTCGTCGTGGACGGGCAGAAACGGTCGGCCATTGCCCGGTCGCGGGGGACCCGCTCGACGTACCGAGCGCGCCCGATCGAATCTTCGATGAGGACCAGAACGGAGACGTCACGATGGCGGCATATCCAAAGGACGACCCCTACCTGAACTGGCGCAGGCCGCTCCCCGACCTGGCGTTACGAAAGACGGATTCCGCCTTGCTGGTCATCGATGTGCAATATGGGGACGCACATCTCGATTTCGGCACGTTTGCGTTGAAGCGATCCCGCGGCTTGACGGCCGGGCTGGACGAATTCGGGCGGGCGCTGGCCGCCATGATTCCGAACATCCGGCGACTTCAGAACGCCTTCCGCCAGGCCGGCGTCGAGGTCATGTTTAGCCGCATTCAGTCCTTCACGCACGACGGCAGAGATCGCGGCCGAATCCACAAGGATCTGGAAATTGCGTGCCCGCCAGGCTCGAAGGATGCCGAAATCCTGGAGGAGGTCGCACCGGTCGGCGACGAGATCGTCTTTTCGAAGACGACAGGAAGCGTCTTCAACAGCGCGCCGATCCACCAGGTGTTGATGAGCATGGGAATCCGCAATCTCGTCCTTTGTGGCGTGATGACGAGCGGCTGCGTGGAGTCGGCTGCCAGGGACGCCACCGATCTCGGCTATGGCGTCATCGTGGCTTCCGACGCGTGCGCCAGCTGGACCAGCGCCTTACACGAAGCGTCCTTGCGGGTCATGGACGGCGTGTTCGCCAGGGCACGCGACACGGACGCAGTACTTGCGTCGCTGCAGCCCGCTTGAGGCCGAGCGTGAGGTCGGACCGACAGGGCTCGACCGCTGCGTCGATAGCGAGCAGAAGGCATCCATGACGCCGGGCGATCACGAGGGGCCCGTGATCGTGACGGGTGCCACGGGTTTCGTGGGGGCGACTCTCGTCGCCCATTTGGCTCACCTTGGCCACACCGTCGTGGCGACCGACCTTCGTCATCCGTCCGCGCTGCTGATGCGGTATTGGCATGCTGTGCGCAGCCGGATCGTGCTCGAGGCGGGTGATGTCCGAGACGCCCCTTGGCTCGAGCATGTAGTCGACCGCCACAGGCCACGCGCGATCGTGCACGGGGCGACGGTCACTGCCCTTGGGCGCGCAAGGGAGGCCGAACAGCTGCGATCGATGATCGAGACGAACATCATGGGCACGGTGAACCTGCTTGAGGCGGCCCGGCAGAACCGATGCATTCGGATCGTCCTCCTGAGCTCGTCTGGCGTTTACGGCAGTACGCCGCTCGAGGCGAAACTGAAAGAGGACGCTCCGCTTCCCACGGGGGAACATGATGCGTATCTCGTCACGAAGCTTTCGGCTGAGGGCATCGGTAGGCGGTATGCGGTCGTGGCGGGCCTCGACGTTGTCGTGGCGCGAATCGACGGGCCGTACGGCCCGATGGAGGTTCCCACACCGATGCGTCCCATCGTGTCTCCTCTCTTCCAGCTCGTGCGGGGCGCGCTCACAGACGGTCGAGTGTCCATCGCCGGAACGGATCGACCGATGCCGTTCACGTTCACCCGGGACCTCGCTGACGGTATCTGCCGCCTGGCCACGGCAGAAAGACTGGGCAGCCGGCTGTACAACGTGTCAGCCGGCCAAAGCACGTACCTGTCGGCTGCTTTGGAGATCCTCAAGGACACCGTTCCGGAGGTGTCAGTTTCGTGGGTCGCGCCGGGATCCCCCTGTACCCTCGACCTTTCCAGCTATCCATCCCGCGGAACCGTTGACCGAACCCTGCTATCTCGAGAGACGGGATTCCAACCGCAATATTCGCTCTTGCGGGGCATACGCGCTTCCCTGCCGTGGTGGCGCGCGGCGCTGGGGGCATAGTGTTTCAGCGGCCGGCGAACCGTCGCGGGATAGAGAGGGCAAGGGGCCGCGGCAGACGAACTGCCGTCTGAGTCCGCGCGCCGCGCGTGTGTGTCCCGCGAGATTCCGCACGCTGGCAGGCTCCACTACGGGGCGCGCATCGGTAACCACGCCGCCAGCACGCCCGGCCCCGCAAGTACGTCCGCGACCGTCGATGAACGGACGTCAAGACGCCCGGTCGAAGCCCGCGTTCGATCGCCTCCGCCATGTGATGCGCGTCGTCGCCCAGCTCGTGGGGCCATGGGCGCGGGAAGCGCTCACGAGGCCGGTGTGGATGACGAGCCCCTGGTCGAGGCGGGGCCGGCGTCGAGGTACGTCGGGCGTCCGCCGTAGCGCGTTCGCTCTATGCTGGGGCATCGCGGCGATCGGATGACGGGCGCCGCGGCGTCGAGATGGCGCCGCGGCGGGCGCACGCCGCGTGGTCGAGGAGGCCCGGCTCATGCAGAGAACGATGGCGTTCGTAAGCTGCGCGCTGGCGCTGTGCGTGGTCGTACTGGCTGGGGGTGGGTGCTCGAGCGGCCCGGGAGACACGGGGCCGACCGACACGACGCCGCCCGCCGTCACGTCCCATGCGCCGGCGGACGGCGACGACAACGTCTGGGTCGGGGCGCCCATCGAGGCAGAGTTCTCCGAACCCATCGAGCCCAGCAGCGTGAGCGATGCCACCGTCCGGCTCGCCGGTCCGGGCTCGGTCGCGCTGTCGACGACGCTCGACCTGTCGAGCGACGGCCGCACCCTGACGATCGCCACCGTCGGGAAGCTCGAGCCGCCCACCGAGCTCACGCTGGCCCTCACCTCCGGGATCCAGGACCCGGCAGGCAACGCTCTCGCGCCCCAGAGCTGGTCGTGGTCGCTGCCCGGCTGGCTGCGGCGCGGCACCGATCCGGTGATCGGCGGCGTGAACCACGTGTTCATCTACGGACCCTATGTCGCTTTCGGCCCGGACGACCTCCCGGTTGTGGGCACCAACCTCGAGACCCAACCAGAGGCCGTCGTGCGGCGCTGGGACGGCAACGCGTGGCACGATCTCCCTGACCTCGTCGGCGCCGACGGCTCGGCCGTCATCGACGCCCTCGCCGTCGGCGATGACGGAGCGCCGGTCGTGGCCTGGCACGGTTACGCCACGTCCGGCGACCCGTTCGATACGTTCGTGAGCCGCTTGGAGAACGGCGCGTGGACGATCCTGGGCGGCGGCTTGTTGCTGGCGCCCGGCTCGCACTATCCGGACGCGGCCGACCTGACGCTCGACGGCGGCGACGCGCCCGTGGTCGCCTGGTCCGAGAAGGATACGCCGGGCGTGGCGGCCAGCGACCTCTACGTGGCGCGCTGGACCGGATCGACGTGGTCCCGTCTCGGCGGCAAGCTGGAGGTGAACGACGGTGCGGCCGTCGAGGCCGTGCACCTCGCGCTCGACCCCCAGGGCGATCCGGTCGTGGCGTGGGGCGAGCGCTTCTTCGATGTGACGTACGTCAAGCACTGGAACCCGACCAGCGTGACGTGGGACCTCCTCGGCGACCCATTCGCCGCAACCCTGTCCACGCCCCCCATCGTCGTGCTGGACGACGGGACGGTTGCCGCCGCCACCACGGAGTCGGGTCGCCTGCAGGTGAAGCGCTACGGCGTAACCGGCTGGCAACCGCTCGGCGCCGCCCTGCTGCGGAACCCGGGTTGGAACGCCAATCCCGGCTGGATCGGCATCGCCTCGAACGGCGACGTGCTGGTTTGCTGGAACGAATTCACCCCGGGCAGCTCGGCCGTGTACGTTGCGCGCCGAACGAACGGTGCGTGGGAGGCCGTCGGGGAACCCGTCGAAGCGTCCGACCCCGTCTTCGCGGGCAACCCGCGGTTGGCGCTGGATTCCGCGGACGTGCCGTCGCTGGCGTACACCACCACGCAGAGCCTACCGGCCCCCGATTTCGGGTACCGCGTCGAAACGATCTTCCGGACGTTGAATCGTTGACCGATCCATGATGCTCGCATCGTGCTTAGCGGCGTGCGCGCCGTGACGCCCCGGGAGTCGCCCTCGAGGGGCTCGAGCCTGGGCTGGCAAGGGCGACGGGGACCCTGCTGTGAGCCACCCCGCGGGACCGGCGCCGGCGCACCGCAGCGCGCGCAGCGGGGACGGGCGCGCACCATGGCGAGGACCGCCTTCGGCAACCCCTCGGGCGCCCGCGTCCGACGCGCCGGTCGGGACAAACGACGCTTGTCGAGGCGGCCCCAGGCGCGAACGATGGACCCGAGTCGGCAAGGCATCGGAGAGGCCCCGTCATGCGTGCGCGCCAGGGTTCATCCACCGTTTCAGCACCCAACTTCCCACGTTCGAAGGGGGATGGCGCGCTCCCGGCCGAGCCGGGCGGCTGGCGCCGTCTCGCCGTTCGCGCGCCGCTGGCGACGTTCTTCGGCCTCGCCTTCGGGCTCACGTGGATCTACCACGCGGTCGTGCTCGGCCTCCTCCGTGCCCCGGTCATGCCGTGGGCGATCCCCGGCACGTACGGTCCCATGGTCGCTGCGCTCCTCGTGGTCTCGGCGACCGATGGACCAGGCGCGGCCCGCACCTTCTGGCGCGGGCTGTTCAGGCCGAAGGTGGGCTGGCCGGTCTTCGTGCTCGCCGGCGTGGCCGTGCCGGCTCTCGTGGTGCTCAGCTTCATCTTCGTGCCCGGCGGCCGTGACGGCTTCGCGCAACCTGCGGCGACGATCGTCGTCGCGTACATCGTGCAACTCGTCCTGATCTTCCTGGGCGGCGGCGGCCTCAACGAGGAACCCGGTTGGCGCGGCTTCGCCCTGCCACGGATGCAGCGCAGCGCCGGGCCGCTCAAAGGCAGCCTGGCGCTGGGCGTGCTGTGGGGCATCTGGCACATCTCGCTGTACCTCTTCACGCCGAACTACAACGCCTCGGGCGGTGGCCTCGCCAGCGGCGTGCCGATGTTCCTGGCGTTCCTCGTCACCACCGTGGCGCTCGCGATCGTCTTCACGTGGATCTACAACAGGTCGCGCGGAAGCGTGTTGCTCACGATGTTCGTGCACGCTTCCTTCAACACCCCGACCCAGTTCGCGCCGAACAGCCAGGCCGTGACGCTGGCGGTGTTCGGGCTGGCGGTCGTCGCCGCCATCGTCGTTCTGGTCGCGACGCGCGCGCGCCTGGGGTGGCGCCCGGAGACGGATCTGAGCGCTGCCCGGTAGCGCCGGCCGCAACCCCGCCCCGGCGGACGCCAGCGCGGAGCGCGGCCGCCACGCGAGCTGCCAACCACGGGTGGCCCTGGCCGGCCGACATGGGATCGTTGCCGAGCGCGGCGGCGCGACCCGGCTCAGGTCGCCGTCGAGCGCGCCGCTCCCGGAGGCCGTGCCGCGCTACTCGAAGGGCCCAGGGGGCCGGGCTCACCCCACCGGCCTGCGCATCACGGTCTCGCGCTCGCGCGTCTCGACCGGCGCGAAGCCTCGCGCCTCGAACATCGAGCGCGGCCCGCGGAAGTGGCCGGCGTCGTTCGGATCGGGTGTGTTGAACGGGTACGCCTCGACCCAGGCCGCGCCTCGGCCGGCGGCGTCCGCGATGACGCGTTCGAGCAGCGCCGAGGCGACGCCGTGCCGCCGGAACGGCGGCGCAACCACGAAACACGAGACGCCGACGATCGTGCGCGGTTTGGGCCCGCCCTCCTCGACCTCACCGTAGAGGCTGTAGTCGGCGCGAAGCGAGGCGTTGACCCAGCCCGCCGGCGCACCGTCGACGTACGCGAGGTAGCCGTGGCTCGTGCCGCGGCGCAGCAGCTCGACCATGGTCGCTCGCGTCTCGCGCCACGGGCGCTCGGGCATCTCGGGCGGCGCCGGCGCGTGCGGTTGGAGGCAGTAGCACGAGGCCCAGTCGGGGTTGTCCGCGAACGCGTCGCGGTCGAAGAAGCGCAGCCAGTCGTCGACGCGCTCCTCGGTGACCTGGTGGACGATCACCTCGCCGATGTGGGCGCGCCGTTCGGTGTCGCTGCCGACGCGCTCGGTCGCGTCGGCGTAGTTGCGCGCGTAGTTACGAAGGGCCTGCTCAGGATACGACCACTCGTGACGTTCCCGCCCGTGCGCGAGGAACGCCTCGACGATCGCATCGGCGCCGTCCGCCTCGATGGCCTGCTCGCACGCGAAGCATGTGATCTTCATCCCGTTCCCTCCCCTTCGTCGAGCCACGCCAACCGGGGCGCCTGCGCCTCCGGCAGCACCACCGTGAAGAGCGCCTCCGCCTCCGCCGCCACCTCGCGCCGCGCCCGGGGCGTCAAGGGCCGGCGCGGCTCGAGCTCGATCCTTCCCGGTCCCGGCTTCGTGACGCGCCGCCACGCACCCGCCAGGAAGCCGTCCACGAAGAACGCCCCCTTGCCGCGATAGCTGCCGTCCCACGCGAGCTCGCCGGTGATGCGCGAGCGCTCGGCGTGTGACAGGAAGACGTTGTCGTACTCGCCCAGGAAGCGCACCGGGGCCGGCTCGTCGGGCGCGGCGAAGACGCCGCCCGGCACGTCGAACAGCTCCCGGCCCGCCTCGTCGCGGTAGCACGCCAGGCGCGGGCGCAGGCGCTCGAGGCGCTCCGCCACGCCCGTCCACCACGACCAGGTGCGGATGTCGGCGGACGTCGCCGGACCGAAGGCGCGCAGGTAGCGCAGCAGGACCTGGTCGACCCGTTCGACCTCCGACGCCGTCCCAGGCCCTCCATCCGTGGCGTCGCCCGGCGGTGCCCCAGCCGCCGACCCGTCCGGCGCCGCGTCGGTGTCCGGGCCGAGCCAGGCCGCCAGCGTGGTGAGCTTCGGCGCGCCGGAGCGCGACAACAGCCCCCTGGGCGGCACCTGCACCAACGGCAGCAGGTAGCGCACGGTGTACGCCATTGCCTCGGCGTCTCCCTCGGGCCAGCGCTCGGCGAACGCCTTGCCCAGCTCGGCAATGGTGCGGGGGCGCTCCTCGACCAGCTCGACGGCCGCGGCCGCCAGCCGCTCCACGTCCATGCCCTCGACGCGCCGCGCGAAGGGGCTCGAGCGGTGCGCGCGTTCGATAACGTCCTGCGTCGCGGCACGCAACGCGTGCGCGTCGCGCGCCGTGACGAGGTGGAGGGTGCCGCGCATGAGCGTCATGCGCACGGCACCGCGGTCCAGCAACAGGCGCTCGACCTCGAGCGGGTCGAAGCGCTCGAGCCTCGACCACAGCCCCACGTACGGGTCGCGCGGCACCTGGGCCTGGAGCCCGACGAGATGCTCGACGGCCGCCGCGGCCGGCATGCGGGCGCGCCGCAGAAGGTGCTGGCGCGCAAGGAGCGAGCGGTTGAGGAGGCGGCGGCCCAGGACGCTGCCCGCCGCGGGAGCGGAGAGGGGCGTGCAGGGCACGCTCCCGCCGGAGTCGGCAGACTGTGCGAAGGGTCGGTGCGGGCGTCCGGCCATCGGCGCTCCGATGGTAGCAGGCGGCGGCGATGGACACGCGCGGCGACCGTGGACACGCGCCGTGACGGGGCTACGATGGTCCAACCCGGGGCGACGCCGCCCGGGCACGACGCGCCTGGGAGGAACGACGATGGCCGATCTCGCCGCCAAGCTCCAGCTGAAGGGTGCGCGCCTCCGGGTCCTCAACGCGCCCGACGACCTCGCCCTCGACCTCCCGGTGGATGGGACCGCCGCGGCCGTGCTCCTGTTCGTCCGCGGAAGCGTCGAGCTAGGCGAGCACGCCGACGCCGTGCTCGCGGCCGCCAAGGCCGACGAGCTCGCCTGGGTGGCGTATCCCAAGGCCGGCCAGCTGGCCACCGACCTGAACCGGGACACGCTTGCCGAAGCGATGCGGGCGAAGGGCGTGCGGCCCGTGCGACAGGTGTCGATCGACGACGTATGGTCCGCCCTGCGCTTCCGGGCCGCGTCGTGACGCGCGTGCCGGAGCGGGCCGTGCCGGAGCGGGCCGTGCCGGAACGGGCCGTGCCGGAACGGGCCGTGCCGGCCACGTGTCGCTGAGTACGCCGCCCGCGGCCGCGCCGGCGGCCGGCGCGCCCGCAGCGCGCGCCATCACGGCATCGGTGGGTGACGGCCCGCGCGGCGGGATGCCGCCGTCACGGCCGCCGCAGGAACCTCAGATAGAACGCCAGGAACACCGCCACGATGCCGAGGTTGGCGAGCAGGCGCTCCCCGACGTGGTGCCTGAAGAACAGGAGGTCCACCGCCACGACGACGACCACCATGACCACGGCGTACGGGACCCAGATGGACGGCTTCGTCATGCTCCCTCACCCCGCTCGAGCGTACCCTCGCCGTGTGCATTCCCCGTGGGGGCCCGGCACGGACGTGCAGCCTCGCCGCGCGGTAGAACGTGGCGCCGTGCCCTGCTACGACGCCCCGCCGTCTCCGGCGGTGCGCGAAGGACTCGGCGCGCAGGAAGCGCCGCCGCATCCCCGTCACCCCGACCTCGACGCCGCCGGGGGCCGCGGCGCCGCGTGATGCTCCGGAACCTCGCCGAGCTGCTCGAGGCCGTCGTCGGGTGGGCGCGCGAGGACCCTGCCGTTCGCGGCGTCGCGCTCGTCGGCTCCCACGCCCGCGAGGCGGCACGCCCCGAGTCGGACGTCGATCTCGTCGTTCTCGCTCGGCGGCCCGAGGAGCTCGTACGCGACCCCGCATGGGTCGCGCGGTTCGGGGAGGTAGGCTCGATCGCCGAGGAGGACTGGGGGCGCGTCACCTCCCTGCGAGTGTTCTATCGCGACGGCCCCGAAGTCGAGTTCGGGCTGACCGACCCCGGCTGGGCGGACGCTCCGCCGGACGAGGGCACCCGCCGGGTCGTCATGGATGGGCTCCGTCTGCTCTACGATCCCGATGGATGCTATGCACGGCTCCTGCTCGCGGTCGCGCCGTGAGTCCGGCGAGGGGACGCGCGGGGGCCTCCCCGGCGGGCGGGCGTCCACGTGGCGCGCTCGCGGTGCCACGATGCGCTGCCTCGATGGGCGCGTCGACCTCCCGTCCCTGCACGCCGTGCGCCCGGGGCACGCGTAGGCGCGTCGACCCGTGAGCGCACTCACCTGGCTCGTGGTGGCGCCGTGGTTCGTCCTCTTCACGGTCTGGACCGTCACGGCCGTTGGCAGGAAGCGCCACGAACGGGCGCCGCGCCTGTGGCAGCGCGAGCTCGCGCTGCGCCTGGCCGTCATCGTCCTCGTCGTGCTCGCTTCTCGGGTATCGATCTTCGGACGGGCGGCGGGCGCCCCCACCACGGACCTGGCCCGTGGCATCGTGGGCGCGACGCTATGCACGTTGGGCGCGACGCTCGCGATCTGGGCCCGCGTCGTCCTGGGCCGGAACTGGGGCATGCCCATGGCCCGGGCCGACGACCCCGCGCTGATCACCCGCGGACCCTACGCACGCATCCGGCACCCGATCTACGGCGGCTTCCTGCTGATCATGCTGGGGACTGCGATCGGCGACAGCCTGATCTGGGTCATCCCGCTCCTCGTCTTCGGCGCGTACTTCGCGTACGGAGCGCGGCGGGAGGAGGCCGACCTGCTCCGACGGTTCCCGGACGCCTATCCGGCGTACCGACGACGAACCCGCATGTTCTTGCCGTTCCCATGGCGACGTGGGTGACGGCCGGCGGAGGCCGCGCGCGCCAGCGCGTCGGCGTCGGTGCCGCGCTGCGAAGCCACCTCGTCGGACGGGCGCAGCGTCTCGCCGTAGCCGCGGACCACGCGCGCGGGCAGGTGCCGCAGCAACGCGGTGGCGACCCCGGAGTTGCCGCCGCCGTCGAAGCGCAGGTCGATCACGACGCGCCGCGCACCCGCCGCCGCCACGGCCCGGAAGAAGTCGTCCACGGCCGCGCGGTACTCGGGCGAGTCGACGCACGACAGCAACCAGAACACGCCCGTGCCGCTGGCGGCGTCGATGCGCCACAGCCAGCTCGGGCCCCTCCCCTGCCACTCCTCCGCCACGCCCACCGCGCGCTGCAGCAGCGCCTGCAACGGGGAGGCGGCCTGCGCCAGCTCCGCCACGGGCACCAGCGGCACGCGGGCGGTGACCTCGCCGCCGTCGGGATCCTCGACCGTCACCCGCACGCTCGCCCGCTGCGGTGCGTCGCCCTCGCCCTCGTCGACCACGCCGAGGAAGCGCAGCACCGCCTCGGCGTTGACGAGCTGGCCGAGGCGGTAGCCCACCCACGCGTCCGTGCCGGATACGAGCTCGCGCATGCGCGCCAGGAGATCCTCGGGCGTCAGGTTGCCCAGCCGCACCAGGCGCCCGGCCCCGGGCAGCCCGACGTCGACGCCACCCACCGGCGCCACCAGCACGCCGTCCGACACCACCACGAAGCCCAGGGGCAGGTAGCGCCGCGACGTCGCCTGCGGCGCGCCGGTGGTGTGCGCGTCACGCACCGACGCGAGCAGGAGCTGCAGCGCCACGGCCACGTCGTCGGCCGTCGGCGCGCCGCCCAAACGCGCCTGGTCGTCGGCCAGCTCCGCCTCGAGCGCCTCGCGGGCCGCGGGCGTCACGAGGGCCGGGTGCACGGCCAGCAGCGTGTCGGCGGCGAAGCGCAGCTCGGCGCGGGCGGTGGCGGGATCGACGGGCCCTGCCTCGGCGGGGGCCTGCGCCCACGCCCGCGACGCGGGGAGCGCGGCGAGGAGAAGGGCGAGCGTGCCGAGCTGAAGGGCGCGCAGTCCGAGGCGAAGGGCGCGGGCCGAATGCGCGCGCCGCCGAGCGCGGGCGGCGCTCCCTCGGGCGCCACGGGCGAGACGGGACCAGGACGGTGCACGGGACATGACGGGCCTCCTTCCGCGCATCGAGGGTCAGGGTCGCGCCGCGGCGAGCTGCGCGCGAGGGCGCGATGCCCACGGCGCCGTCCGGGATTCTCCCACAACGGCCGCGCCGGGCCCTCGGCGGACCGGGGCGCGAGCCAGTCGTAGGTGCGCTTGCTCGCCTACCTCAGCGGTCGATCCAGCGCTGATGTGCCTCCCCGTAGCGCGCTCCGCGCACCTCGATGGCGGAGGCTGCGCGCTCGATCTCCCGCAGGTCGTCCGGCGAGAGCTCGAGCTCCGTCGAGGCCAGGTTCTCCTGAAGGCAGCGCACCCTGGTGGTGCCGGGATGGGGACGATCCACGGCTTGCGCGCGAGCAGCCAGGCGAGCGCGACCTGCGCGGCCGTCGCTCGCTTGGCGTCGGCGAGCCGGGTCAGCAGCTCCACGACGGCGAGGGCGTGCTCGCCGCGCTGGAGGCACCGTGGGCGCCCCCCGCGGAGTGATTGCTGACGGAGCTGGTGAACGACCTCGCGGCGGACGCGGACGGCGGAGCCGTTGCGCGTGCCGTCGCAGGGCGTGACGGCCCCGCGCCACGCGACCCCGTGCTCGAGGACTACCACCTGGTGGACGCCGAGGCGGTGGACGCGGCGCCGCGCTCACCGTCCCGGCGCCGGTGTAAGGTGGGCGCGCGGATCCGCAGGTCGCGCTTCCCTGCCGGGCGACCAGCGCGCAGCACCGGCCGGGCCGTGGCGCCCGCTACCTGCGCCAGGGCGCGTCACAGGAACGCCGCGAACGCCCGCGCCAGCTCGCCGAAGTCGCCCAGGCGGTCCTGCAACACCTCGTACACGACCTTGCGGTCGACCTCCAGATAGTCGTGCACGAGGATGTTGCGAAACCCGATCATCCGCGTCCAACGGTCCCGCAAACCCGCGTCGATGGTGCCATGCTCGAACAGCAGGCGCGGCAGGTCGCTCCTGGCCTCGACCGTGCCCAGGCCGAGCTCGGCCACGACATGCGCCGCCAGGTCATCCACCGTTTCGATCGACAGCTGTAGGAAGCGCTCGGCGCTGCCGTAACGCTCCGGCTCGGCCAAGAAGCTCGCGCGGTCGTAACGCCGCAGCCGCCGCAGGATGGCCAGGTACTCCTCGAGCTTCTCCAGCCGGCGACGAACGACCTCAGGACGCGGTGCCACGGAGCCTTCGCTTCATCGCCTCGCGCTGCCATCGGAGCAGCGGGAGCAGGTCGAAGTACTCGCGCAGCGCTCGCGACACGTACGAGCCGCGGTCGAAGGTGGCGCGGGCGAACACCAGGCAGTTGGGCCGCACCGCCTCGTAGCGCAGCACCGGCGGCGCCGCGTTCAGCACCACCAGGTCCACGTCGTCCACGCCCGCGGCGACGAGCGCCTGTTGCAGGCCGAGGCGAAGGTCCGGAGCGGCGGTCGCGCCGAGCACGACGCCGACGTCCACATCGCTGCCCGCGCGCTCCCTCCCCTCGGCGCGGGAGCCGAAGAGGAAGGCAGCCTCCACCTCCGCGAAGCGCTCCAGCACCCCCGCAATGCGCGCCCGGAGCCGGTCTTGATCGTCCACGCCCCGAGTGTACCCGCGCGCCCGCTGCAGTGAGGGCGTCGACCGCGCTCGACGCGCCGGCGGCCACGCCGTCACCGTGCACGCAGTGCGCCACGGACCACCTCGGCCCGCACGCTGCGCACGCACGCGGGGCCGCGCCGGAGGCGGTCGAAGTCGCCGCGCGCGAACGGGCGGCCTAGGTGGGCGACTTCGCGGCCGCGGTGGACGCGCTGGCCCGCCGGCTCGTCTCGTTCCACGCCGCCATCGTGTACACGCCCAAGTGGCGGCTCCTACGTGCAGGCCCTGGCCCAGATCCGCGCCACCGGCGGCAGCCTCGCCATGGCCGCCCTGAGCGGCTTCCTGTGGGAAGCGAACACCTGCGGGAGCGCGGGCGCCGGGATGCCCGGTCAGAACGCGAGCCGCTCGTCGCTGCCGGTGATCCTCCAATGCGGCGGGTCTCCGCTGTCGCCGGGACCCGTGCGGGGGCCGCTGAAGACCACCAGCGCGCCCGACGTGTCGCGGAAGCCGACGCTGTGGGCGGTCAGGACCGGCCCGTCGGCGGACGGCCGAGCGGGACGCTCGTCGGACAGGCTCCATAGCGTCGAGGGACCCAGCCACAGCTGGTTGTTGCCCGGATCGTTGGTCGTGCCGAGGTCGACGACCGCCGGGCTGTTACGGATCTGCACGTTGTAGCGGCCGGCCTCCACGAACTCGCTGTCGCGCACCGTGAGGCTCCCGGTGCTGCGGAAGCTCATGCCCGCGTAGCGATCGCGGCTCGCGCTGACACCCAGGACGCTCGCGTCCGTGTCGCCACTGAGGTACAGGCCATTGTGGTTGCCGTCGAACGCGCCCCCGCGCACCACGACGGTCCCGCGCGTGCTGGCGTAGAGCCCGGCGCCGAGGCCGGGCACGTTGGTCGCGCGCACGCCGTCGAGCGTGGCGGCGGCGTCGTCGAGTACCACGATGTCGTCCTGGACGTTCCCGTCCGCCACGGCGCCGATCATGACGAGGGAGGCGTCGCCGGAGACGTGGATGCCGGCCCGATCGACGAAGTCGCTGGGCGACCCCACGCCGTTGCCGGCGTACGTCCCGCCACGGACCTCGACGCTCCCGCCTTCGACCTTCACGCCGGAGGCGCCGCTACCGGCAACCGTCATGTCCGTCAGTACCAACGAGGAGGCCTTGCTCGCGCTCACGCCGTGCATGGCGCTGTCCTCGATGGTGACGTGGTCGAGTCGTACGGAGGCGTCCTCGGCGTGGATGCCGGTGCCGTTGCCGCTCATGGTGCTGTCGCTGATCGCGACGGGGTCGTCGACGCCGTCGCCGTTCGTATCGATCGTGCCCAGCAGGTACAGCCCGGTGGTGTTGCTCGTGAGCGTGTCGCCCACCAGCCGGAAGCTCGCGCCGAAGCCGTTGACGCCGCGGCCGAAGCCCGTGATGCGGGTGGCCTCCACGCGGTGGGCACCGCCGACAAGCGTGAGACCGTTGCCCGCGCCGTCGCCGGCGAGGTGACTGTCGCGCACGGTGAGCGTGCCGCCCGGGGCCGGCAGGAAGCCCAGCAGGTCCCCCGCGAAGCCGCAGGGGTTGGCGTGGAGGCACGTCACGCGGGTCAGCGACGCGGCGGTGCCGCTGGGCAGTCGAACGCCCGTGCCCGTGGTGGAGAGCGTCAGGTCGGTCAGGAACAGGCGCACCGGCTCCGTGGCGCCCGACGGCGGCTCGAGCGTGAAGACGTCGGCATCGCCGGCGGCGAGGACCGTGCCGGCCTCGCTCTCGCCGCCGATCGCCAGGTCGCGCGTGAGCACGAAGTCGAACGCCTCGCCGGCCGCGTAGGTGCCGTCGGCCAGCTCCACCGCCGTGACCGCCGGGAAGGCGGCGGCCAGCTCGAGCGCGTGGGTGAGGGTCCTAACAGGGTCCCCGCTCCTGCCGGAGTTGGCGTCGTCGCCTCCGGGAGCCACGTATACCGTGCCGCTCGGCTCCGTGGAGCGCGCCACGACCGTCACGCGGTCGGCGTCGTCGAGCTGCCCGTCCGAGACGGTGAGCTCGAGCGTGTAGCTTCCCGCGGCGACGGCCACGAAGCTCGGCGTGGCGCTGGCCGCTCCGGTCAGCGAGGGCGGATCGCTTGCCGGACCGCCGGGCCACGTCACGAACGACCACGCGAACGTGAGCGGGTCACCGTTGGCGTCGCTCGAGCCGCTGCCGTCGAGCGCTCACCGTGTCGCCGGCGTCGACCACCTCATCCGGACCCGCGTCGGCGGTGGGCGCGCGCGGCACCGCGGACGGGTCGCGCGCCAGCACGCTCACCTGGGTGCCGTCGCCGGCCACGCCGTCGCTGACGGTGAGCGACACGACGTACGTTCCGGCAGTGTCGGGAACGAGACGGGTCGTGCGGCCCGTGCCATCGCTCAGCGTAGCGGCGCTGGCGACCGGCGCGCTGGTGAGAACCCACGCGTACGTGAGGGCATCGCCGTCGGGGTCGGTGGAGGCGCCGGCATCGAGGGTGACGGCCTCGCCGAGGTCGATCGTCCGGTCGGGTCCCGCGTCGGCGACGGGTGCGCGGTTGTCGGCGGCGGCCACCGCCTCGACCGTGACGCTGTCGCCGGCGGTGGCCACGCCGTCGGACACGGTGAGGTCGACCGCGTAGCTGCCCGGCAGGTCGGGCACGAAGGTCGCGAGGGCGCGGTCGCGACCGGCGAGGTTCGCGCCGCTGCCGGCGGGGAGGCTGGCGAAGCTCCAGTGGTACGTGAGCGTGTCGCCGTCGGCGTCGGCCGAGGCGCTGCCGTCGAGGCTCACGGTCTCCCCCACGGTGGCGCGCAGGTCGCCTCCCGCCACGGCCTGTGGGGGCGTGTTGGGCGCCCCGCCGCACTGCATGGCGGTGGTGCACAGCAGCGTGAGCGCGAGCGCCAGGCCGAGCAGGGACCGGCGCCTCACCGGGGCACGCCCTGGGTCGTGATGGTGACGATCTGCCG
The DNA here is from genome assembly GCA_963798895.1 of uncultured Trueperaceae bacterium. Classification (GTDB taxonomy): domain Bacteria; phylum Deinococcota; class Deinococci; order Deinococcales; family Trueperaceae; genus CAWCUY01. The sequence continues at coordinate 45,932 of CAWCUY010000004.1, read as the reverse complement.
CGTGCGGTCGTTGATCGGCTCCCCATCGATGTGCAACCGCAGATCGTAGCTGGCGTCGCGCGGCGTGACGGGCAGGGTCAGGGTGCCGACGCGGCCGCGAGCCCACTCGGTCCAGGCCCCGTCGCCGTGAGGCCGGTAGCCCCACACCATGGCGGCGTCGGACACACCGGAGCTCGCGGACCCCTCGAGCTCGATGTCGTAGTCGCTGCCGCTACCTCCCGGGATCTCGTCGTAGGGGAAGAAGGTGCCGGGCTGGGGCCGGACGATGGCGACGACGGGATCGGCGCCGGGGTCGAAGGCCGCCACCTCCACGCTGACCTCGTCCTCGCCCGTGGCGCCCGACACGTCCGTGTAGGACAACCGCACGGTCTTCGTTCCCTGGGCCGTGAAGCTCGTGAGGAGGCTCGCGCCGCTCCCGTCGAAACCGTCCTCGAGCGTCCACGTCATGCGGTCGACATCGACGCGGGTGCCGGCGGGATCGTCGCAGGTGGGGTCGGAGACGCTCCCGCCGAAGCGGACGTCGTTGCCCTCGCCGGCGGTGGCGGGCGCGTCCGTGATGGTCACCGTGGGCGTGGCGTTCCGGACCGCGACCGTGACCTCGTCGCGGGCGTGGATCGGCTGCGGGCCGCCTCCGAAATCCGCCTGCACCTCCACCGCGTGGTCGCCCGGGCAGAGGCGTTCCGTGATCACGCGCGTGGCGTCGGCGGCTTCGACGCCGTCGATCCACCAGCGGTACTGCACCGTGCCGCCGACGGGGTTGTCGGCCTGCGCCTCGAACGTGACCTCGCCCTCGTCTACCGCGGCCGCGTCCTGCGGCGACACGATGGTCACGGTGGGCTCGAGCTCGTCGAAGGCGAGCTCGTGGTTGGGTTGCGTGAACAGCGTCGGCGCCCCGGTGAGGCCCACGTTGGCCACGAGCATGTAGAGCGTTCGGATCGGCTCGTCCCCATCGATCGCGGCCCTGTAGCTCTTGCCGTCGGGGGTGGCGTGGCACGCCGTGGTGGGCCCGGGGTAGTCCTCGTAGAACTTCACCCGGATGTCGGGGTTGTCGATCGTGACGCCGATGTCGACGAAGTAGCTCGGCCCGTAGGTCTGCAGGTCGATCTGGTACACCCTGGCCGTGAGCGGCTGGAGGTCCTCGGTCACCAGGTTCTGGTAGCCCGAGATCCCCACGGCGGGATTGAAGGTGACGGTCGGCAGCGAGACGCCGCCGCCGAGCCCGGTCGACTCGTTCACGAGCATCGACGTGTCGAGCACGCAGGGATCGTTCAGCAGCAGACCTCCCCCGGTCACGCCGGCCTCGAACGCCTGGTTCTTGACCCACGCCCAGTAGGCCTCGCTCAGCCCGTAGGCGTCACCGAACCGCTGACGGAAGCCCTGGTCGACCGCCGTGGTCGTGAGCGTCGGACCGCTCAGTAGCGTCTGGAAGTAGTCGATCCCGACGCCGCGGTCGAGGCCCACGAAGACCCAGAAGTCCTGGGCGTGGTAGTCGTGATCGTCGGGGTCCAAGCCGGTTCCGAAGGGGCGCGACAGCGGCACGTCGACCGGGTGGGGGACGTTGCTCCCGTTGCGTTCCATGACCGCGCGGGAGCGCTCGGCCGTGTTCGCGCCGCCCTCGATGAGGGGCCAGTAGACGTTGCGCTGGAAGCCGGACGCCGTGGCGGCGTTGTAGTGGTACTGGATGGAGTGGAACACCTCATGGTAGACGGTCTGGGCGCGACCGGTCATGTCGTTGGCCGCGCTCCGAGGCAGGCAGACGTACGCCTTGAGGAGCGGGAGCACGTACCGCGCCGGGAAGTTGCGGCAGCCGAGCGTGCCGTCGGGCTGCAGGTCGATGAGGTGGGCCGCGGTCGTGACGGAGGCCGAGAAGCTCGGGGGCTTCAGGGTCAGCTTCACGTCGGCGACGAGCGGCCGGATGAGCGGCTTCTTGAAGCCGAGGCCCACGACCATGTCCTGGAAGAAGTCCTCGGCGAAGCGTGCCGCGTCCTGCTCCTCGTCGGGCGTGCACTCTCCGGCGGCGAACTTGACGCTGCACTTGCCGGCGAAATGCCCGACCTTCGTCGCCTGCGGCAGCACCCCGCCAGGGCGCTGTCCGGCGGCTGGTCGAGCGCCCTCCACCAGGCTCACGACGATGCCTTCCGGTGACGTCGAGAAGCCGTACAGCGGGCTCAGCAGCAGGCCGGAGCCGGCGTCGTAGGTCGCGTCGACGGTGTCCCACACCGCGCCCGGCCGGGCGCTGCCGTCGCCGGGCGAGTGCCCCACCACGGGCGTGAGCACCGCAAGATCGAGCGGGTCGCCGACGCGGTCCTGCGGCACCGGCAGCCCGACGATCAAGGGGGCGTCGGGGGCGGTGAGCACGACCTGTGACGACCGGAGACGGTACAGGGAGCCCACCGGCGCGGCGTCCCCCAAGGAAGGCAGGGCCGAGGCGTCGCTCACGCGCTCGATGGTCACATCGACGGCCGACGCCAGCGCCCCGGGCGTTGCCCCGACCGAGACGCCATCGACGCCTTCGACGACGCCGCCGGGCTCGAGCGCGGCGCCGGCGGACACGGCGGTGATGGTGGCGCGGTCGCTGCTGTGCTGGTCGCCGCTCGTGACCGTGAGCTCCACGGCGTACGCGCCAACGGCGTCCGGTACGAAGGCGGGGTGGGCGCTGTCGGCCCCGGTGAGGGTCGCGGCGGAACCGCCGGGGCGGTCCGCGAAGCGCCATGTGTAACGCTCGATGGTGCCGTTCGAACCCGTGCCGTCGAGCGTCACGCGGTCACCGACGGTGACGGTGCGATCCGGACCGGCGTCGGCGAGCAGCGCGCCGCTCGTCGCCGGGCACGCGGTGAGCAGGAGCACGAGTGCGGTCCCCACCGCGGCAGGAGTGAGGAGGCGGACGAACCGCGTCATCGCTGACCCCTGGCCCGCGGCCGCCCCGTACCGGCGCGCCGCAGGACGTGCCCGGGCCGAACGGGAAGCGACGGGAACCTCGAAGACTCCGGTGTGGATGCCAGGGTCGCGTGGGTGACGGTACGTTCCATGGGCCCTCCTCGCCAAGGTCGATCGTGGCCCGACCCTAGCGAGGGGGCCGTCAAGGTGCCGTCAAGAGCGCGCGGGAGCGGAAGAAGGCAGCCTTCGCCTCCGCGAAGCGCTCCAGCACCCCCGCCATGCGCGCGTGGAGCCGGTCATGACCGTCCGCGTCCCGCGTGTACCCGCGCGCCTGGAGCACCGCGGCCGTCGAGCGCGCCGCACCCGAACGGCCCCCCGAGGTGGGCGACATCGTGGTCGCGGTGGACGTGGTGGCGCGCGCGTCTTCGAGCGGGCGCACGACCGCGCGGCGACCTTCCATCATGGCGCCTACCGGCGTCGGCGCCAAGGGGGGCCCGCCGGACCCGCGGGCTCGAGCATCGCGGTTCCATGCCGGTGTGGACGGCGCATCTGCAGTTGGCGTGAGACGAGCGAGCGCATGACCATCCCGGCCCGCGACGCCCCTGCGGCCGGGCGCGACGGGGCGCGCGGCGCGCCCACGCGCGCGGCGCGCGCGCCTGTCCGGCGCCCGGCGCTCCACGACGGCCTCGCCGTGTATCGCTTCGGTGACGGCCCCGACTCCGGCGAGCCGATCTTCTTCATGCCCGGCCCGCACCGCTTCCAACGACCGGGGCTGCGGACGGCGGACGCCCTGATCCACGGCCTGACCCGGCTCGGACGCAGCGTCGTCACCTTCGATCCGCCGGGCTCCGGCCGCTCGACGCGGGCAGCGCAGCTGGGCTTAGAGGAGATGCTCGCGTGCACCGACGAGGCACTCGAGGTCGCCGCGCTGAGGGAGCCCGTGGACGCGCTCGGCCACAGCATGGGCGGCTTCACCCTCCTCGCCTACGCCCTGGCGCGGCCGCAACGCGTGCGCCGGCTCGTGCTCGTTGGAACCGGCGCCGGCGGCTACATGCAGGCGCGCGGCGCGCTGTGGAACCGCGGGCACCCGTCCTTCATCCGCATGGCCGTGCTCGGCGTCCTGCAGACGATGCTCCCGACGCGCGCACCCGAGCAGCTGTTGCGCAACCTCGTCGAGCGCGCCTCGTTCGTGGACCCGAGCCTCGTGCGGTGCACGCCGGTGCGTGCGGGAGACTGGTTCCGCCGCCGCACCGGCCGCAGCGACTGGCATCGTATCGCCGTTCGCCTCGACTTCCGCCCGCGCCTCGCCGAGCTCACCGTGCCGGCGTTGGTGCTGTGCGGGCGCGCGGATCCTCAGTTCGCACTGCCGTGCTCGGAGGCGCTCGCAGCGGCCATGCCGAGCGCGCGGCTCCACGTGTTCGAACGGAGCGGGCACTATCCTTTCCTGGAACAACCGGCGGAGTTCTGGAGCGCGGTCGGGGCGTTCCTGGACGCCCCGACGGGCCCGCGGCGGGGACCACGGACCGACGCTGCGGGAGGCGTACCGTGCGAAGCCTGATCCTGTACCACACCACCTTCGGCAACACCGAGCGCGTCGCGCGGGCGCTGCAGGGCCGGTTGGAGCGGCACGGCGAGGCACGGCTGGTCGCCGTCGAGGATGCGGCCGCGGCGCTGGCGGATCGGCCCGAGCTGCTCGTGGTCGGCGGGCCGACGCAGCGCCGGCGACCCGATCCCGCCACGCAGGCGTGGCTCGGGCGTCTGCCCCGGCGCGGGCTGCGCGGCCTGGCGGCCGCCGCCTTCGATACGCGCTACCGCATGACGCCGCTGCTGTCGGGCAGCGCGGCGCACCGTATCGGGCAGCGGCTCGAACGGGCGGGCTGCCACCTGGTCGTGCCGGCCGAGAGCTTCTTCATGACGATGGACGAGCCGCCCGAGGGAAAGGAGCGCCGCCACGACCGGGAGGCGCTCGAGGCCGGGGAGCTCGAGCGCGCGGCGGCGTGGGCGGACGCCCTGGTGGCGGCATGCGAAGCCGAGCCCGAGGGGTGACGCCGCGACGGGCGGCCGGGCGTCGCCCGCCGACCACGCCAAGCTCGTCGACGGGGGCGGATCCTCGCCGGTCGAGCGCACGCGCGGGCGGCACGAGCCGCGTGGAGCATCCGACGCGGCTCTACGCGCTGGACTGGCTGCGGCCCTTCGTGATCCTCCTGCTCGTCTCGTTCCACGCCGCCATCGTGTACACGCCCAACGGCGGCTCCTAGGTGCAGGACCTGGCCCAGATCCGCGCCACCGGCGGCAGCCTCGCCATGGCCGCCCTGAGCGGCTTCCTGTGGGAGTGGTTCATGCCGCTGCTGTTCTTCGTCTCCGGTGCCAGCGCCTGGTTCGCCCTCCGGCGCCGATCCGCGGGCCAGTTCGCGCGCGAGCGCGTCCGCAAGCTGGCGGTGCCGGCCCTCTTCGGCATCGTCGCGATCGTGCCGCTCCTGACCTACTGCCGGGCGGTGGTGTGCCACGCCGTCCGGAGCGGGGGAGGCGACGGGGCCCGGGGGGCCGGGCGTGGCATGATGACCCGCGACCCGCCGGGTGGGCGCGAGGGAGGCCCGGGCATGGCTTGGAGTGCGAACGACATCCCGCAGCAGGGCGGCGCGGTGGCCGTGGTGACGGGCGCCAACAGCGGCATCGGCCTCGAGGCGGTCCGCGAGTTCGCGCGGAGCGGCGCGACCGTGGTGATGGCGGTGCGCAACCTCGACAAGGGGCGCGCCGCGCGTGACGAGGTCGCCGCCGAGATCCCGGGAGCGCAGCTCCAGCTGCAGGAGCTCGACCTGAGCTCCCTCGCCTCCGTGCGCGCCGCGGCGTCGGCCATCCGCGCCGCCCACGAGCGCATCGACCTGCTCGTCAACAACGCCGGCATCATGGCCACGCCCCCGCGCGAGACCGCCGACGGCTTCGAGGCGCAGGTCGGCACCAACCACCTCGGGCACTTCCTGCTCACACAGGCGCTGATGCCGGCCCTCGACGGCTCCGAAGCCGCCCGAGTCGTTACGCTCACGAGCTTCGCCAAGGAGCGCGGCCGGCCGCTCACCGAGGAGGCGCTGCGGTTGAACGAGCGCTACGACCCGTGGCAGGCCTATGCGGACTCGAAGCGCGCGAACTTCGACTTCGCGCTCGAGCTCGCGCGCAGGCTCGAGGCGGCCGGCAGCCACGTCGCCGGCCTGGCGGCGCACCCCGGCCTGGCGCACACGAACCTGCAGGTGGCCACCGTCGAGAACGCCGGCGCGGGCTTCCAGGGCCGCCTCTGGCAGTTCCTCGCCCGCGTGCTGGGCATGCCCGCGCCCCGCGGCGCGCTGCCCACGCTTCGTGCGGCGACGGATCCGGCGGCGCGCAACGGCGAGTTCTACGGGCCGCGCTGGCTCGCGACCGGCGCGCCGGTGCGCCTGGCCGTGCGGGACAACGACGAGCGACGTGCCGCAGGCGAGCGCCTGTGGACCCTCAGCGAGGCCGCGACCGGCACCGAGTTCCGCCCGGGAGGCTAGCATCGCCCGCGCCCGTCCGGGTCGAAGACACTGCCCGGTTGGAGCGCTGGGCGCCCGCGGCACGGCCGGCGCGCCGGCCCGCGAAGCGCGCGTCGGAGGCCGCGGACGTCGCTGGCCGAATCCTTCAAGACGACCGGCCGCGAAGGCCGACGAGGCCGCCTGGGTGGCCTACCCCAAGGTCGGCCCGCTCGGTGAGGCCGGCCCGGGGCCGCCGGTCGCGTCACCCCAGCAGCACGGCGCGGCTGAGGACGAGGTAGATGTCGTCGACGCTTCGGTGGTGGCGGAACGTGAACGTCAACGGTCCGGCCTCGCCGCGGATCCACACCCTGAGCTCGGCGTCGCGGTTCAAGCGGCCCTCGTTCTCCTTGCTGAAGCGCGTCACCGGGGCGAAGGGGATCGAGCTCACCTCCTGCTTCCGGCCGGACAGCCCGTGCTTGTCCAGAAGGATGAGGCGATGGTGCGTGACGATGATCGGGTCGCGCAGCAGCCGGTAGGCGTAGCGCACCTCCTCCCCTTCGACGAGGACGTTGGCGAGGGCCGACCCGACGGCGCCGATGTCGACCTCGCTGGCGTTGCCCAACAGCGCATCCAGGACTCGCATGGGCCATGGATAGCACCGTCCGGGGGCCGAAGCGCCGTCGCGCCATCCGTGCGCCTCTCCGACCCGGTAGGAGGCGGGGGCCCCGCGGCTGCCGATCTCCGCGGCCGCGGGCGGGGGACCCGGGCAGCGTCCCGCACAGCCGGCGGGCGTCGAGGCCGGCGCTACCATGCGGTGCGTCGACACGCGGGCGCGCCAGGCCCGCGGGCGTCCGCCGATCCGACGGTCGTCCGAGCGCGAGACCCACGAGGAGGATCGGCATGCCCAGGGACGAAGGCAACGGGAGCGAACGAGCGGCGGCGCGCCGTGCCGGCGAGGCCAGTCTGGCGGGGCGCGCCGTCGCGAGGATGGGCTTCGGCGCGATGCAGCTCACGGGGCCGCGGGCGTGGGGCCCGCCCGAAGATCGCGCCGCCGCCCTCGCCGTCCTGCGGGAGGCGGTGGCGCTCGGCGTCAACCACATCGACACCGCCCAGTACTACGGCGACGGCGTCTCCAACGAACTCATCCGGAGCGCCCTCCACCCCTACCCGGACGACCTCGTGCTGGTGAGCAAGGTGGGCGCCGCGCGCGACGACGTCGGGGCGTGGCTCCCGGCGCAACGCCCCGAGCAGCTGCGCGCCGGGGTCGAGGCGAACCTGCGCACGCTGCGGGTCGAGCGGGTAGACGTGGTCAACCTGCGCCTGAGCGGGTTCCGCGGGGAGCGCCCGCACGACGACGAGGAGCACGTGGAGCTCGACGACCAGCTCGCCGAGATGGTGGCCCTGCGCGACGAGGGCCTCATCGGCGCGATCGGCATCAGCAACGTGGGCCCCGACGACCTGCGACGCGCCCTGCCCGCCGGCATCGCCTGCGTGCAGAACGCCTACAGCGTGCTCGACCGCGCGGGCGAGCCCGTGCTGGAGCTGTGCCGCGAGCACGGCCTGCCGTTCGTGCCGTTCTTCCCGTTGGGCGGGGCGTTCCCGGGTGTCCCAAAGGTGAACGGGCACCCGCTCGTGGCGGAGGTCGCGGCGCGCCTCGAGGCGACGCCGGCGCAGGTCGGGCTGGCGTGGCTGCTTGGGCGGTACGAGGGCATGCTCCTGATCCCCGGCACCTCGCGGCTCGAGCACCTGCGCGAGAACGTGGCGAGCGCTGCGCTGCGCCTGGACGACGCGGCGCGGGCGGTCCTGGACGAGCTGGGCCGCGGAGCGTAGGTTCGCGCGCCGTGCCCCCTCGGAGTACGAGCGCGGGCCGCGGCGCGGCCGGTGCGCGGCCGCCCGGCGCCCCGGCGAACGCTAGCTGCGATCGGTGAACGCCAGCCGCAGCGCCAGGCCGATCATCACCAGGCCGCCGCCGACGCTGAGGCCCTCGCGGCCGCGCCGGGAGCGCGCGAGCCAGCGCCGCGCCGTGCCCGCCGCGAACGCCCAGGCGCTGTCGGAAACGACCGCGATCGCCAGGAACACGAGGCCGAGGAGCAGCATCTGAAGCGGCACGGGCGCTCCGCCCGGGTCCACGAACTGGGGCAGCACCGCGGCGAAGAAGAGGGTCGTCTTGGGGTTCGTCGCGCCGACCACGAAGCCCTGGCGGGCGGCGCGCCGCGCCCCCACCGGGGCGGCCGGCGCGGCCAGCGTGTCGGCCTTCGCTCCGCGCTTGCGGATCGCGTCGATGCCCAGCCACACGAGGTACGCGGAGCCAAGGTACTTCACCAGCGCGAACACGACCTCGTAGCGCTGCACCAGGAAGCCGAGCCCGAAGGCGAGGAGGATGAGCTGCAGGTACTCGCCCGCGGCGTTCCCGACCACGGTGGCCAGCGCGGCGCGGCGCCCCATCGTGACGGCGCGGCCGACGATGAACAGCACGCTCGGGCCCGGCACCACGATCAGGACGAACGCGAGCACGGCGAACGCAACGAGATGGTCCATCGGCACGGCGGGGTCCTCCTCGGAGGCCGCCTCGTCGGGCCGAGGCGGCGCGCGCCCATCGTACTGGGACCTCGGCCGTCGATCTCCCTTCCACGCTCGCCGGCAGGTAGGCGTACGCACGCGCCCGACCGCCCGCCGCGATGCCGCGGCCCCGGCGGACGGGCCTCCAGGCGGCTCGCCACATCCTGAGCCGGCGCGCCCGACGGACGCGCCATGATGGGGTGCGGCCAGCCCGCGCTACCCGCGCCGCGAGGGAGAAGACTCGCGCCGGCGCACCAGGAGGTCCGCATGTCGCCGCACCACATCGCCATCGCGTCCGTGCAGCGCCCGGAGCTCGAAGCCGCGCTGGGGGACCGGCTCTACGAGTTCAACACGGCCGCCACCGGCATCCGCGACGGCGCCCTGCTGAACGCCGCCGTGACGTCCGAGCGCGGCGAGCTCGTCGCCGGCCTGACCGGCCACACCTGGGGCGGGTGCTGCGAGATCACCCGCCTGTGGGTGGCGGCGTCGGAGCGCGGCCGCGGCGTCGGCAGCGCGCTGCTCGACGCCGCCGAGGACGAGGCGCGGCGACGGGGCTGCACCCAGATGGTGCTCTCGACCCACAGCTTCCAGGCGCCGCGCTTCTACGAGCGGCGCGGGTTCGTCCGGGTCGGCGCGTTCCCGGACTACCCTGCCGGGCACGAACAGGTGTTCTACCTCAAGCGGTTGACGCCACCACTCGCCCCGCCGAACCCGACGCCCGGATAGGAGGGGCCACGGGCCCTGCCCCCCGAGGACGACCGCGTAGCAACCGCCACGCGACCTGCGGGTGGCAACGGGCGCAAGCCCCACAGCGGCGGGGATACCCGGACGACCCACGGCCGGAAGAGGCGGCGCTACGCGGAGCACGGAGCCTGCACCCGCCCACATCCGTCGGAACTTCTTGACATGTCGGAACATTCCGACGTATCGTCGGCCCTCGAGGAGGACCCATGCGACCATCCCCGAAGTGTTCCTTGCCCGCCGCGCGAGCGCGCCGCCATGCCTGAGGTGGACGTCTTCTCCGCGCTGGCCAACCCGGTGCGACGGGACCTTCTCGAGCGCCTCCGCGACGGCCCGCGGCGCGCCGGCGACCTGGCCCAGGATCTCGCGCACGACTTCGCCATCGGCCGCCCCGCCGTGTCGGAGCACCTGCGGGTGCTGCGCCGCGCCGGCCTCGTGCGCGAGCGGCCCGAGGGCCGCCAGCGCTTCTACCACCTCGACCCCCGCCCGCTGCACGAAATCGAGCTGTGGACGGCCGCCTTCACGCGCTACTGGGACGCCCGGTTGGACGACCTCGAGCGACTGCTCGACGAAGGGATCGATCGATGAGTCAAGAGCCCGTCATCCGGCTCGAACGCTTCCTCCCCCAACCCCCCGCGACGGTGTGGCGCGCCCTCACCGAACCCGAGCTGCAGCGGCGCTGGTGGGCGGCGGGCGACGTCCGCCCGGTCGTCGGCCACCGCTTCACGATGGACATGGGCCGATGGGGCGAGCAGGCCTGCGAGGTGCTCGAGGTCGAGCCCGAGCGGCGCCTGCGCTACGCCTTCGCCACGGGAACGCTCGACACCACCATCACCTTCGATCTGGCCCCCGCCGCGGGCGGCACGCACCTGACGTTCACGCACGAGGGCTTCGACCTCGATGCGCCCCTCGGCCGCACCGCGCTCGAGGGCATGGCCCAGGGTTGGCCGCGCGTCCTGGACAAGCTGGCCGCCGCGCTCGAGGAGGTCGGCGCGCGCTAGGAAGAGCGCGCTGCGAGGTCCGGGGACCCGTGTCGGCGCGTCGCGCCGACACGGATCCCGGCGCGGACGGCGTGCGATGCCGCCTGCTCGGTGCCCGCCCGGTTGAGCTGGCGTCACGGCCCGCCACCTCGTAGGATGCTGGCGTCGCGGCGACCCGCCCACGTCTCCCAACCGACCGTCCGGGGCGCCGCCGGAGAGGGGCGTGCCATGTCGCCGGACCCTAGCCACCAGGCGGCTCCCACGAGGCGGATCCAGGGCTACTGCGCCCTGTGCGTGTCGCGCTGCGGCTCGGTGGCGGTGGTCGAAGGCGACCGGCTGCTCGCGCTCGAGCCCGACCCGTCGCATCCCACGGGCCGCGCCCTGTGCGCCAAGGGCCGCGCGGCGCCCGAGCTGGTGCACCACCCCGACCGCCTCCTGTACCCGCTCGCGCGCACGCGCCCGAAGGCCGACCCGGAGGCGGGGTGGCGGCGCATCTCCTGGGATGAGGCGCTGACCCGCACGGCCGAGGCGATGCAGCGCATCGCGCGCGAGCACGGGCCCGAGAGCGTGGCGTTCAGCGCCGCCTCGCCGTCGACGTCGGCGCTCGACGACAGCCTGCACTGGATCGGCCGGCTGATGGCCGCGTACGGTACGCCAAACCTGTGCTACTCCACCGAGCTTTGCGGTTGGGGCCGGTACGGCGCCACGCGCTACACCTTCGGCGCCTCCGTACCCGGCGCCTACATGCCCGACATCGAGAACGCCGGCTGCATCGTGCTCTGGGGGTACAACCCCAACCTCGCGCGTCTGACGCACGCGAGCGATGTGGTGCGCGCCACGAAGCGCGGCGCGCGCCTCATCGTGGTGGATCCGCGCGCGACGGCGCCCGCCAGGCGGGCCGACGTGTGGCTGCAGGTGCGCCCGGGCACCGACGCCGCGCTGGCGCTCGGCCTCGCCCACGCGATGATCGCGCACGATTGGTTCGACCGCGACTTCGTGCGCTCCTGGACCGACGGACCGCTGCTGGTGCGCGATGACGACGGCCGGCGCCTGACGGAGGCCGACCTGCGCGTAGGCGGGAGCCCCGAGCGCTTCGTAGCGTGGGGCGATGCGGCGGGCGGTCCGGTTGCGCTCGATGCCGGCGACGACGCGTCCGACGGGTCCCTCCTCGGCCGCTACCGCGTGCCGACGCTCCACGGTGCCGTCGCCTGCACCCCCGTCTTCCAGCTCGTCGCCGACGCCTGCGCCCGATACGCGGGCGACGCCGTCGAGGCCGCGACCGGGGTTGCCGCATCCCGGGTCGAGGAAGCCGCCCGCCTGCTGTGGGAGGCGCGACCCACCGCCTACTACGCGTGGAGCGGCGTCGAGATGCAGGCCGGCGCCACCGCCATCGCCCGGGCCATCGCACAGGTGTACGCGCTCACGGGCAGCCTCGACGCTCCGGGCGGCAACGTCCTGTTCGCAGCGCCAGCGGAGGGAGACCTGAGCCCCGACGTCCCGCGGCCGGCGCGGCCGGCGCTGGGCCTGGAACAACGGCCGCTGGGACCCGCGCGGTTCGGGCACGTCAACACCCGCGACCTGTACCGGGCGATCCTCGACGGCGAGCCCTACCCGGTGCGCGGCCTCGTCGGCTTCGGCCACAACGTGCTGCTGTCGCACGCCGACGGCGCGCGCGGACGTCGCGCCCTGGCCGCCCTCGACTTCTCCGTCCACGCGGACCTGTTCATGACGCCGACAGCGGCGATGGCCGACATCGTCCTGCCTGTGGCGAGCGCGTTCGAGACCGAGGCCCTCAAGCTCGGGTTCGTGAGCAGCGCGGACGCCCAGCGGCGCGTGCAGCTGAGGCCCGCCGTCGTCCCGCCGCGGGGTGAGGCGCGCTCGGACACGCAGATCGTGTTCTCGCTGGCGACGGCGCTCGGCCTGGGCGAGCACTTCTGGCAGGGCGACGTGGACGAGGGTCAGCGGCAGCGGTTGCGCACGTCGGGGGTGACGCTCGAGCAGCTGCGTGCGGCGCCGGGCGGCATCGATCTGCCGCTGGCGACCCGCTACCGCAAGTACGCGGAGCGGGAAGGAGGAACGGCGCGCGCCTTCGCCACGCCCAGCCGCCGCATCGAGCTGTACTCGCAGACGATGCTGGAGCACGGCCACCCGCCCCTCCCGACGCACGAGCCGCCGCCCATGAGCCCGCGCGCGCGCCCCGACCTGTCCGGCCGCTTCCCGCTGGTGCTCACGTGCGCGAAGCACACGCTGTTCTGCGAGTCCCAGCATCGCGCGCTGCCGAGCCTCCGGCGGCTCGCGCTCGAGCCCGAGGTGGAGCTGCACCCCTCGGTCGCCGCCTCGCGCGGCATCGCCGACGGCGACTGGGTAGCGATCGCCACCCCCAAGGGGAGCGTGCGGGCGCGCGCCCGCCTCGACGCCAGCCTCCTGCCCGACGTGGTATGCGCGCAGCACGGCTGGTGGCAGGGCTGCGAGGCGATCGGCGCGCCCGGCTACGATCCTTTCGGGCCCGAGGGAGCCAACCTCAACCTGATCATCGGCGACGACGTGACCGACCCCGTCAGCGCATCGGTGCCGCACCGTGCCTACCTGTGCGACGTGCACAAGGTCGAGTCCTGAGCGTCGGGTGCCGCCGACCCTCCGCCCGCGAGGGTCCGACGCGTCGCGAAACGGTGACGCGATCCCGGCCCGGGCCGCTCAGGCCAGCGTCACGGATGCACCGCGCTCGGCGGCGAGCAGCATCGCCTCCATCACCGACACCACGTGGGCGGCGAGGCGCCCGGATGCGCGCGGCTCGCGCCCCTCGCGCCAGGCGTCGACGAGGTCGCTCACGCCCAGCCCCCGCTGGTTGGCGGGAACCGGTTCGGCGACCTCCACCTCGTTCCAATCGCCCGACCTGCCCTTGAACGCCACCGGACCGCCGTAGAAGTTGGGATCGGGGACCGCGACGGTGCCCGCGGTCGCGTACAGCTCGATCGGGGCGAGCCGCGTACCGGCCACGTCGAAGCTGGTCACGAGCGTGGCGAGGGCGCCCGACGCGAACCGCAGGACGCCCGCCACGTGCGTCGGAGTGGCCACCTCGACCACGCTGCCTGCTCGCGGTCCGGCGCCCACCGTGCGCTCGGCGAAGGCGGCGCCCGCCTCGGCGCTCACCCGCTCGACGTTGCCGAGCAGCGTGCACAGGACGCTCAGGTAGTAGGGGCCCATGTCGAACAGGGGGCCGCCGCCCGGCATGTACCACGGTTCGGGCGCCGGATGCCAGCGCTCGACGCCCGCGCTCAGCATGTGGGCCGCGGCGGCATGCGGCCGCCCGACGGCGCCCTCGTCCAGCAGGCGCCGGACGGCCGCGAAGCCGGGACCGAGCGGCGTGTCCGGGGCGCAACCGAGCGGCACCCCGCGCGCGCTCGCGAGATGCACGAGCCCCCACGCCGCCTCGCCTCCGAGGGCGAGCGGCTTCTCGCTGTACAGCGCCTTCCCGGCCTCCAGTACGCGGCGGTTGACGTCGGCGTGGGCCGACGGAACGGTGAGGTCGAGGACGAGGTCGATGTCGTCGCGCGCCACCAGGGTGTCGACGTCGAGGACGTCGGGCACGCCGAACTCGCGCGCGCGTTCGCTCGCGCGCGCCGCATCCAGATCGGCGCACGCCACCACCTCCAGACGGGGGTCGCCCACGAGGTTGCGGAGGTAGACGGCGCTGATCATCCCGCAGCCGACGACGCCGACGCGAACCCTCCCAGGGGGCGCCGGACGGTACCCGCCGGTCACGCCAGCATCCCCGCCGCCCACGCCAGCCCGCGGCGCGTCAGGGCCAACGCCTCCGGCGTCGCGAGGTCGGCCGCGCCGTGACCGAGCGTGCTGGCGAAGACGCGGCCGGCGCCCCAGCGGCGCACCCAGGCCACCGGCATCACCACGCCGTCCAGCCACGGCAGGACGCTGCCGTCGAAGGTCGTCGTGGCCAGCACCGTGACCGACGGATCGACGTGCACGTAGTACTGCTCGGACTCGAACGCGAACCCCTCGAGGCCGCGCACCACGGGATGATCCGCCGCCACGTCCACGCGGTAGCTGCGCCAGCCGCCCGGGTGGGCGACGAACTGACCGCCCACCATAAGCTTGAACGGCAGGCTGTCCCGGAAGGCGTCGGCGATGCCGCCGTGCCAGCCACCGAGCCCCACGCCCCCCTCGACGGCGCGCACGAGCGCTCCCTCGCGTTCCTCGGTCAGCTCGCCCTTGGTCCAGGCGGGCACGATGAGCGCGAAGCGCGTAAGATCCTCGTCGAGGGCGGCGAGGTCGTCCTCGACGAGGACCTCGAGACCCACCGTGCGGAGCTCGCGGGCCACGAGCTCCGCGCAGGCACCCGGCTCATGGCCCGACCAGCCACCCTGGACGATCAACGCACGAGGTTCCGGCACGTTCCACCTCCAACTCCATCGTCGTTCGCTGATTACCATAGAACAAGATCGATCCAAACGAGGGCGGGAACGCCCGGGGAGGGACCATGACGCTGGAAGACCTGATCCATCCGCGTGCCGGGAGGCGCCTTCGCGGCTCGAGCTGGGACCGCAGCGGGGCGAACGCCGACAACGTCGGCCTTGCGCCGGGCGCCGAGCACGTGCTGCTCGACGTGGGCGGCGCCGGGGTGATCCGCCACCTGTGGCTGACGGTGAATCCGGGCAGCCCCGCCTACCCCCGGGAGCTCGTGCTGCGCATGCATTGGGACGGGGCGCCGCACGCGTCGGTCGAGGCTCCTCTGGGCGACTTCTTCGGCCTGGGGCACGCCCGCGTGGCCCCGTACGCCACCCTGCCCTTCAGCGTGGTGACGGGCGGGCACGCGCTGGAGCTCAACCTGGCGGCCTTCAACTGCTGGTTCGCCATGCCGTTCGGCGCCGGCGCGCGCGTCAGCGTGACGAACGAGGGGAGCGAGCCGGTCTCGCACCTGTACTACTACGTCGACTTCGAGGAGCTCGACGAGGCGCCGGCGGGGGACCTTCGGTTCCACGCCCACTACCGCCAGGAGCGGCCCACCGTGGCCGAGATCGACCTCTCCGCCGACGACGCCGACTGGGAGACGGTGAGCGCGCGCGCCAACCTCGATGGTGCCGGCAACTACGTCCTGCTGGACACGCGCGGCCGCGGCCACTACGTGGGCTGCACCTTGTCGGTGGACCACCTCAACCCCATCCGCGGGGGCGGCTGGTTCGGCGAGGGCGACGACATGATCTTCATCGACGGACGGCCGGGGCTGGGGGCGCCCCCTCGGCCCGAGAGCGCGCCTGGCGCGAACGACGCCTGGCCGCCCACCTTGCACGGGACGGGGACCGAGGACTACTTCTGTGCCGCCTGGGGTTATCCGGCCCACGCCCAGGCCGCCCCGTTCCACGCCGTCACGCTCGCCGGCGTGCGCGACCGGGAGACGCTCGACTACGCCGGCAAGTGGAGCATGGTGCGCTTCCACGTTCCGGACCCCGTGGGCTTCGAGCGGGCGCTGCGCGTGACGATCGAGCACGGCCACGCGAACTGCCACGCCGACGACGTGAGCTCCGTGGCGTACTGGTACCAGGCTCCCATCGCGGACGCTCTCCCCTCCCTGCCGCCGGTCGAGGCACGACGTCCGCGTACCGACCTCGAGAGCCTGCGGGCCTACCTGCGGAGCCGGTGAGGCGCGCGCCGGACGCCGGTGGCGAGGCGCGCTCCCGGCGTCGGTGGCGTGGCGCGCTCCCGGCGCCGGTGGCGAGGCGCGCGCCCGGCGTAGCGAACCGTGCGGGCCGTGCCGAGGCGGCGCAACGGAGGGTCCCTCTACCGCGCAGGGGGGCGTCGTCCCGCCTGCGGGGCCCGCGGGTGTACGGGGCGGTCCGTCAAAGCATTGACATCTTTCGAATTGCTTAGTAGGTTAGCTATACATTCGCAGCGGAACCGTGGAGTGGAGGCCGCCCGTGCGACGACGCACGCTGAAGATCTCCGGCCCAGAGGCCTTCGAATACCTGCGCGCACTGGCCTCCGAGAAGCGTCTCACCATCCTGGAGCTGATCGGGGACAACATCCTCAACATCCAGCAGATCTCCGACGAGCTCCACGTGGCGCAACCGACCGTGTCGGGCCACGTCCAGCGCCTGGAGGAGGCGGGCCTCATCGTCACCAACTTCAAGCCCGGCCAGCGCGGGACGCAGAAGGCGTGCTCGAGCCTCTACGACGAGATCGTGCTGGTGCTGACGCCCGAGGCCGAGCCGGTGCGCGAGCCCGCGGTCGAGCTGACCATGCCGCTGGGCGGCTTCACCGGTCACGAGGTGGCACCCACCTGCGGGCTCGCCCACGCCGGCTCGATCATCGGGCTGCTGGACGACGCCGAGGCGTTCCGCTTCCCCGAGCGCATGAAGGCCGAGATCCTGTGGTTCGCGCGCGGGTGGATCGAGTACACCTTCCCCCGGTCGCTCCCGCCCCGCACCCACCCGCGCAGGCTCGACCTGTCCGCCGAGATCTGCAGCGAGGTGGCGGGGTGGGACAACCACTGGGCCTCCGACATCACCCTGTGGGTCAACGGCGTCGAGATCGGGACCTGGACCTCGCCCGGCGACTTCGGCGGCGAGCGCGGCCGGCTCAACCCGAGCTGGTGGCAGGATCGCTACTCCCAGTTCGGCCTGCTCAAGAACTGGAGCATCGACCGCCGCGGCTCCTACGTCGACGGCGTCAAGCTGTCGAACGTCACGATCGAGGCCCTCGCCCTCGAACACGGCCCGCTGCGCGTCCGCCTGGGCAACAAGCGAGACGCGCGCAACGCCGGCGGCGTCACGCTCTTCGGTGCGAGCTTCGGCAACTACGAGCAGGATCTGGTCCTGCGCATCGCCTACGACGAGCTCGCTCGCTCGGACGGAGCCGATGGCCCACCCAAGGAGGTGGTTGCGCGCTGAGCAGTCGAAGGATCCCGTCGCATCACGCCGCTCGCTCCCCCTGGAGGTACCGCATGAGACTCCGCTTGCTCGCCGCTCTCGCCCTGCTCGCCACCCTCGGCGTGGCCGCCGCCCAGGTCACGCTCGACGTCATCGGCTTCAAGGTCCCCCCGAACGAGGTCGGCACCGACCTCGACAAGGCGTACCAGTCATTCATCGCGAAGTTCGAGGCGGACAACCCCGGCATCAAGATCAACGCGCTCGAGAGCCCGCCGGACTTCGACACCTACATCCTGACGGCGCTCGCCTCCGGGTCCGCCCCCGCCGTGTGGAGCCAGGACGGCTCGACCCTCGCCAAGATCGCCCAATCCGGCCAGCTGCTCGACATGAGCAAGTGCCAGCAGGCCGACCCCGGCTTCGACTTCGACCGCTTCTTCCCCACCGTCCTGAAGCTCCACCAGTCGCTCGCCTCCGGCGAGACCATCGGCGTCCCGAACGACTTCACCCCGATGGTGATGTACTACAACCCGCAGGCCTTCGCCAAGGCCGGCGTGCCCGTTCCCGACAAGGCCAACCTCACCTGGGACGAGTTCCTCGACCTGACCCAGAAGCTCACGGTCGACAAGAACGGCAACAACGCCCAGTCGTCCGACTTCGACCCGAACAACGTCGACCAGTACGGCTTCCGTGTCCGCCAGTACACCTTCGAGTGGATCTACTGGGTCTGGAGCAACGGCGGCGACGTGATCTCCCCCGACGGCACCACCGCCAGCGGCTACCTCGACTCAGACGCCAGCATCGAAGCCATCACGTTCCTGCGCGACCTCATGATCAAGTACCACGTGTCGCCCACCCCCAGCGCGCTGGACGCCCTCCAGACCAACGTGGGCTTCCTCGATCTCTTCCTGCAGGGCAAGGTGGCCATCTTCCCGCGCGGCCACTGGGAGCTCGTGGGGCTCCGCAGCAACAGCAACTACAGCCCCGACAAGGTCGCCGTGATGGGCAACCCGTACAAGACGGAGCCCTCCACGGTCATCTACGAGTCGGGTTTCGTGATCCCGGCCAACATCGCCCAGGACAAGCTCGCAGCGGCCTGCAAGTTCGTCGACGCCGCAACCAGCAAGGGCTACCAGGACACCAAGGCGCTGACGGGTGTCGCCATCTCCGGCAACCAGGCGGTCGCGCAGGCCGCCATAGGCGACGCCCCGCAACCCGACGTCGAGCAGAGCTTCTTCGACCAGGTCAAGTACGCGCGCCCGCCTTACGGCGCCGTGTACGCCAACTACCCGGCGGTCGAGACCATCCTCGACTCCATGATGGAGCGCATCCTCAACGGCGGCGACGTGAAGAGCGAGGTCGCCGACGCGGTGCGCGAGATCAACCGGGAGCTCTCGCGCTGACGGTCTGAGCGCCGCGCCCGACGCGGCGACGTGCCGGGGCCGACCTCGTTCGGCCCCGGCACGCGCGGCGCGGCCGGACCGAAGACGATGCGGACGCCATGACCACCCCCTCATCCATCGATTCCGGCCGACCGCCGGCGCCTCGCCCCCGCCGGCAGAACCTGTGGCGGCGCTTCTGGGGCCGCTGGAACCAGCGGGAAGGCTACCTGTTCATCTTCCCGTCGTTCGTGCACCTGGCCATCTTCTTCCTCATACCGCTCGGCTTCAGCCTGTGGCTCAGCTTCCACGACTGGCGCGGCATCATCACCAACCACATCCCGTTCGTCGGGCTCGACAACTACCGCTTCATGATCGGCGACACGCGCTGGTGGAACGCTGTCCTGAACACGCTCTACTACACCTTCGTGTCGGTGCCGCTGGGGATGGCCGTGAGCCTTCTCATCGCGCTGGTGATGAACCTCCGGATCCCCGGCATCTATCTGTTCCGCGCTATGTTCTTCATCCCTGTCATCACCTCGTGGGTGGCCGTGTCGGTGGTGTGGCTGTGGCTGCTCGATGGCAACATCGGTCTCGTCAACTACGCCCTGTCGCTCGTCGGCATCCACGGGCCCGACTGGCTCAACAACCCCCACACGGCGATGCTGGGCCTGATCTTGATCGCGACGTGGAAGGGTGCCGGCTTCCAGATGATCATCTGGCTCGCGGGCCTGCAGTCCATCCCGCGGGACCTCTACGAGGCGGCCACCGTCGACGGCGCCAACGGCTGGCAACGGCTGCGCTACGTGACGCTTCCCCTGCTGGCGCCGACGACCTTCTTCCTGCTCATCACCGGGGTCATCGGGAGCTTCCAGGTGTTCACGCCCGTGTTCGTCATGACGAAGGGCGGCCCGCTCGGGAGCACCGACGTGGCCGTGTACCGCATCTACCAGCGCGCGTTCGTCAACTTCGACTTCGGCTACGCCTCCGCCCTCGCCTGGGTGTTGTTCGCGTTCATCTTCATCGCGACGATCATCCAGCTGGTGTACATGCGGCGGTCGGTCGGGCGCACGTACGGGAGCGCCTGATGTCCGCGCGCGCGCCGCATGAAGACGGCGCCCGTCGCCCGCCGCAACCCGTACGCCGCGCCGCTGCGCATCCTGGGCTTCTCGGCGCTGCTGGCCATCGCCCTGCTGATGCTCGCTCCCTTCCTCTGGATGCTGCTGACGAGCGTGAAGACGCAGCAGGAGGCGTTCGCCTACCCGCCCACGCTGCTGCCGGACCGGCTGCACTGGGAGAACTACACGCAGCTGTTCACGTTGGTGCCGTTCGGCCGCTACTTCCTGAACACGGTCTTCGTGACGGTGGTGGTGGTCGTCGGGCAGCTGCTCATCTCGTCCATGGCCGCCTACGCCTTCGCCCGCCTGAAGTTCATGGGGCGCGAGACGATCTTCCTGTTCTACCTGGCCACCATGATGGTTCCGTTCCAGATCACCCTCATCCCGCTCTACCTCATCGTGTACAAGCTGGGGTGGGTCAATACCTACTGGGGGCTCATCGCCCCGGGGCTGGCGAGCGCGTACGGCATCTTCCTGCTGCGCCAGTCGTTCCTGACCATCCCCGAGGAGCTGAGCGACGCCGCCCGCATCGACGGCGCCACCGAGTGGGGGATCTACGCGCGCATCTTCCTTCCGCTCAACGGGCCCGCGCTCGCGACGCTGGGCGTCTTCGCCTTCCTGGGCACCTGGACCGACCTGTTGTGGCCACTGCTCATCGTGCGCGAGGAGAGGTTGCGCACCCTCGAGCTGGGGTTGGCCTACTTCAACTCCTCCGTCCCGCAGTTCGTGCAGCCCAACTGGCCCCTGTTGATGGCGGCCGCCGTGGTGGTGATGATGCCGGTGATCGTCGTGTACCTGTTCACGCAACGCTACTTCGTGGAGGGGATCGCGCTGTCGGGGGTGAAGGGGTGAGCTTCGTCCCGCACGACCGGTTCACCCCGCATGGCTACCTCGACAACCCGTTCCACACGCGCAATCTGAACCCGAGCGGGGTGATCCGCTCGTCCGAGGGGATCGGTGTCGCCTGGCACTACCCGGCGCTCGCGCGCGGGTACGGCTTCCGCGAGGTCTACCGCTGCGCGTTCGAGGTGGCCCTGGTCGACGACGACGGTGGGAGCGCGGAGCGCGTCGGCTTGGTCGACCTGCACGCCGAGGTGCACACCTGCAACCGGTTGCGCTACCGCTTCGACGCGCTCGGCCTGGCCGTGAGCGCCACCTTCCACCGGGTGGGCGAGCACGCGCTGGCCTGTCGCCTCGAGATCGGCAACCCCGCGGGCGGCGAGCGGCGCGTGCGGGTGGCCGCGCTGGCGCGCCACGCCCGGCACCTGGGCGCCGCCGGCGTGTGGGGAGAGTCGGGCCTGGTGTGCCGCGCCGAAGGCGAAACGCTCGTCGTGCAGGGGTTCGAGGACGGTGAGGCCTTCGCGCTGCTCGGCGAGCGGCCCGGCGACGCCGTGGGCGCCTGGGCACCCTTCGCGAGCGGGCGCCCGAGCGACGAGGACGCCGCCGCGCGCGCGGTGGCGGCTGCGCCGCCGGTCGAGGCCCTCCGCACCCCGCAGATGACCAACGGCGACCACGCGGTCGTGACCGGCCACCGGGGCGAGACCGTGGCCCTGAGCGCGATCCTGGCGCACGACCTGCGGCTCGCTCCCGGCGCGTCGGTCCGTCACGATCTGGTGATGGCGCGTGACGTCCGGCGCGACCTGGCGGCCGCCCGCGCCCGCGAGGCGTGGCGCCTGCGGCACGAGGCGCTGGCCGACGCCACCGCCGCCGACGAGCGCTTCTGGCAGGGCGCCCCGCGGCTCGAGGGCGATTGGCCCGATGCCTGGCGCCGCGGCTTCGCCACCGACCTGGAGACGCTGCGGATGATGGTGCGGGCGCCCATCGGCATCTACGGGCACGTGTGGGACGCCATGCAGATCCACGCGCCGCGCGCGGTGCTGGCCGAGGCGGCCATCGACGCTCTGCTGCTCGGCTACGCCGACCCGGAGCTGGCGCAGCGGCTGCTCCTCGGCACCTTCCTCGACGCCCCGGCGCCCAACGTCCCCTGCTCGCGCGAGGACGGCAGCTACAACATGCTCGGCGCCAACGGATCGGCCTGCGGCACGGCTCCAGAGTGGGGTTACCCCCTCGAGGTCGCGCGGCAGCTCCACCGCCTGCGACCCGACCGCGCGTGGCTGGCCGCCCTCTACCCCGCCCTGGAGAGGTTCCTGCGCTGGTGGCTCGACGAGCGCAGCGACGACGAGGGCTACCTGGTGTACGACAACTCGTGGGAGTCGGGGCAGGACCTCAGCGCCCGCTTCGGTCCGCAGAAGGAGGGAGGCGGGTCGACCATCCGCGTCGTGCGGCCCGTCGACCTGCAAGCCGCCATGGCGAGCGCGTGCCGCACCATGGCGGCGTTCGCACGCGAGCTCGAGCTGCACGACGGGGCCGCCACGTGGGAGGCGCTGGGGCGCGACTTCCGCGACCGCACCGAGGCCCTGTGGCACGCCGGCGCGTACCGCGACTTCGACGCACGGGTCGGCTTCTCGGACGAGTGGGACGTGATGCAGCTCGCGCCCGTCGCCCTGGAGTTGGCGCCCTCGGCGCGGATCGAGGCGCTGATCGGCCGCATCGAGCGGCTCGACGAGCAGCCGTACCTGTGGCCCATGTTCGTGTGGACGGCGGTCGACGCGGCGCTGGCCGCCGATCGGCCGGCGGTCGCGGCGGCCATAGCGCACGCGACGGTCGAACGCGCCTGGAGCACGTGGGATCGCCGCGAGGCTGCGCCCGGCGCGCCGCTGCCCGGGGTCACGTGCGAGTACTGGGGGGTCGACGGCCGCTGCGGCGCCGAGGGCTACGGCTGGGGCGCCTTCGGGGTGCACCTGCTCGTGCGCGTGCTGCTCGGGTTCCGCCCGCACGACGACGCGCTCGAGCTGCGTCCCGCCCTGCCGGAGGCGTTGCGGGTCCCCGGACGGCGCTACCGTGTGCGAAACCTGCCGTGGCAGGGGGGCCGCATCGACGTGGAGCTCGCCCTCGACGCCGAAGGCGACGGGCTCGAGCTGCGGCTGACCGACCGCGGGAATCGGCGCTGGACGAGCCTCGACGGCGCGGGACGAGGTTCCGGAGGCGCGAGCCACGGCGGCCACCGCTTCCGGCTCGAGCCCGGTGCGCGCGTGCTGCTGCGGTGCGCCGAACGCGCGGAGGACGCGAGCCGGGCCCCGGGCGGACCGCGGGGCGGCGCACGCCCCGAGAGAGGTTCCTGACGCCATGGACGAGCGCTCGCCCGACGTGCTCGAGATCCTCGCCCGCGACGACAAGTGGTACCTCGGTGGCGCCCCGGCGCTGCTGTACGCGCCCCCCTTCCCCGTCTGGCTCGACACCCCCGGCTTCGCCGACCGGACGCACTTCCTGCACTTCGCGCTCGAGCCGCTGTTCACGCTCACGCTGGTCGACGAGCGCGGCCGCGAGGTGCCGCTGCGCGCCGAACGCCGCCGCTGGCGGCCCGATCGGCTCGAGATCGAGTACCGCGCCCCGGGCCTCGCCGTGCGCGAGTTGCGCTGCGTCGGGCCGGCCGACGCCGCCTCGTGCGTGCTCGAGCTGCGGGCCCTGGGGAGCGTACCGGCCGCGCTCCGGGTCGTCGCGTGGACGGCTCAGCCCGTGCGCGACGAGACGCTGCGCGGCGCCGAGCTGACGGGCGGCGGCGCGCGCCTGCGGCGCGAGGTCGAGGGGCTGCGCGGATCGCGGCGCGACCTGAGCCTGGCGCTCGGGATGCAGGAGGCGCGGTCGGCTTCGATCGAGCTGTCCGAGGCCACCGCCAACCAACCGCACTACGCCCTCACGCCCTTCCGCGAGTCGCTCGGGCGCGATGGCCTCGCGAAGCGCGTCGCGCTCACCGGCGTGAACCGCAACGGACTGCTGTACGCGGCGGTCGAGCGCCCCGTGCGCGTGGCGCCCGGCGAGACGGTTCGGGTGATCGCGGCCGCGGGCGTGGGGCTGAGCGACGCAGGCGCCGATGCCGCCCTGGCCGAGGCGCTGGCGGGCGACCCGGTCGCCGCCAGCACCGCCGCCTGGCGGGCGTACTTCGCTGCCCTGCCGCGCTTCTCCTCCGGCGACGAACGCCTCGACACGGCCTGGTGGTACCGCTGGTACGGACTGCGCCTCAACACGATCGCGCCGGCCGCCGGCAACTACCGCCACCCGGCGGTGGCCGAGGGGATCGATTACTTCCGCGTTCCCATCGCCTACTCGGCGCCGTGCCACATGCTGGAGACCCGCTGGATGGCCGACGGGACATTGGCGTGGGGCTCGCTGCTCACCTTCCTGGACAACCAGCGTGCGGACGGATCGCTGCCCAACCACGTCCACCTCGACCACGTGGCCCCCTCCGGCATCTACCACGCCGACTGGGGCACGCGCGTGCTGGACGTGTACCGCGTCCACCCGGACCGCGAAGCGCTGGCGCGCGCCTACGAGGGCCTGACGCGCTACGCCGGCCACTTCTACCGCGAGCGCGACGCGCAGGGCTCGCACCTCTACGACCACGTCAACCAGTGGGAGTCGGGGCAGGAGTACATGAGCCGCTACGTCTGGGTCGACGACACCGCCGACGAGTGGAAGCCGATGAAGAGGCGTTTGAAGGGGATCGACGCGAGCGTCTACGTGTACGCGCTCGAGCGGGCCCTGGCCGAGATGAGCCGCATCCTCGGCCGCGGCGAGGAGGCGGCGTGGGACGAGCGCGCGGACGCCACGCGCGACGCCATCCGCCGGCTGGCGTGGAACCCGGAGATCGAGGCGTTCGTCGATTGCGACCCCGATCTTCGCCGCTCGCAGCTCGTGTTCGCGCTGTCGTTCTACCCTTTCGCCACGGACATCGCCGAGGAGCGCCACCTCGTCTCGATCCGGCGCCACCTGCTCGATCCCGACGTCTTCTGGACGCCGTTTCCCGTCCCGGCGAGCCCGCTCACCGATCCCGAGTTCTCCGCCGCGCCGGCCTGGCGAGGGAAGCGCACCAACTGCCCCTGGAACGGGCGCACGTGGCCGATGACGAACAGCCACGTGGTCGAGGCGCTGGCGCGCGCCTCGGGGCTCGACCCGTCGCTGCGGGAATCCACCGCCCACCTGATCTCGCGCTTCGTTGCGATGATGGCCTTCGACGGCGACCCGAAGCGACCCAACAGCTTCGAGCACTACAACCCGCTGACCGGGACGCCGAGCGCCTACCGCGGCATCGACGACTACATGCACTCGTGGGTGAACGACCTCCTCGTGAAGTACGTGGTGGGGTTGCGGCCGGACGCCGAGGGCGCGCTGGTGGATCCGTTCCCGTTCGGGCTCGAGCGCGTGGCGCTGAGCGGCGTGCACCTACGCGGCCACATCGTCGACGTGGAGGTCGTGCGCGGGGCGGCACGCGTCAGCGTCGACGGGCGCGAGGTCGCGCTGGAGCCGAGCCCGGACGGGCCGAGGCTGCGGCTGGCGAGCGCGGTCCCCGCGGGCTGAGGGGCCGCCGGCGGTGCGGCGCCCGCGCGCGGGGCGGACCTCCATCTGCGACCGGCCGCGCGGTCCCCGCGCGCGATCAGCCGCCCGACGCCACGGCCGCCAGGAAGCACCCGAGGAGGTGCAGCGCCGCGGGGTTGCGCTCGATCCCGACCGGCTGATCGCCCAACCCCCCGCCGAGGCGCAGGGTCGTCACGAGCGCGGCTCCGGCACCCACGGGGGCCACCCCGGCGTAGTCGTGCACCGCCGCCGTGCGCGCGTCGACCCGCCTCAGCACCGGCTCCCAACCCGGCATCGGATCGCGTGCCAGGGCGTGGTCGGGCGTCATGCCGTAGAACTGCAGCTCCGCGAAACCGCGATGTGGGAAGTCGCCCCAGGCGCGGTGCGGCTCGAGCAGCTTCACGCCCTCGCGCCAGAACGGCATGGGCACCAGGACCGCCGGGCTCGGCGGGCCGGGGTGGGGCAACACCACGACGGCCCGACCGCCGGCGTCGCAGTAGGCGCGCACGGCCGCGTCCCACGCGGTCGCCACGAGTGGGGCCCCCGCCTCCTCGGGCGCCGCGACGCCCTCGAGGAAGGGCAGGTAGCCGAGCGGGTCGTGCAGCCTGAACGCCGGCAGGGGGCGCCGCGGAAAGACCCACACGGACCACGCGTTGCGCGCGCGCCTCCCGCCCACCTCCACCTCGGCGCGCAGCTCCAGACGCGCGGGCGACGCGAGCGTGGGAGCCCGCCAGGTGGCCAGGCCGACGCGGCGCAGCGCGCCGGGCTCGAGCGCCGTGTCCCCGTAACCGGCCGCCAGCTCGGCGCCCCCCTCGTCGACCACCGACCAGCGCACCGTGGCGGTGCCGCGCTCGGTACCGAAGTGGGAGGCCAGCAGGTGTACACGCACGGGCCGGTCCGCTCCCACGCACCAGCGCTCGAAGCGCGCGGGCCGGTCGCCGCCGGCGTGCCACCGGCGCCGCCGATCGAACGCGCTCAGCACGACCAGATCGTCGTTGAAGGCGCGGAAGTCCTGCGGATCGAACTTGAGGACGCCGTCGTAGTCCCACATGCCGGCCGTGCTGATGGGGGTGTCGCGCTCACCGGTGATGACGTACCCCGAGGTGCCGGGACGCGCCCGCGTCGCCTCGACGGTGGCCTTGCGGTGCAGCAGCGACTGGCGCCGGCCCACCTCCGCCAGCTGCTCCTGGCGCTCCCACAAGCCCGCCTCGCGCACGCGCCGGACGAGATGGACGGCGTCGTACTGCCAGCGCGCGCCCTGCGGGTTGAGGACCGGGTCTTCGCGCATCCACCACGGCTCGCCGCCGAAGTGCTCGAGCGCCCTGCGCTGGTCGCGGAACGCGTCGGAGTCCGCGTACTCTCCGAAGAGGAAGGGCTGCGGCTCGCGCCAGCCTGGATCGAAGTAGTCCAGCAGGGGCTCGAACTCGGGCAGCTCGGCGTAGAAGTGGTAATCGCGGAACTCGGCGAACTCGTCGAGCAGGCCCCCGTAGGCTTCGCCCGAGCCGCTGTTGTCGCGCACGAGCGCGTCGCCCACCAGCTCCTTGACGTTCCGGAAGAGCGGCTCGAGCAGCTCGGCGCCCGCCTTGCTGTCGAGCTCGCACCCGAGGGTGTAGAGCACCACGCTCGGGTGGTGTCGCACCTGGCGCACGATGCGCTCGTACTCGATCGGCGTCTGGCGCAGGAAGAAGGCGGAGGGCTCGGGCAGCCACATGGGGAGCTCGAGCCACACGAGCATGCCGAGCTCGTCGCACAGATCGAGGTAGTACTCGGGCGGCACCCACAGGCACAGCTTCACGCCGTTGAAGCCGAGCGCGCGCAGGCGCTCGAGGTCGCGGCGCACCTCGCCGGGCCCGGGGTTGGCGTCGAGGTGGTCGAAGTACCACCCCCACGACAGTGCCATGCGGGGGTACACGGGCTCGCCCGCGAGCTGCAGGCGGGTGCCGTCGACACTCAGGGTGCGAAGGCCGAAGCGCACCTCGCGCACGTCGCTGGCGCCGCCGTCGTCCAGCAGGGCCTCGACGCGCGCCGTGTAGCGCTGCGGCGCGGCCGGCGTCCAGGCGCGTGGAGCCCGCGCCTCTCCCTCGAGCACCCAGGCGCGGGCAGCGCCCTCGTGTCCCCCCTCCGCGGAGGCGCCGGCGCTCGGGTCGGCGCCGGCGGCGGCGTGGAGGGCGGCATCGGCCGCCACCCCCTCCAACGCGAGCACGTCTCGGCCGTCGGGGTCGAGCACCGTCAACCGCACCGCGGCGACGGGCCCGTCGACGGCGAGCTCGGCGCGCACACGGCCGTCGGCCCAGCCGCGCACGTCGGCGCGCGTGATCGCGGCCGGCCCCGTCGTCTCGAGCACGACATCCTGCCAGATCCCACCGAAGACGTGACCCCACACGTACGGCAGGAATCCCGACAGGGTCTCCTTCATGGGGAACGCGCCGGGCACGCTCGGAGTGTCCGGGCCGCCGGTGAGCCCCGCGGGCTTCTCGACGCGCACCGTCAGCTCGACCTGTTCGCGCACCAGCAGGTCCTCGGGGATCTCCACGGTGAACGCGTCCCACAGGCCCAGGTGCCGGCCCACCTCGCGCCCCTCGACGAACACGCGCGCGTGGTAGCTCACGGCCCCGAAGCGCACGAAGGCGCGCCCCCCGGGCCCAGGGACGGGCATCTCGACGCGCCGCCGGTACCAGGCCGGACCCACCCGCGCCTTGTCCACCCCGAGGTCCTCCCAGCAGCCGGGGACGGCGACATCGCGCCAGCCGTCCTCGTCCTCGAAGCGCAGCGACCAGCCGCCGGCCAGGCTGCGGCGCGTCACGGGCGCCCGCCGTCCGCGGTCGCGCCCTCGGTCGCCGGCGTCTGGTGCGCGCGCGCCCACACCTGCCGGTGGGCGTCGAGATCGCGCACCTGCTTGCGCGCCTCGACGATGTCGAGGAGGATCGTCACGATCGCGTACGGCGGCAGCTCTACCGCCATCTCGCTGATTCCATGCGCGAGCGCCCGAGGCGCGAGCTCGGTCTCGGCCTCGCCCAGCAGGTTCGTGCGCCAGGCCCGCGCCACCGTGCCCGCCACGCGCAGCCGCACCTCGGTGGCGCGGCCCTCGAGCTCGACGAGGCGCACCACGACGGGGTGCCCCAGGCCGTTCCCGGCGTAACGCACGAGGCGGGGGCCGGCCTCCTCGCTCTCGCGATAGGCGGCCGTGACGGCCACGTTGGGGGCGTCGCACGTCAACAGCTCGTAGCTCGTAGGCAGATCGCCCCCGGGCTGCGCCGGGTGCAGCACCGACACCGGCCGCTCGAACTCCTGGGCGCGGCGCCAGCGCTCGGCGTGGCCGAACGCGGCGCCGTGCGGCTCGATGCGAAGTCGCACGTCGAGCGTGTCCACGAAGTAGTCCTCGTCCCACGGGTCGTACAGCGTGAGGATCTGCTCGACCCGGTCGCCCTCGCGCACGAACGCCTGGCTGCCGTCGTGCAGCCACAGCAGACCGCCGTCCTCGCGTGCCAGGTCCAGGAGGTGGAGCGCGGTGAAGGGACCGACGACCTCCTCGAACCACTGCGGCGACGTCATCCAATCGCCGCTCGGGTACTTGCGCCGATAGCGCCCCGCGGCGCGGATCTCGCTCACGCCGAAGGGGTGGTCGTGCAGCAGGGTGCAACCAGCCACGTCGCCCACGCACAGGCGCAGAGCGCCCGCCACGCCCGGGTCGGGGCGCGGCAGACCCGATGCGAGGATGTGCACGTCCAACGCCTCGCGCTCCGGCGCCAGGGCGAGCCGCAGCTCGACGAGGGCGCCGTCCGCGCCGCGCCGACGCACCCGAACGAAGGGCTTGCCGCCGGCGGCTGCGGCCCCGACCCCCTGCAGCGCGCGGGCCTTTCTCGCCGGCGCCGGTCCGAGCGACCCCGCGGTCGCTCCGGCGGCGTCCGGCACGACGAGCTCGACCTCGACGTGCGCGAAGAGCTCGTCGCGCCCCCGGCGCCGCATGCGCAGGTCGCCGAGCAGCGACGCACCGCCGCGCAGCGCGACCCCGGCGGGCGCATCGCCGGTCTCCAGCAGGGTGACGGCGCCGCGCTCGGCATCGACGCGGACGACGGTCGCGCCGCGCCGCAGCACGACCGCGTTCCCGTCGCGTAGGGCCTCGACGGCCGGAGCCGCGCCCGAAGGTGCGCGTTCGTCCGGATCGCCGTCCGCCAGCACCACCCAGCCGGCGGCCGGCACCTCGACGCGGCGCAGCCCGCCGTCGGCCGCGGCCACCAGGGCGGGCCTGCGCCAGGGCAGGGGGTTGACCACGACGGTGCGCCCCGCCGGGCCGGCGGTGCGGCGCGCCAGCGCCTCGACGGTGCGGCGGCCCACGTTCTCGCTCAGCTCGAGGCTGCGGTGGTAGCTGGCGGCGCCGACGTGGCCACACAACCCCTCGCACTCGTCGTTGTCGTGGTGCTGCGCGGCGAGCAGCTCGCGCCAACCCTCCTCGAGCTCCCACGTGGGGTACACGTCCCAGCTCGGGTACGGCCGGCCCCAGCGCCCGGCCACGAGCGAGAGCGTCTCGGCATCCAGCAGGGCGTGCTCTGCTCGGCGGCTGAGGCGCCGGAAGCCGTCGCCGTTCTTGCCCAGGCTCACGCCGTGGAACACGTCGTCGAGCGTGTAGCGGCGCTCGACGGCGTGCTCGCGCAGGGCCTCGAGGTGCTCGGACAGCGTGCCGTATACCAGCGCGAGGTCGGGTCGCGCCGCCAGCCGCTCCAGTTGCGGCAGGAGCAGCTCCGAGCGGCACATCCAGTCGGGGGAGGGCATCAGCTCGAGCCACTGCAGCACGATGGGCGTGGCGGGGCCCTCCGGCAGCGGACGCGAGAGCACGTCGTCCACGTCCTCGGGCCACTGGTGCAGGGCGAGCGGGCCCCGTGGCGCGGTCAGCAGCCGGCTGCCGTCCTGGCCGGTCCACCACACGGCGGGCGCGTCCTCACGGGGAACCTCGGGCGTATGCCAGGTCCACTGGAAGAACAGGGAGGCGTAGCCGTAACCGACGCCCACGAGCATCTGCGGTAGCTGCGGGAAGAAGTCGAACTCCTCTTCCCAGAACGTGCGCGGCCGCACCCCGAACAACCGTAGCGCGGTCCGGACGCCGTACACGCGCTGGCGCACGTTCGACTCGCCCCCGTGGAACAGGCCGTAGGGCTGCCCGTAGGAGCCTCCGACCACCTCGATCTGGCCGCTCCGAACGGCATCGCGCAGCAGGGCGAACGCATCGGGGTCCTCCACGGCCAGCTTCTCGAAGCCGACGCCGTCGAAGTTGACGTTGCCCCGGGCGCCGCTCGCATCGCAGAAACGCAGCATGTCGCGCACGGAGCCGGGCAGCACGTGGTAGCCCCAGAGCCACTCCATGTCGACCCAATGCATGTGGTTGCCGAAGGTGTAGCGCAGCGTGCGGACGCCCTCGGTCATCCGGCCCCCTGCTGCGCCACGGGCGCCACCGGTTCCGGGCGGCCGCTGCGAATCGACGCGCGGATCGCCTCGAGGGTGGCGACGGTCGCCGCCCCGTCGCGCGCGTCGGGCTGGGGCGTCTCGCCGCGCACGAGCGCCGCGGCGAAAGCTTCGAGGTAGTTCACGAACTCGCCCGCGTGATGGTTCACGCCCTCGAACTGGAAGTAGTGGTAGGTGTCCTCGAAGAAGTGCTCGACGCGTTCGCTCTCTCCGTGCAGCTTCGTGAGGGTGCGCAGCTGCGGGTAGCTCGCGATGGATGTGCCGCGGCGCCCGTACAGGGCCACCTCGATCCACGGGCGCGTGGCGTGGGGCTGCTCGAGCCCGTAGAGCCCGAGAACCCTGCCGAGGCGACCGCCGGCGAACCGCAGGTTGATCACGAACACGTCCTGCCCCTCGAAGCCGGCGTCCTCGCCCACCAGCGAGCGGTCGCCGTAGGCGCTGACCTCGGTCACCTCGCCCATGTGCCAGCGGAGCAGGTCCACGGGGTGCGAGCAACCGCCGAAGACGAGGTCGAGGCCGCCGGCCGCGCGAGCCCACGGCCGCGCCCCGTAGAACCAACGCATGTCGTGCACATAGGAGGCCTCGGCGAAGTGGAGCTCTCCCAGCTCGCCGCGCTCGAGCGCCTCGCGCTGGCGCCGCATCGGGCCGAAGAAGCGGGAGCTCTGCCCCACCATCAGCCGCAGCTCGGGGTAGCGCGCGACCAGCGCCAGCACCTCGCGCGCCTCGTCCAGCGACGTGACCAGCGGCTTGGTGCACACCACGTGCTTGCCCGCCTCGAAGGCGGCACGGATGTGCCCGAGGTGCTCGCGATCGGGCGTGTAGATCGCAACGATGTCGAGCTCGGGACGCGCCAGCAGCGCGTCGAGATCGGTGGTGGCGAAGGGTATGCCGTAGCGCGCGGCTACGCCGTGCGCCCGCTGTCCGTCGAGGTCGCACACGCCGACGACCCGCAGGTCGGGGTGACCCTCGAGGCCCTTGGCCAGCCCCTTGCCCTCGCCCAACCCCACGATCCCGATGCCGAAGCGCCCCCCCACCCGGCGATGTCGTCCATGACCTTCCATTGCGCCTCCCGCAGCGATCGTTGCGAAACGATCCCGATCTGCGAATATGTATAGCACTCTTGCTATGGTTTCGCCTCGGGCGGGCGTGCGTGGCGTTCGGATGGGTGGAGCGTCAAGCCTCCGGGAGCGCGCTGATCGTGACGTGGTACCCATCCGGATCTCGAAGCGAGAACTCCATCGTCGCCGTGTTCGGGTTCAGGTGGGGTTCCTCTTCGAGTCGATGGGCCAGCGCCCGGGCCCTCGGCAGGGCCGCGGCGAAGTCGTCTACGAGGAAGAACAGGAGGAGGCCGTTGCCGGGCGCCCCTCGCTCGGGAGCAAGCAAGGAGGGGTGTCCGTGGGCGCCCCACGCGTGAAGGCAGAGCAAGACCGTGCCGTCCGTGTCGCGGACTTGCCCGAAGTCGTCATGCGCCGGGCGCGTCTGCGCTAGACCGAAGAGCGACTGGTACCACCTGAAGCTACCAGCCACGTCGTTCACGCCGATGATCGTCCACGTGCGCTTCATTGCGAGCTCCCACGCGTCCCGGGCCGAACGGGAGGCCGGCGCGCGCCCGGCGCGCTTCGGGAAGCGGGGCTCCCCCCAGCGCGGGCGGGGGGAGCCTTCGTGAGGTACGCGTCGGGTTCGGCGCGGTCGCGTTCGCGTGGGGCGTGAAGGCCGGACGGCGATGAACCACCTCGGCCAACGAACGCGATACCGCCCTACGTGCCTGCCCCGAGCCTACATGCCTGGTTCCCGGCGCCAGCGCTCGCACCCCGTCACCGCGGGCCGCCCGCTCGGGGGCGCGGCTCCTCAGCCCTCCCTACCGCGACCTTCCCGCCATGAGCGCCTCGAGGGCGGCCTTCGCCGGGGACGGCGCGGGCGTGCCGGCGCGCGCGCTCGTCAACGGCTCCATGACGATGAGCACGTTGTCGACCTGCTGACCGGCGCCGAGCCGGATGGCGATGTCGCCGCCCAGGGCCTGGTAGACGCCGAACGGCTCACCCGTGTCGACCTGCTGGTCGCCGTCGGTATCCTGCCAGGCCGCCGCCGCGAACGTGCCGGCCTGCAGCCCCGGCACCGTGAACGGCACCGTATTGGACGTCACCTGCACGCTCACGAGCTGCGACTGGTCGAGGTCGAAGTCGCTGCAGGCGTCGCTCGTGCAGCGCAGCGCCGCGACGTAGGTGGTGAGGTTCTGGGTGGGCGGTGGCGGGGGAGGCGGTGGCGGCGGCGTGCCCCCGCCCGCGCCCCCAGCGTTCAGCGCGGCCGCCGCGTCCACCAGGCCCGCTCCGCAATCCCCTCCGGAGCTCGTATGGCAGGCCCCGGCCGACAGCGGCGTGGCGGCCGCTTCGAGCCCTGAGAGTACGCTCTGGAACGTCAAGCTCGGGTCCTGCGACAGCATCAGCGCGACGATGCCGGCGATGTGCGGCGCGGCCATGGAGGTGCCCTGGTAGAAGGCGAACGCGGCGGACAGCGTGCCGTTGCCGTTGTCCTGCGCGACGGTGCTCAGCACCCCGGCCGGATAGACCTGACCGCCCACCGTGAAGCTCTGAGAAACGTCGCCGCCGGTGGCCATCACGTCCACCACGCTGCCGAAGTTCGAGTACGGGGCGCGCTCGTTGCGCGGGCCGGTGGCACCGACCGTGACGACGCCCGGGCAGTTGGCGGGGAACGTGGTCGCGGCGTCCTGCCCGTCGTTGCCGGCGGCCACGACGACGATCACGCCGGCGTTGGCCAGGTCCTGGAAGAACGCGCCGATGTCGCTCGGGCACGCCTGCCCGATGTCGGCCCCGAGGCTCATGTTGATGACCCAGGCGGGGTTGGGGTTGTTCGGCGCGCCGGGCACGCTGCCGCCTGCGGCCCAGGACACGCCGTTCAGGATGTCGTCGAAGCTCCCGCTGCCATCGGTGCCCAGCACACGCACGGCCTCGATCCGGGCTCCCCAGCTCACGCCCGCCACGCCGTCGGCGTTGTCGGTCACCGCGGCGATGGTGCCCGCCACGTGGGAGCCGTGGAAGTCCGACCTACCGCCCATGTCGGTGGCGTCGGCGTCGGGGCCGTCGCCGTCACCCGAGTTAGCCGTGTCGGACACGAAGTCGTACCCGCCGACGATGTTGCCCACCAGGTCGGGGTGGGCCACGAAGCCGGTGTCCACCACGGCCACGGGCACCGTGTTGGTCGTTCCGTCCTCGATGTCCCACGCGGCCGGCAGGTTCATCGCCTCGTAGTGCCACTGGGCGGCGTAACCGGGGTCGTTCGGAACCTTGAGGGCGTGGAGGATCCAGTTCGGGTGGGCCGCGATAACGTCCGGCCTGGCGCGCACCTCGTCGACGAGGGCCAGGGTGCCCCGCTGATCCAGGCCAGCGGCGCGGTACAGCCCGTAGCCTGCCGCGCCCATCGCCACCGTGCGCGCCAGCTCGAGACGGGTGCCGCCGACGTCCATACTGCCGACGCTTTGCGCGCGCACGCCGGCCGCGAAGCGAACGAGCACCTCGCCCGGCACGACGCGCAGCGGCTCGTGCGCGTGTAGATCGTTGCGCTTGGCGAGCACGATGCTGTCGCCGCCGGGACCGCCGAGCATGGGCAGCGCCTGCGTCGCCGCAGCGGCCGACGTGGAGCCGGGGTACACGAGGGTGCCCGAGATGCTGGCGTCCACGCCGGGACCGCCGCAGCCCGCCAGCATGAGGACGAGCGCGAGCGCGAACGAAGGGATGACGAAGCGTGACATGGTGCACCTCCCCGGTGGTTTGTCGGTCTTGGCTACGTTACATCATCACGCAACGGTGAGGGCCTCGGTGAAGGGTGCGGGGTCGTCGACGCGAGCCGGGCACCGCCGGCCGTTCCGCCTGCGTCCGGTCGCCCAGCCGTCACGGCCGCCTGCGGCCGAACAGCGGGGCCGGGCCGGCTCTACGGCCGGGTATCGTGCGCTCATGGACGGTGGCGTAGCGGCCCCACCAAGCCACCAGTCCGGCCGGACGGCTCGGCGGTCGAGCGCCGGGCGGTGCACGTGACCCGCCTCGACCGGTCTCGCTGCGAGCGTAACCGGTTTCGGTGCGAGGGGCCGCGGCCATCCGGTGGCGCGGGCCGATCGTGCGCGGGGGCGAACCGTTACCCTCCCCGGCTCTCGAGGCAGTCCATGAGAAGGCGGACCGCCTCCGGTACGTCGGCGGTCGCGAGGGCCCCGAAGCCGAGGATGATCCCCGGCGTCGGCGCCGAGGAGCGGTACGTACGACGAAGGGTCGAGATCAGGAGACCACGTTCGGCCGCCCGAGCGGCGATCTCCTCGTCGTCGGCGCCCCGGGAGGCAAGCACGGTCACGTGCAGGCCGGCCTGGGCGGGAAGGACCGCGACCGACCTCGGGGCCTGGCGCCTCAGCTCGACTCCGAGTAGCGCGCGGCGTTCCGCGTAGGCGCGCCTGGCCCTGCGCAGGTGGCGGCTGAGGTGGCCGTCGGCGATGAAGGCGGTCATGGCGCCATCCATCAGGTAGGGCGGCCCGAAGTCCGTGGCCTGGCGAAGGGCCAGCAGCGTCGGCACGAGCGGACGCGGCACCACCATGAACCCCACGCGCAGCGACGGGCTCAGCACCTTGCTGAACGTCCCCACGTAGACGACGCGGCCGCTCTGGTCGAGACGGTGCAGTGGCTCCAGCGGTCTCTGCCCGTAGCGGAACTCGCTGTCGTAGTCGTCCTCGACGATCACGGAGTCGTTCGCGCTGGCCCACTCGAGGAGCGCCAGGCGCCGCTTGCGGGCGAGCACGGCACCGAGCGGATACTGATGCGAGGGCGTCACGTAGACGAGCTTCGCTCCCGTGGGCAGCTCGTCGACCACCAGCCCGTCCCGGTCGACGGGCACGAAGGCGACCTCGATACCCCTACTTTCGAGGTTCGTCGCGACCGGAGGATAACCGGGGTCCTCCACGGCCGCGAGGTCACCCGGGCGGAGCAGCGCGCGGCCGAGCAGGTCGATGGCCTGGGTGGCACCTTGGGTCGCAACGATCCGATCCGGCGAGGCCGCGATACCGCGCGACCGGGCGATCCAGCGGGCGAGCGCCAGCCGGAGACCGACGCTGCCGCCGACATCCCCGTACGCGGCCAGGGCGGCCGTATCGGCGAGCGAGCCTCGCACGCAACGGCGCCACGCGGCGATCGGGAACAGGGCGGCATCGACGCGGCCGGCCGTCAGGTCGTACCGGCCACCGGAGCTGGAGCCGAGGCCGTACGGCCGCACCGCGGCCGCCTCCGGCGTCGGGCGCAGGGC
Source organism: uncultured Trueperaceae bacterium (assembly GCA_963798895.1). Taxonomy (GTDB): domain Bacteria; phylum Deinococcota; class Deinococci; order Deinococcales; family Trueperaceae; genus CAWCUY01. The sequence goes on along the minus strand of CAWCUY010000004.1, from coordinate 9,751 downwards.
GGTGGCGTCACCCCTGGGGGCGGCGGGAGAGGACGGCATCTCGTCGATGACGGTGCCCCCGCCACGGCGCCCATGCGCGTACCCTTCGGCGACGAGCCGCGCGTACGCTTCGGCCACGGTGGCGCGAGAGATGCCGAGCTCGTGCGCGAGCACGCGCGAAGGCGTCAGTCGATGACCAGGTGCGAGCCGCCCGTCGCCGATCGCGTCGCGGAGTTGCTCGTAGATCTGCGCGACCATGCTGCGCTGATCGTCCGGGGCGAGGTATACGTCCATGGGGGCGTCCTGGGTCCGAGCGTTGGCCTGCTCAGTTTACCCGGGTTTGGCCCTTGTTGCACGGGCCAAACACTGAGTAACCTCTGTCATCCGAGGGCCCGCTTGGAACGCCGAACGACGATGGGCAGGCGAGTGGCCCAACACGAGGAGGAGAGCGATGCGTGACCTGGTGGTGGACTTCATTACATCGCTCGACGGCTACGCGTCTGCGGTGGGCTGGCCAGGCTATTGGGGCCTCGAGGGCCCCGAATACCTCGCGTGGCTCGATGAGCAACCCGAGCGCGACGCCACGCTGCTGATGGGTGCGAACACCTACCGAACCATGGCGCGCTTCGCCGAGGCCGCCGCGAAAGGAGAGCTGGGTGCCCCCGAAGCCGACTCGGTCGCCGAGCTCACGCGTACCTCCAAGGTGGTCTTCTCCGCCACCCTCGAGGCGCCGCTGTCGTGGGCGAACGCCGCGTTGGTGCAGAGCGACGCGGTCGAGGCCGTGCGTGCGATGAAGAGGGACGGCGAGGCCTCGATGCGCACCATCGGCAGCATCAGCCTGTGCCGCACGCTGCTCGCCGCGGGCCTCGTCGACCGCTTCCGGGTCGTGATGTTCCCGGTCATCACCGGCGTATCGGGACGGGAGCGCATCTACGACGGCTACCCCGATGTCGCGCTGGAGATGACCGACCATCGGACGTTCGACGGGCGCATCCAACTCGTCGAGTACGTTCCGCGGGTGCTCGACGGCCCACCCGGCCCCAGGGCGACGGAGCGCGCGTAGGAACCGCCGGCCGTGAAACGGATGGCCATGACGAGACGCGCCGTCGATGGTCCATCGACGCCCAGCGCTCCGAGGAGGAACCATGACGTTCCACGCACGCATCGACCTCAACGGCAAGACGGCCACCGGGATCCGCGTACCGGAGGACGTCGTCGCTGAACTCGGCGGCGGCAGGCGACCCAAGGTCCGGGTAGTCCTTCGAGGGGTGAGCTACCCGAGCAGCATCGCCCGCATGGGAGGCGCGTACGTCATCCCCGTGAGCGCCGAGATCCGCGGCCGGGCCAAGGTTCAGGCCGGCGATGAGGTCGAGGTCGGCGTCGAGCTCGACGACCAACCCAGAGAGGTGACGATCCCGCCGGACCTGCAGGCGGCGCTCGACGAGCACCCGGACGCCAAGGCGGCGCTCACGGCGCTCTCGTACAGCCGACAGCGCGGTCTCGTGGACCCGATCGGCCAGGCCAAGACCGACGCGACCCGCCGGAACCGTATCGCCAAGGCCGTCCGCACCCTCCTCGAGCAAGGCGTTTGACCGACGAGGAACCCCCGGGCGCCGCTTCGCGCCACCTCGTGCGCTCGGGCACCCACCGCAGGCAGAAGGAGGACACGATGGGTCGTCTGGTAGTCACCGAGTACATCTCCGTGGACGGGGTGGTCGAGGCACCCAGCGGCAGCGAGCCGTTCGAACGCGTCGGTTGGACCGACGGCTGCTCACGCGGCCCCGAGGGCGACCAGTTCAAGGTCGCCGAGACGATGGCCTCCGACGCCCAGCTGCTCGGGCGCATCACCTACGAGCAGTTCGCTTCGTCGTGGCCGTCCTTCGAGGGCGAGTTCGCCGACTACTTCAACGCGATGCCTAAGTACGTCGTCTCGTCCACGTTGACCGATCCCACCTGGAGGAACACCACCGTGATCGACGGCGACGCCGTGAACGAGGTTCGAACGCTCACCCGTCGCTACCGGCGCGATGTCCTCGTTCACGGCAGCGCACAGCTCGTCCAATCGCTCGTCGAGCACGACCTGGTGGATGCGTTTCATCTGCTCGTCTACCCGGTCGTGGTGGGCGCGGGGAAGCGCCTCTTCGGTCGGACGAGCGCGCTGAAGCGGCTGCAGCTCACCGATTCTCGTACGTTCGGGGACGGCGTCCAGCTCCTGATCTACGAGCGGGCCGGCTGAGGTAGCGCGGGACTGCAGGGGATCACGCGGCAGCTGACGTGTCGGTCGTCGACCGCACCACGGCGTACGGGCGTAACACGATGGCGATCCAAACGATGCCACGGGATGCGCGTCGGCCTTGCGCAGCATCGCCCTCACTGGTACCGGTTCATCCTGGTGACCCCAAGACCGATGCCCCCGCCGTCTCGTTCCATCCGAAGCCCACGTCGACGTGCTGCTTCACGGCGTTGGCGTCGCGAAGGAGGCGCTGCAGGGGGTTGGAGGTCCGCAGCGCCGAGGCGCCACCCGACGTGTACATGAGGTCGACGGCGCGTGCTATCCTCACCGCGAGCATGATGGTACGTCTCCGCCTCTAACCTTCCCCGTGCCCCACGATGTTGGGGCGCGGGCAGCGGCCGCTTGCGGCCGCTGCCCGCGCCCCGTTGGACCCGGAAGGCGAGGCGGACGGCATGTCCGGATCGTCACGATCGACCCACCACAACCGAAGCGACCGAACGGCCCGCCCGCGCGGCGCGAAGCGCGGCTCGAAGAATGGCGGTGCGCCCGGCAAGCACGCGCGTCGGAACAGCGACACGAGCTGGGAGCGGGCCGCGGATTGGTACGACGGCTGGGTCGGCGCGCACGGCAGCGTCTACCACCGGCGTGTGGCACTCCCCGCGACGCTGGAGCTCCTCGCCCTTACGTCCGGGGAGCGTCTCCTCGACATCGGCGCCGGACAGGGCGTGCTGGCGCCCGACGCCGCTCGGCGCGGCGCCGCCTACGTCGGCGTCGAGCTGAGCCCCAGGCTCCTTCGCCGCGCCCGCGAACGGCATGGCGATACCGGACGCTTCCTGCTCGGGGACGCGCGCGCGCTGCCCCCAGAGGTGCAATCGGGCGCCTTCGATGCGGTGAGCTTCCTCCTCAGCGTCCAGGACATGGACCCGTTGGAAGCCGTGATCGGCGAGGCCGCGCGCGCCCTGCGGCCGGGCGGCCGGCTGGTGCTGTTCATGGTGCACCCGTGCTTCCGCGTCCCGCGCCAGAGCGGCTGGGGCTACGATCCGGCCCGCAAGCTGCCGGTGCGTCGTATCGATCGCTACCTCACCCCGCTGGCCGTGCCCATGGGCAAGACGACCTCGTACCACCGGCCGCTGAGCGCGTACGTGGACGCACTGGCCCGCCACCGCGTCGGCGTCGACCGGTTGCTCGAGCTCGGCGACGACGAGCCCTGGGCCCGACGCCACGGGCGGCCCTTCAACGGTGACATCCCCCTGTTCCTGGCGCTGCGGGGGGTGAAGCGTGACGCGGTTGCGACCCGCTGATGCCGCGGCCGCCGGTCCACTGCGGCACGACCCGACGCGCGACCGGTCGACGCGGCAGAAGCCGTCGAACCCACGCGGCATGTGAGCGCCGGATTCATGCGCGCTCATCGCTCACGTCCGCGCGCACGGTCCCTGTCTTGACCTCAGCGCGTCTCGCCGCGCGGCGCGTTCACCGACGGCGGCAGCACGGGCAGCTGCAACGCAGCTTCGGGGATATGCCCTTCGAGCGTCGCCAAGAACTCGAGCAGATGGTCCACGTCCGACTCGGGCAGCTCCTTGTCGAGCTGAACGCGGGCCATCACCTGGATCGCGTCGCGAAGGTTCCACACCGAGCCGTCATGGAAGTACGGATATGTCTGCGTGACGTTGCGCAGGGCCGGCACCTTGAACTGGTACAGGTCCCCCGGTTCGTGGGTAACGGCATACCGCCCCACGTCCATCGTCATGGTCGGCGTCGCACTCGACACGAACTGCCGCGTCGCCTCCCAGTACCCCTCGACGATCCCGAAGCGTGCGAGGCGCTCACCGCCGAGGGCCGGCCCACGATGGCAACCGGCGCAGCCGTTGCGGATGAACGCCTGCAGCCCCTCCGACTCCGTTTCGCTCAGCGCGGTCAGGTCCCCCCGCAGGTATGAGTCGAAACGCGAGGGCGTGGACAAGGTGCGCTCGAAGGCGCTGATCGCCTCGGCGATGTTCGCATACGTGACGGCGTCCGCCGCTTCAGGGAAGGCGGCCCGGAACAGCGGCGCATAGCCGGGGATCGAAGCGATCCGGTCGACCACGAAGGCCTCGTCGGGCGCCGCCATCTGCAACGGGTTGAGCAGGTGGCCCTCGACCTGCTCCTCGAGCGTGCTGGCTCGGCCATCCCAGAACAGCACCGACTGGGTACCCACGTTGAAGACGCTGAGGGTGTTGCGAATGGCGTGTTGCCAGTGGTCCCCGATCGCGGTGGGCAGCCCATCCGTGCCGTACCTCCCGAGCACATGGCAGCTGGCGCACGACAACACACCGCTGCCGGACAGGCGCGGCTCCGTGAACAGCATCTTGCCCAGGGCTACCTGGGCGTCGGTCACCGGGTTGGCTGGGCTTCCCGCCACCGCCGGAAGCGGCTCGAAGAGCGCGCGGGCCGTCCGTTGCAGCTCGACAGGCGGCGTCTGCGCCGTCGCTCCCGCGACGAGGCATGCGAGCACAACGACGACGACCATCTCGATCCGTTCGCACCTAACCACGGCAGACGTCCTCCTTCGATCCCGATGTCACGTCGACGCGGACGCCGACTGTCGCCCATAGGGCGCACGAGGAGCTAGGTCGCGGCTGGCCCCCGGCCGAGAGAGCGCGGGGGTCCCACGAGCTACACCCCTTCCCCACGACGATATAGGGTCATCGTGCACCATGTCGCGCAGACGCGTCAATGAACCAGAGGTACCGCAGGGCCGGCAAATCCATGGTCGCCAGCTGCGGGAAGCACCTGCAGAGGGCGGGCGTGCCGGGCCAATCTCCTGATCTGCGAGTTGGCGCTGGCGGGCGTGGTGACGGAGCCTGCCTCGCGCGCGCACGTGGGCTTCGGCGTGCCCCTGGGGAACTTCGCGATTCTTGCCCGCGCCGGTGGTGGACGGGAGATGTACTCCTACCGCACAGGGGACACGCTGATGAACCGGTTGACAGGAACGCGCTTCCTGGTTCGGCAGCATCCTCCGGGGGTGCTCACCGCTGCGTGTGCCTTGGATGTCAAGCGTGCTGCGGGGTCCCATGTTGCGAGGCGGAGCGATCGCGTTGGGCCCGTCGCCGTCAGGCTTGCAGGGCGCCTGCCCGCGCGAGCCAGGTAGTGGCTGTTAGGGCGCCCGCGGTGGTGTCGCGCCTACCGGCTGGGTTCTCTCTCGTCGGGCGGGGCGACCTGAATCTGCTCCGCCAGCGCGTGCGCGGTCGGGAGATCGCTCTCGTTCTGCACGAACACTCGGCCGACGACGAGCACCGAGTTCGTCGGTGAGCGGATCCGTGCCATCCCCTGTTGAGCCGCCCCCTTCCAGCCGGGGCCGCAGACGAGGAAGTCACCGGCGCCTGTGCCTGGGGCACGTTTACCGACGGAGGCGAAGTTCGTGTTCTTCCCAGGATCTGTGAACTGCACGCTGTAGTAGCGGTCAGCCATGTCCGGCACGTGCAACACCTGCGGTCCGTCCTCGAGGTCGAGCCAGCCGACCGAGAGGAGGGTGTCGCGGTCCACGCCGGTAGTCAGAAATCGCCCCCTGCCCTACGCTAAAGGCCAATACGCGCGGACTGGCCTAGCGCCATTGAGATCGCCGCTTCGACCACTTCTGCGGTGCCTTCCTTGAACGGAAGCCTTCGATTCACGGCGGCGGCAAGCTCCGTGGTGTAGCTCCCCCGTTCGTATTCGGGTCTCGGCGGTAGGTAACCCACCAGGCCGTTGGCATAGCAAACAGGTATGGCAACCCCGGTGGTCTCGCGCTGGATGCGTTTTCCGCTCGCCACATAGAGTTCCGCAGGGATGCCGACGAACCTGATGTCTACGCCCAACCCGATGACCTGGATCTCAAGCGGCTCGCTAGCTGCCAACGTTCCATCCCTGAGCCGGTCGACGACTTCGAGGTAGTGCTCAAGCCAGAATCGGGGCATATCCGGGGCTTCGTTCACATTGCCGAACGGCCTATCCGTCTCTGACGTCTGCGCCTGCACTTCGGCCCTCAACGAAACCAACCGCGCTTCGAGTACTTCCGGGGCAGGCACCGAGAAATCTACCGGCACTTCATGGCTTCGAACGACTAGGCCCCCCGCCTCGCCAAGCGGAAGGGGCATCGTCGCGTCGATGGCGGTGCGCGCAGCGTCCCCTAGCGCTCCTCCCATTTGCGCCACATCGACGTACGTGCCCTGGCCCCACGTGTGCATGTTGGTGACCGGGTCGATGTCTCCGCACGCGCCCGAGAAGTACAGCACGGGCACATCGCCGTACTCACGCTTGAGGAAGCGCCGGAGCTCGCCTGGGAAGTCGGCCGAGACCGCGGACGTCGGGCCAAGGATCACGGGGTGGCAGGCGAACGAGACGACGACCGCAACCGCGCGATATGGCGCCTCAGCTCCGTGAAAGCTGATGGTGCGGACGCTAGGGTCGATGTCCCTGGGGTCTGCCCCGCGCACTCGGTTGTAGGAGAAGCCGCTTACGGAGCCGACGCCGTACTTCACGACGACTGGCTCGAGCTCATCGACGGCCGCCCGGGCAGCCCGAGTGAGCTTCGATGCCAGTTCCTCGACGTACGCGTCGTCGATGGCGCCCCACCGGCGGGTTGCGACTGCGGTCGGCGCCGTGTGCGAATGCGATGCGGCGAGGAGCACGTGCTCGGCAGGAACACCTGTCGCCCCCGAGATTCGGCCGCGGACGTTCCAGGCGAAGTCGCGCGACAAGCCGAAGAGATCGGTCGAGATCATGACGGCACTCGTGTTCGCCGTCTCGAGGGCGATGGCTTGCGCGGTCAGATCATCGTGGATAGTCGTCGCGCGCCTGCCAAGGTTCGGTCCGTAGCCCGCAAGCTCGACACCTATTGGTGGAGAGATGATGACCTCAGAAGCCCCAACCTTCAGCACGGTCTCGCCTTTCTCAGGGTGGAAGGAGCCGGACCCACGCCGATCTGGAGGCGTTCCGCCGGCCGGTCGCGAAGCGGACCGGCGTGAAGCCGCGCGGCGGCCGGGTGATCTTGACTGCTCGCGGGTGGCACGAGACGGTGCCACCCGCGGGGCCGAAGGACAGGCTGTTTCGTTCCAGCGGCTCGAAGCGACCGCGCAATCGGTTACGAGCCGACCGCAGCGGCACCGACGTCGGCAGCACATCGAGCGAAGGCCTCGGCGATGCGATCGCAGGCGTCCGGCGTGAGCGTTGGTGGAACGGCCAGGAGGCTCGACCGTTCGAATAGGGAATCGGTTTCCGGCAGCGCTCCCTTCGCGTAGTCGTACTCGCGCGCGAAGTCGTTCCTGGCATCGTCCCAGGGGAAATCGGTGCCATTGACCCCCCGCTTGTGCACGAGACTGGCATTGTTGTAGTAGAGGTGGAGGCCCCAGTCCGTCATCGGGACATTGTTGATGCCTGCTGGGCCGGTCTCGATACCACGTGCGCGAGTCCCGTCCACGACCTCGAGGCACACTTGCCGCGAAGGCCAGATGAAGAGGATGAAGGAACCGCAATCCCCGTCCGGATCGACGATCTTCCTGGTCCGAACGCCGGCTGCTCCGTCCAGACCACGGAGGATGCGTTGTTTCGCTGCCCGCATGCTGCCGACGATGTCGTCGAGCTTCCGTTCTTGCGCCACCATGATGGCGGCGCTGACTTCGCTCATTCGCGCGCCGTAACCCCACAACTGGAGCTCCGGATCATCCATCACGAGGCGCCCGCCGGTGTTGCGGGCGTACCCCAGGTCATGGAGTGCCACCGCCCGCTGATACAAGGCATCGTCGTCGCAGGCGATGAGACCGCCCTCGCCTGCCGTGATGTTCTTGTTCACCTGGAAGCTGAAGATCACGAGGTCTCCGAACGACCCGAGCGGCCGCCCACGGAAGGTTCCACCGTTCGCTTGCGCGACATCCTCGATCACCATCAGGTTGCGATTGCGCGCGATCTCCAGGATCTCGTCAAGCGCCCCCGTTGCCCCACTCATGTGCACCACAAGGACGGCCTTTGTGCGACTCGTGATCTTCTTCGCCATGTCGACGGGGTCCATCACGAACGTCTCGTCAATCTCTACCAGTCGCGGCACGGCGCCCGCGCGAACCACCGCCGAAGCGCATGAAACCCAGAAGTACCCGGGCACGAGAACCTCGTCCCCCGGCCCGAGGCCGAGAGCCCCCATTGCGATCGACAGCGCTGACGTGCCGCTGTTCACGGCAAGAGCATGGTTCCGGCCGAGCCGTTGGCGATACGCCTCCTCGAGCCTGTCGGCGAAGTGTTGCAGATCATGGCCATAGAACCTGAACGGGCTGCGCGCCTTGAGAACCTGCGCGACGTTGGCCAGCTCCTCCTCTCCGAGGTAGTAGCTCCCCGGCCACTCGTACGGCAACAAGAAATCCTTGGTGTCAGCTTCTGACATTGCACGACCTCCGATCGAGCGCAGGCGCCGGGTACGACGACCTGCAGATGCCTACACGTCAATCACGCTGTGCCCCGCACCCCGCGTTGCGCCCGTCATTCGCCGAAGCTCTCGAGAGAGCGTGGTCACCCCTTCACCGCAGCGGCAGTGAGACCTTCGATGAAGTACCGCTGGAAGAAGACGAACAGGGCGGTCACCGGAATCGTGGCGAGGGTCGACACCGCCATGGCTGCTGCCCACATGGGCTGCCTTTGGTAAGGCTGGCTGAAGGCCGTCAACCCAACCGAGAGAACGGTGAGTTCCTGTTTCTGAACGATGACGAGAGGCCAAAGGAAGTTGTTCCAGGCCCAGATGAAGATGATGATGGCGAGCCCTGCCGCGGCGGGACCCAGCAACGGGAAGACGATCTGCCAGAAGATCCTCGGCTCACTCGCGCCGTCGATCCGCGCTGCCTCCAGCAGTTCGTCAGGGATCGAGTACGCCATCTGCCGCATCATGAACACGCCGAACGCGTTGAGCAGTCCCGGAACGATGAGCCCTAGGTACGTGTTGTCCCAGTGGAACGCACGCATCTGGACGAAGAGAGGAACGAGGAGGATCTGGAACGGCACCATCATAGTGCTGATGACGAGATAGAAGAGCAAGCGTCGGCCGGGGAAGCGGAACTTCGCGAACCCGTACCCAGCCAACGCGCAGAAGAAGACCGTGAACGTGACGTCGAGAACCGAGATCACCGCGGAGTTGAGGAAGAAGCGCGCTACGGGCGCGATCTCGAAGGCCCGCACGTAGTTCCGGAGCCCCTGGAACTGGTGCGGTAACCAGTGGATGGGCATCGCGAAGACTTCGCTCTCGGCCTTGAAGCTCGTGGACAGCATGAAGAAGATCGGGAAGGCGAAGATCGCCGCGGCCAAGAGCGCGATATCGACCCATAACCACGATTGCCCCCGGTGCCGTTGGCGGCGACCGGCGAATACCGCTTTCACGACTCACCCGTCAGAGTGGAACTGTACCCGAGTCGTAGCTGAACCGCGGTCACCAATAGGATAATGGCAAACAGCACGACGGAAACCGCCGCGGCGTCACCCATACGAAAGTACTGGAAGCCGTACTTCCAGATCAACAGGCCCAAGGTGGTTGTCGAGTCGGCCGGT
>CAWCUY010000003.1:0-490324 GCA_963798895.1 uncultured Trueperaceae bacterium | reverse complement strand
TGCAGATCATGGCCATAGAACCTGAACGGGCTGCGCGCCTTGAGAACCTGCGCGACGTTGGCCAGCTCCTCCTCTCCGAGGTAGTAGCTCCCCGGCCACTCGTACGGCAACAAGAAATCCTTGGTGTCGCTTCTGACATTGCACGACCTCCGATCGAGCGCAGGCGCCGGGTACGACGACCTGCAGATGCCTACACGTAAATCACGCTGTGCCCCGCACCCCGCGTTGCGCCCGTCATTCGCCGAAGCTCTCGAGAGAGCGTGGTCACCCCTTCACCGCAGCGGCAGTGAGACCTTCGATGAAGTACCGCTGGAAGAAGACGAACAGGGCGGTCACCGGAATCGTGGCGAGGGTCGACACCGCCATGGCTGCTGCCCACATGGGCTGCCTTTGGTAAGGCTGGCTGAAGGCCGTCAACCCAACCGAGAGAACGGTGAGTTCCTGTTTCTGAACGATGACGAGAGGCCAAAGGAAGTTGTTCCAGGCCCAGATGAAGATGATGATGGCGAGCCCTGCCGCGCGGGACCCAGCAACGGGAAGACGATCTGCCAGAAGATCCTCGGCTCACTCGCGCCGTCGATCCGCGCTGCCTCGAGCAGTTCGTCAGGGATCGAGTACGCCATCTGCCGCATAGTGAACACGCCGAACGCGTTGAGCAGTCCCGGAACGATGAGCCCTAGGTACGTGTTGTCCCAGTGGAACGCACGCATCTGGACGAAGAGAGGAACGAGGAGGATCTGGAACGGCACCATCATAGTGCTGATGACGAGATAGAAGAGCAAGCGTCGGCCGGGGAAGCGGAACTTCGCGAACCCGTACCCAGCCAACGCGCAGAAGAAGACCGTGAACGTGACGTCGAGAACCGAGATCACCGCGGAGTTGAGGAAGAAGCGCGCTACGGGCGCGAACTGAAGGCCCGCACTAGTTCCTGAGCACCTGGAACTGGTGCGGTAACCAGCGGATTGGCATCGCGAAGACTTCGCTTCGGCCTTGAAGCTCGTGGACAGCATGAAGAAGATAGGGAAGGCGAAGATCGCCGCGGCCAAGAGCGCGAGAATGAACCATAACCACGATTGCCCCCGGTGCCGTTGGCGGCGACCGGCGAATACCGCTTTCACGACTCACCCGTCAGAGTGGAACTGTACCCGAGTCGTAGCTGAACCGCGGTCACCAATAGGATAATGGCAAACAGCACGACGGAAACCGCCGCGGCGTCACCCATACGAAAGTACTGGAAGCCGTACTTCCAGATCAACAGGCCCAAGGTGGTTGTCGTGGGCCGGTCCCCCGTAGCCCGGGCTGAGGACGTACTGCAGGATGAACCCCTGGAAGGCGGTGATGGTCGAGATCGCCGCCACGAGGACGGCCGTGGGCCGGAGTAGCGGTAGGTCTACGAACCAGAACACCTGGTGAGCGCGAGCACCGTCGATGCGCGCGGCCTCGCGCAACTCGTTGGGAACGCTCATCAGACCGGCTGACCAGATCAGCATGAAGAAAGGTATGGTCGCCCAATCGTTGACGATGATCATCGATAGCGGCGCCAGCTGCAGGCTACTCAGCCAATTGATCTCGGCTTGCCCGATGATTGGCCGGAGGAGCGCGGTGAGCACCCCGCTCGGGTTGAGCATGACCTTCCACATGACGGCAACGACCACCAAGGAAGGAAGCACAGGCAGGAAGAAGATGGCCTTGAGCGCCTCTCTGCCCTTGATCTTCTGGTTGAAGAGCACCGCAGCCGCCAAGGAGAGGATCCAGACCGGTACGGTGCTGCCGACCACGAATCCCAGGGTCACCTCCATCGACTTCCAGAAGAGCCGATCGTGCATGAGGTGGGCAAAGTTCTCTAGCCCCACCCACCGTGGGGGACGCAACAGCGTGAAGTCCGTGAAGCTCAGGTACACCCCGCTGATCACGGGGTAAACGCTGAACACCGCGAAGAAGAGAACGACGGAAGCACGAACGCTAGACCCCACCGCTCTCTTCCTCGCGTCAGCCGTCGACGGCGCACCGCGCTCCTAACAGGTCGCGTGTCGTTCTGCAAATGCGTGCCCCGGTCGACCGAGATGGTTGCTCACCCGCTCCCTACGCCGGCGTCACCGCTGGGCGTTAGCGACCGCGCGCGTGAGGACGTCATTGACTTCCTGGTTCGCCTGCTCGAGAACCGTGTCGATGGGTTCCTTGCCGATCACGATACGGTCCCTGGCGCGCGTGATGGCGGCAGAGGCCTCGGTGAATCCGGGGAACTCCAGCATGAACTTGCTCTTCGCGAGCTCGCCCATGAAGACCTGCAGGATGTCGTTATTCGCGACGGTGTCGGAAGCCATGAACTCCGCCGTAGGCTGGAGCAGACCGGCGGTATCGAAGTACTGCGCTGGGTGTGCGGTCAGGTAGCGGGCGAGCTTCCAGGCGGCCGCCTGAACGTCGGGCTTCGAGCGAGCATTGACCATGATGAAGTAGCCGTAGACGTCGGAGCCGTTGTCGCTAACCGCGTCCTTCCACCTCGGAAGAGGATGCACGCTGAAGTCGATGTTCGCCTCGCGGAGTTGGGGGACGAACGGGTACGCCATGGAGCACTCGGTCGCCAACTGACCGGCGAGGAACGCATCACGGGACCCCGTATACTGCGGCCCGCCGAGCTGGTATTCGTTCACCCAGTCGCTCCAGTACTGCATGACCTTCTTGACCGCGGGGGACGTGAGCTGGGCTTCGTTGGTTTGGGTGTTGATGAGCGCCCCACCGAGTTGCCTGACCATAGGGTTGAAGGTCAGGATCATGAAGATCGGATCGGTCCAGTTGAAGTCGAAACCGCGCTGAACCAGAACTCCCGCATCATTCCGGACAGTGAGCTGCTTGGCGACGTCGACCATATCCTCCCATGTCTGGGGGAAGTCGCTGTTCGCATCCAAGCCGGCGTCGTTCCAGAGCGTGTTGTTCGTGTAGCACGCGTAGTTGCTGACCTCGGTGGGGAGGCCGTAGACCTTGCCATCGAAGGTCGCACCGTCCAAGGCGCCGGCCGCGTACTCGTCCATGAGCGCCTGCTGGTCACCCCCATAGGGTGCCAGAGCTCCGAGGGCTTGGAAGTCGCCGACGGCGCCCGTGAACTGATTGAAGAGGTCTGGACCGCCGCCCGCCGACAGGGCCGTGATCAGCTTGCTATCGAACTCGGCCACCGGTACGACCTGGTAGTCGACGGTGATGTCCGGGTTCGCCTGCTCGAACTCGGCGATCAGTTGCTTGTCGAGGGGGACACGCGGTGGATGATCGTGCATCCACAGCGTCACCTTAGTCTGAGCGAGAGCCGACGATGAAGCGAGCAGCAGAAGAGCCACCACGATGCGTCGAATCCTCATATGCCAACGTCCCTTCCCACGGAGTAGTTGCTGATTGCGGGTCCCGGATCGACCACCGGACGTGCGTCTGGTAACCAGCAGCTCACGCACTCCAACGGCAAGCCACGACACCTCCCTCCCGCCGTCCCGGCGGTGTTCGAGACACGTTTCGACTCGATTAGTTGCAGTCTAGCAGGTAAGTCGTTGCCACTTCAAGCGCCTTGCCGCCGACATCGGCGAACCGAACCTCCCTCGGGCAGCAACGTTCCACAGCCAACGCTGCCTCACAGGGCAATCGAAGCAATCCAGAACAGGTCTTGTACTCGTTCGGCCAAAGAGGTGACCTGCAGCGCGGTATAGCCTGCGAATGTGCACCTATGACCTCACGGGTGACGTACCACCCTTCCGAAACAGATGAGATATTCCGGAACAGCCATCCAGTGCCCCCCACGCACGATGCCGTCATGCCATGGAGTCCTCTCCCTCGGCGCAAACCGAGCGGCCTCGGCCTCCCAACCACGAGCGGGCGCCGCAAATCAAGGTCCCGCGTATGTCACTCTGACCGGCTGACCGATCGCCACCGACTCCTGCATGGCGGTGAGCACGGCGGTTACCTTCGACGCCTCCACGGCGTTTGGGTGTGGTTCTTCGCCCTCCAGCAGGCAATGCACGAAGTACTCGCAGGAGGTGTACCACCAGCCCTCGACCGTGCCGTCGAAGCGCACTGCGTCCAGGTCCCATCGGACGCTCGTGTGGCGGCCGGTGAACCTCGCCACGCCGCTCGACAAGGGCGTACGCAGCATCCCTTCCTCGCCGACGAACGTCATCTCGATGTCGACGTCTGACGGGAAAGACTCCGGGAGTGCCCAAGAGCTCTCGAGCGTTACGATCGTTCCTTTCACCATGTTGAGCAGGTAGATGGCAGTGTCAGGAACATGCTGTCGACTTTCGCGAGCTACGCGCCCGAAGTACTCGGAGCCGTACACCACGTCGACGGCATCGTCGAGAAGGTAGGTGACCAGATCGACGAGATGCGAGTGGAGGAACCACGTCGGACTCGTACTGCCGATCCAAGAAAGCGACCGTGTCTTGTCGACCCTCTCGTTTAGGCGCAGGTAGGCGTGGCCGATAGCGCCGAGATGTCCCGCGGCGATCTCAGCTCGCGCCAAGCGGACTTCGTTGCGGTGTCGATTCCCGAAGTTCACCATCAGACGCTTGCCCTGGCGAGACGCGAGGTCCGACATCTCGGCGCACTCCCGCGGGTCGATGGCAAGGGGCTTCTCGCAGAGGACGTGCGCCCCACTGGCAAGCGCTAACATCACGGGGTCCCGGTGGTAGGCATCTGGCGTGGCCACGACGACAGCGTCGACCGGGTTCTCGGCGAGCATCTCACTCTGATCGCCGTACGCGGCTGAGATCCCCCATGAATCACCGGCCTCGCGAGCACGCTCGACGTTGGTGTCGCAAAGAGCGACCACCCGCGCATCTCGAGCTTGGGAGAATGCCTGGAGATACATCTTTCCCATCGTTCCGGCACCCACCAGCGCGATCGATACCGGACGCGTTCGAATCTCACCCATTCGGTACTCCCCTCTCGCCCGGGCCATCGCCGTTGGTTCAGCAACCGTTATCGAAGCGATATGCCGATCGGCCGGCAACAGCGACGGACGTCGCGGACTTCAAGCAGCATTACCTCCATATTGTCACCAAACTACGGCCCCGTCAACGGTCACGGTTCGACCGTCGGCAGGACGGACCGCCAGATTCGCCCTTCGCCGACGACGCGCACACGCCCGGCTGCCGGGCCGCGTCTCCGCGGTACCGAGTCGCCACGGCCGGGCCGGGACCACGGCCGGATCGTGCGTAGCAACGACGACCGCATTTCGTGTTAGAGTGCACCAAATACCGCACGGGGCTCGATGCGGTCGGGGAGCTAGCGTTGGAGCGACGTCAGCTACAGAACGTGAAGCGCGTCCACCTGTTGGACAAGGTGTTCCGGGATGGCAGTTCGACGCGCGCGATACTGAGCAGCGAGTTGGGACTCAACCCGACGTCGACGATTCGTCTCGTCGCAGAATTGAAGGACCTCGGGCTCCTGTCAACGCGAGCGGCGAGCGCCCCGGACCGGCCGGGTAGACCATCGGAACTCCTCGAGATCAACCCTTGGGCCGGCGCAGCGGTCGGCATCGAGATGGGACCCGGCGTACTGACGGGAGTGGTGACCGACGCTCGTGGCAGGATCAGGTTTGAGAGCACGGACCTACCTCAGATTCCGTTCTCCGCTGATGCGTCCACTGTACGCTCCGCATGCGATGTGATCCGGCTTGTGAGCCGGCAGGCAGGCGTCGATTGGAACACCGTGAAATCGGTCGGGTTGGCCCTTCACGATGTGGTTACAAGTCGCGGCGAATGGACGGTTTGGAGTCAACCCGGCATTCCGCCGTTGCCTGTTCGTTCGATCCTAGAACGGGAACTCGACCGGATCGCCACGGTCGAAGATGTGTCACGCGCGTATGCCAAGACCGAGCACGAGTTCGGGGGAGGTCACGAGGTCCCCGACATGATGTACGTCTTCATCGGAAAGCGCAATGCCGGGGCCGGGATCTTCGTCAATGGACGGATGCTGCGCAGCGCATCAGGGGTGTGCGGCGAGATCGGCCACATCATCGTGCGAGAGGACGGGCCACTTTGCCAGTGTGGGAACCGTGGCTGCTTCGAGGCCGTGTCGTCGGGCGACGCACTGCTCCAGCGATACAAGAGCCTGTCAGCCTCCGGGGTCCCGACGTCGGACCTTTCCGATTCGACCGCGTTCGCGGTGATGTGCGAAGCGTACGCGTTAGGCGAGAAGGCTGCACAACTCGTGCTGCACGAGCTGGCGATGAACCTCGGAAGAGCTCTTGCGAGCGCCATCAGCGTGAGTGGAGCGACTTCTATCCTGATCGGCGGGAATCTACGGCTGGCCGGCCCGAGACTCCTGTCCGATGTCGAGATCAACGTCCGGCAGCGCGTCATACCGGCGCTCGCTCCACATATCCGCGTCGACTTCGCGCGGTCAGGCGGACACGGAGGAGCATGGGGCGCAGCCCTCGTCTCACTCGACGAAGCGTGGTCGGCGGGGAGGTTCTACGCGGATGCGATCGCCGACCGCTAACGGCCGGAAATGCGATACGCGCGTTCGGCCCCGCCCGAGTCCGGGGAGCGCAAACGTCTGCCGCACGTGGAACTAGCTGGTAGTCACCTGTACCTTGATGCCCTCCCCGCGCCGCACGATCTCGAGGGCACGAGGGAAATCCGCAAGGTCGAATGCATGCGTAAGCATGAGCTCCGTATCCAGCGCGCCTTCGGCCAGAAGACGTAACGCCGGGCCGTACCCGAGATGGATGCCCATGGATCCGACCACGGTGATCTCATCGCGGTAGATCCGATACGGGGGCAACCGTACGGTCGCGGCAGCCGGAGATACACCGAAGACCAGGAGCTTCCCACCGGGCGCTACGGCGTCGAAGGCCGCTTCCACCAATTCAGGTATGCCCGTGGCATCAACCACGCAGTCGTACCCCGCCGGACTATTCTCCCGCATCTCGCTGACGCTGGCACCGACGCGGCGCGCACCCAGCTTCTTCGCCCGCTCGAGCCGAGAAGCGGTTCGGTTGACGACATCCACCGCCGCCGCTCCCGCCCGAAGCAGCAACTGCACGAACAGCAACCCAGTCGTGCCCGCTCCAACCACCAAGCAACTCTCTCCGAGCCTGGGCTGCAAAATGTCGACTCCGTGTACAACGCATGAAAGCGGCTCGGCAAGCGCCGCCTGCGGGAAGGTCATCGCGTCCGGCACGACGTATGCGTTCTGGTACGGCACCACCACATACTCCGCAAATCCGCCATCGGCCGTTCCACCGATAGCCCCGCGGTTCGAGCACAGGTGGTGCTTTCCTTCCTTGCAAAAATGGCATGCTCCACACCACAGCGCAGGGTCGATTGCAACCCGCTCCCCGACCAGTAACCCTGCGACCTCAGGGCCGATTGCTGCGATTTCGCCCGCGAACTCGTGACCCGGGACCAACGGAAGGGTAGCCGCCGGGAACTCGCCATCGACGATGTGCACGTCCGTACCACAGATACCGCACGCCTTGACCCGGACGAGGATTTCCCCCCGACCAGGAGTCGGGTCATCTACCGTCATCACGCATACGCGCCCTGGAGCCTCGACTACTGCGGCCTTCATAGAGCCCTCCCGATCGCCCGAGGCTGACCCCCCGGGCGCACATGCTGACGCGACGCGGCGCGTTGCGGCGAACATAAGCCACAATACGTGCATAATAGCATCAAATCGGGCTCGTGCCCTTCGCGCCGTTCCCAAGGCCGCGCTGCTGTACGGTCCCACGACCCACGACGTTGCAGGAAAACGCGCTCCGGACGAGCAAAGCCGTGAAGGGGCGCCCGCCATGAACGCGTAACGGGAAGAGCCGTCACTTGCGATCGTGCGCCCCTCAGGAACCGAAGATTTCACACGTGCCTCCGGGCGCCGGGTCGCACCATCGCGATCGATGATCGCGTCCTTGGCGCGACGGAAGCCAGCGCACATCGGCCTGATGCCATGGGCCGCGGCGCAGCCAAACGGCACGAGGAATCAGGGGAGTGTCATATCCGAGCTTCCGTGATGGCCACGCCGGAAATCCTGAAAGGGCCGCGAAGGCATGCGTTCGAGGCGCCGACGAGGGCGGCATCACTGTTGGGCCAAGTTCGTTTGAGATCATCGCCGACACCAGGGGCCGACGCGACTTCGTGAGCATGCATCGTCGACTACCCGCGTTGGACGAAGATCGGTGGGCCGCAGTCGGGAAGACGCACGATCCCTCCTTGCCTTGACGTCGCCCGCCCCCGGGACGTACCCTACTGACACCTGAATCAGCTGTCAGGTTCGCCCGGGTGGAGCGCGTGCCCGTGAGCGGGACCTCGAAGGGTGCGAAGTGAACGAGCTCCCGAAACCCAGCACGGCGCGTGGCGAGGCCACGCGGCAGCGGTTGCTCGAAGCGGCCGAGGCCGAGATCGGCGAGCGGGGGTTCAGCCGCGCGTCGGTGTCGAGCATCACCAAGCGCGCCGGCGTCGGGCAGGGCACGTTCTACCTCTACTTCCCCGGCAAGGAGGACGCCCTGAGGGAGCTGGTGCGCCACATGGGGCGCGAGCTCCGGCACGCTCTCAGGCGCGCCACCGAGGGCGCGACGAGCCGCACGGACGTGGAGCGCCGCGGCTTCCAGGGCTTCCTGCGCTTCAGCCTCTCGCACAAGAACCTCTACCGCGTCGTCATGGAGTCGCAGTTCGTCGACGAGAGCATCTACCGCGAGTACTACCAGACCCTGGCCGATGCCTACGCCGAGGGGCTCGCGCACGCCCAGGACGCCGGCGAGTTCCGGCGGGGCGATCCCGAGACGCAGGCGTGGGCGCTGATGGGCGTCGCTCACTTCCTCGGGTTGCGTTACACCATCTGGGATCACCGCGAGCCGCCCCAGCGGGTGATGGACAGCGCCTTCGACATGATCCTCCACGGGCTCGCGGCGAACGGGACCGCCTGATGCGCGGGCGTGTCGCGGTCGTCGGGGCGGCGGCCTATGTTCCGGCCGGGCGCATGGGCGCAGGCGAGATCGCCGCCGCCAGCGGCCTTCCCGAGTGGGTCGTGCGCGAGAAGCTCGGCATCGTCGAGAAGGTCCGCCCCGCCGAGCACGAGCAGCCCGAGGCGATGGGCGCCTGGGCCGCACAGGAGGCGCTCGCCCGCGCGGGCGTCGATGCCGCCGAGGTGGACGTCGTCATCTCCATCACCGAGGAGTACAAGGAGTACCCGGTGTGGACGGCGGGGATCAAGCTCGCCTACGACGTCGGGGCGACGCGCGCCTACGCCTACGACCTGGGTCAGAAGTGCGGCACGAGCGTGCTGGCCCTCAAGCAGGCGAAGGACCTGCTGATGGCCGATCCCGAGGTGAACACGGTCCTCGTCGCGGGTGGCTACCGCAACGGCGACCTCATCGACTTCGCGGATCCGAACGTGCGCTTCATGTACAACCTCGCGGCCGGCGGCGCGGCGGCCGTGGTCCAGCACGCGGCGCGCGGCCGGGGCCACGAGCTGCTCGGCTCGCATATCGTCACCGACGGGAGCTTCTCGCTCGACGTGATGGTCCCCGTGGGGGGCACCGCGGCGCCGCTCACGCCCGAGCGGGTGGGCGACTATCGCCTGCAGGTCAGCGACCCGGTCGGCATGAAGGAGAGGCTCGAGCCCAAGAGCCTCGCCAACTTCGAGCAGGTGGTACGACGCGCCGTCGAGAAGTCGGGCGCGAGCCTACACGACATCGGCTACGTTGCGATGCTGCACGTGAAGCGCAGCGCGCACGCGGCGCTGCTCGAACGCCTCGGCGTGAGCCCGGAGCGGTCGATCTACCTCGAGCACGTGGGCCACCTGGGGCAGGTCGACCAGATCCTCAGCCTGCGCCTGGCCGAGGAGCGCGGCCTGCTCGCGCCCGGCGACCTGGTGGTGCTGGTGGCCGCAGGTGTCGGGTACGTGTGGAGCGCCATATGCCTGCGCTGGGGCGAGCCGCCCGCGGCGCACCCGTTCGCCGGCGACGGCCTGCGCGGCAGGCGCCCGAACGAGCACTCGCGCGACGACGCGGACCAGGCACCCGGCGCCGGCCCGGCGCCGCTCGGCGCCGTCCGCGGCAGCGGCGGCGGGAGCGCGCGATGATCCTCGACATCGCCGGGCGACGCGCCGAGCTCTCCCCCGAGCGCCCGGCCGTGTACTGGCAGGGCCGCTGGTACGACTACCAGGAGATGAACCGGCGCGCGACGAGGCTGGCCGGCCTGCTCGCGGCCCGCGGCGTCGGCGTCGGCGACCGCGTGTCCATCCTGGCGCACAACCACCTCGCCCACCTCGACCTCATCCTCGCGACGCCGAAGCTCGGCTTCGCCTACACGCCCTACAACCACCGGCTGTCGCCGCGGGAGAACGCGGCCATCACCCGCTACGTGCGCCCCGCGTTGCTGCTGCACGACGCCGCCAACGCGGACACGGCCGTGGACGCCGCCGCCGACGTCCCGCGCCTCGACCTCGGCGCCTACGAAGCCGAGCTCGAGCACGCACCCTCCCCGCCCCCACCCCCCCGTCTCGGTCCCGAGGACACCCAGATGATCCTCTTCACCGGCGGCACCACGGGGCTCCCCAAGGGCGCCATGCAACCCTACCGGCAGGGGTTCTACAACGCCGTCAACACGGTGTTCTCGTGGGGCCTTCGCGACGACGACTGCGTCATCCAGGCCACCCCCTGCTTCCACGCCGCCGTCAACGCCTTCACGCTCCCCCTCTACCACCTCGGCGCGCGCGTTGCGCTGCAGAGCGTGTTCGAGCCGGGGGACTACCTGAGGCTGGTGGACGAGGCGGGCGCCACCATCTTGTTCCTCGTGCCCACCATGTACAAGATGCTGGCCGACCATCCGGCCTTCGGCGCCACCGACCTGAGCGGCGTCCGCTGGGCCATCTCGGGCGGCGCGGCCTGCCCCGAGCCGGTGCAGCGCGCCTACCGCGAGCGCGGGGTGCGCTTCAAGCAGGGGTACGGCCTCACCGAGGCGGGCGTGAACTGCTTCGCGCTGTCCCTCGACGACGCCGAGGCGCACCCCGACTCCGTCGGGCGCGCAATGCTGCACGGCAGCGCGGTGGTGCGCCGCGCCGACGGCACGCCGTGCGACGCGAACGAGGTGGGGGAGCTCACGCTCGCCGGTCCCCACGTGTTCAAGGGCTACTTCGAGAAGCCGGACGCGACGGCCGAGGTGCTGGTGGGCGGCTGGCTGTGGACGGGCGACCTGGCCTCGGCCGACGCCGACGGCTTCGTGACGATCGCCGGGCGCCGCAAGGAGATGTTCATCTCGGGCGGCGAGAACGTCTTCCCCATCGAGATCGAGAACGTCCTGTACGACCACCCCGACGTGTCGGAGTGCGCCGTGCTCGGCGTGAGCGACGAGCGCTGGGGCGAGGTGGGCCTGGCGGTCGTGGTGCCCAAGGCGGGCGCCAGCGCGGCGCCGGAGGACCTCATCGGCTTCCTGCGCGAGCGCCTCGCGCGGTACAAGGTACCCAAGCACGTGCGGGTACTCGACGCGCTGCCCAAGAGCGGCGCCGGCAAGATCCTCAAGAACGAGCTCCGAGACGGCTTCGAGCGCGACCGGTCCGCGCCCGGAGCGAGCGACGGTGCCGCCGAAGGCGCGGCGGGACGCGAGGGAGAACGCCATGGGTGACGTTCGGCTCAGGACGGGCATCACGCTCCACACCGAGCGCGGCGGGGCTCCGAGCGGCCCGGTGGTGCTCTTCGCCAACGGACTCACGATGGACACGACGGCCTGGGACGGCGTGATCGCCGCGCTCGAGCCGAGCCTCGCCACCGTGCGCTTCGACGCGCGCGGGCAGGGCTCGTCCGAGAAGCCCGAGGGGCCCTTCACGCCCGAGCAGCACGCGGCCGACCTCGTGGCCTTGCTCGACGCGCTGGCCCTCCCGCCCGTGCACCTCGTGGGCCTTTCGAACGGCGGCCTGGTGGCCATGCTCGCGGCCACCCTCGAACCGGACCGGGTGCGCTCGCTGACCGTGATCGACAGCTTCCCGCGGGTCGATCCGTTCCTGCGGTTCGTGCTGCGCTCGTGGCGCGCCGCCCTGAAGCTGGGCGGCTCGGAGATGCGCTTCGACGTCGCCACGCCGTGGATCTGGGGGCAGGCCTACCTGGAGGCGCACGAGGAGGAGCTGTTCGCGTACCGTGCGAAGGCCGCCGCCGCGGACCCGGGGCCGGTACTCGGCCTCATCGGCGGGCTGCTGGGCTTCACCGGCGACGCGCGCGACGACCTGCGCCACTACGGCGGACCGGTCGCGGCGGTGGTCGGCGAGGACGACGTGCTGACCCCGCTGCGCTACGCCCGCGAGATCCTCCAGGCGGCCGGCGGAGGGCGGCTCGAGGTCGTACCGGGCGCCGGTCACGCCGCCCCGCTCGAGCGCCCCGAGCACGTCGCCCGCGTCATCGGGGAGATCGTCGCGCAGGCGGAGGGGGCCGAAGGGTGAGCCCCGCGCCGGCCATCATCGCCGCGGGCGGGCTCCGGCTCGCCGTGGAACGCGCCGGCGACGGGCACCCCACCCTGCTGCTGCACGGCAACTTCGCGAGCCGTCGGTGGTGGACCGAACAGCTCCGCCACCCCCCGGCTGGGCTCGACCTGGTGGCTCCCGACCTTCCCAACTTCGGGGCATCCGACGCGCTTCCGGGTGACATCACGCTGGCGGCCTACGCGCGCGCGGTACTGGACCTGGCGGACGCGTTGGAGCTCGAGCGCCCCTTCGTCGTCGGCCACAGCCTCGGCACGGCGGTCGCGCACCATCTCGCGGCGCTCGCCCCCAGGCGTTTCCCGGCCCTGCTCCTGGTCAGCCCGGCCCCGCCCGCGGGCTTCCCGACGCCGGAAGCGCACTACCCGGTGCTCGAGGGCTTCCGCGACCACGCCGAGCGCCTGGGGCCGGCGCTCGCCGCCATGACCCCCACGCGCGTGCCGCCCTACTTCGACGAGCTGGTGGCCGACGGCCTGCGCATGAACCCGGCCGCTTTCAGCGGCAACGCGCGCGCCCTCGCACACGGCGCGCCCGAGGGCGCGGTCGCCGCGTATCCCGGCCGCGTGCTCGCGCTGCGTGGCGGGCGCGACGCGCTGATCACCGCAGCGGTCGCGCGCGCCGCCGCCGACGCCTACCCTCACGCCCGGCTCGAGACCTGGAAGGACGTCGGGCACTCCCCGCAACTCGAGGCTCCGGAGCGGTTCGAGGCCCTGCTGCGCTCCTTCCTCCTCGCCGACCCGACCGACGCGTCCGGGGGCGAGCCATGACGTGACCCCGCACGCGGCCCGACCCCCCGAACCCCCCCCCTTCCACCCCACCCCGACCCGCGGCGTTCATCGCGTCGCACCCCCACAGGAGGTCCCATGAAGCGTGTCCTCGCAATTTTCGCGGCCCTCGCACTGTCGCTGGCGCTCGCCCAGCCGGTGACGATCGGCATCCTGTCCCCGCTCACGGGCGGCGCGGCCGGCACCGGCCAGGCACAGAAGGAAGGCTTCGATCTCGCCCTGGGTGAGATCAACGACGCGGGCGGCGTTCTCGGCGCGCCCATGAAGGTCATCTTTGAAGACACGAAGGCCGACGGCAAGACGGCCGTCGCCGCCTTCGAGAAGCTCATGACCGAGGACAACGTCCAGTTCATCGGCGGCGGCTATAGCTCCGGCGTGACGCTGGCGCTGGCCGAGTCGTTCAAGACGTTCCAGCCGATCGTCAGCTGGATCGGCGGCGCCGTGTCCGGCGTCGGCATCGACGGATTCGACGGCATCGAGGAGATCCTGGGCCAGGAACCCTGGTTCTTCCACGTGCACCCGTGGGACTACCAGAACACCGAGGCGTCCACCTCCTTCATCGCCGACAGCGGCGTCGAGACGGTAGCCCTCCTGCACGAGGACTCGGCCTTCGGCGGTCCGGGCTCCCAGCAGGCGCAGAAGCTGCTGGAGAACGCCGGGCTGACGGTCCCGCTCAACGAGGCGTTCAAGTCCACCCTGTTCGGCGGCACCGGCGACTTCCGGGCGGCCATCAGCAAGGCCTCGGCCACCAACGCCGACATGCTGTACTGGATCGGCTACGACTCCGACGTGGTCCCGATGATCAGCCAGGTGCGGGAGCTCAACTACAAGCCCGCCCAGATCTTCGGTGCCCCTCCCGGATGGCCCAGCGAGTTCGCCCAGGCGCCCGAAGCCCAGTGCGTCACCGGCCTCATCGGGTTCCTGCCGAACCTGCCGACCGCCGACGCCGCCGCGTTCACCAAGGCGTACCAGGCGAAGTACGGCAAGGCGCCCGACAACTACATGGCGGCCCTCGCGTACGCGCAGCTGTGGTCGTACGCCGACGCCATCAACCAGGCCGGCACCACCGATCAGGCCGCGGTCATCGACGCGATGCAGAGCATGACGTTCAAGTCGCCGATGGGCCCGTGGAAGTTCGGCAAGTCCGAGATCACCGACCACCAGGGCTTCGGCTCCGACATGTGGCTGGTGTTCCAGTACCAGGACGGCCAGCGCGAGATCGTGTGGCCCACCGACAAGGCGACGGCGCCCCTGCAGAGCTGCCGCTGAGCGATCGGCGCCCGCGGGCGGGTGGGGGTTGCAGCCCCCACCCGCCGTGGCGCGCGGCCCCGCGCACCATGACCCTGCGCCCGCTCCCATGGACCTGACCCTCCTCCTCCAAGGCCTCGTCTCCGGCGTGCTCGCCGCCGGGCTCTACGCCCTCGTCTCGGTCGGCCTCGCCCTCGCCATCGGCGTGATCGGCGTGGTGAACTTCGCTCACGGCGAGTTCTTCATGGTCGGCGCCTTCCTCGCCTACCAGCTCTTCGTGAGCTTCGGCCTCGATCCCCTGATCTCCCTTCTGTTCGTGGCGCCGGCCCTCTTCGTCATCGGCGCCGTCATCTATCTTTCGACCATCCGGTTCGTCCTGCGGGCTCCGGAGCTCAACCAGATGCTGCTCACCTTCGGCATCGGCATCGTGCTCCAGAACCTCGCCCTGGTGATCTGGGGCGGCGACCCCCGCTCCATCAGCGGCGTGCCGTACCGCTCCATCGGGTACCAGATCGGAGGCGTGAGCGTGGGCCTGGTGCCGCTCGGGAGCTTCGTCATCTCGCTGGTCCTCGTCCTCGCGCTCTACCTCATGCTGGCGCGCAGCCCGCTCGGGCGCGCCATGCGCGCCGTGGCGCAGAACCGCATCGGCGCCAGCCTGGTGGGGTTGGAGACGAACCGCATCTACCTCGTCGCGTTCGCGCTCTCCGCCTTGCTCGCGGGCATCGGCGGCGTGATGATCGCCGTCATCCAGTCCCCCACCCCCACCGTCGGGTTCTCGTTCACGCTCAAGGCGTTCGCGATCGTGGTGCTGGCGGGGCTCGGCAACATCCGAGGCATCGTGTGGGCGTCGCTGGCCGTCGCCCTGTCGGAGTCGCTCGTCGCGACCCTGGTGCCCAACGGCGACGCGCTGCGCAACGCGGTGTTCTTCGCCATCATCTTCGTGGTGCTGGTCGTCCGGTCGCGGAGGGCCGCGTGACCCGCGCCACGCTCCGCGACCTCGGCTTCACGGCGCTCCTCGCGCTCGCCCTCGCCCTCACCCCTAGCGCGCTGCGTGCGCTCTTCGCGCAGGCGTCGGTGAGCTACCTGTCGCTCGTCACCAACGCGCTCGGCCTAGGCGTGCTGGCGCTGTCGTGGGACATCCTGGCGCGCACCGGGCAGCTCTCGCTGGCGCACGCCGCGTTCTACGGCGCCGGCGGCTACGCCACGGCGGCGCTGGCGAAGGCGGGCGGCGCGCCGCTGTGGCTCGGCATCCCGCTCGGCGGCCTCCTGGCGGCGCTGCTGGCGCTCGCCCTCGGCGCCGTCACGCTCAGGCTCCACGGCATCTACTTCGCGATCGCCACGCTGGCCTTCACCGAGGTGCTCAAGGCCGTGGTGCAGGAGCTCCCCACCGCGATCGCGGGCGGCTCGGCCGGGATGAACGTGGCGCCCCTGTTCCGCCCGCACTTCGTGGCCGGGCAGATGCAGCGTTGGGAGATCGCCTACCAGCGCAACGCCGCCTACTTCTTCCTCTACGCCGGCGTGCTGGTCCTCACCGTGCTGGTGTCCGTGCTGGTGCAGCGCTCGCGTCTGCGCTACGCCTTCACCGCCGTGCGCACCAACGAGGCCGTGGCGGCCGTCATGGGCGTGCGCCCGGCGCGCGCGAAGCTGCTCGCGTTCGTGATGTCGAGCTCGCTCGCGGGGCTGCTGGGCGCGGTCGAAGCGCACCGTCTCGGGAGCGTCATCCCGGACGGCACCTTCGCCGTGTCGACGACGGTGTTCGCCCTCGTCACGCCGATCTTCGGCGGACTCTACACCACCCTCGGGCCCATCCTGGGAGCCGGCGTGCTGTCGGCGCTCGAGGAGACCCTCAAACGCACCTTCGCCGAGGGGTACCTCATCGGGTACGGCCTCGTGCTCGTGGTGTCGATCCTGTTCATGCCGCGCGGGCTCGTGGGCCTGGCCGGGCGCTGGCTGACGCGCGGGCGGCGCGGCCAGCCGGGCGGCCCGCCGGACGGCGCGCAGGCGGTCGAGGTCGCCGGCGCGCCCGGGGAGGTGGGGGAGCCATGACCGCGCCGGCGCTGCGGGTGGAGGGACTGTCCAAGCGCTTCGGCGGCCTGGACGCGGTGAAGGAGCTCTCGTTCGAGGTGGCCGCGGGCGAGATCTTCGCCATCATCGGACCCAACGGGGCCGGCAAGACCACCACCCTCAACATGATCTCCGGGCTGCTCGAGCCCACCGCCGGGCGCCTCGTGCTGGCGGGCCGCGATGTGACTCGTGCGACGAGCGCGGAGCGCTGCCACGCCGGGCTGGGGCGCGCCTTCCAGGTGGTCCAGCCCTTCCCCGAGATGACGGTGGAGGAGAACGTGATGGTGGGCGCCCTCTTCGGATCGCCGAAGCGCGCCGGCGGCGAGGCGACCGAGCGCGCGCGTCAGGCGCTGCACGCGACCGGGCTCGAGCGCCTCAAGGACGTTTCCGCCGAGGACCTGACGCTGCTGCAGGAGAAGCGCCTGGAGATCGCCCGGGCGTTGGCGACCGACCCCACGGTGCTCCTGCTCGACGAGGTCATGGCCGGCCTGCGGCCGGGCGAGTCGCGCGAGGCGGTGCGGTTGGTGCGTGACGTGCGCGCACGCGGCGTCACCGTCATCTTCATCGAGCACGTCATGCCCGTGGTGCGCGACCTGGCCGATCGCGTGTTGGTGATGGACTACGGCAGGAGGGTGGCGGAGGGCAGCTACGCCGAGGTGACCTCGGACCCGCACGTCATCGAGGCCTACCTCGGGCGCGACGACGACGCGGCCGACCCCGGCGCTCCCTACGACGACCCACCGGCCCCCGACAGGGCCCTCCCCGACAGGCCCATCCCCGACACGAGCGATCCCGACACGAGCGATCCCGACACGACCGACCCCGACACGACCGACCCCGACACGACGCCCCCCGGCCGGGCGGGCGGGGGCCGTACGGGGGGCGAGGCGTGAGCGCGGCCCGCGGCGCGCCCCGCCGCGCGACCGGCGAGGCAGGCGCACCCGCGCTCGAGATCCGCAGCCTGCAGGCCGGCTACGGCAAGATCCAGGTGCTGTGGGGCATCGACCTGAGCGTCGCCGAGGGAGCCTTCGTGACCATCATCGGCGCCAACGGGGCGGGCAAGACGACGCTGCTTCGCGCGGTGTCGGGGCTCGTGCCGTTGCGGGCGGGCGAGGTGCGGGCGTTCGGGGAGCGCATCAGCGGCCACAGCGCCGCCGCCATCGTCCGCTCCGGCGTGGGCCACGTGCCCGAGGGGCGCCAGCTGTTCCCCGCCATGAGCGTCGGCGAGAACCTCGGCAGCGGGGCCGATTACCTCCCCCTGGCACGCCCCCACGCGGCGCGGACCCGCCGCCAGGTGCTCGAGCTCTTCCCGCGCCTCGGCGAGCGCCGCAACCAGCTCGCCGGAACGTTGTCGGGCGGGGAGCAACAGATGCTGGCGATCGGCAGGGCGCTCATGAGCCGTCCGCGCCTGTTGCTGGTCGACGAGCCCAGCCTGGGCCTGGCCCCGGCGCTCACCAAGGCGGTCTTCGCAGCGCTCCGCGCCATCAACCAGGGCGGCGTCACGGTCGTGCTCGTCGAGCAGAACGTGCAGCAGTCCCTGCAGCTCGCCGACCGGGCGTTCGTGCTCGAAGGTGGCCGCATCCGCAAGCGGGGCACGGGCCGCGAGCTGCTGGCCGACCCGGACGTGCGCGAGGCCTACCTCTCCCTTTGAGGGGAGTCGGGGCTCCCCGCGAGGAGGGACCCCCTTCCCTCGGCAGCTCCGCGGCGTCGGGGCGCGGGCGCCCGCGGCGCGCCGAGCCGCCGCGCGATGGTCGCCGCGCGATGGTCGCCGTGCTCGCAGTCGCCGACGGGCCGCGGCGCCTAGGGTCGGGCATGCGCCTGCGCTACCTCGGATACGTCGGGCAGAACCTCACCCTCGGCAGGACCACCGGCCGCACCCTGCGCCTCGCGAACCTCTCCAGCGACCGGCTCGCCTCCCGGCTGGAGGCGAACCTGGCCGACTTGCATGCCATCCTCGACTGGAACCTCGAGCACGGCATCCACTTCTTCCGCCTCGCCTCGAGCTTCGTCCCCTTCGCCTCGCACCCCGCCTGCGACCTGGACTGGGAGGCGCGTTTCGGCGACGAGCTCGCGAGCGTGCGCGCGCGCGTGGAGAGGGAGGCGCTGCGGCTCACCATGCATCCCGGGCAGTACACCGTCCTGAACTCGCCGGACGACGGCGTGGTGGAGCGCGCGGTCGCCGAGCTCGAGTACTGCGCCGCCCTGCTCGAGCGCGTCGATCCCGCCTCGGGCACCGCCACGCTGCACCTGGGCGGCGCCTACGGCGACAAGGAGGCGGCGAAGGAGCGCTTCGTCCGCAACGCGGGGCGCCTGTCACGGCGCGCGCTCAGCCGCCTCGCGCTCGAGAACGACGACACGCTGTTCGACGTGTGTGACGTGCTCCAGGTGGCGGAGGCGGTGGGCGCCCCGGTGGTGTTCGATCTTCACCACCACCGCGTGCTCCCGCCGCCGGGCGTGCCGACGAGCCCGCCCCCGGCGCTGTTCGAGCGGGTCGTCGCGAGCTGGAACGGACGCGTGCCGAAGATGCACCTGTCCTCCGCGCGGGAAGCCGGCACGCGTGCCCACGCCGACGGCGTCCGCGCCGGGGATCTCCGCGCCCTCCTCGATGCCGTCGCGCCGGTAGCCGGAGACGCCCCCTTCGACCTGATGCTGGAGGCCAAGGACAAGGACCGCGCGCTGCTCGCGCTCGCCAGGGAGGCGTGGCTCGCGCCCCCGGGCCCGCCGCGTGAGGGCGCGCCCTCCGCGTGAGGGCGCGCCCGCCGCGTGAGGCGCCGCATGACCATGTCGCGCCGGGGCCGCGAGGCGGTCGGCGGGTGACGGAGAGTAGGGGCAGCCGCCGCGCTCGCCCGGCGCACCCGGAGGGATCGACCATGCACGAACACGTATCCGCCGGCCCCGAGCTCCTGGGTCTGCACCACGTCACAGCCGTCACCGCCGAAGCGCGCGCCAACCTCGCCTTCTTCACCCGCATCCTCGGGATGCGGCTGGTCAAGAAGACCGTCAATCAGGACGACGTGCGCGCCTACCACCTGTTCTATGCCGACGCCCGCGGCACGCCCGGAACCGACCTCACCTTCTTCGACTGGCCCATGGCGGCACGGGAGCGCCCCGGCGCTCACAGCATCACGAGGACCGCCCTGCGGGTGGCGGGCGCGGACGCCGTGGCCTGGTGGGCCGACCGGCTCGACGACGCCGGGCTGCGCCACGACGGCGTCGTGGAGCGCGCCGGACGGCCCGCGCTCGATGCCACCGGCCCGGAGGGGTTCCCCTTCACCCTGGTGGGCGACGAGGACGCGTCGGACGCCGTGCCCTGGGACCACAGCCCCGTTCCCGCCGCGCGACAGATCCGCGGCCTCGGGCCCATCGAGCTGACGGTGCCGCTCCTCACCCCCACCGCGGCGGTGCTGGAGCGCGTGCTGGGGATGCGGCGCGCCGGTACCTACGCCGACCCCCTGCGCCCCGAGGTGGACGTGAGCGTGTTCGCGATGGCATCCGGCGGCGCCGGCGCCGAGGTGCACGTGCGCGAGGTCCCGGGCGAGCCGCCCGCGCGCCCGGGCGCGGGCGGCGTCCATCACGTCGCGTTCCGGGTCGCCGACCGCGAGGGGCAGCGGGCGTTCCTGCGCAGGCTCGACGACCTCCGCATCCCCAACAGCGGAGAGGTCGAGCGCTTCTACTTCCGCAGCCTGTACTTCCGCGAACCCAACGGGATCCTCTTCGAGATCGCGACCGACGGTCCAGGGTTCGCCATCGACGAGCGTGAGGAGGACCTCGGCGAGAGGCTGGCCCTCCCGCCGTTCCTGGAGCCGCGACGCGCCGACATCGAAGCGAACCTGCGGCCGCTGGACGCGGAGACGCTCACCAGCACCACCGGAGCGACGAGCGCCGGCGACGCCTGAACCGCGTGCGCGGCCCGCTACGGGCGGGCGTGTCCGTCCCCGCCCGACCGGTCGGTCCCCGCCGACCGTGAGCCTTCGCCATCGTCGGGAGCGCGCACGAGGAACACCGGCGCCCCGATGACGTGCACCAGGGTCTCCGCGACGCTCCCGCGGAACAGGCGCCCGAGCGTCGTGCGACCGTGCGTCGCCATCGCCACGGCGTCGCCCGATCGATCCGCGACGAAGGCGGCGATCCCGTCGGCGGGGGCGTCCGCGAAGCGCACGTCGGCACTGACCTCGAAGCCGGCCTCCCGCAGGGCGCGCGCGTCCCCCTCGAGGCGGTCCGTGAGGCGCCTCCGTTCGGCCTCGAGGACGTCGTGCGCCTGCACGGCGGCGTCCGTGCGGGTGCGCGCCGTGACGCCCGGCGCCGTTGTGGGCGCGGGAGCCATCGGGCGGCCGAGGTTGTTGAGGTCCCCGCCCATCCCGCGCACCGCGGAACCGCCGACGAGCGCCCCGCCTGCGACCGTGCCGCCCGGCACGGCGTAGGGCAATCCGGCCGTGACCGGGGCCGGGAGAGGCACCGACGGGCGACGCGCGACGTGCACCAGGGCGAGGCGCCAACGCCCCGCGTCGAACATCCGCTCCACGTACGGGAACACCGCGCGGCTGAAATCGGAATCGTCCAATGGGATCACGAGGGTCATCCGGGTCGTGCTCATGGTCATCCTCCTCTGCACCGGGGCGCTGCGGACCTCCCTCGGTGCGTGCGGTCCCTCCCGCTCCGCGTGCCCCTGCCTCGCTGCGAAGGCTAGGCGCGGCCGCGCAGCGTCGCGTGAGGGTGCGATGCGAGCCCGCGGCGTAGATGAGAGCGGGTACGGCGGGTACGGCGGGGAACGGAGCCGGCGACGCGTCCTGCCCTTCATCCGCCGGGCGCGCCACTCATGACGCGCCCGGCTCATGACGCGCCCGGCGCGGGAGGCCGGGTCAGGCCACCACGGCAGCGTGCGGGTCCGGGCCGCCGGCCGTCAGCCCACCCGACCGCCCTACCCTCGCCCGTCGTCGTCCGTCGCCTGGACGAGGAAGATGGGCACGCGCAGGGAACGGAGCGCGCTCGCCTCGCCGTCGCCGCTGAACGCGCGCCCGAGCGGCGTCGCGCCGTGCGTCGCCGCTGCGACCGCGGCGGCCCCGAGCTCGTGTACGTGTTGGGCAACGGCGGCCAGCGGAACGTCGTTGAAGCGGAGGTCGACGTCCACCGTGAACCCTCCCTGCTGCAACGCTTCCGAATCCGTCTCCAGCCGCGTCGACAGGCATTGCCAGTCGATCTCGCCGACCCCGGCGCGCGGCACGTCGCCGCTGATCTCCCGCGACCGGCGAGGGGCCGGAGCGGAAATCGGCAACGCGGCGAGCACGCCGGCGCCACGCGGCAACGGCGCCACGTAGAGAAGCGCGAGCCGCCACGATCGGGGGTGGAAGACGTGCTTCACGTACGCGAACACGGCCCGACTCTCGTTCGACGTATCGAGCGGGATCACGACCCGGTTCATGGATGGCTCCTTCCCGGCCGCGTCGTCGCCCCGGCACCGACGCCGACCGTCGACGGCGACCGTAGGGAAGCTTCGGCTCCCGGTCGTGAGCGCGGCAAAAGGCCGGCGGGGGCTACATGAGAGCCCAACGAACGCGGGCGGCCGAGCACCGCGTGCAGCGCGCGTGCAGGCCTTCATGCGCCGCGCCGGGCGGCTCACCAACGCGGCGACCCCGGCTCGCCCTTGCGTCCGCCGACGTCGCCGGGCCACGCTGGGAGCGTGCGCACCGCACGGCTCCTCTCTCGCCTCTGGTTGGGCCTGTGGCTCTTCGTAGCCTTCGCCGTGGTCCCGCTGAGCCTCTACAGCCCCACCCTCCTACGCGTGCTGGCGCGGGCTGTCGGGCTGGATGTCCGCCGCGACGCCATCTTCTTGCTGGGGTTCCCGCTCGCGACCGCGATCGGCCTGGCGGTGTGGATCCCGATCGAGACCTTCGGCGCGCGGCGTCCGGGAACGCGCGCGGAGGACGGCCCCCGGCGCCGGGACGCGTGAGCCGGCTATGTACTTGTATATGATGGGGCGCACATGCGTACGTCCATGTCCTCGCGTCGCGCGGCGCGGCCCCGCGCCGCCCCGCGCGCGCGTCCGCTCACCCTGATCGTCGCCCTCGCGGCGCTCCACCTCGTCGGGCCGGGGCCGCTCGCGCCGCGCGCCTACGCCGCTGCGCCCGGGTCGGCCGAGCCCGAGCGCGTCGAGCTCGCGGCGACGGCGACGTCCGCTGCGGGACGCTACCTCCTGGACCTCCCGCCGGGCGGACACGGCGGGGCGCCGGCGCCGCTGTTGCTGGCCCTCCACGAGGCGGCCTCGTCCCCGGAGGCGCTGCGCGCGATGACGGGGCTCACGCGGGCCGCGGCGGCCGCGGGCGTGGCCGTCGCCTACCCGGCAGCGGCCGGACTGGTGTGGAACGACGGACCGGGCGCGGTCGCAGCGCAGGGTGACGCCGCGCCGCGCGACGACGTCGAGTTCCTGCGCGCCGTCGTGAAGGACGCCGCCGATCGTTTCGGCATCGACGCCCGGCGCGTCGGCGTGGTGGGGCTCGGGTCGGGGGGCGCGATGGCGCTCGAGCTGGGTTGCCGAGCTCCCGACCTGGCGCGCGTGCTCCTCGTCGTGAACGCCGCCCTTCGGGACGACCAGAGGCCGGCGTGCGACGGCGCGAACGGCCCCTCCCTGGTGATGATCCATGGCGACGACGATCCTCGCCGACCGTTCGGCGGGACCGACCCTGCGGGCGGAGGAACCACCGCCCGCGAGCTCGGCGTCGAGGCCACGCTTTCGCTGTGGGCCGCGCGCCTGGGGTGCGCCGCGCCTACGCCGGGTTCGCCCGGCGGAGGGGCTGGAGCACCGACGGACGATCCGGCGGGCGGGCCGGCCGTGCGGCGCGCCTCCGGTTGTCCGGACGGCACCTTCGCGGCCGCCGTGCGGGTGGCGGGCGCCGGGGGGGCGTGGCCGCGAGCGCCGCGCGACGCGCGCTCACCCGAGCTGGACGCCGCCGACGTCGACGGCGCGAGCGTCGCCGCCGCCCTCGCGGCCGGAGGCGACTGGGCCGCGCTGCTGCCCGCGACCCCGCGCCTGGTCGGGCCCGCGCCGGGCCGCGCCTACGACGTGTACGTGCCCCCGAGCTACGCCGAGGGGACACCGAGCCCGCTCGTGCTCGTCCTCCACGGGCGTCCCGGTAGCGGCGTCGCGATGGCGCGGATCAGCGGCATGAACGACGTCGCCGACCGCGCCGGCTTCATCGTCGCGTACCCGGAGTCCTACGCCGACTCCTGGAACTACTACGACGGGCTACCGGGGTTGCAGCCGCGCTCGGACGTCAGCGACCTGACGTTCTTCCGGCGCCTCGTCGACCGGCTCGCGTTCGACCTCGACATCGACCGCAACAGGCTCTACATCGCCGGCTTCTCCAACGGCGGCTTCATGACGGAGCGCGCGGCGTGCGGCGTGTCCGACGAGTTCGCGGCCTTCGGCGTGGTGGGCGCAACCATGATCCCGGAGATGGTGTTCGCGTGCAACGTCAACCCCACGGCGCCGGTCGTGTACCTCCACGGCACCGACGACCGGGAGATCCCCTGGAGCGGGATCGTGGTCGAGCAGCAGGGCAACGAGCGCTTCGCGGCGCTGCCGGTGCTCGATACGCTCAAGTACTGGACGTTGCGCAACGCCTGCGTCTTCCTCCCCACGCAGGACGAGGTCCCCTCCGGCCAGGACGCGCCGACGCACGTGGTGCGGGTGCGCTACCAGCCGTGCGCGCTGGGGCACGACGTGTGGTTCTACGCCATCCAGGGCGGTGGCCACAACTGGCCCGGCGTGCCGGGCGTCATCTCGGACAGTGTCGCCGGCAACGTGAGCACCGACATCAACGCGGGCGTCGAGATGTGGACCTTCTTCGCGCGACACCCGCTGGACGCCGGGCGAAACGAACCCGTGCTGCCGCCCGCGGCTCCCTGATCGAACCGCCGCGCGGCGCCGGCGGACCCTCCAACGTCGGCCGGCGGACCCTCCAACCTCGGCCGGCGGACCCTCCACCCGCGATTGACGCGCCCTTGACGCACCGCGGCGCACGGTGACCTCGTGCGGGAGGACGTCCGGTTCGTGTTGCGCATCTGGACCGATGGAGGGCGCGAGGACATGCGCGCCAGCCTGGTCGATCTGCGCACCCGTGAGAGCTGGCTGTTCCGTAGCCTCGAGGAGCTCTACCGGCACCTACGCGACCGGACCTTCCGCCCGCCCCCCGGATCGCTCCCTGGCGATCGATGAAGGAGGTCCGTATGAGGTCATCCATCCGCGCGTTCCTGTGGCCCGCTCTCGCCGCCGCCTCTCTCGTCCTGGCGGCCTGCACCAGCACGCCGACCGGGTCGGTCGACGCCGTGCACATCACCGGCGTCCCGTCACCCGCCAACCTCGCGGTCGGGGAGACCGTGCAACTCGGCGTCGACGTCGTCGTGAGCGGCGGTGCGAGCCGCGCCGTGCACTGGGCGAGCGGCGATGCGACCGTCGCCTCGGTCGACGCGACCGGACTGGTCACCGCTTCCGCGCCGGGCAGCGTGACCATCACCGCCACCAGCAGCGTCGATGCCACCGCGTCCGACAGCGCAGGGCTGAGCGTACTCGCGGCGGGCAACCACCGGCCGGTCGCGGACGCCGGGCTCGACGCCACCGTCGTCGCCAGCCCGTCGCAGGACGTGAGCCTGGACGGGAGCGGCTCCAGCGACCCCGACGGCGACGCGCTCAGCTACGCCTGGACCGTCGCCTCGGCGCCGGCGGGGAGCAACGCCAGCCTCGCGGGCGCCGCTACCGCGCACCCGACGTTCAAGGCGGACCTGGCCGGCGACTACCACCTCATGCTCGAGGTGTCCGACGGCACGCTCGGCGACGACGACACGGTCGTCGTCCACGCGGAGTGCCCCGATCCCATCGAGGTCGGCAGCGCCATCGTCGCCGACGAGACGTGGGGAGTCGACGTACGCAACTGCCCGGACTACCTGGTGACGCGCTTCGTGCAGGTGGGGGCGACGCTCACGGTGCAGCCGGGCACGCATGTGCAGTTCGCGAGCGCCGCCGGCCTGTGGGTGTACGAATCCGGCGGCGGGGCCATCCACGCGGTCGGGACGGCCGACGCGCCCATCGTGTTCGACGGCGCGGACCCCACGCCGGGCTCCTGGAAGACGCTGCAGTTCTCGACCGCGAATCCCAACAACGAGCTGACCCACGTGGTGGTCGACGGCGGCGGCCAGCCCCTCACGGCGATCCCCGGCGGCAGCATCGTGGTGTCGAACGGCGGCCGCCTGAAGATCACCCACAGCGTCCTGCGCAACGGTGCGAAGTATGCCATCGAGGTGACCGACGGCACGTCCGAGACGGCCCTCCACGACTTCGCCGACAACAGCTACCAGGGCAACGGCGCGGCGCCCCTCGACGTTCCCGCGGCCACGCTCGGGGGCCTCGACGGCGCGAGCGACTACAACCCGGTCGCCACCCCCAACGCCCAGGCGTACATCCACGTGCGCCGCGGGTTCCTCACGTCCACCGACGCGACCTTCCCGGCCACCAACGTGCCGTACCGCTTCGTCGACCGGCTCGAGGTCCAGAGCACCCACGTCGTCACCATCGAACCGGGCGCCGTGCTGGAGTTCGCCGGCTCGTCGGCCTACAT
This sequence comes from uncultured Trueperaceae bacterium, assembly GCA_963798895.1. Classification (GTDB taxonomy): domain Bacteria; phylum Deinococcota; class Deinococci; order Deinococcales; family Trueperaceae; genus CAWCUY01. Next base: position 464,175 of record CAWCUY010000003.1, on the reverse strand, counting down.
CGACGTGCAGGACGGCTCGCAGCTCGTCGCCCAGGGCACCGCGGCGGCACCGATCGCGTTCCGCGGCGTTTCGGCGGGGCAGGGGACCTGGGGCGGGCTGCGCTTCCTGAACGCCGGCGCGAGCACGCTGGATCACGCCAGCGTCTCGGGCGGCGGCTCCGACGGGAGAGGGAACATCGTCCTTCAGGGCACCAGCGGCACGCTCACCCTGACGAACAGCACCGTCGCCGACAGCGGCGGGTTCGGCGTGTACGTCTACGCCGGGAACGCCACGGACCCCGCGGACCCGACGTCGGTGGCGGCCAACAACACCTTCGACAACAACCTGAGCGGCGACGTCGGTCCCTGACGACCGGCACGCTGCCGGCCGCGTCGCCCGCTCACGGTCGGCGCGGCCGGAAGGGGGGTCACGCGGACGCCTCGGCGATGGCGTCCGCGCGGCGCGCACGCCGCAGCTCTCCGTCGCACGCGCGCGGGATCGGGATCGCCCGGCCCCAGCGACGCGCGCGCTCGAACGTCGACGCCGGCAGCTCCCGCGACAACGCCGCGAGGCGCGCCTCCACGTCGCCCCGCGTGGCCCCGTTCTCGGTGAGACGGACGGCGACCAGCTCGTAGAGACCCGCCGCCCGGGCGCGCCTGCCGCGGGCCTGCGCCACGTAGCCCAGGCCGGCAAGGCCGTCGAGCGCCTGGGGCACGTCTCCGCAGGCCGACGCCGCGCGCACCGCGAGCACGAACGCCCGCCGGGCGTCGCCCACGCGCCCCTCCTCCAGATCGAGGCGCCCCAGGCGATTGTGCGTCAGCGCCGTCCCGGCATCGGACCTCAACCGATCGAAGGCGTCCCGGGCGCGAACGAGCCAGGCACGCGCCTCCGCGCGGTTCCCGAGCTCGTGGTGGAGGTGGCCGAGGTTGGCGTAGGCGAGCGCCGCCCCGCGAGGATCGCCGACGCGCTCGCGCAGCGCGCTGCACTCCTCGAACGCCGCCAGCGCGCCGCTCAGGTTGCCCTCGAGCTGGAAGGCTCGGCCCAGGTTGTTGAGGGCCGTTGCCAGCATGCGCGGCTCGTCGATCCGGCGGCAGGCGGCGACCGCGTCCTGCAGGGCCCGGCGCCCGCGCGCCACGTCGTGACCCGCGGCCAGCGTCATGCCCACGCTGACCAGCGCCTGCGCCTCCTGGAACGGATCGCCCGCGGAGCGCGCCAGCTCCAGGGCGATCCGGTAATCGCGCAAGGCATCGTCGAACTCGCCGCGACGGAACGCGACCGCCGCCACCCCCTCGAGCGCCCGCGTGCTCAGCTCGTCATCGGCGCTGCGCTCGGCCCACGCCAGGCCACGCCGGTAGCAGGCTTCCGCGGCCGCCAGATCGCCGGCGCGGTAGGCGGCCATGCCGGCCGCGATCGCCGCGAACGCGGCCGCCGGCGGCGATCCGGCCCGCGCAGCACTGCGGGCGGCGGCGGCCATGCGCCGCTCCTGGCCCGCCCAGCGCCCGAGGCGGATCGCGAAGACCGCCTGGCGCGCGCGCAGCGCAGAGCGCAGCACGTCGACATCGTGCCCGCGCCCGAGCGAGCGGCGTGCGGCCGTGAAGGCGCCCCACCCCTCGGAGCTGAGACCGCGGGCCTCCAGGTAGCGGTAGAGCGGGTCGGACAGGGCCGTGAGGACGGGAACGGCCGCGCGGAGCGTCGCCCAGGTCCAGGCGGCACGAACGTCTCCCAGCACCCGCCCGAGCTCCTCGAGACCGCGGACGGCGTCGGGGCCGCTCAGGCGCGGCGCGAGGCGCTCCACGAGGTGGGCGACGTGGTTCGCGTGGCGCTCCTCGACCCCGTCCGGATCGCTCGCCCGCGGCCACGCGAGGCTGCGTATCACCTCGTTGATCTCGAAGCGCCCGCCGTCGGCGCGCCGCAGCAACGACATCCGATCGAGCGCCAGGAGCGTTCGCAGGCTGGCGCCGGCGACGCGCTCCGCGCCGCGCCGGTCGAACGGCCCCCGGAACACCGCGAGGTCCGCGAGCGCCCCGCGCTCCTCGTCCGGGAGCAGGCGCCAGGAGTGCTCGAAGGCGCCGCGCATGCTGGCATGCCTGTCGTCGCCATCCGCGGCGTGGTCGCGCAGGTCGTGCACCGAGCGCTCGAGCTCGTCGGCGAGCTCGTCGGGCGTCAGCGACCGCAACCACGGCGCGGCCAGCTCGATCGCCAGCGGCAGGCCGTCGACGACCTCCAGCACGCGCTCGATAGCGGTCCGATCTGCCTCCCTGAGGCGCCAGCGCGGCACCGAGCGCTGCGCCACGCTCTCGAACAGCCGCACGGCCTCGGCGTGGCGCCAATCCTCGCCGTCGCCCGGGGCGGGCCGCGGGAGCCCGGCGAGCCGGAGCAGGTGCTCGCCGGCCGCCCCGATCGGTGTTCTCGAGGTACACAGCACCCGCACCCGCGGCGCCGCCTCCGCGATCGCGACGACCAGCCCGGCGGCCTCGAGAACGTGCTCGAGGTTGTCGACCACGAGGAGGAGCTGCCGGGGTGCGAGGGCCGCGAGGATCTGGACCTCGGCGTCGTCGCGACCGTCGAGTCGCAACCCGACCGCCTCGGCGATCGCGGAGGGCACCTCCGCGGGACGCCGCACCGATGCGAGAGGGACGAAGACGGCGCCCTCCTCGAACGCGCCGCCGCCGCGCTCGGCGGCCTCCAACGCCAGCCGCGTCTTGCCGCTGCCGCCTTCGCCGACGACGCTCACCACCAGGCACTCGGGCTGCCGCAGCGCGACCGCCACCTCGTCGAGCTCGGCCGCGCGTCCGATGAACGGCGCCGGGCGCCCGCCGGACGCCCGCACGCCCGCACCCACCGGAATCGCGACGCTTGCCGTTGCGTCCCCCTCGATCAGGGCCCGCGTTTGCGGTAACGGCTCGACCCCGAGCTCCTCGAGCAGGGTGCGTCGACAGCGGTCGAAGCGCTCACGAGCGGCCGCCCGGCGGCCCAGGCGCAGCTCGAGCTCCATCCCCCGCCGGTGCGCGCTCTCGTTGAGCGGATCCGCCCGCACGACGGCGTCGATGGCACGCAGTGCGCGCTCGGGCTCGCCCGCGAGGTCGAGCTCCACGGCACGGTCCGACAGCACGTCGAGGTGCGCCGCCAACAGGCGCTCGCGCTGCACGCTCGCCCAGTCGGCGAACGGCGCGGGGCCGGCCGCGATGAGCGCGCCCCAGAGGTCGGTCGTGGGCTCGTTCCACAGGTCCAGCGCGGCCTGGAGGCGCCCCTCCTCCGCCGCCCGGGTGAAGGCCGCCACGTCGGTCTCGGCGCGCACGGTCGCGGGCTCACCCCGGCCGAGCCAGCTCGCGGCGCCCGGCAGCCGCGCCATCGCGTACAGCTCCTGGCGCACGTTGTGGTGGCGCCCGACGCCCCAAAGGAGCTCGGCGATGGAGGCGCGCGACATCCCCTCGGGGCACAGGCACAAGGCGAGGAGCAGCGCCCTCCCCTTGCGGGATGCCGGCACGACCGGGGTGTCGCGCCAGCGGTAGGCCGGCGCGCCCAGCAGCCGCGCGCTGAGCGGATCTTCCCGCGACATGGTGGCCGAGGATAACAGGGAGCGGCGGCCGCGACCCGAAGCTCGGAGCCGCGGGAGGCGCGGGGAGGCGCGCTCGGCGGTGCGCCCGCGGAACCCGGCGGCGCGGCGAGCGCTCGGCACGCCGCCTACACGCCCACGCGCCGCCTACACGCTCGGGACGCCGCCTGCACGCCCAGGACGCCGCCGCGCGCCGCGCGGCGCGCGCCCTCCGCCCCGCACGGGCGCGCGGCCGTCGGTCGAGGTGAAGGGCGGCGGCACGGTCGGCTCACGACCAGTCGAGGACGACCTTCCCCGCGGCGCCCGCCCGCATCACGTCGAAACCCCGCTGGAACTCCGCCATCGGGAAGCGGTGGGTGATGAGCGGCTCGAGGTCGAGTCCCGCCTGGAGCAGGTTGACCATCTTGTACCAGGTCTCGAACATCTGCCGGCCGTAGATCCCCTGGAGCGTGAGCCCCTTGAAGATCACACGGTTCCAGTCGATCGCGATGTCACGGCTCGGGATCCCGAGCAGGGCGATCTTGCCGCCGTGGTTGATGGCCTCCAGCACCTGCGGCAGTGCCGCGGGCGCACCCGACATCTCGAGCACCACGTCGTAGCCCTCGGTCATGCCGAGGTCGCTCATGACGTCGCGCAGCACCGACGGGTCGACGCCCGCGCCGGACACGTCGACGGCGCGGTCCACCTGGCCCATGCGCTCCGCCATCGCGAGGCGCGCGGGGTTCACGTCGGTGATCACGATGTAGCGCGCGCCCACGAAACGGGCCACGGCGGCCGCCATCAGGCCGATGGGTCCAGCGCCCGTGATCAGCACGTCCTCGCCGACCAGGTCGAAGGCGAGCGCCGTGTGCACGGCGTTGCCGAAGGGATCGAGGATGGCGGCCCAGTCGTCCGGCACCGTGTCCGGCAACTTGAAGGCGTTCCCGGCCGGCAGCACGAACAGGTCGGCGAAGGCGCCCTGGCGGTTGACGCCGACGCCCTGCGTGTTGCGGCACAGGTGGCGGCGCCCGGCGCGGCAGTTGCGGCAGTGGCCGCAGGTGAGGTGCCCCTCCCCCGACACCCGGTCGCCGGGCACGAAGCCGCGGACCTCGTGCCCCACCTCCTCCACCACGCCGGTCCACTCGTGGCCGGTGATCAGGGGCACGGGCACGTTGCGCTGCGACCAGGCGTCCCAGTCGTAGATGTGCACGTCGGTGCCGCAGATCGAGGTCTTGCGGATGCGGATGCGCAGATCGTTCGGTCCGGGCTCCGGCTCGGGCGCGTCGTCGACGCGCCAGATCCCCTCGCGCGGCTCGAGCTTGGCGAGCGCCCTCACCCGACCACACCGAGCTCCCTGCCGATGCGGCCGAAGGCCTCCACCGCCCGCTCGAGCTGCTGGCGCGTGTGCGCCGCGGACATCTGCGTGCGGATGCGCGCCTCGCCGCGCGGCACCACCGGGAACGAGAAACCGATCACGTAGATCCCCTCGGCGAGCAAGCGATCGGCCATGCGCCCGGCGAGCGCGGCGTCGCCGATCATCACGGGGATGATCGGATGGTCCGCGCCGGCCAGGGTGAAGCCTGCGCTCTGCATGGCGCCGCGGAAGAACTCGCTGTTCTCCCTCAAGCGAGCGCGGAGCTCGTCGCCGGCCTCGAGCATGTCGAGCACCGCCAGCGAGGCCCCGACCACCGCCGGCGCGACGCTGTTCGAGAAGAGGTAGGGGCGGCTGCGCTGCCGCAACCACTCGACGATCTCGCGCCGGGCGCTGGTGTAGCCCCCCGACGCACCGCCGAGGGCCTTGCCCAGCGTGCCCGTGAGGATGTCGACCCGTCCCATCACCCCCGCGTGCTCGTGGGTGCCACGGCCGTGCTCCCCGAGGACGCCGACGGCGTGGCTGTCGTCGACCATCACCAGGGCGTCGTGGCGCTCCGCGAGGTCACAGATGGCCTGCAGGTCGGCCACCACGCCGTCCATGGAGAACACGCCGTCGGTGGCGATGAGCCGGAAACGCGCATCCCGCGCCTCCTCCAGCCGGGCCTCGAGCTCGCTCATGTCGTTGTTGGCGTAGCGCAGCCTCCGCGCCTTGCACAGCCGCACGCCGTCGATGATGCTGGCGTGGTTGAGGGCGTCGGAGATGATGGCGTCGTCGGGACCGAGCAGCGCCTCGAACAGGCCGCCGTTGGCATCGAAGCACGACGAGTACAGGATCGTCGCCTCCTGGCCGAGGAAGCCGCTCAGGCGTCGTTCGAGGTCGTGGTGGATGTCCTGCGTCCCGCAGATGAAGCGCACCGACGCCAGGCCGAAGCCGCGCGCGTCCATCGCCTGCTTGGCGGCCCGGACCACGTCGGGATGGTTGGCGAGCCCGAGGTAGTTGTTGGCGCAGAAGTTCAGGACCTCGCCGCCGCCATCGACGGTGATGCGCGCCTGCTGCTGCGAGGTGATGACGCGCTCGTCCTTGTACAGCCCATCGCTGCGGAGCTCGTCGAGCTCCCTGCGGAGGTGCTCGAGCATCGCACGTGCCATGACCGCTCCTCACCGCGAGGCGCGGCGCGCCCGGCGGAGGCGCCGCCCGCGCAGCGTCCGCCTCGCTGACGCCCCTCAGGCTACCCCGCCGACCGGCCGGCGGGTCCGGTGGGCGACCTCGGTACGGCCGTACGCGTTGGTGGATACGCTCGTTCCTGGCACGAAAGTAGTACCGAACCACACCCGGGTGCATGCGGCCGACCCGCGGGCGCTGGCCCGCACAGACCCGCACCGCGGGCGTGCGCCGCGGGCAGACGGCCGCGAAACGTGAGCCACGAACACACAGGGAGCCGTCGCCGTGCTACCTTCCTGTCGAGGCGGGCGCGCCGCGAAGGGCCATTGCGGACCCTCGGTACTCCCGCCGGCGAACGGTTCACGAACCGTTCGAAAACGTGTTCGAAAGCAAGCGCGGCCCATGACGGCGGCGCCCCGCCGCCCTCCCGTCGGGCCACCCTGGTGGCCCCCGAGGCAGGGTACGGCGGAAAGGAGTCGACATGAATTGGGATCAGATCCAAGGGAAGTGGAAACAGTTCACCGGCGACGTGCGCTCCCGCTGGGGTGACCTCACCGACAACGACATGCAGGAGGTCGAGGGTGACCGCACGAAGCTGGAAGGCAAGATCCAGGAGCGTTACGGGGTGACCAAGGAGGAGGCCCGCCGGCAGGTCGACCGCTGGCTCGAGCAACGGTGAGCGCTTCCAAGCCGGAGCCCGGGGTCGCCGAGTTGCGCGCAGAGCTCGAGGCTCTGCGCGCCGACCTCGCGAAGGTGCGCAGCGACCTCGCAGCGCTTCCCGCCGCGGGGCGCGACGCGGCAGCCGATGGCGTGCGTGCCGCGCGAGACGCGCTGGAGGTCGAGACGCGCAAGTTGATGGAGCGCCTGCGCGGCGCCGCCGAGGAGGCCAAGGCGCGTAGCGGCCCGGCCGCCCGCGGCGCGGCCGGCGAGATCGCCGGCGCGATCGCCAAACGCCCGCTCACGGCGATGGGGGTCGCGCTCGGACTGGGCGTCATGCTGGGCTGGATGACCAACCGGAAGCGGTAGGCGTGCGCGAAGCGTTCTCCAACGTCGTCCTGGCGGTCGTCGAGCTGCTCGAGGCCGAAGCGCGCAACGCCAAGCGTCACGTCTTCAAGCTCGCCCTCGCTCTCGCCCTCGTCGCCGTCGCCGCCGCGCTGTTCGTCGGCGCCGGCGGCTTCCTGGTCGCGGCGGTGTACATGGCGTTGTTGCGCCTGCTGGCGCCGCCGCTGGCCCTGCTCGTGTGCGGCGCGGCGGCCCTGCTCGTAGGGGGGGTGGTGGTATGGATCGCGATCCGGCTCGGCCGCTGAGCGTCGAGGACGCCAAGCGTCAGCTGCACGGAGCCCTCACGGTGGACCTACGCGGTGCACCCTTCATGCTGCGCACGGCGACCCGCGCGCGCCCGCTGCTGGCGGTCGCCGCCGCGGTCGGTGCCGGCTTCGCGCTCGCGGCTTCCCCGGCGCTGCGACGCCAGCTCCTGCTGAGCGTTCCCCGCGTGCTGCGACGGTTGACCTGACTCCTTGGCCGAGTTCCGCCGCGCCCTCGTCATCCTCAACCCGGTCTCCGGCCGCCACGACGCCGACGAGTCCGAGGCCACGATCCGCGACGCCTTGGAGACCCGCGGCATCGAGGTCGTGGTGCGCCGCACCACGGGTGAGGACGACGCCGAGCGGTGGGCGGCCGCCGCTCACGACGAGGCCTTCGACCTGGTGCTGGCCGCCGGCGGCGACGGCACGGTCGCGGGCGCGCTGGCCGGCCTGTTGGTCGAGGACGACCCCCTGGTGCTCGGCATCGTGCCGCTCGGCACCGGCAACGGGCTTGCCCGGGCCCTGCACATCCCCCTGCGACAGGACGCCGCGCTCGACGCGGTGCTCGACGGACGCGTGGTGGAGCTCGACGTGGGCCGCATCGAGCCGCACGGGCGCACCTTCATCCTGTTCGCCGGCGCCGGCTACGACGCCGACGTGAACCAGGACGCCGATCGCGGCGAGAAGGATCGGTTGGGTTTCCTCGCCTACGTCGTCGCCGTGATCCGCCACCTCGGTGACCGCCACAACCACCGCGTGACGCTGACGCTGGACGGGCGCCGACGCCGCATGAGGGCGCACACCGTGAGCGTGTTCAACGCCGGCGAGTTCACCTTCGCGGGCGTGCCGATCGGGCCGCACGTGCGTCCCGACGACGGGCTGCTCGACATCGCGGTGCTGCGCGCGCCGAGCCTGTGGGGAACGTTCTCGGACCTGTGGCGGTTGCTGAGCGGCCGCCCGAAGAAGGGCGAGATGACCCAGGCGCGCCGCGTGCGTCTCGAGGCGCGGCCGCCCCTGCGGGTGCACGCCGACGGCGAGGTGCTCGGCGAGACGCCGTTCGAGATCGGCGTGGTGCCCGGGAAGGCCCGCCTGCTCGCGCCGGCGGAGTTCGAGCTCTAGGGCGGCGTTCGAGCCCTACGCAAGGGGACGTACGGCGCGCCGCTACTCGCCGTAGGGCACCCAGATGTTCTTGACGCGCGTGGCGTGGCGCAGGTACGCGCGCCCCTCGCCCTGCGCGGGATCGAGCCAGTCGCGGCGTTTGCCGGAGTTCACCCACGTCGCCTTGAGGTCGCCGGCGCTCTCGCGCTCGACCATCGCCGATCCCTCGGCCGAGCCCACGTACCAGAGGCAGGCGACGTCGTCGTGCTGCGCGAGCACCCGCGCGAGCTCGTCGCGCACGCCGGTGACGATGTTGAGCGCGCCGCCGGGCAGGTCGCTGGTATCCATCACCTGGTAGAAGTCGGTGGCGGCCAACGGCCAGCGCGGCGACGGCACCGCCACCACCCGGTTGCCCATGGCCAGCGCCGGCGCGACGAGCGACACGAACGCGAGCAGCGGCGCCTCGTCGGGGCAGACGATCCCGAGCGTGCCCCAGGGCTCGTTCATCGCGAGCGTCACGTTGCGCAGCGGCGTGCCGTGCACGGCGCCGTCGAACTTGTCGCTCCAGGCAGCGTAGGTGAACAGGCGCTGCACGCTGGCGTCGACCTCGGCACGCGCCGCATCGCGATCGGCGCCCGTCAGGTCCCCCAGGCGGCGCTCGAACTCCGCGGCGCGCGCCTGCAGGTTCTCCGCTAAGAAGTACAGCACTTGGGCGCGATTGTGGGCGCTCGCCCGGGTCCATGCCGCGCCCTTGCGCGCCGCCTCGACCGCGTTGCGGATGTCCTTGCGGTTGCCGAGCGGCGCCTCGCCGAGACGGCGGCGCGAGCCGCCGCCGTCGGCGCCGAGGACCGGATAGCTGTAGTTGCCGTCCGGCCGCGCCTGCTTGCCGCCGATGTAGAGCTTGGCCGTGCGGTCGATGGCGCGGGCGTCGCCCGGGCCCGCGCCGTCCCCCGCGCCCGGACCGCCGTCCCCGAGGGCGTCGCCGCCCTGGGGCTCGATCAGGTCCTCGGCCGCGTACGGCTCGAGACCCGCCTCCCATGCCGGCACGAGGTACTCGAACATCCCCTCGCGGCCCCCCTCCCGGCCGAAACCGCTCTCGCGGTAACCGCCGAAGCCGCTGGCGGCGTCGAACACGTTGGTGCAGTTGACCCACACCACGCCCGCCTGCAACTTCGGAGCGACGTCGAGCGCCAGATTGACGTTCTCCGTCCAGACGCTCGCAGCCAGGCCGTAGCGGGTGTTGTTGGCCAGCTCGACCGCCTCGTCGGGGGTTCGGAAGGTCATGCTCACGATGACCGGCCCGAAGATCTCCTCCTGGGCGATCACGGCCGACGGCGACACGCCCGTGAACAGCGTGGGCGGGTAATACCACCCCTCCGAGGGCGCCGCCCACGAGGGCTGGTGGCAACGGGCCCCCTCCGCCTTGCCCTGCGCGACCAGGCGCTCGATGCGCTCGAGCTGCACGGGCGCGATGATGGCGCCGATGTCGATGGCCTTGTCGAGCGCGGGACCCTCGCGCAGCGTCTCCATGCGGGCGCGGAGCTTCTCCTCCATGCGCGCCGCCACACTCTCCTGCACGAGCAAACGGCTGCCGGCGCAGCACACCTGCCCCTGGTTGAACCAGATCGCGTCGACGACGCCTTCGACGGCGCTGTCGAGGTCGGCGTCGTCGAACACGACGAACGGGCTCTTGCCGCCGAGCTCGAGCGATAGCTTGACGCCGCGCCCGGCGGTCGCCCGGCGGATCTTGCGGCCCACCTCCGTCGAGCCGGTGAACGCGACCTTGTCGAGCCCCTCGTGCGCGACGAGAGCCGCGCCGGTGCTGCCGTCGCCGGTGACGACGTTGAACACGCCCTCGGGCAGGCCCGCCTCGCGCGTGATCTCCGCGAAGGCCAGGGCCGTGAGCGGCGTGAACTCTGCGGGTTTGAGCACGACCGTGTTGCCGGCCGCCAGCGCGGGTGCGACCTTCCACGCCAGCATCAGCAGCGGGAAGTTCCACGGGATCACCTGGCCGCACACGCCGACCGCCTCGTAACCCGCGAACTCGCTGTGCAGCAGCTGCGCCCAGCCGGCGTGGTGGTAGAAGTGGCGCGCCACGAGGGGGACGTCGATGTCGCGCGTCTCCCGGATGGGCTTGCCGTTGTCGAGCGACTCGAGCACCGCCAGCAGGCGCGCGTGCTTCTGGACGTGGCGGGCGAGGGCGTAGAGCTGGCGGGCGCGGCGGTGCGGCGCGAGCGCGCGCCAGCCCGGCAGGGCGGCGCGCGCGGCCGCGACCGCCGCGTCCACGTCGGCCTCGGTGCCCTGCGTCACCTGCGCCAGCTCGCGACCGTCGCCGGGATGGTACGTGGCGAAGGTCCCGCCCTCGCGCGCCTCGCGCGCGCGCCCGTCGATCCAGTGCCCGAAGCGGCGGCCACGGCGCTCGAGCCACGCCTGGGCGACCTCGGCGCTCTCGGGCGCCGGTCCGTACTCCATGCTCTGGTAGATCTCCTTCACGCTCGCTTCCGCCGTGTCGGCCATGTCCATCCCCTCAGATCCGCCCGGGTCCGCTGCCTCCGCGACCGCCCCGGGCGCCCCCGGATATGTCGCGCACCGTCGTCGACGCCTCGCGCCCTGCGCCGTCGGGCGCGGCGCCGGCCCCACCGCGCTGCTCCCACTCATGGCGCAACAACCCGAACACCTCGAGGTCGGAAGGCTCCCCCTCCCCCTCGGCGTACACCGCCCGCAGCGTGCCCTCGTGGCGGAAGCCCAGGCGCTCGGCCACCCGCCGGCTGCGCAGGTTGTCCGGCCGGCACCGGATCTCGACCCGGTACATGCCGTATTCCTCGTAGAGAACGCGCAGCAGACCCTCGAGCGCGCGGGTCATGATGCCGCGCCCCTCCCAGCGGGCGCCGATCCAGTACCCCAGCTCGGTGCTGCCCGTGGCGCGGTCGACGTAGTGGAGGCCGATCGAGCCGGCCAGCACGCCGTCGACCAGGAGCCCCGCCGCGAAGCCGTTGCCGCGCGCGAACTGCTCCAGGCCCGCGCGCACGAAGGCGCGCTCCTTCTCCGGATCGCTCGACCGCGCCCACGCCATGAAGCGCTGGAGGTGCGCCCGGTTCTCCTCCACCAGGGCCGACAGCCGGGCGACGTGGTGATCCTCGAACAGGGCCAGGTCGAGGTCGTCGGCGAGTCGGAGGCGGAACATCAGCCGACCGGATGACGGAAGCCCGCCGAGTAGTGGCCTGTGACAGCGTGCTCGAGCTGCCGCTCGATGTCGGCCAGCAGCGAGCTGGCGCCGATGCGGAAGAGCTCGGGCTCGAGCCACGGCCGCCCCAGCTCCTCCTTCATGAGCGCGAGCCACGCCAGGGCGTCCTTGGCGGTGCGGATGCCGCCCGCAGGCTTGAACCCCACGCGCGCGCCCGTGCGCTCGCCGTACGCGCGGATCGCCCGCGCCATCACCAGGCTGACGGGCAGCGTGGCGTTCTCGCTCTCCTTGCCCGTCGACGTCTTGATGAAGTCGGCGCCGGCCATCATGGCGACCAGGCTCGCGCGGTAGACGTTGCGCAACGTGCCCAGCTCGCCGGTGGCGAGGATGGTCTTCAGGTGGGCCCGGCCCGCCGCCCGCCGGAACTGCCGCACCTCGTCGTAGAGCGCCTGCCAGTCGGCGGTGAGGACGTGCCGCCGCGAGATGACGATGTCGATCTCGGCGGCGCCCGCGGCCACCGACCGGCGGATCTCGTCGACACGCGTCTCGAAGGCCGACAGGCCGGCCGGGAACCCGGCCGACACCGCCGCCACCGGGATGCCGCTGCCCCGCAGGGCCTCGACGGCGGTCGGCACCATGTCGTGGTACACGCAGATCGCGGCGGTGGTCAGTCCCAGGTCGCCGACCCCGAGCGCCTCGAGGATGTCCTGCCTCACGGGCTGGCGCGCCTTCGCGCACAGCCGCCGCACCCGGCCCGGGGTGTCGTCGCCCGCCAGCGTCGTGAGGTCGATGAGGCGCACGGCACGCAGAAGCCACGCCGCCTGGTACGCCTTCTTGACCGTCCGTCGCGTCGTGAGGGTGGCGGCGCGCCGCTCGACGGCGCTGCGGTTCACGTGGGCGTCCCGCACCCAGTCGAGCTCGAGGGACATGCCTCGGTTCCGGCCGGGCCGATCCTCGCGGGGCCGAGCTGCCCCATGGGCGTCGGTGTTCGGTTCTGCCTGCATCGTCATGGCTGCGCTCCCGCGCGCGCGCGCCGCCACGGGCGCGTCGCGCGTGCGTCAAGCATACACGCGGCCGCCGCCGGCGCCGTCGCGGCACGCGCGGCGCGGACAGCGGGCTCTTCCCCGCACGGTCGACCCGGAGGCCGCCGCGGTATGGCGAGGCCGCACCCGCTGCTACAATCGACCGGTGGGAACAACCGGGAAACGCCCTGGGGCACGGGGCGCATGGGCGTGACGACGAGTCCGTCCCTTCACCTGTCGCTGTTCGGTCCCCCGACGCTCGTGCGCGCGGGGGAGGCGGTCGCGCTGCCCTCGCGGCGCGTCGTGGCGCTGCTCGCGTACCTCGCGCTCGAAGAGGGAACCCATGCGCGCGACCGGCTGGCGCTGCTGCTGTACCCGGACGCGACGCGCGAGCGCGGACGGGCGCGCCTGCGCAACCTCCTGTGGATCCTCGGGCGCGAGCTCGGCCCCGAGGCGCTCCGCACCGACCGCTCCGGCGCGACCCTGGCCGGCTCGGCGCTGAGCGTCGATGCGAGCCTGCTGCACGCGCTGCTGGCCGACACGGCGAGCCACGGACACCCCGCGGGCGCCGTCTGCGGGTCGTGCGCGGAGCCGCTCGAGCGCGCCGTGGCGCTGATAGGCGGGCCGTTCATGGACGGCTTCGCGCTCGACGACAGCCCCGAGTTCGAGGCCTGGCAGCAGCAGCGCCACCAGGTGGCGCAACGCGACGCCGGCGACGCGCTGGCGCGCCTCGCGGCCCTGTACCGCGAACGCGGCGAGCTGGACCCGGCGCTGGACGTGCTGCAGAAGCTCGTCGCACTGGAGCCCCTCGATGCCGCCGCCAACCGAGCCCTCATCGAGGTCTGCGCCCGCAGCGGGCGCCGCCAGGCAGCGCTGCGGGCGTACGACGCCTTCGCGGCGTTGCTCGCCGACGAGCTGGGAGCCGAGCCGGACGACGACGCTCGCGCCCTGCGCGCCCGCGTGGCCGCCGGGGAGCTCGAGCCCGCCACCCGCGTGTCGGTGGCGATCGACGCGACCCGCGACCGCGCCACGCCGCTCGTCGGCCGGGAACGGGCGTGGACGCACCTGCAGGATGCCTACGCACGCGCGTCGCACGCCGGCCGCTTCGTCGGCATCGAAGGCGAGAGCGGCATCGGCAAGACGCGCCTGGCCGAGGCCTTCGCCGGCGAGGCGGCCGAAGCGGGAACGCGCGTGCTGACGCTTCGCTGCTACGAGGGCGAGGGGGCGTGGGCATACGGTCCCGTCGTCGACGCGCTGGAGGCGGCGCTGCGTTCGGACGCGGGGCGCGAGGCGCTGGACACTCTCGCGCCCGCGAGGCTGTCGCAGCTCGCACGACTCGTCGACCTCTACGCCCTGGGCGCACGCGCGGAGGGCACGGCGGCGGCGCCCGACGCGCCACCGGGGGACGCGGCGCCGCGGCAGCTGTTCGAAGCGGTGACGGAGGCCGTCGCCGCGCTCGTCGCCGGCGTGCGGCCGGGCATCGTGCTGCTGGACGATCTGCAGTGGGCGGACGGTCCCACCCTGGAGCTCCTCACCTACGCGGTGCGACGGCTCGCGTCGCGCCCGCTCCTGGCGCTCGCCACCTGGCGCGACGATGCCGTCCCGCGCGGCCATCGGCTCCGCGCCCTGGTGGCCGAAGCGCAGCGCAGCGGCGTGGGCAGCGTGTTCCACCTCGAGCGGCTGGAGCCGGCCGCGGTCGCGCGGCTGGCGAGCCGCCATCCCCCCTTCCCACCCCACCTCGCGGCGCGTCTGCACCGCGAGACGGAGGGCCTGCCGCTGCTCGTGGTCGCGTACCTCGCGGCGTTTCGGGGCGTCGCGGACGCCAACGACGGCGAGGGCCCGTGGCCCGTCCCGGGCGACGCGCGCGACCTGCTGCGCGCGCGCCTGGACGGCACGCCGGCGCGGGCGCGCCCCCTGTTGCTGGCCGCCGCGGTGCTGGGCCGCCCCGCGGACGCCGCGCTGCTGGGTGAGGTCGCCATGCTCACGCCGGAGGAGAGCGTGACGGCGGTCGAGGATCTGCTGGGTCGGGGGGTGCTGACCGAGACGCCCGACGGGAACCTCACCTTCTCCCACGAGAAGCTCCGCGTGCTCGCCGCTGAGGAAGCGTCGGGCGCGCGCCGGGCGCTGCTGCACCGCCGCCTCGCCGAGGCGCTCGCGCGCCGCGCCGCCGCGGAGGGCACGGACGCGCTGGCCGGGCAGATCGCCGGTCACCTGCGCGAGGCCGGGGACGCCCCGGCCGCCGCGTCGTGGTTCGCGCGCGCCGGGCGCCACGCGCGGGCGGTGTCCGCCTCCAGCGAAGCGATCGCCCACTTCCGGGCCGCGCTCGATCTGGGCCACGCCGACACCGCCGGACTGCTCGAGGCGATCGGCGACCTGCACACGCTGGTGGGCCACTACGGCGAGGCCATCGTCGCATACGGGGCGGCCCTCGACGCGGTCGTCCGCGCGCCGGCCGGCGGGCAGCAGCAGGGCGGGGCGCGGGCGGCGGACGGCGCGGCGCTGGGCCGGCTCGAGCACAAGCGCGCCGAGGTGTGGGGGCGCCTGGGCGAGTGGGAGCGGGCGGAGGCCGCCTTCGAGCGGGCCCGCCACGATGTCGATGCGGCGGACCGCCCGGCGCTCCTCGCGGACCTGGGAAGGATGCTCCACCGGCGCGGCGACACGGGCCGCGCTGCCGAGGCCGCGCGCGCCGCCCTCGCGGGCGCCGAGGCGCACGGCAACGCGCGCGACGCGGCGCGCGCCCACAACCTCCTGGGATCGCTCGCCCGCTCGGCGGGCGAGGGCGCCGAGGCGCGCGCGCACTTCGAGCGCAGCCTGGAGCTGGCTTCCGGCGACCTCGAGCTGCGCGTGGCGGCGCTCAACAACCTGGCCCTGCTGTGGGGCGCCGAGGGGGACACGGCGCGCGCGCTGGACTTCGCCTCGTCGGCGCTCGAGCTGTGCCGCCGGCTCGGCGACCGGCCACGCGAGGCGGCCCTCCACTCGAACCTCGCCGACCTGCTGCACGAGCGGGGCGACGCCGAGGGCGCCATGCGGCACCTCAAGGATGCCGCCGCGATCTACGCCGACGTGGCGCGCGAGGCCGAGGCCTGGGTGCCGGAGGTGTGGAAGCTGTCCGAGTGGTGAGGCGCGCCGAACCTGCGGCGCAGCGCCGCGCGCGCCAGCGTGACGGCGGCCGCCGGGCCGTCGGGCCCGGAACCGACCACCACGGCATCGGACGCCGGACGGTTCATGCGGGCGCGCCGCGGTCCGCCACCCGGTGTCCCTCCTGCGCCGCGGCGTCCTCGGGGCGCCGCGGCCGTCCGCTTGCCGGCCCGCGCTCGCGCCTTCGGCGGGCCGGCCCACCGGCGCGTCCCCGCGCAGCCACAGCGACACCCGCTCCGGCTGCATGGTCGCCTCGATAACGCCCAGCACGGCACGCGCCAGCTCCTCGGGTACGACCTCGTGGCGCAACCGGAGGGCGACCGCGCGAAGGGCCCGTTCGGCATCGAAGCGGGCCCGTAGAAGCGTCGATCGACCCACCGTTGCACCCGACGACGAAGCGGCGTGAACAGAGCGGCGATGGCGAGCGTCGAGACCACCACCGCCAGGTCGGAGCGCTCACCCGTTCCTGCCCGCACGAACGCCTGCAGCACGAGGACGGCGCCGGCGTAAACGCTCGCCAGCAGGGCGCTCACGACCGTGTACACCAGCGTGCGCCGGATGATCCGATCGAGGTCGAAGAGCCGGTAGCGAAGGATCGCGACGCTCACCGCGACGGGGAAGGCGAGGCCGAAGCCGAGTACGGTAACGACCTCGTACACCCAGGTCAGCGCCAGGGCGGGAAGGAAGAGCCCGACCAGCACCAGCGCGACGCTGGCGGCCACCGTCACGGCCACCGCCAGCGCGACCCACCGCAGTTGCTGGCGCACGATGCCCCGCGACGAACGGAGCCGAACCACCAACGACGCGCCGGCCGCGGCCAGCGAAGCGTACCCGAGCAACAGGGCCGCGATGTCGGGCAGCCCGCCCGAGGCGAAAGGCTCGACCCCCACCGGATTGGCGAAGCGCAGCGACGCTACGGGAAGGTTGTCGAGACTTGGACGAAACATCGTCACCAACGTGAAGGCAACGCCGGCGACGACGGCCCCCCAGGCCACGGCCCGCCAGCGCGGCGACACGACGCGCCCGCTCGGGAATAGCAGGAACAGGACCGGAATGAGGCCGCCCGGGAACACGGGCGCGCTGATCCAGTCCGCCAGCCATGCGAACCAGGGAACGCCCGGTACCGATCCAGGACGTACCAGCGCGCCGTGCACGGCGAGTTGCGCAGCCACGCCCGACAGCGCCACCAGGACGGCCGTCGCCAGCAGCAACCAACCGACCGGGTTGGAGGGCAGGCGGGACGCCACCAGCCCTCCCGCCACCGCGAAGCCCAACGGCACGACGCCCTCGATCAGGCTCGCCTGCGCCATGCTGGTCAAGACCGCGGTTGGCTACCACCAGCACCCAGGTGCCGATGGTGGCCGCGATCGCCAGCAGCGCCAGCGCCCACGGGAGCCGCGTGACCGCGCGCTCCATGCATTTGGCGCGACCGGCGAGGCGGCCGACTCCCGTCGACAGCCGCGCTCGCCCGCGTGCCGCCCCTTCGCCGCTCGCGTCGCGCCCGCAGCGCAGGAGCGACCACGCCGCCAGCGCCGCGCGTCCGGCTCACCGCGAGTCCGGAGGACGGCGCCGGAACGGCGCCGCGAGGCCGTACAGGAGCGTGCGGATCTGGGCGTTGTGGCGGATGTTGCCGGCGCGGCGCCACTGGAGCCGCGGGTCGACCAGCGAGCGCCTCACCTCGACCCGCGGCGCGACGTCCAGGCGCTCGGCCAGCGAGCTCAGCACATGGGTCCAGATGCGGTCCTGTGCGCGGGACCCGACGACGCGGAAGGCGAGCTCGTAGAGCGGGTCGTTGGCGCGCGCCATCGTCTGCACCTGGGCCACCACCGCGCCGGCGTCGTCGCGGCGCTGAACGTCACCCACCCGGACTCCGGGTGCCCCTCGGGCGTCATGAGCGAGAACGACTCGTCGTCGGCGTACAGCACCATGACCCCGGTCGAGATCGTCCCGCCCGGCGTGCGCGCGTTGATGAGCACGACCTCGCCGGGCGCGATCCCGCTGAGCGAGGGGTAGAAGCGGTTGTCGGCGGGCTGGAACGAGGGGAACTCGCGCTTCCACAGCGCCACCACCTCGGTCGGCGTGAGGGACGCGCCCTCGAGCCGCACCCGGAACGTCTTCTGCCACAGCCTGCCGAAGCCCTGCAGCGGGCCGGTGACGTCGCGCCCCTCCACGTTGAGGTTGATCGCGCCGCTGCGCTCGCCCACCACCCGGAGGCGGCGGCCGCTGCTGGCCCAGGCATCGTCGCGTCGCGCGGTCGCCGACGCGTCCGGCGCCCACCCGCGGGCGTCGCGCCCTCCGTCGCTCTCCGCCGGCGCGCTCGCCGCCGCTCCGCCGATCTCCGGAGCCGCCGCGTCCACGCCGGCCGTCGCGCGTTCCTCGCTGCCGGCCACGGTCTAGCCGATCTCCGCGCGCGCCTGCGCTTCGCCGTCGCACAGGCGGATCGCCTCGTCGAGCCGGGTGAGCTCGAAGATCTGGCGGTAGTGGTCGTTCAGGCCGAGGGCGTAGATGCGCTGCCCCTGTCGGTTCGCACGGATGAGCAGGGTGACGAGCAGGCCGATGCCGGAGGAGTTCATGTACGTCATCTCGCCGAAGTCGAGGATGACCCCCTTGGGGTGCGGCTCGTTCGCCTCGGCGTAACCGGCCATGAGGGCGCCCTCGCTGGCGCTCGTGACGTCGCCGGCGATGGCGATCACGGCCACCTTGGCGTCACGCTCACGCACGCGTATCCGGGTTTCGGTTTCGACCATCGGCTGCCTCCCCTTCCGTGCGGGTTCCCTGCCGTGACGCCTAGCGCGTCGCCGGCGCGGCGAGCGCGCCCGCCTCGTCGGCGTACAGGCTCATGAAGTCGCTCAGCCTGGTGATCGTGAAGATCTCGCGGTAGTGCTCGCTCAGGCCGACGACCGCGAGGCGACGCCCGGCCGCCCTCGAGCGCGCGAGGAGGCCGACGATGAGGCGATGCCGGTCGAGTTGATGTAGCCGACGGAGGCGAAGTTGAGGACGATGACGGGCAACCCGGTCGCCTCGGCGTCCGCGTACGCCAGCGTCAGAGCGCCCTCGGCGCCGCCGTCGATGTCGCCTCGGAGATCCACCACGGCGCCGCCCTCCAGCCGCCGGATCCCGGCGCTCAGCGCCACAGCCCTCGCCGTTGCCGTCATGCGACCACGTCCTCTCGGCGCCGAACGATGAGCTCCACCGCGTGGTGGCCCTCGTCGGCGGTCTCGCGCACCTCGTCGACCATGTTCCGCATCAGGAAGAGGCCCCAGCCGCGCGGCGACTGGAGGCCGGCCAGCTTGGCGCCGAGGTCCGGCGCCTGCGCCTGGGCCTGCGCGCCCGGCTCACCGCGATCGGCGAGGCGGACGCGGACCTCGGCCGCCGACGCGTAGACCCGCACCGTGACGGGGAGTTCGGGATCGCCGCCGTTGCCGTGCTCGATCGCGTTCATGGCCGCCTCCGCCACGGCCGTGCCGAGACGCTCGAGCTGGTCGGGCTCCGGCCTCCACGGCAGCCTGCCTTCGGCCAGGATCCCCGCGACGCGGTCCATCACCACGCGCTCGTTGCCCGCCGCGCTCGGCAGCCGGAACGTCGCCACCAGCCCGCTCTCGCGAACGTCCGTGCCGCTTCGCGGAGCGACGGCCGGGCTCGGGTGCGGCGCGTCCAACGCCGCATCGCCGGACCGCGCCGCGGCCTCCGCGCGCGCCTGCGCCGCGGGCACCGGCGCGCGTGCTGCCGGGCTCCACGCAGCCTGCGCGGCGCGTGCCACGACCTCGCGTCGCAACACCACCAGGGTCACGTCGTCCTCCTGTTCGGTGGCCTCGCCCGTGAAGCTCGCCAGGGAACGGAGCAGGTGCGCGATCAGCTCCTCGCCGCCGGGATGCGCCGCCACCTCCCCCTTCAGCCGCGCGAAGCCGTACATGGAGCGCTCCGCATCGTGCGCCTCGACCAGGCCGTCGCTGTAGAACAGCACGCTGTCGCCCGGCTCGAGCACGACCTCGCGCTCCTCGTACCCCATGCCCGGCATGAGTCCGAGGGGCATGCCGGTGGCGCGCAGCTCGTCCACCCCGGCGGTGCCGCGCCGGTACGGCAGGTCGTGGCCCGCGTTGGCGAAGACCAGCCTTCCGCTGTCCGGCTCGAGCACGGCGCACAGGCAGGTCACGAACATCTTGGGTGGGATGTCCGGGTGGAGCAGATCGTTGGTCCGCTCGAGGATGGCGCCCGGCGAGGTGAACGTGCGGGCGGCCCCGCGCAGGATGGCGCGCGTGGTCGCCATCACCAGCGCCGCCGGCACGCCCTTGTCGGTCACGTCGCCGATGACGAGCACGACGCGGCCGTCGGGCAGGTCGACCAGGTCGTAGAAGTCGCCGCCGACGGCACGCGCGGGCTGGTAGTGGGCCGCCAGCGACCAGCCCGGCAGGTCCGGCAGCCTGCGCGGCAGGAGCGTCTGTTGGATGAGCCGCGCGACCTTGAGCTCCTGCACCAGCCGCTCGCGCTCGCGCGCTTCGGCCTGCTGGCGCTGCGCGAGCTGAGCGACGCGAACGGCGGGCGCGGCCTGCGCCGCGAGATCGGCGAGGAGCCGCCGGTCGTCGCTCGAGTACTCCTGCTCGGACAGGCGCGCCCCGAGGTTGATGGTGCCGATCAGCTCCCCCTGACTCACCAGCGGCAGCACCAGCTTGACGCCCGCGGCGCGCAACGCCTCCAACCCCGGCGACGCCAGTTGGACTGTCTCCACGTCCACCACGCCGCCCGCGTGCTCCAGGTAGTGGAGCATGGGATCGTCGGGCGCGAAGTCCACCGGCGGCGGCGCGATCCGCGTGGCCGCGGGAACCTCGGCTCGCGTGCGCTCGCCGCGCCGCCACGGCCAGATCCATCCTTTCGTTCGCGCTCGCTCGGTCGTCATCACGACTCCTCGGTTCGAGTCTAGGGAGCCTGCGTCTCGAGTGCGTCTCGACGCCCGGATCGGGACGGCGAGCGACGGCGCCCCCCGGCCGATGGAGCGACCGGCGCCCGCGCCGCGCCGCGCCCGGCGGGCGTGGAGCCGCCTCATGCCGCGCGGATGTGGGCGAGCATCGGTCGCCCGGGCCGAAGCGTCGCACCCGCCCTGGGCGCCACGGGCTCGTCGTCGATCGGCTCGAGCCGATGGCGCCGCGCCAGTACCGCCAGGACGAGGGTCGCCTCCATGAGGGCGAAGTCGCGTCCGATGCACAGGTGGCCGCCGCCGCCGAACGGGAAGTAGGCGTAGCGCGGACGCGCGGGGCCGGCCGGGCGCAGGAAGCGCTCCGGATCGAAGCGCTCGGGGTCCGGCCACAGGTCGGGCGAGCGGTGGACCACCCACGGGCTCAGCCACGCCACGGAGCCTGCCGGCACGGTGTAACCCAGCACGACGTCGTCCGTGCGCGCGCTGCGCGACGAGATCCACGCCGGCGGATAGAGGCGCAGCGTTTCGTCGAGCACCGCCCGCACGTAGCGCAGGGCGGGAAGGTCCTCGAAGCGCGGTGGGCGGTCGCCGAGCACGCCGCGCAGCTCGGCGACGAGGCGCTCACGCGCGTCGTCGTGGCGTCCGAGCAGGTGCCAGCACCAGCTCAACAGCACGGCGGTCGTCTCGTGGCCGGCCAGGAGCAGTGTGATGACCTCGTCGCGAAGCTCACGTCGCGTGAGCCCCTCGCCGGTTTCGACGTCGCGCGCGCTCATCAGGAGGGTCAGGAGGTCGTCGGGCGCGTCCCCGGCCTCCAGCCGACCCCTCCGCCCATCGATGAGCGCGAACACCACCCCTTCGAGATCCGCCACCGCTCGCAGGAACCGACGATTCCGCGGCAGGGGCACCGCGAGCGGCGGGTAGAGCGGTGCCTCGAACCGGAACGAGATGTCCTCGACGATCGTCTTCATGGCCCGGTCGATCACGCGAACGTCGACCGGCACGGTCGAGCTGAAGAGGGTGCGCGCCGCGACGTCGAGCGTGAGGTGCATCATCTCGGCGCCGACGTCGAGCGTGGCGCCCTCCTCGAGCCGCGACCACGCCTCGGCGGTATGCGCGCACCGCTCCGCCATGGCGGCCGCGAACACGGGAAGGTGCCGGGCGTGGAACACCGGACCCATCAGCCGGCGGCGCGCGAGCCACGACTCGCCCTCGGCCATCAACAGGCCGGAGCCTCCGGCGCGCAGCATCGCCTCGATCTGGAACGACCCCTTGTCCCACGCCCGCCCGTCCTGCAGGATGTGTTCGATCGCCAGCGGCTCGTTCACCTGGTAGATCGTGAGGTTGGCCAACCGGTAGCGCGCGATGGGCCCGTAGTCGCGGGCGACGCGCGTCATCATCCCGAGGGGGTCCCGGATCATGGCGTTCATCACGCCCACGAGGGGCGCGCCACGAGGTCCGGCGGGAACCGTGTACCTCGTGGGTCGGGCGGCGTCGGTGGTGGTCATGGGATCGCTCCTCTCCCGTTCGCTCGAGCGTCTCGCCTCGCCGTCTCGTCGCCGCCTTCGGCGAGCGGCGGAAGCCCTGCACCGTCGGACGGTCCGGCGCCGGCGCCGGAGGCGGCAAGCCACAGCGACACATGCGACGGGGCCAACGATCGCTCGATGACACCGAGCATGTCTCGGGCCACGCGCTCCGCCAGGACCTCGCCTCTGAGCGCCGCGAAGACGGAACGCAGTGTCCGTTCCGTGTCGACGCGTGAGCGGTGGAAGCGGCGATCGACCCCGGCCTGGACCCACCGGCGCAGCGGCGTGAAGAGGGCGGCGATGAGCAGCGTCGACGCCACGACGGCCAGGTCCGATCGCCCACCCGTCACCAGGCGCACGCCCCTCTGCAGCACGATCACCGTGCCGGCATAGACGGCGCCCAGCACGGTCGTGACGACGCCGTAGGTGACGGTGCGCCGCACGACGAGGTCGATGTCGTAGAGCCGGTACCGGAGGACCGCCACCGCCACGGCCAGCGGCACCGACGGGAACGCAGCGACGGCCGGCACCCACGCGAGCGACCCGATCCGGTCGCCGGCGAAGGCCAGGGCGAGCGCTCCGAGGACGACGGCGGCGCCCACCGAGGCGATGCTCGCGAGCAGCCAGCGCAACTGGAGCCTGAGCGCGCCGCGGGAACGCCGGTAGCGCACCACCGTCGAGCCGAGGGCGAGCGCAAGCACCGCCGCGGGGACGTAGATGTCCCCGGCGGCGGAGGTCAAGAACCGGATCCAGGGGAGGTCCGGCATCAGGGCGAACGGGTTGCGCACGTTCACGAAGGTGGCGCTGTCCACGCCGACGCTGACGGTAGGGGCGAACGCCGCGACCGCGGTCGTCAGGAGGGCGGCAGCGAGCAGGACGCCCGCCCACCGGCCCTCCGACGGCCAGCGCCCTTCCGGGTAAAGCAGCAGGAGTACCACGAACCCGAGGAAGGTGCCCTGGCCGGCCCACCCCTCGAACCACGCCCGCGCCGCATCGCGCAACGGGGAGGACCCGGCATCGAGCGCGACGAGGTCGAGGCCGCCCGACCACGTCATGCCGACCACGCCCCAAGCGGTCCACACCAGCAGCCAGCCGACGGCGTTGCGCGGGCGCAGCACGACCAGCAGGCTTCCGACCCCGGCGTTGGCGAGGAAGATGACGAAGGCGGAGGGGTCGGCCCGCGCCGCGACGAGGCCGGCAGCCACCACGGCGCCCATGCCCACCGCGCGGAGGATGCTCATGCGCCCTCCCCCGACCCGAGGCCATCGCTCTCCGACACGCCCTCGGACGGTTCGCGCAACCACATCGACACCCGCTCCGGCTGCAGGGAGCCCGCGATGACCCCGAGCACGGCATTCGCGAGCCGCTCGGGGACGACCTCGCTACGCACGGACGCCGCGACCGATCGGAGCGCCTGCTCGGCGTCGAAGCGCGTGCGGTAGAAGCGCCGATCGATGAAACGCTGTATCCGACGCCGCAGCGGCAGTACGAGCGCCGCCACGAGCAGCGTCGAAGCCACGATGGCCAGGTCGGCCGTCTCGCCCGTCACGCGCCGGAGCGCCACCTGGAGCAGCGCGACCGCTCCCGCGTACACGGCGGCGAGCAACGCCGACACGAGGGCGTAGGCGATCGTGCGGCGAACGATGAGATCGATGTCGTAGAGCCGGTGGCGCAGGACCGCGAAGCCGATCGCCACGGGAACCGTAGGGTACGCGACGATCGCCGGGATCCACGCGTACGCGAAGTCGCTCCCGAGCACGCCGAGCGACGTGAGCCCGAAGACGACGGCGACCGCCACGAACGCCAGCGAGGCGAGCAACCAGCGCAGCTGCAGCCGCAGGACGCCTCGCGCCGCGCGGTAGCGCGCCAACATCCCGACCACGCCGGCCACCACCATCAGGAGGAGGGGCACGACGCCGCCCGCCAGGGCGGCCAGGAGCCGCCACCCGGGGTGGTGCGGCGCCAAGGCGAGGGGATTGGGACCGTCCGCCATGCCGAGGGTGGTGTCGACGGAGGCACCGGGGCCGAACGCCGGCACGACGACGAGGAGGGCGCCGAGGACGAGGAGGGCGATGGACGGGGCGCGCCAGCGGCCGCCGGGGATCTTGCCGGTGGGAAACACGAGCGTGAGCACGAGGTAGGCGTAGAACGCCGCGTTGCCGGCCCACGCGCTGGCCCAGGTCCAGGCGGCGTCCCGGAGGCTCGCCGATCCGGCGCGCAGCGCCGCGACGTCGATGCCGGTCGGGTTCGAGGTGCCGACGAACGTGAACGCAAGGCCGAAGACCAGCCACCCGACCACGTTCGCCGGCCGACGCGCGACCAGGATTGCGCCGACGATCGCGTACGACAGGTACGACACCGCGGTGTACAGGTCCCAGATCTGCGCCGCGAGCGCGAGGCCGAGCGCGAAGGCGAGCGCCACGGCCACGGCTCTCGCGACCGCGGCGGCCCCGCCGGCCGGGTCGGCGCCGGCCCGGCGCGCGCTCATCGTGCCCCCAGCGCGGGCGCTGCTGCGTTCGCGTTCGCGGAACGCGGGGTCGTTCCCCGTGGTGCGGGTAGTGCGCAAGCTCCGGAACCGTCGTTCATGCCGTCGCGCTCCCTCCACCCCTGAGCGGTACCTCAGCATGCACCGGGACCGTCTCCACAGCGTCTCGCGGGGCCGCGGGCCGCGCGAGACGCGTGTCGTCGGGCGCCTCGGTTCCGCTATGATGGCGCCGTTCACGACCACGGGTGCGAGCGGTCGTGTCGCGACGACCGGCGGCACGCCTCCGTGCGTCGAAGGGAGCCCCCATGCACCTCGCCCGCTTCCCCCGCCGCCGCTACACCGCCGGGCCGACGCCGATCGAACAGCTCGAGCGCCTCGGCGAGCACCTGGGCGGACCCACCCTCGTCATCAAGCGCGACGACCTCCTGGGCCTCGCCGCGGGCGGCAACAAGACCCGCAAGCTCGAGTTCCTGGTGGCCGAGGCCCTGGCGCAGGGTGCCGATACGCTGGTCACGACGGGCGCGGTGCAGTCCAACCACTGCCGTCTGACGCTCGCGGCCGCCGTGCACGAGGGCCTGTCGTGCCGTCTCGTGCTCGAGGAGCGGGTCGCCGACAGCTACGCCGAGGACGCCAGCGGCAACAACTTCCTGTACCGGCTGTTGGGGGTCGAGGCGATCACCGTCGTGCCGGCCGGCACCGACCTGATGGCGGAGATGCGCAAGGTCGCCGACGGCCTCGAGGCCGAGGGGCGCAAGGGCTACATCATCCCCGGCGGCGGCTCGACGCCGCTGGGCGCTCTCGGTTACGTCGCCTGCGCCGAGGAGATGCTGGCCCAGACCTTCGACGAGGGGTTGCGCATCGACCACGTGGTCGCGGCGAGCGGCAGCGGGGGCACCCACGCCGGCCTGGTCGCCGGGCTGGTCGGCTGCAACGCCAACGTCCCCGTGACCGGGATCAGCGTGCGCGCCGAGAAGGCCCCGCAGGAGGCGAAGATCCTCGACCTGGCGCAACGCACCGCCGAGCTCGCGGGGGTCCGCGGCAGCGTCCCCGAGAGCGCGGTCACGGTGCTCGACGAGTACGTCGGCCCCGGCTACTCCTTGCCGACCGATGCCATGGTCGAGGCGGTGCGGCTGTTCGCCAGGCTCGAAGGGATCCTGCTCGACCCCGTCTACACCGGCAAGGCGGCCGCGGGACTCATCGACCTCGTCCGACAGGGGCGCTTCGGACGCGACGAGACGGTGCTGTTCCTCCACACGGGGGGCTCGCCGGCGCTGTACGCGTACCAGGACACGCTGCTGTCGTGAGCCTCACGGTCGGCGTCCTGGGCGGCCTGGGACCGGCGGCCACGCTGGACTTCTTCGGCAAGGTGCTGGCGGCCACGCCCGCGCGGCGGGACCAGGAGCACCTGCACCTGATCATCGACGACGATCCGACGGTGCCCGACCGCAACGACGCCGTGGCCGGGGTGGGTCCCTCGCCGGGGCCGCAGCTCGCGGCCATGGCCCGGCGCCTGGAGGCCGCCGGCGCCGACTTCCTGGTGATGGTGTGCAACGCGGCCCACGCGTTCGAGGCCGACATAGGGGCGGTCACCACCCTCCCCTTCCTGTCGATCATCGACGTGACGGTGCAGGCGACGGCGTCCGCCGTCGCCGGTGGAGCGGCGCTGCGGCGCGTGGGGGTTCTCGCGGCCGCGGGTGCCCTCGACGCGCGGCTGTACGAGCGCGCCTTCGGGGCGCGGGGCATCGAGGTGGCGGTCCCCCGCGACGCTGCGAGGGCGCGCTTCATGGAGCTCCTCTACCGCATCAAGGCGGGCGACCTGGGCGCCGGCGTGCGGCGCGACATGCGCGCGCTCGCCGCCGAGCTGATCGACGGAGGCGCCCAGGCGATCGTGGCGGGCTGCACCGAGGTCCCGCTGGTCCTGAGCGCCTCCGACGTACCGGTCCCGTTGGTGGCCTCGACGGACGCGCTCGTGAGCGCGACCGTGGAGACGGCGCTGGGGCGCAGACCGCTGCCCGGGGCGGCCGCGCGCCGCACGGCCACCGGGGGCAGCGCATGAGCATCGTCGTCTCCGAATACGTGCCCGAGGCCGCCCTCGAACTCCTGCGCGCCGCGGGGAAGGTGCACGCCGAGCCCGACCTGCACGCGCGCGTCGCGGACCTCCACGCGGCCCTGTCGGGCGCGCGAGCGCTCGTCGTGCGCAACCAGACGCGCGTCGACCGCGCCCTGCTCGACGCCGCCCCCGGCCTCCTGGTGGTGGGAAGGGTCGGGGTGGGCCTCGACAACCTGGACCGGGAGGCGCTGGCGGAGCGGGACGTACGCGCCACCTGGGCGCCGGGCACCAACGCCACGAGCGTCGCCGAGTACGTCCTGGGCGCCATGCTGGCGCTCTACCGGCGCTTCGAGGCCACCTCGGCGAGCCTCCACGCCGGCGCTTGGGATCGCCGCGCCGCCACCGGGGTCGAGGCGTTCGCGCGCACGCTCGGCCTGGTGGGGCTGGGCGACATCGGCGCGCGCGTCGCGCGGCGCGCGCGCGCGTTCGGGATGCACGTCGTCGCGGCGGACCCGGTGTTGCACCCCAGCTCCTTCCCCGTGCAGGAGTACGGTGTCGAGCTGTTGGATCTCGACGAGCTGCTGGAGCGCTCCGACGTGGTGTCGTTGCACGTGCCGTTGCTGCCGTCGACCCGCGGCATGATCGGTGAGGCCCAGCTGGCGCACATGAAGGCCGGCGCCGTCCTCATCAACACCGCCCGGGGCGGACTCGTCGACGAGGCGGCCCTGGCGCGGGCGCTGCGAGCCGGCACCTTGGCGGGAGCGGCGCTCGACGTCCGCGACAGCGAGCCTCCGGGTGACGACGACCCCCTGCGCGGCGTGTCGAACGTCCTGCTCACCCCGCACGTCGCGGGCGTGACGGCGGCGTCGCTCGAGCGCGCCGCGACCCACGTCGCGCGCGATGTGGTGCGTGTCCTGCGCGGTGAACGCCCGCTGAGCCCCCTACCCTCCGCGCCTCGGTGACGCGCGAGGGCGGCGACGCCAGCGGCGGGGCCGCCGGCGTCCTCGTGGCCGCGGTGGCGTTGCCCTCGGGTGCGGTCCGGGTGAGGGTCGACCGGTCGGGGATGGGCCTCGCCGAACGCGGCGGGTTCGAGGCCGAATGGGCGGCGGCCCCGGCCGTCTCGCCCATGCCGCGCGAAGCCTTCCGGCTGCGCGTGCGCGACCACCTGGCCGCGGTCTTCCGAGCCGCGGAGGGCGGGGATCCGCCGCGCGTGCTGCTGAACCTCGCGGCGCACCGCCTCGTCGACGACGTCGAGGGCTGGGCGCACCTGAACGCCACGGACACCTGGTAGGGCGGACGCCCGAAGGCCGAGGCATGCGCCGGCGCTCCGCGGGCGGCCGGGGCCGCGAGCCAGCGCGCGCGAGACGGAGGCCTACGGGTTGGATCGCGGGCGGCGTGGGCCGCCCGCGATCCATGCGCGCGCGGGACGGAGCCGGCGCGTCGCCCGGAGGCCGCATTGCGTCCCAAACCTTGACCCGAAGGACGCAATGCACCTATGATGGGCGGGTCCTGAACATCGGCGGTGCCGTGGCGCCCGCCCCACAATCCGGTGACACGTCACGTCCTCGTTCCGAGCCTCACGGCGCAGCCGACTGCGCGCCGCCCGGAGGCGGGTTTCCGATCATGATGAGCGTGGGTACCTACCACCAACTCGACAAGGTGGATCAGCAGATCGTCGACCTCCTCCGCGCCGACGGCCGCATGCCGTACCGGGAGATCGCGCGCCGGCTCGACGTGTCCGAGTCGATGGTACGCAAGCGGGTCGCGAAGCTGCTCGAGACGGGCTGGATGCGCATCCTCGCCATCAGCGACCCGCTCAAGCTGGGCGTGCCGATCGTCGCGACCACCTATGCCAGCGTCACGCCGCGAGCGCTCGAGGCAGTCACCGATGCCCTCGCCCGCCATGAGGCGGTCCGCTACCTCGCGCTCGGCGTCGGCAGCCACAACCTCGTCGTCGAGTCGCTCCACGCCAGCGTCCACGACTTGCACGAGTTCATCCAGCGCGAGCTGGGGAAGGAGGGGATCATCAGCTGCGAGACGATCCAGGTCGTCAAGATCAAGAAGAGCGTGTGGGATTGGCCGCTCCCGATCGATCACGACACCGAACGTGCGCCCCAGACCAGCAAACGGAGTTGATTGCATGAGACGCTTCCTGACGACGATCGGCCTGATCCTGCTGCTGGCCGTCACGGCGGCCGGCATGGCCCAGACCTCGGGCGGCACGCTGGTAGCGGCGTGGGCCCAGGACCCCGTCGGCCTCGACCCGCACAAGACCAGCGCGTACTCCAGCTTCCAGATCCTCGAGAACGTGCTCGACACGCTCGTCACGACCGACGACAGCGGCAAGATCGTGCCCTCCCTGGCCGAATCGTGGGACATCTCCGACGACGGCCTGACGTACACCTTCCACCTGCGCAGCGGGGTCGAGTTCAGCAACGGTCGCGCCATGACCGCCGACGACGTGGTGTACACCTACACCCGCATGCTCGACCCCGACACCGGCTCCGGCAACGCCTACAAGCTCGGCGGGGTCGATAGCGTCACCGCCCCCGACGCCTCCACCGTCGTGATGACCTTGAGCGAGCCGAACGCGGCGCTGCTGAGCCACCTGGCGATCGACAAGACCGTCGGCATCATCGCCAAGGAGGACGTCGAAGACGGCACCATCAACACGCAGCCGCACGGCACGGGCCCGTTCATGATCACGGACTTCCAGCCCGGCACGAGCGTCACGCTCGAGCGCAACCCGAACTACTGGCAGGACGGCCTGCCGTACCTCGACAAGGTCCAGATCAACATCATCCCCGACGAGTCGGTGCGCCGCACGTCGCTGGTGTCGGGCGACGTCGACTGGGTGATCTCGGTGCCGCCCCAGAGCGTCGACCAGCTCAAGAGCCAGGACGGCGTGACCGTCGACGAGACGCCGGCCGGCGCGTACTGGTACATCGGCGTCAACACGGACCGCTCGGCGGACTCACCGCTCGCCAAGCCGGAGGTGCGCCAGGCCATCAGCTTCGCCATCAACCGCGACAACGTCGCGGCCGCGGCGCAGTTCGGCCTCGCCACGCCGACCCAGGACCCCATCCCGAGCTCCAGCCCGTGGGCGTACGACTACAGCCCGTACGAGTACAACCCGGACAAGGCGAAGCAGATGCTGGCCGATGCGGGCTACCCGGACGGCTTCAGCATGGAGATCATGCCGACCACGCAGTACGAGGAGTCGATCCGCGCGGCCCAGGTGATCCAGTCCGACCTCGGCAAGGTGGGCATCAAGGTCGACATCAACACGCTCGAGTGGGCGCAGTGGCTGGAAGAGGAGGGGAAGGGCAACTACGACACCTACGTGTGCTCCTGGAACGCCCTCGTCGACCCCGACGACTACTTCTACGCCCAGCACAAGACCGGTGAGGTCTTCAACTTCACGGGGTACTCCAACGACAAGGTGGACCAGCTCCTCGAGCAGGGTCGCAGGACCCAGGGCTTCGACGCGCGCAAGCCGATCTACCAGCAGGTCAACCAGATGATCGTCGACGACGCGCCCTACATCTACCTGTACAATCCCGACAACGTCAACGCCTTCCGGGACTACGTCAAGGGCTACCAGGCACGCTCCGACCAGGCCATCCGCTTCGTGACGACCTGGCTCGACAAGTAACCTCGAACTCCTCGCCGGGGGCGCCGCCGGCGCCCCCGCCCTATCTTGCGCGGGAGACCGCATGACCCTCCGCTATCTTCTGCAACGGCTCGGCACGCTCGTGCTGGTGCTCTTCGGCGTCTCGCTCCTGACCTTCTCCATCATCCCGCTCGTGCCGGGCAGCCCGGCGCGCGTCATGCTCGGCGTGCAGGCCACGGACGCCAAGGTCGCTGCGCTCGAGCACGACCTCGGGCTCGATCGTCCGCTCCCCGCGCAGTACTGGAGCTGGCTCACCGGCATCGTGCTGCACGGCGACTTCGGCAAGAGCCTCATCAGCAGCAAGCCGATCGCCGGCGAGGTCGCGCGGCGCCTGCCCGCCACCCTGGTCCTGGCCGCCGCCGCGCTCGTCATCGGCCTGCTCATCGCCATCCCGAGCGGCGTCGCGTCGGCCCTCAAGCCCGGCAGCGGCCGCGACCTCAGCGTCTCGATCGCGAGCCAGGTGGGCGTCTCCATCCCCGACTTCTGGCTCGGCATCCTGCTGGTGCTGCTGTTCGCAGAGACGCTCCGGTGGCTCCCCTCGAGCGGCTACGTCCCGCTGTCGCAGGGCGTGGGCAGTTGGTCGCGCCACATCGTGCTGCCCGCCGCCACGGCCGGCGTCATCAGCGGCTCGATCATGGCGCGTTTCGTCCGCAGCGCGATGATGGAGGTGCTCAACCACGACTTCGTCCGGACGGCGCGCGCGAAGGGGCTGGCCGAGCGCGTGGTGGTCGGCAAGCACGTCATGCGCAACGCGGCCATCTCGATCGTGACGATCGTCGGCCTGCAGATGGCCACGCTGCTGTCCTCCATCGTGGTGGTCGAGATCATCTTCGCGTGGCCCGGCCTCGGCTCCCTCGCCCTCACCGCGACGCTGCAGCGAGACTACCCGGTGCTGCAGGCGGCGGTGCTGCTGTTCGCCGTCTCGTTCACCGTCATCAACCTGCTCACCGACCTGTCCTACGTGCTGCTCGACCCGAGCGTGTCGTACGCATGAGCTCGGTGCTGCAAGCCTCCCCGCGCGACGACGCGCCGGCCGGCGGCGGGCGCCGTTCGCTGCTCCGCCGCGCGCTGCAGCACCGCCTCGTGCTGGCGGGCGGAAGCATCGTCGCGCTGCTCGGCCTCGTCGCGATCTTCGGACACATGGTGGCCCCGTACGATCCCACCGGGATGGACTTCGGAGCCCGGTTCGCGCCGCCCTCGCTGTCGCACCTCTTCGGCACCGACGACTTCGGCCGGGATGTGCTCTCGCGCGTGCTGTACGGTGCCGCGGTCTCGTTCAAGGTGGCGTTCATCGCGGTCGGCATCTCGGGCAGCGTCGGCGTGACGCTGGGCCTCCTCGCCGGGTTCCTCGGTCGCTGGATCGACGAGGTGATCATGCGCGTGATGGACGTCCTCTTCGCGTTCCCGGCGGTCCTGCTGGCCATCACGGTGATGGCCATCCTGGGTCGCGGCGTGGGCAACGCCATGATCGCCATCGCCATCGTCTACATCCCCATCTTCGCGCGCGTCACGCGCGGCGCGGTCATCAGCGTGCGCGGCCGGGAGTTCGTCACCGCCGCCGTCGCCATGGGCCAACGGCGCGCCCGAATCATGCTGCGCCAGGTGCTCCCGAACTCGCTCGGCCCGGTCATCGTGCAGACCTCCTTGAGCCTCGCGTTCGCCATCCTCGCCGAGGCCGCCCTGTCCTTCTTCGGCCTCGGGACGCAGCCGCCCGACCCGAGTTGGGGCCGCATGCTCTCCGAGGGGCGCGCCTTCCTGCAGCAGGCCCCGTGGATGGGGATCTTCCCCGGCCTCGCCATCATGGCGTCCGTGCTCGGCTTCAACCTGCTCGGCGACGGGCTTCGTGACGTGCTCGACCCGCGCAGCGCGCGTCGAGGCGCGTGAGCCGGGGCGGCGGCCGTGGCGCCGCCCCGTCTAGCGCCGCCGGCTCCGCGACGCTCGCGCGTCCCGCGGCGGTGCGCGTCGCGGTGGCGGCGCTGTCGGCCGCCGGCCTGACGCTCGAGATCGCGCTGACGCGCCTCGCGTCGCTGCTGTACTTCAGCCCGTTCGTCTACGTGCTGCTCTCCGTCGCCGTGCTCGGGCTCGGCCTGGGAGCCGCCGTGGCGACCGCGTGGCGCTCGTCTCGCACCGCCGCCGGCGCCGCCCTCGCTGCCGTCGTCGCCGCGCTGCTCGCTCCGCTGCTGCTGGTGGCCCTCGAGGCGCTCGCCGCCACGCGCGCCGGGGGCGCAGCGCTCGGCCTCGTCGCGCTGCCGTTCGCCGCGCTCGGCCACGCGCTCGCTACGGTGTTCGCCGGCCGCAGCGAGGAGGCGCCCGGCCTGTACCTCGTCGACCTCGTCGGCGCCGGCATCGGAGCGCTGGGCGCGGTGGGGCTCCTGGGCCTCGCCGGGGCCCCCGCGACGATCCTGGCGGCGGGCGTGCTCGCCGGCATCGCCGGCCTCCTGCTCGCGCCGGCCGCGCTGCGAGGTGCGGCGGCCGTGGGGGCGGCGGTCGCGGCGGCCGCGCTGCTGGGCGCCCTCACCGCCGGCTGGCCCGCGGCCCCGCTGGCGCGCCTGCACGCCCCCAAACCCCTGACACGCGAGCTCGCGGCCGGCGCGCAGCCCATCGCGCACCGCTGGACCGCGCTAGGCAGGACGGACGCGATCCGAGCGGCGAACGGCGCGCGCTACCTCTTCCTGGACGGCGGCGCCGGCTCGCTCCTCCCCGATGTGTCCGACCCGGGTGCGTGGCTGCACGACGTCGGGGCGTTCCCGTTCGCCGCGATGCGTCCGACCTCGGCCTTCGTCATCGGGCCCGGTGGAGGGCTGGACCTGGCCCTCGCCCGGCACCTCGGCACCCAGGACATCACGGCCGTCGAGCTCAACGGCGCCGCCGTGCGCCTCGCGGCGTCGCTCGGCCCGGGCGGCGACCCGTACCGCGGCGCCGACGTCCGCATCGACGAGGGGCGCAGCGCCCTGCGCCGCGCCCGGGGCCGCTACGACCTCGTGTTCCTGTCGCAGGTCGTCACGGACGCGGCGGAGGCCCGCTCGTACGCCCTGGTCGAGAACACCCTGTACACGGTGGAGGCGTTCTCCGACGACCTCGACCATCTGACGCCCGGCGGAGCCGTGGCCCTGAAGCTGTACGACGAGCTGACCCTCACCCGCGCGCTCACCACGGCGGTGACCGCCCTGAGCGCCCGCGGCATGACGCAGGCCGACGCGGGCCGCCACCTCCTGGTCGTGCTCGACGCGCGGCCGGCGCGGCCCGTGCCGCTGCTGATGGTGTTCGACCACGCCCTGGAGCCCACCGAGGGGCTGCGCCTCGCGCGCCTGGCCCGGGCGCTCGACCTGCAACCGCTGTTCGTGCCGGGCGTGGTGGTAGCGCCGCCCCTCGACGGCCTCCTCGCGGGCCGCACCACGGTCGCCGACCTGGTGGCCGCCAGCCCGGACGCCGACATCTCGCCGACGCGCGACGCGCGGCCCTTCTTCTTCGAGGTGGCGCCCGGGCTTCCCCACCGCCTGCGCGCCCTGGCGCTCGCTCTGGCGCTCGCAGCGATCGCCGTCGCGGCCGTGCTGCCGCTGCGGCAGCGGCGACGGGCCGGTGCCGCCCGCGCGGCGCCCGCGTTGTTCGCCCTCCTCGGGCTCGGCTTCATGCTCCTCGAGGTCGGCGTCCTCCAGCGCCTTCGCCTCTACCTGGGCCACCCGACCATCAGCCTCTCGGTCGCGCTGGCGGCGCTCCTGATCGGCGCGGGCCTCGGCGCGGGGGGCGCCGGCCGCGCCCTTCGCGCTGGCGGCTCCCCCCTGCGCGCCGCCGCGGCGGCCTGCGCGGCGGTGATCGCGCTGGCGGCGCTCGGCGCGGCGGCGTGGCCGCCCCTCGCGCACGCCACGATGGCCGCTTCCACCGGTCTGCGCGCGGTCGTCGCGGCGGCCGCCGCAGCCCTCGTCGCCGTGCCCATGGGCGCCCCGTTCCCGCTCGCCTTGCGCGCCGTAGGGCGCCACGGCGAGCGCGAGGTCGCGCTCGCGTGGGCGGTGAACGGGCTCGGCTCGGTCGCGGGCGGCGTGGGGGCCACCTGCCTCGCCGTGGTGTGGGGCTATCCCGTGGTGTGGGCGGGGGGCGCAGCGGTGTACGGCGCGGCCGCGGGCGTCGCGCTGCTCATGGCGGGCGCCGAGGCGCGCGCAGCGGGCCGCGGCGCGACCGTGCCCGGCACCGTCGCCCCGGCACGCGGCGCCTAGCCGGGGCTCACCTGGGCGCCAGGTTCCGCAGCAGGTCCAGCGCCAGAACGTGCGGCGCCGCCCACCAGTCCGCGTTGAGCAGCACGCAGACGGCGAGACCGCTGGCGGGGTCGCACAGCAACGCCGACGCGAAGCCGAGGATGTTGCCGTTGTGCCCCTCGAAGGTCCGGTCGCCGACCCGCAGGAGGTGCCATGCGAGCCCGAGGCGGTAGCCGAGCGCGTCCTCGTTGCGCGCCCGCGACGGCCGCGGCGTGCGCATCTGCGAGCGCAGGCCCTCGTCGAGCAGCGCGCCGGCCTGCACCGCCGCGCCGAAGCGCGCCACGTCGCGGGCGTCCGAGAGGAGGCCGCCGGCGGAGAAGGTGTTGTCGCAACTGTAGGGCGGTCGGTTCTCGACCGCGCCGTCCGACGTGCGCGTGTAGCCGCGCGCCCGCCCCGGGATGACCTCCGCCCGGACGTTGGCGCGCACGGAGCCCAGGGCCAGGGGGGCGGCGATGCGCTCGGCGATCAGCGAGCCCCAGCTGCGCCCCGTGACGCGTTCTAGGGCGATGCCCAGGAGGTAGAAGCCGGTGTTGTCGTACGCGAAGCGGTCGCCGGGCTCGTCGGCGGCCGGAAGACCGGCCACGAGCGCGAGGATCCCGTCCCGGCCCCGGTCCAGGGCCGCGCCCGGCCAGTAGCCCGGCGAGTCGGTGTAGCTGGGCAGGCCGGACTGGTGCGCCAGCACGTCGGTGAGGCGCGGGCTGCCCCACCGCGCGGGCAGCTCCGGCAGAACCTCCGTCAGGGGCGTGTCCAGCGTCCACATGCCGTCCTGGACGAGCAGCATCACCAGCTCCGCGGTGAACAGCTTGGTGATCGAGGCGATCTCGAAGAGCGTGGCCCCGGTTACCGGCACCCGCCCCTCGAGGTCGGCGGTGCCGAGCGCGAGCTCGAGCAGCACCTCGTCGCCCGCCGCCGCGCACACGGCCGCGCCAGGGAGCCCGTGCTCCCGCAGCGCTGCCCGGACGATCGCCTCAGGCGTCACGGTCGAGCTCGACCACGGCCGAGGACGCGCGCAGGGAGCGTTCGACTGCCAGGCACAGGGCGACCGCGGCGCGGCCGTCCTCGGCGGTGGCCGGCGGCGGCAGCCGCCCGTGCACGGCCTCGACGAACCCCCGGGTCTGGCGCGGTACGTCGAAGGCGTGGCCCGTCCGTTGCGTCACGGGGATCTCCCGTACGCCGTCCGCCTCGCCCACGGTGAGGCGCACGGAAGGCTCCTCGTCGGTATCCGCGCGCCCGTCCCAGCGGGCGCGCAGCGCGCCACGCGCGCAGGTCAGGTCGCAGCTCAGGTGGTGCTCGAAGCCTGCGAGGCTGCGCGTCACCATGGCCGACGCTCCCCCCTCGAAGGTGAGGCGGATGTCCAGGTCCTCGTGCGATCCCTCGTGCCCCGCACGGCTTGAGCTCCACGCCTGCAGCGTGCGCGGCTCGCCGAGGAGCCAGCGGGCCAGGTCCAGGTAGTGGATCGGCTCCTCCAGGATCGAGCTGCCGAGCTTCGCCGGATCGCGCTTCCAGCCCGAGGCACCGCTGCGGTAGGGGCGCCGCCAGAGGCGCAGGTCGAGGTGCCGCGGCGCGCCGAGCGCCGCCGCCTCGCGCTTCACGCCCTCGAACAGGGAGAACACGCGCATCTCGTGGCCCACCGCCAGCACCCGGCCGGCCGCCGCGGCCGCCGCCAGCATGCGGTCGCAGTCCGCCAACGTCAGCGCCATGGGCTTCTCGACCAGCACGTGCTTGCCCGCCTCCAGCGCGGCTACCGCCTGGTCGGCGTGCAGGTGGTTGGGGCTCGCCACCACGACCGCGTCGATCGGCCAGCCCAGCAGCTCCTCCAAGGACGTCGTGGCGCGCACGCCCCAGTCGGCGCGGACGCGCTCGGCGCTCGCCTCGGTGCCCACCGCCACGCCCGCCAGCGCTTGACCGCTGAGCTCGAGCGCGCGCCGGTGGACGGCTGCCCAGCGGCCCGCGCCGATCAGGCCGAAGCGCACCGCGTCGGCGTCGCCGCTCACGCGCCGCGCTTCCGGCCGCCGACCGCCGGGGTCACGCGACGGCACCGTCGAGCCGGGGCGGCTCACCGCGCACCTCGGCGGGCCGCACGTCGCGCCCCTCCGCCACCGACTGCAGCACCGCCAGCGAGGTGCGCAACGCGACGATGCCGTCGTCGACGGTGGCGAGGGGGGCGTGCTCGAGCCCGCCGATCTCACGGTGGAAGGCGCCGATCTCGGCATTCCACGGGTCGCCGAGCGGGGGCTCCCACCGCAGCGTGCCCCCCCGCGCCACGAGGCTCACGCTGGCGGGCCAGTCGACCGTCACCAGGCCGTCGGGCGCCATGTAGGTGTGCCGCTCGAACGGTGCGATGCCCGCGGGCAGGCCCCACGAGACCTGGATCTGGCCCACGCCGCCGCCGGGGTACACCAGCGTGATGTGGGCGGAGTCCACCGCCTTGTGCCGGATGGCGGCGAGCTCGGGCTTGCCCTCGCCGAAGGTGTACCCGTGGGCCCGGACCAGGTCGGGCGGCGCGCCGAAGAACAGCCGCCACTGGTCGAAGATGTGGCAGCACATGTCGACGATCGGGCCGCCGTTGGCCGCCGCGTCGTGCATCAGCAGCTTGGGGCGTACCCCGGCCGCCAGCGTCGCCTGCGCCAGCACCGGCGTTCCGATGTCGGTGCCGAAGGCGAGGATGCGGGCGCTCGCCGGATCGAAACGCCGCATGAAGCCGATGCGCAGCACCCGGCAGCTCGCGGCCGCCGCGGCCCGCATCGCCTCGGCGTCGGCCAGCCGGAGCGCCACGGGCTTCTCGCACAGCACGTGCTTCCCGGCCTCGAGCGCGGCGACGGCGTAGCGCGCGTGCAGGAACGTCGGGGTGCACACCGAGACCACGTCGACGTCGTCGCGCGCGAGCGCCGACGCGGGGTCGGCCAGCGCCGTCGCGCCGACGGCGCCACCGCACGCCTCGGCGCGGGCCAGGTCCGGGTCGGCCACCGCCACCACCCGCGCGCCCGCGGCGCGCCAGGCGCGCGCGTGGCGCGCTCCCATGTCGCCCGCGCCGACGACGAGCGCGCCGATCGGGCGCCCGTCGGGCCGCCGGGCCGAGCGCCCGCCGCCCGCGCTCATCGGTCGTTCCCCCCGTAGCGCAGGTGCCACCCCTCGCCCCCGTCGCGCGTCCGCGGGCCGCCGGCGAAGCGGGGGTGCTCGGTCCAGGCGCGCGCGCGCTCGGCGAGCGCCGACAGGGAGCGCAGCGCCGGCACCGCGTCGCGATGCAGGCGGCGCTCGACCTCGGGAAGGTCGGGGTAGGCGGCGAGCGCGTCGAGCCACACCGCGCGCCCCGCGAGGAAGCCGCTGGCGCCCGCGTCGCAGGCCAGCTCGAGGTTCATCGCGAACTCGCGCGCGCCGACCCCGGCGCTCAGGAGCACCCAGGGCGCGGGGCAGGCCGCGTCCATCGCTCGCAGGTGATCGCGCACGTCCTCCAGCGTGACCAGCTCGGGGCGCTCCACCCCGTCGAAGGCGCCGCCGCACAACCCGCGGCACCAGCGCAGCGGCACGGGGAACTCGAGCTTGTACAGGTCGACGCCGAAGCGCGGGTCGGCGAAGTCGCACAGCGACGCCAGCACCCTCTCGGGTTGGCGCGCGGCGTAGGCGGCCGAGGACGGGTCCTCGCCCGCCAGGGGGTAGACCAGCAGCTCGAGCACGAAGGCGACGTCGTGCTCGCGGCAGGCCGCCCCGACCCGCTCGACCAACCGCTGTTGGTGCGCGCGCGCGCCGGCGGGAGCATCGTGGCGGTACCACGCGAGCAGCTTCACCCCGGCCGCGCCGCTGCGCTTGGCCGCGGCCACGCCCCAACCGTCGATGAGGCTGGAGCGCCGCGCGCCGGCGTCGTCGCGCTCGAAGTCGTGATCCTCCAGCGTCGAGAGGAGCGCGGTCGCGCCCGGGATGTCGCGCAGGGCGGTGGCGTGGGTCCACACGGGATCGATGAGGATCGCGCCGGCCTCGGGGGCCAGGGCGCGCACGAGCAGCCCCTTGGCGCGCGCGATCTCGTCGAAGCCGAGCGTCGCCGGGTCGCGTCCGCCGGCCCGCGCGAGCGCCGCGAA
Source organism: uncultured Trueperaceae bacterium (assembly GCA_963798895.1). Classification (GTDB taxonomy): domain Bacteria; phylum Deinococcota; class Deinococci; order Deinococcales; family Trueperaceae; genus CAWCUY01. The sequence goes on along the minus strand of CAWCUY010000003.1, from coordinate 425,412 downwards.
CAAGGGCGGGCGCTGGTCGACCGCCACCATCCGGAACACCCCGTCGGCGTCCGCCAGCACCGTCAACGACCGCAGCTTGCCGGCCGACAGTGGCTCGCTCATCGCCTCACCTCGCTTCCCCCGGCCCGGGGCCGGGCTCCTCGTGCTCTCATGCGGGGGGCTCCAGGCCGGGCGCCTGCTCCCTGAGCAACCCGCGCACCTCGGCCTCGGTCGGGACGCCGCTGCGGCTTCCGAACACGGTGCACGCGAGGGCCGCGGCGGCCGAGGCGAAGGCGAGGGCGGGCTTGAGCTCCCAGCCACGCGCCACCGCCACGGCGTAGGCACCGTGGAACACGTCGCCCGCGCCCGTCGTGTCGGCGACGGGCACCTCGAACGCGGGCACCCGCACGCGCCGGGCTCCGTCGTCCGCCACCACCCCGTCGGCACCGAGCGTGACGCCGACCACCTGCCCCGGGCGGCTACGAAGCCTCTCCAGCGCGGCCTCCGGGTCGTCGCGCCCGAGCAGATCGGCGGCACACTCCTGCGCCACGAGCAGGTGGTCGGCCAGCGAGGCGTGCTCGAACCCGCGGAGGTTGCCGTAGTCCGCCACCACGGGAACGCCGGCGGCGCGCGCCGCCTGCGCGGCGGCCACGCACACGCGGGGGTGACGCAGGTCGATCAGCACGACCCCCGCCCCGGCCACGTCGACGCCGTCGAGACACGACGCGTCGTCGTCCAGGCCGCGTCCGCGGTACGGGAAGATCCAGCGCTCGCCGGACGGCCCCACCAGCACGCCGCTGACGAACGAGGCGGCGCCCGCTCGGGTGGCGCAGGCGCTCACGTCCACGCCGTAGCGGCGCAGCTCGGCGAGCGCCCGCTGGCCGGCCTCGTCGTCGCCGTGCAACGCTACCAGCGCGGCGCGGGCGCCGAGGCGCGCGGCCGCCACGGCGGCCGTGGCGGCCGGGCCGCCACCCTGCACCTGGTACGCCCGCGCTTCGGTGCGCGACGCCACGGGGGGGAAACGCTCCACGGCCCACACGTGGTCGAGGCACGACAGCCCGACGCACAGGACGCGCTCCCCGCTCACACGCCCCCCGGCGCCCGTGGGGCGCGCAGGTACGGGCGCTCGTCGCGTGCCGGCAGCACCTCGGCACCCAGCCGCGCGCACAGCTCGAGGACGGCGTCGACGGCGTCGCCGCGCCCGAACGCGAGGTGGTGCGGAAGGCGGCGATCGAGCAGGTTGGCGACGAAGGCGCTGGCACCGAGCGGCGCGTGCGCCCATGCGAGGTCGCCGATCCAGCCGCTGACGCCGTCGAAGGCGGCGCGCTGCGCGGGCCGCACGTCGCCCTTCACGACCACGGCCCGGCGGCCGCCTGCGAGAAGCCGCAGGCCCGTGACGGGCCCCTCGGCCAAGCGCATGTCGCGCACCACCCCCACGCCGTCCCGGTTGAAGTGCGTCGTGAGGCGGGTGCCGCGCGCACCGCCGGCCGCCCACGCCAGCGGCGCGTTGCCGCAGTGCCACAGCTGCAGGCTGTCGTCGGACGCGTCGACGTCGGACAGGTCCATCAGGATGGCGGGCCCGGCGGTCACGCCCTGGAGGGCGAGCATCGAAACCGCGCCCATGACGTCGCCCTCGCACGCGGCGGGCATGTCGTCGCCGCTGCGGTTCCCCATCGCGGCGCACGCCATGGACCCGCACGCGTCGGGCAGCTCGGGCCAGCAGCGCACGGCCAGGGCGTCGGCGTCCACGGACCGCGCGAGGGCGGCGAGGGCGAGGTCGATGCGGGCCGCGCGCTCGAGCTGGGCGTCGTCGACGTCGGCGGCCTCGCGCCGGCGGTAGGCGCTCGCGAGCGCCACGACCTCGGCGGCGGGCGCCGCCGCGGCGCGCTCGAACAGCTCCGCGAGGTCGCGCCGCACGACCTCGACGCCGGCCACGGTCGGCACCTCGTCGAGCGCGTAGAAGCCGGGAGCGGTGCCGCCGATGGCGAGGATCCTGGCGCCGGCGAGGGCGCGCATGCCGCGAAGCGCCGCGAGCGTCACCGCCAGCCTGCGCCTGAAGGCGGGCGCGTCGTGCTCGCCGTAGAACCACTTCACGCTGGCGTGCCCGGGAGCGACGCCGCCGCGGACCGGAACGGGGCCGCGGTCGTCGCGAGCCGCTCCGGCGCCGGGGTCGCCGCGGACCGCAACGGGGCCGGGGTCGCCGCGAGCCGCTCCGGCGCCGGGGTCGCCGCGGACGGGAACGGGGCCGGGGCGCGAGCCACCGGCGCTCCCGCCGCCGGGTCCGCCCGTCGCGTCGCGACCCTGCAGGGACATCGCCATCGTCAGGCCGCACAGCGAGTTCAGCGGCAAGGGTCCGCGCGCGCCGCGCCCGCCCGACGCCTCCGGCAACCCCCACAGGCCCACAGCCTTCGCGGCGCCCGCGAGCGGGGCGAGCACGTCGCCGGTCGCGAAGGTCGTGAGCTGCACGAGCAGGAGGTCGAGGTCGGCGGATGCCATGTCCTCGGCGACGCGGCGCGCGCCCGCGGCGTCGGCCACGGCCTCCGACACCGACGCCAGCACGAAGCCCTCGGCGGCACCCAGGCGCTCGAGCCCGGCGCGCGAACGGCGGGCCGCCGCCTCGGCGTCCCCCTTGAACAGCGGGCGCCGGATGCTCACGAAGCCAACCCGCAGCGGGGCCGAGCCCCCCGTTTTCGAACCCGCCGCGTCGGAACTCCCAGGCATCACGCCCCGCACCCCCTCATCGCGCGGCCCGCCCGGTGCTCGCGCGCACGACGAGACGCGTCGCGAGGCGCGCCGAGGACGCCGAGCCGCCCCTCATGCAGGCATGGAGGGCGCGGAAGGCCAGCCGCCCGAGCTCGCGGCTCGGCTGCCGCACGCTCGTGAGCGCGGGCCGCGCGAGCGCGGCCAGGGGCGTGTCGTCGAAGCCCACCACCGACACCTCGGCCGGCACGGCCACGCCCCGCGCCTCGAGCGCAGCGACGGCTCCGAGAGCGACCAGGTCGTTGTCGGCCACCACCGCCGTGAACGCGACACCTGCCGCGAGCAGGGCGGCGGTGGCCGCGGCGCCGCCCTCGCGGCTGTCGTCGGTATCGAGGACCAGGCGAGGGTCGTGCTCGAGCCCGAACGTCTCCACCCCGGAGCGGTAGGCGGCGACCCGGCGCTCGGCGTAGCGGCTGCCGCGCGGTCCGGCGAGCAGCGCGACCCGGCGGTGGCCGAGCTGCTCGAGATGTGCCAGGGCCTGCCACACCCCGGCGCGCTCGTTGCTGCCGATGCTCACGGCCCGCAGGCCGCGCGGCGGCGCATGGATGGCCACCAGCGCGGAGCCGGCCGCCACCAGCGCGTTGAGATCGGCGACGGCACGCTGCGGGACGCTCGAGCCCAGGACGATCAGCCCGTCGACGCGCCCCTCCCGCAGCCATGCGCCGAAGTCCGGATCGGGGGCGGTCGACAGCAGCAGGGGGTAGGCGGCCTCCTCGGCGGCCTCCGACACGCCGTGGAGGAGCTCGTGGAAGTAGGGGTTGGCGAACACGAGGTGCGACGAACGGGGCAGCATCAGGCCGGCGACGTGCGCGCGGCGCGAGGTCAGGGCGCGGGCCGCGGCGTTGGCCTGGTAGCCGAGGCTCGCGGCCAGCCCTCGCACCCGGGCCCGCGTTGTCGACGCGATCTGTGGGTCGTCGCGCAGGGCACGCGAGACGGTCGAGCGCGACACGCCCAGTCGTTCGGCAAGGTCTCTAAGGGTGATCGTTCGCCTCACTCGCGTCGTGGCGTTGCCCGTTCCCGCCCGCCACGAAGCCGGGCGGCGCGAGGGCGCCACGGGCCCCTTTCGCAACCGGTTGCGAACACGGTAGCACACGGCGGGGGGCCGGCACCTGGGCGCGTCCACGATGGGCACGTCCGGCCGCCGGCGGGCCGTGCGGGGGCTCCGCGCCGCGCGCCACGAACGCGTGGGGTACGCTGGATGCGGCCGCCGGTCGGCGGCCGCCGCGTACCGGCAGGCGGCCATGTTCGCCCGGCCACCGGCCACGACGCCGCGGTCCCCACCGGAAGGCCGGGCGACCGCGACGCGACCGACTCCGCCGCCCGGTCCCGAGCCGCCGCGAGCGCCGCGGACACGGCGCGAACCTCACGCCTCGAACGAGGAGCTACCACGCATGGCAACCTACACCGACGAGCAACGCGGGCTCCTGCTGGACGCTGCGGCCGAGGTGCTGGTCGCCGCGGTCGCCGCGGAGCGTACGGGACCGGTTCAGTACTTCCGCGAGATCCTGGCGGCGGGCCGCTACCTCTACGACGCGCGCCGGCGCTACCGCGACAACCAGCTGGTGCAGCAGGTCTTCGCCCACGCCGAGGAGCGCGAGGTGGCGCTGGACGAGGTCACGCGCGAACGCATGCTCGCCCACGTCGAGCAGATCGCCGCCACCGTCCACGACGACGACGAGGGGCGCGAGTTCAAGCGATTCCTGTACGAGCTGGCCGAGCGGGTCGCGATGGCCTCGCGAGAGGGGCTGTTCGGCCGGCGCCTTTCCGACGACGAGGCGCGCTTCCTGCAGGACCTCCACCGCCGCCTCGCCCTGCCCGACACCTGACGGCGCGCGCCGCACGCCCCGGCCACGCACGGGTCACGCTCCCCTGCCGCGCACCGGCCCCGGCCAGGCTCCCAGGCCATGCTCCACGGCCCCGGCCCCACTACCCGGCCGCGCACCCGCCCCGACCGCGCACCCGAGCCATGCTCCCCGGCCCCGGCCGCGCACCGGCGCGCCGCGCCCTCAGCCGCGTTTGCGCGGTATCGACAGCGTCTCCCACGCCTCGCCACGGGCATGTTTGGCGAGGAGCACGATCTGACCCACATGGTTGGCGTAGTGGGTGAGCTGCCGCACCAGCGCGCGGGGCACGCTGTGGCGCTCGCCGCGGATGGTGACGGTTCGCTCGAGGTCGTCCTCGCCCAGGGCGTCGAGTGCGCCGAAGGCGGCCGCCCAGCCCTGCTCCCACCACGCCATCACCTGATCGCGGTCGGCCTCCTGCTCGTCGAACTCCGCGTCGCGCTGCCGCGACGCCTTCTCGCCGTCGCTGTCCAGGAAGTCGGTCCAGCGCGAGAGCATGTTGCCCCACAGGTGCTTGACGATGACGGCGATGGAGTTCGCCTCCTGGTCCAACCGCAGGTGGAGATCCTCGTTCTCGAGCTGCGCCATGGCCCTCTCCCCCATCGCCTTCTGGGCGCGGAAGGCGCTGCGCACCTCGTCCAGGAACGTCGCTGCGCTGTCGCTCACGCTGTGCTCCTTTCGTCCGCGGACGGCGCGCCGGCACCGTAGCGCGGCGGCCGCCGCCACCCCGATCGGCTCGACCCCCCGGCGTCCAGGATACGCGCCGCGGCGCGTCAGCCGGCGCCGGGCGCCGGCCCGCCGGAGCGTCCGCCGGTACGCAGCCACAGGGACGCGGCGGACACCGCCAGCGCGCCGACCAGGACGGCCAGCACGGCCGGGATGTAGGCCGGGCCGGTGCGGGCCACGACCCACCCGATGGCGGGCGCTCCCAGCACGGGGCCGAGGTTCGCGACCGCGATCACCAGGGGTGCGACCTGCTCCGAGCGGCGCGGGAAGACCTCCGCCAGCCAAGCGAGCGCGGTGGGGAAGATCGGCGCGAAGGCGAAGCCGACCAGGCCGTACGCGACCGGCGCCCAGCCGTCGATGCCCGCCACGGACGCGGCAGCCAGCGCCAGCACCGACGCCCCCAGGACCAGGTCGCGCGGGCGCACGCTCGAGCCGATGGCCGCCGCCACGAACCGCCCGACGGTGAGCGACGCCCAGTACACGCTCGTGAAGAACGCGGCGCGTGCCTCCCCCAGCGCCGGCGCGAGGTACGTGGGCTCCCAGCTCGACACGCCGACCTCGCAGGCGACGTACACGAAGTACAGCACCACGAAACCGATCAGGGGCGCCCAGGGCGCGCCGCGCAACCCCGCCGGCGTCTCGAGCGGCGGCGGCACCCTCAGCCCCAGCACGAGCACACCGGCCATCAGGGTGACGGCCGCCGCGATCGCGAACGGCAGCAGCAGGCTCGGCGCCAGCAGACCCACCAGGAGGGGGCCGAGGACCGCACCGAGGCCGAACAGCGCGTTGAGCAAGTTGAGCGCCGAGGCCGATCGCGCGCCGAAACCGCGAGCGAACAGCAGGTTGGTGGACACGTCGAGGAGGCCGAAGCCGAGGCCGCCCAGCAGGGCCGACGCGAGCGTCCACCCCCAGGCGGGGCTGAGCGCCACGCCCGACGCGCCGGCGGCGAGCGCGAGCGTGCCGGCGAGCAGGACGGGACGGTAGCCGAAGCGCGCGAGCAGCACGCCGCTCGCCGCGATCGTCACGAACGAGCCGAGGAAGTGCGCGCCGACCACCCCGCCCACCGCGCCGATGCCGACGTCGTAACGCGCCAGGAACGCCGGGAAGGCCGGCCCGTACATGGCCTGCAACGCCCCGATGGAGAGGAAGATGAGGGAGCCCGCACCGAGGAGGTTGCGGCGCTCGGGGGCGTCGAACAGGCCGCGGAGCATGGGGGCGATTCTACGTCCCGTCGGGGGAGGCACCCGCGGCGCCCGGTGCCGCGGTATCATGCTCCCTCAGCGTTGGCGGGAGGCGGCAAACGTGGGAGACGGCATCGAGACCATCAACGAGCTGCGGGCGATGTTCCTGCGCTTCTTCGAGGAACGCGGGCACCTGGTGTACCCGTCGGCCCCCGTGAAGAGCGGGGACCCGACGCTCATGTTCACCAGCGCCGGCATGGTGCAGTTCAAACCCTACTTCCTCGGTGCCACGCCCAAGTTCGCCGGCTACGAGGGGGTCCACCACCGCGTCACCACCGCCCAGAAGTGCCTGCGCATCAACGACATCGAGAACGTCGGGCGCACCCTTCGCCACCACTCGTTCTTCGAGATGATGGGCAACTTCTCCTTCGGGGACTACTTCAAGAGGGAGGCCGCGGCCTGGGCGTGGGAGTTCGCCACCTCCAACGAATGGCTCGGGCTCGACCCGGAGCGGCTCTACGTCACCATCTACGAGGACGACGACGAGGCCTTCGAGGTCTGGACGCGCCACGTGGGGGTGCCGGCGTCACGCGTTTCCCGCTGGGGCGAGGACGAGAACTTCTGGCCGGCGAACGCCGTCAGCGACGGACCCAACGGTCCCTGCGGCCCGTGCTCGGAGATCTTCTACGATCGCGGCCCCGCCTTCGGCACCCCGGACGAGACGGGGCCCAACACCGGCTCCGGCGACCGCTTCATCGAGTTCTGGAACCTGGTGTTCACCCAGTTCGACCGCCGAGACGGCGGCGCCCTCGATCCCCTGCCGCAGAAGAACATCGACACCGGCCTCGGCTTCGAGCGCCTCGCGGCGGTCATGCTGGGTGCCGAGGACGCCTACGGAACCGAGCTCTTCCAGCCCACCATCCGGCGGGTCTGCGAGCTGTCGGGCGTGCCGTATCGCAACGCCGCCAGCGTGTCGCACCGCGTCATCGCCGATCACGTGCGCGCCGTCGCCTTCGCGATCACGGACGGCGTGATGCCCGCCAACGACGGTCCCGGCTACGTGGTGAAGATGCTTCTGCGGCGCGCCTCGCGCCACGCCTGGCTGCTCGGGCTGCGCGAGCCGACGCTGCACGAGCTCGTCGAGCCGGTCATCGAATCGATGGGGGCGGTCTACCCCGAGCTCCTCGACGGCTCCGAGCGGGTGCAGGGGATCCTGCGCACCGAGGAGGAGCAGTTCCTGCGCACGCTCGAGTCCGGCATGCAGCGTGTCGGACAGGTGCTCGACGGCCTGGGCGGCGACACCCTCGACGGCGAGACCGCCTTCGACCTGTGGCAGACGCACGGCTTCCCGCTGGACCTCACGCGCGAGATGGCCGCGGAGCGCGGCGTGGACGTCGACGGCGAGGGGTACGAGGCCGCCCGCGAGCGCGCCCGCGAGCGGTCGCGAGGCGGCCGCGAGGGCGGCGCCCTGTTCACGGCCGCGAAGGACACCCTCGGCAAGCTCGCGGAGCGCCTGGGCGAGACCGCCTTCACGGGTTACGGCGAGCTCGAGCGCGAGGCCGTCGTGCTGGCGCTCCTCAACGGCGACGACGAGGTCGGCGCCGTGGGCGAGGGCGAGACCGGCACCGCGCTGCTCGATCGCACGCCGTTCTACGCCGAGGGCGGCGGCCAGATCGGCGATGCCGGCAAGCTCGAGTGGGACGGCGGGGCCGCCCTGGTGACCAGCACCCAGCGCTCGAGCCACGGCCTCATCCTCCACAGCGTGCGCGTGGTGCGCGGGCGCCTGAGCACGGGCCGCACGGTCCGCGCGCGCGTCGACCCGGCCCGCCTCGAGACCGAGAAGCACCACAGCGCCACCCACCTGCTGCACGCGGCGCTGCGCAGCGCGCTCGGCACGCACGTGGCGCAGGCCGGCTCGTTGGTCGCCCCGGACCGCCTGCGCTTCGACGTGTCGCACCCGCACGCGCTGACCCCCGAGGAGATCCGGCACGTCGAGCGGCTCGTGAACCGTTGGATCCAGGCCGACCTCGAGGTCGACTGGCGGGTGGTGCCGATCGCGGACGCCCGCGCCGCGGGCGCGATGATGCTGTTCGGGGAGAAGTACGGCAGCGACGTGCGCATGGTCAGCATGGGCGACGGCGAGCGGGGCTCCGGGCAGCCGGGCCAGGCCGCCATCTCCATCGAGCTGTGCGGCGGCACGCACGTTCGCCGCACCGGCGAGATCGGCAGCTTCCTGATCGTCGCCGAGGAGGCCGTGTCGGCGGGGGTGCGGCGCATCGAGGCGAAGGTCGGGATGGCGGCCGTGAGCTACGCACAGGAGCAGCGCTCGCAGCTCCAGCGCGTGGTCGGCCAGCTCGGTGGGCGGCCGGACGAGATCGAGGAGCGCCTCGCGAAGCTCCAGGCCGACCTCAAGGAGGCCGCGCGCGAGGCGGCACGGGCGCGCGATCGGCTGGCGGCGGCCCAGACGGCCGGCGCCGGCGCGACGAGCGCGGTGCACGAGTCCGGCGGCTTCCGCTACGCCACGGCGCGCCTCGACGGCCTCGACGCGGCGGCCCTTCGCACCGCGGCCGACGCCCTGCTCGGGAGGAGCGGCGCCGACATCGTCGTCATCGGTTCGGGCACGCTGCTCGTCGCGAAGGTGGCGGACGATGCGCGGCAGCGGGGGGCGCACGCGGGCAACCTCATCCGCGCGCTGGCCGAGCGCGCCGGCGGCCGCGGCGGCGGCCGCCCCGACATGGCGCAGGCGGGCGTCAAGGACGAAGCAGCGCTCCCGCTTGCCTTGGAGGCCGTCGGCGACGTGCTCGCCGGCTGAGCAGAGCGTGCCGCCCCAGCGTCCCCTTCCCGCAGCGCCGTTCGACGCCGCCGGGGGTCTCCCCGGCCTGGTCGCGCTCGACCTCGACGGCACCCTGCTCACGAGCGACAAGCGCGTGGGCCCGCGCGCGCGCGCGTCGATCCTGCGGCTCACGCAGCGCGGCGTGACGGTGGTGCTGTGCACCGGTCGGCCGCCCCGCAGCGCGGCGCGGTTCGCCGCGGAGCTCGCCCTCCCGCACCCGTTCGTGTGCTACAACGGCGCCGCCGTCTACGACCCGGGGAGCGGCGCCGTGAGCGTGCGGCACGTGCTCGATGCGCCGGCCGCGCTGGAGGTGCTGGAGCGTCTTCGGGGGGCCGCGCCCGGGGTGCTTGCGGGGCTCGAGACGCCCACCGGGTGGTACCTCGATCCGGCGCTGGCGGCGCTGCGAGGCTCCGAGGCGCGCCTCGGCCGCGAGCCGCCGACGGCCGTCGGGCCGGTCGAGTCCTTCGTCGCCGACGGCGCCATCAAGCTCTTCTTCCGCCACGCCGAACTCGACGCCGCCGCCCTGGCCGAGCCGCTCGTCGGTCTGAACGTCTACCGTACGTGGAGCTCGCGCAGGTTGCTGGAGGTGATGCACCCTGGCGTAAACAAGCGCGAGGCGCTCGTCAGCCTGTGCCAGGGGCTCGGGATCGAGCGGGGGCGCGTCGCGGCCTTCGGAGACCAGCACAACGACGCCGAGATGCTCGCCTGGGCCGGTGTGGGCGTGGCGGTCGCCAACGCCTCGCCCACGGCGCGCGCCGCCGCGGCCCGCTGCACCGCGAGCAACGACGAGGACGGCGTGGCGCTCGTGCTCGAGGCGTGGCTCGCCGCCAACGACGCGAGGGGCGCTCGTGGCTGAGACCCTTCTCGGTCTGGACGTGGGGGACGCTCGCATCGGGCTGGCGCGCGCCGACGGCGAGCGGCCCCTCGCCTTCGGTCGCGGCGCGCTCGAGCGCCGCGGCGGGGCCCGCGACGTCGAGGCCGTCGTGCGGGCGGCCGAGGCGGAGGGCGCGACGCTCGTGGTGGTCGGGCTTCCGCTGCGCACCGACGGCACCGATTCCGAGCAGACGCGCCGCGTTCGGGCGTTCGCCGAGTCCCTCACGCGCGCCGGCCTCACCGTGGCGTTCGAAGACGAGCGCTTCACCACGCGGGTCGCCCACCGGCGACTGCTCGACGCGCCGCTGGGCCGCGCGCGCAGGCGCGAGCGCGGCCGCGTGGACGAGGCGTCGGCGGTGGCGATCCTCGAGAGCTTCGTGACGCGCCGGCTTGCGGAGGAGGCGCCGTGAGCGACGGCGACGACGGCCGCACGCCCGCCGAGGGGGGAGCGCGACCCCAGAGCGCCGACCGCGACACTCCGGTGGTCGGGCGCGCCGGCCGCCACGCGCCGCCGCCGCCCGGGGCGGGCGCGCCGGCGGCGCAAGACCCGCCGCGCTGGCGAGGCCGGCGACGCCCGGTCCTGGCGTTCCTGGCGCTGCTCCTCGTGCTCGCGGCCGCAGCGCTGGGGGTCGCCTACGAGCTCCTGGCGGTCAGCGCGACGCCCACCCCGGTCACCTTCGAGGTGCGACCCGGCTGGGGCGGGAAGCGCGTCGCGCGCGAGCTCGCCCACGACCGGCTCGTGCGCAGCGCCCTCGTGTTCGAGCTCTACCTGCGCGCGCGCGGGTGGGACCGGAGCGTCGGCGCGGGGCTGTACGACCTGAATCGCGCGATGAGCGCCCCCGACATCGCCGCGGCCCTGCGGCGGGGCGGGCGGCCGCGCACCGCGCACATCGTCATCCCCGAGGGGTGGCGTGCCGGCGCGATCGTGCGGCGCCTTGCGTCGGCGGGGATCTCGGACCCGGCCGCGCTCGGCGACGTGGTCTCCTCGCCCGGCGACCTCAGGCCGCCCTTCGTGCCGCAGGGCGCGTCGCTCGAGGGCTACCTCTTCCCCGACAGCTACGACGTGCCCGTGCGCAGCACGGCGAGAGACGCCCTGAAGATGATGCTCGAGCGCTTCGGCCTGGAGCTGGACGCGCGCACCGACGCGCGTCTCAGGTCGCGCGGCCTGAGCGTCCACGCCTGGGTGACGCTCGCGAGCATGGTGCAGGCCGAGGCCGCCAGCCCCGGTGAGATGCCGGTCATCGCCGGCGTGTTCCTCAACCGGCTCGAGCGCGACATGCCGCTGCAGTCCGACCCCACGGTCGCCTACGGCCTCGGCAAGGCGCTGCCGCAGCTGACCGCCGCCGACCTCAGGATCGACACCCCGTGGAACACGTACACCCGCGCGGGCCTCCCGCGGGGACCGATCGGCAATCCGGGGCGCGACGCCCTGGCAGCGGTGCTCGACCCGGTCCGACGCGACGACGCCGGCAACGCCTACCTCTACTTCCTCCACGGCCACGACGGCGACCGCACCGTGTTCCGCCCCAACACCACGCTGGAGGCCCACAACCGCGACGTCCGGACGTTCCTCCAGAACGACGGGCCCTGATGCGGGGCCGCGTAAGGATGGTGTAAGGCGGCGCGTTGCATCGTGCGGGAACGCAGCCACTCTGCGCCCGGGCGACCCTCGCCCGGAGAGCGGCCCCTCGCGAAGGCCGCCGCCACGGCCCCGCCGGTCCCCTTGGGCGGGGCCGAGCGCTGCCGCGCCGTGACCGGTCCGGACCCGTCCGGCCGGCCCGATCCGGAGGCGATGGAGCGGCCCGGACGCCACGGCGTGTGTCCTGGACAACGGCGTTTCATTGACGTCCCCCGACGGCGGCGCATACGATGGCACCACCGGATCCTCGAAGGAGCGCGCTCTTGAACTTCTTCCTTGCGATGGCGAAAGGGATCGACGCCGTGACGGCGTTGATCGGCAGGATCATGTGGTGGCTGACGCTCTTCATGGTCCTGGTCGGGTTCTACAACGTGGTGACGCGCTACGCCTACGGGCCGATCCGGTGGGCGTTCGGCGACGCGATCGCCGAGCGCCTCAGCGGCAACGTGTACCTGGAGTTGCAGACCTACAGCTACGACCTGGTCTTCCTGCTCGGCGCGGCGTTCGTCCTGCATGCCGACGGCCACGTGCGCGTCGACATCATCTACACCGCTCTGAGGCCGCGCGTGAAGGCCATCATCGACATCGTGGGGACCTGGATCTTCCTCGTGCCCTTCTCCGCCATGGGGATCTACTTCAGCCATTCGTACGTGGCCTCCTCCTGGCGCAGCCACGAGACCAGCCCCAACCCCGGCGGACTGCTGCGCTACCCGCTCAAGACGGTCATCGTGATCGCGTTCGCGCTGCTCATCGCCCAGGGGATCAGCGAGACCATCAAGAACGCCGCGTTCCTCGCGGGCCGCCGCAGTTCCGGCAGCATCCACGAGCCCCCGCCGGAGGCGCCGGAGGGCGTGACCGGCGGCCACGCCGGCGCCGCCTGATGCTCGGCCTGTGGATGTTCGCGGCGGCCGTCGTGCTGCTGCTCATCGGCTACCCGGTCGCGTTCAGCCTCGGCGGCACCGCGGTCTTGTTCACCCTCATCGGCAGCGATTTCGTCGAGAAGTTCCTGCACTTCTCGTGGCCGTGGGAGCCGATCTTCAGCGTTGCGCGCCTGAACATCCTGCCGCAACGCATGTTCGGCACCATCATGGACAACTACACCCTGGTGGCGGTGCCCTTCTTCGTGTTCATGGGCGTGATGCTCGAGAAGTCGGGCCTGGCCGAGGAGCTGCTGGAGACCATGGGCATCCTCTTCGGCAGCCTCCGCGGCGGCCTCGCGATCAGCGTCGTGGCGGTCGGGGCTCTGCTGGCCGCCTCGACCGGCGTGGTCGGCGCGTCGGTCGTCACGATGGGCGTGCTCGCCCTCCCCGTCATGCTCAAGTACAACTACAGCAAGCCCCTCGCCACGGGGGTGATCGCCGCCTCGGGCACGCTGGGCCAGATCATCCCGCCGAGCATCGTCCTGGTGATCCTGGGCGATCAGATCGGCGTATCGGTCGGCGACCTGTTCCTGGGGTCGTTCATCCCCGGCTTCATGCTGGCGGGCCTGTTCATGCTGTGGGTCGTGTTCGTGGCGCTCACGCGGCCGAAGGAGGCGCCGGCGCTGCCGCGCGAGGCGCGCACGATGACGGGCGGGGCGCTCGCGCTCAAGGTCATCAAGAACCTCATCCCACCCCTGGTGCTCATCGTCCTGGTGCTCGGCACGATCTTCTTCGGCATCGCCACCCCGACCGAGGCGGGCGCCATGGGGGCCGTCGGCGCGATGGCCCTGGCGCTCATCAACCGGCGCCTGAACCTCCGCAACCTGCTGAACACCATGGACCAGACCCTCAAGCTCACCTCGATGGTGTTCATCATCCTGGTCGGCGCGACCGCCTTCTCGATGGTGTTCCGCGCGCTGCACGGCGACGCGGCCGTCGACGACTTCCTGCTCAACCTGCCGGGCGGGAACGTCGGCTTCATCTTCTTCACCATGCTGGTGATCTTCTTGCTCGGCTTCTTCATCGACTTCATCGAGATCACCTTCATCGTCGTGCCGCTCCTCGCCCCGATCGCCGTCCAGCACTTCGGGCGCGAGATGATGGTGTGGTTCGGGGTGCTCATCGCGATGAACCTGCAAGCGTCGTTCCTGACCCCGCCGTTCGGCTTCGCGCTGTTCTACCTCAAGGGCGTGGCGCCGCGTTCCGTGCGCACGCTCGACATCTACCGCGGGATCATCCCGTTCGTGCTCATCCAGCTCGTCGCGGTGCTGCTCATCGCGCTCTTCCCCGGGATCGTCAACCTGCTCCCGCGGCTCGCCGCCGGGAACTGAGCCGCGCCCGCCCGCCACCCTGCGAGGGGGCGGGCGGGCGCGAAGGGGGCGAGCCGCGGCGGGCGGTCACCCCGTTCGCGCTCGCGGCTCGCCCTCGCCGGTCCCGGCGCCGCGCCCGTCCGGGTGGTTCCGGACGGGGCGGTTCCGGACGGGCGGCTCAGCTGTGCTGGCCGTACACGTAGTTCTGGTAGGCGTACTCGCCGATCTTGTGGAAGTCGCGGATGTCCTTCGAGAACTTCGTGTAGGCGTCGTACACCTTCTTGTAGAACGCGTTGCTCGACGCGTTCTTCTCGTGGATGTCGTTCATGTGCCCCTCGAGCGCCTTGAGGTAGTCGTCGGGGAAGGTGCGCGCCTCCACGCCGGCCGCCAGCAGCCGCTGGTACGCGGGCGGGTTCTTCGCATCGTAATCCGCCAGCATCTGCAGGTTGGCCGCCTTCGCCGCGATCCGGATGGCGTCCTGGATGTACTCGGGGAGGCCGTTGAAGACGTCGAGGTTGATGTAGGTCCCGAGCGTGGGGCCGGGCTCGTGCCACCCGGGCCCGTAGTAGAACTTCGCGGCCTTGTTGAGGCCGAGGATCTCGTCGTCGTACGGACCCACCCACTCGGCCGCGTCGATGGTGCCGCGCTCGAGCGCGAGGAAGATCTCCCCGCCCGGCAGCACCTGCACGTTCGCTCCCGCCGCGCTCATCACCTGACCACCGAGGCCCGGGATGCGCATGACGAGGCCCTGCAGATCGTCGGCGCTCTTGATCTCCTTGTTGAACCAGCCGCCCATCTGCACGCCGGTATTGCCGGCCGCGAACGCGATCAGGTTGTCCTTGGCGTTGATCTCGTCCCACAGCTCCTGGCCCCCGCCCGTCTCGAGCCAGGCGTTCATCTGCTGGGCGTTGAGCCCGAAGGGCACGGTCGTGAAGAAGCCCTGGGTCGGGTCCTTCCCGATGTAGTAGTACGACGCCGTGTGCCCCATCTCGAACGCGCCGCTCGAGACCGCGTCGTACACCTCCAGGCCCCCGACCTGCGCGCCCGCGGGATAGACGTCGACGTGCACCTCGCCGTTGGTGATCTGCTCGAGGAACTTGGCCGTGTTGGTGGCGCCGCCGTAGATCGTGTCGAGCGACGTCGGCCACGACGTCACCATGCTCCAGCGGTACTTCGCGTTCTGCGCGTGCGCGAACATGAGCGGCGACAGGGTTGCGCTGGCCGCGACGACGCCCGCCTTCTTCAGGAAATCACGACGCTTCATGGCACCTCCAGGGATCCACGCGAGGACGTATGGGATTGTTCGAGCCGGCCCCAGTATACGAACATCGTGCGCGACACGGCGGCGGCGGCGCTGTGTACGTCGCGGCCCGGGGACACGCGCTGGCACCGGCCCCGCGCCACGGCGACGAACCCGGCCACCGTGTCGGGCGCCGTGCCCGCACCCTCGGGCCGTCCCGAGGCGCCTCATGTGGCCCCTTCGCGGCACGTGGTACGTTCGTGCGAGCCGCCGCCGTGCCGGCCAACGGACCCCGCCCGACGGTCGGCGCGAGGCGCGCCCGTGCGGCCTCGGGAACCACACCACACCTGGAGGGAAGTCCGTGCACAAGTCCATCGCCCGCATCCTCGGCGTCCTCGCGGTCGCCGGAACAGTAACGTTCGCCGCGGCGCAGCAACCGATCACCGTGCGCATCGGCTTCAACCCGACGCAGAACTCCGATCAGCTCACCGCGGCAGCCAACGGTATCGCCAGCTACCTCGAGAAGCAGTTCGGCGGTGCCGTCGAGGTCAAGGTGTTCATGCCGACCGACTACCGCGGCCTCATCGAGGCGATGGGCTCCGGCAACCTCGACTTCGCCTTCTTCCCGCCCGACGGGTTCGTCGTGGCCAACCAGGAGGTAGGGGCGCAGGTCCTCCTGAAGTCGGTGCGTTTCGGCAACCCCTACTACTGGTCCGCCATCGTCGTCCGCAAGGACAGCGGCATCAGCAGCATCGCCGACCTCGAGGGCAAGTCGATCGCCTGGGTCGATCCGAACTCCGCCGCCGGCTACACCTTCCCGCGGGCGGAGCTGATCAAGGCCGGCATCAATCCCGACCAGTTCTTCTCCAAGCAGGTGTTCGCCGGCGGCCACGACGCCGCGGTGCTGGCCGTCGCCAACGGCTCCGTGGACTCCGCGGCCGTGTTCGCCAACGACGATCAGAACAAGTCGGGCGCCTGGACGCAGTTCCTCGACGCCGACCAGGCCAGCCAGCTCACGGCCATCTTCTACACCCGTCCGATCCCCGGCGATACCTTCAGCGTGTCCAAGCAGTTCGCGACGGAGCGTCCGGCGCTCACCTACCAGATCGCGGCCGCCATCGCCGCCATCAAGATGCCGGACAACACGCTGCTGCAGGACCTGTACCAGATCGACTACATGATCCCGGCCGACAGCGCCGATTACGCCGTGGTGCGCGACACCCGGCAGATCCTGGGTCTCGACAAGCAGCAGTGAGTGCGCGCGCGCCCTCGGGGCCCCCGGTCGAACGCCGGGGGCCCCGAGGCTGGTGCGCGGCGCCCCGCGATGATCGACGTCTCCGATCTCAGCAAGACTTTCCCTGACGGCACGCGCGCGCTCGCGGACGTGAACGTGTCGATCCCGGACGGCGACTTCGTCGCCGTCATCGGCCTCTCCGGGGCGGGCAAGTCGACATTCCTCCGGTGCCTCAACCGCCTCGTGGCGCCGACGGCGGGATCGATCGTGGTGAACGGCCGGGACGTGTCCGGGTTGCGCGGCCGTGATCTCCAGCGCTACCGGCGCACGGTCGGCTTCATCTTCCAGCAGTTCAACCTCGTGGCGCGCCTGAGCGTCCTGGAGAACGTGCTGTCCGGTCGGCTCGGCTACCACCCGACCTGGGTCGGCATGCTCGGCCTGTACCGCGAGCGCGACTACGAGCTCGCCCGCTCGGCCATCCGCGAGGTGGGGCTGGCGGGCCGGGAGGACACGCGGGTGGACCAGCTCTCCGGCGGGCAGCAGCAGCGCGTCGCGATCGCCCGAGCGATGACGCAGGAGCCGCAGCTCATCCTGGCCGACGAGCCCATGGCCAGCCTCGATCCCCGCCTGTCGGACGTGATCCTGGGCATCCTCAGGGACGTCAACGAGGCGCGTGGCGTCACCGTGCTGGTGAACATCCACGTGATCGAGCTCGCGAAGCGCTACGCGCGGCGGGTGCTGGCCTTCAATCGGGGCCGGCTCGTCTTCGACGGGCCCGTGGAGGAACTCGACGATGCGCTCGAGACGCGCATCTACGCCGGCTCCCTGGAGGCCCTCTGATGTGGACGGCCTTCGGTTTCGGTGCGGTCGTCGCCGTGTCGATCGGCCTCGCGAACGCATCGATGCGGCGCCTCGTCATCGGCGCCGGGGTCGCGCTGCTGATCGCCTATCTCGCGTTCCCGTTCTCCACGGCCGTCGGCTTCGTGAGCCGTGACACGATCCTGCCCACCCTCTTCGGGTTGACGCCGCTCGACCCGTGGCTGGGGCTGGTGCTGCTGGCCGCGATCGTGGGCGCCACGGCCGCGTTCCTGCCCCGGCGTAGCGGCGGCCTCGCCGCGGCGCTCGGCGGTGCGCTCACGCTCGTCGTCATCTCGTTGTGGCGCGCCCAGCCCAACGCGCTCGTGCAGCTCCTGCCTCTGCGGGGGCTCATGGAGGTACTGACGGGTGCCGCGCTGGCCTCGGCGCTGACGCTCCTCGGATGGGGCTCGCGGCGCCTCAGGTGGCCGATGCTGATCACCGGGGTGGTGCTCGGCGCCGTGGTCGTCGCGTTCCTCGTGTCCCCGGCCGGTCACCGGTTGTTCCCGAACTCCGAGGGCTACTACCGGCTCACCACGCGAACCACGGCGAGCGAACAGCGCGACATCGTGCAGGCCTACAACGCCGACCTCGACACCATCAACGCCCAGCGCCAGCGCATCGGGCTGCGACCGCTCGAGCCCATCGCGTCGGCGTCGCAGCTGGCGGAGGCGCGCCTGCCCGAGGCGGCGTCGTCCCGGGGCTACCGCCTGGTACAGCCCGCGGCGGACGGCTACGGGGTGTGGGTCGCGTTCCTGCTGGCGGGCCTGCTCGTCGGTTCCGGCCTCATGCTGGCGTGGCGCCCCCACCTGCACGACACGGGCGACGTCGCGGGAGGCGTGCTGTACGCCGCGGCCATCGCGGCCCTCGCTCCCGCCTTCGCGTCGACCGAGTTCAGCGTCGGCAGGCTGGTCGACGGGTGGCCCTTCCTGGTGAAGTTCCTCGACCGCGCGTGGCCGCCGCTGCTGGCCGATCCGAGCTACGGGCAGTTCGGCATCTTCCCGCTGCAGGAGGTCGCGAGCCAGATGCTCATCACGCTCGAGATCGCGCTCGTGGGTACCTTCCTCGGCGCGATCTTCGCCGTGCCTCTGAGCTTCCTCGCCGCCCGCAACCTCACCAAGCACAACCCGCTCATGCGCGTCGTGTTCGCGCTCACCCGCGGCTTCTTCAACCTCGACCGCGGCGTAGACACGCTCATCCTGGCGCTCATCTTCGTGGCGGCCGTGGGCCTGGGCCCGTTCGCCGGCGTGCTGGCGATGGCCATCCACTCGATCGCGGACCTCGGCAAGCTCTACTCGGAGTCCATCGAGAACGTGGACCGGGGACCGATCGAGGCGCTGGAGGCCGTCGGCGCCTCGGGCAGCAACGTGGTCCGCTGGTCCATCCTGCCGCAGGTGTCGCCGCTGTTCCTGGGGTGGACGCTCTACCGCTTCGAGATCAACTTCCGGGTGTCGATCGTGCTCGGCCTAGTGGGCGCCGGTGGCATCGGATTCTTCATCCAGGACAAGATGTCGTCGGGCAAGTACGACCAGATGATCATCGCCATCATCGCGATCGTCATCGTGGTCAACATCATCGACTTCGCGTCGTCGTGGCTTCGCGGCAAGCTGGTGTGAGCGCCACGCGCGGGTCGCCCGCGCCGTCCGCCCGCCGTCGCGGCTCGGGCTTGTGAAGTCGTCCACTCGACGGTCGCGGAGGAGCGGACCTTGCGATGCTTCTCATCGGCGGCCCTGCCGCGCCCTTACAATGACCGGCATGACGCATGCCTACCGCAAGCTCCTCGCGTTCGTCGCGGTCGTGGTCCTGATGGGCTCGGGCGCCGCCGCGGCGCAAGAGAACTGGTTCGGGGTCCGAACGGGTTACCCGCTCGGCGTGACCGTCCACTACGGCATCGCCAACGCACTGTCCAACGGCTTCGACCTGAGGGTCAGCGGGCGCGTGGTGGCCCACGGCTCGCAGGCGCGCATCGGTATCGGGCTGGACGGCATGGGGACCGTGGCGAGCCGCTCGCCGTTCAGCGCCTACGTGGGCGCGGGCCCGGCGATCGAGTTCGGCAGCGGCGGTGCATGGCTCGACCTCCACGCGCTCTTCGGCGGCGAGTTCCGCTTCGTCGACATGGGCGTTCCGGCGCTCGGATTGTTCGTCGAGGCCACCCTCGGCGGCTCGATCGGGCTCAGCTCCGGCAACGCCGAGGTGCCGACGTTCGGCGCCGCCATCGGGGTGAACTACCACTTCTGAGCGGATATAGGGTCCCGGCGCGACCCGCGACGCCGGACCGACGACGGCGCTCCCGCGGTCCGCGCGGCGCCGCGCGGCCCAGCTCAACGCGGCCCTGCGCGCACCGGCCCTGCGCGCACCGGCCCTGCGCGCACCGGCCCTGCGCGCCCTAGCCCCGCGCCGCGCTAGCCGGGCGTATCCTCGTCCGCCGCGCCGTCACTCCCTGCGCCGGTCCCCGCGGCGTCAGGCGGACCGCGGTCGGGGCGGCTCCGGCCCGCGCGCTCCACGGCGCCCTTGAGCAGGTACTCGATCTGAGCGTTGACGCTGCGCAGGTCGTCCGCCGCCCAGCGCTCGAGCGCCTCGTGCAACCGCGGATCGATCCGAAGCAAGAAGCGCTTGCGCTGGGCCATGCTTCCTCCAGACAGAGTTCCTCCGGGCCGGCCGCGGCGGCGTCAGCGGGCGGCGCGCAGGTGGCCGGCCAGGTACGCGTGCAGCGCGTCGATCAAGGTCGCGGACAGGGCGGTACCCGGCCCCGGGACGGCCCCGTCGATGGCCGCTCCGGCGACCTCGGCCAGACCGTGCGACAGGTCGGGCAGCACCAGGTAGGTGGCTTCGGGCACCGCCGCGTGCAGGGCGTCGCCGTTGGCGCGGTCGACCTGTACGTCCTTGCCGCCCTGCACGATGAGGATGGGCACGCCGCGGGCGGCCGCGCGCGAGGCGAGGTCGGCGGGATCCTGGGCGAACTCGCTGCGCAGCAGCCCGGCAGCGTGCGCGAAGGCGACGGCGATCGGGTTCTCCTGCAGGTCACCGGTCAGCTCGAGGCGCGTGCCGCTGCCGTTGCGCACCGCCTCGATCGCCCGGCGCGCCAGTGCGGTCGTCGCGTCGGTCTCCGCTTGCTGGACGCCGCGAAGCCGAGCCTGGAGCGCCATCTGATCGAGGATCACGCGGTCGAGCGGGAACCCCGGTGCCGCCAGCAGCAGCACCACGCTCGGGTCCACCGCGCCGGTGGCGACCGCGTACAGCGCCACGAGGCCACCCTCGGAGTGCCCCGCGAGCCCGACGCGCCGCGGGTCCACGCCCGGTCGTGCCCGCAGGAACGTCAGCCAGTCGCGCGTGTTCGCGGCATAGGTGTCGAGTGTGACGGCGTTCGCGTCGCCGGTGCTGGGCGGCAGCCCGAGCTTGTTGACGCGGAGCACGGCGTACCCCTGACAGCCGAGGGCGTAGGCGAGCTGCCGATAGATGCCGTTGGTGAGCACGGGCGGCTCGTTGCCGTCCATGTCGACGGCGCCGCTGCCCGGGAGCAGCAACAGCGCCGGCGCACCGCCCGAGCGCGAACCCGGACCCGCGGGAACCGTGAGGGCCCCCGCGAGCGTCTCTCCGGTGCTGCGCGTGCTGACGCTCCGCTCCTCGACGCAGCTCGCCTCGCGCGCCAGCCGGGCCGCGAGCGCGGCGGCCGCCGCGCCGCCGGCCGGCTGCGGGGCCGCGGCGGTCGCCGGCGGCCCGGACCTCAGCTCGTAGGTGAGGGCGGCCGAGGGTTGCGCGAAGCGTTGAAGAGCGCCGTCGGCGTCGATCCACAGGGTCACGCCGATGGACTGCTGCCCCACCACCAGCAGACCGTCGAGGCGCCGCGCCGCGACGGTCTGCCCCGCGACGCTCACGCTCTCCTCGCCCGCCGGCGTGAGGGTCAGGCTGCCGACGACCGCCGCCTGCGGCACGAAGATGTCGAACGTCACCGGGGCGTCGCCCGTCACGCGCCCCGCCACGATCTGCCAGCCGTCGAGCATGTTGTTGTCGATCACCGCAGCGGGGCCCGGCAGATCGACCGCGATGGTGGTGGTGCGGCCCGCCTGGACGATCGTCTCGTTCGCCGCGCCGCCGGTGAACGCCACGTCGATGCTCACCGTGGCGCCACGCACCGTGCCCTCGAGGTGGTACGCGGTGGCGTGGCCCTCGGCGTCCGTCGCGAGCCGGTCGCGGAGGTCCAGCGCGCCGGTCAGGACGACGTGCGAGCTGGCGCTCGCGCCGCCCGCGCCCTCGCTCACGCTCATGACGTAGGTGCCCAGCGTCGACCCGCCCTGGGCGATGTCGTAGGCGAGCTCCCCGGCGGCGGGCGTGGCAGGCTGCGCCGCCGCGGGGCCCGCCATCGCCGCCGCGGCGGCGAGGACCCGAACGACCGGACCGACCCAGCGTCTCACGCCGCTCACCCCGCGTAGAGCGTGCCGGTGTTGATGACGGGCGTGGTGGCCTGCTCGCTCGTCAACACCACCATGAGGTTGTTCGCCATGGCGGCCCGCTTGTCCTCGTCGAGCTCGACCACGCCGCGCTTCGAGAGGCCGTCGAGGGCCTCCTCGACCATGCCGACGGCGGCTTCGACGATGAGCTTCCGCGCCGAGACGATGGCCTGCGCCTGCTGCCGCCGCAGCATCGCCTGGGCGATCTCCGGGGCGTAGGCCAGGTGGGTGAGCCGCGCCTCGAGCACGTCGACCCCGGCGACCTCGAGACGAGCGTCGAGCTCGCCGCGGAGGGCCGTGGCCAGCTCGTCCGGGTTCTCCCGCAGGCTCGCGCGCTCCTGCCCGCTGGCGTCGTAGGGGTAGCGCGTCGCCAGGTTCCGGATGGCCGTTTCGGCCTGGATGTCGACGAACTGCTCGTAGTCGTCGACATCGAACGTCGCCTTGGCCGACTCGACGACGCGCCACACCACCACCGCCGCGATCTCGACGGGGTTCCCGTCGGCGTCGTTGACCTTGAGCCGGTCACTGTTGAAGTTTCGAACCCGCAGGCTCACGCGGCGCTTGCTCGTGAACGGATTCGTCCACCAGAATCCCGCGTCGCGGACGCTGCCGGTATACGTGCCGAAGAACACCAGCACGCGCGCCTCGTTGGGCTGGACGGTGAAGAACCCGCCGCAGGCCACCGCACCGAGGAGCGTGGCGACCAGCCCGACGATCAGGTCCCCGGTCGCCGCGGTGGTATCGAACGCGCTGAAGCGCCACGCGCCCACCGCGAACAGCGCGACGACCACGGCCACGAGCGCGAACGCGGCGGAGCGGAACGCGCGCTTCTCCGGGATGCGGACCATCGCGTTGGCTCTCGCGCCGGTCGGGGCGGAAGGGCCGCCGCCGCTAGGGGTCCTGGTGCTGTCGTCGTCGGGGCCGGTGGGGATGGGAGAGGGATCGGGGCCGGTCATGGCGCCTCCTTGTGAGGTCACTATGATATCACATCTCTATCATCGGAGCCGCCGGATCGGTCGACCGTTCGAGACGCGCACCTCGCACAGGTGTAAGAGGACCGTCAGGGCCGAGCGCGTAGGGTGCTCCTAGGAGTTCCCGTGAAGGTCCCGCCCCCTCTCCCCCGCCACGAAGCGCCGCTCCCGCCACCCCCGGGCGCTCGAGCCGCCGCACTCGCGACCGGCCGGCCGCGCCGCGTACCCGACCTGCCCCTGCGCGTGAAGCTCGGCGCGCTTTACGCGCTCGTGATCGCCGCCATCGGCTGCGGCGCCTACTTCCTCAACTCGGCACTCGTCGACCGCGGCTTCCGCAGCGTCGAGCGCGACGCCGTGCGGGCGCAGCTGGCCCGCGCCGACGCGGTGCTCGGGTTGCGGCTCGACGCGCTGTACCACACGGCCGGGGACTGGGCCACCTGGGACGCCACCTACGACTACATGCTGACCCGCGACCCCGCCTTCGAGCAGGAGAACCTCTTCCAGGACAGCCTGGCCACGCTCGGCGTCACCTTCATGCTGTTCGTCGATACCCAGGGCTCGGCCGTACACTACCTCGGCTTCGATCTCGATGCGGGCACGCAGGACGACCGCTGGAACGACGTCGCCAGCCGGCTGAAGGGCCGGCCGGGCGAGCCACCCTCGGGTCGGGGCCTCGTGAGCCTGGGCGACGCGGCGGCCCTCGTCGCCTTCCGCCCGATCCTTCGCAGCGACGGCAGCGGGCCCGCACGCGGCACCCTCGTGATCGGCCGCACCGTGGACGCCACCATCGCCGACGAGCTGTCGCGCGCCCTGGCGAGCCACGTCGAGCTCGCGGCCGTGCCAGCCGACGCCCTCGACCCGCCCTCCGTGCGGCCGACGGCCGCCGACGCCATCACCGGCACCGCGCTCCTCGCCGGCATCGATGGGGGGCCCGCGCTGCGCGCGACGGTCCACGAGGCGCGCCCGGTGGCGCGTCAGGCACGCCTGATGCACCGCGGTCTGTTGCTGGCCCTGCTGGGCGTGGCGACGGCCGGGGGGCTGGCCGTGCTGATCCTGCTGGAGATCGAGGTCGCCGGGCCGCTGACGCGCCTCACCCGCGACGTCGAAGCGCTGGCCCTGTCGCCCGGCGCGGCCGCGCGGGTGGGTCGACCCCGCGGGCTCGAGCTCGGCCGCCTCGCCGTGGGCGTCAACGAGCTGCTCCACCGGCTCGAGCGCCGCGGCGCGGAGCTGTCGGCGCGCGAACGCCGCTTCCGCCAGCTCTTCCTCAACTCGCCCGTGGGCACCGCCATCGTCACCGAGCGCGGCCGCATCGTCCAGTGCAACCCCGCGTTCGAACGGATCTTCGGCTACAGCCGCACCGAGCTCGCCGCCGAGGAGCCGGCCCTCAGCCTCGGAGGAGACGGCGACGACCTCGACCAGGAGCGCGACGCGATGCGCAGCCTGCGCGCGGGCACGGTGCAGCGCTACCAGTGGGAACGCCGCTTCGTGCGCAAGGACGGGACCCCCGTCTACGCCCTGCTACAGATGTCCCCGCTGGATCACGGCCCCGACGAGGACGACGCCTTCATCACGCAGGTGCTCGACTTCACCGCCCGGCGGGCACAGGAAGAGGAGGTCCTGACGCTGGCCTTCCAGGACCCGCTCACCGGGCTCCCGAACCGGCGGGTGCTGCAGCGCCACCTCTCCGACCTGGTGGGGCCGGGAGGGCGCGCCACCGACGCCGCGGGCGCCCTGCTCTACCTCGACCTCGACGGCTTCAAGGTCGTCAACGACACGCACGGCCACGACGTCGGGGACCGCGTGCTGACGGAGGCGGCCCAACGCATGAGCCGCCAGCTCCGCGAGCACGACATGCTCGCGCGGCTCGGGGGCGACGAGTTCGCCGCGTACCTCCCGAGGGCCGACGAGCACGCGGCACGCGAGGTCGCCGCGCGGTTGGCGAACGCGGTCGCGGCGCCCCTGGAGATCGCCGGCTACGCCCCCGCGCACCTCGGCGTGAGTGTGGGGATCGCCCTCGGCCCGGCGCACGAGGAGAGCCTCGAGGCATGGTTGCGACGCGCCGACGAGGCCATGTACGACGCCAAGCGCGGCGGAGGCGGGCGCGCCGTGGTGGCGCCGCATCCCGCGCACAACCCGACCGAGGCCTGAAAGGTCGGCGATCGCCGCGAGGGCGTCAGAGCCCGAGCCCTCCGGCCAGGATGCGCAGTCCGCGAAGCGTGAGCAGCGGGTCGATCAGGTCGACGCTGACGGCATGGTCGCGAACCACCTCCGCGAAGCCGCCCGTGGCGATCACGCGGGGGCGCCCGAAGCGCTCCGGCACTTCCGCCGAGAGGCGCGCCACCATCCCGTCCACCATGGCCGCGTAGCCGAACACGAGACCCGACTGCAGGGCACGGACGGTGTTGCGCCCGATGGCGCGCTCGGGCGCCACCAGCTCGACCCGGGGCAGCTTGGCGGCGCGCTCGAACAACGCGTCGGCGGCGACGCCGGGTCCCGGGGCGAGCGCCACGCCGATGAGGTTCCGGGGCCGCACGACGACGTCGAAGTTCGTCGCCGTCCCGAAGTCGACGACGATGAAGGCGTCCGCGTCCCCCGCGAGCGCGGCGATGGCGTTGACCATCCGGTCTGCGCCCACCTCGTGCGGGTCGTCCGTGTCGACCGTGAGCAGGGGCGCGACGAGGTCGGCGGTGACCAGCGTGAGCGGCAGGCGCCACAAGCGCCGAAGCGCCGCCGCGAGCTCTCGCCCGACGTGGGGCACGACCGACGACAGCACGGCGCGGTCGGGCGCGTCCAACCGGTCGAGGTGCAGCAACCGATCCAGCAACACGGCGTACTCGTCGGCCATGCGCCGTGCGTCGCTCGCCACCCGCCACGAGGCGACCAGCTCGTCGCCCTCGAACATGCCGAGGACCGTGCTGGTGTTGCCCACATCGACGGCCAGGAGCACGGCGCGAGTCTAGCACCGGACCCGGCGCCCGACCGCCCGCCCCAGGCGCCGCCGCTCGACGGCACTGGTAGACTCCACGGCATGAGCATCAAGCCCGACTGGTGGATCCGCCAGCAGGCGCGCGCAGGGATGATCGAGCCCTTCGAGGAGAGCCTGAAGCGCGACGGCGTCATCAGCTACGGCCTGTCGAGCTTCGGCTATGACCTGCGGGCGGCGCCGGAGTGGCGCATCTTCGTCAACGCCTTCAACACGGTGGTGGATCCGAAGCACTTCGACACGCGGTCGCTGGTGGAGTACGACGGCCCGGTGTGCATCATCCCCCCCAACAGCTTCGTGCTGACGCGCTCCGTGGAGTACCTGCGAGTGCCCGACGACGTCATGGTCGTGGCGCTGGGGAAGAGCTCGTACGCCCGCTGCGGCGTCGTCGCCAACGTGACCCCTCTCGAGCCGGGCTGGCAGGGGCACGTCACCCTGGAGCTGTCGAACACCACGCCGCTCCCGGCCAAGGTGTACGCCAACGAGGGGATCGTCCAGCTCCTGTTCTTCCAGGGGGAGCGTCCCGAGGTCACCTACGGCGACCGCAACGGGAAGTACCAGGGGCAACGCGGGGTCACGCTGCCGCGGCTGTGAACGACGCGCGCGTCCCCTCGGCCTCCCGCCCGGGCCGGCCGGGAGCTCAGGGGCGCACGCCGTACCGCAGGTAGATCGTGCCGCCCGCGAAGCGGCGCTCGTCGAGCAACCTCAGTCCCACGCGAAGCCCGGCGGGCAACGTCGGCGTCCCGCCACCGACGACGATCGGCACCACGAACACCCGGATCTCGTCCACCAGCCCCGCCGCGACGGCGTGTGCCGCGAGCGTCGGGCCCCCCACGCTGAGGTCGCGGTGCGCTCCCTCCTTGAGGCTACGCACCTCGTCGACCTCGAACGACCGCCATAAGCGCGTGCGCGCGGTCGGCGCCGCCTCCAGCGTCGTGGAGACGACGATCTTATCGGCGGCGCGCCACAGCTGCCCGAACGCGCGAACGACCGGCGGGTCGTCGGGACCGGTCCCGAACGACTCCCACCCGGCCATGATCTGGTAAAGGCGGCGGCCGTAGAGGTACGTGCCGATCGGCCGCTCGAGGTCGTTGACGAAGGCGTGGACCTCCTCGTCGGGCGCGGCCCAATCGAACGCCCCGTCGGCGTCGGCCACGTACCCGTCGAACGAGGCGATGGTCGTGTAGATCAGGCGCGCCATGGCCGGCCCCCTCGGGCGGGCGGGCGCGGCGCGGCAGCGCGCCCGCCCGCGTCGACGGTGCGGACGGTAGCGGGCGGACGGGTGGCGCGCGACGCCGTCACTCGCCGGCCCACCCCTCGTCGTCGTCCTCGCCCGCGTCCACCAACGGCAGCGTGACCGTGAACTCGGTAGTGCCGGGCGCGCTGAGGACCTCGATGTCGCCGCCGTGGTGGCGCGCGATCTGGCGCGCGATGGCCAGTCCGAGGCCCGCACCGCCGCCCGCCCCCTTGTAGAACTTCTCGAAGATGTGCGGCAGGACGTCCGGCGCGATGCCCGGGCCGTCGTCGCGCACGCACAGGCGCGCGCACTCGCCGTCGGTCGCCAGCGCGACGCGCACAGCTTCACCGGCGCCCGCGGCGCGCACCGCGTTGGCCACGAGGTTGCGAACGAGCTGCCGCAAGCGGTCCGGGTCGCCCACCAGGAGCGCGCCCGGCTCTCCCTCGAGCCGCACCCCGGGGAACTCCTCGGTCACGGGGGTAAGGACGTCGACGTAGGGGTCCAGCAGGTGCGGTGCGATCTCGCGCACCAGTTCGCCGCGAGACAGCTGCAGCAGGTCCTCGACGAGCCGGTTCATGCCGGCCGACACACGGCGCGCGTCCTGCAGGTCGCGCTTCGCCGCGGGCCCGGCGTGGCGGGTGGCACGCTCCAGGAACCCCTGGAGGCTGGTCAGCGGCGTTCGCAGCTCGTGGCTGGTCTCGGCCAGGAAGGCGCGCTGGGCGTCCATCGCGTCGCTCAGTCGCGCCAGGAGGCCGTTGAGGGCCTGCGTGAGGCGCCCCACCTCGTCGCCCGGACCGTCGTAGGGGATGGGCTCGAGCCGTTCGGGCCCGAGGCCGGTCGCCATATGCGCCAGGCGGGTGATGGGACGCAGCGCCGCCGCCGCCACGGCGTAGCCGACGAAGAAGCTGACGATCACGAGCAATACGGCGGTCACCAGCAGGGAGCGCGCCAGGCGCGTCAGCGCGGAGCCGACGTAACCGGTGTCGGCCAGCACCGCCACCACGCCGACATCGAACGGTGCCAGCGCCGCAAGCATCGGGCGACCGCCGAGCTGCCCGCTCCAGATCAGGCCGCCGTGTGCGGCGCTCACCACGTCGGACGGCGGGATCGCCGTCTGGGCGCGTTCGAAGGTGGACTTCGACGCGACCAGCAGGGTGCCGACGGGGTCGTACACCTGCACGATCACGCCGCCGGTGGGGCCGGAAACGCGCGTGCGGGCGCTGCCCTGCCCCCCCTCTCGGTAGAGGTCCGCCACCGTGGCGGCATCGTCGCGCAGGGCGCGGCGCAGGTCGGTGTAGAGGCTCGAGCGCACCACCAGGAAGGCCGCCAGGGCGGCGGCCAGCGACAGCACGGCGATCGCGCCGCCCGCAAGCGCCGCGACCCGCAGCGTGAGCGGGAGCCCGCCCGTCCGCAACGGCCTCATGCCGGTCCCTCGCACCGCAGCGCGGCGTCCACCCGCCTTACGACTTGAGCGCGTAGCCGATGCCGCGCACGGTGCGGATCACGCCGTACCCGCCGGCCTCGCGCAGCTTCCCGCGGATGTTGGCGATGTGTACGTCCACCACGTTGCTCGAGGGGGGAAGGTCCTCGCCCCAGACGTTGGTCTCGATCTCCTTGCGGCTGTAGACGCGCCCCGGTTGGCTGGCGAGGTACGCCAGCAGCTCGTACTCCCTGGGGCTCAGGCGCACCTCGTCGTCCGACCAGAACACCTGCCGCCGGACAGGATCGATGGTCATCTCACCGATGCTGCGCACGGCCCCGAGGCTGCGCTTCCGGAGCTGCACGTTGACCCGCGCGATGAGCTCCTCGACGTGGAACGGCTTCGCGAGGTAGTCGTCGGCGCCGGCGTTGAGCATCTCGACCTTGGTCTCGACCTCATCGGCCGCCGTGAGGATGAGCAACGGCGTGTCGCCGGTGCGCCGCACCCGGCGCGCGATCTCCTGACCGTCGAGGTCGGGCAGCCCGAGATCGAGGATCACGAGGTCGGGGTCGCTCTCCCGGATGGCGCTGAGGCCACGGATGCCGGTCTCGAACGCGAGCACCTCGAATCCCGCCTCCTGGAGCTCGAGCGTGAGGAGGCGGAGGATGTCGACATCGTCCTCGACGATGAGGATGCGCTTCTTCGTCATCTAGCCCTCCTTCCCCGCCTTCAGCTCCAGCACGATGCCGTGCTGCTCCTTCAACAGGTCCCGCAGGGAGGTCGGCGCGAAGCGATCGGGGAGGTCGAGCAGGATGTCGCTGCCGTCGGCGTTGACCCGACCCGGCACGGCGCGCGCGCCGCTCAGGGCCTCCGCCCTGGCGGCGGCACCCGCGTCGGGCGGGAAGATGAGAACGCGCAGCTCGGTTCCCGGGGACGGAGCGCCGACGAAGGTCAGCGTGTCGTTCTCGAGGCGGGCGCTGGCGTACACGGTGAGGAGGTCGGGCGACACGAGACGCACCTCGGTCCCCGCCGGCAGCGCCGGCAGGCCCGAGACCGTCTGGGCGATGAGGAAGAGCAGTCCGGCGCTCATCGCCGCGCTCGCCTCGCGCTGTCGCTCCGTCCGCTCATGACCCCATGCTAGCAGCGGGCCGTGAATCCGCTGCTGGAGCGGGTTAAGGGAACCTTCATGCGGTGCGCGCCGCCCCGCGTGCCTGTCGCCGGGCCGCGCCCGCCGCCGGCGGGGCCGCCTCGCCGCTCCTGGGGCCGCCTCGGGCCGGGCGAAGCCGAGGAAACCCGCTCGGACAGGGGCGGAAGTGAATGACCTAACCCCGCGTACGCGGCGCATCGGGTCATGATGAGCGCCGAAGAGCGTCCGCCCGCCAGCGCGCGCCTCCGCCCGCTCGGTGGTCCGCGACCGCCCCCCGGGTCCGGACGAAGGGGACTTGCATGAGTCAGCCACGGGTTCCAATCCCGGCCGAAGGCTACCTAACGATGCTCCGCGCGCACCGACCGGGGGTCGTCGCGCCCAGGCGGCTCGTGGCGGTCCTGCGGATCGTCGTCGCCGTCCTGGCGCTCCTTGCCGCAAGCGCCCCGGCGGCGGCGCAGCGGTTCGACGAGAACCGCTACTACCAGCAATGCCTCCGGTTCGAGGCGGGCGGCGACCTCGAGACGGCCCGCCAGAGCTGCCTCAATGCGCTCCAGGTGAAGGCCGACTTCCCGGACGCCCAGCTCGCGCTCGCCCGCATCGAGGTCAAGCTCGGCATGCTCGACGACGCCGAGCAGCGCCTGCAGCGCGTGCGCGGAAACGACGACCGCGCGGAGATCCCGGCCCTCCTGGCCGAGATCGCGGTGCGCGACGACCGCTTCGCCGAGGCCGAGGGGTACCTCTCCGACGCCGAGGCCCGCCTCTCGGGGCAGCCGAACCGCGAGCTGTCCGGCCAGGTCGCGTACATCCGGGGCCGTCTGGCGCAGCACCAGGGACGCTACGACGACGCCCTCGCCGCGTACGGCAAGGCCATCGACGCCGACGGGCTGAACGTCGACTACCGCCTGGCCGACGCGCGCCTGAGGTTCGATCTTGGCGATCCGGCCGGAGCGCGCGACCGCCTGCGCTCGTACATGGACCTGTCGGGCGACACCCACGACGCCGAGGTCCGGTCCCTGCTCGGCCGCTCCCTGTGGTCGATGAGCGACCTCGGTGGCGCCGCGGGCGAGCTGGAGACGGCGCTCGCCCTGCGCACCTCGCGCGACACCGACCAGCAGGCGGCCGACCTGCGCTCCCTCGCCCTGATCTACTACGCGCAGGGGGACACGCAATCGGGCAACCTGGCCCTGCGGGAGGCCGCCAGCCGCGGCAACGTCACCTCCTTCCTGTTCAGCAACGCGCTGTTGTGGCTGTTCCTGCTGCTGCTTCTGGTCGCGGTGCACCTGGTGGGAGAGAGCCGCATCGCCAACGCCACCACCCTCGAAGTGGTGGAGGGGCCGCAACCGTGGACCGTGGGGCAGCTCTACGGTGTGCTCTTCGCCAGCGTGCTCATCGGCCTGCTCGCCGCGCTGGTCTACGGCGTGGCCGTGTACAACAACGTGCTGGCGTTCGTGACCCCGCTCCAGCAGAGCGACGCGCGCGCCGTGTTCCTGCTGGTGTTCACGCTGTGCTCGCTGCTGCTGGTGTGGCGCAGGGTAGGAGCGAACGGCTTCGACGCCACCGAGCGGTTGCTCGGCAGCGGCGATCAGGCGCTGGCCGGCTTCGGGCTCGGCGTGCTCTTCCTGGCGGCCACCCTCGCGTACCTCGCGTTCGTGCCGGAGAACCGTGTGTTCGGCCCGTTCTACCTGAACCTCTCGCGCCTCACGGTGCCGATCGTCGTGGCCATGGTCCTGCTGCCCCTGACGGAGCTGTACTTCCGCGCGTTCATGATCCCGGCCCTGTCGCGACGCTACGACGGCACGATCGCGGTGCTGTCGTCGGCCGGCGTGTACGCCCTGGTGCTCGTCACGCCCGTGCTCCTGCTCGGCGTCTTCGGCCTCGTGCTCGCGGCGGTGTTCCGCCGGCGCGCCAACGGCATCACCGTGCTGCTGGCCCAGATCGTGCTGAACGTGGGCCTGGTGCTGGCCGTGGCCTTCGTCCCCTGGGCACGTAGCCTGTTCCTCCCCTGAGCGCCCGGACGCGCCGTAGCCTGGGCCCGTGTTGGGTACCGATCTCTCGCGCGACCTCTACTACCTCGGCCTGTCGGATCCCGGCGTGCTCGCCGTGTTGACGCTCGCCACCGGCGAGGGGCCCGTCGCGCCGCTGTTCACCTCGGCTGCGCGTGCGGCCTCCCTGCTCGCGCAGGCACCGGCGGGCACCGGCATCGGTCGCGCGCCCGCGGGCGATCCCCGGGCGCGCGTGGAGCTGCTCGAGGCGTGCCTGCTGGCGGGGGCGGAGCGGATCGCTCTCGACCCGGGCGTGCGCGATCCCGATCCGCCGGGCGGCGGCGAACCGGCAGCTCCCGGCAGGGGGCGCGACACCCTCGGAGCGTCGGACCGGGGCGCGGTCCGACCGGCGCTGGCGTACGTGCGCTCCCTGCGATCGGAGCGCGCCTGCCTCTGAGGGCACCGGCCTCCAAGGGCACCCGCATCAAAGAGCACACGCATCCGAGGGCACCTGCGTGCGCAGCTCGCCCGGATGGAGCATAGGCACCACCGAGGGGAGCGAGCTCGCGGCGTCCCCGGCCCAGGAGACCGCTCAGAAGGGCGTGCTCAGCGCCAGCGACATCCACCAGCCGTCGGCGTACCCCGCCCGCACGCCGAGGCGCACGGGAGCCTCGTACTGCAATACGGCGTCGCCCCATACACCGAGGTCGGCGCCGACGCCGACGGCGTAGCGGGTCGCATCGACGCCGCCCCAGATCCGCACGTTCGGCTCGATGTCGAGGCGTTCGAGCGCGACGAGCCCGTCGGACCAGCGCCAGGCGACCTTCACCGACGCGCGGGCGCCGGCGCTCGCAACCAGCGCGAACGCCGGCAGGTCCAGCGGCACCGGCGGCGCCGGCCGGTAGCCGCCGTCGAGGCCGAGCAGGAGCGTCACGGGACCGATCTCCGGGTACCAGCGCCCTTGAAGCCACAGGCCCGCCGACGGCCCGTCCTCCCCCGCCGTCCACCGGCCGCGCAAGGCGAGCGCGCCGCCGCCGGACGGGGCACCGAACGGGTCGCCGCGGCGGGCGTCCCAGCTGCCGTCGAGGGAGGCCTCGGCGCGCGGACCGGGAAGCGCCGGGGCATCGACGAGGGCCACGGCCAGCGCCAGCCCCGCCCCCCCTCCCGCCAGGGGTGCCCGCAGGAGGCCGCCCACCCGCACGCCCCAGGCGGTGTCGCGCGTCGCTTCGAGGTGGACGAGGTGCGGCCACAGGCCCACGCGCGCCTCGGCCGAGAAGATCGGCGCCGGTGCGTACCGGGGCACCAGCTCCGGCCAGCGGTACCCGTAGCGCAACCACGCGTAGGCGCCGGCCAGGGGACCCTCCAGGGAGGTGTCGTAGCCCGCGTGCAGCGACAGCGCGTGCACCTCGCTGTCGTCGAGGGCGAGCACGGCCGCCTCCGCCCCGGCGCCGGCGGGCGCGAACGACACCCGAGCGTCGAGTGGCAGCCAGCCGTACGGCGCCAGGCTGGACCAGGGCGTGTAGGGACGCGGCGCGCTGACGGCCGGCACGCCCCGAGCGTCCTTCGCGGCCGCCGGGGCCGGCGCGGACGCGGGTGCGGAACCTCTCGCCGAGGCGGGCGCGGGGCCGCGACCGGCAACGGCGCCGGGCAAGGGGGCCGCCGCCGATCCCTCCACGCCGTCCGATGCACGCTCCAGCGCGAACAGCTCCCCACGCGCCCCGAGGGTGCGGACCACGAACGCGCCGGGCGGCGGGCCGGGCGGTCCTCCGGGAGGGGCGCCCGGCGGGCAGCACGGCGGCGATCCCGCGGCCGGCCCCGGCCGCGCGCCCTGCTGCGCCACCGCCCCCGCCCCCGCGGCCGCGGCAGCCTGCGCCGCGACCGGCACCGGCCCCCGTCCTCCCCCGATCAGCGCCGTGAGGCGCGCCACGCGCGCGCGACGCCCGCCGGAGGGGAGGGTGAGCTCCATCACCTGGAAGGCGCCCCCGGCGGCACGGCTGAACAACAACGTGCCGGGCCCGTCCCACACGGGATCCAGATCGGGCCCGGCCCCGGAGGTGAGCCGGCGGAGCGCCGCGGGGCGCCGGTCGGGCCCGGCCCCTCGAGGGGCGGCGCGTGCCGCACCGGGCACCGGCGCGTCGAGCAGCCCCAGGTCCAGCAGCCACAGGTCGACCTGGCCCCCATGCTCCAGGCTGAGCACGGGGCGCCCCCGCTGGGCACCGCTCAGACCCACGAGATGCTCACCCTCGGGCGCGCGCCAGACGGTCCACGTGCTCCAGGGGCCCGCGGGCGCGGGTGTCGGGCAGGCGCGCTCCAGCGAGGACCCTTCGACCACCGTGTCGCGCACGTACAGCACGCAGCCGTTCCCCTCGGGTCGGGGGAGGTGGGCGTGCGCGCCGTGCGTCAGCCTCCGCACCGTGCCGTCGTCGACATCGACGGCGAGCAGGTCCGAAGGGCGCGCGGCCGGGTCGCGCATCACCGCCGCGACCGCCACCGTGCGCTCGTCGAGCCAGGCGACGTCGTGCGCGTCGCCGTCCAGGGAGAACGTGCGCTCGTCGCTCAGGGCCGACGCCTGCAGCCGTGCCACGTGAACGCCGTCGGCCTCGGCCCAGGCGAGGCGCGAGCCCGACGGGGAGGCGGCCGGCAGCCCGCGCCGGCCATCGCCTTGCGTCAGCGGTTGCCGCGGCTCGCTCAGGTCCGTGCGGCCGAGCGCCTCCTCCGCCACGCCGGCCCACCACGTGCGCCACTCGCCTTTCAGGTCGGTCCCTACCGTCGCGCGCCAGGCGTCGGCGAACGGCGCCAGGCC
This sequence comes from uncultured Trueperaceae bacterium, assembly GCA_963798895.1. GTDB lineage: Bacteria > Deinococcota > Deinococci > Deinococcales > Trueperaceae > CAWCUY01. The sequence goes on along the minus strand of CAWCUY010000003.1, from coordinate 391,030 downwards.
GCCCGTCGCCTGGTAGGCGTGCAGCGCGCCTTCGAGCGCTCCGAAGCCGTGCCGGCGGACGAGGTCGGCGACGAAGGCGCCGCCGATCAGGTAACGTGCCTCGCCGCCGGGCCAGGCCGCGTACGTCGTCAGGCTCACGTCGGCCAGCGTCGGCGGATCCCCTCCCAGCGCCAGGGTCCGCAGCAGCGTGCGCGTGCGGGCGTCGTGCAGGCGGCCGCCGTCACCGGCCCCGGACTCGACCCAGACGGCGATCCCCTCCAGCAGCCACGCCGGGGGGAGCGCGGCGGTGGCGTGCCCCACGAGCCCCACGTCCGGCATGCCGGCCCCTCCGGGCGAGGGCGTGCGTGTATCGGTCAGCTGGATCAGGTGGGTCAGCTCGTGACGCAACACCAGCGCCAGCGGATCGTCCGAGCGGAAGCCGACGGCGCCGTCGACGGGATAGAGGGCCCGTACCTCGACGTTCGGACGCGGCAGGGTGGAGGCGATGGCGTTGAACGCGTCGTTGTCGCCGCGCACGCGCACGACGACGGGCAGGGGCGGGCGCCCGAACAGCGCTGCCACGCGCGTCAACGCCACCTCCGCGCTCTGCGCCACGCGCCGGGCGTAGGCGCCGAGCGCGGGATCGTCGAACAGCACGCGCACGTGGTCGGTCGAGACGACCTCGGTGGCCCCCGCGGCGGGCCACGCCAGCAGCACGGCGAGTACGACGGCGAGCACGCGCATGGCGGCAGTATAGGAGGCGCGGCGTGCGCCTCAGCGCTCGCGCCGGAGCGCCTCGCGCACCTCGTCCAGGCGGTAGCGGGTGCCCCGCCACTCGATCTCGCCGCGCGTCAGGGCCGATGCGGCGGACGCCGCCGCGGCGTAGCACAGCGCGCCCACGCCGACCGGGTGCAACAGGAACAGCCATGGGCTGTGCCCGCCTCGCGGCGCGTCGAAGACGTAGACGAAGGCGATGGTGGCGAGCACCGCCCCCCACACGGCCCGCTCGAGGCCGGCCGAGGCCACCACCGCCGCGTACGGCACCACGTTCGTGAGCAGCAGCGTGACGACGACCCACGTGAGGCGAGGGAGCGAGTAGCCGAGTCCCGCGAAGGCGTTCTTCCGCAGGCCGCGCACCGCGCGCGGAAGGTCCTCGTACCATTCGACCGCCACGAGCTCGGCCGCGAACACGGCCTCCTGCCGGAAGCCGGCCCCCTTCAGGACGGCCCCGATCGCGAGGTCGTCGTCGGGCCGCAGCCGCACGCGCTCGTGCCCGCCGACGGCGTCGTACGCGGCGCGCCTGACGAGGTTGAAGGCGCCGATGCCGATCGAGGCGCTGCTGCGGGCACGCGCCGCCCTCCAGGGCCGCGTGTGAACGCTGAACAGCAGCGCGAAGGCGCTCACGAACGAGGCGATGAGCGGACCGTGCGCGACGAAGCGCGGCAGGGCGGCGAGGTGGTCGAGCTCGCCCTCGACCGCGTAGGCCAGGGCGGCGCGTAGGGCGCCGGGCGCGTAGCGCACGTCGGCGTCGGCGAACAGCAGCCACGCACCGCCCGCCGCCCGCGCACCGAGCGCGAGCGCGTGCGTCTTGCCGAGCCAGCCGGCGGGCAGGCGCTCCACGTGCACCGCTCGCACGCGGGGATCGGCCGCCGCGGCGCGATCGACCAGATCGGCGGTGCCGTCGGTGGAGCGGTCGTCGACCAGGATCACTTCCAGGCCCGGAACGTCCTGTGCCAGCAGGCTCCTCAACGCCGGCGGCAGCGTGCGCGCCTCGTCGCGCGCCGGCACCACCACCGACAGGCTCGGCCACCGGCGCGGCTCGGCGGCCGGCGGCCTGCCCAGGCGGTGCATCCGCCGCACACCCAGGAACCAGTCGAGCGTGAGCGCCCACCACAGCGCCAGCGTCGCGAGTCCCAGGAGCAGCATCGGCGTCACGGGGCCACGCTACCCGAGGGGCGTCACCGGCACGGGAGGCGCCGCTACGGCGCACGGCACGGGAGGCGCTGCTACGGCGCACGGCACGGGAGGCGCTGCTACGGCGCACGGCACAGGAGGCGCCGCTACGGCGCACGGGTAGAATCGGCCGCGTGAGCGTCTTCGTGGTCGACAAGCCGCTGGCCGCGACGTCGCACGACGTCGTCGCCGCCGCTCGTCGCGCCCTCGGCACGCGCCGCGTGGGTCACGCGGGCACGCTCGATCCCCTGGCCACCGGGGTGCTGCTGCTGCTGGTCGAGGGGGCGACCAAGCTGTCCCCCTTCCTCACCGGAGGCGACAAGGAGTACCTCGCGTGGGTCGCGTTCGGGGCGGGCACGCCGACGCTCGACGCGGAGGGGCCCATCGACGCCCGCGGCGACGCCGGCGCCCTCTCCCCCGCGCGCATCGCCGAGGCGCTGCCGCCCTTCCTGCACCTCACGGAGCAGCGTCCGCCCGCCTTCTCCGCCGTGCGGCGGGAGGGAGTGCGGAGCTACGATCGCGCCCGCCGGGGCGAAGAGGTGACGCTGCCGCCGCGGCCGGCGGGATACGCGCGTCTCGAGCTGCTCGCCTTCGGCAGCGACCGAGACGCCCTTCCGGCCCGCTTCCGCCCCGGCGCCGACGGGACCTGGACGCCGCACGAGGACGGCCGCTCCTTCCCGCTCCCGGCGCCCCTGGCGCCGTTGCCCACCGCCCTGCTGAGCGTGCGGGTGCGCGCGGGCACCTACCTGCGGTCGTTGGCGCGCGACCTCGGCGCCGCGCTCGGCGTCCCGGCGCACCTCTCGGGGTTGGTGCGCACGCGTTCCGGGGGGATCGGGCTGGAGCGGGCGGTGCCGCTCGACGCCCTGCGCGACGCTGCGCCGATCCGCGCCGTGGACGCGTTGCCGTACCCCCGCACCACCCTCGACGACGAGCAGGTCGCGCGCGTCCGCCAGGGGCAGCGGCCGTCGCTGACGGGCAGCGGGCGCCGCGCCCTGGTGGCGGGCGACGGCGCGCTCGTGGCGGTCGCCGAGGTGATCGACGGGCGCACCTCCCTGCTGCGCGTCTGGCCCGCCGGCGACGCCGCCTAGCACGGTACACACGCCCCGTTCGCGGCTCCTGCTCTAGGCGGTAGACTACCCTCGTTCGGCAGGTCCGGAACGGCGCGCGTTCCGGCGTGGCCGCGGCGGCGCCGCGGCGGGCGCGGGGTGCGCGCGGGCCAGGAGATCACGATGAACATCGGCATCCCCAAGGAGATCAAGCGCAACGAGTACCGGGTGGCCGCCACCCCGGGAGCCGTCCACGCGTTGGTGGACGCCGGGCATCGGGTGGTCGTGGAGCGCGGCGCCGGGCTCGGGAGCGGCTTCGACGACGAGGAGTTCCGCGCCAGCGGGGCCGCCATCGTGGACTCGGCCGCCGAGGCCTGGAGCCAGCGGCTGGTGCTCAAGGTGAAGGAGCCCGTCCCGGCGGAGTTCGCCCTCCTGCGCGACGACCTCATCTTGTTCACCTACCTGCACCTCGCCGCGGCGCGGCCGTTGACCGACGCGCTGCTCGCCGCCGGCACCACCGCCATCGCCTACGAGACGGTGCAGCTCACCAACGGCAGCCTGCCGTTGCTGACGCCCATGAGCGAGGTCGCCGGCCGGATGGCCTCCCAGGTCGGCGCGCACTACCTGGGCCGCTTCCTCGGCGGGCGCGGCGTGCTGCTCGGCGGGGTGCCCGGAGTCGAGGCGGGCGAGGTCGTCATCCTGGGCGGCGGGGTCGTCGGCACGAACGCCGCGAAGATCGCCATGGGGCTCGGCGCACGCGTGACGCTGCTCGACATCAGCCACGCCCGCCTGCAGTACCTCGACGACGTCTTCGGCGGCCGCATCCAGACGCTCGCCAGCAACCTCGCCAACATCACGCGCACGGTCCAGCGCGCCGATCTGCTGATCGGCGCGGTCCTCATCCCGGGCGCCCGGGCGCCCCACCTGGTGACGCGCGACATGCTGGGCCTCATGAAGCCGGGCAGCGTCATCGTGGACGTGGCGGTGGACCAGGGCGGCTGCATCGAGACGATCCGTCCCACCACGCACGACGACCCCACCTTCGTGGTGGACGGCGTGGTGCACTACGGCGTCGCCAACATGCCCGGCGCCGTGCCCAACACCAGCACCCGCGCGCTGTCGAACCAGACCCTGCCGTATGCGCTCGAGCTGGCGGCCGACCCCGCGCGAGCGCTGCGCGTCGACCGCTCGCTGCTTCGCGGCCTCAACACCCACGCCGGCACGCTCACATGCGCCGCGGTCGGCGACGCCTTCGACCTCCCGACGGTCGACGCGGACGCGGCGTGGGAGGCCCACCCCGTCGGCGCCTGAGCGTCGACCGGCGGGCTCGCACCGGCGGCGCTCCCCTCAGCGCAGCTTCGCCAGCGCCTTCCGGATGAGCGCCTCGGCGCCGTCGTCGGGAGCCGCGCGGTGCAGCTCCGCGACGGCGGAGGTCACCTGCGATTCGCGGTACCCGAGCGACACCAGGGCCTGCACGGCATCCTCGGCCGCGGGGGCGAGCGCCTTCTGCGGTCGCGCGACCCCCTCGGGCCCGGCCAGGAGCTCGTCGGGAAGTCGCCCCTTGAGCTCGAGCACGATGCGCTCGGCGGTGCGCTTCCCGACACCGGGCGCGCTCGTGAGCAGGCCCGGGTCCTGGTTGGCGACGGCCGCGGCGATGAGGGCCGACGGCAGCGCGGAGAGGATCGCGAGCGCGAGCTTCGGGCCCACCCCCCCTACCTCCAGCAAGCGCCGGAACAGCACCAGCAGGTCGTGGTGGTGGAAGCCGTACAGCACCGGCGTCTCGTCGCGCACGAGCAACTGCGTGTGCAGGCGCACCACCCCGCCCGTCGCGCATTGCGACAACGTCGCCTTGGGCGCCCACGCTTCGACGCCGAAGGCGCCGGCCTGAACGACGACGCTGGCCTCGCGCACCTCGCGCACGGTGCCCTCGAGGAACGCGATCACGGCTCGCGAAAGAGCGGCGCGAAGATCACGTCGTAGCCGATGTCGGCGAGACCCTCACAGCCGGTGAGGCGCATGGCGTAGTGGAGCTCGGCCTCGAACGCGCTGAGCGCCCGGTCGCTCTCGATGACCAGCGCCTCGGCGCCCACCGCCAGGTAGCGAAGCACGTCGACGCCGTCGCGCACCGGGCCGCCCGACACGATGCTCAGCATGCCGGCGACGGCGTCCACCACCTCCGGCAGCAGGTCGATCACCGCGGGCGCGCCGATGCGCGCGCCGGTCGCGCCCTGCAGCACTACGGCGTCCACCCCCGCCTCGGCGGCCACCTCCGCGTCCGCGGCGCCGCCGACGCCGAAGAGCCACAGGGGACAATTCGCCGCCGCGCGCAATTCGGCGAGGTCCTCGCGCGTCCGCGGGCGCCACGGCTCACGCCCGTACGGCGCGCTGTCGGCGAGCGGCGCGAGGTCGAGGCCCATGCCCGCCACGCCGAGCTCGCCGAGCCGGCGCACGCGCGGCATCAGCTCCCCCATCTTGGCGGAGCGGAGCAGCGCCAGCGCGTCGGCCGGCGGGTGGTGGGCGGGGTCCGCCAGCACGAGATCTGCCTCCACCACGGCGAGCGTTCCCGGCGGAAGCTCGGCGTCGGCCCGCCGTCGCGGGAGCAACGGCACCGGCACCGGGCGCCCGAGCAAGGTGGTGCCGGTATCTGCGTTGTGTACCGCGTGCAGCACCCTGGGGATCAACTGATACCCGTCCAGGGCGGCGAATTCGCGTTCGATCATCGGCCCATATGATAGCAGGGGAGTCGCCCCGGGCCGCGGTGGTGCGCCGGTGCCCGGGTGACAGGTAGCCCTTGACGCACTCGCGAGACGAGCCTAGAATCCCCGGGGCCGTGGCGAACGCCGGTCCCGGTATCGCCGTACCCCGGTCCCGGGATCCCGATCCGGTGAGCGCCCGACCCGAAAGGATCTCGATGATCTCCAGCTCCGGCCTCAGCAAGTCCTTCGGCGGCGTCCACGCTGTGCAGGATCTCACCTTCGACGTCGCCGCCGGAGAAGTGTACGGCCTTCTCGGTCCCAACGGCGCCGGCAAGACGACCACGCTGCGCGTGCTCTCTACCCTGCTGCGGCCCGACCACGGCAGCGCGACGGTGAACGGCCTCGACGTCGTCCGCAACAGCGAGCAGGTGCGGCGTTCGATCGGCGTCGTGAACGGCGGGATGGGCCTGTACGACCGCTTGACGGGGCGGGAGATCCTCCACTACTTCGGACGGCTGTACGGCATGCGCCGCGCGGCGATCGACCGGCGCATCGAGGAGCTCGACGAGCTGCTCGAGCTCGGCGACACCCTCGACCGGCGGGCGGGGGGGTTCTCCACCGGCATGAAGCAGAAGGTGGTGGTCGCGCGGGCCGTGCTCCACGACCCTCCGGTGATCTTCTTCGACGAGGCGACGAGCGGCCTCGACGTCGTGGCGCGCCGCGCCGTGATCGACTTCGTGCGTCGCTACCCGAGCGAGGACCGCGCCGTGCTGTACTCCACGCACGTCATGAGCGAGGTCGAGGAGCTGTGCGACCGGGCCTGCATCATCTACCGCGGCCGCAAGATCGCCGAGGGCGCGGTCGCGGAGCTCACCGCCCAGGGTGGCGGGAGCAACCTCGAGGACGCGTTCTTCCGGTTGGTGGAGCGTAGCGGTCTGCAGCACGAGAGGGTGGGGGCATGAGGCTCTCGATGATCCGGCGCGTGGCGGCGAAGGAGATCCTGTCGACGTTGCGCGATCAACGCGCCATCATCAGCAGCCTGGTGATCCCGCTGATCGTGCTCCCCCTCATGATGCTGGGGCTGCCGCTGCTCCTCGGCGGGCTGTTCCAACGCGAGCAGACCACCGTCACGCAGGTGGGCGTCAGCGGGCTCGACGCGCTGCCCCAGGAGCTGCGTACCGCCATCGAGGACCAGAAGGTCGCGTTCACGCCGGTCGACGACCCGGAGGCGGCGGTGCGCGACGACACCGTCCCGGTCGCCATCGCGGTGCCGCCCGACTTCGCGGCCCGCCTGCAGGCGGGCGAGGGCGTGACCCTGAAGGTGTACAGCAAGAAGGGCAACCTCAAGAGCGAGCTCAACGCCGGCAAGGTGCAGCAGGCCGTCGGCACGTACCGCGACGGCCTCGTGGCCGCGAGGCTGCAGGCCGCGGGCCTCGATCCCAGCGTGCTGCAACCGGTACGGGTGGAGACGGTCGACGCCAGCACACAGGCCGAGCGATCGAGCGGCCAGCTGTCGTGGCTCATCCCGTTCTTCATCGCCATCTGGACGCTCACGGGGGGGCAGATGACCGCGATCGACGCGACCGCCGGCGAGAAGGAGCGGGGGACGCTCGAGGTGCTGCTGGTCACGCCCATCCGGCGCAGCGAGGTGGTCGTCGGCAAGTTCCTCGCGACCCTGACGTTCGGGCTCAGCGCCGCCTTCATGGCGATCGTCGGGTACGTGGTGGGCGGCACCATCCTGCGCACGGTGTTCCTGCCGCGCCTCAGCGGCGGCGACGCAACCGACATCGTGCAGGTCATGGGGGGCAGCCTCAGCGCGACCTGGAGCTCGATCCTCCTCCTGCTGGTGAGCGCGCTGCTGCTGGCCGGCACCGTCGCCGCCCTGCTCCTGGGCGTCGCGCTCTTCGCGCGCTCCTTCAAGGAGGCCCAGAGCTACGTCGCACCGTTGTCGTTCCTGTTCATCATCCCCGGCATCGGGCTCCAGTTCAAGGACCTGCTCGGCTTCGGCGACGGCATCTACACCGTGCCCGTATTCAACGTGCTGGTGCTCATGGACGACGTGGTGAAGGGCACGGCGACCGCCGCCCACGTGCTCACCACGTGGGCGGTGCTGCTGGGCGTGGTGGCGATCCTGCTGCTGTTCGCCTACCGCAACTTCAACCGCGAGGGCGTGATCTTCCGGGTGTAGCCGCGCCGGCGCTCACGACTCCTCCACCTCGGTGCCCGTGTCCGACTGGCGGTAGGCGGTGTCCGCCGCGCCCGCCCCCTCGACGCGCCCGTACAGCTCCGCCATCTCGCGCAGCTGCGGCGCGATCCAGGCGGGGACGTCGTCCCACGAGAAGCGCCAGCTCCAGTTCCCCTCGGCCCGTCCGGGCGTGTTCATGCGCGCCTCGCTGCCGAGCCCGAGCACGTCCTGCAGCGGGGCGATGGCCACGTCGGCGACCGACGCCTGCGCCAGGCGGATGAACTCCCACGGCACGTTCTCGTCGTTGCGGGCGAGGTAGCGCCGCACCATGTCGCGCTCCGCCTCGGGCGCCTTCTCGTACCAGCCGGCGGTGGTGTCGTTGTCGTGCGTGCCGGTGTAGACCACGCAGTCGTGGTCGTAGTTGTGCGGCAGGTAGGGGTCGCTCGCGCCGCCGGCGAAGGCGAACTGCAAGACCTTCATGCCCGGCAACCGGTTGTCCTCGCGCAGCTTGTCGACCGCCGGCGTGATCACGCCGAGATCCTCGGCGATGATCGGCAGGTCTCCCAGCGCGTCCGCCAGGGCGTCGAACAGAGCCTGGCCCGGTCCGCGCACCCAGCGCCCATGGACCGCGGTCGGCTCGCTCGCCGGGATCTCCCAGTACGCCTCGAAGCCGCGGAAGTGGTCGACCCGGAGGATGTCGAAGAAATCCAGCGTGGAGCGGAAGCGGCGGATCCACCACGCGAAACCGGTGTCCTGCATGCGCTGCCAGCGGTACAGCGGATTGCCCCAGCGCTGCCCCGTGTCGCTGAAGTAGTCCGGCGGAACGCCCGCGATCACGGTCGGTTGTCCGTCCTCGTCGAAGTGGAACAGCTCCGGGTTGGACCAGGCGTCGGCCGAGTCCATCGCGATGAAGATGGGGATGTCGCCGACCACCCGCACGCCCTTGCCGTTGGCGTACTCCTTCACCGCCGTCCACTGCCGGTAGAACCAGTGTTGCCACAGCTTGTGGCGGCGGATGGCGTCGGCGTGCTCCGCGCGGGCGCCGTCGAGGGCGGCCGGCTCCCGCAGGCGCACCTCGCGCTCCCACTCGTTCCACGGGCGCCCCCCGTGGGCCTCCTTGAGCGCCATGAAGAGCGCGAAGTCGTCCAACCAGAGCGCCTCCCGCTCCATGAACGCATCGAACGCGCCGCGCTCTTCGTCGCCCGCGTCGACCTCGAAGCGTGCTGCGGCGGTGCTCAGCAGCTCGAGCTTGCGCGCGATGAGCGCGCCGTACTCCACCCGGTGACGGGGCAGCTCGCGCGTGCGTGCGGTCGAGCCGGCGTCGAGCCGCCCCTCGGCGGCGAGCAGGTCGAGGCTGATGAGGAAGGGGTTGCCGGCGAACGCGCTGAAGCACTGGTAGGGGCTGTCGCCGTAGCCGGTGGGACCCAGCGGCATCACCTGCCACAGGCGCTGTCCGGCACTCTCGAGGAAGTCGACCCAGCGGAAGGCGGCGTCGCCGAGCTCGCCGATGCCGTGGTCGCCGGGAAGGGCGGTGGGGTGGAGCAGGATGCCTGCGCTTCGTCCGAAGTGCACGGGAGACCTCCGTGATCGGGGGCGAGTGGCGGGTGCAGGTCGCGGTCGGCGCCCGCCCTCACTTCTCGTAGGGCTTGCCGATGGCCTTGGGCGGGATGGCCCGCCCGACGAAGCCGGCGAGCACCAGCATCGTCAGGATGAACGGAACGGACTGGACCAGCGTGGGCGGCAGGATGTTGGCGCCGCCCAGCAGCGTCTCGGCGGCCTGGAAGGCGCCGAACAGCAGCGTAGCGCCTAGAACGCCGACGGGCCGCCACTTGCCGAAGATGAGCGCCGCGAGCGCGATGAAGCCGCGACCGCCCGACATGTTCTCGACGAACTGGTTGAGGTTGCCGATGCTCAGGTAGGCGCCGCCGAGGCCGGCGAGCACGCCCGAGAGCACCACGCCGTAGTAGCGCATGCGGCGCACGTCGATGCCGACGCTGTCGGCCGCGTCGGGGTGCTCCCCGACGGAGCGCAGGCGCAACCCGAAGGGGGTACGGAAGACCACGAACCACACGACCGGAACGAGGAGGAACGCGAGGTACACCAGCGGGCTGAAGGTGAGCTGCCCCCAGCCCCACTGCGGCAACCGGTTCTGGATCGGCATGCTGGTCGACGAGTTGTCGTACAAGCCGGTGAGGACGATCGCGGGGATGCCGATGGCCATGAGGTTGATGGCGGTGCCGGAGATGATCTGGTCGGCCTTGTAGCGGATCGACACGAAGGCGTGCAACCATGCCACCGCCGCCCCCGCCAGCGCCGCCGCCAGCACCCCGAGCCACGGGGCGTACGCCACCACCGCGTTCGGGTCCTTGGCCAGGGCCGGCGCCTCCACCAGCTGCGCCGTCACGGCCGCGGCCAGGGCGCCGAAGAGGATGATCCCTTCCAGCGCGATGTTCACGACCCCCGAGCGCTCGCTCAGCAGCCCGCCGAGCGCCGCCAGCAGCAGGGGCGTGGTGGCGCGCAACATCGACGCGACCAGAGCCAGCAGCACGATGGTCGACATCAGGTCTCCCTCCCGTGCGGCTCACTGGCCTCGGCGCCCGCGACCGTCCGCGACGCGACGCCGGCCTGCTGGCCGGGCGGCTCGCCCGTGCCCGGCGGACCCCTCACGGTCTCCACCTCGCCGCGGGCGGCCGCGCGCTTCAAGGGATCGGTGAGGCGCTCCGGCAGGAACCCCTTGGCGGCGATGAACAGCACCACGAGCGCCAGGATCATCGAGACGACGTCGCGCGTCAGCTGCGAGAAGGCGATGTTCAACACCGAGCCGCCGTTCTTGAGCACGCCGAAGAGGAACGCCGCCAGCACGATCCCGCCCGGGGCGTTGTTGCCCAACAACGCGACCGCGATGCCGTCGAAGCCGTCGCTGGTCGGCAGCGACTGGCGCAGCGCGTAGTCCTCCAGCGCGCCCCCCAGCACGTAGTGCGTCGCGCTCATACCCGCCAGCGCACCGCTGATGGCGAGCGCCAGGATGGTGTTCCGCGCGATGCTGGCGCCGCCGTACTCCGCGGCGCGCGGCGACAGGCCCACCGCGCGCAGTTCGAACCCCCACTTCGTTCGCCACAGGAACACGTACATCAGGAACGCGGCGAGCAACGCGAGCAGGAACGACACGTTGAGCTTCGTCGGCGGGATGTCGGTGGGCACGCGGGCGAGCCCCGCGAGCGCCGCGCCGAGGTAGACGACGCCCGCCACCACCACGGCGCCGCCGAGGCGCCAGGTCCACGCGCGGAAGCGGCGGTGCAGGCGCGGCAGGAGGGCGAGCGCCACGATCGCGAGCAACGGCGCGAGCAACGCGGCGACATCGACCGGCACGCGGTTCACGCCGGGTGTCTCGGAGAGGTCGATGCCGAGCAGCGCCGGGACCTGGGCGAGCCGCGCCTCCGGGCGAAGGCTCTGCGACTTCGGCTCGGAGCCCGCCACCTTGAACGGCATGTTGACCACCACCGGCGCATCGTTCGGTCGCGGCCAGGCCGCCACCACCACGCCCGCGAGCAACACCACCCCGACGACCGCGAAGGCGACGCGCGGCGCACGCCCGGCGAAGCGCCGCACCGCCGGGAACAACAGCAGCACGATCAGCACCGCGACCGCCGGGCCGAGGAAGGTGAGGCCGCGAAGCGCGGGCGCGGCGAACACGGAGTTCGACGACAAGATGAACAGCAGCAGCGACGCCGCCACGAAGTTGAGCAGGATCGTGTTGATGACCTCGTTGGCGCCGAACCGGGCCTTCAGCCACCCCGGGAGCGCACCCCACAGCCCGCCGCCCAACGCCGAGGCGAGGATCGCCGCGGGCAGCACCACGACGCGCGGTCCCGGCAGGTACACGCCGGCGAGCATGGCGAAGATCGCGCCCAGCACCATCTGCCCCGGCGCGCCGATGTTGAACAGCCCCGCTCGGAAGCCGAACGCGACGGCGAGCCCCGTGAAGATGAGCGGCGTCGCGAACTTCAGCGCCTCGAGGAAGCCCGAGAGCGTCCCGAGCGAGTCGTGGAACATCGTGAAGTAGGCGTACCAGAGCGTATCGATCCGCCCCACCAACCACATGTAGGCGCCGCTCATCACGACGCCGGGCCCCGTCGGCGTCGGCTGCAGCGCGAGGATCACCACCGCGGCCGCGAGCAGCGCCAGCAGGATGGACGTGGCGGGCACGGCCACCGCCTCCGTGGCCCTCTCGACCGCGCGGGTCGCTCCGGGGATCAGCTTCAGCCCGAAGGCGACGGCCACCAGGCCGGTGACCATGAGGAGGAAGGCCGATGCTCCGAAGGCGGCGTTGTCGTACGGCAGGCGCCGCACGATGAGGCCGGCGGCCCGCGCCGCGACGATGTTCTGGGCCAGGCCACGCTCGGGGGCGTGCTCGAGCACCACCTTCAGGGCGTCGACGTCCTGATTCGGTCTCGGACGCTCGATGGCGCGCTGCACCTCGCCCTCGAAGGCGCCGAGCCTGGCGCCGTCGATCGCGGTCGAGAAGCGGGCCAGGCCCCACGCCGTGGTGGCGATGAGCAGCACGCCGGAGGCGAGCCACAGCGCCTGGCGCACGCGCCCGCGCCCGAGCGCGCCGCCCGCGATGCCAGCGAGCCCCACCAGGCTCAGCACCAGCACGGCGGCCTGCCCGGGCACCGGCACCGGCTCGGTGCGACCCGTGAAGTCGATGATGCGGTTGGGGAGCAGGACGACGGTGCTGCGCGCGCCGGTCTCGCGGTTGACCGCGGCCCAGGGCGCCAACGCGATCGCGACCAGTGCGACGAGCGCGATCAGGGACAGGGACAAGCGTTCGCTCACGGCGTCATTGTACGGGCCCGTAACGGGGGCGGGCACCGACCCCGCCCGCGTCGCGCCCGCTCGTCGCTCGCTGGCTCCGTCCGGTCGCCGCTCAGGCCGACGTCACGAGCGGGCGCGCAGCTCGCGCAGCGCCGCGCCGACCTCGCGCGCGCCGGCCGAGCGCGCCGAGGCGCTCTTCGCCAGCAGGTCCCGGAGGAGGCCGTCGAAGGGGGCGAGGGCGGGATCGACGCTCGACGGCGGCGGCGGCTCCTCGCTGCGGTGCGCCTCGATCACCTCGGCCACGCTGCCGGTGAACGGAACCTGGCCCGTGAGACCCCAGTACAGCAAGATGCCCGCGCCGTAGAGGTCGGCGGCCGGCGTCGGAGCCTCGCCGCGCGATTGCTCGGGGCTGAGGTAAGCGACCGTCCCGGCCACCGCGCGCGGTTGCGGGTCGCCGAGCCGCACCGCCAGGTCGAAGTCCAGCAGGCGCGCGTGGCCCGCGCGATCGACGAGGATGTTCTCGGGCTTCACGTCGCGATGGACCACACCCATCGCGTGCAGGTGCGCGAGCCCCTCCAGCACCCCTTGCAGGACGTCCAAAAAGGCGTCGCGCCCCGGGCTCGCGGCGAGGTACCTGCCGAGGCGCACGCCGGGCACGAACGGCATGATCACGCCCGGCGAACCGGCAAGGACGATCCCCTCCTCCACCGGGTTGAGGTGCGGGTGGTGCAGATCGCGCCCGATGTCCAGCTCGCGCTCCGCCCGCTCGCCGTGCTCGGGCGGCACCAGCTTGACGGCCTTCACCTGGGTGCCGTCGCTGGCCAGGTATACCCGCGCCAGCGCTCCACGGCCGATCTCCCGCAGCACCTGGAAGCCGTCCCCGAAGCGTGTTCCGATGACGTTCACGCCCGTCCAGGATAGCCCGCTGGGCTGTCGCGCGCGAGCGGGAGCGTCAGCGGCGCGCCAGCACGCCCTCGCGCACCAGCGCGGCGAACGCCTCGCGCTCCATCGCGGCGTTGTCCGCCCGGCCCGGAACGGCCAGCAGGACGTGCCGGAAACCCGCCCGCAGGATCGACGAGCGCGTGCGTCGCACGAACCGCTGGACCTCCTCGCGGTACGCCCGCACCTCCTGCGGTCCGGCGGGCAGACGCTCCTGCGTCTCGGCGTCCACCAGCTCGAACTGCCCCTCCTGCGGTTCCAGGTCGTCGGCGCTCATCACGTGCAGGAAGCCTGCGTCGAGGCCGCGCGCCCGCAGCGCGACGAGGGCCGGCTGCAACGGGCCGTCCTCGAGAAGATCCGAGATCACGAGCGCCAGGGCCGCTCCGCGGAGCGTCGGCAGGCTCAGCGCGAAGCGCTTGAGCGACGCGAGTGGCGCCTGCTCCTCGCCGCGCAGCGTCGGCGCCTCCTCCACGAAGCGCCAGCTCGCCCCGACGCCGGCACGCCCCTGGACCGGCCGGCTCGCCTGCCCGTCGAACAGGTGCAGCTGGGTAGGGGCGTCTCGCTGCGCCACGTAGCTCAGGAGCTGCGCGAGGATGCGCGCGTAGCGCGCCTTCCCCCCCAGGAGCATGCTCGCGCTGGTGTCCAGCAGGAGGTGCAGGCGGATGGCGCGTTCCGCCTGGTACAGCCGCGTGTACAGCCTCCCGGTGCGGGCGTACACGCGCCAATCGACGTAGCGCAGCTCATCGCCGTACTGGTACGGCCGGAAGTCGTGGAACTCGACGCTCTGCCCGGGCTCGGTGGCGACACGCTCGCCCGACTCGCGGCTGAGCGCGCGCGACGCGAGCGCGTAACGGTCGAGCAGGGCGCGGCTGCGGACGCTCAGCACGAGACGCCCCCGGCGGGCCTCAGCGCGCGCCGCGCGGCCGTGCGTCGCCGCGATCGGTGCGCTTCAGGACCTCCTGCAAGACCGCGTCCGGATCGGTCCCCTCCACCTCGGCCTCGAAGCTCAGCAGGAGGCGATGGCGCAGCGCCGGCAGCACCGCGCGCCGCACGTCCTCGAGCTCGACGTTCGGCCGGCCGTCGGCGAGCGCGTAGCCCTTGGCGGCGAGCGTGATCGCCTGCGCGCCGCGCGGGCTGGCGCCGAGGCGGACCATCGGGTGGGCGTGGCTGGCCTCCACCAGCGCCACGATGTACTCCAACGCGGCGCTGGCCACCGGCACGGCCCGCAGCATGAGCTGCAGCTCGAGCAGCTCGGGCCGCGAGAAGATCGGGCCGAGCGGCGCCCCCTCCGGGCCGGTCGTCGTCAGGAGGATGCGCTGCAGGACCTCGGGGCTGGGCCGCTCGATGAGGATCTTGAACAGGAAGCGGTCGAGCTGCGCCTCGGGCAGCGGGTAGGTCCCCTCCATCTCGAGCGGGTTCTGGGTCGCCAGGACCATGAACGGTTCCTCGAGTTGGTAGCGCGTCCCGGACACCGTCACGGCCCGCTCCTGCATGGCCTCGAGGAGCGCCGACTGGGTCTTCGGCGTGGCGCGGTTGATCTCGTCGGCGAGCAGCACGTGCGTGAAGACGGGGCCGCGCTGGAACTCGAAGCGGCCGTGGCCGTCGCCCTCGAGGAACACCGTCGTGCCGGTGACGTCCGAGGGCATCAGGTCGGGCGTGAACTGCACGCGTCCGAAGGTCAGTTCGGTGGCGTCCGCGAAGGCGCGCACCAGCCGCGTCTTGCCCAGGCCCGGCGCACCCTCGATGAGGACGTGGCCGCGCGCCAGGGCGGCGACGAGGAGGTCCTCCACGACCCGCTCCTGACCCAGGATGACGCTGCCGATGGCGCTCTTCAACGCCCGGAACTTCTCACGGAAGGTGTCGGGCGTGGGCTGGGCCTGGCTCGTCTCCATGCTCCTCCTCGATGCGACCGGTCGACAGGTTGTCTACGAGTATATACGTGCGGGCGCGGCGGGCGAGCGCGCGCCACGGGCCGACGCGTCGGCCCACCGATCCCGTCAGGGGCAGTGCGAAGCTGCCCGGCGAGGCGAACGATGCGAGCTGGAGAGGGCCGCGCGCCCGGAGTACACTGGCGCCATGACGCCCCGCCACGGGCGGGTGACGCTGCGGCCGCTGCTCGAGCTCGACAACGTCGCCTGGCGCCGGATCCAAAGCCACTTCCGCGACCCCGAGATCGCGCACCTCAACGGCACGCCGCCCAACCGCATGCCGTTGTGGCTGCTCAAGCGCATCCTCAAGGCCGACGCCAAGCGCTCCGATCGCGCCACCTACGGCATCTTCGACGAGCACGACGCCTACATCGGAACCATCGAGCTCTACGACATCCGGGGCGGCAGCGCCACGCTCGGCATCATCATCGGCGAGCGCAGCCACTGGGGTCGCGGTTACGGGCCCGAGGCGATCCACGCGCTGCTCGGGGCGGCGTTCACGGAGTACGGGCTCGAGCACGTGCGCCTCAACACCTTCGGCGACAACCTGCGGGCGCAGGCCGCGTTCCGAAAGGTCGGCTTCCGCGAGATCCGCCGGGTCCGTGCCGCCGCCGGCCGCACCGACGTGCAGATGGAGCTCTACCGCGGCGCCTGGCTGCAGGCCAACGGGCTGCCCGCGACCACCGCGGCGAGCGAACCGGCCGAGCGCGGCGTGGGCTGAGCCGCGCGTAACGCGCCGCTCAGGCGCCCTCGAAGTACGCCTTGACGGCCTCCGCGGCCGCCGCGCCGACCCCCGGGATCGAGGCGATCTCGGCCACGTCGGCAGCGCGCAGCTGATCGACGCTCGAGAAGTGCGCCAGGAGCGCGTCGCGGCGCTTCGGGCCGATGCCGGGCACGTCGTCCAGCACGCTGCGGGTCATCGCCTTGCCGCGGCGCTGCCGGTTGTACCCCACCGCCGTGCGGTGGGCCTCGTCGCGCACGTTGATCAGGAGCCGCAGCGCCGGGTGCGTCTCGGGCACCAACACGTCGCGCCCGTCCTCGGTGAGGATGGTCTCCTGCTTCTTCGCCAGGCCCACCAGCGGTACCGTCATGCCCGCCTCGACCAGCGCCCGGCGCGCCGCCGACATCTGCCCCTTGCCGCCGTCGATGAGAAGCAGGTCGGGCGGCGGCATCTTGTCGGCCAACGAGCCGGTGAACCGGCGCAGCACCGCCTGGTGCATGCTGAAGAAGTCGTCGGGCTTGTCCAGGTCGCGGATGCGCAGCCGCCGGTAATCGCTCTTCTTCGCGCGCCCCCCTTCGAAGGCGACGATGCTGGCCACGGTGTGGCTCCCCATCAGGTTCGAGATGTCGAAGCCCTCGATGCGCCACGGCGGCGACGCCAACCCCACGAGCTGCTGCAGCTCCGTGACGCCCGGCGCCTCGCCGCGCCGCTCGAGCAGCGCGATCTCGGCCTCGACCCCCGTGCGCGCGTTGCGATGGGCCATCTCCACCAGCTCGACCTTGTCGCCGCGGCGAGGCGTGCGCAGCTCCACCTGGCGGCCCGCGCGGCTCGACAGGAACTCCCGCCACACGCCGGCGTCCAGGTCGCTCTCCGGCAGCAGCACCAGCGGCGGCACGTGCGTTGCCTGGCCGTAGTAGTCCGCCAGCACGCGCTCGAGGATCTCGCCCGTGCCGGCCTCCTCGCCGTTCGGGCGCACGTTCGTCAGGAAGCGCTTGTCGCGCCCCACCACCCGGCCGCGCCGCATCTGGAAGAGCTGCACCATGGCGTAGTTGCCGGCCACGGCCACCCCCAGGAAGTCGAGCTCGTCGCCGCGGGCGCTCACCACGGTGCTGTCGTACCCGGTGAGGCGGCGCAGCGCGTCGAGTCTGTCGCGGTACATGCCGGCGAGCTCGAAGTCCCGTCGCTCCGCGGCTCCGCGCATGTCGCCCTCGAGGGACGCCGCGGTCTCCTCCACGCGGCCCTCGAGGAAGGTCCGCACCTGATGGACGACCCGGTCGTACGCCGCCTTCTCCGCCGCGCCCACGCACGGCGCCAGGCAGCGCCCCATGTGGAACCGCAGGCACGGCTTCTTGCGCGTCTGCATCGGCACGCCGCTGTTCTGACGCAGGGGGAAGATCGAGTAGATGAGCTCCTGAACCCGGCGCACGGCGCCCGCGTTGGGGTACGGCCCGTAGTAGCTGCCGCCGTCCTTCACCACACGGCGCGTGAACACCAGCGTCGGGAACGGCTCCGCCGTCAGCTTCAGGAACGGATAGCTCTTGTCGTCCTTGAGCAGCACGTTGTAGTGCGGCTTGTGGCGCTTGATGAGGTTCGCCTCGAGCACGAGCGCCTCGACCTCGGAGGACGTCACGATGAACTCGACGCGCGCCGCGTCCCGCACGATCAGCCGCGCCTTCTGGCCCCCGTGCCTGCCGAAGTAGCTGCGGACCCGGTTGCGGAGGATGTTCGCCTTGCCGATGTAGATGACCGTGCCGTCGCCGTCGTGGAACAGGTAACAGCCGGGCTGGCGCGGTAGCTCCGGCAGATCGTTCCTCGTCACGACGGGATTGTACCGTCGGCCGTCACCGGCGACCGTATGCGCCGGATGAGGTCGGTCGGCGGAATGTCCCGGCGGGACGTTCGCCACTGGCGACCCGCGCGTGGCCGTCGATAGGCTCGCCGTGTACGAAGTCCGTGAACCACGGTTCGGCGGAGGTGCGGCGATGCGCGAAGGAACTCGCTTGAGCAAGCACGGGCGACGGGCCCCGCGCGCACGATCGTGGCTCCTGGGGGCATCCTGACGTAGCCCTCGTACGCAAGGAGGTCGGTCCGAATGGCAAGCAAGTGGGTCTACCTGTTCGAAGAGGTCGGCGAGGCCGAGGCCAAGGTCGGCTCCTGGGACGGCGTTCGCGCCCTCCTGGGCGGCAAGGGCGCCAACCTCGGCGACATGACGCGTCTCGGCGTCCCGGTCCCTCCGGGCTTCACGGTATCCACCGAAGCCTGCAACGCCTATCTCGCCAACGGCAATCGCTTCCCCGACGACATGTGGGATCAGGAGCTGGCGGCGCTGAAGCAGGTGGAGAGCGCCACGGGCAAGGCCTTCGGCGACCCCGCCCGGCCCCTGCTGGTGTCGTGCCGGTCCGGCGCCAAGTTCTCCATGCCCGGGATGATGGACACCATCCTCAACCTCGGCCTGAACGACGAGGTCGCCGAGGGGCTCATCGGCCTCACGGCTGACGCGCGCTTCGTCTACGACTCCTACCGTCGCCTGGTGCAGATGTTCGGTAGCGTGGTGCTGGGCGTGCCGGACGAGGTGTTCGAGGCCGTCATCACCGCTCGCCGCAACCGCGCCGGGGTGACGCTGGACTCCCAGCTCACCGCCGACGACTGGAAGGAAGTCACCCGCAAGTTCAAGCAGATCGTCCGCACCTATACCGGCACGGAGTTCCCGGACGAGCCCGTCGAGCAGCTGCGGCTCGCCACCGAGGCCGTGTTCCGGTCGTGGAACGGCAAGCGCGCCATCGACTACCGCAACGCCAGCGGCATCCGCCACGATCTGGGCACCGCCGTGAACATCGTCACGATGGTCTTCGGCAACATGGGCGAGGACTGCGCCACGGGCGTCGCGATGAGCCGCAACGCCACCACCGGCGAGCCCGAGCTGGAAGGCGACTTCCTCGTCAACGCGCAGGGCGAGGACGTGGTGGCCGGCATCCGCGCCACCCAGACGCTCGACGAGCTCAAGCGCGACATGCCCGTGGTGTACGAGGAGTTCCAGGCGATCGCCAACCGGCTCGAGAAGCACTACCGCAACATGCAGGACATGGAGTTCACCATCGAGCACGGCAAGCTCTGGCTGCTCCAGACGCGCGACGGCAAGCGCACCGCCCAGGCCGAGGTCCGCATCGCGACGGACATGGTCGAGGAGGGCCTGATCACCAAGGAGGAAGCCGTCCAACGGGTCAAGCCCGAGCAGGTCGACTTCTTCCTGCACCCGCAGCTGGAGTCCGAAGCCAAGAAGGCGGCCCGCAAGGTCGCCAGCGGGCTCAACGTCAGCCCCGGCGCGGCGGTCGGCCAGGTGGCCTTCGATGCCGACACGGCGGAGCGCTGGGCCAAGGAGGAGGGGCGCGACGTCATCATGGTGCGCCCCGAGACCAAGCCCGATGACGTGCACGGCATGCTCGCGGCCAAGGGGATCGTGACGAGCCGCGGCGGTCGCACCAGCCACGCCGCGCTCGTTGCACGCCAGTTCGGCAAGCCCGCAGTGGTCGGCATCGCCGACCTCGACATCAACCTCGAATCGCGCGAGATGAGCATCGGTGACCTGGTGATCAAGGAGGGCGACTTCATCTCCCTCGACGGCACCGTCGGCACCGTGTACGTGGGCAAGCTTCCCACGGTCATCCCCGACATGAGCAACCCCTACCTCGCCAAGATCCTCGGCTGGGCCGACACGATCCGCGTCCTCGGCGTGCGCGCCAACGCCGACTACCCGGCCGACGCCGAACGGGCACGCGCCTACGGCGCCGAGGGCCTCGGCCTCGTGCGCACAGAGCACATGTTCTTCGAGCCCGAGCGCCTTCCCACGGTGCAGAAGATGATCATGGCGCGCACGAGCACGGAGCGTGCCGAGGCGCTCGACGCGCTGCTGCCGATGCAGCGCAAGGACTTCGAGGGCCTGTTCCGGGCGATGGACGGGCTGCCCGTCATCATCCGCCTCATCGATCCGCCGCTGCACGAGTTCCTCCCCTCCCACGACGAGCTCGTGAGGGACCTGGCGGACCTCAAGGTTCAGCTCCAGCACTTCCACACCCTCTCGGAAGTCGACGCCGCACTGGCCGACATCCGGCTCAAGCAGGACCACCTCGAGCGCGTCACCGAGCTGCGCGAGGCGAACCCCATGCTGGGCACGCGCGGCGTGCGCCTGGGGATCCTCATCCCCGAGCTGACGCGCATGCAGGTGCGGGCCATCTTCGAGGCCGCTTGCACCGTGAAGCGCGAAGGCATCGAGGTGCAGCCCGAGGTGATGATCCCGCTCGTCAGTCACATCAACGAGCTCACCACCCAGAAGCGCGCGCTGGAAGCCGAAGCCAAGGCCGTGATGGAAGAGCTGAACATGCAGGTGCCGTTCCTCTTCGGGACGATGATCGAGGTTCCCCGGGCCGCGCTGGTGGCCGACGAGCTCGCCAAGGAAGCGGAGTTCTTCAGCTACGGCACCAACGACCTCACCCAGACCACCTTCGGCGTGTCGCGCGACGACGCGGAGAAGGGCTTCCTGATGCACTACCTCGAGTACGGCATCCTCGAGGAGAACCCCTTCACCAGCATCGATCCGGAGGGCGTCGGCAAGCTCATCGAGATGGGCACCCAGCTCGGGCGCAGCGTGCGGCCCGAGATCGAGGTCGGCATCTGCGGCGAGCACGGCGGCGACCCCGCGTCGATCCACCTGTGCCACGATCTCGGCCTCGACTACGTGAGCTGCTCCCCGTACCGCGTCCCGATCGCGCGCCTCGCGGCGGCCCACGCGGCCCTGAAGAACGGTCGCCGCGGCCAGCTCAAGGCTCCGTCCGAGCCGACCAAGGAACCGACGGAGGAACCCGTTCCGGCCTGATCGCGCACGGCCGGCCGTCGAGGGGGGTGCCGCGTTCGCGCGGCACCCCCCTCGACCATGTCGCTCGGCGGCGGCGGCGACCCGCGTGCTGCCCCGCCGCTCCAGCACCGGCGCGCCAGCCCCCAACCCTTCCCCCTTGACCTGCCCCGCAGCGTTGGCCGGTGCGCGGGACGGCACACGTGACGGCGCACTCGACCGTGCGCGGGACGGCAGGGGACGGCGCGCGAGACGGGCCTCGCGCGGTGCGCGGGTCGTCGCGTCGGACGGAGCGCGGCTACAGGTCGAGCATCATCGCCTCGGGCGTCTCCAGCAGTCCGATGACGTTGCCGGTGAAGCGGGCCGCCTCCGCGCCGTCCACCAGGCGGTGATCGAACGACAGGCTGAGGTAGATCATGTCGCGCGCCACGATGCGATCGTCGTCGAGCACGACGGGGCGACGCTTGATCGAATGCACCCCCAGGATGGCGGCCTCGGGCACGTTGATGATCGGGAAGCTGAACAGGCCGCCGAGGCTGCCGATGTTGGTGATCGAGAAGGTGCCGCCGCGCACGTCGTCCTGGGCGAGCTTGCCGTCGCGCGCTGCGGCGGCGAGGCGGTTCACCTCGGCCGCGACCTCGAGGACCGTCAGCTCGTCCACGGCCTTCACCACCGGCACCACCAGGCCGGCGTCGGTGGCGACCGCCATGCCCAGGTTGTAGTAGTGCTTCCGGACGATCTCGTTGGCCTCGCCGTCCAGGCTCGCGTTGAGCATGGGGAACTCGCGCAGCGCGCTCACGACCGCCTTCATCACGAACGGGAGGTACGACAGGCGCACGCCGCGCGCCTCCGCGATCGGCTTCAGGCGCCGGCGCAGCGCGACCAGGGCGCTCACATCCGCCTCGTCGACGTGCAGGGTGCGCACCGCTTGCAGGTGGGAGGCGACCATCTGGTTGCTGATGGCGCGACGAAGCCCACGGAGCGGGATGCGCTCCTCGCGCTCCTCGTAGCCTGCGGGCGTGACGTAGCGGCTCGGCGGCGGCGCGGACGGCGCCGGCGCGGCTCCCCTCCGGCCGTGTTCCCGCACGTCCTCGACGCGGATGCGGCCGTTCGGACCGCTCCCCTCCACGCGTTCGATGTCGACGCCCATCTCGCGCGCCAGGCGGCGCGCGGCGGGCACCGCCAGCACGCGTCCGTACGGCCCACGCACGGCGGCCCCGGACGCCGCGGCCGGCCCGGCGCGGCGCACCTGGACGGACGGCCCCTCGTCGACCTCGGCCCCGGGCGTGAACAGGCTCAGGCTGGCGCCGTCGTCCTCCGCCTGGGCCCCTCCCGGCTCCACGATGGAGCGCTCCTCCCCGGCCCGGAGGTCGTGCGTCGCAGGCGCCGCGGCATCCGACGCGCCCGCGCCGGACGTCGTTCGGGGGGCCGCGCCGGCCGGCCCCGCGCCGCCCGCCTCGGACGCTGCCGCGGAGGCGCCGTCACCGTCGCCGAAGAGCGCGATCGGCTCGTGGACGGGCACCACGTCGCCCTCCTTGACGAGCTGCCTCTCGAGCACGCCTGCGTACGGGCTCGGCAGCTCGACGGTGACCTTGTCCGTCATCACCTCGACGATCGGTTGGTCCTCCTCGACGCTGTCGCCCTCGGCCACCATCCAGCGGACGATCTCCCCCTCGACCACCGACTCGGCCAGCTCGGGAAGCCGGAACTCTCTCGCCATGCGCGCTCCTCGTCACCTGCTCGTCGTCACGTGCTCGTCGCGGGCGCCGCCCCGCCGGCGGTGGCCCTCGTGCATGTGCGGTCGCGCCGGGCGAGCCGCCGACGCGCCCGTCGTCGGCTCAGTACTCCAACACGCGCTGCACCGCCTTGAGGATACGGTTCGGGCCCGGCATGTACTCGCGGTCCTGGGCGTACGGGTAGGGCGTGTCGAAACCGGTGACCCGCAGCGGCGGCGCCAGCAGGGCGTCCAGCACGTCCTCGGCGATCGAGGCGCCGACCTCGGCCATCATGCCGGTGGTCCTGGGCGCCTCGCTCACCAGGACGACCCGTCCGACCCGCGCTACCGACGCGAGCACCGTCGGCTTGTCCCACGGCATCAGCGACCGCAGGTCGATCACCTCGGCCGACACGCCCTGCTCCTCGAGCGCCGCCGCGGCCTTGAGTGTCTCCGCCATGCTGCCGCCATAGCTGACCAGCACCACGTCGTCGCCTTGCCTGCGGACCGCCGCGCGGCCCAGCGGCAGCAGGAACTCGGGATCGTCCGGCACCGCCTCCTTGACCGCGCGGTACAGGCGCTTGGGCTCGAGCACCACCACCGGATCCTCGTCTCGGATGGCGCTGCGCAGGAGCCCACGGAGGTCGGTCGGGGTCGACGGGTACACCACCTTGAGGCCCGCCGTGTGGACGAAGTGGGTCTCCGGGTTCTGGGAGTGGTGGTGCCCGCCCCGGACGCCGCCGCCGGCCGGCATGCGCACCACCAGCGGCGCGTGGAAGCGGCCGCCGGAGCGGTACCGGATCTTGGCCACCTGCGACACGAGCTGGTCGAAGCCCGGGTAGACGTAGTCGGCGAACTGGATCTCGGCCACCGGGCGCAGCCCGTGAACGGCCATGCCGAGCGCGGCACCGATGATGGCGGCCTCCGACAGCGGCGAGTCGATGACGCGGTCCGGGCCGTAGGCATCGAACAGCTTCTCCGTCGCCAGGAAGACCCCGCCGCGCTTGCCGACGTCTTCGCCCAGGACGACCACGCTGTCGTCGCGCGCCATCTCCTCGTGGAGCGTGCGGGCGACGGCCTGCACCATCGTCATGACGCTGCTGCCCTTGGGCGCCCCGGCCGGGCTCGGGCGACTCACGTCGCCCCCTCCCCGGGCGCCGGGTCCGACGGGGGGCACCGACCGGTCCGGCTCAACCGAGGAGCTCATCGCGCTGCTCGACGAGGTGCGGCGGGACCTCGGCGAAGACGTCGTCGAACATCCACGCGAGCGGGATCGGACCCGCCTCCTCGACCTCGCGGATGGCGGCCGCGAACGACTCGGTGATGCCGGCGCGCAGCCCGTTCTCGGCCTCCTCGTCCCACAGCCCGCGCTTCTCGAGGTAGCGGCGAAGGCGCACGATCGGATCGCGCCGCTTCCACGCCTCGACCTCCTCGCGCGGACGGTAGCGACTGTCATCGTCGGCCGACGAGTGAGCGCCGTAGCGGTACACGGTGGCCTCCACCAGCGACGGGCCCACGCCGGCGCGCGCGCGCTCGACCGCCTCGCGCACGACGTAGTACGAGGCCAGGACGTCCATGCCGTCGACGTAGTAACCGGGCATGCCGTAGGCGTGCGCCTTGACCGCGATGGTCTCCGAGCCCGTCTGGTGGCTCAGGCCCACGCTGATGGCGTAGCGGTTGTTCTCACACAGGAACACGATCGGCGCCCCCTGCGCGCCGGCGAAGTTCAGGCCCGCGTGGAAGTCGCCCTCGCTGGTGGCGCCGTCGCCGAAGCTGGCGAGGGTCACCTGCGCGCCACCGCGGATCTTCATGCTGATGGCCGTGCCCACGGACGGCGGGATGTGCGAGGCGATCGGCGAGGCGACGGTGAAGATGTTGAGCTCGGCCGACCCGGGGTGGGCCGGCATCTGGCGGCCGCGGCTCGGATCGGCGCGCGTGGCCATGGCCTGCGCGAACATGTCCCGCGGCGTCAGGCCGAAGGCGAGCACCATCGCGGTGTCGCGGTAGTACGGGTAGAGCCAGTCGTGGCCGGGCCGCAACGCGTGCGCCGCCGCCACCTGCACGCCCTCGTGGCCCGCGCTCGGGGCGACGAAGGTGATCTTCCCCTGGCGCTGCAGACGCTCGAGGCGCTCGTCCATCATGCGCCCGGTCACGAGATCGGCGTACATCCGCCGGAGCTGCTCCGGCTCGAGGTCCGGCTCGAAGGGTGCGGTCCACTCTCCCGTCTCGCTCAGAACGGAGATGGGCTCGTGGCCGAAGGGCTCGAAGAGCTGCGAATCTCGGATCACGCAGGCCTCCTTTCGCCGCGGGCTGCGCACGCGGCGCGGCCCGAAACGGCGCTCCCCACTACGCGAAGCCCCGACGCCGACGCGCCGGGGCCGTACCTACAGGGCGTGCCGCCTAGCAGGCCGATCGCGGGGGGAACGTCGCGGAGCGTCGTCATCAGGGAGCGCCATCCGTCGAGCCGCCGCACGCTCGCCTCGCCGCACGCTCGCGGCGGGCGTGGCGACCCGGCACGTTGGTCGCGTTCACGATAGCACTCGCGTTCGGGAGCGTCGTGTAGCACATCTCATCGCCCCGCGGCCGGGCGCGCGGCAGGGCGGGCAGGCGCTATGCTGGATGGGCTCGAGCCGCCGGCGGCGGCCGGGTGGCGGGTACGACCCGCGGCCGCCGGCCGGCGGCACCCCTCGGCCGTCGCCGGCAAGGCGCGCGGCACCCACGGCCGCCGATGCTTGGGCCCCCCTGCGCGCGACCCCGATCGCGCGACGCCGACACGTGCGCCCCCGACACGTGCGAGGCCAACCGGAAGGAGTGCGGCGCACCATGAAGAACACGCGTCTCGTCGCCTACGCCCTCATCGCGATCGGCGCGATCGCCCTGGTCTCTCGCCTGAGCACGGACGTCGGCTGGCTGTGGGTCGGCCTCGTCGCGGCCGGCTTCCTGGCCGCGTACGCTCGCGGCACCACCTACAGCTTCCTCGTCATCGGGGCCATCTTGCTCGGCGTGGCCGTGGGCCTCCTGTTCGAGGGCAGCTGGCACATCCCGGGCGCCTTCCTGGTGAGCGTGGGCCTGGGCATCGCGGCCATCGGGCTGGTCGAGCCGCGCCCCACGCGCTGGCCCCGCTGGCTCGGCGGCCTGCTCGTCGTGCTCGGCGTCGTGGCCGGGCTGGCCCAGACAGGCGTGCTGGGCTCCGCGGCCTTCGCGCTCCTCCTCATCCTGGCCGGAGCCGTCCTGCTGAGCGCGGGCCGGCGCCGTCCGGCCGACGTGCCGCGCGCCGAGGACGCGGCCAACGGGCCCGCGGCAGCACCGACCCAACCCACCGACGCGAGCCTCACGCCGCCGCCGGCGGCGGTGCGTCCTTCGAGCGGCGCGGCCGGCGCGCCCGGAGCGGCCGCGCCCGCACCGGGCGAGGCGCCACCCACCTGGGCGGCACCCGGCGAACCCGCGCCCGGCGAGGGTGCGTTGCGCGACCAGCTGCTCGCCTGGCGCCGCGAGACCGCGGACCGCGAGGGGCGCGCGGTGGGCCTGGTGCTGGCCGACGACACCGTCGAGCAGCTGGCTCGCGAGCGGCCTCAGGACCTCACCGCGCTCGGGCGCGTGTACGGGATCGGCCCTGTGAGGCTCGAGCGCTACGGCGCCGAGCTCCTGAGCCTCCTACGCATGCCTTGAGGGCGCGCCACGATCGCTACCGCGAACGCGGCGCCCGGCGCGGGCGTGCGCGCGTGTGGGTGGGGACGCATCGTACAATGGCAGCGCCGTGAACTCGACGCAGGTCATCCTCTCCTTCCTCGTCGCCGTCCTGCTCGGATTCCTGATCGGGCTCGAGCGCGAACGCAAGCGCGAGACGCAGGGCTCGATCTTCGCGGGCATCCGGACCTTCCCGCTCCTCGCCCTGTTCGGCGCCATCATCGGCACCCTCACCAAGATCGACGGGCCGTGGATCCTCGCGGCCAGCTTCCTGCCGCTCGCAGTCCTCGTCGCCCTGGCGTACTGGCGCGAGACGATGGGCGAGAAGGTCGGTGGGACCACCGAGGTGGCCGTGCTCGTCGCCTTCGGCCTGGGCGTGCTCGCGGGCCTCGGCGAGTTCCTCGCCGCCCTGGGCGGGTCGGTGCTCACCACCGGGATCCTCTCGCTGCGCACCGAGCTCAGGCGCCTCGCCGGCGCCATCACGCGGGAGGACCTCTACGCCGTGGTGCAGTTCGCCGTCGTCTCCCTCATCATTCTCCCGCTCGTCCCCAACGAGAGCTTCGGCCCGTGGGGGGTGTGGAACCCGCGCACGATCTGGTGGCTGGTCGTGCTCATCTCGGGTCTCTCGTTCGTCGGGTACGTGTCGTCGAAGGTCATCGGCGCGACCCGCGGCATCGGCCTCAGCGGCCTCCTCGGCGGCCTCGCGTCCAGCACCGCCGTGACGCTCGGCTTCAGCAACCGCGCCAAGCGCCAGCCGACCCTCTCCGTGCTGTACGCGGTCGGCGTGCTGGCGGCGTCCGCAGTGATGGTGCCGCGGCTCATCGTGCTGCTGGGGGTGCTCCAACCCCGCCTCATCGTCCCGGCGCTCGTGCCCATGGGGGTCCTCTTCGTCGCGACCACCATCGGCGGACTGCTGGTGCTGCGCGAGCGGCACAGCGCGCCCATCGAGGGCGCCCGCATCAACAACCCCTTCCAGCTAACCGCCGCGCTTCAGTTCGCCGCCCTGTTCGCGGTCGTCCTGCTCCTCGCCCGCGCCGCCCAGGAGTACCTGGGCACGCAAGGCGTGTAC
Source organism: uncultured Trueperaceae bacterium (assembly GCA_963798895.1). Taxonomy (GTDB): domain Bacteria; phylum Deinococcota; class Deinococci; order Deinococcales; family Trueperaceae; genus CAWCUY01. The sequence continues at coordinate 363,452 of CAWCUY010000003.1, read as the reverse complement.
CTCGCGAGCGCGCTGGCCGGCATCACCCAGCTCGACGCCATCACCCTCACCCTGGCGCATCAGGTGCAGAGCGGCCTGGACGTCACGGTCGCGGCGCGCGGACTGGCCATCGCCGGGGCGGCGAACAGCCTGTTCAAGGGAACGCTCGCGCTGGCGCTCGGCAGTCCGCGCTTCGGTCGCTCGGTGATGGCGACGATGATCGTTGCGGCCGCCGCGTCGCTGGCGGCGGCCTGGCTCTTCCTGCCGTTGTGACGCCGCGCACCGAGCGGGCGGCGGCCGAACGCGGCGGCGCCGCCCGCGGATCGCGCCGGCCAACGGGAGCCGCGCGACGCATTCGGTAGACTCGGGAGGTGACGCGAACGCGCGCCGCACCCGGGTCCTCCCGCATCCGGTGCCCGTAGCCCGCGCCAGCCGCCGGCTCCTCACCCACTGCAGACTCGCGTCTGCGCCACACCACGGAGGACTGATGGAACAGACGATCTACCGCGGCCTAGAAGGCGTCCACATCGATACCAGCACGATCAGCCGCATCGACGGCAACCAGGGCGAGTTGATCTACCGCGGGTACGACATCCGCGAGCTGGCGGACAAGGCCAGCTTCGAGGAGGTCGTGTACCTGCTGTGGCACGACGACCTTCCCAACGAACGCGAGCTGGCCGACTTCCGGGCCGAGCTAGCGCCCAACTTCGCCGTGCCGGCCGCCGTCTTCGACACGCTCGCGAGCCTCCCGCGGGGCGCGCATCCCATGCACGCGATGCGCACCGCGGTGTCGATGCTCGGCGCCTTCGACGACAACGCCGAGGAGCTCAGCGAAGCCAACGTGCGCCGCATCGGTTTGCGGCTGCTGGCCCAGTTCCCGACCTTCACGGCCGCCTACGAGCGCATCCGCCGGGGCGAGGCGCCGGTCGGGCCGCGCCCGGAGCTAGGAATCGCCGAGAACTTCCTGTACATGCTGCAGGGCGAGAAGCCGACCGAGGCCGCGGCGCGCGTGATGGACGTGGCACTCGTGCTGCACGCCGAGCACGGCTCGAACGCCAGCGCCTTCGTCGCGCGGGCCACCGCCTCGACGCTCACGGACGTCTACTCCGCGATCACGGCGGCGGTGGCGTCGCTGAAGGGCCCGCTCCACGGCGGCGCCAACGCGGCCGTCATGAAGGCCCTCGAGGACATCGGCTCCGTCGAGGGCGTCGAGCCCTACGTGATGGACAAGCTGGCGCAGCAGGGCGGCCGCGTGATGGGCTTCGGCCACCGCGTCTACAAGGTGCTCGACCCCCGCGCCATCATCCTCAAGCGCGTCAGCGAGCAGCTCGCCGAGGAGTCCGGCGACAGCAAGTGGTTCGAGATGAGCCTCGAGATGGAGCGGGTGATGGACCGCGAGATGGAGAAGCGCGGCAAGCAGGTGAAGCCCAACGTCGACTTCTTCTCGGCCTCCGTGTACCGCATGCTCGGCTTCCCCCGCGACATGTACACGCCCATCTTCGCGGTGTCCCGCATCAGCGGCTGGATGGCGCACCTCGTCGAGCAGTACCGGCAGAACCGCATCATGCGTCCGCGGCTCGCCTACGACGGCCCCTCGGGCCGTACCTTCACGCCGATCGAGCAGCGCTGAGCGGCGCCGCGGCCGCGCCGGCGCCGCGATCCCGCGTCACGCACGAAAGCGCCTCGCGTCGAGCGCCACGTGCGCCAGCCAGGCGCACCAGGCGCGGTCCGCCTGGCTGATCGGGCGCTCGCACGTGCCGTCCTCGAGCGCGCGGACGAGCATGAGCCCGGCACGGAGCCGCACCAGGCCCGGCAGCGCCGTACGGGCAGCCCCCGACAGCGGCGCGCGCGCCGCGTAACCGCCCAGCAGGGCCGCCAACAGGTCCTCGCGCGGCGGGTTGCCGGCGCCTTGAAGCGCCATCACCGCGCGCGCCAGGTCGTAGGCGAAGGGCGCGCGAGCGGGCTCGTCGAAGTCGATGAGCGTGACCCCACCCGTGCCGAGCAGCGCGTTGGCCGGCCGGGCGTCGCCGTGGCACCAGCCGACCTCCGCGGCGGGCAGCCCGGCGCCCGCCGCGGCGGGCTCGAGCTCCCCCCACACCCCGCGCAGCTCCTCGGCCACCGGCCCGCGGCGGCTCCGGAGCGCCTCGGCGCCACGCCGCCACTGCCCCTCCAACGACGCGCCGCCGGCGCCCGGCGCGGGCCGGAACTCCCTCACCGCCACGTGGAGGCGTGCCAGAGCATCCCCCCACGCCGCCAGCGCGCCGTGGGCGGCGCCGCGCGCGCCGCTCACGGCGCCCGCGCCGGCGATCGGCATGCGCAGCCGGACCCCGTCGGCGCGCGCCAGCGCCGTCGCCGCGTAGCGCCCCCCCGCGCCCCCCACCTCCCGGCCGGAGCCCGCCGTCACCGGCGGCACCGTCTCGACCCAGGCGCCCGAACGCGAGCGCAGCGGGGCCGGGACGGGGGCCCCGTGCTCCCAGGCGTGCCGGTGGTACGCCAGCGCCGCCTCGAGCTCGGCCGCCGAGCGGTTCTTCTCGTGTTGCACGCGCAGGTACACGACCGTGCCGGCCACGCGGCAGCGCGCCACCACGTTGGCGCTCCGTGCCACGCGCACCAGGCTGCCGCGCTCGGCACCCCACCGGTCGGCGACCGCGAGGAGGGTGGCATCGTCGAGGAGGCGCAAGCGCTCCTGCCAGGCCGGCGAGGGCATGCGCGAGCCTACCGCCGCGTGCCCGGGCGCGGCTCGTATCAGGGCGGAAGGACGCGCGCGAGGAAGGTCCGGAGCGCGGCCTCGTAGCCGGCCGGATCGCGGTTCCACCCCTCCACGTGCCCCACGCCGTCCAGCCTGACGTACTCGAGGGGCGCCCGGACGCGCCGGGCGAAGTCGTCCACCACGTCGATCGGAACCGTGTCGTCGTCGACGCCCGCGTACAGCAGCAGCGGCACCCGCAGCCGGTCCGCGTAGCGGCGCTGGTCGAGCTCGCGCCAGCGCAGGCCCGCCCGCCACGCGGCGGCGGCGAGCGCGAGGGGCGCCGCCGGCGCCAGGACGCGCGGCGCGACGCTCCGGAAGGCGCGCGAGATGGTGGCGGCCGGGTCGATGAGCGGGGAGTCCAGCACCACCCCGGTCAACCGTGGGCGCGGCCCGCCCGTGGGCCAGGCGGCCGCCGCGCGCAGGGCGATCTGGCCGCCCATCGACAACCCGACGATCGCCACGCGGCGCACCCCCCGCACGCCGAGGAACGCCACCGCGGCGAGGGCATCGCGCACCTCCGTATGGCCGTAGTGGTAGAGCCCGTCCGGGCTCGCGGCTGCGTCCCGGTGGTTGCGGTAGGCGAGGACCAACGCACTGCGCCCCTCGGCCGCGACCGGCAGAGCCCGCAACGTCTCCGCGCGCTCGCCGCGGCGGCGGCCGTGCAGCAGCAACACGGCGGCGTCCGACGGGCGCTGCACCCACCACCCCGCCAGCGGGCCCGCATCGCTCACGATCTCGACGTCCTCGAACGGGATGCCGCGGTCTCGCAAGGGGTCGCGCCGGAACACGAACGCGTCGAGCCGCGCGGGCTCGCCCGCCGCCGGCATGGCGCCGTCGTCGGTCTCGAGGGCGCGCACGACGCCGTCGGGCGCGTCGACCAGGACCTCTCCGAGGCGGCCGTTGCCGCCCCCCCACAGCAGCCCGTACACGCCGCGCCGCCGGGTGTCGCCGAACACGTTCGCGTCCGGCGCCGGCGGCGGCAGCGTCACGCGCCCGTCCCGCGCGTCGATCACCCGGAACTCCGGCCGGAGGCGGTACGGCGCGGGCACCATGAAGCGGCTCGACAGCGCCCACGACACGCCGACGACCAACATCAGCAGCGTGCCGAGCCCCACCGCCGCCGCGAGCACGCGTTCGGGTCCCGAGCCCGCTCAGGCCGTCCAGCGCACGGCGCCGAAGGTGTCTTCGCGCCGCGGGCTGGTGGAGAACATCGAGACGGGAGCCCCGACGTGCTCCTCGATGAGCTCGAGGTACGCCAGCACCTCCCGCGGCAACGCGTCGCGCCGGCCCAGTCCCGCGAGCTCGCCCCAGCCCGGAACGTCGCGGTACACGGGGCGACCGTCGTCGTACGCGACGCACACCTTCAGGCGCTCGAGCCCCGCCAGCACGTCGAGCTTCGTGACGACCAGCCCGTCGAGCCCGTTGATGTCGCGGGCGTATCGAAGCTGCACCAGGTCGAGCCAGCCGACCCGGCGGGGGCGGCCGGTGGTGGTGCCGTACTCGTCCCATTGGTTCGAGCCGCTGCCGCGCAGCCGCAGGGCCATCGCCTCGTCGTCGATCTCGGTGACGAAGGGCCCGTGCCCCACCCGCGTGGTGAACGCCTTCACGACCCCGTACACGCCGTGGAGCGCCCTGTGGCTGACGCCCGCGCCGACCAGGATCCCCCCCACCGTCGGGTGGCTGCTCGTCACGAAGGGGTAGGTGCCGTACGCGAGATCGAGCATGGTCCCCTGCCCTCCCTCGAACAGCACCTTGCGGTCCTCGCCGAGGGCCTGGCGAAGGAGCGCACCGGTATCGCGCACCAGCCCGACGAGGCGCTCGCGCACCTCGCGCAGGGCCTCGAAGGCGGTGTCGACGTCGGTCCAGCCGACGCGCGCCGTCGAGTTGGGCTTGGCCTCGAGCAGGCGCGCCAGGCGCTCGCGCAGCACCCCGGCGTCGAGCAGGTCGCCCGCGCGCAGCCCGATCCGGCGCGCCTTGTCGCTGTAGGCGGGTCCGATACCGCGCCCCGTCGTGCCGACGAAGCCGCCGCCCTCGTCGTTCTTGCGATGGTGCGGCAGCACCAGGTGCGCCTCGTGCGAGATCCACAGCGGGCCGGGATCGCGGCGGGCGCGCATGGCGTCCAGCTCCTCGAGGAAGGCCCACGGGTCGATCACCATGCCGCCGCCGAGGATCGATACCGGGCCGTCGTGCAGCGTGCCGCAGGGCAGGTGGTGGAGCTTGAAGATCTCGCCGCCGACCACCACGGTGTGGCCCGCGTTGGCGCCGCCGGAGAATCGCACCACGAAGTCCGCCTCGGCGCCGAGCGCGTCGACGACCTTCCCCTTGCCCTCGTCCCCCCACTGCGCGCCGATGATGGCGATTCCTGGCATGCACCCTCCCGAGATCTCGCGAGGCACCGCCCCGGCGCCCGGCTCACCGCGCCCGGCGCGGGCGACGGCCGCGAGCCAGCCGAGGCTATCACACGGCGATCCGTGCGATCCGACCTCCGTGTCGGGGGCTCCCGCTGGTAGACTCGAGGCGCCCATGCGCCTCTCGGCGACCGACATCTACGCCTTCCAGGCCCTCGGCTTCCTGGGCACCCAGCCCGCCGGCCGCTGGGTCGGGAGCAATGCCATCAGCTCCGCCACGGGCGTCGCGCGGCCGTACCTCGCGCGCATCCTCGCCACGCTGTGCGCGCGCGGCATCGTGGTGTCGAAGAAGGGCACCGGCGGCGGCTACGCGCTCGCCGACGAGCCCGTCAACATCAACCTGCGCGACGTCATGCGGGCGATCGACGGGCCGGTGGCGCCGTTGTCGTGTGTGAGCTTGCGGTGGCACGACGACTGCCCCGAGCAGGAGCGCTGTCGCGCGCGGGACCGCGTGTGGCTCCGGGTGCGCGACCGCCTGCTCGACGTCCTCGCCGACGTGAGCCTCGAGGACCTGGCGGACGACTTCCGGCAGGGTGTAACGTATGCGCCGTGCCTGGAACACCTGCTCGGTCCCAACCCCTGATCCTCGTCACGACATCCACCGCGCCGCGCAGCGACGATCTGCTGCGCGAGGACAGCCTCACGGGCCGGAACTACGCGCAGGCCGTGCGCGCGGCGGGCGGGCTGCCGCTGCTGGCACCGACCGTGGATCCCGGCTCCGCGGACCTCTACGCCGACGCCGCGGATGCCCTGCTCCTCTCCGGCGGCGGCGATGTGGACCCGGCACGCTTCGGGGCCCAGCCCGAGCCCGGTCTCGGCCGCGTGGACGCCGAGCGCGACGCGTTCGAGCTGGCGCTGTACGCCGCGTTCCGCAGCGCGGGCAAGCCGGTGCTGGGCATCTGCCGCGGGATCCAGCTGGTGAACGTGGCGCACGGCGGAACGCTCCACCAACACCTTCCCGCCGTGCCGGGAACGCTGCAACACAGCCAGGTCGAGCGCGGCGGCACCCCGCTACACGCCGTGCGGCTCGAGCCGGACTCGCAGCTCGCCCGCGCCTCGGGCACGGTCGAGCTGCGCACCAACAGCTACCACCACCAGGGCCTCGATCGCCTCGGCGACGGCCTGCGCGTCCTGGGCCGCACCGCCGACGGGCTCGTCGAGGCGGTCGATGGCACCTCCGGCGCGTTCCTGCTCGCCCTCCAATGGCACCCGGAGATGAGCTGGCAGGCGCACCCCGAGCATCTGGCGCCGTTCCGCTTGCTGCTGCAGGCGCTGCGGGGCGTGCCGGCGGCCTGAGCGCACACGCCGAGCTGCAGGGCGTGTCGGCGGCCTCAGCGGCCACGCCGAGCTCCAGGGCGTGCCTCCGGCCTGACCGCCCACGCCCAGCTGCCGGGCGTGCCGGCGGCCCGAGCACCGACGGCGCGCTGCACGCGTCCGCCGCGTCGCCCACCGCGCGCGTTCTGATACACTCCCTGGCATGACGTTCCCGTCGACAGGGGGTGGTGCCATGGACGATGGCTATGGCTACGTGACCCGACCCCGGTCGGCCCGTGCTTGGCCCCTGCCGGCATCGCCGTACGCTTCCACCCCCCACCGCGGCCCCCTGCCACCGACGGCACCTCGACGGACGCACTGACCCCACCCAGGCGAAGGCGACACCGAACGCTCCTCGGACACGGCGCCACGGACGGCGACCCGCGGCCTGCCGCGGGTCCACGATCCCCCGAAGAGCGAAGGAGCACTCATGGTCGTCGTGATGAGCAAGGACGCCTCGAAGGAGGCGCTGGATCACGTGCTGGAGGAGATCCAGGGGCTGGGCTTCACGCCCCACATCAGCGAGGGCGAGTCGCGCACGCTGATCGGCGCGATCGGACCCGCCCCCACCGAGGAGGCCCGCGAGCACCTCAGCGCGCTCCACGGCGTCGACACGGTGGTGCGCATCACCAAGCCCTACAAGCTGGCATCACGTGAGTTCCGGCACGACGACTCGGTCGTGAGGATCGGGGACGTCGAGGTGGGCAACGGGCACTTCGTGGTGGCCGCAGGCCCGTGCGGCGTCGAGAGCCCGGAGCAGCTCGAGCGGGCGGCCGACATCGCGCACCGCCACGGCGCCCGCGTGCTCCGCGGCGGCGCCTTCAAGCCTCGCACCAGCCCGTACTCGTTCCAGGGCCTGGGAGAAGAGGGGCTGCGGTTGCTGCAGCAGGCGCGGGAGCGCACCGGCATGCCCGTCGTGACCGAGGTGACGTCGCCCGAGCTGGTCGCGGTCGTGGCCGAGGTTGCGGACATGCTGCAGATCGGCGCCCGCAACACGCAGAACTTCGCGCTGCTGGCCGAGGCCGGCAAGTCCGGCAGGCCGGTGCTGTTCAAGCGCGGCATGTCGACCAGCATCGCCGAGTACCTGCAGGCCGCGGAGTACATCCTGAGCCAGGGGAATCCCAACGTGATCCTGTGCGAGCGCGGCATCCGCACCTTCGAGACCGCCACCCGCTTCACCCTCGACGTGAGCGCCGTTCCCGTGCTCAAGGAGCTCACGCACCTGCCCGTGTGGGTCGATCCCAGCCACGCCGCGGGCCGCAGGAGCCTGGTGCCGTCGCTCGCGCTCGCGTCCGCCGCGGCCGGCGCCGACGGGCTCATCGTCGAGGTGCACGCCGATCCGGAAAGGGCGAGGTCGGACGCCGCCCAGCAGCTCGACGACGGCGAGTTCGAGAGCCTCATGAGCCGCCTGCGCGGCGTGGTGGCCGCGCTGGGCAAGCGCGTCTAGCGCCGTGCGACCGGCGGCGCTGTTCGACACGGTGGTCCTCGCCGGGGTCGGGCTCATCGGCGGCTCGATCGGCCTCGGGCTGCACCAGCGCTTCGCTGCGGGACGGGTCGTGGGGCTCGACCGCGACCCCGCGGCGCTCGACGCGGCGCGCGGGCTGGGGGTCATCGACGAGGCGCGGCTCGAGCCCGGTCCGTGGCTCGCCGACGCCGACCTGGTGGTGCTGGCGGTGCCGGTCAAGTCGCTGGTGCCGCTGGCGCGCACGCTCGCGCCGCACCTCCGCCCCGACGCCCTCGTGACGGACGTCGGCGGCGTCAAAGGCGACATCGTGGAGGCGTTGCGCGACCTCCGCTTCGTCGGGGGGCACCCGATGGCGGGCAGCGACCGCGCCGGCGTGCTGCACGCCGACGCCGCCCTGCTGGAGAACGCCGTGTGGGCCCTGACCCCCACCGACCACACCGATCCCGGCGCGCTGGCGCGCGTGCGCGAGCTGGTGGAGGCGCTCGGCGCCCGGCCCATCGTGGTCGCCCCGGCGCAGCACGACCGGCTCGTGGCCACGGTGAGCCACGTCCCCTACCTGACCGCCGTTGCGCTCACGAGCCTGGTGGATCGGGGCGAGGAGCGCGAGCTCAAGATGCTGCTGGCCGCCGGCGGCTTCCGCGACCTGACCCGGGTGGCGTCGGGCAGTCCGCTCATGAGCCGCGACATGGTGGTCGGCAACCGCGAGGCGGTGCGGGCGGCGTTGCGGGCACTGGTCGCGGAGCTCGAGGCGCTGGAGGCGGCGATGGACGACGACGACGCGCTGCTCCTCCGCGCCGAGGAGGCGAAGCGCAGCCGCGACGGGCTCCCCATCGTCCGCCGCAGCCTCCTGCCGGCGCGCTTCGAGCTGGTGGCGGCCGTGGCGGATCGGCCGGGCGAGTTCGCGCGCATCACGCGCGCGCTGGGTCGGGCGCAGGTCAACATCAAGGACCTCGAGGTGCTCGGCATCCGCGAGGCGGGTGGCGCGGTGCGCATCGCCGTGGAGTCGGAGGAGGCGCTGGCGCGGGCGCGCGACGCCCTCGCGGCCGAGGGGTACGAGGTGCGCGTGCGGAACGGGCGGTGAGCGCGGTGGCGCCGTTGGCCACCGTTCCGGGCGGTCGCCCGAGGCCAGCGCGGTCGCCGGCGTGAGCCGAGCGCGCGAGGCCCTGTTCGACCTCGCCGTGAACCGGGCCGCGGAGCACGCCGCGCGCCTGGGCGCGGCGGGGAGCGACGCGGCGGCCGTCGCGAGGGCGCTGGAGCTGTGGTACCTCGAGACCCGCTTCGCTGCGCGCGTCTCCCTCGACGAGGTCGCGCGCGCCGTCGCCGCCCGCCCGGGGGGCGCGGCGCACTGGCAGGGAGGCGCGCGCGGAGGCTGGCGCCCCGGACCGCCCCCGACCCCCTGAGCGCGGCGCCGGACGCCGCCGGCCCTCCAAAGGAAGGCGGGCGGAGGTTCCCTCCGCCCGCCCGCGCGCCCTCAGGCGCGCCCTAGGAGTGCGTGTCTCAGATCTCGCCCGCGGGCGGATCCCACGCGGTCACGCGCGGCACCGCGCCGGTGAACTTCTCGATCTGTGCCAGCGTGGTGTCGCCGCAGTTCGCCTGCGACAGCTGCGACGCCGGCTTGTCCAGGCCGATGGTGTTGTAGCTGCCGTGCTTGTCGAGCGTCCCCACGACCCCGGGCTCCTGCGGGTCGTACCAGCCGCCTTCGGAGATCTTGAGCACGCCGGTGCGTATCCAGTCCGTCACGTACGCGCCCGCGAGCAGCTGACCGCGGTCGTTGAAGACGCGCACGATGTCGCCGGTCTGGATGCCGAGCTTCTCGGCGTCCTGCGGGTTGATCCACACGGGCTCGCGCTCGCCGATCTCGTAGAGGTGCCGCAGGTAGGTGTTGGCGAGCTGCGAGTGCAGGCGGTACTTCGGGTGGCTCGCCAGCACGTGGAAGGGGTACTGCTGGGTCATGGCGCTGCCCAGCCACTCCGTCGGCTCGATCCAGCTCGGGTGCGCCGAGCAGTCGTCCAACGCGTAGGACGCGAGCTGCTCGGAGTAGATCTCGATCTTGCCCGAGGGCGTGCCGATGGGGTTGAGGGCCGGGTCGGCGCGGAAGTCGGCGTAACCGGTCTTGGTCATCTGGGCGGGATCGAGGTCGAACTCGAGGTAGCCCTGCTCCCAGAAGGTGTCGAAGTCCGGCATGCCGAGCCCGCGGGCGTTGCCCTGCTCGCGCGCGACGTCGTAGAACTGCCGGATCCAGTCCATCTCGCTCTTGCCCTCGGTGAACTGGTCGGCGACGCCGAAGCGTTCGGCGAGGGCCTCGAAGATCTGGAAGTCGTCGCGCGCCTCGAACAGCGGGTCGACGAATTTGGGCATCGCGAAGATGAAGCGCGAGTCGCGGCCGAGCTGGATGTCGTTGCGCTCCATGGTCGTCGTCGCGGGGAGCACGATGTCCGCGTGCTTCGCCGTGGCCGTCCAGGAGTACTCGTTGACGATCGTGACCTCGGGCTTCTGCCACGCCTCGAGCACGGCGTTGGTGTTCATCTGGTGGTGGAAGGGGTTGCCGCCCGCCCAGTAGACCAGCTTGACGTCGGGGTAGGTGACGGTGGAGCCGTTGTAGGTGACGGTCTTGCCTGGGTTGCGGAAGGCATCGGCGAAGCGCGAGACGGGGACGTAGGTGTCCACCGGGTTCTTGCCGGCCGGGAGGCCCGGAACGGCGGGGGCGACGCCGCGCGGGACGGCGTAGGCGAGCACGGCCGGGAACATGAAGCCGCCGCCGGGCTGGCCGACCTGGCCCAGCATCGAGGCGAGCGCGACGATGGCCCACTCGGGCTGCTCGCCGTGGTCGGCGCGCTGCAGCGAGGCGCCCGTGAGGATGATGGTGCGGTTGTCCGCCATGCGGCGCGCGAGCTGGCGGATGGTATCGGCGTCGATCTCGGTGATGGCCGCGGCCCACTCGGCCGACTTCGGCTGGCCGTCGCTGTCGCCGGTGAGGTAGGGCAGGAACTTGTCGAAGCCCTGCGTGTAGGTGTCGAGGAACGCCTGGTCGTGGAGCTTCTCGCTGTAGAGGGTGTGCATGAGGCCGAGCATGAGCGCCGTGTCGGTGTTGGGCCGGATGGCGTGGCGCTCGGTGCCGAGGAACTCGTCGAACTGCTCGTGGATGGGGTTGATCGAAACGACGGGTGTGCCCTTGGCCTTGAGCGCGCGGATGTAGTCGGCGTTGTAGTTGACGCCGCCGCGGTTCATCTCGTTGTTCTTGATGCCGGCCAGGCCGAACGCGACGACCAGCGTGCTGTTGTCGATGATCGTCGGCCAGGTGGTGGTGTCGGGCGTCGAGGCGCCGATCACGTACGGCATGATGATCGGGCGGATCTCCCAGCTGTAGTTGCCCTTGAGGTCGACGTAGCCGCCGACGAGCCCGAGGAAGCGGTGAAGGGCCGTGCTGGCGCCGTGGAAGGCGCCGGCGCTCTGCCAGCCGTAGCTGCCGGCGTAGATGGCCTCGTTGCCGTACGACCCCTGCACGCGCTGGATCTGCTCGGCGACGATGTCGAGCGCTTCGTCCCACGACACGCGCACGAACGGCTCGGCGCCGCGCTTGGTCGGGTCGCTGTTGTGCCGGTCCTGGTAGAAGCCCTTGCGGATCATCGGGTACTTGACGCGGTTGGTGGAGTACAGCAGGTCGGGCAGGCCCTGGATCATCGGGGTCGGGTCCGGATCCTGCGGCACCGGGGTGACGTGGGTAAGGCGCCCGCCGCGCACGTGGCCGACGAAGCCGCTCCAGTGGGACGTGCTGACCTTGTCGAAGGCGTCGAGGTTGACGCCGATGATGTCCTGGGCGCGAGCGAGGGGGTTCGACGCGACCGTGCCGAGCGCCGCGGCGACGCCCATGCCCTTCAGGACGACGCGGCGTTCGAGGTTCCTCGACCACCAGGATGCGGGGGCTTTGCCGTTGCTCATGACCTCTCCCTTGGGCGCGGCCGCATGTGCGGTTCCGCGCGGGGCTGGACTCCGCCGGCCAGATCCGTTCCGGGCGATCCCGCGTCGAGCCATGAGAAAAGGACCACCCTTCCAGGCAGTCCCTTTGCGTCTAGGCAGGTCATCCGGTCACCCGGATGGCCCCGGAGACGTACGCCACGTCGTGCGCGTTCGTCTCGGCCGCGGCGCCCCGGTGCGGGAGCGAGGCCACGGCTCGGAACGATGGCCAGCGACCTGACCCTACGGCCCTGCCGTCGACGGCGCCAGGGACACGCGTCCCCCCGGCAAATGCCCCGCGCGCGACCCGCGGTCGGTCCGCACCGGGACGCGTGCCCTACGGTCGTGAGCGTTCCGGGACACCCCCGGCGCCCAGGGCGCGCTATCCTCTGCACATGTCGACGTCTGCCGGGGAGACTGATGGACCGCCATGGTCGTGTGGTGCGCGACCTGCGGGTGAGCGTCACGCCGCGCTGCAACTTCCGCTGCACCTACTGCGATCCCATGGGCGAGGGCACCCACGAGCCGCCGGGCACGCTATCGGCGGAGGCGATCCGCATCGTGCTGACGGCGGGCGCGGCCCTGGGCGTCACGTCGGTGCGCTTCACGGGGGGCGAGCCGCTCCTGCGCAAGGACCTGCCGGAGCTCGTGCGCATCGCCAAGCGCGAGCTCGGGATCGAGGACGTGGCGGTCACGACGAACGCATCGGCCCTCGCGCAGCGCCTGCCGAGCCTGCTCGAGGCGGGCCTCGACCGGGTCAACATCTCGATCGATGCCCTCGATCCACGCGTGTTCGCCGCGGCCACCCAGGGCGGGGACATACGCCGGGTGTGGGACGGCATCCATGCGGCAGAGGCCGCGGGGCTCACGCCCGTCAAGCTCAACGCCGTCGTGATGCGCGGCGTGAACGACGTCGAGGTGGCGGGGCTCGCCCGCCTGGCCGCCGAGCATCCGTACCACGTGCGCTTCATCGAGTACATGCACCTCAACAACGCCGATCCCACGGCGTACCACGCGCAGTTCGTTCCGGGGGCGGAGATCCGCGGGCGGGTCGAGGCCGCCCTTGGGGCGCTCGAGCCCGTACCGACCGATCCGTCGGCGCCCGCAAAGCTGTTCACGCGCCCGGGTTGGCCCGGCTGCGTCGGCTTCATCAACCCCGTGTCCGAGCCGTTCTGCGGCGCGTGCAGCCGCATGCGCCTCACCAGCGACGGCATGCTCCGCCCGTGCCTCCTCACCGATCGCGAGCTGTCGCTGACGGCCGCGCTGGTGGCCGAGGACCCGGTAGCCGCCGTCCAGGACGTGTTCCTGGTGGCCGCGCACCGCAAGGTCGCCTCCGGCATCACGGCGCCGACCGAACGGCAGCGCACGATGGTCGCCATCGGAGGCTGAGCGCCGCAGCGCGCGACCGCAGCGTCCTCGTGCCCCCGCGGAGCCCGCCCGCATCGGGCGACGTGCGTCGCTGCGCGATGCCACCTCGCCGCGCGGGCTTCGCCCCCCGCTATCCTTCCAGCCGGAACAGCGCGGCCATCCCCTGCCCGCCGCCGACGCACATCGACACGATGCCGTGCTCCTTGCCCGAGCGGCGCATCTCGGCCAAGAGGTCCGCCGCGATGCGGGCGCCCGTCGCGCCGAGCGGGTGGCCGATCGCGATCGCGCCGCCGTTGACGTTGAGCTTCTCGTCGGGGATGCCGAGCTCCTGCTGGCAGTAGGCGCACTGGCTCGCGAACGCCTCGTTGATCTCCACCAGGTCGACGTCGTCGAGCGTCATCCCGACCTTGCCGAGGAGCTTGCGGATGGCGGGGACCGGACCGATCCCCATGATCTCCGGCGCGACGCCCACCACGGCGGCCTGCACCAGGCTCGCCAACGGCCTGAGCCCCAGCGCCTCGGCCTCGTCGCGCGTCATGATGACGCTCACGGCGGCGCCGTCGTTGAGCGGGCTCGAGTTGCCTGCGGTCACGGTGGCCGCCTCGTCGTCGGCGAACACGGTCGGCAGGGCCGCCAGCGCCTCCAGGCTGGTGCTCGGCCGCGGTCCCTCGTCGCGATCCAACACCACCTCGTGCCACGCCCCGTCGGCGTCTTGCACGCGCGTCGCCACCGGGACGACCTGGTCGTCGAAACGGCCCGCGTCGCGGGCCGCGAGCGCCTTGCGGTGGCTCGCCAGCGCGAAGCGGTCCTGCGTCACGCGTCCCACCCCGAAGCGGCGCGCCACCTCCTCGGCGGTGCGCCCCATGCTGTGGTACGCGCCGGGCTTTCGCCCCAGCAGCAGCGGGTTCGGCGCGACCTCGCGCCCACCCATCGGCACACGGCTGGTGCAGTCGCTGCCGCCGGCGAGGACCACCTCGTTCATCCCGGTGGCGACGCTGTGGATCCCCTGTACGAGGGTCTGCAGCCCGCTGGCGCAGAAGCGGTTGATGGTCGCGCCCGCCGTGGCGTCGGGAAGGCCGGCGAGCTGCACGGCGATGCGTGCGAGGTTGTACCCGGCCTCCCCCTCGGGGTGGGCGTTGCCCAGCAGGACGTCGTCCACGCGCTCGGGCAGCAGGCCCGGGGTGCGCTCGAGGGCGGCGCGCAGCGCGGTCGCGGCGAGATCGTCGGGGCGGGTGTCCTTGAGCAGGCCCTTGTGGGCACGCCCCACGGGGGTGCGGATGGCGGTGACGATGACCACGTCGCGCAACGCTAGCTCCTTCGCACGCGCGCCCTGGGAGCTCCGGCGGCGCGCGTCAGCTGTTCCAGGGGCGGATGACGATGGCGCCCTCCTTGAGGTGCGCCACCTCGGGTCCCGAATCGTCGCGGGCGTCGCCGTCGCCGTCGCCGGCCTGCGCCAGGGCACTGCCGATGCGCAGCTGCGGGCTGCGGATGCGCTCGGCCCAGATGACGGCCTTGTCGTTGCCTCCGGCACCGGCGTGCGCCAGCCCCCGCAGCGTTCCGACCACGATGATGTCGTCGTTGGCGAGCACCTCGGCGCCCGCGTTGACGTCGCCCAGGACCACGACGGACCCGGTCGATTCGATGCGCCCACCGCTGCGCACCGTGCGCGCGACGATCACGGTCTCGCCCCGGGCCTGCATCACGGCCGTGGGCGGCCTGATCTCACCGAGCTCGCCGCCGGCCTCGCGGACCCTGGCGGCGACGCGCTCGACCAGCTCGAACGGGACCTTGTCCGCGATCTCCAGCACGACCTTGTCCTGGAGGAGCTCGCGGTGCGCCTCGAGGGTCGCGTCCAGCGTCTCGCTGGAATCGCCGCCCTCGAGGCTGAGCAGGATGCCGCCGCGCGTCCCGCGTGCCCTCATGGCTGGAACCTCACCGGATCGACACCTCCACGCCGTGCAGCCCCCAGTACCCGGCCAGGAAGTCCCGACCCACCGGGACCGACACGCGCGAGCTGGAGCCGCCGTACTCGATGAATACCACGACCGCGATCTGCGGGTCCGCCACCGGGCTGAACCCCATGAACCAGGCGTGCGTCCAGTCGCCGCCCTTGGCGGTCTGTGCCGTGCCCGACTTCCCGGCGACGCTGATCGGGTCCGGGAAGGCCTGTGGACCCATGAAGCGCCGCGAGGGGAAGTCGGTGAACATCAGGCGCATGCCCGCGATGAGGGTGTCCCAGTGGCGGCCGTCGACATGGTGGACGTCGGGCGCTACCAGCTCGTCGCCGATCGCCTTCACCAGGTGCGGCCTCGCCTGGTCCCCACGCATCGCGACGGTGCTGATGAGCTGCGCCACCTGCACCGGCGTGGCGAGCACGTCGCCCTGACCGATGACGGAGTTCAGGGTGTAGCCGGGCAGCCAGCCGTGCTGGTACTGCGGCTGGGAGCGCACCCAGGTCAGGTCGGGGATGCGCCCGGGCTTCTCCTCGTCGAGCCCGACGCCGACCTTCTGGCCGTACCCGAGCTGGTGGGCGCGCGTCACGAGGTCCTCGATGAGGGGCGCCCACCCCTTGTTGAAGTCGGGCGTCGCGGCGGCGGCGTGCCAGAAGAACGTGTTGCAGCTGTCCGCGATGGCCTGCTTGACGTTGTACAGCCCCTTGTCGTAGGTGGCCCAGTTGTCCCAGGTGATCCCGCCGTAGCGGAAGCGTGCCGAGCACGAGTACGGCGTGGTGGCGGTGATGAAGCCGTTCTCCAGCAGCGTCGAGGAGGTGACGATCTTGAACGTGGAGGCCGGCGGGTACGCCTCCACCGCGCGGTTCGACAGCGGCTTGTTGGCGCTGTCTTGCAACACGGCGTTCACCTCGTCGGGATCCGATGGCCGGTGTGTGAAGACGTTCTCGTCGAAGCTGGGGGCGCTCGCCATGGCGAGGATCTCGCCATTGCGGGGGTCAAGCGCGATGAGGGCGCCGTGGACCTCGTTCTCGGGAGGAAGGTCGACCCTCTGGCGGTCGTCGTTGACGTAGGCCAGCGCGCCCTTGAGGGTGTCCTCGGCCAGCCGCTGCAGCTGCGGATCGATCGTGAGGGTCACGTCGTCCCCCGGCTGCGCCGGCCACAGCATCTCCGAGCGGACCTCGGTGCCGTGGTTGTCGACCTCGACCAGCCGCGCCCCGGCGGTGCCGTGGAGATCGGGCTCGTAGCTCTCCTCGACGCCCATCACGCCCACGAGATCGTCCAGGCCGTAGCCGGGATAGCGCTCGGGGTCGGCCTGGGTGGTGTACCCCACCACCTGCGCGGCGAGGTTCGTCGGGTAGGTGCGCTCGACGCGCTCGCGCAGGTAGAGGTTGCGCCGGCCGGCGACGCGCTCCTCGATCGCCGGCACCAGCCCGTCGGGGATGTTCCACGCCAGGACCGCCCCGTTGGCGGCCTCCTCCGGCTTCGCGGGATCCGGCGGGCGCGGATCGCCCTGCACCCCGAGCAGCAGCTTGAGCCGCCGCCAGTCGGGCACCGGGCCACCGGTGTACATCAGGTCGTACGCCACCCGGTCGTCGGCCAGGATGGTGCCGTCCCGCGCCAGGATGCGGCCCCGCAACGGCGCGATCCGCTGCTGCTGGGTGGCATTCTGCTCGCTGCGGGCCGTGAACTCCTCGGCCATCGCGAGCTGGAGGTACATGAGGCGAGCGGTGAAGACCACCATGATGGTCAACATCAGGGCCAGCACGAGCCGGATGCGAGCGGTCATAGGAGCTCCTTGCGCAGCAGCCGGCTGCGTTGAAGCAACGCCGCGCCCCAGGGGAGCAGGAGCAGGCCCGCGGCCACCGTCAGGGCGGCCTCGACGGCGATCACCGCGAACACCCGGATGAGCGACTCCGGCGCGCCCGAGAGCCACACCAGCATCGGCGCCATCACGATCCACTTCCCGCCCACGGCCGTCAGGATCACGAGCATGCGCTCGAACACGCCCGACTGCGTGAGCTGGGCGCGCACGATGCTGGCTGCCAGCGCGCCGGTCGCCAGGGCCATGGCATGGAAGCCGGGCACCCCCGCGCCCATGAGATCCTGCAGGGCGCCGATGCCGAACCCCACGAGCACGAGCTGCCACGGTTGGATGCGCCACAGGAGGGTCAACACGGCGATCAGGAAGAGATCGGGCGAGGGCACCGGCGAGAGCAGCGCGGCCAAGAATCCTTGGGCTACCACGAGCACGAGGTAGAAGAACAACAGCCGCATGGCCCTCAGTCTACCCGCGCGGGCGCCCGCCGCGTCCTTCCCCGGGGGCGTGGAGTTCGTCACTGGCGTGCTCCCCCGGGCGGCCGGGCTACAGTGGTGCACGTGTCGATCCTCCTGATCCACGGCGGCGCCGGCGACATCGCGGCGGACGCCGTGGCGCGCTACGAAGCCGGCCTCGCGCGCGCCTGCGACGCGGGCAGCGACGCTCTGGCCCGCGGCATGCCGGCGCTCGACGGTGCGCTGGCGGCCGTCGAGGTGATGGAAGCGGACCCCGACGCGTTCAACGCGGGCCGTGGCGGCGCTCCGACCCGCGACGGCACCGTCGAGCTCGACGCTGCGGTGATGACCTCCGACGGCCGCAGCGGCGCCGTCGCGGCGGTGCGCACCACGGTGCACGCCGCGCGCCTCGCCCGCACGGTGATGGAGGCGTCGCCCCACGCACTGCTGGTGGCGCAGGGCGCCGACGCCCTGGTGGCGGAGCCGATCGAGAACGAGGCGCTCCTCACGCCCGGCAGCCGCGCCGCGCTGGCGCGTTGGCGCGAGAGCCGCACGCAGGCGCGCGGGTCTGGCACGGTGGGCGCGGTGACGCTCGACGATGAGGGGCGCCTCGCGGCCGTCACCAGCACGGGCGGCATGCTCGGCCAATGGCCGGGGCGCGTGGGCGACAGCCCCCTGATCGGAGCGGGCACCTACGCCGACGAGCGCGTGGCGGTCTCCTGCACCGGCAAGGGCGAGGCCTTCATGCGCTGCGCGGCGGCGGTCAGGGTCGCGCTCGCGTTCGCCGGCGGCGCAACGCTCGAGCGCGCCCTCGGCGACGCCCTCGGCGCCGTCGCTCGTCTGGGCGGCGACGGCGGCATCATCGCCGTCACGAGCGACGGCTCGTGGGGGGTGGGGTACACCAGTCCCTCGATGGCGTACGCCTGGCGCGCCCCCGGCAGCACCGAGCAGGCGGTGCGCCGAGCGCCGGGCGTGCGGGTCCTGCACACGTCCGACGCGCCCGGGTAGGCCCGTACCGGCGGCGCTGGGATGCGTTCCCCTGGGCATCCTCCGCGTTCGCAGCTAGCGTGGTGCCACGCCCGCAAGCGAGAGGAGACGCCATGCCCGACGAACCTACGCGTGACGATCCGCCGCCGCAACACCAGCCGAGGCAGCCCGGCACGGAGGGCGCGATGCGCCCGCGACCCTCCGCGGACCGGCCCGCCTACCGCCCGTCGGGGCGGCTCGCCGGGCGCGCGGCGTTGGTGACCGGCGGCGACAGCGGGATCGGCCGCTCGGTCGCCCTCCACTTCGCCAAGGAGGGCGCCGACGTCGCCGTCGTGTACCTCGACGAGCACGACGACGCGAGGGAGACGCAGCGCCGGGTGGAGGCGGAGGGGCGACGGTGCGAGCTCGTCAGCGGCGACCTGAAGGACCCTTCGTTCTGCCGTGAGGCGGTCCGGCGCGCGGTCCAGGCGTTCGGTAGGATCGACGTGCTCGTCAACAACGCCTCGGAACAGCACGTGCGAGAGCGGCTCGAGGACATCGACGACGAGCAGCTCGAGGCGACCTTCCGAACCAACATCCTGGCCATGATCTACGTCACGCGTGCGGCGCTCGAGCACCTCCCCGAGGGCGGCTCGATCATCAACACCACCTCGATCACGGCCTACCGGGGGAACCCCATGCTGGTCGACTACTCGGCCACGAAGGGCGCGATCGTCGCCTTCACCCGGTCGCTCGCGCTGCAGCTCGCCCCGCGCGGCATCCGCGTGAACGCCGTGGCGCCCGGCCCGATCTGGACTCCGCTGATCCCGGCGACCTTCCCCGCCGAGGCGGTCGACACCTTCGGCCGATCACAGCCGATGGGTCGCCCCGGCCAGCCCGACGAGGTCGCGCCGTCGTACGTCTTCCTCGCCTCCGCCGACGCCTCGTACATGTCGGGGCAGACGCTGCATCCGAACGGCGGTGAACCGCTCAACGGATGAGCCGCGGGCGCACCGCGGAGCGCCGCCCGGCGCCCGCGCTGGGCGGAACGTCCCGGGGGCGGAACGTCCCTGGGAGGGCCCGCGACGCGTTGCTATGCTCGGCGCGTGATCCACACGCTCACCGTAAATCCCGCCTTGGATCTCACCTATCGCGTGCCGGACATCAAGTTCGACGACACGGTCCGCGCCGAGATGGTGTTGCGCTCGCCCGGCGGCAAGGGGATCAACGTGAGCCGCGTCGCGGCGCGTCTCGGTCAGCCGACGGTGGCCATGGGCCTTGTCGGCGGGCGCACGGGCGAGGAGCTGCGCGAGCGGTTGGAGGCGGAGGACGTTCGCACGTGGTTCACCCACGTGCAGGCCGAGACCCGTACGAACGCCATCATCCAGGACGACGCCGGGCATCAGGTGCGCGTGTCGGGCCCGGGAGCGGCGGTCGGGGAGCACGACCTCGAGCGCCTCGTCGACAGCCTGTTCGACCTCCGCTCGCCCGAGGTCCTCGCGCTCTCGGGCAGCCTGGTGCAGGGGATGCCGGAGGGTTTCTACGCGACCATCGCGCGGCGCGCCCAGGCGGACGGCGTGCGCGTGGCCGTCGACGCCGACAACGGTGAGCTGCGCGCCGCGGCCGGGGTGGCGACGTTCCTCATCAAGCCCAACCGCTACGAGCTCGAGCGCCTGACCGGCCGCTCCATCGGCACGCGCGAAGATGCGGCGGCGGCCGCGACGCCGCTGCTGGAGCAGGGCGTGGGCGCGGTGCTGTGCAGCCTCGGCGCGCAGGGCGCGGTGCTCGTGACCAAGGGGTGCGCGCTACACGCCTTCGCGCCGCGGGTGAAGGTGGACTCGGCCGTGGGTTCCGGCGACGCCATGCTCGGCGGCGCGCTCGTCGCGGCCACCCAGGGGCGCCCATGGGAGGAGGTGCTGCGGCTCGGCGTGGCGTGCGGCACCGCCACTGCCATGTCGCCAGGAACCGAGCTGTGCAGCCGCGCAGACGTCGAGGGGCTGCTCCCACGCATCGTCGTGGAGACGCTCTGAGAGGCCGAGCGCCGCTCCGCGCTCCGCGGCCGGCGCCAAGGCGCGTGCGACCCGTGGGCATTGCTCAGGCGCCGACGTAGTCCGCCAGGTGCTCGCCCGTGAGGGTCGAGCGGGCGGCGACCAGGTCGGCGGGCGTGCCCTCGAAGACGATCCGGCCGCCGTCGCGGCCGGCGCCGGGGCCCAGGTCGACGATCCAGTCGGCGTGCGCCATGACCGCCTGGTGGTGCTCGATGACGATGACCGAGGTGCCCGCGTCGACGAGGCGGTCGAGAAGGCCGAGCAATTGCTCGACGTCGGCGAGGTGGAGGCCGACGGTCGGCTCGTCGAGGATGTAGACGCTCCCCTTCCGGCCCATGTGGGTGGCAAGCTTCAGGCGCTGCCGCTCGCCACCGGAGAGCGTCGTGAGCGGCTGGCCGAGCCCGAGGTAGCCGAGCCCGACGTCGGTCATGCGGTCGAGGATGGCGTGGGCGGCCGGGATCTTCGCCTTGCCCGTCTCGAAGAACGCCTCGGCCTCGGTGACGGACATCGCGAGCACCTCGCTGATGTCGCGGCCGCCGAAACGGTACTCCAGCACCGACGCCTGGAACCGCTTCCCCTCGCACTCCTCGCACACGGTGGCGACACCGGCCATGATCCCCAGGTCGGTGTAGATCACGCCGGCTCCGTTGCAGGTGGGGCAGGCGCCCTCGGAGTTGGCGCTGAACAACGCCGCCTTGACGCCGTTGGCCTTGGCGAACGCCTTGCGGATCGGGTCGAGCAGCCCGGTGTACGTCGCCGGGTAGCTCCGCCTCGAGCCTCGGATCGCGCCCTGGTCGATCGACACCACGCCGGCCTGCCCGGACAACGAGCCGTGGACGAGCGAGCTCTTGCCGGACCCCGCGACGCCGGTGACCACGCACAGCACCCCGAGCGGGATGTCGACGTCGACCCCCTTGAGGTTGTGCGTCGTGGCGCCGCGGATCTCCATGGTTCCGGAGGCCGCGCGGACCGTCCGCTTCAGCGCCGTGCGGTCGCCTAGATGGCGACCGGTGATCGTGCCGGAGGATCGCAGCCCCTCGACGGTGCCCTCGAAGCAGACGCTGCCCCCCTGCGCTCCGGCCCCGGGGCCGAGGTCGACGACGTGGTCGGCGATGACGATCGTCTCCGGCTCGTGCTCCACCACCAGCACCGTGTTGCCCTTGTCGCGGAGCCGCAGCAGCAGGTCGTTCATCCGCTGCACGTCGTGCGGGTGCAGGCCGATCGTGGGTTCGTCGAAAACGTACGTGACGTCGGTCAGGGAGGAGCCGAGGTGGCGGATCATCTTGACGCGCTGCGCCTCGCCACCCGACAGCGTGCCCGCGGGCCGGTCGAGCGACAGGTAGCCCAGCCCGATCTCCACGAACGAGTCGAGGGTGTGCCGCAACGTCGCCAGCAGCGGCGCCACGGACCGCTCGTCGAGAGACCGGGCCCACGCCGCGAGGTCGCTGATCTGCATGGCGCACGCGTCGGCGATGCTCACGTCGCCGATCCTCGACGACCGCGCCGCTTCGCTGAGGCGGGTGCCGCCGCACTCCGGGCATGCGGTGAAGGTGACCGCCCGCTCCACGAACGCACGAACGTGGGGTTGCATCGCCTCCTTGTCCTTGGACAGCATCGACCGCTGGATCCGCGGGATGAGACCCTCGTAGGTCATGTTGATGCCCGCGATCTTCATCCTGGTCGGCTCGTGGTGGAGGAAGTCGTGCAGCTCCGCCTTGGTGTACTCGCGGATAGGCTTGTCCGGGTCGACGAGGCCGGACGCGCTGTAGAGGCGGGCGTTCCAACCTCCCGCCTTGTAGCCGGGGACGGTGAGCGCGCCCTCGTTGAGCGACTTGCCGTCGTCGTACAGCTGCGTCAGGTCGATGTCGGACACCGAACCCCGACCCTCGCACCGCGGGCACATGCCGCCGGTGATGCTGAAGCTGCGACTCTCCTTCACGGTCCGCCCGCCGCGTTCGAAGGTGATCGCCCCGGCCCCGCGTGCCGAGGCGATGTTGAAGGAGAACGCCTGGGGCGAGCCGATGTGGGGTTGCCCGAGACGGCTGAAGAGGATGCGCAGCATGGTGTTGGCGTCGGTGGCCGTGCCCACGGTGGAGCGCGCATCGGCGCCCATCGGCTCCTGGTCGACGATGATGGCGGTCGTGAGCCCGTCGAGTACGTCCACGTCGGGACGCGCCAGCGTCGGCATGAAGCCCTGGAGGAAGGCGCTGTACGTCTCGTTGATCATCCGTTGGGACTCCGCGGCGATCGTGCCGAACACCAGTGAGCTCTTGCCGGAGCCGGAGACGCCCGTGAAGACGCTCAGGCGGCGCTTCGGGATCTCGATGCTGATGGCCCGGAGGTTGTTCTCGCGCGCGCCGTGCACGCGGATGAGGTCGTGGCTGTCGGCTACGTGCGTGCCGGGCGACGGTGTGGCCGCCGGCGTGGCCTTGCTCATCGGGTGGTGGACGTCGTCTCGGCGCTCTTGCCGGATCTCTTCTCGGCCATCTCGTCCTCCCTCTCGGTGTCGTCGGGACGCGGCGCGCCCGTTGCGTCGGCTCAGCGCACCTGCTGGATGCGGAGGAGATTGCCCGCGGGATCGCGCACCGCGCAATCGCGTATTCCGTACGGTTGATCGATCGGCTCCTGCACCACCTCGACGTCGGTCGCCTGCAACCGCGCGAAGGTGTCGTCGACATCGCTCGTGGCGAGGTTGATGCTGGCGTAGGTGCCCTTCGCCATCATCTCGGTGATGACGCGGCGCTCCTCGTCGGTGATCCCGGGCGTGGCGGCCGGCGGGTACAGCACGATGGACGTGCCCGGCTGCTCGGGAGGACCCACCGTGATCCAGTGCATCCCGCCGTACTCGACGTCGTTTCGCACCTCGAAGCCGAGCGCGTCGCGGTAGAACGTCAGGGTTGCGTCGGGGTCGTCGTGGGGAAGCATCGCGGAGTGAATGGTGATGTTCATGCGGGTCATGCTAGCGCGGTGCGTCGACCGGCGCTTCTCGATTCCTGATCGGTCGGGTGACCTGCTTCGCCACGCACGGCGGCATCCCCGCCGTAGCGCGCGCTTCGGCCCGCCGATAGGCGCTGGGCGGCATTCCGACCAGTTCGCTGAAGCGCGTGCTGAAGGTCCCCAGCGACGAGCAGCCGACCTCGAAGCACACCTCGGTCACGCTCAGGTCGCCCCGGCGCAGCAACGCCATGGCGCGCTCGATGCGCCGCGTCATCAGGTAGCTGTAGGGCGATTCGCCGTACGCGAGGCGGAACTGGCGGCTGAGGTGCCCTGCCGACATGTGCGCGTCGCGCGCGAGTGCCCCGACGTCCAGCGGCCGCGCGTACTCCCGATCGATCCGGTCGCGGACCCGGCGCAGGCGTACGAGCTCGCGCACCCGCCGATCTGCGGCGGGCTCCCGCCGATCTGCGGCGGGCTCCCGCCGATCCACGGCGGGCTCCCGCCGGTCTGCGGCGGGCTCCTGCCGGTCTTCGCGTGGCGCGCCGGCGGTTCGGTCGGTCACGTTCGGGATCATGCCACGTCCCGGCCCGATCGCTCCCATCCGGTACGACATCCCCCGCGCCAGCTCACCCGCGCGCGGCGGGGGTCGGCGACGCAGCGGGCGCCGACGCGGGCCCGGCCGCCGACGACGCGGGCTCACTTGCCGAAGATGTCGGGGAGCTCCTCGAAGGCGACCAGCACCTCGCGCGGCTTGCTGCCCTGGTGGCCGCCCACCACGCCGAGCGCCTCGAGGGAGTCCATCAGCTTGCCCGCCCGCGCGTGGCCCACCGACAACCGCCGCTGCAGGCGCGACACGCTCGCCTGCCCCTCGTTGACGACCAGCTCGGCCGCGGCGCGCAGCTTGTCGTCGTTCCAGTCGATGAGACCGCTCGCGTCGGACTCGAACGACGACGGCGGGTCGAAGTCGGCCCCGTACGCCTCCACGAAATCGTCGTCGAAGTATTGGCGGCGCAGGAAGTCGCTGAGCGACGTGATCTCGCCCTCGCTGATGAACGGCCCCTGCAAGCGCACGGCCTTCACCAACCCCGGCTGGTAGAACAGCATGTCCCCCATGCCGATGAGGCGTTCGGCGCCCATGCTGTCGAGGATGGTGCGCGAGTCGTGGCTGCTCGACACCGCGAACGCCACCCGCGCCGGCACGTTGACCTTGATGAGGCTCGTCAGGATGTCGACGCTCGGCCGCTGCGTGGCCAGGATGAGGTGCATGCCCGTGGCGCGCGCCATCTGCGCGAGGCGCATGATGGCGGACTCGACCTCCTTCGGGCTGGTGATCATCAGGTCGGCGAGCTCGTCGATGACGATGGCGATGAACGGCAGCTCGGGCATGTCCAGGTTGCGCGCCTTCTCGTTGTACTGATCGAGGTTCTTCGAGCCCAGCTTGGACATCATCTTGTAGCGCCGCTCCATGTGCGCCACGGCGCCCAGCAGCACCCCCGCCGCGTCGCTCGGGTTGGTGACCACCGGCCTCAGCAGGTGCGGGACGCCGTCGAACGGCGTCAGCTCGACCATCTTCGGGTCGATCATCAGAAGCCTGAGCTCGGTGGGCAGGAACCGGTACAGCAGGCTCCCGATGAGGGTGTTGACCGCCACCGACTTGCCCGACCCGGTCGAGCCGGCGATGAGCAGGTGCGGCATCTTCGCGAGGTCTCCCACCACCATCTCGCCGTCGATCGACTTGCCCAGGATGATCGGCAGGCGCGCCTTGGCGCGCCGGAAGCTCGCGGCCTCGGCCGCCTCCCGGAAGCGCACCAGCTCCCGGTTGGCGTTGGGCACCTCCAGCCCGATCACGCTCTTACCCGGGATCGGCGCCTCGATGCGCACGCTCCCCACCGCCATCGCCAACGCCAGGTCGTCGGACAGGTTCGCGAAACGCGAGATCTTCTCGCCCGGCGCCGGCTCCACCTCGAAGCGCGTCACCGTGGGGCCTCGCACCGCCGCCACCACACGCCCCTCCAGCTTGAAGCTGGCCAGCGTCTCGTCGATCTTCTTGACCCGATCGCGGTGCTCGCGCGCCAGCTCGACCTTGTCCTCGACCGGCGCCTCGGGCTCGTCGAGCAGCGTCAGCGGCGGCACCTGGATCGGGATGCCGCCGAACTCCGGCGGCACGGGGCGGGCCTCGGTGTCGGCGCCGTCCTCGCCCGGAAGCCGCCCCGAGGGGCGTACGCCCACCGCGGCCACCCGCTCGGCCACCTGGTCCGGCACCGGCTGGGGCACGACCCCCTCGTCCAGCAGGGCGGCGGCGAGCTCCGCGTCGCCACGGGTGGACGGCACGGGCGGGTTCGCGGCGTAGCGCTCCGCGGCCGCCTCGGCCGCGCCGAACGCCGCGAAGGGGTCTCCCGCCGGGAGCTCCTCCCACGGCGGCACGTCGTCCAAGCGCGGAGCCGCGACGCCGGCGGCGCCCACCACCGGCACGTCGTCGCCCCGCGGCGCAGGCTCGGCGGCGTCGTCGGGCGCGTTCCCGCTCCCGCCGTGGCGTCCGGCCGTCGCGGGCGGCTCCGCACCGACGCGGGCGCCGCCGCGGGTCGGGGCCGCCGCCGTGGCGGACGCCTCGAGGTCCGCCTCCAACCGGGCCGCGGCGCGCCGGGCGGAGCGCGCCTCCAGGGCGGCCACCTCCGCGCGCTCGGCGAGTCCCTCCAGGGCGGTCTCCCACCCCTCGAGGCCCGCGAGGGCGGCGCGCCCGCTTCCCTCGAGCTCGCCCGCGAGGGCGGCCTCCACCTCGCCTATCTCGGCGTAGTCCGGGTGGCTGACGCGCAGGCGCTGAAGGAACCTGACCAGGTCGCGCCAGGGCTCGAGCCGCCCGGCATCGCGGTGCAGGGCGGCCGCATCGTGCTCCAGGCTCGCGATCGCCTCGAGCCGCCGTTCGCGCGCGTGCTGGGCCCTCGCGAGCTCGCGCGGGCTCATCCGCGCCAGCGCCCTCTCCTCGAGGTCGCGCTCGCGGTGGAGCCGCCGTTGGCGC
Organism: uncultured Trueperaceae bacterium; assembly: GCA_963798895.1. Classification (GTDB taxonomy): domain Bacteria; phylum Deinococcota; class Deinococci; order Deinococcales; family Trueperaceae; genus CAWCUY01. Next base: position 337,025 of record CAWCUY010000003.1, on the reverse strand, counting down.
TCGAGCAGCCCCGTCAGGTCGAGCGCCAGGGCCTTGCGCAGCCGGTCGAGTGCCAGCGCCGCCGGCCCCTCCTCACCCGCGCTCTGGTCCAGCTCCGGCTTGAGCGCACGGGCCCACGCCTCGAACGTGTCGCTGTCGTCGGGGGGCCGCACGGCCTCCGCCTTGAGCTGCATCGCCTTCTCCCGCGCCCGGTCCTTCGTGAAGTCGCGCACGGCGTTCTGCCACGCCTTGAGCTGGCCGCGCACGTCGTCCAACGCGGCGAGGTCGGCGCCGGCGAGGCGCGCGTGGGTCGCGCGAACATCCGCCCGCCACCCCTCCAGCAGGCCGCTGCCGGGGTAGAGGTCGCTCAGAGCCGCGAGGTCCCGATCGAGCTCGCCCAACGCGCGGCGCACCTGCGCCACGTCGGCGCTGAAGGCGGCACGGGCGCGGGCGCGGCGGCGGGCATCCAGCAGGCCCCGCCCCATCGTTCGCACGGCCTGCACGATCGCCAGCAGGAGGTTCCGCGCGATGCGGGTCGGGGGCAGGCTCAGCAGCAGCTCGAGGCCGAGGGAGGCGACGAACAGGGCAGGCACCACCGTAAGCGTCCCCCACGCGCCCGTGAGGGTGGCCCGCAGGCGAACCCCGTAGCCGCCGGCGTGCCCCGGCCACACGATCATGAGCGTCGCCCACAGGCCCACGGCCAGGACCACGTACCCCGCCAGGGCCCGCGGCCACCAGCCCGGGTTGCGCCGAAGCAGGAACAGCCCGCCGATCACCAGCAGGGGTAGCGGCGCGACGTACGCGCCCCACCCGACGCGGCCGACGAGGAACAACCGCACGTTGCGACCCAGCTGCCCCGTCGGCAGGGCGGGCACGAGGACGCCGGCGAGGAAGATGCCGAGCGCCAACAGCACCAGGCCGATCGCCTCGAGGTCCGGTTGCCCCCGGGGGCCCCGGTTCCGCCCGCGCGCCCGCGCCGACGTGGTTTTCTTCGCCTTCGCCACGTGAGGTAGTTTATCGCGCGGTCGGGCTCCCGAACGAGAGAATCGGGACATCTGTGCCGGTGGCGCCGACCGTGCAGCACGGTGTCCAGGCGCCCCAGGAGGCAACGCGGAGCGAAACGCGCCCATGAACGGACCCAGTTCGACACGTCCGGACACCCCGCCGCGAGCGGGTCGTCGGGCGCGCCCCGGGTGGTGGCGCCGCGCGCGGACGGGACCGCTGGCGTTCGGCCTGCTCGGAGCGGCGGCGTTCGTCGCGAGCGTTCGCCTGTCCTGGCCGGGCACCTGGCAGGGCGTGCTGTTGGCCGTCCCCCTGATGATCGCCACGACCGGCTTCGGCTGGCGCGCCGCGGTGCCGCTGGTGCCGCTCGGCCTGGCCCTGGCGTGGGTCAACGGCGCCTTCGCGGTCGTCGGCGGCCCATGGCTCCCGCTCGCCGGCCTGGCCCTTGCCATGCTGCTCGCGAGCGCCGCCGGGCACAACCTGTTCTCGCTCTGGCAGGCGACCGAGGCGCACGCGCACGCCAGCGAGACGCGCGCCCGCCTGTTGCGCGAGGCGGCGCTCGAGCTGCATCACGCGCGCTCCGAAGACGAGCTCCTCGAGAGCGTTCCGCGGCTGTTGTCGGACATCCTCGACTTCGCCCACGCCGACGTGTTCGTGCCCGCGGCCGACGCCATGGTGCTGCGCACGAGCCTCGGATGGGACGTGGCGCCGGGATACCGCATCCCGCTCACGTCCGTGACGGGACGCGCCGCCCGGAGCGCCGCCGAGCAGTACGTCGGCGACACCCTGCTCGAACCCGCGTACGTCGGGATCGCGTCGGCCGGGGAGGCGCGCAGCGAGCTCGCGCTGCCGGTGAGCGTGGACGGCCGTGTGCGGGCCGTGGTCAACGTGGAGCACGCGGAGCCCCATGCGTTCGCGGCCGACGACCGTCGCACCCTGCGCGCCTTCGTGCAGATCGTCGAGGAGGTCATGGTCCGCCTCGCCTCGCTCGAAGCGGTGCAGCGTGAGAGGAGCGCCCAGGAGTTCCTCGGGCGCCTCAACCAGCGGCTGCTGCGCGCCGAGGGAGCGCGGGAGGCCGCCGCCATCACGCTGGACGAGGTGCTGCCGGCGTTGCGGCTGGACGACGGCCTCGTCGTGGTCCTGCGCGCCGGCCTGCTGCGCCCGCTGGCCGTGAGCGGCGACGTGCCTGCGTCGCTCCGCCGCAGCCTGGCCGCCGGCATCGAGCTGGCGGGGGCGGCCCTCGAGGCATGGGAGTCGAAGACCATCACGGTGATCGGCGAGGGAAGCGCGCCCGAGCGCCTGTCCCGGCTGCGGGAGCTGTGGGGGGCGGCCTCCGTGGCGGTGGTGCCCATCGTCAGCGCCGCCGGCGAGATGCAAGCGCTGCTGATCCTGGGCCAGTCCCATGGCGCACGCTCGTGGGGGGCGGCCGAGCGGCGCACCCTGGAGATCATCGCCGGCTCGCTCGGTGTGGTGCTGGACCGCGCGACGCTGAACCGACAGCTCCTCGCCATGCTCGACGTCATGCGCGGACTGGCCCGCGCCGACGACGCCCCCGGCCTCTACCGCCGCGCCGCGGAGTCCGCCGTGCGCCTCATCCCCGGCGTGGAGGCTGCCTCGATCCTGGTACGGGGCCCCGACGGCTTCCGCTTCGCGGCGACGGTGGGCTTCGAGCTCGACAAGCTCCAGGAGTTCGGAGCGGTCACCGAGGACGAGGGGCTGCTGTGGTACGGCCACGAGACCGACGACTACCGCCGCGGCGTACCGCGCATGCTCACCGGCGCCGCGATCGCCCCGCGCAGCGCGGCGGCCAGCCTGCGGCGCGGCTTCCACGCGACGGAGGCAGCGCGCGTCCAGGAGATCCGCGCCAACATCTGCGCTCCCATCACCGACCACGGCGAGGTGGTGGGCCTGCTCAACCTCGACAGCTTCACCCGCGAGGACGCCTTCGGCACGACCGCGCTGCGCCTCGCCGAGGCGTACGCCCAACAGGTCGGAGCGATCCTGCGCCAGGCGGCCTACGTGGCGACGCTGCGGCGCACCGCGGTGACCGATCCGCTGACGGGTCTCGGGAACCGCGAGGGCTTCAACCGGCGCCTCGACGAGGAGCTGCTGCGCGCGCGGCGCTACCAGCACCCGCTCGCGGTCGTGATGCTCGACCTCGACAACTTCAAGCGCGTCAACGACCGGTTGGGTCACCAGGCCGGCGACGAGGCCCTGGTGGCCGTCGCCGGGGTGCTCGAGCGCGAGCAGCGCGCCTCGGACTGCGCCTTCCGGTGGGGCGGCGACGAGTTCGTGGTGCTGTTGCCGGAGGTGGGGCCGGTCGACGCGCGGCGCGCCGGCGAGCGCTTCGCGCGACGGATCGAGGGGGTGCAGGTCCGCGGCATGACGCTCGCGACGAGCGTAGGCATCGCGTCGTACCCCGACGACGGCGAGGACCGCGAGGCCCTGCTGCGCCGCGCCGACGCCCTCATGTACGGCAGGAAGCAGCAGCCCCGGAACGCCGACGCGTCTGGCTGAGCCCGCCGGGCCCGGCGCGCCGGGCTACCGCAGGTCGTCGGTGTCGTCGCTCAGCGGCGGAGGCACGGTGGCGTAGGCCTCGCCCGTCAGCAGGTACTCCTCCAGCACCAGCTTCACCAGGGCGACCGTGGGGACGGCCAGCAGCGCCCCGACCAGCCCCATCAGGCCGATTCCGGCAAGGATGGCCAGCAGGACCGTGACCGGGTGCAGGTCCGTCGAGCGCGACAGGATGATGGGTGACAGGATGTGGCTCTCGAGCTGGTTCGCGAGCAGGAACACGAAAATGGCCAGGACCGCGGTCAGCGGACTCACGGTGAGGCCGAGCAACACCGCCGGCGTCACGCCGATGATCGGCCCAAGGTACGGCACGAGGTTGAAGATCGCCGCCAGGAAGCTGATGGCGGTCGCGAGGGGCACGCCGATGATGGTCAGCCCGAGCCAGATGAGGATGCCGAGGGTGAGGGTGATGAGGAGCTGGCCGCGCAGGTAGCCCCCCACCGCGCGGTCGGCCTTCTCGCTGAGGTCGGCGTACAGCGGGCGCCACCGCACCGGCACGAAGCGCCGGAAGTTGGCCGTGAACTTCGGGAAGTCGTACAGGAAGTAGGCGCTCGCGAGGAACACGAGCACGACCTGGAAGGTGGTGGAGATGACGGCGGTGGCGCCGCTCAGCAGGAAGCTGGGGCCGCCCGCGATGATCTGCTCCAGGAGCTTGTTGAGGCTCTGCACGAGCTGCGTGAGGAAGCTCACGAGCTGGTCTTGCACCTGCTGGGAGATCTGCGTCTCGCTGCCCTGCACGCCGAAGCGGCTGGACAGGACGTCGGGCAGGTTCGCCACCACCCCGACGAACCAGAGCTGCACGTGCGTGAACAGCGAGCCCAAGCGCTCGAACGAGGTGGGGATGAGGTTCACGAAGCGCCCCATCTCGCTCACGACCTGGCTCAGCAACACCGACCCGAGCACGACCACGTTGAGCAGCAGGAGGTACACGATGACGACGGCGAACGGGCGCCGGATGCGGACGCGCACGAGCGCCTCCACCACCGGGTTGAGGATGTACGCGATGACGAAGCCCACGATGCCGACCTGCAGCGCGAACGCGTAGCCGCCGCGCAGGCGCCAGAGCACGACGAGGAGCACCACCGCGAGCACCAGGTAGGTGACGCCGCGGACCCAGGTGTTGCGCCACAACACCTCCAGGGCCGTCACCTCCCGCTCGTTGCGGGGCGCGATCGGGGGCCTGCGCTCGTCGGCCACGCTCACGGCCCCGCGAACACGGACGCGGCGCGGAGCCGGACGTCCTGCGAGGTGAGGTCCTCGCCGAAGTAGTCCGCGCCGTCCCAGATCTCGAAGTGGAGTCGTACGCCGGTCCGGCTCCCGGCAACGCCGTCGTCGGTGCCGGAGTTCCCGACGTACCCGACGACCTCGCCCCGGTACACCCTGCGCCCCTCGACGATCCCGTCGCGCACCGAGGACAGGTGCCCGTAGCGCAACACGCGCCCGTCGGGCACACGGATCCAGATCTGACGGCCGCGCAGCTCGTCGAGCTGGGTGGCGTCGGCCCCGTCCTGCGCGACCCGTGCGAGCAGCGTCGCCCAGTCCGATGGGCTCCGCTCGGCGTACGCGCGATCGGCGCGGATCACCTCTCCGGCGGCCGACGCGACCACCGGCGTCCCGTACACGATCGGCACGCCCGCGTCGCCGTCGTAGAAATCGAAGCCCTGACTGACGCCGTTGCGGTACGGGCGCGCCGAGCCCGGCAGGTGGGCGTCGTCGCGCGGCAACTCCGCACCCGGTATCGGGAACCACAGGCCGTCGGGCGCGGACGCCACCGCGCCCGCGACGGCGCCGGCCGCCGCCGGCCCGTCCGCGCGCGCCGACGCCGCGTCGGACACGACGACCGCCCCGCCCATCCGAAGCGAGCGCGCCTCGTGCTGCGCGCCGCGAAGCATCACCGTGACGACGACCGCGTAGATCGCGAGGGCGGCGAGGAGGTACCAGCCGGGGCGGATCGAACGCACGCTCATCGGATCCCGCTCCCGGGCGCCGCCGGGCGCGCGCTGCCCCGCGTGCCCGCGCGCGCGCGGGCCGAGCCTCGGGCGCGCGCCCGCGGGCGCTCCACCACGCGCGAACCGGGCCGACAAAACGCGACTCTCACGCGAGAAGTCTACCACGGGGCCGAGCGCCGCCCGCGCCCCCCTCGGGCGACGCGACGAGGGCGGGCTCAGCGGCGCAGCAGCGCCAGGCGTGGGTGGTGGCCGCCATGGGCCACGTGAAGGTCTCGGTCCACCCGCCAGGTGGCCTGGTCGCGCAACGCGGCCTCGAACAGCCGCAGCTCGTGGGTCAGCACGACGAGGCGGGCGTCCGCCGCCGACACGCGCGCCGCGGCGGCCAACACCTCGGGGTAGAGCCGGGCGTTCGCCCGGTGGTCTCCCACCGCGTCCCCCCACGGCAGGTCGACCGTCAGGACGTCGAACGCGCCATCGGGGGCGAAGGTGCGCACGTCGTCGAGCCGCAGGTCGACGCGGTCGCCGAGCCGCGCGGCCTCGAGGTTGCGGCGCGCGCAGCCGACCGCGTCCGGTTGAGAATCCAGCGCCACCACGCAGGCGGCCTCGCCCGCCAGCAGGCGCTCGATGGCCAGCGTGCCCGAGCCGCACATGAGGTTCACGTAGCGGTCGTTCGCCCGGACCTCCGCGAGGTCGTTCATCGCGACCGCGACGGTGGCGTTGAGACCGCCCGGCCGGTTGCACGCCCGCCACGCGCGCGCCGAGAGCGGGCGCGGCGTGAGGCGCGCCAGGACCTCCCAGCCATCGGCGTGCGGGTCGGGCCGGACACGCAGCAGCAACTCCCCCTCGTCCGCCTCGTAGCGCAACCCCGTGCCGCGTTCCAACGCCGCGGCGAGCCGGCGGAAGACGGGCGAGTCGCTGCCTGCGGCGGCGAAACGGAAGCGCTGCATGCGGTCCGGCGCCTCCGGACCGCCCGGACGCAGGGCATCGAGCAGCACGCGGAAGTGCTCGTCGCCGAGCAGCGCCTTCGGCCGGGGCACCGGGAAGGCCAGGGAGCGGTAGACGGCGACCGCGAGTCGCAACCGGCGGAGGACGGCGGCGTCCGCCGTGCGCACGCGCAGCCCACCGGGATGTTGCGCCACGATCTTCACGCCTTCGGCCGCGAGCTCGGCGGCGGCCAGCGGCTCGAGCCCCTCGAGCACCTCGACCTCGAAGACGGGCGCGTCCGCGCCGCGCGCAGCGCCGCCGGGGCCCGCACGCCCATCACCGGGCCCACGCCCACCGCCACCGGACCCGGCGCGCGGCGAACCGCCGCCGCCACGCCCCCGCGCCGGCCCCGCGCCACCCGGACCACCCGCACCGGAACGACCGCCACCCGAACCGCCCGCACCCGAACCGCCACGCGCCGAGCCACCCGCACCCGAACCGCCACGCCCCGAACCGCCCCGCCCCGAGCCACACGCACCCGAACCGCCCCGCCCCGAACCGCCGCCCGAGCCGGCGGCGGCCGCCCGCGCGGAGGCCCCGCCCGCGGCCGCGCGGGGCGAGGTCGCGGCCGCCTCCACACCAGGCGCACGGATCGGGCGGAGTACCTGTCGAACGTCTGTCACGCTGCACTCTACCCCTGCCCGGGGGGCGCCGCGGCCCCACGGAAGGAGCCGCGCAGGCAAGCTATACTGACCGCGGTGACACGGAACCGGGACGCTGGACCGCCACACCACGGACGCCCCCGCTCGTTGCGCGCGGCGGCCGTTTCGGTGACGGCTACCTGACCCGCCGCTGACAGGACGCGGCTACGGTGAGCGTCCGGATGGGCCCGAGAGGATGAGCGAACGAGCATCATGTCCCTGATCCCTGGCTCCTCCGCGCCGCCCCGGGCCGCCCGCGTGGGCGGCCGTCGGCGCGTCTCGCGCGAGTGGATGACGGGCTACCTGTTCATCCTTCCGGCCGTGGCGGTCATCGGCATCTTCGGGCTGTTCCCGATCGGCTACGCCATCTACATGAGCCTGTTCCGGTGGCGCATCCGCAAGAGCTCGTTCCTCGGTCTCGACAACTACACCAGCACCGTCGGCAACTGGGGCGCGGCCGCAGCCTTCTTCGGCGGCCTGTTGCTCGTGCTGGTGGCGCACTGGATCTGGACCGACGCCTTCCGCGGCGGACGCGTCGGGCTCCGGCGGGGAGCGCAGGCCCTCGGGGCGCTGGTCCTCATCGGGGCCGGCGTCGCGGTCGCGCTGGGCTGGTCGAGCATGAAGGCGAGCGGCAACGACGACTTCCTGCTCGGGCTCGAGCGCACCGTCTACTACGGCTTCGGCAGCGTCCCCGTCCAGATCGTCCTGGCGCTCGTGCTCGCCAGCCTCCTGTTCCAGCGCATCCGCGGCCAGGAGCTGTTCCGCATGCTGTACTTCCTGCCCTACGTCACTCCGGCCGTGGCGGGGGCGGCCGTGTTCCGCGCGATCTTCAGCCCGCGGCCGGAGTTCCTGGCGAACACCATCCTGCACACGCTGCACATCCAACCGCAGAAGTGGCTGTTCGAGACGCGTCCGCTGGTGGAGGTGCTGTTCGGACCCCTGCTGCACCGCCTCGGGGTCGGGACGATCACGGGCTTCTGGGCCGGCCCCAGCCTCGCGCTGGTGACGATCATCATCTTCGGGATCTGGACCTACACGGGCTACAACGCGGTCATCTTCCTCGCGGGTCTCGGCAACATACCGCACGAGCTCTACGAGGCGGCCTCGATCGACGGCGCCAACGGGCGCCAGCAGTTCCTGCACATCACCGTGCCCCTGCTCTCCCCCGTCACCTTCTACCTGACGGTGCTCGGATTCATCGGCACGTTCCAGGCCTTCACCCACATCTACGTCATGCGCACGCCTCCCGTGCGCGACGCCGTCGACACGGCCAGCGTGGTGATCTTCGACACCTTCTACAAGCGCAACAACTGGTCGCTCGCGGCGGCCCAGTCGGTGATCCTGTTCGCCATCATCCTGGTGCTCACCCTCTACCAGAACCGCCTCTTCGGCCGGAGCGCGCGCAATGGATAGCGTCGGCCCGCGCGCACGCGCCGCGGCCCCCGGCACGGGGGAGGCCGCGCGACGCCGTAGCCGCGCGCAGCGTGAGCCCTACGAGTTCAAGGTCGCCCACCTTCCCGTCTACTTCCTGCTGACGGTCGGCGCGCTCGTCTCGGTCACGCCGTTCCTGTACATGACCTCCACCTCGCTGATGACGTTGGGAGAGACCATCAACCGGCGCCTGCTGCCGGCCTCGCCCCAGTGGGTCAACTACAGCAAGGCGTGGACCGAGGCCGACTTCGCGCTGTACTTCCGCAACAGCGTGGTCATCTCGGCCATCATCATCCTCGGTACCCTCATCACCTGCACCCTCGCCGGGTACGCCTTCGCGAAGATCCGCTTCCCGGGGCGGGAGGCGATCTTCATGGTGCTGCTCGCCACGCTGATGATCCCCAGCACCGTGACCTTCATCCCGAACTTCCTGATGGTGCGCGGGGAGGTGCTGCCGTGGGGGTCCTGGCTCAACAAGCTGCCGGCGCTGACGGTGCCGTTCCTGTCGACCGCGTTCATCATCTTCCTGTTCCGCCAGTTCTTCATGGGCATCCCGGACGAGCTGTGGGACGCCGCCCGGATGGACGGCGCCGGGCACCTGCGGTTCCTGTGGTCGGTGGTGGTCCCGATGAGCAAGCCCGTCATGATGACCGCCACGCTGCTCACCTTCGTGCGGACCTGGAACGAGTTCCTGTGGCCGCTCCTGGTCACCACCACGCCCAAGTGGCGCCCGCTCGGGGTGGGCCTGTACACCTTCATCACGGAGGCGGGGCCGCAGACGCACCTGCTGATGGCGGGTGCCGTCATCACGATCCTGCCCGTCCTGGTCGTCTATTTCTTCACGCAGAAGCAGTTCACCGAGGGGATCGCGACCTCGGGCCTCAAGGGCTGATGACGAGCGTCGGCCCATACACCACGGCATCGACGGGGATGGTCTCCGTTCGAGCGAGGGACGCCGGCGAACCGTGCACGCGGCGGCGCCGGTGCGAGACGCCACCGAAGCACGCGGAAGGGAGAAGGGCATGAGACGAGGACCATGGATCTTGGGGGCGGCGCTGGCCGTCCTGGCGCTCACCGGGGCGGCGGTCGCCCAGGAGAGCTACGAGAACGTCGACCCTAGCGGTCAGACCGTGGTGTTCTGGCATCAACACAGCCAGGAGCGCGAGGACGCGCTGAACGCCATCGTCGACGACTTCAACAACACCAACGAGTACGGCATCACGGTGCAGGCAGAGTACCAGGGCGGCTACAGCGACATCTTCAAGAAGATGCTGCCGCTCCTCGGCACCGCGGACGCCCCCAACATCGTCGTGGCCTACCAGAACCAGGCGGCCACCTACCAGCTCGTGAACGGGCTCGTCGACATGAACCCGCTCGTCGACTCGGCCAAGTGGGGCCTGTCCGACGCCGACCGGCAGGACTTCTTCCCGGGCTTCTTCAAGTCCGACATCTTCCCGAGCTTCAACGGCGAACGCCTCGGCCTCGCCCCGAACCGCTCGATGGAGGTGCTGTACTACAACGCCGACTGGCTCGCCGAGCTACGGGACGCGGGTGCCATCAGCTTCGACGGCCCGCCGACGACGCCCGACCAGTTCAAGGAGGCGGCCTGCGCGGCGACCAAGAACCCCTTCTCGTCGGCCACCACGTCGGGCTCCCTGGGCTACGAGCTGTCGATCGACGCGAGCCGCTTCGCGAGCTGGACGTTCGCCTTCGGCGGCAACATCTTCGATGATGCCGCCAACGAGTTCACGCTCAACAGCGACGCGGCCGTGCAGGCGTGGACCTTCATGCAGGGGATGTTCGACGACGGCTGCGCCACCCTGGTGACGGAGAACTACGGCGACCAGACCGACTTCGGCGCCGGACGCACCCTGTTCACCGTCGGCTCCTCGTCGGGCCTTCCGTTCTACGCCAGCGCCGTGAACGACGGTGCGAGCTTCGACTGGAGCGTCGCCGCCATCCCCCACACGACGCCGGACCCGGTCATGAACATCTACGGCGCCAGCGTCAGCATCCCGGCCGGTCACTCGAAGGAAGCCGACCTCGCCTCCTGGCTGTTCATCAAGTACTACACCAGCCCGGACATCCAGGCGCGCTGGGCCAAGGCGAGCGAGTACTTCCCGGTGCGTCAGAGCGTCGCTGCGGAGCTCACCGACTACTTCGACGCCAACCCCGGCTACAAGACCGCGTTCGACCTGCTGAAGTACGGCACGGCCGAGCCCCCGGTCCCCGGCTACGACTTCGTGCGTGACGAGATCGCCAGCGACATGTCGGCGATCGTCGGCGGCGCCCCGGTGCAGGAGACGTTGGACGCCGCCAACGCGACGGCCAACGAGATCCTCACGGACCAGCTCAAGGACCTTCCGACCAACAACTAGGCCGCGCTCGCACCGAACGCGAACGAGGGGGCGCCCACCGGGGCGCCCCCTCCTGCGTTTCGCCGCCGCCCGCTCGAGCTCAACCGCGGGCCGCCGCGCCGCGCCGACGGCGAGCCGCGATCGCCCAGGCGACGAGCGCGGTGAGCAGCACGCCGACGGCAAGCCCGAACGCCGTGCCCACGCCGAACACCTTACGCGCGCCCATGACCTTCGCGTAGGCCCGTCGCCATAGGGACTGGTGGTGACCGGGCGGCTTGAGGTTCACGCTGCGGAACAGCGCGGTTCGCACCTCGTCGGCCTGCTCCGCCGTGAGGCCGAGGTTGGGCATGGCGACGTCCGGATTGTCGAACTTCGGGTTCTGCAGGTAGCTCTCGAGCCATACCCAGGTCCGGTTCAGCCCGTGGGCCTGCAGCACCGCGTGGCGCTCGTCGCGGAGCGACGGGTAGGGCGCGTCGGTGCGCTGGTCCACCTTCGCCACCTGGTCCGCGTAGCCCGACGCGTTGAGCCGCTGGGTCAGGCGCCAGCGGATGCCGAAGCGATCGAGCGCCGGCCCGATGCCCCCTCCTACGCCGTTGATCGCGTGACACCCGGTGCAACCGATGCGATCGAAGACGGTCTCGTTGCCGGCCGCCAGCAGCGAACCGCGCTGGGCCACGGTCACGGGATGCGCCTGCTCGGGAGCGTAGCGGAGGCGCAACAGGCCCGCCTTGCCCGCGGCAGGCGGGATGAGGGGCGCGACGTACACCCCGTCCGGCATGAGCGCGATCCCCGCCGTGTGGTTCGGCGACGCGCCGCGGTACTCGAGCAGGAACGACGGCAGCACGCGCTCCCCCGGGGCCTTGCCCGGCGTCACCTCGACGACGCCCGGGCTGGTGCCCTGGTCGCCGCCGAACGCGGCGAACAGGAAATGCCCTCGTTGATCGGGACCCACGGCCGGCGCGTCCTCGGGGACGTAGGTGAGTTGCACGGGCGAGATGCTGGGCACGAAGATCTGGTCGGCCGCGGCGGCCACCTGCTGGTCCGTCCCCGCCCAGAGGTAATCGCCGCCCCGCCGGATGTCCAGGAAACTGTCGATGTCGATGCCGTTCATCGCGGCGTAGAGGCGGTCGCCGACCTCCTGGAGCGCGAACGGGTTGCGCAAACCCAGCGCCCAGACGTAGGCCGACGGCCCGGTGTCGGTGGGCGAGGCCGCCCACGGCCCGTCGCCGCAAGGACCGCCGTCGACGGCGAGGCACAGGACCTTGCCCAGCAGGACGTCCGGGCGGCGCGCGGCCGACGGGTTGCCGCCGTCGCCCACGCCGACGTAGAGGCGCCGGCCGACGACCTGGCAGTTGCCGATCTGGTGGGCCGGTGCCGCCTGCTCGCGGTTGACGATCGGGTCGAGCTCGCGACCGTCGGAGGGCGCACCCGCCATAGAGCCGGCGGTCACCGTCCACCGCATGATGTGGTTGCGCAGAACGCCGCCTTCGTCGGGATCGGTGAACGTCGCGAAGACGTAACCGTCGGCCGGGTCGAGGCACACGCCGGCCAGCCCTTGCTGGCTCGGGCCGTCGAAGGCGGTCGTCTGTGCCCCCACGGTCGACACATCGACGAACTCGACGATGCTGCCGTCGCGCCGCAGCTCCTTGATGCGCCCCTGCAGCTCGGCGATGAACAGCACCGGCGCGTCGGGGCCGTCCCCCGGATCCGGCACCGCCGCGAGCGAGGACGGCATGACCAGGCCGTCGCCCACGATGTCGAGCTGGTAGCCCGGGGCCACGGCCCAGTCGTCGAGGCTGGGGGCGGGCGCGGGCTCCTCGGTCTGCTGCGCCCGCGCCGACGGCATGAGCCCCACGGCCAGCACGAGCAGCAGGGCGCACACGGCGCATCGGCCGCCGCCTCCGGGCGCGCGGCCCCCCGCGCCGCGCCGGATGAGGCGGCGCGAGGCGCTCACCTTGGCGTCGCTCACATGCGTCTCCTTCCCGAGTGCCGGAGTGGTGCCGCCGGCGGGCCGGACACGGGCCCGGCGTCGTCGACCTCGTCGCCTCGGCCGCCCGACGTCGGGTGCCCGCATCCGCGCCGTGCCCGGTTTGCCGGCCACCCGTTCGTGGTACCCGCCCGGTATACCACCGGCGAACGGCAACGGGCGTGACGATGTGCGTCGCGCTACGCGGCCCGCCTCCCCCGCCGCGCCGGTAGGCTGGAAGCGACGTGGTCCGCGCTCTGTACCTTCACGTACCGTTCTGCCCGAGCGTGTGCCCCTACTGCGACTTCCACAAGATGCTCCGTCACGAGGGGTTGGTCGCACGCTACCTGGCGCGACTCGAGGACGAGATCCACCGGCTGGCGCAGCGTTATCCGGGATCGCTCGACACCGTGTACCTCGGCGGCGGAACGCCGTCGCACCTCGACGATCGCGAGCTCGACCGCGTGTTCGAGGCGATCCGGGCGGCGTGGGGCTTCCCCGCCGCCGTCGAGACCACCCTGGAGGCCGACCCCCTCACGTTCGACCGCGCGCGCGCCGAACGCTGGCGTGCCGCCGGGGTGACGCGCCTCTCCATCGGAGTGCAGAGCACCCAGGACCCGGTGCTGCGCTTCCTCGGGCGACGCCACGACGGCGCGCAGGGGTTGGCCGCGATCGAGGCGGCCCTGGCGGCGGGCCTGCGGGTGAACGCCGACGTGATCACCGCCGTGCCCGGGCAGGACGCGGCGGAGGATCTTCGCCGGCTTGCCGGGAGCGGCGTGGGCCACATGAGCGTGTACACGCTCACCGTGGAGCCGCACACGCCCTTCGCGCTGCGCGGGGTCCGCGTCGATCCGGAGCGCGAGGCCGACGACTTCGAGGCCGCGCCGGCCCTGCTGGCGCCGTTCGGACTGGAGCGTTACGAGGTGTCGAACTACGCGCGCCGGGGGGAGGAGGCGGTGCACAACCTCCGTACGTGGCGGGGCTTGCCGTACCTCGGGGTGGGCCCGTCGGCGTCGTCGCTGCTGCCCGACGGCGGCGCGTACGGGGTGCGGCGGCGGAACCCCGACCTCAGGGGGTGGCTCGCGGGCGCGGAGCCCGAGGCGTCGGCGCTCGACGCCGAGGAGGTCGTGTTGGAGCGGCTCCTGACGGGCCTACGCACGCGCGAGGGGGTGGACCTCACGGCGCTCGAGCGCGTCACGGGGCTGCGGCCCGGCGACCTGGCCCCCGTCTGGTTGCGCGATGCGCTGCGCCACGACCTCCTCGAACGCGACGCCGGCACGCTGCGCGCGACGACCGCCGGCCTGCAGCGGCTGGACGCGGTGCTGCGCGCCTACGTGCGCGAACGCGCCCGCGCGGGCGTGGCGCACGGCGCCACGCCCCGGCAGGCACCCTGACCCTTCCCGCCGGCCACGGCGCGGCGCCCGCGATCCACCGCCCATGGCGGCACCCCGCGAGCCTCGGGCGCGCGGGCTCCCCTCAAGCGTCGATCTCGCCGTGCCCGGCCGCCGACCCGCGCGCGATGCCCCGTTGCGCCTGCTCGAGCAAGCGCACCAGCACGGCCGCGGCCGCCAACGTCAGTGCGCCCGGCTCCCTGAGCTCGTTCAGCGCCTGGTCGTAACGCCGCAGCAGGCCGGGTTGCCGTTGGAGGAACCCCTCGGCGCCGAGGCCGGCATCCTGCTTGCGCGCCTCGATGAAGGCGACGGCCATCCGGCGTTGCGCCTCGCGCAGGTCCATCACGAGCCCGACCGCGGCGATCTTCTCCCAGGTGCCGGCGACGCTCAGTTCGCCCAGCGCGTCGCGCAGCCAGCCTAGGCCGAGGCGCTCCCCGAGCGCGTAGAAGCGCAGCGCGGCCTCGTCGAGACCGGTATGCGTCTGGCGACCGACCTCGATCACGCCCACGCTCGTGGGGAGGTAGTCCATGCTGGCGATCTCCCCCGCCGTCGCGTCGCCGAAGCCCAGCTTGCCGAGCTGCTTGACGCGCGCGCGGAAGCGGCGTCGCTCGGGTCCCGGCAGGAACCCCTCGATGCCGCTGCGCAGGGCGGCCAGCGGACCCCGGTAGGCGCCGACGAATGCGCCCGTGTCGGTCCCGGCGAGATCGTTGAACAAGATCCAGCTCACGACGCCCTCGACGGCGCGCACGAGCTGGTGCAGCGCCTCGTACTCGGCGTGCGCCGGCAGCGTGCTGCCGACCTCCTTGACGTGCCCCGCGAGCTCGCGCGCGTCGAGGATCTCGAGCGCCATGAGGGCCGCGCGCACCACCTCGATCGCGTCGGCTCCGCTGTCGCGTACGGCGCGGTGGACGAAGCTCGGACCCAACAGGTCCACCACGGTGTTGGTCACCTGCGTCGCCGTGATCTCGCGGTGCAGCGGGTGGTGCGCGATGCCATCCTCGAAGCGGCCGCGCACGGCCTTCGGGAAATACTCCAGCAGGTAGTGTCGGAAGTGCTCGTCGTCGACCGCGTCCGCCTCGAGCAGGCCGCGGTAGAGCGTCATCTTCACGTACGCCATGATCACCGCGAGCTCGGGCCGCGTGAGCCCCTCGCCGGCGCGCTGACGCTCCTGCATCTGACGCGTGGTGGGGAGGAACTCGACGCGCGGGTTCAGCTCGCCCCGCTCCGCCATGTCGTCGATCAGCGACTCGAACAGCGGCAGATCGCCCTGGCTCCGGCGCTCCGCCAGGCTCAACGCCAGCGACTGCTGGTCGTTGTCGCGCAGCACCAGGGCGGCGACCTCCTGCGTCATGTCGCTCAGCAGCCGGTTGCGCTGCTGGATGCTCAGCTCCCCAGAGCGGAGCAGGGGCTGCAACAGGATCTTGAGGTTGACCTCGTGGTCCGACGTGTCGACGCCTGCGGAGTTGTCGATGGCGTCGGTGTTGATGCGGCCGCCGCCGCGCGCGTACTCGACGCGGGCGAGCTGCGTGAAGCCGAGGTTGCCGCCCTCCCCGACGACGCGGCAGCGCAGCTCGGTGGCGTCGAGCCGTACCGCGTCGTTGGTCGCGTCGCCGACGTCGGCGTCGCGCTCGCTGCTGGCCCGCACGTAGGTTCCGATGCCGCCGTTCCAGAGCAGGTCGACGGGCATGCGAAGCACGGCGCGCACGAGATCCTGGCCGCTCATGGTCTCGTCCTCGACGCCCAGCATCTCGCGCACGGGCGCTTCGAGCGCGATGCTCTTGGCACTGCGCTCGAAGACGCCGCCGCCCTCGCTGATGAGCGCGGTGTCGTAGTCGCTCCACGACGAGCGTGGCAGCTCGAACAGGCGCTTGCGTTCCGCGAACGATGCGGCGGGATCGGGGTCGGGATCGAGGAAGATGTGCATGTGGTTGAAGGCGGCCAACAGCCGCATGGTGTCGCTGTACAGCATGCCGTTGCCGAAGACGTCGCCCGACATGTCGCCGATCCCGACCACGGTGAACGGCTCGGACGCCACGTCGACGCCGAGCTCGTGGAAGTGCCGGCCCACGCACTCCCACGTGCCGCGAGCGGTGATCCCCATCTCCTTGTGGTCGTAGCCGTGCGAGCCGCCGGACGCGAAGGCGTCTCCGAGCCAGAACCCGTACTCGGCGGCGATCTCGTTCGCGAGGTCCGAGAACGTGGCGGTGCCCTTGTCGGCAGCGACCACCAGGTAGGGGTCGTCGTCGTCGTAGATCACGAGGCCGTCGGGATGCACCGCCCGTCCGTCCACCATGTTGTCCGTCAGGTCGAGCAGGCCGCGGATGAACACCTGGTACTGCTCCCGCACGTACGCCCGCAACGCCGCCTGCCCGTCCGGCGGACGCTTCAACACGAAGCCGCCCTTGGAGCCGACCGGCACGATGACGGCGTTCTTCGTCATCTGGGTCTTCATGAGGCCCAGGATCTCGGTGCGGAAGTCGTCCGGGCGATCGGACCAGCGGATCCCGCCGCGGGCGACCTTGCCGCCGCGCATGTGCACGCCCTCGACACCCGGCGCGGCCACGGCGATCTCGTACATCGGGCGAGGCTGCGGCATGCTCGCCACCTTGCCGGAGTCGAGCTTGAACGCGATGGCCGCCTCTTCCTGGAAGTAGTTGGTCCGCACCGTCGCTTGCATCAGGTCGAGCAGTCCGCGCAGCGTGCGATCCTCGGGCAGGGAACGAACGTCGGCGAGCGCCTCGAGCACCGCCTCGCCCGCCGCTCGTTGGGCGGCGTCGCGGTCGCCCTCCGAAGCGGGATCGAAGCGCGCCCGGAAGAACGCCACCAGACGGCCGGCCACGTCCGGATGCGCGAGGAGCGTGTCGTTGATGAAGCGCCGGCTGGTGACCGCGTTGAGTTGGGCGAAGTCCATCTGATACGCGCGCAACAGCGCGACGTCGCGGATCGACAGGTCGCCGTAGAGCACGAGGCGGTTGAGCCTGTCGTTCTCGGCGCGCCCGAGCAGGAGCTCCTGCAGTGCGTGCACCAGGCGCTCGCGCCGCCCGCGCACGTCGACGGGCGCGGCGCTTGCGTCCTGGACGCGGAAGACGTCGATGCCGAGGCGCCCGTCGCCCATCGAGAGCAGGTACGGGATCTGCTCCAGCACCCGGAACCCGAGGTTCTCGAGCAGCGGCAACACATCCGACAGCACCATGCCGTGTCCCGGATGGTAGATGCGCAGCAGCGTCGCGGCGTCGTCCCCGCGCTCGTCCACCGGGTTGAACAGGTCCACGGCCGCCGCGTCCGCCTCGAGCCGCTCGAGGTTGGCGATGTCGCGTACCGCGAGCGCCGCGCCCGTGTCGGCCTTGTAGCGGGGGTCGAAGGCCGAGACGTAGTGCTCCGCGAGCCGACGCCCCTCGCGCTCGCCGTGCGCTCCCACGAGCCGCTCGCGAAGCTCGTCGTCCCACGAGCGCGCGATCTCCGCGACCTCGCGCTGCAAGCCCTTGATGTCCATGTCCGACGGCGACAGGTCGGTGGTGAAGAAGAAGTGGAAGCGCACCTGCGCCTGGTCCTCGCCCATGGCGAGGTTGTAGTCGACGTGGCGCGCCGCGAGCCTGTTGGCCAGGAAGCTCTGGACGGCGCGGCGAACGTCCGCGTTGAAGCTCTCGCGCGGCATGATCACCATCACGCCGACGCCGCGGCCGAGGGGGTCGGGACGTACCGTGAGGCGCACGCCGCGCTCGCGCTCGAGCCCGATCACCGTGCGGATGTCGCGGTGGAGCTGCTCGGCGTCCGACCAGAACAGCTCCTCGCGCGGCATCGAGTTGAAGATCGACACGATGGCCTTGTAGTCGTGCGAGCCGGGGATCGCGTCGTCGCGCTCGAGCACCTGCCGCAGCTTCCGGCGAAGGATGGGGATGCTGTCCACGGGCGTGGAGTGGGCCTTGCTCGTGAACAGGCCGAGGAAGCGCTGCTCCCCGAGCACCTGCCACGACTCCGACAGCTTCTTGATGCCAACGTAGTCCATCCGTGCGGGCCGGTGCACGGTGGCCTCCGCGTTGGTCTTCGTCACGATCAGCACGCGTCCGCCGGTGACCCGCTCGCGCAGGCCGTCGCTGAGCTCGGCGATGGGTACCGGTCCCTGGTAGGCGCTCTCCCGCACCTTGCGCAGGATCCCGAGCCCGCTGTCCGGCGTCACCTGCAGGGAGCGCACCCCGCCGACGGCCTTGATGTCGTACTCGCGGTAACCGAGGAACACGAAGTTGTCGTCTTCGAGCCAGTCGACGAACGCGGCGTACTCCTCGAGCTCCTCGCCGCGCTCGCGGTAGTAGCCCTGGGCGCTCTTCCTGCGCAGTCCACGCAGGTAGTCGCCCATGGCGCGAGCCTTGTCGCACATGGCGCCGTAGTCGCCGGTCGCCAGCAGCACGTCGTCGAGCACGCGCGCCACCTCGCCCTCGAGCTGCGCGCGCCGAGCCTCGTCCTCGAGTCGCTCGACGAAGTAGATCTCGATCGACTCTCGTGCGGCCCGCCCCTCCTTGGGGTCGAACCCGACCACCTCGCCGCCCTCGCGCACGGGCGCGACGATGGGGTGGAGCATGTGGAACAGCTCGACTCCGGCCCGGCGCAGGGCGGCGCGGACGGAGTCGACGATGAACGGGCGGTCCTCCAGGCTCAGGCGCACCACGGTGTACGGCGCTTCCCACCCGTCGGCCTCGAAGCTGGGGTTGAACACCTGCACGCGCGGGACCTCGCCGTCGCCCGCGCCGAGGAACGCGAGGGCGTCCGCGGCCATGGCATAGAGCCCGTCGCTGTCGAACTCGTCGAGGAAGGTCTCGTCGGCCTTGTCGAAGAGGATGTCCGCGAATCGCGCGAGGACCTCCGACCTCTCGCCTCCGCCGCGCTCGATGCGCTTCCGTACCTGTTCCAGCGTTGCTGGCATGCCGGCCGCCTCTCCACGCTCCGCCGCGCCCGCACCGTCGGCGGCGGGAGGTTGTCACGGTTATGCACCCCACTATACCGAGGCCCCCGGGGGCTCCCGACGTGGCGGATGCGACGTCGGGCCGGGCGCGGCCGCGGGCAGCGACGGAACCGTCCGCGACACCACCCGTATACTGGCGCGATGGCGTTCGTACTCGCGGCGTTCCTCGTCGCCCTCGATCAGATCAGCAAGGCCTGGATCGTTCGCTCGCTGCCGGAGGGCCGCCGCGAGATCGACCTGGGGCTCGGCTTCCACCTCGTCCACATCCGCAACGACGGCGCGTCGTTCGGGATGCTCCGGAACCTTCGCGTGCCGCTCGGACCGGTCACTCTCGACGGCACGCTGCTCCTCGGCCTGCTGTCGCTGGTGGTCACGGTCGCGCTCTCGATCTACCTGGCGCGCAACGCCCGGCGGCTCGGACGGGGTACGCAGGTCGCGCTCGGGATGGTGCTGGCCGGCGCGTTCGGCAACATGATCGACCGGCTCCGCGTCCGCTACGTCGTGGACTTCATCCACTTCCACGTGCGCGGCTTCGACTTCGCCGTGTTCAACGTCGCCGACGCGAGCATCGTGATCGGCGCGTGCCTGCTCGTGCTCGTCAGCCTCTTCGGCGGGCGCTCGCGGCCGCAACCCGGCCGGCCCCCCGAGGCGAACGACGCGGGCGACGACATGCCCGACGTGCCGCCGCTGCAGCGCCCCAAGCGCAACGACGTGGCGCGTCGCTGAGACGGCGCCGGACGCAACGCACGCGAGCGCCTCAGCGGCGCGCGAGCAGGAAGCGCTGCCGGCCGACCAGGTCGCGCTCGATGCGCGCGCTCCTCCACGGGGCGAACCAGCGCAACGCGGCGCCGACGTTGCGGGGATCGAGCTCCAGCGCCAGCAGGGCCCCCGGCGCCAGCAGCGCCCGCGCCTGGCTCACGAGGCGCCGCGCGTGCGCCAGGCCGTCGCGACCCGAGAACAGCGCCAGGGCCGGATCGGCGCGCACCTCGGGCTCGAGCTCCTCGACATCGCCCTCCGGCAGGTACGGCAGGTTGGCCACGACCGCCGTCGCCCGGGCCGCGAAGGCCGCCACCGCACCCGCGGCCAGGAGATCGGACCGCGCCCAGACGACGCGCAGCGCCAGGCGTTCGCCGTTGGCGCGCGCCACCGCGAGCGCCTCCGGCGCCACGTCCGTCGCCATCACCTCGGCGTCCGCGCGCTCCGCGGCGAGCGCCAGCGCGATCGCGCCGCTCCCGGTGCCCACGTCCAGCACCGCCGGCGCCTCGGCTCCCCGCAGCTCCGCCAACACGAGCTCGACCAGCCGCTCGGTCTCGGCCCGCGGCACCAGCACATCCGGCCCGACGGCGAGCTCGAGACCGTAGAAGTGCGCGTGCCCGAGCACGTGCTGCAGCGGCTCGCGCGCGGTGCGGCGGCGCAGCGAGGCGAGAAGGCGGAGCCGCTCCCGAGCGCACAGCGGCCTCTCGGGCTGCAGCAGCAGCTCGCTGCGCCCGAGGCCGGTGGCGTCCTCCAGCAGCGCGGTCGCCTCCGCCGCCGGGCTGGCCACGGCGGCCGCCTCGAGCCTGCGAAGCAGGAGGGCGCGGGCCTCACCCACGGTCATCACGTCGGTCACGACGCGATTCTACGGCGCCCGCGGGCGCACGCGCCCCGGGCCCACGCCGCGGCGGAAGGGGCGCGCTAAGCTGGGGCCCGACATGTCGAAGAGCGACGGCTCCTCCCTCCCCTTCGAACGCCTCGTGTTCTTCACGGACGCCGTGCTCGCGATCTCCATCACGCTCCTGGTCATCGACATCCGGTTGCCGGAGGGCGTGGACAGCGCGCACGTCGGAGCCGCGGTCGCGGCCCTGTGGCCGAGCCTGCTCGCGTTCTGCATCAGCTTCGTGGTGCTGGGCGTCTTCTGGATCTCGCACCACCGACTCTTCGGGATGCTGGTCGCCGCCGACGGGACGCTCCTGCGGCTCAACCTGCTCTTCTTGCTGTTCGCTGCGTTCCTGCCCTTCGCGACCTCGGTGCTGGCGCACGCCGGAACGGGGACCTTCCCGGTCGCGTTCTACGCGGCATGCGTCTCGGCGCTCGGGCTCGCGCGCTGGCTGCTGTGGGCGTACGCGGCGCGGCGGCCGGAGCTGCTGGCCGCCCCGCTCGCACCCGCGCAGCGCCGCGCCGAGACGCTGCGCTCGTTGGCGGCGCCCGCGATCTTCCTGAGCAGCCTGCCGATCGCGTTCGCGGCGCCCACGCTCGCCACGATGTGGTGGATCCTGCTCGTCCCGCTGGCGTGGTGGACCCGCCGGCCGGTGCACCCGCGGGGCGGCGTCAGTACGCGGTCGTGAGCGTCCGGTGGCGCGGACGGTCGCGGTAACGGCCCGCCTGTCCGCGGTTCCACAGCGCGATGTCGAGCTCGCGCGCCGTCACGATCTCTCCGTCGGAGCGGAGCGCGGCCACCATCAGCTCGGCGGCGTGCACCGCCACGGCGCGGATCTCGACCTCTTCGGGTGAGCCCGCAGCGAGCCGCTCGCCGACCTCGATCCTGTGTGCCACCTCGGGCGCGTACGCCAGGATCCCGTCCACGTGCAACACGTGCGGCACGAGGTTGTCGGCGAAGATGGTGAGCGACGGCAGGTCGTTGAACTCCCCGTATCCCGCGCGGCCGAAGGCGAGCGAAAGATCCGACGAGGTGATCTGGGCGCGCTTGTACAGCGGCACCTCGAACACGTCGTAGGACCACACGTCGCGGAACAGAGGCATCTCGGCGAGCAGGGCGGCGAGCTTCTGTGCGCTGTGCCCCGCGGCCCGCACCACCGCATCGTAGTGGCCCCCGAAGCGCTCGCCTACGAACGCCCCGAGGCCGTGCAGGGCCTCGGCGTAAAGCTCCATCAGGCGCGCGCGGAGCGGGTCGCCCAGGTCCTGCCCGAGAACGTCGGCCACGGTGGCGGCGTCCAGGGCGCGGAGGACCTCCGCAGGCGGCGGCCCCGCCGCCACGAACCAATCGGTCAGCGCCGACGCGACCGTCGCGTAGCCCCCGCACCCGGGTCGCTTGCGCAGCGCCGGGAAGTAGCCGGAGCCGAAGTTGATCGTGTCCAGAACGAGGACGTACGCCACCATGGCCTCGCTCTCGCCGAGGTAGTGGTAGCGCTCGTCCCACACCGGAGCGCGTAGCGCCGCGAGATCGAGAGAGCGCGCATACGCGGGCACGTCCCCGACGATGCGCACGTAGCGTGCGCGCGCTGCGACGCGCGCGCACGCCTCACGGACGCGCTCGAGCATGCCGCATTCTACGCCCGCCCCTCAGCGCACCGGCGCCGACCCTGCGGGCCGGCGCCGGTGCGCTGGAGGAACGCCGCCCGCAGCGGCGGCGCGATCACGCGGGTCTGACCACCACGCGACGGTTCTTCCCCTCGCCGTACGACTCGCTCACCACGTCCGGGTCGTCGGCCAGCGCCATGTGCACCACGCGGCGTTCGCCCGCGCTCATGGGCTCGAGCTCGACCGGATTCCCCGTCTTGCGAACCCGCCCCGCGGCCTTCTGCGCCTCGTTGCGCAGGCGCTCGTCGCGACGCCGCTTGTACCCGCCGACGTCGATGGACACGCGCAGGGCCGACGCCTCGTCGCGGTTCACGACGGCGTTGGTCACGAACTCCAACGCCGCCAGCGTGCGCCCCCCGCGGCCGATGACCTTGCCGGGGTCGCCACCGTAGATCTCGGCACGCAGGTCGCCCCCGTCCATCTCCTCGACCTCCACGGCGTAGCTGGGGTCGAAGTTCAACAGCAGGCTCACCAGGAACGACTCGCAGCGCTCGCGCGGCGAGCCGTCGAGGGACACCACGCCCGCTACCGGGAGAGGAGTCTCGTACGCGTCCTCCTCGGGCAGCAGGGCCTCCTGCTCCTGGTCCTCGTCCATGTTGATGCCGATGTCCTCGAGGTACTTGTCCAGGTTGTTGTCGTCCATGCGCTCCTCAGCCTCGTTTGCCGCGCTTCACCGGCGCGGCCACGGCCGGCGCCGGATTATCGCGGCTCAACATCCAGTACTGCAGCACCTGCACGAGCATTGATACCACATAGTAGACCAGCACCCCGGCCGGGAAGTTGATGATCACGATGACGAAGATCAGGTTGATGAACATCGACTGGCGCAGCGTCTGCGGGTTGCCGCGCGCGCTGAACCACGAGGTCGCCACCATCACCGCCACGTACAGGGCCGGCAGGATGTAGTACGGGTCGGCCTGTCCGAGATCGGGCAACCACAAGAAGCCCTGGTTGAACTCGAAGTTCACGAACACGCGCCAGAGGATGATGAAGAGCGGCATCTGGAGCAGGATCGGCAGGCAGCCGCCCGCGGGGTTGACGCCCGCCTCCTGGTAGAGCTTCATCGTTTCCTGGGTGAGCTTCTCGCGGTCGTCCTTGTACTTCTTCTGGAGCTCCTGGATCTTCGGCTGGAGCTTCTGCATGCCGAACATCGACTTCGTCTGGGTGGCGATGAGCGGCCAGATGAGCGCGCGGAACATGAGCGTGAGCACGATGATCGACAGGCCCCAGCTACCCACGTACTGGTGGATGAACTGCAGGATCCGGACGATGACCAGCGACAGGCGCCCGAGGATGTTCGGGCGGAACAAGCCCGGCAGGTCGAGGTAACCCTCCTGCACGTAGCGGATGAGCTCGTTACGGCCGGTGTAGAGCGCGCCGGAGAGGGCCGCCGTGCCGTCCTGCCCCACCTGCGCGGTGAGCGCGACCATGTTGGGGCGCAGGTACTCGGCGGCCACGCCCTGCGAGCCCTCGGCGGGTTCGAGGATGATGGCGTCACCCGTGTTGTTGTTGTTGTTCTGCAGGGCCGCGTAGCTCGGTTGCGCATAGCTCGTGCCCGCCGCCGGCGCGAGGGTGAAGTCACCGTCGTGGCCGATCTTCACGGTCGGCTCCGCGGTGTTGCCGATGCCGGGGACGGCGAGCTGCACGGTGGCAGCGCCCGAAGGCGCGCCGGCGGCGGAGCCACCGCTCGCGGCGGCGGTCCCCGGCGTCGCCCCGCCCGCGGACGGGCCCGCGCCCGCGGCGGTAGCCGGCGTCACCGTCACGCTGACCTGCAACGTCTCGCGCACGGCGCTCACCGTCATCTGGCGTTCGACGTGAACGTCGCCAGCCGTGTAGCTGAAGGTCCCCTCGATCTCGGTATCGCCGGTCTTCGACCAGCTCGCCTTGGCGTTCTCGGGCGCGCGGTAGCTGCCGTCGATCAGCACGGCGAGACCCGGCACCGAAGCATCGGCGGGGATCAGGTTGGTCCGGTTGTCGAGCGCGTAGTCCTTGTAGTTCTGACCCTTCTGGACCTTCGCGAACGCCGCCACGAGCTCGCCGGCGTCGTCGAACAGGTAGTCGACGCCCTTCGTCGGGATCAGCGTGAGGGTCGCGTCCCGGAGGCCGCAGAGGAACGACGCGCCTTCGCCGCCGCAGCTACCCATCGCCTTGTCGAGGTTGCGGAACTGGCTGGTCGGGAAGTCGCTCGTGGCGAACACGATCCGCGCCTGCGCCGTTCCGGCGAGCAGAAGCAGGGCCAACACGAGATAGCGTAGGGTCTTCAAGATACCTCCGTGGGCGTGTCGACGCCGCCGCGCCCCTCGCCCTGCCCCGGCCGCGCGCCCGCGCGAGGAACGGGGTCGAACCCTCCCGGGTGGAGCGGGTGGCACTTCAGCACGCGCCGGACCGCGAGGTACCCTCCGCGGAGCACCCCGTGGACCTCGATGGCCTCGATGGCGTAGGCGCTGCACGTGGGATGGAAACGGCACGACGGGGCCGCCTTCAGGGGGGACAGGAAGCGGCGGTAGAAGCGGATCGGCGCCACCACCACGGCCCTCGCGACCCCGCTCACCGGAGGCCCGCCCGCACGAAGGCGCGCTCGAGACCTCGCCGCAGCTCCCAGAAATCCACCTCCGCGGCGCTCGGCCGCGCGATCACCACCAGGTCCAACGAGGGCGCGCCGGCGCGGCACGCCGAGGCGGACACGCCCTCGGCCGCCAGCGCACGCAGCGCCTCCCGCAGGCGGCGCCGCACGCGGTTGCGCACCACGGCGTTGCCGACCTTGCGACTCACCACGATCCCCACCCGCACATCGCCGTGCTGTGCGGGGCGCCAGCGCAGGCTGAGATGCTTTGCGCCACCCGATCGCCCCTTGCGTAGGCGCTGGAAGGCACGGTCGCCCTTGAGGGAACGAACGACCCGTGCCGGCGTCAGCGATCCGAGACCGACAGGCGTTTGCGTCCCTTGGCGCGGCGGCGCTTGATGACGTTGCGCCCGCCGGGAGTCTGCATACGCACGAGGAAACCGTGCGTCTTGGCGCGCTTGCGCTTGTTGGGTTGATACGTCCGCTTCATCCTTGCGTCTCCTTACAGGGCCCGCCGTGGCCGATCCGCCGGCATGCGGGCAACGGCCCGTGGCACCCGAGCCTCGCGTGGCAGCGCGGGCGGCCCGCCGAGCCGTACACAGTCGAGCCGTAAGAGCATAGCACATGCTCCTGGCGCCACCCAAGTGTGCGGGCGGACCCCGCGCCCTGGGCACGATCGACCCCGCAACACGGCTGCAGGACGCCGTTCGCGGCTCCGGTTCAGAAGAGTCTCGCAGTTCTCACCGACAGCGGTCCTAGCGTGACGTTCATCGGGCGGCGCTCCCGCAGCGCCGCCACGACACCGCACCGACTCGGCCCGACTGCCGCGCGCCCCGCGGGCGCAACGGGCGGCCCGAAGGAAGGACGATCATGCAACGACGGCTGGTCATCACCCTGCTCGCGAGCCTGGCCCTGACGGGCCTCGGGGCGGCCGCAGCCCAGGGCGGCTCGGAGGCGACCTCCACCGGTGCCACGGCGTCGGCGCTCGCCGCGGCCCGGCTCACGTTCTACCAAGGCGTCCCCGGAGCCGGCGGCACCCAGCTCGCCACGACCGACGCGGCGTCCCTGAGCGGCGTAGACATCTCGCAAGCCGATCACGTCGTCATCGACGTCGGCGACGGCGGCACCACCTTCGCCCTCGACACCGCGGCCGCGGCCCAGGGCCAGGTCGCCATCGCGACGGATACCACCGGGCCCTCCGGGACGTCGTCCTCCACGCCTCTCCAGGACGTGGTCCAGGAGCTGTACCGGGCGCACAACGGCGACGGCTCGCTGGTCCTGTTCACGCACGACGAGCAGGGGCAGCCCGTGGTCGTCGGCGTCTACCAACCCGACGCCCCAGACGCAGCGAATCAGGCGCGCCAGGTGCACCTTCGCACGGCCGACCACGCGACCGTCTGGATGAACGGCTCGCGCAACGAGGTCGATGTCGCGCCGGGCGCGTCGGATGACACCATCGGCGGCTTCCAGGTGCGCACGGGCGGCGGCAAGGGCCCGGGCGGTTTCCTCGGCATGCTCGACGACCTCCGCAAGCAGCCCCAGGCGTCCGGCGGCAACGCTCCCTCGGGCGATACCCCCTCCGCCGGCGGTGCCAGCGGCGCCCCGGCGAAGACGCCCGACGAGGACGTCGGCGTCGGCACCGGCGTCGGCAACGGCTCCGCCAACGGTGCGGGCGGCGACAACGACGCCGACGGGCAGTGAGGCGCTACCCCTTCACCTGACCTCGACTCCCCACGTGAGCCCTCCGCCGAGCGGAGGATGACCCCGCTTCCCGGGCCGGCGCCTTCGCGCCGGCCCGTTCACGTGGCGCCGCGCGGCCCGTGCAGCTCGCCCGGCTCGCGGCCGGGCCCATGCGGGCCCGAGGCGCGGCGCGTGGGACGTGCGGCTCGCCGGCGCGGGCGGTGCGGTCGCCCGCGCGCGGCAGCCCCGCGGCGCCTCAGCCGTCGGCCGCAACGCGGGCGGCGGCCAGCCGCGCGATGGCCGTGTCCTGCACGCCTGTGCCGGTGAGGTCGCAGACGGTGATCTGCTCCGCGGAGGTGCGCCCCGGGCGCGCGCCGGAGAGCACCTCGCCGAGCTCGGCCACGCGCTCGTCTCCGACATCGATGCCGGCCGCCCGCGCGCCGCGCATCTCACCGATGAGCAGGCCCTGCGCTCGGCGGTCGGCGACGAGCACGTCGGCCCGCCGCAGCACCTCGGGCTCGAGCTCCTGCTTGTGCTCCGCATCCGAGCCCATGGCCGTGATGTGCATGCCCGGGCGCAGCCAGTCCGCGAGGAGCAACGGGCTCGTGGACGGCGTGGTGGTGACGACCAGGTCGCTGTGCGTCACGGCGTCCTCGGCATCGCCGACGGCCTCGACGCTGAGGCCGAGCTCGGCGCCGAGCTCTGCGGCGCAGCGCTCGGCGCTGGCGGCGCGGCGCGCCCACACCAGCACCCGCCGCGGCCAGCGCACCAGCATCAGCGCGCGCACCTGCCACCGCGCCTGAGAGCCCGCCCCGAGGACGCTCACCGTGTCGATCTCTGCACGCGCCAGCGCGTCGGCCGCGACCGCGCCCGCCAGCGCGGTGCGAACGTCGGTGAGGTAGCCGTTGTCCAGCAGCACGGCGCGCGGCACACCCGTGCGCGCGTCGAGCAGGACCACCATGCCGCTGGCGGTCGGCAGGCCCAGTCCGGGATTGTCGAAGAAGCCGGAGGACAGCTTGACCGCGAAGCTGTCCAACCCGCGGATGTACGCGCCCTTCACGTCGACCTCGCCGTGATGCTCGGGGACGTCGATGCGCATGACCGGAGGCTGCACGGCGTCACCGGCCGAGAGCCGGCGGAACGCCTCGCGCACCGCGTCGAGCCCCTCCTCGTCCAGCCCGACGAGGCGCCTCAGGTCCCTCTCGTGGACGACGCGAACGCCATGCTCCTCGCTCATGTCGGCTCCCCCCCGTCCGGCGCTGGCTCCGGTGCGAGGTCGGCGGCCACGCCCCCGGCGCCGGCCTCGCCCCGCGCCGCCGGCTCGCCCTCGCCCGGCGCCCCGCCCCGCGCCGGCGGGGCTCCGGGCGCCGCTCCCTCGATGACCCCGAGGAACCGCTCCATGGCGATGTTGCCGCCGGAACACACGGCCACCGCCGGCCCCCCCTCGGGGCGCACGGTGCCCTCCAGCAGCGCAGCCACGGCAACGGCCCCGGCACCCTCCAGGACCTGCCGGTCGTGCTCGAAAGCGAAGCGCATCGCCCGCGCGATGGCGTCCTCGCTGACCAGGACCACGTCGTCGGCCAGCTCCCCGATCCAGCGCAACGTGAGGCGGTTGTGGCGCCCGATCCCCCCCTGCAGGCTGTCGGCCAGGGTCGGCTCCTCGACCGTGTCCACCGGCCGGCCCGCTTTCAGGCTGAGCGCCATGGCAGCGCCGCGCTCCATCGACACGCCCACCACCCGCACGGACGGATCGGCCGACTTCAGCGCCAGGGCCACGCCCGCCATCAGCCCGCCGCCGGACAGGGGCACGACGGCGAGGCGCACGTCGGGCAGGTCCTCGAGGATCTCCAGGGCGATCGTGCCCTGCCCGGCGATGACATCGGCATCGTCGAAGGGGTGGATGAGGGTGAGCCCGCGCTCGCGAACGAGGTCGCGAGCGCGCACCTCGGCCTCGTCCTGACTCTCCCCGATCACCACCACCTCGCAGCCCGTCGCTCGCAGCGCGTCGAGCTTGTCGCGCGGCACGCGCCTGGACACGCAAACGACCGCGCGGACGCCGAGGCGCCCAGCGGCGGTCGCAACCGCGCGGCCGTGGTTCCCGGTCGAGACCGCGACGACCCCGCGCGCCCGCGCTTCGGCAGGTAGCCGGGCCAACGCGTTGGCGGCGCCACGGGCCTTGAACGCACCCGTGAGCTGCAGGTTCTCGAGCTTCAGGAACACATCCCCACCCGCCGCGGCGCTCAACGCGTCGCTTCGCACGAGAGGGGTGCGGCGGACCACGGCGGCCACCTCCCGACGGGCCCGGTAGATCGCGCGCAGGCTCGGCACGCGGCCGGAGCCGCCCGCACTGGCGCCCGTCCCGTCGCTCATGGGCGCCTCCGCGTTCCGGGAGCGGGACCGGCCGTCATCGCAACGGGATGCCGTCCTTCGGCAGCCTCGCCTCGATCGCCCGCACGAACCACGACGAGAAGATCGTCAACAACAGGAACAACCCGCCCACCATCGTGAGCGGGACGAGGTAGCGGAACGTGCGGTCGCCGATGATCGTGGCGAGGTTGAGCATCTCGAGCACCGTCACGGCGGACAGGATCGGCGTGTCCTTGAGCATCGACACGAGGTAGTTCCCCAGGGCGGGCACGACGCGCGGCACCGCCTGTGGCACCACGACGTCGCGGTACGTCAGCCAGCCGGGCATGTTGAGCGCCAGCGCGGCCTCCCACTGCCCGCGCGGGACGGCCTCCAGGCCCGCGCGGTAGACCTCGGAGGTGTAGGCGCTGTACTGCACGCCGAGGGCGATCGCGCCGGTGAGGAAGGCCGGCAGCACGACGCCGTAATTGGGGAGGACGAAGTACAGGAAGTACAGCTGCACGAGCAGCGGCGTGTCCCGCACGAACTCCACGAACACTGCCGTGGGCCACGCGACGATCTTCAGGGGGACCGACTTGAGGAGGGCGAACAACAGGCCCAGGAACAGCGCGATGACGAAACCGAGCGCGGTGGCCTCGAGGGTGATGATCATGCCGCGAAGCAGGATCGGCAGGATCGAGACCGCGAACGCCCAGTCGGAGCTGAGATCCCACGAGATGCCGAACATCATGGGCGAACCACCCCCGCAACGGTGTTCCGCGCGTGCCGCGCAGCGACGGCGAGGCCGCCCGTCACGAGCGCGCCCTCGCGGCCGCCACGCCGACGCGTCGCGCGATGGCGCCCTCGGCCCAGCGCATGGTGAACATCAGCACGAGGGCCATCGCGAAGTACAGCACCAGCGTCAACGAGAAGATCGGCACGGTGTCGAGCGTGATGTTGCGCAGGTTCTGCGCGCGGAACGTGAGGTCCGACAGCGTGATGAGCGACACCAGCGCCGTGTCCTTGAGGTTCTGCACCACCAGGTTCCCGAACGGCGGCATCATCTCCACCGCGGCCTGCGGCAGCACCACGTTCCAGAGGGTGTAGCGGCGCGTGAAATTGAGCGCCACGGCCGCCTCGTACTGTCCCGTCGGGACGGCAAGGATGGCCCCGCGAACGACCTCGGCGCCGTAGGCGCCGATGTTCAGCCCGAGCGCCAGGATGCCCGCGGTGGTGGGGCTGAGGCGGACGCCCAAGAGGGGCAGCGCGTAAAATAGCCAGAACATCTGCACCAGCAGGCTGGTGCCTCGGAAGATCTCGATGTACAAGATGGCGAGCCAGCGCGCGGGCCACACCCGCGACAGCTTGGCGATCCCGCCGGCGAACGCGAGGACGCCGCCGACGAGCGTGGAGGCGAGCGCGAGCTCGGCCGTGACGCGCGCACCCTTCAGCAGGGGTGGCAGCAGCGTGGTCAGGGTCTCCATGTCGCGTCTCCCTCCCGGACCCGGCTCGTCGCCGGGTCGGAGGAGCGGCGGGGCGCCGCCGCTGGCGGCGCCCCCTCCGCATGGCGCCTACTGCGCCGAGCAGAGCTCCTCGGTGGTCTTGGCGAGGGCCTGATCGACGTCGTGGTCGCTGAGGCCGTAGCTCTTCAGGATCTGACGGTACTGGTCCGTGTCCTGGAACTTCGCGAGCTCCTCGTTGAAGGCGTCACGGAAGTCCGTGTTGTCCTGCTTGAACGTGAAGCCACCCCACGAGCGCACCGCCTTGCCGTCCACGACGGGGTCGTTGAAGGGGTCGGCGAGCTCGACCTGGTCCGAGTTGTCGGCCAGGCGCGCGGCCGTGAGGCCGGTGGCGGCGTAGGCGTCGATGCGGCCCGTCTGCACGGCCGAGAGCGCGTCGGTGTTCGACGGGATGCTCACGAGCTGGCTGTCCGAGATCCCCATCGCATGCGCGAAGTCGAGCTGGTCGGCACCCGAGACGATGCCCATCTTGAGGCTCGAGTCGTTCACGAACGCCTCGTAGCCGTGGATGTCCTTCGGATTGCCCGACTTCACGAGCAGACCCTCACCGTACGAGCTGTTCGGCTTCGAGTAGATGACCTGCTGGCAGCGCGCCGGCAGGATGGCCTGGGAGGCGGCCGCCATGTCGAAGCGGTCGGCCTTGAGGCCCGGGATGAGGGAGCCGAACTCGGTCACGACCCACTGGATGTCCGTGATCCCCATGTTGTTGAGCACCGCGGTCGCGACGTCCGGGGCGATGCCCTTGGCGTCGCCCGACGCGTCGACGAAGCCGTACGGGATCTCGTTGGCGGTCGCGACGCGGATGTAACCGCGCTGCTGGATCTGGTCCATCAGTGAGGACTGCGCGAATGCGAGTGCGCCAACCAGGGCGATCGCGCAGGTCAAAGCGAGGGTCTTCAGGGTTCGTAGGGCCATGGAAACCTCCTCGGTTCCGTTCTTCGTGACGTGTAGCGGACGCGTGGCCGACGCGTCGCGCCTCTCTCGTTCCCGGCCGGCGTCAGGGTGGCGCCGGTCCGGTGCCGACGCTTCCGGCGCACCCGCGGCGCGGGCGATCCCTTCTTGGTGCCATCGGCATGGCAGGCCTCCCCTCGTTCGCGAAGAGCTCGGGGGCGTCGGGCGCCCCGGGGGGTACGTGATCGGGTCGGCGCGGCGGGCGGGCGCGGGGGTCGCGCGATACCCGCGGGCGCCGCCGCGGGGCGGCGTGGTTCAGTGCTCGAGCACGGCCTTGAGGAACGACTGCGTGCGAGGGTTCTCGGGCTCCGTGAAGATCTTCGAGGGCGGCCCCTGCTCGGCGACCTGCCCGCTGTCGAAGAACACGACGCGATCCGACACGTCGCGCGCGAAGCCCATCTCGTGGGTGACGATCAGCATGGTCATGTTCGTCTCGCGGGCTAGCCGGCGGAGGATGCCGAGCACGTCCCCGACGAGCTCGGGGTCCAGCGCGGAGGTGACCTCGTCGAACAGCATCAGGTCGGGTTCCATCGCGAGCGCGCGCGCGATCGCCACGCGTTGCTTCTGTCCGCCCGACAGCTGCGCCGGAAAGCTCTCGGCCTTGTCGGCCAGGCCCACCATCTCGAGCAGCTCCCGCGCTCGCGCCTCCGCGTCCTTGCGCGCGACGCCCTTGACGTGGATGGGCGCCTCGGTAACGTTGCGCAGCACGTTCATGTTGGGGAAGAGGTTGAAGTGCTGGAACACCATGCCTATGCGGTTGCGAACGCGGTGGAGCTGCTGCTCGGTCGCGGGAAGCACGCGCCCGTCGACCTCCCGATGCCACAGCGGGTCGTCCCCCACGAACACCTTGCCCGAGTCCGGGCGCACGAGCGTCATGAGCACCCGCAGGATGGTCGTCTTGCCCGATCCGCTGGGCCCGATGATGGCCACCTTCTCGCCCGCGGCGACGGTGAAGTCGAGGTCGTGCAGAACGGTCAGCTCGCCGAAGGACTTGCGCACCTTCTCGAAGCGCACCATCGGGTGCGCTTCGCCGGCGACGGACGAGCTCCCGCCCGCCGCTCCAGGTCGTGGGGGCGCCGCCGGTCGCTCCGGCGAGGCGCGCCCCCGCGGCGTGTCGGCTGCTGGTGTGGACACTCGACCCTCCTATCGGCCTCGTGCGGCCCCGTTCAGGCGTGCAGAAAGCTGACGAGCTTCATCTCCGTCATCTCCTGGATGGCGTAGCGGACGCCCTCGCGCCCGAGCCCGGATCCCTTCACGCCGCCGAACGGCATGGCGTCGATCCGGAAATCGGTACTGTCGTTGACCACCACGCTCCCGTAACGCAGAGCGTGCGACGCGCGGTGGGCGACGTCGAGGTCGCGCGTGAAGATCGCTGCCTGGAGCCCATAGTCGACCGCATTCGCAGTCGTCACCGCGTCGTCCAGGTCACGGAACCTCGAGAGGACCGTGACCGGCCCGTAGACCTCGTCGCGGGCCAGGCGGCAGCTGCCGGGCACCGCTTCGAGGATGGTCGGCTGGAAGCGGGTGCCCTCGCGGCCGCCCCCCGTCAACAGGCGGGCGCCGGCGGCCAGGGACTCTTGTACCATGCCTTCGACGCGCCGGGCGCTCGCATCGTCGATGAGCGGCCCCATGTCGGTGTCCTCGGCGCCCTTCGGTCCCAGCCGCAGCGCCTGCGCACGGGCCACCACGCGTTCCCTCACCTCGTCGTAGACCTCCTCCTGCACCAGCAGGCGCTGCACGTGCAGGCAGTTCTGGCCCGCCGCCCAGAACGCACCCGACGCGATACGCCCCGTGGCGGCGTCGAGGTCGGCGTCGCTCATCACCAGCGTCGGCGCATTGCTGCCGAGCTCCATGCTGTAGCGCTTCAGGCCGCCGCTGCGCTGAATCGCCTCGCCGGTCTCCCGCCCCCCGGTGAAGGACACCACCCGCACGCGCGGGTCGCGCACGAGCGCGTCACCCACCACGCTGCCCCGGCCCGTCACGACCTGGAGCATGGCCGACGGCAGTCCGGCGTCGAGCAGCAGTCGCGCGAGCGCGAGCGCGCTGAGGGGCGTCTTCGAGTCCGGCTTCACGATGACCGCGTTGCCCGCCGCCAGGGCGGGGCCCACCTTGTGCGCGACGAGGTTGAGCGGATCGTTGAAGGGCGTGATCGCCACCACGATGCCGGCGGGCTCGGGCACCCAGTAGCCCGACCGGCGCTCGCCGGCCGGCACCTGGTCGAAGGGGAGCGTCTCGCCGTGCAGGCGGCGCGCCTCCTCGGCGCTGAGGCGCAGCGTGTCGCAGGCGCGCCGCGCCTCCTTGCGCGCCTCCCGGATGGTCTTGATCCCTTCGCGCGCGATGCGTCGAGCGAACGCCTCCGCGCCCTCCTGCAGGGCCGCCGCCGCGGCGTCGAGGATCGCGCCCCGCGCATGCGCTGCGGTGCGCCGCCCGATCTCCGCGCCCCGCTCCGCGACATCGAGCGCGCACCCGACGTCGTCGGGGCCGGCCGCCGGAACCGTGTCCACCACGCTGCCATCGTCCGGGTCGCGCACGGTGATGACCGCCTCGCGCTCGACCCAGCGTCCGTCCAGCAGCATCTCCATGGCCCTCAGCCTCTCCCGCGCGCCATCGCCAGCAGATCCTCGACGAGGGCGTAGCCGGTGGCCGTCCTGCCCGCACCGGGACCGATGAGCGTCACGTCGCCGAGCAGGTCGGTGGTGAACGTGCAGGCGTTGGTGGGGCCCCCGATGGCGGCGAGAGGATGCGACAGCGCCACGCGCTCCGGCCCCACGCGCGCCAGCACCTCGGAGCCCACGCGCTCGACGCTGCCGAGCAGCTTCCAGCGCTCGCCGGCCGCGCTCGCCTCTGCGATGTCCTCGCGCGTGAGGCCACGGATCCCCTCGCGCTCGACGTCCGCCATGGTGATGGCGGCGTCCATCACGAGGTTCGCGAGGATGACCACCTTACCCGCCGCGTCGACGCCGTCGACATCGCCCGACGGGTCCGCCTCCGCGTACCCCTGCCGCTGCGCCTCCGCCAGCGCCTCGTCGAAGGCGTCGCCCGCCTCCATGCGCGTGAGGATGTAGTTCGTGGTGCCGTTGAGGATGCCCTGGATGCGCGTGACCTCGGCGCCGGCCAGCATCCCGGTGGCCAGAGCCAGGGTGGGCGTGCCGCTCATCACCGTGCCCTCGAGCCCGATCCGCGCGCCGTGGGCCCGGGCGAGATCGCGCAGCTCCGCGAAGTGCAGCGCGACGGGCCCCTTGTTGGTCGTGATCACGTCCATCCCGCGACCGAGCGCCTCGCGCACGTGCGTGAGGGCGGGCTCGCCGGTGCGCAGATCGGTGAAGCTGAGCTCGGCGAGCACGTCGGCGCCCGACTGCCGGATGGTGGTGAGCGCGTCCCAGCCCGTGGCGTCGGCCCTCAGCCGCTCGAGCCCCTTCTCGCTGCCGGCCGCCTCGAGCAGCTCGGCGGGCTCGAACCCGTCCGTTCGCGCCACGCTGCCCTGGTACAGGTCGCTCACCGCGACGATGCGAACCGCCAGCCCGAAGCGCCGCCGCAGCGCCTCGCCGCGCTCCTGCAGGATCTGAGCGAAGCCCTGGCCCACGGTGCCGAAACCGACGAGGGCGATCCGGCGCGGGGAGGGGTCCGCGCTCGAGCCGCCCCTCATGCGTGCTCCCGCGCGACGCCGGCGAGCGCCGCGTCGAGATCGGCCAGCAGGTCGTCGACGTCCTCGATCCCCACCGAGTACCGCACGAGGCTCTCCGGGATCCCCATGGCCGCGCGCTCCTCGGCCGTCAGCTCCACGTGGCTCCCCGTCGCGGGTGGCGCCACCACGGTCTCGACGGCGCCCAGGTTGGCGGCGCGGTGCGCGTAGCGCAGCCTGGGGAGGAACGCCCGGACGCTGTCGAAGCCGCCGGCGAGGCGGAAGGACAGCACGCCCCCGAAGCCCCGCATCTGGCGCGTCGCGACGTCGTGGTTGACGTGGTCCTCCAGCCCCGGGTAGTAGACCGCCTCCACCGCCGCGTGGTGCCGCAGATGGCGGGCGACCGCGAGCGCGCTGGCGTTCTGCCGCTCGATGCGCAGGGCGAGCGTCTTCATGCCGCGCAACAGGAGGTAGGCCGCCTCCGGGTGGAGGGTGGCGCCGTTGATCTCCCGGAAGTGGTAGATGCGCTCGATCGTCGCGGCGTCCCCGCACACCGCGCCGCCGAGGGCGTCCGCGTGGCCGCCGAGGAACTTCGTGGCACTGTGGACCACCAGGTCGGCTCCGAGCCGCAGGGGGTTCTGGTTGATCGGCGTGGCGAAGGTGTTGTCGACCACGACCCTCGCGCCGGCGCGGCGCGCGGCGCGCGCGAGGCGCTCGATGTCCATGATCTTGCACGTCGGGTTGGTGGGGCTCTCGAGGTAGAGCAGCGTGCAACCGCGGGCGATCTCGGCCTCGATGGCTTCCGCGTCGCCGGTATCGCACAACGTCACGTCGATGCCGAAGCGCGGGAGGAACTCCAGGAAGATCTTGTTGGTGCCACCGTAGGTGTCCTTCACGGACACCACGCGGTCCCCCGGCGACAGCAGGGTGAACAGCGTGTTGCTTATGGCGGCCATGCCGGTGGCGAAGCTCGTGGCGGCCTCGGCGCCCTCCAGCGCACGGATCTTCTCCTCGAAGACGCGCACGGTGGGGTTGGTGTTGCGCCCGTAGATGTGCCCGGGGCGCCGCCCCAGGGCGACGTCGCGCCACTCGTCGAGATCGTCGTAACCGAAGGAGACGCTATGGACCACCGGGACCTGGGTGGCGTGCTCCTGGAAGGTCCCGCCCTCCCCCGCCCACACGGCGAGGGTCGGAAGCGCGGCCTCGTGTCCGTCCTTCATGCTCGTTCCTCCTTCTTCGCCCGCGACCGGAAGGATCCGGTGCCGGCCGGTCGTCGGGCGTCCGCGAACGCCGCGGCGGGCCCCGGCTCACGGCGGTCCGCCGCGCGGCGCCGAGAAGCCCTCAGCCCCGGGCCGGCCCTCATAGGAGCGCGAGCACCGGCTCTCCGAGGTAGTCGTTGAGCCTTCCGAGGCAGAGCATCATGTGCTCGCGCCGCACGTCGGCGACACGCCGCATGTCCTCCGCGCGCAGGGCGTCGAGGACCCGCGTCATCTCGTCCACGATGGCGTCGACCTCGACGTGCCATGCCATCTCGGGCAGGATCTGGAGCCACACGCGGTTGGTCTGGTAGAACAGCCGGTCCGCGATCTCGCGCAGCGGCTTGTTGCCTATGGCGCGCGACAGCTCGTCGCTGAAGCGCGTGTAGAGCCGCGCCAGCAAGGGGGCGTCACGGCGCTCGCGCAGGGCTTCGGTCTCGGCCAGGACCCCCTCGAGCAGCTCGATGTCGGCCAACGTGACGCGGCCGGGCGACATCTCCGCGATGACGTCGATGAGCTTCAGTCGCAAGGCGTACACCTGCTTCAGATACTGCAGGTCTACGGTGGTGACCATGGTGCCGACGCCGTGACGGCTCATCACCAACCCCTCGAACTCCAAGCGCTGAAGGGCCTGCCGGATGGGTGTGCGGCTGACGCCGAACTCCTCGGCCAGGGCGTTCTCGCTGAGCATCTCCCCGGGTGCGTAGCGGAGCAACCCGATGCGCTCCCGCAACTCGAGATAGATGCCCTCCACACCGCGTCGCGCGTCGTCGCGCGCTCCCGCAGGCGGGGGGGCATGTCGGTGGTGCATTGCAAACCTCTCAAGCGTGTGCATATCGTTGCATCCATGATCGCCGTGCGAAGTTGACCCGATGCGTGCTGGGAACCTAGTATGCTTTCAGAAGGACACTTGTATACAACTTGTCGACATCGCGAGTGTACGCGCCCCGACGGAGGCTGTCAACCGGCTCCGGGGCGGAGGAGGGTGTCAAGCATGCGGCAGCGGAGCGATCTCGTGTTCCCCATGGAGGAGTACTCGCGGCGCCTCGATGCCCTGCGCCGTGCGATGGCCGGCGAGGGGCTGGACGGCATGCTCGTCACCACACCCGAGAACATCGCCTACCTCACCGGCTTCGACAGCCCGGGCCACTACTGGTTCCAGGCGCTGTGCGTGCCGGCGCGGGGCGAGCCGTTCGCGTACTCGCGCCTGCTCGAGACGAGCGGCATCGAGGCCGACACCTGGGTCGAGCTGAACTACGGCTACCACGACAGCGACGACATCATGGCCGGGCTGGCGTTGCGGCTGCTCGAGCACGGGCTCGGCGGAAGCCGTGTCGGCTACGAGCAGGACTGCTGGTTCTTCACCGCGTCGCAGCAGCACCGGCTGCTCTACGCGATGCAGGGAACGGACTTCGTGGACGCGTCCGGCACGGTCGAGGAGCTCCGCCTCATCAAGTCCGAAGCCGAGGTCGCCGAGCTCAAGGTGGCCGCCGCGGCCGCCTGCGCGGGCATGCGGGCGGGCGTGAGCGCCGTCGCGGTGGGCGCCACGGAGAACGACGTGGCGGCCGAGATCCTCTCCGCGCTCGTGCGGGCCGGAAGCCACTGGCCGTCGATCGTCCCGTTCGTGGCGTCGGGCGAACGGGGGGCCATCGGGCACGCGACCTGGAAGGGGCGGCGCATCGAGGCCGGCGACACCGTGTTCCTGGAGCTCGCCGGCTGCTCGAACCGCTACCACGCGGCCATGATGCGCACGGTCATCGCGGGCCCCGCCGACCGGCGCATCCGGGAGGCCTTCGGGGTCGTGTGCGACGCCTTCGACCTCGCTCTGGACACCATCCGGCCGGGGGTGCCGGCCGGCGAGGTCGACCGCGTCTGCCGCGCCTTCATCGCCAACGCCGGGTACGGGGAGAGCCAGGCGTCGCGCACGGCCTATTCCATCGGCATCGCAGTGCCCCCCGACTGGGGCGAGGGGCAGATCCTCAGCATGAAGCCCGGCGAGAACCGGCCGCTGGAGCGGAACATGACCTTCCACCTGCTGCCCTGGATCCAGCTCGGCGACCGCGGCGGCGTCGGTTGCACGGAGACCATCCGCGTGACGCGCAACGGCTGCGAGCGGCTGACCGAGTTCGAGCGGGTGCTGTTCGAGGCCTGAGCCCCGCCGGAGCGCACGGCGACCGCGGCCCTCAGGCGAAGCCTGGCGGCACCGGCGCGAAGGCGTCGCCGGCGAGCGCCTCGAGCGCGGCCGCGACCCGCAGCACGGTCGCGTCTTGCAGGGCGGGGGCCAGGAACTGCATGCCGACCGGCAGCCCGTCGTCCGAGCGTCCGGCCGGGACGCTGATGGCGGGCAGGCCCGCCAGGTTCGCCAGGCAGGTGCACACGTCGCCGAGGTACATCGCGAGCGGGTCGCCCTGCTTCTCCCCCAGCGCGTAGGCGGTGCTCGGCACCGTTGGCGTGAGGAGGACGTCGGCGCCCTCGAACGCCGACGCGAGCTCGCGCGCGATGACGCTCCGGACCTTCAGCGCCTTGCCGTAGTAGGCGTCGTAGTAGCCGGCGGACAGGGCGAAGCTGCCCATCAGCACCCGCCGCCGCACCTCGGCGCCGAGCGTGGAGCCGCGCGACGCGCTCATCACGCGCTCCTGGCCGTCGCCGTCGGCGCCGACGCGGCGGCTGTAGATCATCCCGTCGTAGCGAGCCAGGTTGCTGCTGGCCTCGGCCGTGGCCACCAGGTAGTACGTCGCCACCGCGTAGCGCACGCTCGGCACGGCGACGTCGACGATCTCCGCACCCGCCCCCTCGAGGGCGCGGACGGTGCGCTCGAGCCCGGCGCGGACCGCGGGGGCGTTGCCGTCGCCCGCCAGCTCGCGCACCAGCCCGACCCGGACGCCCGCCAACCCCGCCGCTCCGTCCGTCGCGGCGGCCAGCAGCGCGAGCGGCGCGCCGTCGAGCGCCAGGCTGGTGGCGTCGCGTGGATCCGGGCCCAGCATCGCGCCCACCGCGAGAGCGACGTCGCGCGCGCTGCGGGCCAGCACGCCGACCTGATCGAGCGAGCTCGCGTAGGCAATGACCCCATAGCGAGAGAGCGCGCCGTAGGTCGGCTTGAAGCCGAGCACGCCGCAGAAGGCGGCCGGCAGGCGCACCGACCCGCCGGTGTCGGTGCCGAGGGCCACCGGAACGACGCCGGCCGCGACGGCGGCGGCCGATCCGCCGGAGGAGCCGCCCGCCACGCGGCCGTCGTTCCACGGGTTGAGCACCGGCCCGAAGGCGGAGGTCTCGTTGGTGGAGCCCATGCCGAACTCGTCGAGGTTCGCCTTGGCGACCACGACCGCCCCGGCCCGTTCCAGACGCTCGACGGTGGTGGCCGTGTACGGCGGCACGAACCCCTCGAGGCTGCGCGAGCCCGCCGTGGCGTGCAACCCCTCGACGCAAAGGTTGTCCTTCACCACGATCGGCACGCCCGCCAGCGGGCCCACACGATCGCCTCGCGCCACGGCCTCGTCGAGCCCCCGCGCCCGTTCCCGCGCGCGCTCGCCGGCGCTCTCCAGCAGCGCATGGAGCGGGGCGGCCCGGTCGGCCCGCCGCAACGCCGCGGCGACCTCGCGCTCGGCGCCCGCGCCGCCACGCACGGCGTCCGCGATCTCGTGGGCCGTTCGCGTCATGGCGCGAAGCATACCAGCCGCTCGAGCCCCGCCCGGTCCGTGCCGGCCCCGCCCGGCGGCCGACGTGCGGGCAGCCCCGCGCCCCGACGGCGACGCGCCCCCATTTCGCGCCGGGCACCGCGCGGTAAGGTGGAACGCCATGAGTCTGCGGCCAACGCCCGCGCCGGATGTGGGGTCCGCCGTGCGCGGAGCCGGTCGCTCGGAGTCGGGGCAGGTCCGGGCGGTCAACCAGGACAGCTACTACGTCGGCAGGGTGCCGCACCGCGGCTTCCTGGCGGTGGTGGCCGACGGCATGGGCGGTCACAAGGCCGGTGAGGTGGCCAGTCGCAAGGCCGTCGACGTGCTGCGTTCCGAGCTCGAGCGCAGCCGCGCCCACCCCCCCGTCGCGCTGGCGCGCGCGGCGCAGGCGGCCAACGCCGAGATCTACGGCTACGCGCTGGCCCACCCCGAGCACCGCGGCATGGGGACGACCCTCACCGCCGTGTACCTCGACGATCAGGTCGCCCTGGTGGGCCACGTGGGCGACTCGCGCGCGTACCTCGTCCGCGACGGCGGCATCCGTCAGCTCACCGCCGATCACAGCTGGGTGGCCGATCGCGTGCGCCAGGGCCTGCTCACCGCCGACGAGGCGCGCCGCCATCGCTGGCGCAACGTCATCACCAACGCCCTGGGCGCCACCGAGACGTTCCGCCTCGACGTGCTGCACTTCGAGGCCCGCACCGGCGATCGCCTGTTGCTGTGCAGCGACGGCGTGAGCATGCTGCTGTCCGAGGCGACCATGCTGGAGCTCGTCGCCTCCCTCGCGCCGGACGAGGCGGCCGACGCCCTGCTCGCGGCGGCCAACGACCGCGGCAGTCCCGACAACGTCACGGCCGTCGTGGTCGAGGTCCGGCAGGTCGAGGCGCGACCGAAGCGCTACGCGCTGCCCGGCGCGACCGACGCCGTGGAGTCCGTCGACATCGGCGAGACCATGAGCGGCATCCGCCGGATCGAGGACGAGTACCCGGTCCACGGGCCGCTGCGCTGGCTCCGCAAGCACCCCTGGTACCCCTACCGCGTGTGGGTCCTGGGGTCGCTCTACCTCCTGTTGTTGTTCCTGCTGTTCAGCCTGTGGCATCTGTGAAGCGCGCCGGGGCGCGCGCCGAGCGGCGGGGGCGCGCCGAGCGGCGGGCGCGCGCCAAGCGGTGGGCGAGCCGCGGGCGCGACATCGGCGCGCGCCGCTGCGGCCGGCGCGGGGCGGACGACGGCGCATGCCGCGGGGCCGCCCGCGACGCCGCCGCGCCCACGCGGCCGCCGCCCACGCGCCCGGCGCCTGCTAGGGTGACGCCATGGACGACTCGGAACGTGAGACCGACACGAGGGAGCCAGCATGAGGGAAACCGTGCACACCGATCGCGCGCCCGCCGCCGTGGGGCCCTACTCGCAGGCCGTTCGCGTCGGCGAGCTCCTCTTCACCGCCGGCCAGATCCCGCTGCGGCCCGACGGCAGCCTGTCGGGGGGCGACGTCCGGGAGCAGACCCGGCAGGTCATGGAGAACCTGCGGGCCGTGCTCGAGGCGGGCGGCTCGAGCCTCGCGGGCGTGGTGAAGTGCACCTGCTTCCTCGCCGACATGAACGACTTCGCGGCGATGAACGAGGTCTACGGCAGTTTCTTCCCCTCCGACCCGCCGGCGCGCAGCGCCGTCGAGGTCGCGCGCCTGCCGAAGGACGTGCGCATCGAGATCGAGGCCGTCGCGCTCGCGGGGGCGAGCTGAGCGCCGCCGAACCCTCAAGCGAACAGCGTCACGATGTACACGCCGTAGGCGACGAGCAGCAGCAGCCCGGCGGCGCGGCCGAGCCGTGTGCCGCGCGCCATCAGCGGGAGCACCGCGAGCGCGAACGCGCCCATCGCCGCGACGTCCAGCGCGAGCCCTGCCGTGTCGAAGCCGATCGGGTGGACGACGGCCGTGGCGCCCAGCACGGCCAGGAGGTTGAACACGTTGGAGCCGATGATGTTTCCCAGGATGATGTCGGTCTCGCGCCGAACCGCCGCCACCAGGCTGCTGGCGAGCTCGGGGAGGCTCGTGCCGACGGCGACGAGCGTCAAGCCGATCACGCGCTGCGGGATGCCGAGGCCGGTGGCCAGCGCCACCGCGCCGTCGACGAGGGCGCGAGCGCCGAACCACAACAGCGCGACCCCGAGGACGGAGCCGACGAGCCCGAGCGTCACGGACGGGCCCGGCCGCGCGGTCACCTCGTCGACCTCGGCGAGCACGCTCGAGCCGCTCCGCGTGATGATCCATAGGAAGGCCGCAAGCGCGGCCAGCAGCGCGATCCCTTCCCACCGCCCGATGCGCCCGGCCCACAGCACGGGCACGAGCAACGCGGTCACGCCGAGCATCAGCGGCACCTCGCGACGCAAGAACGCCCGCTCCGCGACCAGCGGGTAGACCAGCGCCGTGATCCCGAGGATCAGACCGATGTTGGCGATGTTCGAGCCGACCACGTTGCCGATCGCGATGTCGGGCGTGCCGCGCACCGCCGCCGTGAGGCTGGCGGCGAGCTCGGGCGCGCTGGTCCCGAAGGCGACCACCGTGAGCCCGATCACCATGGGGCGCACGCCGAGGCGGGAGGCGAGGCCGCTGGCGCTCCGCACCAATACCTCGCCGCCGACGTACAGCAAGACGACGCCGAGGACGACGAGCAGGACGCTCATGCCCGCCAGCGTACCGTGGCCGTGGCGGGCGCCCGGGTCCGCTGCCGGCCGCCCGCCGCAGCGAACGGGCCGCCGGCGCTCGCGCTCGGGAACGAGCCGCCGGCGCTCGCCCTCAGGAGCGGCGCCAGAGGATCTCCCGCTTCACCTCTTCGATCGCCTGCGTGACCGGGATGCCGCGCGGGCAGGCCTCGGTGCAGTTGTAGGCGGTGCGGCAGCGCCACACCCCGTTGGTCCCGGCCATCGCCTCGAGGCGCCGGGCGGCGCCCTTGTCGC
Organism: uncultured Trueperaceae bacterium; assembly: GCA_963798895.1. Classification (GTDB taxonomy): domain Bacteria; phylum Deinococcota; class Deinococci; order Deinococcales; family Trueperaceae; genus CAWCUY01. The sequence goes on along the minus strand of CAWCUY010000003.1, from coordinate 293,936 downwards.
GCGAGTCGAAGATGAAGCGGTGGGCGTTCACGATGGCGGCGGGACCGAGGTAGCGCCCGTTGGTCCAGAACACGGGGCAGCTCGTGGTGCAGGCCGCGCACAGGATGCACTTCGTGGTGTCGTCGAAGCGCTCGCGGTCCTCCGGGCTCTGGTAGCGCTCGGCCGCCGGGGCCGGATCGTCGTTGATGAAGTACGGGAGCACCGCCTTGAACGAATCGAAGAACGGCTCCATGTCGACGATGAGGTCCTTCAGGACCGGCAGGCCGCGCAAGGGCTCGATCGTGATGGTGGCGCCGAGGTCCTTCACCAGGACCTTGCACGCCAGGCGGTTCACGCCGTTGATGACCATGGCATCGGAACCGCAGATGCCGTGCGCGCACGAGCGGCGGTAGGTGATGCTCCCGTCCTGCTCCCACTTGAGCGTGTTGAGCACGTCGAGGACGCGGTCCATGCCGCTGGCCCGGAGCTTGAACTCCTGCCAGTGCGGCCGCCGGTCGCCCTCCGGGTCGAAGCGCTTGATCCTTACCGTGACGTCCATCGGTACCGTCCCTGGAGATCCGATCCACCTATGACCGTGACCATGAGCACCCTCTCTCAGTACACGCGAGGCTTCGGCTCGTAGGTGCCGAGCGTCACGGGCTTGTAGTCGATGCGCACCGGGCCCCCGGCGCCCTCGTCGCGGTAGGCCAGGGTGTGCTTGAGCCAGGCCGCGTCGTCGCGCTCCTTGTAGTCCTCGCGCGAGTGCGCGCCGCGCGACTCGGTGCGGTTGAGCGCCGCGTGCACCAGCGGCTCCGCGTTGTCGAGCAGGAAGCCGAGCTCGAGCGCCTCCATGAGCTCCGTGTTGAACAGCTTGCCCTTGTCGTCCACGCCGATGTCGGCGTAGCGCGCCTTGAGCTCGGCGAGCTTCGTGCGCTGCTCCGAGAGCGTCTCCTGCGTGCGGAACACCGAGGCGTTCTCCATCATCGTGTTCTGCAGGTCGCGCCGGACGTGCGCCACCTTCTCGCTGCCGGGGCCACCCTGGGCACGGGCGATCATCTCACGCGCCCGCTCCTCGACGCCGGCCGGAAGCTCCGCGAAGCCCGCGCCCGCGGCGAAGCGGGCGGCGTGCATGCCGGCGCGGCGGCCGAACACCAACAGGTCGCCGAGCGAGTTGGTGCCCAGGCGGTTGGCGCCGTGCAGGCTGGCGCACGCCACCTCGCCGGCGGCGTACAGGCCCGGCACGATGGTGTTCTCGCCGTCGACGATGACGTTGGTGTCGATGGTGGTGGGGATGCCGCCCATGGCGTAGTGGGCCGTGGGGTTCACGGGCACGGGCTGCGTGAGCGGGTCGACACCGAGGTAGATGCGCGCGAACTCCGTGATGTCCGGCAGGCGCTCCTCGATGATGTGCGCGTCGATGTGGGTGAGGTCGAGCAGGATGTGGTCCTTGTCCTCGCCCACCCCGCGCCCCTCGCGCACCTCGAGGTACATCGCGCGGCTCACCATGTCGCGCGGCGCGAGGTCCTTGATCGTCGGGGCGTAGCGCTCCATGAAGCGCTCGCCCTCGCTGTTGCGCAACACGCCGCCCTCGCCGCGCGCGCCCTCCGTGAGGAGCACCCCGATGCGGTAGAGACCCGTGGGGTGGAACTGGAAGAACTCCGGGTCCTCCATCGGGATGCCGCGCCGGTACGCGATCGCCATCAGGTCACCGGTCAGCGCGTGGGCGTTCGAGGTGACCTTGAACATCCGGCCGTTGCCGCCGGTCGCGATGATGGTGGACTTCGCGTGGAAGGTGTGCAGCTCGCCGGTGGCGAGCTCGTAGGCGACGACGCCGAGGCACGCCCCTCCCTCGAGGATGATGTCGAGCACGTGGAACTCGTTGAAGAAGGTGACGTGGTGCTTGATCGACTGCTGGTAGAGGGTCTGCAGGATCATGTGGCCCGTGCGGTCGGCCGCGTAGCACGCCCGCTCGACGGCCGACTTGCCGTGCTCGCGGGTGTGGCCGCCGAACTTTCGCTGGGCGATCTTGCCGTCCGGCGTGCGACTGAACGGCAGCCCCATGTGCTCGAGGTCGTAGACCGCCTCGATGACCTCGTGCGCGAACGTCTCCGCCACGTCCTGGTCGGTGAGGTAGTCGCCCCCCTTGACGGTGTCGAAGGCGTGCCACTCGGGGCTGTCCTCGCTGATGTTGCCGAGCGCCGCCCCGACGCCGCCCTGCGCCGCACCCGTGTGCGAGCGGGTCGGGTACAGCTTGGAGATCACGGCCACCGAGACGTTGGGATTCTGGGCCGCGTAGCGCGCGGCCATCAGGCCTGCGCCGCCGGCGCCGACCACGATCACGTCGTACCTGTGTGCCCTGTTCATGAGGGTCCGTCCAACCGTCCGTTCGCGCGAAAGGGTGCTGCCGCGTTCATGCGGGTCCGTTCCATCGTCGGAGCGTGCGGCCGCTCCCTAGTGGGCGCCGGCGGCACGGAGCGCCTGCCCCATCTGCTCGTACGAGAAGGCCCACAGCGCCATGACGCCGGCGACGAACATGACGGCCGTCAGGGTGTACACCAGGGTCTTGAGCCAGAAGCGCGTTCCTGGGCGGCGGAAGTAGTCCTCGATGCTGTAGCGCAGGCCGTTGGCGCCGTGGAGCATGGCGAAGCCGAGCAGGAACGAGTCGTAGATCTTGACCCATGCCTTCGAGAAGCGCTCCGCCACGTAACCGTAGTCGACGGTGGCGACGTTGATCTGGATGTTGTTGAAGAACAGGTGCCCGAACACGAGGAAGATCAGCAACAGCCCGCTGATCCTCATGAACACCCACCACATCAGCTCCGTGTTGGTGCTGTACACCGCCCGGGCCTCCGACAGGGTCTTCGGTCGGACGGCCATCAGACGTGCCCCCTCACGATCTCGGGAACGATCTTCACGAGGATGGGGATGCCGAGCCCCGCCGTCGCGACCAGGACCGCGTACCACATCGGGCGCTGAAGGCGCACGCCCCACGAGGTGAAGTCCATCAGGATGATGCGCAACCCGTTGAGCCCGTGGTAGATCACGGCCGCGATCACGAGCAACAGGCCCACGCGGAACGGCCACTGGTGGTAGAACGCCAGGAAGGCGTTGAACGGGCCCTTGGGGCCGAACATCACGAGCCCTACGTCGAAGACGTGGAGAAGCAGGTACAGCGCCAGCGCCACACCGGAGATCCGGTGGAACACGAAGGCCCACTGTCCCTCTCTGCCTCGGTACATGGAAAACCTCCTGGCCTGCGGTGAGCGCGAGACCCGGTGAGCTGCCCGGGGCACCCGACCACCCTGTCTCCGGAATTCTAACACCGGCCCTGGGACGCGACTTTGGCGTCGACGTGCGGCATCTACACCGTTCACGGCGCGGCCCCGCGCGGCACGAGACGCCACGCTCCGCCTCCCCGCCCCAGGGAACCCCGCGCCCTGGTAGGGTCGCGCCATGACACCGGGGGAGCGTCATGTCCGTACGCCGCGGCGGCCCGGGGGGCGCTTCGCGGCCCTGCCGGCGGCCGCCGTTCTGGCCCTCCTCATGGCTCTTCCCGCGGTGACGCGCGCCGCCGCGCCCGCCCTCGTGTGGCTGGCCCCGATGCGCGGCGGCGTCGCGGCCCTGGCCGCCGACGGCACCGTCGTGCTGTTCCCGGACGGCGTGCCGGGCGGGCCCGCGGCCGCACCGGTCCCGCTGGAGCGCAACGTCCAGGGGGACAGCCTCCTGGTCTGCGACGGCCACCTGTACGCCGTCGCGGCGGGCAACGAGCTCGAGACCGTAGGCACCGGCCGCCACGGGCCGCAGGTGAGCCCCCACAGCCGACCCGCCTGCCTACCCGACGGTCGCGTGGCGGCCATCGACGAGCGCGCCCAGAGCGTGCTGCTGCTCGAGCCCGACATGTCGCTCACCGCACGCGCCGAGCTCGACGCCCTTCCCGACGCCGATCCCGTGGTCCTCGAGGGCGGCCGGGTGGCGATCCTGGCCGCACCGACGCAGAGCTACCGCCACGGCATCCTCGGCGACGAGGTGGAGGCCGCCGCCGTGGCGATCTTGAGCGGCAGCGACCTGCACGAGGTCGCGCGCTACGAGGTGCAGCCGCCCGCCGTGGTGGAGCAGCGTCGCGTGCTCCCGTTCCCGCCCGCCGGCCGCGACGGCATGCTCCTCACCATCTCGACGCCGACCGAGGGCGCGCGCGTCGTCGCCGTAGGCGAGACGGCCGCGGGCATGGTCGCGCTGGCGGCCGGGCCCCCCATGGGCGCCGCGCACCGGTGGCTCAACCTCTTCGCCGCGGCCGGGTCGGGCGGCGCGGCGCGGGCCTACGCGGTCGCCACGCCGCACCTGCGGGGCCCGCTGCAGCGCTACGCGTGGGACGCGGGCGGCCTGGAGCCGACCCCCTTCGACCTCGGCGTGACCAACCACGCCCTCGGCTCGCGCAACCTGGACTTCGGCGTGCTCGTTCCGCGGCCCGAGGGGGCGCCGGCGCCTGCCGCGGGCGCACCGGTGGACCTACTGGCGCTTCCCAGCGTCGATCTGGAGACGGTCGTGCTGATCGCCTGCGGCCGCGACGCCTGCGCGGTCGCGCGCAGGGTCCCGCTCGGCGCGCCGCTGACCTCCAACCTTGCGGCCGTGGCCGCCGCCGGCCGGACGGTGCTGTACGCGGGCGACCGCAGGGGCGGGCTCCACCGGATCGAGCTCCAGCCCAGCCTGTGGGCGCCGCCTGCGGGCCCGCCGTCGAGCGCCGCGGCGGCGGCGGGAGGGCGCACCGGACCGCCCGCCGGCGGTGCGCGATGAGGTGCACCTCGCCCGCCGCGAGCGGCCCGGCACGGTAAGCTGTGCCCGTGTTGCTGGCCTTCGACCTCGACAAGACCCTCGTCACCAACGACTTCGTGATGCCCGCGCAGGTCGAGAGGGCCGTGCGCGCGGCGCGCGACGCGGGGCACCTGGTGACGGTGCTGACCGGCCGCCCGCGCGTCGCCGCGCTGCCGTACCTCGAGCAGATCGCGGTGTCCGAGCACTACAGCGTGAACCACGGCGCGCAGGTGATGGGGCTGGCCGGGGCCGAGCTGCGCCGCCGGCGCATCGCGGCCGTCGACGTCGACGGCCTGCTGGGCGGGTACGTGGGCGACGCCGAGCTCGAGTTCAGCTGCGTCATCGACGACTGCCTGTGGGTGCGCGATCCTGAGCACGAGCACTGGACCTGGGCCCACACGCAGAACCGACGGATCGACCGCTTCCGCACCGGGCTGGCGCTCGACGCCGACAAGGTGGTGTTCTACGCCAACGGCCGCAGCGAGGCCCTCGACCGGGAGGTCGCGCAGCGCTACCCGGGGGTGGTGCGCTACCTGTGGGGCGACGGGTACCTCGAGATCCTGCCGCCCGACGCGGACAAGGGGAGCGCGCTGGCGCTGCTCGCCGGCGAGCTCGGTGTTCCGCGCGGCGACGTGGTGGCCTTCGGCGACGGCCTCAACGACGTGACGATGCTGCGCTGGGCGGGCCACGGCGTTGCCGTCGGGCCGGAGGCGCACCCGGCGGTCGTGGAAGCCGCGGCGGAGCACATCGCCTCGCCCGAGGAGCACGGGGTCAGCGATTGGATCGAGAGCCACCTGTTGTGACCCCGCGGTCGTGAGCCCACGGTCAAAGGCGCGCGGTCATTGGCGCGCGGTCGTGGGCCCGCGGTCATTGGCGCGCGGTCGTGGGTGCGCGGTCATAGGCGCGCGGTCGTGGGGCCGCGGGCGCGCCGCCGGTCAGTGCAGCGCGTCGAGGAACTCCTGGCGCGTGCGCGCGTCGCTCCGGAAGACCCCGCGCATCGCGCTGGTGCGCGTCGATGAGCCCTGCTTCTCCACCCCGCGCATCATCATGCACAGGTGGCTCGCCTCCGTGACCACGGCCAGGCCGTGGGGCTCGAGCACCTCCACGAGGGCGTCCGCGATCTGCGAGGTCATGCGCTCCTGCACCTGCATGCGGCGCGCGAAGACGTCGATCACCCGGGCGAACTTGCTCAGGCCAAGGATCTTCTTGCCGGGGATGTAGCCGATGTGCGCCTTGCCGAAGAACGGCAGCATGTGGTGCTCGCACAGCGAGTAGAACTCGATCCCCTTGACGAGCACCATCTCGGAGCCCTCCGCCTCGAACACCGCCCCGTTGATCACGTCGCGGACGTCCACGTCGTATCCACTGGTGAGGTAGCGCAGGGAGCGCTCGACCCGGTGCGGGGTCCGCCGCAGCCCCTCGCGAGAGACGTCCTCCCCGAGCAACGTGAGCAGCTCGGCGACGAGCGGCTCGAAGGTGGTCTCGCCGATCTCGTCGAACTCGGGATCGGCAGGGTGGAAGAGGTGGGCTGGGTTCCTCACGGCGCTCATGCTACCTCCGCGGGCCACGGGCCCGGGTCCGCCGCGCGGCACGGCTTTCGCGGCTAGGACGGCCCGTAGCGGGCCGCTCGGCCGCGCCCTCGCGGTGCGCGGCGGCCCGCCGGGTCCGCCGCGCCGGCCCTCGTGCGGGCCAGAGGTTTCCTGCGTGACCGGACCGAAGCGTAGAACGGCGTTCGCCCGACGCACCGTACGACGGCCGACGGTTCGCCCCCGCCGCGCTAGGAGCCCCGCGGACGGGCGCGCGGTACACTTCGCCGGTGCGCCTCGAGCAACGCGACAGCTACCTCCGCATCTTCGACGCGCGCGTCGCCGCGCACGACGACGACGGTGGCGGCTGGATCGCCCTCGACCGGAGCGCGTTCTACCCCGCCTCGGGCGGACAGCCCGCCGACACGGGCACCCTCGACCTCGTGCCGGTGGTGGACGTGGCGCTGCGCGACGGCCGCACCTGGCACCGGCTCGAGGGCCCGTTGCCGCCGCTCGGGAGCACCGTGCGCGGCGTCCTGGACTGGCCTCGGCGCTACCGCCACATGCAGCGCCACAGCGCCCAGCACCTGCTGTCGCAGGCGTTCGTGCGCGTTGCCGCCGGCTTCCCGACCCGCAGCGTGAGCCTGCGCGGAGCGGACTGCACCCTCGACCTCGAGGGCGGTCCCGCGCCAGGCGATCTGCGGGAGGCCGAGCAGCTCGTGAACGAGTTCTGTTACGGGGCCCTGCCGATCACCAGCTTCGAGGTCGACGAGACGGAGCTGGCCCGCTACCGGCTGCGCCGCCCGCCGAAGGTGCGTGGCCGCGTTCGGCTGGTCGCCATGGGCAATGTCGAGCTGGCCGCCTGCGGCGGCACCCACCTCGCCTCGACGGCCGAAGCCCTACCGATCAAGCTGTTGGGCTCGGAGCGCGTGCGCGGTGGACTCACGCGCGTCACCTTCCGGGCGGGTTGGGAGGCCCTCGAGGACTACCGGACGAAGCACGACACGGCGGCCGCGCTGGCGCGGGCGTTGAGCGCCCCCGTCGAGGAACACCTGGGGCGGGTGGAGCAGATCGCGGCCGACGCCGCCCGCCTGCGCGAGGCCCTGGCGCTCGAGCGCGACCTGCGGGCCGCCGACCTGGCGGAGCGGCTGCTCGCCGCGGCGCGCCCGGCCGCGGGGCTGCGCGTGGTGCGCGCCGTGCTCACCGAGGCGTCGCTGCTGGGCCCGCTGGCGCAGGCGCTCCAGGCGCGCGCCGGGGTGGCGGCCCTCCTCGCGGCGGTCGATGGCGAGCGCGTGAACCTGAGCTTCGTGCGGGGGCCCGGAAGCGATCTGGACCTGCGTCCGGCCCTGGATGCCGCCCTGGGGGTCGTCGAGGGGCGCGGCGGCGGAAGGCCCGAGCGGGCGCAGGGAGCGGGGTCCCGCACGGACCGCGCCGACGCGGCACTCGCGGCCGCCTGGGCCGTGCTGGCGACGGCGGGCGATCCACCGAGGTCGGCAGAAGCGTAGGACCGCCGGGCGGTTCGGGCCGCGCGGGTTCGGGCCGCGCGCGGTTCGGGCCGCGCCGGTTCGGGCCGCGCCGGTTCGGGCCGGTGCGGCGGTCGCGCGAGCGGGCCAGGGCGCCGGCCGGGCACGCACAGAGCCGAGCACGGCCGGGCTGGGCAGGACGGGCCGGGCAGGACGGGCCGGGCCGGGGAGCCGACCGGCTCAGGCCTCGGCCCCGCCGCCCGCCTCGTAATCGTCGTCGTGGAGTGCGTTCTGTTCGAGCACGTGCTCGGCCACGAACACCGGCGCCTTGACGCGCACGGCCAGGGCCAGGGCGTCGCTCGGGCGGGCGTCCACCTCGAGGCGCACGCCGGAGCGTTCCAGGATCAGCATCGCGTAGTAGGTGCCCTCGACGAGATCGGTGATCTCGACCCTCGCGACGGTGGCGCCGAGCATCTCGAGGATGGAGATGACGAGGTCATGCGTCAGGGGCCGCTCGAGCCGCTCGCTGCCGCGCCCCGTCGCGATCGAGATCGCCTGCATGGCGTCGATCTGGATCGGCAGGATATCGGTCCCGTCCTTGCGCCGCAGCAGCACCAGGAACTGATTCTCATCGCCGGAGACGGCGATGTCCTCGAGTTCGGCCTCGATCATGCGGCCATCTTACCCCCTGCCCTCGCGGCGTTCCGGCGGCCAGGGAACGGGTGGGGACGCGCCGCTCCCGGCCCGCGGCGGGCCACCGGACCCCTCGCCCGCCCCTGGTAGACTCCAGCCCATGACCGTTGCGACAGGGACCGCGAAGCGCGCGCTGGAGCCCGTCATCGGCCTCGAGATCCATCTCGCCCTGCGGACGCGCAGCAAGATGTTCTGCGGATGCTCGGCGGAGGCGTTCGGCGACGCGCCCAACGTGCACGTCTGCCCGGTCTGCCTCGGGCTCCCCGGCAGCCTGCCGGTGACCAACGGGGAGGCCGTCGAGCTCGGCGTCCGCTTCGCCCTGGCCCTCAACTGCCGCGTGCCGGAGCTGACGCAGTTCCACAGGAAGCACTACTTCTATCCCGACGCCCCCAAGAACTATCAGATCTCCCAGTACGACCGCCCCATCGGCGAGGGCGGATGGCTCGAGCTGGCGGACGGCCGCCGCATCGGGGTGACCCGCTGTCACCTCGAGGAGGACGCGGGTCGGCTGGTCCACCCGCGCTACGCCGATCACAGCCTGGTGGACCTCAACCGTGCCGGCGCGCCGCTTCTCGAGATGGTCACGGAGCCCGACCTGCGCACCGGCGAGGAGGCGCGCGATTTCCTCCAGCGCATCCGCGCGCTCGCTCAGGCCCTGGGGGTGTCGGACGCCAGCCCGGAGCAGGGGAAGATGCGTGCCGACGTGAACGTATCCGTCGGGGCCCCGGGCGCTGCGTTCGGCACCAAGGTGGAGGTGAAGAACCTCAACTCCTTCCGCAGCGTCGCGGCGGCGCTCGCCTTCGAGATCAGGCGGCAGACGCTCCAGCTCGAGGAGGGGCGAGCGGTGGCGCAGGAGACGCGCGGTTGGAACGAGGGGGGTCAGAAGACGTACCTCTTGCGGGGAAAGGAGGGCTCGGCGGACTACCGCTACATGCCCGAGCCCGACCTACCGCCCCTGCGCATCGGCGCCGACTGGCTGGACGAGGTGCGTGCGGCCATGCCGGAGCTGCCCGAGGCGAAGCGCGCGCGCTACGTCGCGCTCGGCCTGCGGCCGGCGGATGCGGAGAGCCTCGCGCTGGACGTCGACGCCGCGGCCTTCTTCGACGCCGCGGCGCGCGCCTACGGCGGGCCGGCGCAGAACCTCGCCAACTGGCTCGCGGGCGACGTCGCGGGCCATCTCAACGCGGCGGGCGGCACGCTGGCCTCGAGCGCCATGCGGCCCGGCGCCCTGGCGGACATGCTCGCCCTCATCGACGACGGCACGATCTCGGGCAAGATCGCCAAGGACATCCTCCCCGCCGTACTGGACGGCGCCGACCCGCGCCGGTTGGTGGAGGAGCGGGGGCTCGCCCAGGTGAGCGACGAGGGGGCCCTCGCCGAGCTGGTCGACGGCGTGCTGGCGGACAACCCCGCGGTCGTCGCCAGCGTCGCCGAGAACCCGAAGGCGGTCAACGCCCTGCTGGGGCGCGTCATGAAGGCCAGCGGTGGCACGGCCAAGCCCGACCTGGTCCGCCGCCTGCTCGAGGAGCGCCTGGACCTCCCGGCCGGTGGCTGAGCCCGCGTCCGGGTCGCGCGCCGCGTCGCGTTACAGCGCCGGGGGCCGCCGACCGCTACCATGAGATGCCGCACGAACTTCCACCCACGAGCTCGTCGTGCGGGGCGACGCTCGGCGCCGCAACGCTGCCCTCCCCCTCTTCCTACCGGCGCGGTTCGGAGGCTCGCACGTGAGACTGTCGGTCGTGATTCCGGCGTACAACGAGGCCGGCTACCTCCACAGGACCGCCGCGGACACGGCCGCGGTCCTGGACCGTTTCATGCCGGGGGACTACGAGATCATCGTCGTCGACGACGGAAGCACCGACGACACCCGCGCCGTGGCTGCACTGGCGGCCCGGGATGTCGGGGCGTGCCGCGTGCTGGCGTACGCTCCGCACGTCGGCAAGGGGCACGCCTTGCGTCTCGGCTTCGAGGCCGCGACCGGCGACGTGGTGGCGTTCCTCGACGCCGACGGCGAGATCCACCCGAGCGCGCTCGAGCCCGTGCTGGCCCGGCTGGCGGCCGGCGGCAGCGCGGCGGTCGGGCGCAAGGTCATGGCCGACCGCCGCCCGTGGCCGCGGCGCGTGATGCGCTGGGGCGTCCGCTGGATCGGGCGGACGGCCTTCGGCCTGCCCGTCACCGACCCGCAGACCGGGATCAAGGCGGTCGTGCGGGAACACGTGTGGCGCGCGGTGCGCGCCTGCCGGGAGGACGGTTACCTGTTCGACCTCGAGCTTCTCGCGCTCGTGCACGGCCAGGGGCTGGCCATCGGCGAGGTCGACGTGGAGGTCCACACCCTCCGCCCGAACCGCATCCCGGCCACCTCCGGCGTGCGCCAGCTTCGGGCCGCGGCCCGGGTGTGGCGCTCCTACCAACGGGTGCGCTCGGCGCCCGCGAGCGCCGCGGCCGCGTACGAGCCGGCGCAGGCCGACGCGCCGGCGCGCAACCAGGGCCATCGCCTCGCCCCCCAGACCGTCCATCTGCTCGCCCTGCTGAGTCCGCCCGAGGAGGGCGCGCGGTGACGGCCGCAGCGCTGTCCCGCGCGACGGTCTCGGCCGCCACGCCCGTCCCCCGCAGCGAGCTTCGCGCCGACCAGCTACGCGCCCATGACGCAGGGGCCCACCGGGGACGGGGCGATCGGCTACGGGCCGACCAGCAACGGGCCGACCAGCAACGGGCCGACCGGCAACGGGGCGTCCGCCGGGGCGACCTGCCGGCCCGCCCTCGGGGCGGCCCGCCCGGAACGCGGCCATGACGCGTCGCGTGCCCGCCCCCGTCCCAGCTCCCGCACGAGGTCCCGTTCCGGGAGCCGTTCCCGGGCGCCGGGTACTCGTGGCGATGGCCGTGGCCCTGCTGGCGCTGGGCGCCCCGCATGCGGCGCGCGCCCAGCAGCCGTATCCGTCGGTGCCCGGCATCGCCCAGCCACTCCCGGGGGCCGCGCCCGTCGCGCGCGGCGACATCGTGGACCTGAACACGGCGCCGCCGATCGCGGTGCCTGCCATCGTGCGACTCGTCGATCTCGGCGTCTACCCGCTGGTCGACGGCACGGAGGCGCGCCCGAACGAGCACGTGAGCGAGTCCAGCGCGGCCTTCATGATGGTCAACCTGCTCGCTCCCGGAGCGACCGGGGAGTTCCCGGCCAGCCCGGACATCTCGGTGAGCTACCTCGACGTGCTCTCCAACGGCGCCCTTGCGGGCGACCCCGATCAGACGCTCGACGGCGCCACCTTCTTCCGACTGCTGTTCGTCCTGGTGCCGTTCACCCCCGAGCAGCAGACCGCGCTGCGCTCCGCGCTCGCCGACGCCTACCCGGCGTTCAAGGCAGGCAACTTCGACACGCCGCTGACGCGCGCCGGCCTGGCACTGCTCCTGAGCGAGACCGTCGACGCTCTCCTCGCCCCGGGGACGTAACGCCTGCGTGTCGCGCCGCCTCACGACCTCGTGGCCGGCTGCCGCTACCCGCCGCACGGGGGCGCGCGGGGCGGGCCTGGTCGTGCTCACGGGGGCCGGCCACCTCCTCGCCTTCGCGCTGACGGTCGCCGCTGCCCGCCTGCTCGCCCCGGACGACTACAGTCGCGTCATGGCCCTCTTCGGCGTGTGGGGCATGGTCGCCCTGCCGACGACCGCGGTTCAGCTGGCTCTGGCGCGGTGGCTCGCCGGCTCGACGGCGGCGGCGACCGGGGCCGGGGCACCGACCGGGACTGGGGCACCGGCCGGGCCTGGGGGGCCGGCCGTGACCGAGCCGTTCGCCGGCGGCGCCGCGGGCGGGTTCCGGGCGCGATCCCGGAGAGCGCTGACGCGCATCCTGGCCGTGGCGACGCCCCCGGCCCTCGCCGCCGCATGGGCCGTCGCGCAGCGCCTCGGCCTCGCCTGGGGCGCTGTCGCGGGAGCCATGCTCGTGGCCCTCTGGATCGGCAGCGCCGTGGCCTGGGCGCGCGGCGTGGCACAGGCCGAGCTCCGCTTCGTCCGCTTCGGGGTGGCGGGGCTGGTGGAAGCCGCCGTGCGTCTCGGGGGCTTCGTCGTGCTCGTCGTGGCGCTGCCGCACGGGGCGGAAGCCGCGCTGGTGGCGGCGCTGGCCCTCGGCGGCGGCGCCGGCGTCGCGACCTTGCTGCCCGGCGGTGAGCGCGCCGATCGCTCCCCACCCCCGCGGGGAGCGCTGCTGGCGTCGATCCGGGGCGCGCTTCTCGTCACGCTGGCGGGCGGCGTGCTGAGCAACCTGGACCTCGTATGGTCCCGCGGCACGTTGGCGCAGCCCCAGGCGGCCGCGTTCGCGGCCGGCACGCTCGCGAGCCGGCCGTTTCTGCTGCTCGGGGCGGTGGCCGGTACGCTTGCGCTGCCCTACGTCGCCCGCGGCGCCCTCGGCGCCGGCGCCCTGCTGCGCGCCGCCGGGGCGCTGGCCGGGCTCGGTCTCGCCGGCGCGGCGCTCACGAGCGCCTTCGCGGCCCCCCTCGTGCGAGTCCTGTTCGGCGCGGCCTACGCGAGCGGGGCCGAAACCGTGCGTCTCGCGGCGTTCGGCGGCGCCCTGCTGGCCCCCGCCGCGCTGCTCGCCACCGCCGCGCTGGGCTTGCCCGAGGCCGCGCGCTCGCCGGGGTCGCTGCCGTGGCCGGCTCGGCGGATCTCCGTTCCCCTGCTCTACCTGCTCGTGGCGGCCGCGCTGGCGCCGCTGGAACTGGCCGTGGCGCGCTCGCCGGCCGGCTTCTGGAGCCTGGCGGGCGGGGCGGCCGTCGTGTTCGACGTGCTGGCAGCGTGGACGCTCACGGCACGGATACCGCGGCCATGAGCGCCGCGAGGGGCCGCGCGCCGGGGGCGATCGCGCTGGGCCTCAGCCTCGCCGCGACCGTCGCGGTGTGGCGCACGGTCCTCTTCTCGAGACGGCTGATCGAGTCGGGCGACCTGCTGATGCCGCTCGACATGGGCTCCCTGCGCCACCTCTTCCTGCCGTTCTGGAACCCGACGTTCGAGTTCCCGAACGTCGAGACGGCGGGGCGGCTGCCGTGGATGCTCCCGTTCCTCGCGCTGCCGAGCCCCGCGCTCGCGGAGCACCTGATGATCGCGGCGGCCGTGCTGGCCGCCGCCGTCGCCATGTACGCCGCCGCGCGGCGCCTCGGCGCCGCGCGGGCGCTCGCCGCCCTCGCGTCCGCCCTGTACGCGTCCAACCCGTGGACGGCGATCCGGCTCCAGCACTACTTCCTCCTCCCGGGGTACGCCGTCCTGCCGCTGCTGCTCGCGCTCTGGGTCCGGCCCCTCCGCCGCGGCACGCCTCTCGTCCTGGCCGCTCTGTCGACCCTTTCGGCGGCGTCTCCGCACCAGCTCGTCTTCGCCTGGGGGCTGGCGCTCCTGTGGCTCGCCTTCGATCCGACGCGCGCCGCCGTCGGTCGCTTCCTGGTGGCGGCGGGGCTCTTCCTGCTCCTCGACGCGTTCTGGATCGTGCCCACCGTCCTCGTGCTGACCGGCTCCCCCGTGACGCCCGGCGCGCCGACCCTCGAGCTCGAGCGGGCGTTCTCGGCGAGCGCCGGCCTCGCGGCGGTGGCGCGCCTCCAGGGGTACTGGTGGCCGCTGGCCAGCGTATCGACCCCCGCGCTCGTCGACATCGCCGGGCTCGGCCTCGTCGCGGCGGCCGCGCTGAGCCTGCGCAGGCTCGGACGCCTGCGCATCTTCCTCCTCGCGGGGGTCGCCATCTTCGGCCTGCTCGCGCTCGGGACGCACGTCCCCGTTCTCGTGCGCTGGCTGGTGGTGGAGGGACCGGTCGCCGCACGCATCGGCTGGCTGCTGCGAGACCCGAACAAGGCGGTGGGCCCGTTGGCGTGCCTGCTGTTGCTGCTCGCCGCGATAGGGCCGGCACCGCCGCGGCTGCCAGGCTCCTCGCGGCGCCCCGCGAGTCCGCCGGGCCCGCGCGCGGCCGTGCGAACGACGCCCGCGACTCCGGGGCGCGCTCGCGCGAACGCCGCGCGCGCGGCACTGCTCGCTCTCTACGCGATCTTCGCGGCCGTCTGGGTGCCGGCCTACCTGGGCGCGGCGTACGCCCCGCACGACCCCCCGGCGGGCTTCACGACGGCGAACGCCTACCTCGCGGGGCGCGGGGGCCGCGCGCTGTGGATCCCGCCGTACCGCGGCTCGACGGCGCTGTGGAACGGCACCCACCTCACGCCCGAGGTGAGCGCGTACAGCTCGAGCGTGCCGCTGCTCGACGGCTACGGCTACGACCTTCGCGCCTCCACGAGCTACACCGCGCTCTACGACGGCGTGCTGCTCGGCGGTTTGCGCGTCGACCTCGGGCGCGTCCTGCGCGGCTGGGGCGCTCGCTGGCTGGTCCATCAGCGGGACCTGCCGCCGTCCTGGGCGGGGGGGAATCCCGGCATCGAGCGACTCGTTCCCGCGCTCGCGCGCCAGGGGTTGGAGCCGACCGCCGCCTTTCCCCCGGTCTACGTCTACGACGTGGGCTCCCCGGTTACGAGCGCGGAGCCCGGCAGCGTGCTCGCCAGCGAGCAGCCGCTCGCCGCGTACCTGGCGTGGTCGAACCTCGAGGGTTCCGACGGCGGTCGGGCCTTCGTGGCGCGAGCGCACGAGGGCGTCGCGGGGATCGCCGTCCTTCCGGGCGACGAGCCGGCGCTCCTGCTGGCGGGCGGGACCTCCATCGACCTGGCGGCCGCCACGGCCCACTACGCGCCGGAGCGCCGCTGGTCCCGGGTTGCCGACACCGACCCCGCCGTCTTCGCCAAGACCCTCGCGGCCGGCCTCAGCCTGACGCCCTCGCGTACGCTCGTCCTCACGAGCGCCTCCGGCGCCGAGCTGCGCACGCGGGCGCGCGCACGCGCCGGCGCGTACCGCGTCCTCGCGCGCGTCTACGAGGGGCCCTCCGGAGGCGCGCTCGAGCTCTCCGTCGGCTCCCTGCTGCGCACCCTGAACACCGACGCGGTGGACGTGCGGTCGCGCTGGCACGACCTCGGAGAGGTGGACCTCGGCGCGGGCGCCGCCGAGGTTCGCCTGCGCAACCTCGCCGGCCTCAACGCGGTGGCGGACCTGCGGCTCGTGCCGGTCGCGGCCTGGCGCGCGGCGCTGACGGCGGCCGCGCACGAGCCGATGGTGTGGCTGTGGCCGTCCACGGCCATCTGCAGCGGCGGCGCGCCCTCCCCCGGGACCGCGCCCGTGACCGTCCTGCCGGGCGAGGCGCCGCTGCCGCTCGATCGCGCGGTCGTGGGCGGAGCCGCCTGGCGGCGGTACACGGCCGTCACCTTCGACCTCCTCGGCAACGGCGACGGGGCGCCGGTCGAGGTGTGGACGCGGGCGGGCGGGACCTGGGTGCTGTTGGGGACGGCGCACGCGTGGTGGCGCGGTTGGCGCCGCGTGCGGGTCCCGGTGACGGCCTCGAACTTCGGGGCGGCGCCCGGGGGTGCCGCTTCCCGCGCCACGGCGCTCCGCCTGCTGGCGCCGTCCACGGGCGCGGGTGCCGCCGCGCTGCGCGTGCGCGGCGTGAGCCTGGACGCCCGCGCGAGCTGCGCGCTGCACCTCAGGGCGCCGGCCGCCGGGCCCGCCACGCTGCTCGCCGCCGGGGTGCCGGCCGGCGCCGAGGCGTCGCTCGACGGCGAGGCGGTCACGCTCGGCGACGCACCTACCGCGGTGAGCCTGCGCGCCGGCGACAACACCCTCGAGCTCCCGGCCGAGGTCGTCTCCTCGCTCCGGGCCATCGCGGTGGCCATGCCGGCGCGCGACAGGCCCGCCACCGCGGCGCCGAGCACGGGCGGGTCGCCGGCGCCGAGCTGCGAGGCGGCCGGTTGGCGCCTGTGGATCCCGGGGCCGCCCTACGTGCAGGGATGGCGCGCGAGCGCCGGCGCGACCCGGCTGGAGCCGGCCGCGGCGGACTACCTGCGCCAGGCGTTCTGGCTGCCGCCCGGCACGTGCGGCCCGATCACCGTGCGGCAGGCGGCCGTATCCGCGGCCCGCGCCGGTAGGGTCGTGACGCTGGCGGCCGTGGCCGTGCTGGCGGCGATCGGCCTGCTCGCGGTCCGCCGGGCGCGGAGGCCGGCACGCGGTGGCTGACGCGCGCGCGACCCGCGTCGTGATGGTCTCGTGGAAGGACACGGCGCACCCGCGTGCGGGCGGCGCGGAGCTCTACACGGCGCTCGCGCTCGCCGGCCTTGCCCGGCGCGGGGTGCGCGCCACCTGGCTCGTCCCGGGCGTGGCCGGGCTACCGCCGCGGGAGGTGCGGCGCGACGGCGTCGATGTCATCAGGCTCGGTTCGCGCGCGACCCACGTGCCGCTGAGCTTGCGCTACCTGCGCGAACGGGGCTCCGCCGTCGACCTCGTGATCGACCAGATCAACACCTATCCCATGTTCACGGCCCTCGCGCTGTCGCCGGCACAGGGCGCCGTCCTGGTGCACCAGCTCGCGCGCGAGGTGTGGTTCTCGGAGCTGCCGGCGGTCGTCGGTGCGCTGGGATGGGCCGCGGAGCCGTGGCTCCTGCGCACCTACCGCCGCCGCCCCACCGTCACCGTGTCGGCCAGCACCGCGCGCGATCTCGCCCGCCTCGGCTTCCGCGACGTGACGATCGTGCCCAACGCGCTGCCCTCGCTCCCGCGGGCGGCAGAGCGAACCCCGCCGACGCCCCCCGTGTTCGTCGCCCTCGGCCGGCTGGTGCGGATGAAGCGCTTCGAGCACGCCCTGGAGGCGTTGGCGCTCGTGCGCCGCGCGGAGCCTCGCGCCCGCCTGGTGGTGGTCGGGCGCGGCGGCACGCCGTACGCCGCTCGGCTCGCGCAGCTCGTGCGCGCCACGCCCGGCGCCGAGCTCCGCGTCGACCTCTCGGAACCGGAGAAGCTCGCGGTGTTGGCGAGCGCCACCGCCGTGGTCGCGACGTCGGTCCGGGAGGGCTTCGGTCTCGGCGTGCTCGAGGCCCACGCGGCCGGCACGCCATCCGTCGCCTACGACGTCCCCGGCCTGCGCGACTCCACGCGCGACGGCGTCGATGGCCTGCTGAGCGCGCCCGCGCCCGCACGCC
This sequence comes from uncultured Trueperaceae bacterium, assembly GCA_963798895.1. Lineage (GTDB taxonomy): Bacteria > Deinococcota > Deinococci > Deinococcales > Trueperaceae > CAWCUY01. The sequence goes on along the minus strand of CAWCUY010000003.1, from coordinate 276,437 downwards.
TGGCCGAGGCCATGCTCGAGCTCCGCGACGAGCGCCTGTGGCGCCGCTTGAGTGCCGGCGCGGTCGCGAGCGCACGCGAGCACTCGGTCGAGCGCCTCGAGGACCGTTTCGCGGCCTTCGTGGGGGCCGCCCTCGCCGGCCCCGCGCCGCGAGCGTGAGCGGGCGCGCGCCGCGTACCCGCCGCCCGCGATGCGCACCCCCGCCCCCTGTCAGCCCGGCGGAACCTGGCAGTCGAGCGCGTTGTAGTTGCCGTCGAGGTTCAGATCCTCCTCCGGATCGCCCACGCCGTTGCCGTTGCCATCCCAGCACGAGACACCTGGCTTCCCCGCCGGGCCTGGCGGGCCCGCCGGACCCGCGGGGCCCTGGTCCCCCGCCGGGCCTCGCGGGCCGGCCGGTCCGGCCGGCCCTGCCGGGCCCGCCGGGCCCGACGGACCCGCCGGGCCCTCGGCCCCGCGCGGCCCGCGCGCCCCGTCGGCACCCTTCGCGCCGCGCTCCCCTTGCGGTCCCGCCGGACCTGCCGGCCCGTCCGGGCCCGGCGGGCCCGCCAGCGCACCCGACGCGACCTGCTTCTGCAACGACGCGATCTGGTCGGCCATGTCACCGAGTCGCTGCTCGAAGGCCTTCTCCCCGCACTTCGACTTCGCGTCGATCATGTCTACGGTCTTGCTCAGCAGCAGGGCCGTCTGGTAACCCGTCAGGAACTGATCGCCGTTCAGCTTCCCCTCCGGGAAGGCCTGCTCCACGCCCAGCGCCGCCACGCGCTGCGCGGCGCCGTAGGCCCAGTGGTCCTTGGGCACGTCGCTGAACTCGAAGCTCGTGTCCGGCAGGCCGGCCATCGCGTCCGTGCAGCCCGTGAGCTTGTCCTCCCGACTCAGCAGGCGATCGATCATCACGGCGGCCTGGTACCCCGTCAGGCTGTTCTCTCCCAGGAAGGCACCGTCCGGGAAGCCCACGTCGACGCCGGCATCGGAGAGGTCGCTCACGGCCTGCTGCTGCCACTGCGCGCCTTGCGCGAGCGCCGCCGAGGCGATCAGCGCCAGCGTCACGGCCAGGATCCTTCGGGTCATGGTGGGTCCACCGTCCTTCCGGGTCGGGAGCGGGGATACGAAGCGGGCGGCCCCGGCAAGCCGGCGCCACCGAGGGAGGCGCGTCATGGGGCTGGTGTGGAGCCTTCGGTCATTCTAGGCGAGGGGGGCGCTGCGGCCGCGACCGCGCGGTACGCACCGGTGCCCCGAGCGCCGCCGAGGACCCCGGTCACGGTTGCCGGACCCCGGCCCGGCGTAGGCTGGACGGAATCCCGGCGGCGGCGCGAGCCGCGCACACGCCTCTCGCACGAAGCTCCACGAAGGGAACGCGCATGGAACCTGAGCGATCCACCCCGCTGCCCCGCGGCCGCGCGCCCATGGCTCGGCTCGCCCCGGCCTTGGTCGTCGCGCTGGCCGCCGCTTTGCTGCTGACCGGGTGCGCCGGCCCCACCACGCCACCCCCTTCCCAGGGGCACACCCTGGACCTCCACCTCGACGGCGCCGGAACCATCGTCGCGAAGGCGGCCGGCGTCGACGAGAGCTGCGCGCAGGACTGCACCCTCACCCTGGGCGACGGCACCGAGGTGACGTTGACGGCGACCGCCGGCGCCGGCCGCGCGTTCGCCGGCTGGTCCGGGGACTGCCCCGGGGCCCTCAGCACCTGCAGGCTCACCATGGACGCGGACCGCTCGGCCGGCGCCAGCTTCGGGACCCAGGTCCTGCGCGTCGAGTTCGAGGGCGATGCGCCGCGCACCGTCAGCGTCACCCCGGGCCCGTCGGGCGGCGGGCCGGTTTCCTGCGACACCACCTGCGCCGTCGACTACGGCGCCCAGCTCACGGTCAGCGTCCTGCTGACGCTGCCCGACAGCGGCAGCACCGTCACCTCGTGGACCGGCTGCGATACGAACCCGGCGATGACCTTCTGCACGGTCTCGCTCGACGGACCGAAGACCCTCGTGATCGACGCGGTGCACCCCCCCGTGGCCGAGAACGACGCCTACGATCTCGACGAGGACAATGCGCTGAGCGTGCCGAAGCCGGGGGTGCTGGCCAACGACACGGACACGCCGTCCGACACGTTCACCGCGGTGAAGGACAGCGATCCCGCTCACGGCACGCTGACGCTCCACCCCGACGGCTCCTTCGTCTACACCCCCGACGCGAACACCAACGGCCCCGACGCCTTCAGCTACCACGCGGTGGATGCGGGCGGCAACGCCTCGGCCGTGGCGACCGTGAGCCTGAGCGTGGCCGCCGTCAACGACCCGCCGACGTTCTCCATCGACGGCGACCCGGACACCGTGAAGGACGGCGCGGGCGCCCAGAGCATCGCCGATTTCGCCACCGGCATCGGCCCCGGCGGCGGACCCGACGAGCAGGGGCAGAGTTACCACTTCACGCTGACGAAGGGGGCGAGCGACGGCACCCTCGCGTTCGACGTTCCGCCCTCCCTGGCCGACGACGGCACCCTCACCTACACCCCCACCACCGGGACGTACGGCAGCGTCACCTACAGCGCGAAGCTCAAGGACGACGGGGGCAAGGCGAACGGCGGCGACGACACCTCCGACCCGAGCACGTTCCGTATCACGGTCCGCCCGCTCTTGCTCACGCTGTCGATCAACGGTGCGGGCGGCGCCCACCTGACGCCGCCGAACGTCTCGTACGACGCCACCACGGTCGTCGGCTACGCCTACGGGACGTCCGTCGACATCGACGCCGAGCCCGACTCGGGCAGCACGCTGAAGAGTTGGGGCGGCGCCTGCAGCGGCGTGCCGGCATTCCTCTCCCCCTGCCGCGTCACGCTCACCGACGACCTGCAGGTCAGCGTCAACTACACGCCCGTGCACACCCTGGCCGTGAGCGTCACGGGATCGGGATCGGGCACCGTAGACAGCGCGCCCGACGGCATCACGGGCTGCAGCCAGTCCGACGGCACCTGCAGCAGCGAGTTCCAGCAGGACAGCACCGTGACGCTGACCGCCTCGCCGGCCGCCGGCACCACCTTCACGGGGTGGGGCGGCGCGTGCAGCGGCGCGGCGGCCACCTGCGACGTCACCATGAGCGACGACGCCGCCGTGACCGCTGCCTTCGTCCTCCAGACGCGAGCGCTGAACGTGACCAAGGCGGGTACGGGCCGCGGCACGATCACGAGCGCCCCGAGCGGCATCGACTGCGGTGACGGCACGAGCAACACCTGCAGCTACGACTACGACTTCGGCACCAGCGTCACCCTCACCGCCACGGCGGCCACCGGCAGCGACTTCACCGGCTGGTCGAGCGCCCCCTGCACCGGTGCCGCCGCCACCTGCGTGGTGAGCATGACCGCCGCCCACGCCGCCACGGCCACCTTCACGCTCCAGACGCACACGCTCAGCGTGAGCACGACCGGCAGCGGCGCCGGGAAGGTGACCACGGTGGGCTCCGCCGACATCGACTGCGGCGACGGCACCCCCAACAAGTGCAGCAAGGTCTACGATCATGGCGCCAGCGTCACGCTGAGCGCGACGACCTCGACCGGCAGCGACTTCACCGGCTGGTCCGGCGGCACGTGCAGTGGGCTGGCCACCACGTGCGACGTGACGATGGACGGCGACCTGACCGTGGCGGCCACCTTCACGCTCCAGACGCCCACGCTCGCGGTGACGGTCGACGGCGCGGGCACCGGCACGGTCACGAGCGATAGCGGGAACATCGCCTGCAGCGAGGGCTCGACCGGCACCTGCGACGACGCCTTCCCCTACGGCACCACGGTCACCCTCACCGCCGCACCGACGGGGGGCGGCACCTTCGCTGGCTGGGGCGGCGCCTGCGCCGGCACGACCGCCACCTGCGAGGTCACCATGGACGGCGCACAGGACGTGACGGCGACGTTCCAGCCTCCGGCCGGCGGCACGACCGCGCTGCGCCCGTCCACGACCACCTGCGACGGCGTCGCCACCGCCACCTCCTGTCAGCTCCGGATCGCCCTCGACAACGCCGACCCCGCCGGGTACCGCGGCCTGCAGTTCGACTTCCGCTCGACGAGCTTCGACCTCGTCGGCGCGGCCGGCAACGCCCCGGAGGTCGACGGCTCCTGCCTCGTCGCCAGCGGGCCGAACCGCGTCCTGCTCGCCTGCGACACGGCGCACCGCTTCGGGGGCGGCGACATCCTCGCGCTCACGCTGCGCCGCTCCACGGCGAGCGCCGCCGACCTGATCGTGGAGAACGCCTACATCGCGCCGGACGCCTCGACCAAGGTGGCGATCGGCGGCGGGAGCACGCTGGTCAACTGACGGCGCGCTCCCGCCCGGCCCGCCGGCGTCAGCCGGGCGGTCCCTGGGGACCCTGGGGACCCTGCGGGCCCTGCGGTCCGCGCGGACCCGCCGGACCCTGCGGGCCTCGCGGACCCTGCGAGCCCCCCGGACCGCGCGGCCCCGCGGGTCCGGCAGGCCCCGCGCAGTCGCGCACGTCGATCGTGCCGTCACCGTTGGTGTCCTCGGACGGGTCGGCCGTGGCGTTCGCGTTGACGTCCCAACACATCAGCCCGGTCGGGCCCGCCGGCCCGATGGGACCTTGCGGTCCGGCGGGTCCCGCCGGACCGGCCGCGCCGGGCTGCCCGGCCGCCCCCTCGGGCCCCGTGGCGCCCTTCGGGCCCTGCGGACCGGCGGGACCGGCCACGCCGATCGCGCCCGCGGGTCCCGCCGGGCCCTGCGGCCCGGTGTCGCCCCGCGGGCCCTGCGGACCGGTGTCGCCCTGCGGGCCGTGCGGCCCCTCGGGGCCCTCGGGACCCCGCAACGCCCCCGCGGCGACCTGCTGGTGGAGTTGATCCACCTCGCCCGCGAGGTCGCCGACCTTCTGCGCCGTCGCCTGGTCGCCGCAGGCGGTCTTGGCGTCCACCATGTCGACCGCCTTGCTCAACAGCAGGGCCGTCTGGAATCCCGTGAGGAAGTCCGAGCCGTGGAACGTCCCGTCCGGGAAGGCGTCGCGCACGCCGAGCTTCGCTACGCGTTCGGCGGCACCGTACGCCCAGTGGTCCTGCGGAACGTCCGTGAACGCGTAGTCCGGATCGGGCAGACCTACCGCACGATCGCTGCAGCCCGTGCGCGCATCGACCCGTTGGAGCAGCCGGTCCACCAGCACCGCCGCCTGGTACCCCGTGAGGCTGCCCTCCCCGAGGAACGAGCCGTCCGGGAAGCTCACCTCCATGCCCGCCTGCGACAGGTCGTTCACCGCCGCGCGCTTCCAATCGCCGGCGGTGTCCTGCGAGAATGCCGCTCCGGCCGCCAGCACGGCGACCAGGATGAGGATGCGTCGTTTCACTGCTTCACCCACCGTCCCGCCGCGAGCGGCGTCCGCGTTCGCGCGCATCGGCGACGCCGGGCCCGCCTGCGGCTCCGCGCCATTGTACGCGAGGCCCGCGGCGTGCCCGACGCGCCGGCCGCGGCCGCGCGCGGCGGCCGGCCGCCGCGGCCGCGTGGGAGACGCGCTTGCCACAGCCGTCACCGACAGCGGGACCGCCGCGGCGTACGCTGGCTGGTCCGACGCCTCGAATGCGCCGAGCGGAACGCGCCGACTCCAGCGACGTCCCTTCGTGATCAGGCAGCGCACCTGCCGGGAAGGACGCACGCCATGAACGCCAAGCGATCGATCCCTCCCCGCCGCACCGCCGCGACCCTCGCCACCACCGCAGCCGCGGTCCTCGCGGCCATGGCGCTGCTGGCCGGCTGCGGCCGTGGTCCGTCGGGCGCCGGGGGTACCGCCGGCGCGCGGCTCGAGCTCGAGCTCGACGGTCCGGGTTCCGTGCATGTCACGGGTGACGGTCCGGAGGTCGTGTGCGACGCCTCCTGCTCCCTCGAGGTCGCGACCGGCGCCACCGTCACCCTCACCCCCGATGCCGGGGACGAGCATGGCTTCGTCGGCTGGGCCGGCGACTGTGCGGGCGTCGGGCCCTGCGAGCTGACGATGCGGGGCGACCGGTCCGTCTCGGGCTCGTTCAGCTCGCACGTGCTCGAGCTCGCGTTGCCGGGCGACGCCGACGTCGAAGCCGCCATCACGCCCGGCATCGGCGGCCAGGGAACCCTGCGCTGCCACGCCACCTGCTCCATCGCCTACGGCGCGCCCCTCACCGCCAGCATCGCGATCGGCCCGCTGGGCGCCGGCGACCACATCGACGATTGGAGCGGTTGTGAGCCCAACGCCACGCGGCACGTTCTGCCTGGTAGAGGTCGATGCCGTCACGCGCGTGACGGTGGTCGCCCTGCACCCCCCCACCGCCATCGACGACGCGTTCGAGGTGGTGGCGGGCGGGACCCTCGCGCTCGATCCCGCGCAGGGCGTGCTCGCGAACGACGAGGACACGGCGGGCGACGCTCTCCGCGCCGTCCTCGACGACGCCTCGGGGGCCCACGGCAGCGTCGTCCTCGGCGCCTCGGGCGACCTCACGTACCAGCCCGACCCCGCCTTCGTCGGCACCGCCGCGTTCACGTACCACGCCGTCGACGCCCACGGCAGCGCCTCCGCCCCGGCACGCGTCGAGCTGACCGTTCGGCACGTCAACCGCCGTCCGGTGGCGCAAGACGGGAGCGCCACGACCACGGAGGACGAGAAGGTCGCGCTCGACCTGCAGGCGGAGGATCCCGACGGCGACCCCCTGACCTTCCTGGTGACGAAGACCGAGCACGGCCGCGCCAAGGGTGACGGACCGCGCGTCACCTTCGAGCCCGACCACGGCTTCCATGGCCGCGCATCGCTCACCTTCACGGCATCCGACGGCGAGCTGACGTCCGAGCCGGCGACCGTGACGATCGACGTGGCGCCGAAGAACCATCCTCCGGTGGCGTCCGACCTGGATCTGACCATGGCCGACTGGGGCGCGACCGAGATCGTGCTCAGCGGGACCGATCCGGACGGCGACAGCATCACCTTCCAGGTGACCTCGGAGCCGAAGCACGGGCAGCTGTTCGGCTCGCCCCCGAGGCTGTACTACGTGCCCGACCACGACCGGCACGACGATGCCTTCACCTACACGGCGTCCGACGGGACGCTCGCGTCGCACCCGGCCACCGTTACCCTGCGTGCGGCCGATGGCGGGCGGCGCACGGCTGTGGGCGGCTTCTGAGCGCGACTCGCGCCGGTCGGCCCGCACCGTTGGCGGCGGCGCCGGTCGCCGGGCGCGCGACGGCGGTCGCCGGCACGTGCGGGTCATAATGGTGGCGCGTCCCAGGGTCGGACCCCCGCTCATGCGCCAGACCGTATTCGCCACGCTCCTCGCGTTCACGCTCGCCGTCACGCTCGCCGTTTGCGGCGCGGCGCGGGCACAGTCGGCCCTGCCCGAAGCCGCCGCCCAGGCGCTGAGGCAGGCGCAGGCGAAAGCGGCAGAGGCGATGGCCACCTACACGCGGCACTACCCCGATGAGCCCTTGTGGCACGACGCGATCGAGCTCGGCACGCAGGCGCGCGCGCTGGCGCCCTCCCGACCGGAGCCGCTGCGCTTCCTGGCCCAGGCCTACAGCCAGACCGGGTGGACGGCGCGGGCGTGGGACAGCTGGCAGGCGTACCGCGGGGCGGGCGGGGCGATGGACGCGCAGGCGACCGCCGCAGCCGTGGAGGTCGGGACGAAGCTGGCACGATCGATGCAGGAGAACCAGAACCATGCGAGCGCCGCGACCGTGCTGGAGCAGGTGCTCGCGCTGGCGCCGCACGACGTGCACGCCGAGGCGCTCATGGGCCAGGTGCAACTCGGGCTGGGTAACCCGGCGGCCGCGAAGCCGTACTTGACCGCGGCCGCAGAGGCCGATCCAGGCTTCCAACCGTTGCTCCAGCGCGCGGAGCTCGGAACCGAGTACGGGCTCGAGGCGGCGGACGCGTACCTCGCCGGGCGGAAGCTGCAGGCTCAGGGCGACGCGAGCGCCGCCCTGACCCAGTTCAGGGCCGCGTTCGCCGCGAACGCCGCCTTCCTCGATGCCGGGAAGGCCGCGGCCACGGCCGCCGAGAACGTCGGCCGCCCCGACCTGGCCGCCCAAACCTGGAGGAGCATCCTGCGTCAGCGGCCGGCCGATCGCGACGCTCGCGCCGGACTCCAGCGCGCCGAGGGCGCCGCGCAGTGGGGCGAACGCGCGTTCCAGGCGTACCAGGACGGGCGCGCGGCACTGGCCGCGGGCCGGCGCAACGAGGCCCGCGCGCGCTTCACGGCCGCGCTCCAAGCGAACGCTTCGATGGCTCCGGCGGAGACGGCGTTGGGGCGCATGGCGCTGGAGGACGGCAACCTCGACGAGGCCGCTGCGCGTCTCCAGCGTGCCCTCACCCTGGATCCCACCAACGCCGATACCCGCGACGCCCTGGCGACCGTACAGGCGCGACAGGCCGCCTCGGCGGCGGAGGCCGCGGCCCAGGAGCGCGTTCGAACCGACAACCAGGCCCGGGCCGACGCCCAGGCACAGGCCGACGCCCAGGCACAGGCCGACGCCCAAGCCCAGGCCGACGCCCAGGCCCAGGCCGACGCCCAAGCCCAGGCCGACGCCCAAGCCCAGGCAGATGGCCAAGCCCAACAGGCGGCCACGACCCAGGCCGACACGACCCAGGCCGACACCGCGCAGAGCGACGCCACGGACACCACTCAGGCGGACACGGCCGGACCCGCCGCCGCCCAACCCGACACCACCCAACCCGACACCGCTCAACCCGACGCGACGACCCAGGCGAACGCGGCGCCCGCGCCCGCGGCCCCGGTCCAACCCACCCCCCAACCCGAGGCGCCCGCCGCGTCGGGGTCGTCGCTCCTGCTCCTCGACTCGCGCCTCACGCACCGCTTGCCGAGCGACGGCGGGAGCGGGGCCTTCACGTTCCTGAACGTACCGAAGGAACTCCAGCGCGACCTGCGCCAACCCACGGACTTCGCCGACGGGCGCGTGTACGTCCGTCTGCAGGTGGACGACCGCCCGAGCAACCAACCGCTCGAGTACCAGGTCTGCCTGGTTCCGAACGACGCCATCACCGTGCGCCCCGCGTGCAGCGACCCCGCGAGCCTCGAGGTCACGGACACGGGCACGCTCGAGATGAACGAGCCGTTGAGCAGCTTCGACGGCGCTGCGTCGGTGAACTGGCGCCGCGGCCTCCAGCAGGTGCTGCTGGTCTTGCGGGACGCGCAGGGGCGGCCGCTCGACGCTCGCTACTCGGTCGCCGCCGCCACCGGCGCCGATCCCGGCTCACCCAAGCTCGACGACTACTATCCGATGACGGTGCACGTCACCGCCATGCTGGTCTCGTCGGGTGCGCCCTTCCCGGGTTGGCCATGACCTGAAGCGGGCTTCGGGCGCGACGTCGACGCGCCGCTCCCAGGTCCCGGGAGCGGCGCGTCTGGTTGCGCGTCCGAAGGAAGGCGGCGCCCGCGGTGGGCGCGCGCCCTTCAGCGGCCGATGCCGAGGTAGCGCAGACCGGCCTCGGTGACCTGCTGCGGGCTGAGGAGGTTGCGCGCGTCGAGCACGAGGTCGCCGCGCATGCGTTGCTTGAGATCGGCGAAGTCGAGGTGGCGATAGCTGTCCCAATCGGTCACGACGACCAGCGCGTCGCATCCCAGCGCCAGGCACGCCTCGTCCTCGCAATACTCCGCCGGGAGGTCCGGGTGGAGTCGGCGCGAAGCGTCCATCGCGACGGGATCGTGCACCCGCACCACCGAACCGAGGTCGGAGAGGTGCCGCACGAGCGTGAGCGCAGGGGAATCGCGCAGGTCGTCGGTGTTGCCCTTGAACGCCAGACCGAGCAGGCCGATGGTCGTGCCTCGCAAGACCTTCAGCTCGCGCTGCAACTTCTCCACCACGAACATGCGCTGGCGCCGGTTGACCGCCACGGCGGCGTCCACGATGGGCATATCGTAATCGTAGCTGCCCGCCAGGGCGAGGATCGCCGAGGTGTCCTTGCCGAAGCAGCTGCCACCCCAGCCGATGCCCGCATGCAGGTACTTGCCGCCGATGCGGCTGTCGAGGCCGATGGCACGCGCGACCTGGGTCACGTCGGCGCCCACGCGCTCCGAGAGGCCTGCGAACTCGTTGATGAAGCTGATCTTGAGCGCCAGGAAGGCGTTCGCCGCGTACTTCGTGAGCTCCGCGCTGGTGGCCGTGGTCGTGATGAGCGACGGCAGCTCGAGGTTCTCCGGCCGCGGCGTGCCCTGCGGGGGCTCGAAGGTCTGTTCCAGGATGGGCGCGTAGAGCTCGCGCAGCATGCCGACCGCCATGGGATCGTCGGCGCCGATGACGATGCGGTCGGGGTAGAGCGTGTCCCGCACCGCGCGACCCTCCGCCAGGAACTCCGGATTGGACGCCACGCTCACGCTCGCCTCGATGCCGCGAGCGGCCAGCCGCCGATGGACGATCCCGGCGACGTGGCGCGCGCTCCCGATGGGCACGGTCGACTTGTTCACGATCACGAGGCGGGCGCCGGCAGGGATGCGGTCGGCCACCTCGCCGGCGGCCACGTCCACGTACTGGAGATCGGCGTCCCCGTTCTCCTTCGACGGCGTCCCGACCGCGACCATCACGATGCCGCCGTCGGTGAGCTCGGGCAGCTCCGTGGTGAACCGAAGCCGCCGACGCGACGCGTTCATGAGGTCGTCGAGACCGGGCTCGTGGATGGTCGGGCGGCCCGACTGCAGGCGCTCCACGACGTCGGGCTTCTTGTCGACACAGGTGACGTCGTGGCCCAGGTAGGCCAGCGCGACGCCGGTCGTGAGACCGACGTAGCCGGTACCGATGATGGTGACGTTCATGGCGTGCAACCTCGCTTCCGGAGGATCAGCCGCGACCGGAGCGCGGCCGCACACGAGCCCGCGTTCCGGTCGAACGCGCGGTGGTCGAGGGCGTCTCCTCTTCCTGTACGGGACCGTAGCCGTAACCGTAGCCGCCCAGCGCCTTGCCCGGATCGGCCACCATCGTGGCGGCGACACCCAGGAGGCGGACCCCCACGCGGCCGAGGTAATCGAGGCTGGTGCGGATCTGGCGACGGTCGGTGTGCTGGATGTTCGCCACGAGCAGCGTGCCCGTGCAGAACGGCGCCAGCGTCAGCGCATCGGCCACGGCGAGCACCGGCGGCGAGTCGACGATGATGACATCGTAGTCCCGGCTCCAGCGCTCGAGGCAGGCGCGGAAGCCGCGGCTGAGGAGCTCGGACGCCTGCGGCGCCACCTGGAAGGCCGGGATCACGTGGAGCTGCTGCTTCGGGCTCACCAGCACCCGGGCCACCTGATGATGCCCCTCGGGGTCGCCCAGGAAATCGACGAGCGATCCGTTCTGCACGCGACTGATGCGGTACTCCTGGTGGATCACGGGCTGCCGCAGGTCGGCGTCGACGAGCAGCGTGCGGTAGTCGTTGCGCGCGAAGCCCTCCGCCAACGAGATGGCGACGCTCGACTTGCCGTCGCCGGCCCGGGGACTGGTCACCAGGATGACCTTCGGGTTGGCGTCCGCGGTGGAGAACAGCACGCTCGTGCGGAGGTAGCTCGCCGCTTCGCGCGGCAGGCGCCGCGCGCCCTTGGCCATCCTCGGGAACTCGGCCAGGATGGGGAGCCCGGCGATGGCGGCGAGGTCCTCGACGTCCCGGATGCGCGTGTCGAGCGCCGCGCGCAGCAGGAGCACGCCGTAGGTCAGCAGGACGCCCAGCACGCCGGCGATGGCGCCGACGAGCTTCGGCTTGGGGGCGATGGCGGTGCGCGGCACGTTCGCCGACTGCAGCACCTCGAGGCGGCCGATGGCGCTGGCGCTCAGCGCCTGGGCGATCGACAGGTTCTGTTGCGCCTGCGCGCGCAGGGTGATGGCGCCGTTGATCTGGTCCTGCGTGGCGTTGCCCGAGGTCTGGAGCGAACGGATCTGCTCGGTCAACGACTGCACCTGTTGCTGCAAGGTGGTGATGATCTCGTTCATGCTCCGCCCGGCGCGCCCCTTGTCCCACGTCACCAGGGCCGCCGCGACCGCGTTGCTCTGATCGGCCGCGACCTGCGGACTGGTGTTCTGGATGCTCACGTAGATCAGGCTCGATGTGCGCGTGTCGACGGTCTGCACGGACAGGTCGCGGCGAAGGCGCGCCACCTGCACGTTCGTCGGGGAGTCCACCCCGAGCGACTGCAACGCGCGGCCGAGGACCTCGTCGCTGCGCGCCGCGACCTCGTAGGCGGTGACGTCGAGCGGCGGCGCGACCACGGGCGACACACCGAAGCGCTGGTAGTCCGGGTTGGTCTCGGCGGCGACGACCGTCGCCTGCGATTCGTAGACCCGCGTCTGCGAGGCACTGAACCGGTACGCGCCGAAGGCCAGTGCCGCGCCGACGAGCGCGGCCCAGACCAGGCCGCGGGCGAGGAAGCGCAGCAGATCGCCGATGCTTAGGGAGATGTCCTGGTTCATAGGCGTCTCGATTCGCGTTGCGGCCGGAGCCGACGTGCTGCGGGCCCGCGGCGGTCTCCGAACTCTACCAGGGCGCGCCGCAGGCGGGCGCGACCGCGTCACAGCACGTCGCCAACGATACGACGGCCGGGAGCCCGCGGGCGGGGCAGCGATCAGGGGCGGGCGGGCTATCCTGGGCCTCGCATGGACCGCACCCCCTCCACGGCGCCTCGCGGCGAGCCCGCGCGCGCCCCCGGGGCCGGCCGCGCCGTCCGGGCGCTGGCGATCGCCGCCCTGTTGGCCCTGGCCCCCGGTGCGCGGCTCCTGCTTCCCGGCAACGCCGGCGCGCTCGCGGCGGTCGCATTCCCGCGCCTGTTCGGGGTGATCGGCGGCGGCGCGCGAAGCGCCGGGAGCGCCCCCGGCCCCGACCTGGGCACCGACCGGAGCACCAACCCGAGCACCAACCCGAGCACAGACCCGAGCACAGACTCGAGGTCCAACCCGAGCACCGATTCGAGGTCCAACCCGGGCACCAACCCGACCACCGACTCGAGGTCCAACCCTGGCACCGACGCGGGCGCCACCGGTACCGACCCGAGCGCGCCCCCTGTCGCGCTCCCGGACGAGGCGCCGCGCGCCACGCCCGGCGCGTTCTCCCTCGCCGGACCCGGCCACGTGCAGCCGGCCGAGGCGCTCGCCACCCTGGAGGCGTTGCGGGAGCGCGGAGCGATATCGAGCGACGTGGCCGACGCCATGCGCCGGTCGATCGGGCGAGGACGCCTTCCGCGCGACGTGCTGGTGGCCTACCTCAACGACCTCCTCGGCATCGCTCCCGCCTTCGCCGATCCCGGCGCCCTGGGACCCACGCGCGCCCAGCTACGGGCGACCGAGGTGTGGGTCCCGGTGAAGCGGCGCGCGTCGTACGACGAGACGAACGTGCGCGACCTCGTGCGAACCTACCTGGCGTTGTCGCCCCAGGCGGCGGCCCACGTGCGGCGCCTGGCAGAGCGGCGCGCGGCGACCCCGTGAGGCGAACGCCACGTGAGACGCGCGCGCTGCCTCGCGCCGGGCGCGCGGCAGCCCTGTGCGCGGCGCTGGCCGTCGCCGCGCTCGGCGCCGTGGGGGCGTGGCGGGTGGAGCGCGCCTCGGGGGCGCTCGTCGGCGCCCGCGCCGCCGCGGGGCGCGGGGAGCTGGCCGACGCCGCCGCAACCCTGCGGGACGCCGCCTCGGCGGTGCCGGGCAACGCCGACGTCTGGGACGCCCTGTCCGGGATCGAGGTGGCGCGAGCCGCCTGGTACGACGCCCCGGACGCCCTCGACCTCGCCGTGGCGGCCTCCCGACGCGCGGCGACGGCCGATCCGCGGAGCAGTGACCGCTGGCTCGCGCTCGGCTCGCTGGCCCTGCGCGCCGGGCGGGTCGCGGAGGCGGCCGACGCGATCGACCGCGCGCTCGCGCTCGACCCCGACCGGCGCGAGACCATCGCGCGGCAAGCCGACGTGCTGGAGGCCCAGGGCGACGCGAAGGGCGCGGCGCGCGCGCGTCACCGCCTGGATGCGCTCGGCGGGGACGGCGGCGCCCCTTGACGCGACGGCTCCGCACGGCCCTGCGCATCGTGGCGCTCGCCGCGCTCACGCTTCTCCCCTTCGCGGCCTCCGGGATGGGGGCCTCGCCATGGGCGGAGCTGCTCGCATGGCTGGCCGCGACGCTCGCGGTGGCCGCCTACCTGGCCGCGCTCGGTCTCGGCGAGCCCGCGCCTCCCTTCCCGCTCGGCGGGACGGCCGCCGCCGCGGTGGGAGCGCTCGTCGTGCTACCACTCGTGTCGGCGGCGGCGAATCCCGCGCCCGCCGTCGGCCTGCGCGCCGCGGCCCCGTTCTGCCTGGTCGTGCTCCTGCTGCCGGCGGCCGCCTGGGCGGCGGCGCGCGCGCGCGCCGGCGCCGTCACGCTGCTCGTCGGGTCGGTCGCGGGCGCCGGAGCGCTCGCCGCCGCCGCCGCGCTCGGGCAGGCGCTCGGCCTCCTGAGCCTGCCCGACAGCGATCGGGCCACGGCGATGTTCGGCGACCCGAACCAACTCTCAGGCCTGCTCGACATGACGCTGCCGCTGGTCGCGGCGGGCGCGCTCTTCGGGCGCCGGCGCCGCGCGCTCTTCGCGCTGCTCACGGCCCTGGTGGTGGTCGCCCAGGGTCTGACCTTCTCGCGCGCGGGGTGGATCGTGTCCGTCGCCGTGCTCCTCGCGCTGTCGGCGGCGTGGGCGGCCGGCGCACGGGGTGCGCGGCGCGCCCGCCGCTGGACGGGCCTCGCCACCATCGCGGTGCTGCTGTCCCTGACGGCGACGGCCATGCTGGCGCTGTCGCCGCGCGTCCGCGGTGGCCTCGAACGCCGGCTGGCGCAGGTCGTCGCCGTGCAGTCGGACACCAGCGCCAAGATCCGGCTCGCCCTGTGGCGCGGCGCCGTGCCCGTGGTGGCGCACCACCCGGCCGTCGGCGTCGGCTACGGAGCGTTCGGTGACGCCGTCGTGCGCTACCGCGGTGGGCCGCCGCAGGGGGGTATCGAGGGCCGCCTGACCTCGTCGATCGGCCACGCCCACGACGACCTGCTGACGGTGCTCGCGGAGCTCGGGCCACTCGGAGCGATCGCGTTCGCGATCCTCGTGGGGAGCGCGGTTCTGGGGGCGCTGCGGTCCGGTCACCGGCGCGCGCTGCGCTGGGGGATCACGCTGGCGCTGTGCGCGCTCGCCGCGCATGGCGCGGTGGACGGCTTCCTCAGTCGCGCGTCGCCCCTGCTGCCGATCTGGCTCGTGCTGGCCGCCGCAGGGAGCGCGCGTGCGGCGCCGCCCCGAGACGGCGTCGGACAGCCGTCCGCAAGGATTGTCACGCCCGCGGCGCGCCCGGCCCGCTATCATGGCGGCCGGTCCGATCCACCAGGTCCAGGAGAGGAGGCTCGCGCATGACAGCCATGAGAGGCACCACCCCCGCTCGCCGCCGTGCGCTGGCCGCACGCGCCGCCGGTCGCCTGCTGCAGGTCCCGGCGCGACTCGGCAAACTGGCGTACCGCAGCGGCCTGCGGTCGAGCGCGAACCTGACCTTCCCCGACTTCCTCGGCATCGGCCTCATGAAGAGCGGGACGACCTGGCTCTACGAGAACCTGCGGGCACACCCCGGCGTGCGCGTGAGCGAGGAGAAGGAGCTCCGCTACTTCTCGAGCGACCGCTTCTGGAGCAGCCTCGCGTCGTACGCCGAGCGGTTCGCCGACGCCGACGGGCGCGTCACGGGGGAGATCTCACCGCCGTACGCCTCGCTCCCGCCCCACCGCATCGCGTTCGTGCGCCAGATCATGCCGCAGGTGCGCCTGCTGTTGATGTTGCGCGACCCCGTCACGCGGCAGTGGTCGCACGTGACCCACAAGATCCGCGAGAACGGCGACGACGCGGCCGACGTTCCCCACGAGGACATCCTCGCCCTCATCGACAGGACCAGCCGCGCTCCGCGTGGAGGGTACACCGGCGTCCTCGACTCCTGGCTCGCCCACTTCCCGCAGGAGCAGCTCTTCGTCGGCCTCTACGAGCAGATCGCCGCGGACCCGCGCGGCCTCCTCGGCGAGGTGTTCCGTCACCTCCGGGTGGCCACGGACGTGGAGTGGAGCGCCTTCCCCACGGGCAAGGTGATCGTCCCTCCGGTCGGCCCCAAGTACGCCGACCGCAACCAGGGGCGCGGCGTGATCGGAGAGGTTCACAGCCCCTCGACCGCGTACTTCCCGGAGCGCTATCGCGACCTGCTCACCGAGCGCTACGAGGGGCAGCTGCGCGAGCTCCACCGTCGCCTAGGCGACAGGATCCTGCTGTGGGACAGCGCTCGCCGCGTGCTCGGCGCACCGGATCAGGGCACCACCTGACGCTGCCGGGGCCGCTGCCATGGACGCGGCGCCGATCGTTCGCGCGTGCCGGGCGCATCGTCGCGGACGCGCCCTCACCTCAGTTCGCGGCCAGCGGTCCGAAGCTCGGCAGCGGCAAGCTGCTGCCCGACGCGCGCACGACGTGGTCGAGGCGCGGCGCATCGCACGCAGAGGCGCTAGCGCAGGTGAACTCGGGGCGCGCGTAGCGCACGTACGGGGATCCGCTCGGCGAGGCACCGAGTGTGATCACGATGCTCTTCTTGTCGCTGCCCCGCTGGATCTGCGCGATGGCAAGCCGGTTGTTGGCGCCGTAGACCGCCGAATCGTCCACGTCGAGGGGGTCGGGCGGACCGTCGTAGACGGTGAAGTACCCCTCGTAGGCCGCGTCGCTCGTGGTGGTCGGCGCGTCGATCTGCACGTCGGTCGTTAAGGTGACGACGTTGCCGGAATGGGTGATCCCCGTGACGCGCGGACCCGTACCGTCGATGTTCATCCCCAGCACGTGCTCCTCGACGGCGAGCGCGATGCGCCGGCCGAGCTCGTTCTGCCCGGCGGCGCTGAGGTGGACGTCCTCGCTCATCGGCAGGTCGTGCGTCACCACCATGAAAGCCTTGGCGTAGGGCGAGATCGAGCTCGCCGGGTCCAGGGCGGGCGTGCCGTGCCAGGCCCCGCTCTCGAGCTCCCTCTGGCGCTCCGCGATGTCGGCGTTCTGCAGGTTCTTCGTGGCGCCGAGGCCGGGCGCGTCACCCGGGTTGTGCCCGAAGCCGGCGAGCTGCGCGAAGATCACGGTGCCGTCGCTCGCGAACACGCCGCTGCCGCCGATGAAACCGTCGAACACGTTCTTCGTGTAGGGGACGTAGTTGCTGCGCTCGCCTGCGGTCCTGCTGTCGGACTCGCCCTGGTACCAGGCGACCACCCTGACGGGCCCGCCTTCGGCATCGATGGGGTTGGACACGCCGTTCGGCATGGGCTCCAGCCCGGCGGACACCAGGCCGCGATAGGCCGCGCTGCCGAACAACGACGCGCTCGGGTCGGTGCGGTCCGACAGGACCGTCGGGTCCCAGCCCTTGTAGCCGTTGGATTCCCAGCGAAGCTTGGTGCCGCCACGCGCGCTGGGGATGAGGTACACGAAGCGGTCGACGGCGCTCCGCAAGGTCGTGCCCAGGCTGGTCCCGAACGACTGTGCCGCCGCGTTGTCGTAGCTGACCATGTCGACCTGGTTCGTGCCGTCGTCGAGCGGCTCGTGGGCTTCCTTCCAGACGTAGTCGTTGCCGAGCATGCGGACCTCGGGAACGGGCGCCGGCGTCTGGGGCATGAGGGGCTCGCCGCGGCCCTCCGCGTTGGACTGCCCGGCCACGAGGATCACCAGGTTGCCGACCAGGAACGTCGCGTCGGCTCCGCCGGCCGAGACGGACAGCTCGCCGAAGTCGTCGTTGGGATCGCCGAAGGTGTAGAGCGCCGTCTGTCCGGCCACGGTCTTGCCCGCGGTGCCTGGTTGCGAGGCGGTCCCGTGCACGCCGGACGCGGTGAAGGTGACCGAGCCGAGCGCCTGGTTGCCGCTGTTGCCGACGAGGATGGGCACGCCCTGTGCGAGTGCGACGTAGCTGAGGGTGGGTTGGCCCAGCGGCTTGATCACCGCCTGCGCGGGCAGCCCCGGGTCGACGGCCTTGTCGAGCAACTGCAGCACGTCGTTGGACCCGATGTCGTCGTCGGGCACGAGGTCGCCCGCGTATTCCTCGTACGCGGTGGCGCTCGCGCCCGACCCGATGTCGAGGTCGCGCAGCACGTCGAGCACGTCGACCGATCCGCTCTTGTCCAGATCGCCCAGGGCGAACTTCGCCCACGACGCGTCCAGCGGCGGGACCTGGGTGGACGGGACGCCGGCCACGATGGCGTCGGCCCAGCCCTCGCCCTGCAGGAGGTTCGAGGTCGTGACGGAGGTGGTGTTCAGCACGTCGAGCGCGACCTTCGCGCCGGCGGGATCGTGCGGCAACACGTAGGTCTCGACGGAAGCCGTCCCGATGTCGGAGCCGTCGCTGCCGTCGAACGCGACCTCGAACAGCGTGCCCTTGACGGGATCGTGCGACACCAGCGCGATGGTGACGTGCCCCTTGCCGTCGTCGTAGGCCCGCACGAGCACGCCCGCCGCGGCCGACTGGTCCGGCAGCTTGAGGTAGGTCGCGGCCGACGGGTACGTCAACGTGAACGACGCCGCATTGACGGGTCGGTCGACGCTCACGCCGAGCGTGACCGCCCCCGGGGGGAGCGGCGTGGGCGGCGGCTTCGGGGTGGGACCCTCGAACAGGCCGCAGGCCCCCAGCAGAAATGCCAGCGCGCTGGCCGACAACGCCAGTCTCACGACGCCCAGGCCGCGACGCTCCGGGCGCGACGCCGATGCGTAGCTCACGGCCGGCAGCCCCTCGTCACGCGGGCGCGGCACGCTCCCCTCCCGGGCAGCGGCCACACCCGGGCCGGTTCCTCGACACCGTCTGCCATCGCCGTGCTCCCTCCTCCTACGACGCCGCGGCTCGCAGCGCCTCGAGATGCTCACCGTCGACCTGTGCAAGGGCCCTGAACTCCGGCGAGGTCGCCAGGAGGTCGTCGAACGTGCCCTGCCTCAGCACCCGCCCCTTCTCCATGAGGTAGATGATGTCGCTGTTGCGCACCGTCGTGATGCGGTGCGCGATCATCACGATCGTCTTGCTCTTGGCGATCTCGTTCACGGCACCGAAGATCGCCTCCTCGGTGACGCTGTCGAGCGCGCTGGTGGCCTCGTCGAGCACCAGCACGTCGGGGTCGGTGTAGAGCGCGCGCGCGATGCCCAGGCGCTGACGTTGGCCGCCGGAGAGCCGGATCCCTCGCTCCCCGACCACGGTGTCGTACCCCGCCGGGAGCTGGTCGACGATGAAGTCGTGGATGTTCGCCATGCGTGCGGCGCGTTCGACCGCGGCCATGTCCACCGCGTCGCGGTCGAGCCCGAAGGCGATGTTGTGCGCGACGGTGTCATCCGTCAGGAAGATGGTCTGCGGGACGTAGCCGAGGTTGCGCTGCCAGCGCAACACCTTGACGTCGTCGTCGAGCGGCTCGTCGTCCACGAAGATCATGCCCGCGTTGGGCCGCAGCAGACCCAGCAGCAGGTCGGCGGTGGTCGTCTTCCCGGAGCCGGTCGCGCCCACGAAGGCGACGACCGAGTTGGCCGGGATGCTCAGGTCGAAACGCTCGAAGACGGGGCCCTTGGCCCCGGGGTAGCTGTACGTCACGCCGCGGAGCTCGACGGCGCGCCGGAACGTCATGGGCTCCAGCCCCTCGCGGATGTCGATCTCCTCGTCCGTCGAGTCCTGGAGATCGTTCTTGACGATCGACAGTGCCATGGTGCTGAAGCGGATCGACGACATGGCGTTGAAGATGCTCTGCAGGGCTGGGAGCAGACGGTACGTGGCCGCGGCGTAGAGGCCCAGCACGGGCAGGATGGTGTCGAGGTCGTTGCCGATCGCGAGGAACATCACGACGATCAGGATGAGGCTGCCGAACGCGAACACCTCGAGTGCGTAGCGCGGGAGCTGGGCGATGAGGTTCTGCTGGGTCATGACGCGCGAGAAGCGCTTCGAGTGCCGCCCGTAGCGCCGGATGAAGGTGCGCTCGCGGCCGAGCAGCTTGATCTCCTTGGCGCCCGCCAGCGCCTCGCTCGCCGAACGGTACATGAACCCCGCGGCGCGCGCGCGGCTCCTTCCGATCCGGCGCAGGCGCTTGCGCACCGCCATGAAGAAGCCCCCGTAGGCCCCACCCAGGAGCGCGAAGGAGGCGAGCGCGAGCACCGGGTTCCACACCACCAGCAGGCCCATGATGGCCAGCGCCACGAACAAGCTCGAGATGAAGTTGAGGCCCGGCATGAGGAGCCCGCTGACGACCTGGCGCACCTCGCTGAGCATGTTCTTCACGAGCGCGGACGAGTTCTCGTTGAGGAAGAACTCGTAGGGCTTCGCCAGGTAGCGCTCTAGCAGACGCTGCGAGAGGGCGTGGTTGGTGCTCCAGGTGAAGCGCAACACGAACCACTGCGTCGTCGCGATGATCACGTTGCTCAACACCATGATGACCAGCGCGGCGATGCCCGTGAACACCAGGAAGCGCGTCTCCCCGGGGCTCCCGAGGAAGGTGTAGACCCTCGCGATCAGGTGGTTGCTGTGGATCCGATCCGGATTCGACACCAGCGACAGGAAGGGCAGGACCGAGGCGATCCCGACCACCTGCATGAGCGCGGTGAAGACGAACGCGGGCAGCAGGAACGCCACCTGGCGCCGCTCGCGCGGGGTGAACAGCGACACCACATCGCGCAGCACGCGGAAGAGGCTCTCGTCTCGCTTCGAACTTTCGTCCATGGATCGGTCGTCTCCGTCGGGAAGAACGGGGCCGCGCGACAGGATGCTCCTGCCGGCGATGGCATCGATGGGACGGGGCACGGCCCCGCGACCGCAGGGGCGGCCGCCTCACTATAGAGGGCGCCCCGCTGCCGCCGCTGTGACCGCACCCGCCGGGCGCCGCCCGGCCAACGCGAGGCGCCGCGCAGACCACGCCCGCGGCGGCGGGAAGAGGGCGTCCTCGGGGCCAGCCTCTCGCACCCGACCCTGTACGGCGGTCACACCGGGCACACGCACCAGGTCCTACGCTCATGGATGGTCACTGGCGGGACCCGGCAGCCGCTCCCGAACGCCGTAGCGTCCGCCGTTCGGTTACGATACGGCGACCGGAGTCCTCCAAGCCCCTCGCGGAACGCGAAAGGAGCTCACGTTGTGAATCGGATCAAGGTGAATCGGATCAGGATCGCCCTCTCTGTAGCACTCGTCGGCCTCGTCCTGGCGGCCTGCAACTCCACGCCGACCCCGCCCGCCGTGACGCACAAGTTGACCCTCGACCTGACGGGCAACGGCGCGGTCGTCGTGAAGATCGGCACGGACACCCAGACCTACAGCGCCGACAAGGTCCTCACCATCGACGAGGGGTCGAAGGTCGACCTCACGGCCAATGCCGATGCCGGCTGGTCGTTCGACGCCTGGGGCGGCGCCTGTGCGTCCGCCGCCAACAACACCTGCGCCTTCACGATGGACGCCGACAAGACGGTCAGCGCGACGTTCACGCAGGACGTTACGCCCCCCGGGCAGCACGACCTGGCGGTCACCTTCGCCCAGGGCCTCGGCGGCGGTGCGGTGGCGTCCGGCGACTCCAGCATCGACTGCACCTACACTGCGAGCGATCCCGCCGGCGCGGGCACCGGCACCTGCTCCGCCCCGTTCGATGAGGGCAGCACCGTGAGCCTCACGGCGACGCCCGACGCGGGCTCCGAGTTCGCCGGCTGGGGCGGCGACTGCGCCGGCGCGACCGGCCCCACCTGTGACGTCACCCTCAGCGCCGACATGGCCGTCACGGCGCGCTTCCGCATGGCGACCGCGACCGACGTGACCTCGCAGATCACGGCGGCCACGGACGACGCCGAGGAGTTCGTCAGCGGCGCCGCGGGCTCGGGCGACTACACCGATCCTGGCACCGTGGACACGGCCACGGGCTACACGGAAGTCACCTATTCGCCCAACTGGAGCACCCAGCAGGTCGACGGCTTCCGGTTCCCGAACGTGACCGTTCCGGCGGGCGCCGAGATCGTGAGCGCGTACGTGGAGTTCACCAGCTTCGCCAAGGGCGGCTCGACCGGCGACGATCAGGCGGCCACGATGAACCTCGCGGGGCAGCTCGCGCCTGATGCGCCCACCTTCGTCGACCAGACGGACGCCGGTACCGACCGCAACGGCATCTCGGGTCGCCCGCAGACCACGGCGACCGCCTCGTGGGATATCGCGGCCGGCGCCTGGACCAGCGGCTCGAAGCACCAGACCAGCGACCTCGCGCCGGTTCTCAACGAGATCGTGGGGCTCGACGCCTGGACCAGCGGCAACGCGATCGTCCTGATCGTGTCCGACAACGCTCCGGGCTCGACGACCGGCTACCGCTTCGTGACGAACGCCGACACGTCGGCCACCGACTCGCCCGTCTTGCACGTTTCGTACAAGTAGACGCGGGCGGCGCGCGCGGCGCGCACGCAGCACGAGGACCGGCAGCCCCTGCCGGTCCTCGTCGTTGGCGCCCCCCGGGGCGGTCACCGACGCCCCGCTACGTGTGTGGGATACTCTCCTCACGAATCTTCGGGCCGGCGCCACGGGCGCCGCGCATCGCACCGTCGGGAGTCCACCGCATGATCCAACGCATCTCGCGACGTCTCGCGACCGCTCTCGGCGTGTGGCTCGAGGGCGCGCAGGCGCCCATCGCCCGGCGCTCGCTGCCGCGCTTCGCGCGCGAGGGGCCCGGCGTCGTCATCGCACTGCCGCGCGAGATCCACAACCCCGAGCGCATCGAGCTCGGACGCGACGTGAAGCTCGGCGCGAACAGCGTGCTCCGAGCGACCACCCGGTTCCCGGGCGCGTGGCTGGCTCATCCCGAGGGGGACCACGTGGAGCAGAGCTTCGAACCTCGGCTGATCATCGGCGACCGCGTGACGGCCACCGCGGCGCTGCACGTCGAGGCGTTCCAGGAGGTCAGGATCGAAGACGACGTGATGTTCGCCCGCAACGTGTTCGTGGCGGACGGCACCCATGCGATGCGCGACGGCACCGTGCCCTACAAGTACCAGGGCATCGACAAGGTCTCCCCCGTTTTCATCGGACGCGGCGCCTGGATCGGGAACAACGCGGTGATCCTGCCGGGCGTGAGCATCGGCGCATGCGCCGTCGTCGGCGCCAACAGCGTCGTGACGCACGACGTTCCGGCGCACAGCGTGGCGGTGGGTGCGCCCGCCGTCGTCGTGCGCACCTGGGACGAGGCGGGCCGCCGTTGGGTCCAGGCGGCCGACGGCGGGGCGGCCGCGAGCACCCCCGGGGCGGGGTCCGCGTGAGCCGGCACCCCCTCGTGACCATCGCCATCCCGACCTTCAACCGGGCAGGACGGTTCCTGCGGCAGTCGCTCGAAGCGGCGCTGGGCCAGACCTACCGGGAGCTGGAGATCCTCGTGTCGGACAACGCCTCGGAGGACGACACGGAGGACGTGGTGCGCTCCTACGACGATTCGCGCATCCGTTACGTGAAGCAACCGCAGAACCTCGGGGCCAACGGGAACTTCAACTACCTGGTGGAGCACGCGGCCGGCGCCTACCTGCTCCTGCTGCTCGACGACGACCTGATCGACGCCGACTTCATCGAGGCGTGCATGGCCGCCATCGCGCGCCGCCCGGAGGCACGCATGGTGCGCACGGGCGCCCGTACCCTCAAGGGCGAGCGCATCGTGTCGACCCGCGAGAACCGCTGCGACGGCCTGAGCCCGGCGGCCTTCTACCTCGCATACTTCCGCCGCCAGACCAACATCTACTTCTGCTCGACGCTGTTCCACACGCAGACGCTGCGCGACTTCGGCGGTCTGCACTCGACCCACGAGCTGCTCGAGGACTGTGTGGCCGTCACGCGCTTCGTGGCGCACCACCCGCGCATCGACCTGCTCGAGCCTCGCGCGACGTTCCGCTGGCACGAGTTCAACCGCGGCAGCACCATCGCCATCGACCGCTGGAGCGAGGACTCGCTCGACCTCCTGGAGCTGATGGTGGCGGCGTCGGCGGAACGGGCGAACGAGGTGCGGCGCGAGGGCTTGCGCTACTTCACGCGCCTGAACTACAACCGGCTCTCGCGCACCGGCGTTCGCGATCCCGGCCGCTACCTCTACGTGTTCCGCACCTTCGGGCGCAGCTATCACCCCCTGGCCTACGCCCTGGACAGCTGGGTCGTGCGCCGATCGCAACGCGCCATGCGCAGGCTCGTCGGCAACGGCGCGGCCACCTGAGCGTGCCGGAGCGGGCAGCGCCGCCGCAGGACGACGCGGCCCGCCCCCTGCGGGTCGCCATGCTCGTCGACGTCTTCCCTCGGCCGTCGAACGGCTTCGTCGTCGAGCAGATCGCCGGGCTCCTGTCCAGGGGCCACGAGGTGGACATCTTCGCGCGCTTCCTCGCGTCGCCCCCCGGCCGCCATCCGGACCTGGCGCGCTGGCGCATGGCGGAGCGGATGCGCCACCTCGAGGTACCCGACGGGAGCGCCGCCAGGGCGGTGGGCCTCGTGCGCGCGCTGCTGGACCCGCGGGTGTGGACGCCGCAACTCCCGCGCGAGCTGACCGAACGCGTCCGGCGCGACCGCTCGCTCGCCACCCTCTACACCTCCCTGTCGTTCCTGCGCGCACCGCACTATGACGTCGTGCATTGCGCCTTCGGCACCCTCGGTCCGCTCGCCGCCTCCCTGCGGGGCACCGGGGCGCTGCGTGGGGAGCTCGCCCTGTCGTTCCGCGGCTCGGACGCCACGCAGTGGCTCAGCCGCGACCCCGGCCGGTTCCGGGAGGCGTTCTCGGCGGCACGCCTCGTCCTGCCGGTGTCCGCCTCCCTGGCGCAGCGGCTGGAGGCGAGCGGCTGCCCGCGCGACCGCATCGTCGTGCATCACGACGGCATCGACGTGCGGGCGGCGCCGTTCCGGCTTCGCACGGCGCCGGCCGACAGACCCCCGCGCACCCTGTTCGTGGGCAGGCTCACGGAGAAGAAGGGTGTTGCCTACGCGCTCGACGCCTTCGCCGAGGTGCGCCGGCGGCACGCCGACGCGCAGCTGCACATCGTTGGCGACGGGGAGCTGCGCGCCGAGCTCGAGGCTCGCGCCGCCGGGTTGGAGCTCGGGACCTCCGTGCGCTTCCTCGGCCTGCTCTCCCCGGCCGACGTGGCCGCGTCCATGACGGCAGCCGACCTCCTGGTGGCGCCCAGCGTCACCGCCGCAAACGGCGACCAGGAGGGGATCCCGACCGTCCTGAAGGAGGCCATGGCGCAGGGTATGCCCGTGCTGTCGACGCGCCACAGCGGCATCCCGGAGCTCGTGCACGACGGCGAGAGCGGAGTGCTGGTGGGCGAACGCGACGCGGCCGCCCTCGCGCGCGCGTGGTCGACGTTGCTCGACGACCCCGGGCGGTGGCCGGCGATGGGCCACGCGGGGCGCGCCATGGTGGAGCGGGAGTTCGACGCCGAGCTACTCGGCGACCGCCTGGTGGAGCTCTACCGCGGCGCCGTCGCCGCGGCCGCGTCTACGCGGTAGCCTCGGCGGCCCCGAGCTTCCACGGCAGGCCGCGTTGTTTGGGCATGGGCCCTTGGCGGTTCGTAGGCGTGGGTGGTTTCGCACCACCGCCCATGGAGGCGACGCCTCGGTGACCGCTCCGCTCCCTGCGGTGCGAGGTGGACGTCCTGGCGTCGCTGACCACCTGGGGCTCGCCGTAGTTGTCGCTGCTTCGCCATTGTTGAGCCCGCCGCGTCCTGAAGCGCAAGACATCGGATCCGGTGCGCCGCCGCCAGCGCGACAGCGAGTCCCACATTGCGGTTGACGGCGAGAGCTGGAGGCCTGGTCGGCGAGCGGATCTCGGCGGATTGGCGCAAGCCTGCGGCTACCTGCTCGCGCGGCCAGCGGACTGGCCGACCATTGCTCGTGCCGGTCTCGCCACCGTGGAGACCGGCTTCGACAGCGCGCGACTCGCGCACCGCCTGGTGGAGATCTACCGCGAGGTGTCGGGCCGCGCCTAGGGCGTGTTCACACTACGTGGTCTGCTGGGGCATGGAGTTGTCTCGGGAGCAGTTCCGTCTGATCGAGCACCTTGTTGCCGTGCAGCGCGGGAACGTCAAGCTCGACAATCTGCACGGTGCTCAACGGCATCTTGTTCGTGGCGGTCAACGGCTGCACCTGGCGCGCGCTGCCCCAGCGCTTCGGGCGTTGGCACACGGTCTACACGCGCATGAGCCGCTGGGCCAAGGCGGGCGTGCTGGACAGGGTGTTCGAGGAGCTGCAGGTGCTCCAGCTTCGTACGGGTGCGAGATCGAGGTGCTGGAGCTCGACAGCACCACCGTGAAGGTGCACCCGGACGGCACGGGCGCGCTGAAAAGGGGGCCCTCAAGCCATCGGCCGCAGCCGCGGCGGACTCAACACCAAGATTCATCTGGTTGCCGCGGGTCTCAAGCAGATCCTCGGCTTCTCGCTGACCCCCGGTCAGCAGCACGACGCTCCCGCCGGAAGCGCGCTCCTCCAACGCCTCGGCTCGACAACCTGCAGGTCCCCCTCATCATGGACCGCGCCTACGAAGCCAACCAACCCGCTGGCTGGCGCAAGCCTCGGCCTAGAGCCGGTCGTGCCGCCACTACGCACCCGCCTCGACCCGTGGCTACGACACCGAGCTGTACAAGCGCCGCAACGAGATCGAACGCCTCTTCCGCCGCATCAAACGCTTCCGCCGCGTCTTCACCCGCTACGACAAGACCGACCTCATGTTCGGCGCCTTCATCACCATCACCCTCATCGCCACCTCGCTCAGGTAACACCCCTACCCCCTCACTCGGCAGGCCGCGACCGAGAAGGTCCTCGAGCTCCGCCTTGTGCGGCCGGTAGTACTCGTGGAGGAACGCCATGTCCCCGGGTGTGATGACCCTGCGGGCCAGCACGTCGAAGCGGTCGAAGACGTCGCCGAGCGGCGTGTTCACGATCCGCTTCCAGACGCGGCCGCCGCCCGTGCGCACGACCGAGCGGGTGACGCTGTCGGTGGCATGCTCGCGGCGGCGCAGCCCGTCGGGCGCGAACGACGTGTCGAGCCCCAGGAAGCCGTAGACGCCGGCGGCCATCCGTTCCGGCTCGCGCACCACGTCCTCCTCGAAGATCAACAGGTGGAGGCGCTCGGGCGGCACGCAGCGCATCCAGGCCCGGAGGTACTGCGCGTAGTGGCCGTACTCCAGGATGCGGAGCTTCGGATGCCTTCGCGCCGTCTCCGCCAGCCCGAGCATCCGACCGTCCGCGTCGCGCGCCGGGCCGTCCTTGCGGAGTTGATGCTTGAAGGCCGACACCGCCCGCGACACCGGATCGCGCAATACCACCAGGATGCGCGCGTCCGGCAGCTCGGCGGTGACGAGCTCCGGCAGGGGCGGGAGCCCGGGGTCGAACTCGATCTCGTCGGACGCGTTGTGCCAGTACGGCACGCGGTCGTAGAAGTAGCTGGTGGACGCCTCGCCGATCACGCGCTGCGGATCGAGGCCGTCGAAGTGCGCGTAGTACCAGGGCGTGCCGCGCCGGAAGTTCTCGACGCCGCCGAAGAAGTGGATCTCCTTGCGGTTGCCGAGATCGGTGCCGGGATGGGGATCGAGGACCCGACGCCACAGCCACGAGGTGCCGGCCTTCTGGGCGCCGATGAGCAGGAAGTCGGGACGGCGGGCCATGGCCCCACTGTACGGGGCGCGCGCGCGCCGCCGCTGTGACGGGGCCGCGCGACGACGACGAGCGGTGCCCCCGTATGCTCCTCGGGACCGTCGTCCGCACCGCACCGAAGGGAGTCGTCCATGGCAGCCGAGGCACCGAAACGGATCCTGGCCTTCTGCCACATCCCGAAGACCGGCGGGCAGACCATCGTGAACCTCCTGCGCCGCAACTTCGGCGTGCGTCACATGGACGTGCAGCAACGGGGCTCGTTTCGCTACGCGTACTACGACCCGCGCGACATGGCCACCGACCTTCGTCTCTACCCGTGGGTTCGGAGCCTGCACGGGCACGGCCTGCAGCCGTGGATCGATTACGGGCGCGTGTCCGAGCGGCTGGCCTGGTACACGATCCTCCGTGATCCGGTCCCGCGATTGATCTCGGCCTACCAGTACTCGCGCGAGACGCTCGGGCGGAAGCGTAGCTTCCAGGAGTACCTCGACCGCTTCCCCTCGCTGAACTTCGCCGTTCGCTACCTCACGGGGGGCGACGACCTGGGGGCCGCCAAGGCGCTGCTCGAGCAGCGCTTCGCGGCCGTCGGGCTCATCGATCACTTCGACGCCTCGCTCCTGATCATCCGGGAGTCCGTGGGCGTGCCCACCCTGGACGTGCGCTACGCGAGGCCGAGCAACGCGTCGCGCTCGAAGGAGCTGCGGCAGGAGGTGGAGCGCGAGGCCGCCGCCAAGGAGGCCCAGCTCCTGGAGCGCACCGCGCTCGACCGGGAGCTGCTCGACTTCGTGCGGAGCGAGCTGTGGCCGGAACAGGTCCGCCGCTACGGCGAGGAGCGGCTGACTCGGACGTGAAGGCCGTGTTCGCTCAGCGTCCGGGATTCGTGGGTGACGTTCGCAAGGGTGCCGGAGCGCTCTACCGCAACGGCATCTACAAGCCGTTCGCGCGCCGGGCTCGGGCCCGGCGCGCGTCCGGCGCGCAACGCCGCGAGTGTCTCCCGCCGCGTCGCAACGAGGATCGCGCCGGCAGCTCGAGTAGCCCCGCCGAAGCGCCCGCTCGTCCTGTAACTCACCAGACGTCCGAAGGGCGCTCCGCAGCGCCGCGATCTCGCGGCCCGCCTTGACGTTCGCGGATCAGGCCTCTTGCCGCCACGCCCGCAGGCCCGCGCCCGCCGCGCGCGCGGCCGCGCGCGCCCGCCGCGCCGCGGCTCCGCCGCGGACGCCGGCCCCCGTCGCCCGCACCGCAGCGCGCGCACCGCGCTCAGTCGGCACCGCGGCGCGGCGCCGCGCCGCCGCCGCCAGCGTCGCGAACAGCAAGCGCAGAGCGCCCCTACCCCGCCGACGGCCCCCAGCCGTCCCCCTCGCGGCCCCCCCGCCGTCGTCGCCGCGCGTGCTCGCCCCGCGTCCCCGCCGCCGCTCGCGCGTCGGGCTCGCTTCGGCGCCGCCCCCTCTCCCCCCCCCTCCCGCGCGCCGCCTTCCCGCTTCTCCCTCTCGCCGCCCCCCCGTGGGTCGCCGCGCGCGCCCCGCCGCGCGGTCGTGCGCTCGAAGCCCCACCGCTCCCATCGCCTCCCGCGGTCGTCCGCCGGTACCGGCGCGCCTGCGCAGCCCTCCCCCCCCCCCCCTCTCCCCCCCCCCCCCCTTCCCCCCCCCTCCCCCCCCCCTCCCTCTCCCCCCCCTCCCCCCCCCTCCCCCCCCTCCCCGCGCCCTCCGCGCTCCCCCCCCCCCCCCTCCCCTCCTCCCTCCCCTCCCCCCCTCTCCCCCCCCCCCGTCGTCGCCCCCACCCCCGCCTGCCGCCCCCTCCCTCCCCCCCTCCCCCCCCCCCCTCCCCCCCCCCCCCCCCCCCCCCCCCCCCGCCGTCCCGCCCCGCCCCGCCACCGCCCCATGTCCGCGAACAGCCCCCCCCCCCCCCCCCCCCCCCCCCCCCCCCCCCCCCCCCCCCCCCCCCCCCCCCCCCCCCAACCAATCGCTCCAGAACGTGCGCCGCTCCAGGTAGGCGAGGTTGAGCTCGAGCTTGCGAGGCAGGACGATCTCCAGGTATGCCCGCTCGGGGTCGTCGTGCCGCGCGAGCTCCTCGCTCTCGTGACGGTAGGCGATGGAGGCGGGGTCCGTGATCCCGGGGCGCACGTCGAGGACGCGCCGCTGCGCCGGCGTGAAGTGCTGCACGTAACGGGCGACCTCCGGCCGCGGCCCGACCAACGCCATGTCGCCCCTCACGACGTTGACGAGCTGCGGCAGCTCGTCGAGCTTGCTGGCCCGCAACCAGGCGCCGACGCGCGTGATGCGGGCGTCGCCGCCGACCGTGAGCGGGCCGCCGCGGCGGTCGGCGTCGGCCACCATGGTGCGGAACTTCAGCATGCGGAACGGGCGCCCGCCACGTCCCACACGCTCGTGACGGTAGAAGACGCCGCCCGGGCTGTCGAGCGTTACCGCGAGCGCGATCGCCAGCAGGACGGGCGAGAGGAGCACCAGGCCGGCCCCCGCCGCCAGGAAGTCGAAGGCGCGCTTCGCCACGAACCGCGTGTCGCCGCCCGTGGCCCGAAGCCTACCGGCGCGCCTCGGCCACCACACCGAGCACCGCTTCGATCACGTCGTCGACATCGGCCTCGCTCAGGCCCGCATGGAGGGGCAACGACAGCATGCGGTCGGCCGCGTCGCTTGCGACCGGGAAGTCGTCGTAGCCCAGGCCGTACGTGCGCGCGTAGAAGGTCATCCGGTGGAGCGGGATGTAGTGCACGCTCGTCCCGATGTTGCGCTCCTTGAGCTGGCGGATGACCTCGTTGCGGTCGATGCGCAGGCGCTCGGGCCGCACGCGCAGCACGTAGAGGTGCCAGCTGCTCTCGGCACCGGGCCGCTCGACAGGCGTCTGCAACGCGTCGATCGGCGCGAACGCCGCCTGGTAGCGCTCGATCACCTCCCGACGCCGGGCCTGGAAGCCGGGGAGCCGCCGGATCTGGTGCAGGCCGAGGGCGGCCTGGATGTCCGTCATGTTGTACTTGAAGCCCGCCGAGGTGATGTCGTACTGCCACGAGCCGGTACGGTCGTAGCGCTTCCAGCCGTCGGCCGACATGCCGTGCGCGGCGTACTCGCGGGCGCGCTCCAGCAGCTCGGCGGGACCCGTGAGGGCGCCCCCCTCGGCGGTGGTCAGGTTCTTCGTCGCATAGAAGCTGAAGGCAGCGAGGTTCTCGCGGCTCCCGATGCGGCGGCCACGCTCGCAGGTCGCCACGGCGTGCGCCGCGTCTTCGACCACCGCGATCCCGTGCCGGCCGGCGAGGTCGTCGAGGGCCTCCATGTCCGCGGGGTGTCCGCCGTAGTGGACGGGGACGACGGCGCGGGTGCGGTCGGTGATGGCGGCCTCGACCGCGGCGGGGTCGATGCACAGGGTGGCGGGCTCGACGTCCACCAGCACGGGGCGGCCCCCGACGTGCTCGACGACGTTGGCGGTGGCGGCGAACGTCAGCGTCGGAACGATCACCTCGTCGCCCGGACCGACCCCGAGCGCCAGCATGCTCAGGTGGAGCGCGGCGGTGCACGAGCTGACCATGAGGGCCTGGCCGCCCGGCGCCCCCACCTCGGAGGCGAAGGCCTCCGCGAAACGCTTGGTCTTCGGACCGGTGGTGATCCAGCCGGAACGAAGGGTGTCGACGACCTCGGCGATCTCTTCGTCGCCGATCGTCGGGGGGAGAAGGGGAGGAAGTCAGGTCGTGCCATGGGTCAAGTCACCTGCCGACGTGAGTCACGAGGAACGCCGCCCGTGGCGGCCGCCGAATCTGCCGACGTCACTCTAGCCCGGCGCCGCGCCCGCGCGTGGGGAACGTCGCACACCGCCACGCACGCGCCGTCAGCCGATCTCGCCCACCGGAACGCCGTGGTACGCCCGGAACCACGCGAGGAACTCCTCCATACCCGTCGCCAGCGGGGTGTGCGGGCGGTAGCCGGCGTCCCGTTCGAGGTCGCTGGAGTCGGCCCACATGGCCTCGACGTCGCCGGCGTGCATGGGAGCGTAGATGCGCCGCGCGCGCCGCCCGAGGCCGCGCTCCACGAGCGCGAGGAGGTCGTTGACCTCGACCGGCTCGTCGTGGCCGATGTTGTACAGCCGGAACGGCGCGGAGCTGATCGCGGGATCGGGGGCGGCGGGGTCGAACGCCGGGTCGGGGCGGGCGGGCCGCTCGAGCACCCGCGAAACGCCCTCGATGACGTCGTCGACGTAGGTGAAGACGCGGCGGTTGCGCCCCTCGTTGAAGAGCGTCACCTCGGTGCCGTCGGCCACGGCCTTCGCGAAGAGGTAGTAGGCCATGTCCGGCCGGCCCCAGGGGCCGTAGACGGTGAAGAAGCGCAGGCCCGTCGTGGGCAGGCCGAAGAGGTGGCTGTAGCTGTGCGCCAGCATCTCGTTGGAGCGCTTGGTGGCGGCGTAGAGGCTGACGGGATGGTCCGCGCGGTCGTGCACCGTGAACGGCATCGCGGTGTTGGAGCCGTAGACGCTGCTCGACGATGCGAACACGAAGTGGTGCGGCGGGGCGTGGCGGCACGCCTCGAGAACGTTCATGAAGCCCACCAGGTTGCTCTCGACGTAGCTGAACGGCGCGCTGACGGAGTAGCGCACCCCGGCCTGAGCCGCGAGATGGATCACGGCGTCGGGCCGGCTCTCGTCCATCAGGTCGCGGACCTCGTCGCGGCACGTCAGGTCGAGGTCGAGGAAGCGGAACCCGGACGGCGCGCCGAGCTCCGCCAACCGCGCACGCTTGAGCTCGACGTCGTAGTACGGCGTGAGGTTGTCGATGCCGACCACCTCGCGGCCCGAGGCGAGCAAGCGCCGGGCGAGGTGGAAGCCGATGAAGCCGGCGACGCCGGTGATGAGGACCTTCTGCATGCCTGCGGCGCTGTCGATCGCGCTCCTCCTTCGGCTCCGGGCCCGGGGTGCGCTCGTCCCGGCGCGGGATGGGCCCGGCGGCGCCCTACGTCTGCCGCGGGCCGAACATCTTCCGGCCCGCGGCCCGTCGTGCGAGACCCATGCCCCTTCGGGCTCAGGCCCCCGCTTTCTCGACCTTCTTGTCGACGCGGGCGCCCGCCGGCCGGTTGCCGTCGGCGCTGGCCTCCTGGTCCGTCACGCGGGTGCGGGCGTCCGCCTGCGACTTCGACGAGCGACTGACGTCGCCCGCGATGCGCTGACGCGCCCAATCCTTGCGCACGCGGGTGTAACGCGGCGCGGTGCCCTCGGTCAGGAAGCGCACGTTGCTGTACATGGGATCGCGGAAGTCCTTCACGCGCCCGCTGCGGATCGCCTCGATGACCTGCCGGACGCCGAGCTCGAGCGTCCACGCCGGCTCGAAGCCGAGGGCGTTGCGGATCTTCGAGAAGTCGACGCGGTAGTTGCGGCGGTCGCCGTCGGGCCCCGAGTCCACGTACTCGGTGTCCGGCACCAGCCGCTCGATGATGCGGCCGACATCGCCGAGCGTGGCGTTCTGCTCGTCGGAGCCGACGTTGAAGATCTCGTTGCGGACCTTGCGCACCGGCGCCTCGAGCACCATCTGCACCGCCAGCGCCGCGTCATCGACGTGCACGAACGGGCGCCACTGGTCGCCGCCGTAGACGGTGATCTTGCCGTCATCGAGCGCCTTGGCCGTCAGAAGGTTGACCACGAGGTCGAAGCGCGTGCGTCCGGAGAGGCCGTAGATCGTGCCGAACCGGAGCATCGTGAGCGAGAAGGCGCTGTCGGCCATCTCGAACAGGACGTTCTCGGACGCGATCTTGCTGCGGGCGTACAGCGAGACCGGGTTGAGACGCGAGCTCTCGTCGAGCACCTCATCGGAAGCCCCGTACACGGAGCACGAGCTGGCGAACACGAAGCGCTTGACGCCGCTCCCCTTGGCGACCTCGGCGATGATGCGCGTGAAGTCGAGGTTCACCTCCGTCGTGAGATCCTCGTCGATCGAGCAGGCGGGGTCGCCCACCAGCCCTCCGAGGTGGACGACGGCGTCCACGCCCTTCATGGCCGCCACCAGCCGGTCGACCTGGCGGTAGTCGGCCCGGAGGATCTCGAGGTTGGGATGCCCGATCGCGTCGCGGATCGGCTCCTCGCCGAACAGCAACAGGTCGAGCAGGCGCACGCGGTACCCCTTGTCGAGCAGCTTGGGCAGCAGCGCCGACCCGATGTAGCCCGCACCGCCCACGACCAGCACGCGCTTGGCGTTGTCCTCGACGCCGGCGAAGCGCGCGATGCCCGTCTCGGCGAGGGTGAAGGTGCGCCACAGCATCGACCAGTAGCGGGAGGCGAACAGCAGCACCATCGACACCGACCAGGCCATGGCCAGCACGTCGAGGCCGAGGCCGAGATCGGACCCGAGAGCGCTCTGGCCGAGGCCGTAGAGGGCGAACGCGATGGTGCCGCCCTGAGCGAGCCGGATCATCTTCTGCGGCGAGGTCTGGTAGCGGATCCGTCCGTAGAAGCCCCACGCGTAGAACACGGCCACGGCGACGAGGGCGAGCAGCAGACCGTGCAAGCCGAGCTTGGCCGCGAACTGGTGCGTGCCGGCGGGGGCGGCGTCGTCGACGGCCAGGGCCGCGAACAGCTTGACGACGAGCGCGAACGCCAGGGCCATGACGATCATCACGCCGTCCGCGAGCATGCGCAATCCGATCGGGAAAACCACGTTGAGGCGTGCTCGAAGCATCGGAGCGGTCCTTTCCAACCTGAGCGGTCGGGGCCGGTGGTCGAGAGGCCCGGTGGGGGCCGGATCGCGGGCGCACGGGGCGATCACGGGTGGTGCGCCGAAACGCGGGCGGCGAGCCGCCGCCGGACGAACGACTCATTGTGCCCCGCGGATGGTCAGGTCGCTGTGACGCCTGCGTGCCCGCGGTCTCATCTCGCCGTCGGGTGCGCCCTGCGCGCGCGGCGCGCCCCGGCCCCCGAGCGCGCGACGCAGGGTCGCGCGTCCGGGCCGCCGCCGGAGACCGCTGAGGATCCTTCCTGGACGCGGTCGGAGGATGTGTGCGCTGCTTCACGAGCGTGCTTGCGACAAGTTTCTCATGCCCTTGAGGGGGCCCCCGGTACCCTTGTCGTCAGAGGGGCCAACGCCCTTCGGAAGCGATGAAGCCCGCCTTTCACTTGGGCGCCTGAGACGGGTGGAGCTAGTGGCGCAACCGGCCGAGGGATCGTCGACCTCCTACGCCCCGTCCCACTACAGATTCCCTCGGAAAACAACCAATCGGGTGAGCGGGGAGGTGTTCCGCCTGCCCAACAGGAGGGGTCTGTCGTGGCGATCGACCTTGGGAGGTAGAACGAACTACCGCTCTCGCGCCGTGCCTGGCTCGGCGTCTTGGGCGTCGCGTTGGCCGTCGGACTGGCGGCGTGCGGAACCACCGGGCCCGTCGCCCCGCCCGATGGGCCGTCCGCGGGCGTGCTGGGACCCGACGAGGCCAACATGGTGGTGCTCACCTCGCCGACCGACGCGATCATCGCCTTCGGCAACACCGCCGTGGTCGGTCTTGGCGGCGACAGCGCCGTGGCGAGCACGCCGGTCCCGGCGAGGGCCCACTACTTCCTCGCGCCGGAGGGGCGCTACACGGCCAACGTCCGGTCGTCCGGCCATCCCGCGCGGGACGTCGTCATCGACGTGCCGGCGCACGTGGTCGCCGGCGTGATGGTGCGCCTCGACGATGCGGCCGCCGCGCCCCTGCAGATGGCGGTGTCCGCGGGTGCCGACCGCTCGGTCGCGCTCAACCAGAACGTGGACCTCGACGGCCACGTCGAGACCGGCGGCGCCGACACCCCGTTCGCGATCAGCTGGAGCGTCGACAAGGGCCCCCGGCATCGTCACCTTCGCCGACCCCAGCGTGCCCCACACGGCCATCTCCTTCGAGAAGCCCGGCGCCTACCAGCTGCGCCTCACCGCCGACATCGACGGCCTGGTGCTGAGCAACCCCGTGACCCTCTCCGTGGAGCCGTTCGGCGGCACCACTACTACGTCGACGGCACCGGACCGACGCCAATGAGGGCACCTCCAGGCGGCGCCGCTGGCGACCCGGACGGTGCGGGCGAGCTCGTCCGGGCCGGCGACATCGTCCGGATCCGCGACGGCATCTACTACCAGTACAACGACATGAACGGCTCGCTCGGCCTGCCCGCCACACCTTCACCACCGACGCCACCAAGAACGGACCCATCGTCATCCAAAGCCGAACCCGGCGAACACGCCGTCTTCGACGGCACCAACTCGCCGAACGCAACCCATCGACGTCGACGACCTCGGTTCCCGCCCCACGCCCCGCCCTACTCTACCTCCCGCTACGCCACTACATCGTCCGCAACCTCGAGTTCCGCCACAGCGCAGTGGCGCGATCTGGACCGCGGCTCCGACGGAACCGAGGCGGCAGCTACAACGCCTTCGTCAACCTCGAACTCGACCCCAACCACGGCAACGGCCTCACCACGCGCGGCCTCGACAACCTCACCGAAGGAACCTCGCCGAATTCATCGCCGCCACAACAACGCCAGCACCCGCAACGGCGGCAACAGCGCCGACGGCATCAAATGTCCAAACGACCAGCAGGACCGTCCGCTACGTCCAGCTCTACAGAACAGCGACGACGGCGTCGACTTCTACGGCAGCGACCGACATGACCATCGAACACTCCAGCGCCTGGCTCAACGGCTACTACTCCCCCGACGACGACAACGACCCCTACAGCACCCGCGGCCGAAAAGAAGCACGCTACTGCAACGGCAACGCCTTGAATATGGGCGGAATGTCCTCCCCAACACCAACAACTCACCGCCTTCAACCTCGCCTGGGCCAACAAACGCTCGGCCTCACCTTCAACTGCGACGGCGGCATGAAATCTTCAACAGAGACCTCCTACGCCAACGAACTCGGCGGCTTCGAAGCACGCTGCTTACACAGCACCATCCTTCGCAACAACCTCAGCCTCGAACACCAACCTCATCACCGCCGAAGGCGGGCAGCGCCCCGACGGCACCATGCCCGACTCCAAATCAACAGCTGGGACCTCAACATCAACAATCCTGAGTCCTCAGCACCGACCCCACCTCCCCGAGTTTCCTCCAACCCGAAGCCACGGCGGCGCCATCGCAAAGGCGAAAGATATCGGCATCCCTGCACCCGGACCGCACCCGACCTCGGCGCACATGAGCTCGGACTCGGACAGGCCGAGACGCACGAATCCGGCGTCACCTTGCCAGCCGTTGACGGCTCGCTCTCCGGCAACGACCCCTCCGCCGCCGCACGCATCCGCGTGCGGCGGCGGTCTCGTGGGGCCGTGGGCGGAAGACGGCGGGCGGCCTCGCCACAGGTACCGATCGCGTGTGCTCGCGACGAGTACGCGACTCCCACGGAACATGAGAGTGGTTCTTCGGACACGAATCGCATCCACGCCCTCCCAGACGTGATTCATGGCTGGTTGTGCGACATTTCACGGGGCCCGTTTGCGGTGCTTTTCTCATGCCCAGCGCCGGGCTCTCAGACCGTAGCGCCGAGGGGCCAGTGACCCTTCGGAGGCTTTGAAGCCCACCCCGTTAGCCTGGCGCCTGGGGAGGTGGAGCCAGTGGCGCAACCGGCCGAGCTATCCCGACTCCTCTCCACCTCCCCCCCGATCCCCTCCCGAAGTCCATTTTCGCGACACGCGCAGGGCCTTCCATGCCCGGCGCCCGTCGGAGGGAACCTTTGTGATGTTCCATCGTGGGAGGCAAACGAACGGCAAGTCCGCCAGAAATCTGTATACAGCGGCATTGTGCTCGTATCGACGATGATCCTTGCCGCCTGCTGTACCGCTGGCCCGCGCCCTCGGTCCATCGACCGGGCCGCCGGGGCAGAGGCGCGAAACTGGCGGTCATGGTGTCGCCGGCGACGGCCCAGGTCGACTTCAACGACGCGGGGCTGGTGACCTTCGACAGCGGCGGCGAGCAGTTGGTAGAGGCCGGCGCCACGGGGACCACTACTTCATGGCGCGCGCCGGGCGCGACACGCCACTATCAGTGCTGCCGGCCTGACCTCCGCCAGCTTCCGGTACGTTCCCGACTCCGGCATCGTTGGCGTGAACGTGCGCATCGACCATACGTCCCGCCGCTCGTCACGATGGCGCTCAGCGCGGGCGCGGACCGCTCGTCGCGCTCAATGAGAACGTCGACCTCGACGGTCACGTCGAAACCGGCGGTGCCGACACCCCGTTCACCGTCACCTGGAGCGTTGACAATGGCCCCGGCACTGCCACCTTCGCCGACGCAGCGTGCCCCGCAGCGCCGTTTCCTTCGAAGAGCCCGGCAGCTACCAGCGCGCCTCACCGGCGACATCGACGGCTTCACGCTGACCAAGATGTCCAGATCAAGGTCGGGCCGTTCGACGGCACGATCTGGTACGTGGTCCCAAGGGTTCGGACAAGAACCCGGGGAGCTCGAAGGACAAGCCCTTCGCGACCCTCCAGCGTGCCGGATCGGTCGTCCGGCCCGGTGACGTCATCCGCGTACGCGGCGGCGTGTACCATGAATACAACGATAAGAACGGCGCGCTCGGGTTGCCCGCCTCCACCTTCACCACCGACGGCACCAAGAACGACCCCATCGTCATCGAAAGCCAACCCGGCGAACACGCCATCTTCGACGGCACCAACTGGCCCAACGGCAAACCCATCGACGTCGCCCACCTCAACGCCACCCCCGGCCGCCCCATCCTCCTCTACCTCCCCGTCAACCACTACATCATCCGCAACATGGAGTTCCGCCACAGCGCAGGCGGCGCCATCTCCAGCAACGCCGCCACCCAAACCCAAGGCGGCAGCTACAACGCCTTCGTCAACCTCGACCTCCACCACAACCACGGCAACGGCCTCTCCACCAGCGGCCTCTATAGCTTCACCCAAGGCAACCTCGCCGAATTCATCGCCTCCCACAACAACGCCAGCATCCGCAACGGCGGCAACAGCGCCGACGGCATCAAAATGTCCAACACCACCAACAGCACCGTCCGCCACGTCCAGCTCTACAAAAACAGCGACGACGGCGTCGACTTCTACGGCAGCACCGACATGACCATCGAACACTCCAGCGCCTGGCTCAACGGCTACTACTTCCCCGACGACGACAACGACCCCTACAGCACCCGCGGCCAGGAAGACGCACCCACCGGAAACGGCAACGGCTTCAAGATGGGCGGCGGTAACTCGAACCCTAACACCAACAACGAAGCCCGCTTCAACCTGCCTGGAACAACAAAGTCCTCGGCTTCACCTTCAACGGCGACGGCGGCCTCAAACTCAACAAGAACACCGCCTACGCCAACCAACAAGGCGGCTTCGCCGCACGCTGCTACGACACCACCGCCCTCTGAAATAACCTCCGCCTCGACAACGAAGACCTCATCACCGCCACCGGCGGGCAGTGCCCCGACGGCACGATGCCCGAGACCGAATCCAACAGCTGCGACCTCAACATCAACAACGCCGCAGTCCTCAGCACCGACCCGACCTCCCCGAACTTCCTCCAACCCAAACGCCACGGCGGCGATATCGACAAAGGCACCGACATCGGCTACCCCTACACCGGCACCGCCCCGACCTCCGAGCCCTCGAACTCGGCGCCCACGCCCCAAGCCAGCCGCAGGGGCCGCCGATCTTGGCTCACAATTCCTGATCCGAGTTCGGCTCCCGCCAGCGCGCTGTCCAATCTCTTGCCAGGGGCGGCGCGCTGAACTGTCGCGGTCCCAGCGCTCGGGCGTCGGCCCCTGCATGGGCCATGGGCCCGTTTCCGCGGCAAGCGTGGAGCGTATCCCACGTGATGCGCGTCACGCGCGAATCGGGGGGTGAGGGTGAACTGGGGCATGTTTGGCGGCCCGTGGCGCCTCCCACCCAGCGCGAAGGCGCGCCCTTCGCGGCACGATCGCGATGAGCCAGCGTGCAAACTCGGCCCCGGAGCGGCGTCCGCGGGTCGCCCTGTGGGGCCCCTTCCCCCATCGCGGCGGAGTATTCGGCGGCGGCATCGGCGGCTACGCACGCTGCAACTCGCAGATGCTCAAGACGTACCTGGCGGACGAGGCGGAGATCCTTCCGTTCGCATGTCCGTGCCCTGGTTCGGGAACCCTGTTCTGCACGCCCTATCGCTGCTGCCACGCATGCTCGTCGACCTTGCCGCCATCGGCTGGGTATTGCTGGTGCGCCGGCCCGACGTGCTGCACATTACGGCGCTGTACTACCGCAGCATCTACCGCGAGGCCTTCGCCGTGTGGCTGGCGGGCCGACCGGAACGCGCAGCTACTACGACATCCGCGCCGGCAAGTTCGAGGCGTTTTGGCGAGGTGCCTCCTCCGTCGACCGCGCCTGCCTTCGCTACATCATGCGGCGCGCGGACGACATCGGCGTCGAAGGGCGGCGCTACCTCGCCTTCGTCGCCGCCAC
Source organism: uncultured Trueperaceae bacterium (assembly GCA_963798895.1). GTDB lineage: Bacteria > Deinococcota > Deinococci > Deinococcales > Trueperaceae > CAWCUY01. Next base: position 236,490 of record CAWCUY010000003.1, on the reverse strand, counting down.
CTTCGGGCGCCAGGCCCGCTGGGTACCGAACTTCTTCCTGACGGACGACCTCGCGCGCTTCCATGCGGCGCCGCTACGTCAACCCGAGCTGCATGAGCCGCTGCGCCTCGGCTTCGTCGGTTACCTGATTCCTGAAAAAGGGGTCGACGTGCTGCTGCAAGCCGCCTGGCGCCTAAGTCGCCGGCAACCCGTCGCCGTCACGCTGGTGGGCCAGACGTCCGAGCGCTTCGCGACCACCCTGCGAGCCTACGCCGAACGGCAGGACGCGGCCTTCACGCTGGAAACCCCGGGCCGCCTTGAGCTCGACGACCTGCTCGAACGCATGCGCGCCCAACACCTCTTCGTGTTCCTGTCGCGCTTCGCCGGCGAGGGCCACTCCAACGCCGTGACCGAGGCGATGGCCCTGGGACTCCCGGTTGTATGCTCGTCCAACGGCTTCCTGGCCGACGTCGTCACGGCCGACGCTGGCGTGGTCGTTAGCGATCCGACGGACGTCGACGAGGTGGTCGACACGCTTGCGGCCCTTCGGGCGGATTGGACCAGGTTGCGGGCAATGGGCTGCGCCGCCCGGGCCCGCATCGCGTCGCACTTTTCCGATGCCGTGGCACTCGAACCCACTGCCGAGGTGTACCGCGGGGGGCGTGCCGGGCCGCGCGCACGCTGTCGCGCCGCGGCCGGCGGCTGAGGCTGGCGGGGGCGAGAGCACCCGACGGGATCGCGTCCGCGACCGCAAGGACGCTCTCCTCTCGCGATCTCGACGGACACTTCGTTGTGATTCAATCCCCGGCCGCTTCGCCATCCTGGCGTATCGTTGACGCGACAGGAGGGCCAGGTGATGGTGTCGCTCGGAATCGACGGCGAGGGAGCACCAACCCCGCGCGCGACCGTGGTGTTGACGACGTTCAACCGTCCCGAGATGGTGGTTCGCGCGGTGGACAGTGTGCTTGCACAAACATTCGGCGATTGGGAGCTGCTGGTGGTGGACGACAACGTGCCGGGCTCGCCCGAGCGGGAGGCCACCCTGGCGGCGCTGTCGGGCGCCCTGGACGACGCGCGCGTGCGCTACGTGCCGCGCGCGTCCCCCGGCGGCGGCTCGGCCGCCCGCAACTCCGGCATCGAGGCGGCCCGCGGGGCCTGGGTCGCCTTCCTCGACGACGACGATGCCTGGCTGAGCGACAAGCTCGAGCGCCAGCTCGCGGCGCTCGCGTCGGCGCCGCCCGACACGGCGCTCGTCTACACCGGTATCACCGCGGTCGACGAGCGCGGCCGCGAGCTGTGGCGCTCGCTGCCGCGCCCCGGCCGGCGGCTCTACCCGGACCTGCTCGGCACCAATCTCATCGGTACGACCTCCAGCGTGCTGTGCCGGCGCGACGTCCTCACGGACATCGGGGGCTTCGACACGGAGCTGCCTGCGGCGCAGGACCGCGACCTCTACATCCGTGTGTGCCGCGATCACGCCGCGGTGGCGGTACCCGAGGCTCTGGTACGCTTCGTCCACCACGAGGGGGAGCGGGTGAGCAAGGACAAGCGCAAGAAGTATGAGGCGGCCGAGCGCCTGCTACGCAAGTACGGCGCGGAGTACGCGCGCTTCCCGCGCCAGCGCTCGCGCGCGCTGGCCCACCTCGGGCGCTACGCGTGGCTGGTGCGCGAGCCCCGCCGCGCGCGCGGGCACCTCACGGCGGCCATCGCCGCCGACCCCCGCAACCTCGAGGCGTATCGCTTGTGGGCCGCTACCTTGCTCGACCCGCGGACGTACAAGCGGGTCCGCAACCGCCCCGCGCGCAGCGTCCCGCCCGGCGACGGGGAGGCGAGCTAGGGTGGCCTCGAGCGCGCCTGTCCCGCGCAGCGCGGTGGGCCCGGACGCGCCCACGCTGCTCGAGCGCCTCGGCTTCTTCGGGCTGGTGGCGTTCGTCTTCGTCATCCCCTTCGAGCGCTCGGTGGCGGTCGGGGCGATCGGCGGCCTCGCGCAGGTGATCGGGCCGGCGAGCGTGATGCTCGGGCTCATCGGCCTGTACCGCAACGGGCGGCTGCGCCTCCGCTCCCCGTCGTTGTTCCTGCTCGTGATGGCGGTGTTCGTGGCGTGGAACGCCGCCTCGATCACCTGGAGCATGTCGAGCCACATCAGCATCGTGAGGACCGTCACCTTCGCACAGCTGTGGCTGATGGTCCTGCTGGTGTGGCTGCTCGTCCGCACCGAGACGCGTCGGCGCGTGCTGTTCCAGGCCTACGTCGCCGGCGGCTGGTTCGGGGCCGGCAGCATCCTGCTGGCCTACTTCGCGGGCATCGGGCACGAGCGCAACGCCCGCCTCTCCGGCTTCGACGTGAACGCCAACTGGGCGGCCCTGGCCATCGCGCTGGCCATCCCCATGGCCTGGCACCTGGCGTTGACCTCGCAACGGCGCTGGCTCACCTGGATCAACGGCCTGTACCCCGTGGCCGCGCTCGTCGCCATCGGCTTCACCGCCTCCCGCGGGGGCCTCATCACGGCGCTGCTCGGGACGCTGCTCGTCCCGCTCACCTTCGGCCGGCTCGGCGTGTGGCGCTCGGCGCTGATCACGGCCTTCCTCGCCACGACCATGATCGTGGCGTGGAACGTGCTCCCGCGCGTGAACGTCGATCGGCTGGCGGCAGGCCCGACCGAGATCACCCAGGGAGACCTCACCGGGCGCACCGAGATCTGGAAGGCCGGGCTCAAGGTGTTCCCGGACCACCCGATCCTGGGCGTCGGGGCCGGCGCCTACCGCGTCGCCGTCGAAGACCTGATGGGCGAGAGCATCGACTCGCACGACGGCTACATGGCCATCCTGGTGCAGCTCGGCCTCGTCGGGATCGTGCTCTTCGCGGGGCTGCTGCTGCTGGCCGGGATCCCACCGCTGCGGGCTACCACGGGACACGAGCGCGCCTTCTACCTGGTGCTGTTCGGCACGCTGCTGGTGGCCCTGATCCCCGCGAACTTCGAGTTCCACAAGGCCACCTGGTTCATCCTGGCGATCCTGACCACCCGCAGCGCACCCGTCGTGGTTCCCGACCGGTCCTTCGAGCCGTCCTGAGCGGTGAGCCCCGCGCCCGAGACGCCACCGCGCCCGACGACCGGCGACCCTCGAGGGGCCGCGCGGCCGACGACCGTCGAACCCCGACGTGTCGCCCTGTTCCTGGGTGAGCTCCAGGGGGGCGGGGCGCAGCGCGTGATGGTGACGGTCGCCAACGGCCTGAGCGCCCGCGGCCACCACGTCGACCTCCTGACGGCGCAGGCGGCCGGGCCGCTGCTCGCGGAGGTGGGGCAGGGCGTCGAGCTGCACGATCTGCGCGCCCGCGGCGTGATGGCGGCCGTCCCGCGCCTCACCGCCTACCTGCGCCGACGCAGACCGGCTGCGCTGCTCGCGACGCTCGACCACAGCAACGTCGCGGCCGTCCTCGCGCGCCACCTGGCCGGGCCCGGCGTCGCCACGCGCGTGTTCGTGCGGGTCGCCGCGGACCTCGACGTGATCGGCTCCGGCCGGCTCCGCCACCGTCTGCTGCGCGCGGCGGTGCGCCTGGCCTATGCTCGCAGCGCGGGCGTCATCGCGGTGTCCGACGGCGTGGCGGCCGACGTGCGAGCCCGCGCGGGCGTCCCCGAGCGGCTCCTGCACACCATCTACAACCCGGTGGTGGACGACGACTTCGACCGCCGCGCGGCCGAGCCCGTGCGGCACCCCTGGCTCGAGCGCCCCGACCAGCCGGTAGTCGTCGGCATGGGGCGGCTCGAGCCGCAGAAGGACTTCGCGACGCTCCTGCGGGCGGTGGCCGCGGCGCGCGCGCGGCGCGAGCTGCGTCTCATCGTCCTCGGCGAGGGGAGCCTCCGCGCCGAGCTCGAGGCGCTGGCACGCGAGCTCGGCATCGCCGACGCCGTGGACATGCCGGGATTCGTCCCCAATCCCCTCCCCTTCCTGCGCTGCGCCTCGGTGTTCGTCCTGTCGTCGCGCTTCGAGGGGCTCCCCGGCGCCCTCATCCAGGCCATGGCCGCGGGCTGCCCCGTGGTGAGCACGGATTGCCCCAGCGGTCCCGCCGAGGTGCTGGAGGGCGGCCGGCACGGCCCCCTCGTCCCCGTCGGCGACGCCCCCCGCATGGCCGAGGCGCTGCTCGCCACGCTGGAGCGGCCGCGCAGCGGCACCGAGCTGCGGCGCGCCGTCGAACGCTTCGCCGCGGACACCAGCCTCGCGGCCTACGAGCGCCTGCTGCTCGGCCCGGACTGACGGGCAGGGTCCGGCCCGCTACCCGAGAGACCGCGCGCCGGCCGGCGCGGGCGCCGCGGCCGGTCGGTCGCCCCGACCCGCAGCTCGCCGCTCCCCGTGCCGGATCCGCTCGCCCCGGCCGCCCGCGCGCTCCCCGACGCGGCGCCGTCCCCCGCCCCGCGCGCCGCCGCGCGCTCCGCGGGGCGCGGGGCGCGGTGACGGCTTCGGCTGGCACGGGCGCCGACCCGGCTTAGCATGGAGCGCAAGACCGGCCCCGCACGCCGCCTCCGCGGCGCCGCCGCCGCCACGCGCTCGCCTTCGACACGATGCGCGGCCCGCGGGTGCCCCAACCCCTCGACCCCCCGTGGTGGTCGAACCAACGTCAAGGGCTCACGGGGGCAGCGACCCCCCGTCGACCCGCGAGTGGAGTGAAAGCATGAAGGTCCTCGTCACCGGAACGGAAGGGTACCTCGGATCGTTGCTCGGCCCAACGCTGGCCGATCGCGGCTGGGAGGTCGTCGGCGTCGACACCGGCTTCTACATGAGCGGATGGCTGTACCACGGCGTCGACCGCTCCCCCGATACCTACCTGGAGGACCTGCGGCGCCTCGGCCCCGAACACCTGGAGGGCGTGGACGCCGTCGTGCACATGGCGGAGCTGTCCAACGATCCCGCCGGCGCGCTGGCGCCGCACATCACGCACGAGATCAACCACCGCGGCTCCGTCCGGCTCGCCGAGCTCGCCAAGGCCGCGGGCGTGAAGCGCTTCGTGTACACCTCCTCGTGCAGCGTCTACGGCGTGGCGTCGGCCGACATGGTCGACGAGACCTCGGCCGTGGCACCGCAAACGGCCTACGCCGAGTGCAAGACGCTCGTCGAACGCGACGTCGGCGCGCTGGCCGGCGACGACTTCAGCCCCACCTTCCTGCGCAACGCCACCGCCTACGGCGCCAGCCCCCGCATGCGCTTCGACATCGTGCTCAACAACCTCGCGGGCTGGGCCCACACGACGCACCAGATCAAGATGCTCAGCGACGGCACGCCGTGGCGCCCGCTCGTGCATGCCCTCGACATCGGGAAGGCCATCCGTTGCGCCCTCGAGGCACCGCGCGACGCAGTGCACAACGAGATCTTCAACGTCGGCGACACGCGCCACAACTATCAGGTGCGCGAGGTCGCGGAGATCGTCGCGAGCACCTTCCCGGGCTGCGAGCTCAGCTTCGGCGAGAAGGGCTCCGACAACCGCAGCTACCGCGTGAGCTTCGACAAGATCGCCGCGCGCCTCCCCGGCTTCGCCTGCGACTGGGACGCCGAGAAGGGGGCGCGTCAGCTGCGCGCCGTGTACGAGCGCATCGGCCTCACGCGCGAGCTGTTCGAGTCGCGCTACTTCACGCGCCTCAAGATGCTCGAGCACCTCCGCGCCACGGGGCAGATCGACGAGGACTTCTTCTGGAGCGACATCGCGGATAACGCTGGGGAAGAGGGGCGCGAAGGGTGGAACGACGTCGTTCGCTCTTGACACCATCGAGCCGGAAGCTCGCCGCCACCCGTCGCAAGCTGGAACAAGCCCTCCGGCGCGCTACGAGCGGGATGAGGCAGTACCCCTCGTTCGTCGTCATCGGCACCCAGAAGGGGGGTACCACGTCGCTCTACTACTACCTCATGGGGCACCCCGACGTGCGCCCGCCCGCACGCAAGGAGGTCGGCTTCTTCGGGTATCGCTACCGCAACGGGGTCGATTGGTACCGCGCGCAGTTTCCCCTCGACCTTCCCGGGTCGCGGGCCATCACGGGCGAGGCGAGCACCTCCTACCTGTTCCACCCGGCCGCACCCGAACGCCTGGCACAACACCTGCCCGACACAAGGCTGATCGCGCTCCTGCGCAACCCAGTCGAACGCGCCCACTCGCACTTCCTGCACTCCCAGCGCTCCGGAAGGGAGCCGCTCTCCTTCGAGGAGGCCCTGGCTCGCGAGCAGGAACGCCTGGCGCCCATCTGGCCGCACCTGGGAGACCCCGAGTACCCCATCCCCAGAGCGCTCGCCCTGTACTCGTACAAGGCGCGCGGCCGCTACTGGGAACAGCTCGAGCGCTGGTACCGTGTGTTCGACCGTTCGCGCCTGCTGGTGCTTCGCAGCGAGGACCTGTTCGAGGACCCGGCGGGCTGTTTCGCCCATGTGCTCGCCTTCCTCGCCCTGCGCGCGTGGCAGCCCGTTCGCTTCGAGCGTCACAACCCGAGGGTGCAGACCGACAACATGACGCCCGCCGTCCGGCAGAGCCTCGCCCGTTACTTCGAGCCGCACAACCAGGTGCTGTACCGCGAGCTCGGCCGAGACTTCGGCTGGGAAGCGGCGCACGCGGCCTCCGCCGCGTCGCGCGACGCGCACACCACGCCCGGCGCGTGAAGCCCGCCAGTTCGGCGACCGGATCCGACGGTCGTGCCACTTCACGGAGGACACCATGACGTTCACCGAAACGCCGCTCGCAGGCGCCCCCATCGTCGACATCGCCCCGATCGAGGACGATCGCGGCTTCTTCGCCCGCAGCTTCTGTCGCCACGAGTTCGAGGAGCACGGGCTCAAGCCGGCCGTGGCGCAGTGCAACGTGTCGTTCAACCACAAGGCGGGCACCCTGCGCGGGATGCACTACCAGCTGCCGCCGGCGGCCGAGACGAAGCTCGTGCGCTGCACCCGCGGCGCTATCCTCGACGCGATCGTGGACCTGCGGCCCGACTCGCCCACCTTCGGCGAGCACGTGGCCGTCGAGCTGAGCGAGGACAACAGGCGCGCGCTGTACGTTCCGGAGCTCTTCGCCCACGGCTACCTGACCCTGACGGATGGGGCCGAGGTGACCTACCAGGTGGGCGAGTTCTACACGCCGGGGTTCGAGCGCGGCATCCGATGGGACGATCCGGCCCTCGCCATCATGTGGCCCCGCGCCGTGGTGGTGGCGAGCGAGAAGGACCGTGCCTGGCCCGCCTTCGATCCCGAGGAGCGCGCGGACGAGATCCGCCGGGCGTTGGGCCAGGAGGTGCCGTCGTGATCCTCGTCGACACGGCCCTCCGGCGGCGTGCCGACGAGGGGCGGCCGGTGCGGGTGGGCATGATCGGTGCCGGCTTCATGGCGCGCGGCATCGCCAACCAGATCCTCAACAGCACGCCGGGGATGGTGCTCGCCGCCATCGCCAACCGCACGCCGGACAAGGCGGAGCGGGCGTACCGCGAGGCGGGCGCGGGCGAGGTGGCGCGCGCCACGACGCAGGCGCAGCTCGACGCCGCCATCGAGGCGGGGCGACCGGTCGTGACCGACGACCCCATGCTGTTGTGCCGGGCTCCCGCCATCGAGGCGCTCATCGAGGTCACGGGCGCGGTGGAGTTCGGGGCGCAGGTGACGCTCGAGGCGATCACGCAGGGCAAGCACATGGTGCTGATGAACGCCGAGCTCGACGGCACGGTCGGGCCGATCCTCAAGACCTACGCCGACCGTGCCGGGGTCGTGCTCACGGCCAGCGACGGCGACCAGCCCGGCGTGCAGGCGAACCTGCTGCGCTTCGTGCGCGGCATAGGGCTCGAGCCGCTGGTGGCGGGGAACGTCAAGGGGTTGCAGGACCCGTATCGCAATCCGACCACGCAGAAGGGCTTCGCGGAGAAGTGGGGGCAGAGCCCGAGCATGGTCACCAGCTTCGCCGACGGCACCAAGATCAGCTTCGAGCAGGCGATCGTGGCCAACGGCTTCGGGCTGAGCGTCGCGAAGCGGGGCATGAACGGCTTCGACCACCACGGGCACATCGACGAGGCCGTGGCGCGCTACGAGGTGGACCGGCTGCGCGAGCTCGGCGGCATCGTCGACTACGTCGTCGGCGCCAAGCCCGGTCCGGGCGTCTACGTGTTCGCCGCGCACGACGACCCCAAGCAGCAGCACTACCTCGACCTCTACAAGCTCGGGCCCGGCCCGCTGTACAGCTTCTACACGCCGTACCACCTGTGCCACTTCGAGGCGCCCACCTCGCTGGCACGCGCCGTGCTGTTCGGGGACGCGGTCATGGCGCCCCAGGGCGCGCCGCGCGTCGAGGTGGTGGCGACCGCAAAGCGCGACCTGAAGGCCGGCGAGCGGCTCGACGGCCTCGGGGAGTACATGACCTACGGCGAGTGCGAGACGGCCGAGCGCACGCTCGCCGACGACCTCCTGCCCATCGGCGTGGCCGAGGGCTGCGTGCTCCTTCACGACGTGCCGAAGGACGCCACGCTACGCTACGGCGACGTGCGCCTCCAGGGCGGGCGCCTCGTCGACCGCCTGCGCGAGGAGCAACGCCGGCGCTTCCCGCTCGGCGAGCCCGAGCCCTCGGCGGCATTCTGAGCCCGCGACGGCCGCCACCGGGCGGGGTACGACCCTCACGCCGCCCGCCGCCGCCGCCCCCTATCGTGGGGAGAGACCGACACGCGCGAAGGAGGCACGCATGAAAGCCGTGATCCTGGCCGGGGGCTTCGGCACCCGCCTGTCCGAAGAGACGACGCTGCGCCCCAAGCCGATGGTCGAGATCGGCAACCGCCCGATCCTGTGGCACATCATGAAGATCTTCGAGGCCGGCGGGGTGGACGAGTTCATCATCGCGCTCGGCTACAAGGGCGAGGTCATCAAGGAGTACTTCCTCAACTTCTACGCCATCAACAACGACATCACGGTCGATCTGTCGACCGGCCTCACGACCATCCACGACGGCAACCAGCCGAACTGGAAGGTGCACCTGGTCGACACGGGGCTGCACACCATGACGGGAGGCCGCCTGCGGCGCCTCAAGCCCTACCTCGAGGACGACGACGCCTTCCTGTTCACCTACGGCGACGGCGTCGCCGACATCGACATCCGCGAGCTCGTGGCCTACCACCGCAGCCACGGCAAGCTGGCGACGGTCACGACCGTGCGCCCCCCCGCACGCTTCGGCAACCTCGCCTTCGAGGGCGACAGCGTCACCAACTTCCACGAGAAGCCCGAAGAGGGAGAAGGCTGGATCAACGGCGGCTACTTCGTGCTGCAGAAGGGCGCCATCGACTACGTCGATGGTGACGCCTCCGTGTGGGAGAAGGAGCCGATCGAGGGGCTGGTGCGCGACGGCGAGATGGCGGGCTACCGCCACTTCGGCTTCTGGTCGTGCATGGACACCCTCAAGGAGAAGAACATGCTCGAGGAGCTGTGGGAGCGGGGCGGCGCGCCGTGGCGCGTGTGGGACCGGCCGGCGCGCGCACCCGTCGCGACCGACTGAGGCGCGCGACGCTCGCCCGTCCGGCCGCGCCGCGGCGCGTCACCGTCGCTCCGGCTCGTCCGGGCCTTCGACGGCGGCCCACATCCGGCGGGCGACGTCCGCCACCGCAGCGCGCAGCTCGGGCCCGCCGACGACCCTGAACGGGAACGGGATGCCGGCCAGCCACTCGCCGGCGTACATGGCGGGGTTCCGCGTCGTGCCCCGCAACACGCACCCCGGGCCGTCGGGCCGCAGGCGCCCCATGGGCGCCGCGACGTAGGGCGCGACGTCGTCGTGCGCCGCGTCGAACTCGACGTGCGTCTCGAAGGGCCAGCCCGTGCCCAGGTGCTCCTCGAGGTACGCGACGGGATCGAGGCCCGTCGGCGGCTCGATGGCGACGTCGAGCTGGGTGGCGCTCGCCACGCGGTCGAGGCGGTACGTCCTCGCCGCACCCGCGTAGCGCGAGAAGCCGAGAAGGTACCAACGCCCGCCGCGCACCACCACCGCCCACGGGTCTACCTCGAGCGTCCGCTGCCCGCCCGCCCGGCTCGGGTACGCGATCCGAAGGCGCCGTTGCGACGCGACCGCGTCCACCGCCGCGCTCGTGATGGCGGGGTCGGGCCTGGGCGCGTGCGGGTCGGTGGCCGCCAGCGCGTGGCTGCGCAGGCGCTCGGCCTGGCGCCCGACGGCGCCGGGCAGCGAGCGGATGAGCTTGCCCAGGGCGGAGCCGGCCGGATCGTTCGGGTCGTCCGCGGCGTGGTGACCCTCGAGCACGGCCATCACCAAGCCCAGCGCCTCCCCCGCCGTGAACACGATCGGGGGTTGCCTGGCGCCGCGCCCGAGCCGATAGCCGCCGTAGCGGCCGGGCGCGGAGTCGACCGGCACGCCGGCCTCCCGAAGGATCTCGACGTACCGGCGGACGGCCCGGCCGCTCACCCCGAGCGCCATCGCGAGCTGATCGCCCGAGATGCCCGGCCTCAGCTGCAGCAGCTCGAGGGCGCGCAGGACCTTCGCGGTGGGGCTCGCGTCGCCCGACGGCATGCCGCCAGCCTAGCGCGTTATGCGGAAGCGGAACGTCCGGGATTGGCGCTAGGATCGCGGGCATGGACATCATCCTCGTTGCCGGCCTGTGGTTGAAACGAAACGTCTGGAACGACACCGCCGAGGCCCTCGTGGGCCTCGGTCACGCGCCTCGCCCCGTGGCCCTGCCCGGCGTCGACGACGCCTCCCGGGGCGCGACCCTGGAGGATCAGGTCGGCGCCGTGCTCGCGGAGGTCGACGGCGCGGACCGCCCGTTGGTGGTGGGACACTCCGCGGCCTGCGCGCTGGCCTGGATGGCGGCGGACCGGCGGCCGCGCGCCGTCTCGAGCGTGGCCCTCATCGGAGGCTTCCCGTCGGACGACGGCAGCACGTACGCGGACATGTTCCCGCTCGTCGACGGGGTCATGCCCTTCCCGGGCTGGGAGCCGTTCGAGGGCCCCGACGCGGCGGACCTGAGCGAGCCGGTTCGCCGGCACATGGCGTCGGAGGCGGTACCCGTCCCCGGCGACGTCGCGCACGGCACCGTCAGGCTCCGCGACGAACGCCGTTACGACGTGCCCGTCCTCATGGTCTGCCCCGAGTTCACGCCGGAGCAGGCGCGGGCGTGGGTCGCCGGCGGCGACGTGCCGGAGCTGGCTCGAGCCCGCAGGGTCGCGTACGTCGACCTGGCTACCGGCCACTGGCCGATGCTCACGCAACCCGCGGCGCTGGCCCGCATCCTGGCCGCCGCCTGCGACAGGGACGGTGACCCCCATGGCCTATACCGTTCGTGAGCTGGACGCCTCTACGTGGGACGCGTTCGCCGAGCTCGTCGAGCGCAACGGCGGGATCTTCGGCGGGTGCTGGTGCATCGGCTACCACCTCACCTCGCGCCACCAGTACCCCGATCACCGGGCCGCGAAGGAGGAGCTGGTGAGAACCGGCCACGCCCATGCGGCCCTGGTGTTCGACGACGCGGGGCGGGCCCAGGGGTGGTGTCAGTACGGCGGCCCCGACGAGCTGCCCAACATCAAGCACCGCCGAAAGTACGAGCAGGACGCGCCCCCGCTGCCGGACTGGCGCATCACCTGCTTCTGGGTGGACAAGGGGCACCGCGGCAGGGGGATCGCTCGCGCCGCTCTCGGGGGCGCGCTCGAGCAGATCTCGAGGAGGGGGGGCGGGCTCGTGGAGGCGATCTCGGAGGTGACGGCCGACCGCGTCGCCCAGGGCCGCTTCCTGTTCAGCGCCACCGTGGAGCTGTTCGAGGATCACGGCTTCTCGCGCGTGCGCCAGGTCGGCAAGCACGCCTGGATCGTGAGCAGGACCCTCGAGGGGGCCTGAGCGCGCTCGGCGCTCCGCCTATCCGCCGCGCGCGCGCGCCACGTTCCGCGCCACGAAGATGCCGTCGATCTGCGCCAGGTCGTCGTAGCGATCGACCGCGTCGAGCAGCGCCTGGCTGGTCGCGCTCCGGAAGGCCGCGGCCTCCACCCGCGCGCCACGCTCCTGCGCGAGCCGCACGATGGGCTCGAAGTCCCCGTCGCCGCTCGCCAGCACCAGCACGTGCGCCCGGGGGAGCGCCCGGATCATGTCGGCGGCGATCCCCATGTCCCAGTCGCCCTCCATCACCGGCCGGCCGCCGTCGTCGGCGCGGTGGATGCGCACCGTGCGGCGGCGGACGCGGTAGCCCAGCGCGTCGAGCTTGCTCACGAAACCGAACGCGCCGCTGTCGCCCTCGCGCTCCACGACGTAGGCCGTCGCCTGGGCCAGACGGCGCCCGCGCAGGGTCGCCTCGAGCAGGCGCTGGTAGTCCACCACCCGGTCGTGACCGTCCAGCGCCGCGTAGAACAGGTTCTGCGTGTCCACGAACAGCGCCACGCGCTGTTCGAGCCACTCGCCGGCAGCGTTCACGCCGCTCACGGTCGCGGGCACCGGCCGCGCCTAGGCGCCCGGACGCGCCTCGCGCCCGGCCGCCGCGACGAACCTCGCCATGATGATGTTGTCCTCATAGTCGTCTCCCGTGCGGATCTGCATGCGCTCGCGCCCCTCCACCTCGAACCCCTCCGCGCGGTACAGCGCGATGGCTGCGTCGTTCCCTGCCCGCACGCTGAGGCTGATCTTCTCGACGCCGGTGTCGGCGGCCCAGCCGTAGGACGCGCGCAGCAACGCGCGGCCCAAGCCCTGGCGGCGCGCCGTCGGCGCCACGGCCAGGGTGAGGACGGCGACGTGGTGCAGCTTGCGCGGGCGCAGGCGGTGCAGCTCGAGCCACGCCGCCACCTGAGCGCCGTGCACGCCCACGAGGTACAGCGCGTAGGCAGGATCGTCGATCTCCAGGCGCCGCGCGAGGGTCTCGGGGTGCAACGGGCCGTCGCCGACGAACGACCGGCCCTCGGCGTAGATCCCGCGCAGAAGCTGGACCACGGCACGCGCATCCTCCCCGCGCGCGCCGCGGACGGCGACAGCGAGACCGACCTCGGGCATGCCCAGAGTATAGGCGGTGCGCGCCGGCGGACGCTTCCGGTCGGGGCCCGCTGGTAAGCTGACCGACGTTGCCCCGCGCCCCGGCGCGGGTCGCCGGTCGGCGCGAGGAGGCCTCACCTTGCACAAGCTCATCTCCGCAGAATCCGTCACCGAAGGGCACCCGGACAAGCTCGCCGACCGCATCAGCGACAGCGTCCTGGACGCCATCCTGGCGCAGGATCCCGATGCCCGGGTGGCGGCCGAGACCATCCTCACCACGGGGCTGGCGCTGGTGGCCGGAGAGATCACCTGTCGCGCCTACGTCGACATCCAGGACATCGTGAGGCGGGCGGTCCGCGAGGTCGGCTACGTCGACGCGAGCTGGGGCATCGACGCCGACCACAGCGCGGTGCTCATCGCCGTCAACGAGCAGTCGCCCGACATCGCCCTGGGCGTGGACCGCGCGCAGGAGGCCGACAGCGGCGACGATTTCGACCGCATCGGCGCGGGCGATCAGGGCCTCATGTTCGGCTACGCCGTCGACGAGACGCCGGAGCTCATGCCGTTGCCCATCATGCTCGCGCACAGGCTCGCCCACCGGCTCGCCGACGTGCGCAAGGGCGGAACCCTGGACTACCTCCGCCCCGACGGCAAGGCCCAGGTGACCCTGGGGTACGAAGGCGACAGGGCGACCCACCTCGAGACCGTGGTCTTGTCGTCTCAACACCACCCCGACGTGCCGCTCGCCCGCCTGCGCGAGGACCTCGTGGCGCACGTGGTGCGTCACGTGGTGCCCGCCGAGCTCATCGACGCGCGGACGCGCTTCCTCATCAACCCTACCGGGCGCTTCGTGCAGGGGGGTCCGATGGCGGACGCCGGGCTCACGGGGCGCAAGATCATCGTGGACACCTACGGCGGCGCCGCCCCGCACGGCGGCGGCGCGTTCAGCGGCAAGGACCCGACCAAGGTCGACCGCTCGGCCAGCTACTACGCCCGCTACATCGCCAAGAACATCGTCGCGGCCGGACTCGCCCGGCGTTGCCAGGTGCAGCTCGCGTACGCCATCGGCGTGGCCCACCCGGTCGGCATGTACGTCGACACGTTCGGCACCTCGGACGTGAGCGACGCCGCCCTGAGCGAGCTCGTCACGCGCACCTTCGATGCGCGGCCGGCGTCGATCATCCGCCAGCTCGACCTCGCGCGGCCGATCTACACGGCCACGAGCTCGTACGGACACTTCGGCCGCGAGGGCTTCCCGTGGGAGCGCACCGATCGCGTCGAAGCGCTGCGCGAGGGTGCCCTGGCCGCGCGCTGACCCCGGGCGCCTGCGCTCCACCGCGGATGCCATGCAGCACCGCGTTTCCTCGCTTCGCGCCCCGCCACGGGTGTGATACAACATGGCCATGGCACGAATCGTTCTGGGCAACCGCGACGGCGCCCTGGCGCTCAGGGGGGCCCGCGGGGTCCTGGAGCAGCTCAGCGACGAGTGGCCCGACCTGAACTTCGCCCTGCGCACCGTGCACGACAGCCGGGACGGGGCGGACGACACGTTGATCTCGGCCCTGCGGGAGGGAGCGGTGGGCGTGGCGGTGGTGCAGCTCGAGACCCTCCCGCTCACCCTGCCGGAGGGGATCGCGCTCGCCGCGGTCGGGCGGCGGCTCGAGCCCCGCTGCGCGCTCGTGGCCCGCGGCGTCGGGGGCCTCGACGCCCTGCCGGCCGCGGCCCGCGTCGGCGTCCCGGGCGAGCGCGACGCGACCTTCCTGAGGGCGCGCGGTGGGGACCTGAGCGTCTCGCACCTCAGCGGCAAACTCGACGAGGACCTGGCCCTGCTCGCCTCCGGCGAGCTCGACGCGATCGTGCTGCCCGCAGCCACGCTCGTGGCGTTGGACCGCCGCAACCGCATCGGCGCGGTGCTCGAGCCGGAGGTGCTCGCCCCGGCGCCCGGGCAGGGGGCGCTCGGGCTGCTGGTGCGCGACGACGACGACCTCGCCTTCGAGACGGCGTACTCGCTTCAACACCGGCCCAGCTTCGACCGCGTGCGGGCGGAGCGCAGCTTCGCCGCCGCCCTGGCGGGGGCCGCGGACCGGTCCGCGGCCGCGCCGGCCGTGGGGGCCCTCGCCACGGTGACGGTCGACGGGGAGCTGACGCTGTTCGGCGCGGTGGCGCGGGACGCCTCCACCCTGCAGGCGAGCATCAGCGGGGACGCGCGCGAGGCCGACGAGTTGGGGCGCGAGCTCGCGCAGGACGTGCTGGAGCGCTGGGCGGCCCTCTAGGCCGCCGCCCGCGGCGCCGGCCGGTCGCGGCGGGCGAGGTCAGGACGCGGCGTGCGCCTCGTTCCGCTCGGCGACGATCCGCTCCGCGACCTGGCTCGGGACGACGGCGTAGTGGTCGTGCTTCAGCGAGAACGCGCCGCGCCCGCCCGTCATGGAGCGAAGGTCCGGCGAGTAGGTGAGGATCTCCGACATCGGCACGTGCGCGCTGACCACGCTCACCGAACCCTCGGTGTCCATGCCCAGGATGCGCCCCCTGCGCGTGTTCAGGTCGCTGATCACGTCGCCCGTGAAGCGGTCTGGGACGCGCACCTTGAGCAGGGCGACGGGCTCGAGCAAGGACGGCTTGGCCTGCGCCATGGCCTCCTTGAACGCGTGCGCCGCTGCCGTCTGGAACGCGATGTCCTTGGAGTCCACGGGGTGATCCTTGCCGTCGTACACCTCGACCGCGACGTCCTGCACCGGGAAGCCCCCGAGCACGCCGCTCCCGAGGGCGCTTCGCACGCCCTTCTCACAGCTGGGATGGAACTGCGTCGGGATCGATCCGCCGACGACCTTCCAACGGAACTCGAAGCCCTCACCGCGCGCCAGCGGGGCCACCCGCAGCGCGACCTCCGCGAACTGGCCGGCGCCGCCCGTCTGCTTCTTGTGGCGGTAGCGGGCGTCGCCCGTGCCGGTGATGGTCTCGCGGTAGGCGACCGCCGGGGTGCGGGTGTCGACCTCTACCCCGAAGCGTTCCTTCAGGGCGTTCACCGCGATCTCCAGGTGGACGTGCCCCATCCCCCACAGCACGGTCTCGTGCGTGTCGGCGTTGCGCTCGAGGAGCAAGGTCGGGTCGGCGTCCAGCAGCTTGTGCAGGCCGTCGCCCATCTTGTCCTCGTCGCCGCGCGACTTCGGCGTCAGCGCGAGCGCCATCACGGGCGAGGGGAAGCGGATCGGCGAGAGCACGAACTCGTTCGCCGAGGAGCACAGCGTGTCGCCGGTGCGGACCTCGTCGGCCTTCGTGATGGCCCCGATGGTGCCCGCCTCCAGCTCCTTGACCTCCACCAGGTCCTTGCCCTTGGGCACGAACAGGTGCGAGGTGCGCACGTCGGCATCGCGGTTCGCGTCGCGCATGGTGTCGCCGGCCTTGAGGGTGCCCGAGAGCACCCGCATGAGCGAGATCTTGCCGAGGTACGGATCCACCACCGTCTTGAACACGCGGGCGCTGAAGGGACCGTCGAGGCCCAGCGCGGGCGCCTCGCCCCGCTCGGTCGGGAGCGGCTTGTGATCTTCCACGTGGCGCACCCCGTGGACCATGAAGTCCATCAGGAGCGACACGCCCATGACCTTCGTGGCGGACGTGAGGAGCACCGGCGTGAGCTCGTTGGCCCGCACCGCGGCGGCGAACGCCGCCATGAGCTTGCCCTCGTCGAGCGCGGAGTCCTCGAGGTACTGCATCATCAGCTCGTCGTCGGTTTCCACGATGGCCTCGACGAGGCGCTCGCGGTACTCGCCGGCCACACCCGCGATCTCGTCGGGAACCGCGATCTCCTGCGGCTCGCCGTCGGGCCAGGCGTACGCCTTCATGGTGAGCAGATCGACGATGCCCCTGAACGCGTCGGCCTGACCGATCGGGATCTGCACCGCCGCGATGTTGCCCGGCAGCGTCGCCTCGATGTCCGCCATGGTGCGGAAGAAGTCCGCGTTCTCCCGATCCATCTTGTTGATCACGAAGAGGCTCGAGAGCTCGCGCTCGAAGCTGCTCGTCCACACCCGCTCCGTGCCGACCGCGACCCCGGAGACTGCGGACACGACGATGAGCGCGGCATCCGCGGCGGCCTGGGCACCGCGGATCTCGCCGACGAAATCGGCGTACCCCGGCGTATCGAGCACGTTGAAATCGTTCCCCTTCCAGGAGAAGGGGTGGATGGTGGTATGGATCGAGATCTTTCGCCGCTTCTCCTCGGGAGTGACGTCAGAAACCGTACTCCCGTCTTCGACCCTGCCGAGCGTGGGGATCGCGCCGGCGCGGAAGAGCATCGCCTCGACGAGCGACGTCTTCCCCGCCCCGCTGTGCGAGAGTACGGCGACGTTGCGGATGTTGGACATGCTGTCGGCTTCCTTTCGTGCGGCCCGCTGCGGGGCACGAGGTGGACGAAGCCAGGCGCGGCTGCCTAGGTGGGCCGAGTATAGCACCGCCCCCGCGGCCGCCGAAGGGACCCGGGCCTCTTGATTTTTCGCGTCGAGGACGGTACTGCCGGGCGGCCGGGCGGGGCCGGCGTGGGGCAACCCGGGAACGCTCCGCCGCGCCGCGCCGGGCGCTGCTACACTGGGCGCGTGCCGCTCGAACGCGAGCTGAAGTTCTCCCTCGCGGAGGCGTCCCCACCGAGCCTGCCGGAGGTCGAGCACGCGTTCGCCGCATCTGGGTTCGACGTCGAGGCCCTGCCCACGGTCCGCCTCACGGACACCTACCACGACGACCAGAACGGCTCGCTCCGGCGCGCCGGCCTGGCGCTGCGTCTGCGTCGCGGCGGTGGGCGCACGCTGGCCACGCTCAAGACGAAGGGCTCCGCCGTGCGCGGACTGCACGAACGCGACGAGCTCGAGCTCGAGGTTCCGGAAGCCGCCGCACACGGTTCCGACGGCAGAGCGGCCCGGGCCGCCTGGCCGCCGCAGGTGCGCCGGCGGCTGGCCGGCCTCGTCGATCCGGACGCGCTCACCCCGCGTCTGGAGGTCGCCTCCACGCGGGTGCGCTTCCGCGTCACGCGCGCCGGCAGTCCCGTGGCCGTGATCAGCTACGACGACGTCGACGCCGGGCGCCCGGGGGGCGAGGCGCGGGTATCGTTCAGCGAGCTCGAGATCGAGGCCGTGGACGGGGCCGACGTGGGCACCCTGCGGGCGGTGGCCGAGACCCTCGGCGAGCTGGGCGCGTTGGTGCCCGACCCGGCGACGAAGCTCGAGCGGGCCGAGGCGCTGCTCCCGCTGGTGGAGCGGTGAGCGCACGCGCGCCTCGTGCCGGGACGGCGCCTTGAGCGTGGAGCTGTGGCTGGTGCGCCACGCCAAGGCGGAGCCCCGCGGCGGCGCCTACCCCGACGACCGGCTGCGCCCGCTCAGCGCGGCGGGCGGGCGTCAGGCGAGCGGCCTGGCGGAGGCCGCCCGGCGCCTCGGCGTGCAGCTCGACCGGCTGTTCTCGAGCCCGTGGATCCGCGCGGCGCAGACCGCCGAGCCGCTTCGCGGCGTGCTCCGCAGCGGGCGTTCCGTGGAGTACCTCGACGCGCTCACGCAGGGCGATCCCGAGGCGCTCGTGGTGTCGCTTCGCGAGCTGCTCGCTCCCGCCGACCGGTCCGCTGCCTGCGTCGGCCACGAACCGCAGCTGTCCGTCGCCGCCTCGCTGCTGCTGACCGGGCGCGCCGACGGGCTCGCCCTCGCGCTTCGCACCTCCGGCGTCGTGCTGCTCGAGGGTGACGTCCGTGCCGGCGAGATGGCGCTGCGGGCGTTCGCCCCGCCGTCCCTCACCGGCGAGGCGGGCCGGCCAGGCTGACGCCCGCGCCGGCGGCGCTCTGCTAAGCCGGCGGCGCTCTGCTAAGGTGATCGGGATCCACGACGCAGGCGAGGGGGAAGGGGCACGAACATGCTGAACCTCGGTCGCTTGGTGCGCGAACAGGCCCTGTACTACCCTCGGCGCGAGGCCGTGCGCCTGGGTGACACCGTGCTGGACTACGGCGCGATCGACGACGGGAGCGACCGGGTAGCGGCCTACCTCCGTCAGATCGGGCTCAGGCCGGGCGAGAAGGTGGCGCTGTCGTGCCCCAACCTGCCCTACTTCCCGATCGTGTACTACGGCATCCTGAAGGCGGGCTGCGTCGTCGTGCCGCTCAACGTCCTGCTGAAGGCGCGCGAGATCGCGTACCACCTCGACGACAGCGACGCCCGCGCCTACGTCGTGTTCGAGGGCAGCCCCGAGCTGCCCATGGCCAGGGAGGGGGCCGCGGCGTTCGAGCAGGTCGCGGGATGCCGCGAGCTGGTCGTCATCGCGGCCGACCCGCAGGGCGCCTCGCCGGTGGCCGGCGCGCCCACCCTCGGCCGCATCCTCACCGCCACCCCGCCCGCGCGCGACATCCACCCGACGAACGCGGACGACACGGCCGTCATCCTCTACACGTCCGGCACGACGGGACGGCCGCGGGGCGCCGAGCTGAGCCACCTGAACATGTGGCTGAACGCCGGGGTGAGCGCCCGCCTGTTCCGCACGCTCGACCTGTGGCCGGAGCAGCACGTCTTCCTGATGGCGTTGCCGCTGTTCCACTCGTTCGGCCAGACGGTGGGCATGAACGCGATGTTCTACGTCGGGGCGTCGATCACGATGCTGCCGCGCTTCGAACCGCGCGCGGCGCTGGAGCGCATGCTCGAGCACGGCGTGACCATCTTCGCGGGTGTGCCCACCATGTACTGGGCCCTGCTCAACGCGGCGGGGCACCTGTCCATGGAACAGACCGAGCGGCTCCGGCAGACGCTCGCCTTCGCCGTCAGCGGCGGGGCCGCGCTTCCCGTGGAGATCCTGCGGCGCTTCGAGGAGGCCTACGGGGTCGGCATCATGGAGGGCTACGGCCTGTCGGAGACGAGCCCGGTGGCGAGCTTCAACCACCGCGATCGCGAGCGCAAGCCCGGCACCATCGGCCAGAGCGTGTTCGGCGTCGACATGCGAATCGTCGACGAGAACGATGTCGAGGTCGACGACGGCACCCCCGGCGAGATCGTCATCCGCGGCCACAACGTCATGAAGGGGTACTACAAGCGCCCGGAGGCGACGGCCGACGCCATGCGCGGCGGGTGGTTCCACACGGGCGACATCGGGACGCGCGACGAAGAGGGGTACTTCACCGTGGTCGACCGCCTGAAGGACCTCATCTTGCGCGGCGGCTTCAACGTCTACCCGCGCGAGGTCGAGGAGGTGCTCATGACCCACCCCGACGTCTCGCTGGCGGCCGTGATCGGCGTCCCGCACGAGGAGCACGGCGAGGAGATCAAGGCCTTCGTGGTGCTGCGGGAGGGTGCGAGCTGCACGCCCGACGACCTGATCGGGTGGAGCCGCGAGCAGATGGCGGCGTACAAGTATCCGCGCATCGTCGCGTTCCGCTCGGAGCTGCCGATGAACGCCACCGGCAAGATCCTGCGGCGGGCCCTGCGCGACGGCTGAAGCGCGCGCAGCCGGCGGCGCGACGGCCGGGCGAGCCGGACGGGGCGCGACGGGTGAGGTGCGCGCAGCCTCTGGGTGCGCCGGAGGGGGCGCGCGCGACGGCCGGGGGCGCGCCCGCCGCGGGGCGCGCCGGCTCAGGGCAGCAACACCTGCAGCAGCTGCGCCTGGAAGAACATCACCACCAGGCCGAACACCATGTGGCCGATGAGGAACGACAGGATCAGCGGGAACTCGTTGCGGTACTCCTTCACGGGGTGGAAGTCGGTCAGGATGAACGTCGAGATGAGCGACATGTACACGCCGTGGCCCAGGCCGCCGACCAGCCCGAGCAGGGGGTAGAAGAGGTTGATCCCGCCTCCCGCGACGCGAGGGAAGATGACGTAGTTCGAGGGTGGGAACGGCCCGGCCATGAACATCAACACGAACGCGCCGTAGAACGCCGCGAAGAACACCCCTCCGACGAACAGGATCACCGCGCCCAGCACCCGTGCACGGTCGTCGACGCGCCGCAGCGTCATCGACCCGAGGGCTCCCAGCGTGTCGTAGTACACGCCGCCCCAGAACGACGGCAGGTACAGGAACGCGATCATCACGGCCGTCGCGACGAAGCCGG
This sequence comes from uncultured Trueperaceae bacterium, assembly GCA_963798895.1. Taxonomy (GTDB): domain Bacteria; phylum Deinococcota; class Deinococci; order Deinococcales; family Trueperaceae; genus CAWCUY01. The sequence goes on along the minus strand of CAWCUY010000003.1, from coordinate 215,504 downwards.
AAACGATCGACGATTGGATCAGCGCGAGGATCATCGTGGCTCCCCTCCCCCGCGGCGCCCCGGCCTCACCACACCCGCATGCCGGCGACCCCGACCTGGTGCACGAACATGTTGATGAGCGTCGGGAAGTACGCGACCACGACGAGGAAGAACGCCAGCGCGAACCAGGCGCCGAGGTTGTCCATCAGCCGCACGACGCCGGCGGAGCGGATCCGCACCGTCTGGGAGAAGGGGATCGCCGGCGTATCGTCCTCGGCCATGCGCTCGCGGTTGAAGAGCGTGCCGAACAACACCGTGAAGTAGAAGATCACCGCGAAGAACAAGATGATGCCGCTGATGGCCGTCAGCGCCTGCGGCACGGCGGCCGAGGCGTACGCCCCCTTCAGGTTCGGCGCGAGGTTCGAGATCCAGGCCCGGCGCGGCACGCCGTAGATCCCCTGCCAGTGCATGCCGAGCGCGAACACCATCATGCCCACGAACCAGGTCCAGGCGGCGGCCAGGGCCAACCGCGGCGCGTACAGCCTCCTGCCGGTCAGGTGGGGCACCAGCCAGAACGTCATGCCGAAGAACGTGAGGGCCACGGCGGATCCGACGGTCAGGTGGAAGTGCCCGGGGATCCACGCCGTGTTGTGGATGAGGATGTCGAGGTTGAAGCTCGCGTTCACGATGCCGCCCGCGCCTCCGAAGATGAACGCGATCATCGCGAGGACCTGCGCGGTGAACGAGGCGTCGCGCCACGGCAGCTTCGGGATCCAGCCGAGCACGCCGCGCCCCCCCTTGCGGCGCCCGCCGACCTCCATCGAGGCCGCCACCGTGAACGCGGTGATGAGGCTCGGCACGCCGACGAACATCGTCAGCAACGAGTGCACCATCTTCCAACCCGCGGGGATGCCCGGATCGGTGAACTGGTGGTGGAACCCGACGGGCGTACTGAACAGCAGGAACATCAGGAATGCGAGGCGCGTCAACGAGTCGGACACGAGCTCGCCCCCGACCTGGCGGGGGATGAATCCGTACCAGGAGATGTAGGCCGGCAGGAGCCAGAAGTACACGATGGGGTGCCCGGTGAACCAGAACAGCGTGCGTGCGAGCTGCGGGTCGACGGTGGAGATCCACCCGGCCGACCACGGGATCAGGAACACCACCACCTCGGTCACGATGCCGAGCGAGGCCAGCGCCCACATGAGCATCGTGATCGTCGACATGTACGTCACGATCGGCGTCGCCTCTCCCGGGTGCGCGCGGCGCCACACCGCGCGCAGGCGGACCACCTCGTACGCGACCATGAGGCTGGCCACCACGACCAGGGCGAGCCCCGTGTAGAACGGCCAGCTCCCCTGCAGCGGCGGATAGAAGGTGTACATGACCGTGGCCGCGTTGCTGAGGATCGCCACGCCCGCCAGGACCAGCCCGAGCACCATGACCCCGTAGGCGCCCCACAGCCAGGGAAGGTTCGGGCGCACGTCGAGCTCCCGCGCCGGGAAGTACACCAGCACGCCGCAGTTGAAGAAGGTCGTGAACACCAGCGCGTTGAGCACGCCGTGGAGCGTGAGCCCCTGGTAGTACGAGTGGAGCACGGGGCGCAGCCAGCCGTACAGGTTGATGTTGCCGTAGTTGAGGGCCTGGAACGGCCCCAGCAGGGCGCCGACGAGCAAGGCGCACAGTCCCGTGATCAGGAACGCGGCCGTGAGGCGCTTCTCGGGCCCCCACACGGTCACGCTCGTGCGCGAGGTCGTGATGGTACCTACCGCCATGCCCGGACCCCCTCCCGCCGGGCGCGCTCCCCGGCACCGGGCGCGTGACCGATCGCCGGCGGCCGCGCCCCTCGCTCCATCGGCCGGTGCGTCGGGCGGCCCATCACGGCAACCCCAGGGTGCCGCGCAGCTGGTGCACGTCGTCCGGCGTCATCGACGTACCGCGTGCCGACGCGATCTCGTCCGCGCCGTACGCCTTGTAGTCGGAAGGCAGGGCGGCGTCGTTGCCCCACGCGTGCATGATGTAGTCCAGCACCGCCGCGATCTGCTCGTCGCCGAGCTGGCTCCACGCCGGCATCTGCCCGTTGAAGGCGGCGCCCTTCACGGTGATCGGCCCGCTCAGGCCGTGCAGCAGCACCCGGATCGGGTAGCCGCGATCGGCGGCGTACAGGTCGGGCGCGTGCCCCGCGAGGGGCGGGAAGGCGCCGGGGATCCCCTGCCCCGTCTGTTGGTGACACGCCGCGCAGTTGCTGTTGAACACCGACTCGCCGGTGACCGCGGGCGCCGCCTGGGCGCCCGTGGCCTGTTGCCCCGACAGGCGCCGTGCGTACTCGCTCGCCCCCACGACCTCGATCTTGCCGATCATGTCCTGATGGCCGATGCCGCAGTACTCGTTGCACGAGACGCGGTAGACGCCGGGGCGGTCGAACGTGAAGTCGAACGTCGCGATCTCGCCCGGGATGACCTCGATGTTGATGTAGGTGTTCTCCACCCCGAAGCCGTGGATGACGTCCCGGCTCGTCAGGTAGAAGTGGGTGCGTGCCCCGACGGGGAGCACGATGTCACCCGGATCGAAGGCGAAGGTCTGCGCCACCACCGACACCTGGAACTCGCCGGGGCCCATCGTGCGCACGCCGGGACGGGCGAACAGGGCGCTCGCGGTGAGCTGGGCCGGATCGCCGCGGCCGCCGCCCTGCACGATGGCCGCGCCCTCCGTGGCCAGCGCGTAGGCGATGAGGATCACGAACATGAGCGACATGGCGCCCGAGATCGCGAGCCAACGGCGCTCCCATCGCGCGATCGCCTCGTGGCTGCGGTGCTCCACGTCAGCCACGCACGATGTTCAGGACGTACATCCCGAGCCAGAGGATGGTGATCGTGGCCGCCAGGAACAACGTGACGGCGATCGCCCCCGACGGATTGTCCTCCACGCCCGCCTCGTCGACGTCGGGGATCTCGCTCGTTCGATCCTCACGGGCCATGCCCACCTCCGCTGCAGGTGCCTTCCACGTGCCGTTGATGACGTGCCGCCCAGGATAGCGCACACCACGCGCGCCAGGGCAAGATTGCGGGCTGCGGCAGCGGCGCTCGGTGCGCGCGCGCCGGCCCACCGCTCCCGCCGGCGGCGCACCGAGGCCCATGGGAACGGGACATCTGTCCCGGCAGCCGTCGAGCGCGCGGGCGCGGCCGAGGGTCGCCTGCGCACGCCGGACGCGGCGGGGGATAGGGCGTTTCGACCTTGTCGCGCCGGCGCCGGGCGACTAGCGTAGGCCCATGGATCGCCCCGTTCTGGTTCTCGCCGGCGGCTCGGGCATGATCGGTCGCCACCTGATGCGGGCGGCCCTGGACCGCTTCGACGTCGTCGTCCTCACGCGTCACGCGGCCGAGGCGCAGCCCCCGGGCGTCCGTGCGCTCGCGTGGAGGCCCGACGCCGCGCGCAGCGGCAACGAGGAGCAGCTGTCACGCCTCACGAGTGCGCTGGAGGGGGCCCAAGGTCTGGTCAACCTGGCCGGCGCGTCGATAGGGGACGGGCGGCTGGGGCGCGCGCACCTCCGCCGCGTCATCGCGAGCCGCGTCGACAGCACGGCCACGCTCGTCACGGCGCTGCGCCGCTGCCGTCGCCCGCCGCGCGCCATGATCCAGGCCTCCGCGAGCGGCATCTACGGCCGCAAGGGCGACGCCCTCGTCACGGAGGAGAGCGACGTCGACCCCGGCTTCGTGATGGGCGAGGTGTGCCGCGCCTGGGAGGCCGCCGCGGCGCCCGCCGGGTCGCGCAGTCGCCTGTGCGTGACGCGTGCCGGGATGGTGGTGGCGCAGGACGCCGATGCCTTCCAGCGCATGCTGTTGCCGATCCGCCTCGGCCTCGGCGGACCGCTGGGATCGGGCAACCAGTGGATGGCCTGGATCGACGCGGACGACCTGGCGCGGGCCATCCTGTTCCTCGTCGAGCGGGAGGACCTTCAGGGCGTCTTCAACGCGTCCGCGCCCGCTCCGATCCGGCAGCGCGAGATGGCGCGGCTCGCCGCGCGGCGCTTGCGGCGCCCGTACGGGTTCCCCGTGCCGGCGGCCGCCCTGCGCCTGGCGCTGGGTCGGCTCGCCGACGCCACCGTGCTGCAAAGTGCCCGCATGGTGCCCGCGCGGTTGCTCGACGCCGGCTTCACCTTCGACACCCCGACGGCGGGAGAGGCGCTGGCGCGCGCCATTCCGGCGCCGCGCGAGGACTGACGGGCTCGAGCGGCGGCCGGGTCGGCCGATGCACCGCCGTCGCGGGCGCCACGGCGCGCGCCGTGGCGAGGGAACCGGGTTCCGGGGGCCCGCGCGCAGGACCCGCGCGTGGGGAGGCCGCGCCTGGGGAGCCCGCGCGTGGAGGGCCCCGGCGGGGGGCCCGCGTCGGCGGGCCGGCCGGGCGAGCGTCAGGTGGGCGCGGTCTGCCTCGGGAGAGCTGTGACGCCTTCACCGGACGCCGGGGACGCGGCGACCAGCTCCTCCACGACGGCGCCGTCCACCTCCTCATCGCGCATGAGGCGCTCCACCAGGCGTTCGAGCGCGCCACGGTGACGCTCGATCAGGCCGACCGCGACCCCCAGGGCGCCGTCGAGCAACCTCCGCACCTCCTGATCGATCTCGCGTTCCGTGGCCTCGCTGTAGTCGCGCGTCTGGGCCAGCTCCTCGCCGAGGAAGGCCTGGCCGTCGCGCTGCTCGAACGAGACGGGGCCGAGGGCATCGCTCATGCCGAACTCCTTGACCATCCGCCGCGCGAGCTGTGAAGCCTGCCGCAGGTCGGCGGCCGCTCCCGACGTGGCCGTGCCCAGGATCTTCAGCTCCGCGGCGCGGCCGCCCATCATGACGGCGATGCGATCGAGCAGGTACTCGCGCCGGTAGATCACCATCTCGTGCTCGGGCAGTTGATGCGTCCCGCCCATGGCCTGGCCGCGCGGGATGATGCTCACCTTGCTGACGGGGTCCGCATCGGGCAGCAACGACGCCACGACGGCGTGCCCCGCCTCGTGGTACGCGATGGCCCGCCGGTCGTCCTCGCTGACGGAGAGGCCCTCGCGGGTCCGCCCGAGGAGCGCCTCGTCGCGAGCCGCCTCGATGTCGACGGCCTCGATCTGGGACTTGTGGTCGCGCGCCGCGTGGAGCGCCGCCTCGTTGAGCAGGTTCTCGAGGTCCGCGCCCGCCATGCCGGGCGTGCCGCGCGCGAGCCGGTCGAGGTCCACGTCGTCGGCAAGCGGCTTGCCGCGCGCGTGGATGCGAAGGATCTGCTCCCGCGCCGCGCGGGTCGGGAGGCCGACGGTGATGCGCTTGTCGAAGCGGCCGGGGCGGAGGAGGGCCGGATCGAGGACGTCGGGACGGTTGGTGGCGGCCATCACCACCACGCTGGCGTGCGGCTCGAAGCCGTCCATCTCGTTCAGTAGCTGGTTCAACGTCTGTTCACGCTCGTCGTTGCCTCCACCGATGCCGGCGCCTCGACGACGACCGACGGAGTCGAGCTCGTCGATGAAGATGATCGCCGGCGCGCTCTCCTTGGCATCCTTGAACATGTCCCGCACGCGGCTGGCGCCGACCCCCACGAACATCTCCATGAAGTCCGAGCCGCTGGTCGAGAAGAACGGTACCTCGGCCTCGCCGGCGACCGCCCGCGCGAGGAGCGTCTTCCCGGTCCCCGGCGGGCCCACCAGCAGGATGCCGGAGGGGGTACGGCCCCCGAGCTTCAGGAAGTGCGCGGGCGACTTCAGGAAGTCGATCGTCTCCTCCAGCTCCCGTTTCGCCCCGTCGGCGCCGGCGACGTCACCGAAGGTGACGCTGGCGTCCTCCTTGTGGTAGAGCTTGGCCTTGCTCCGCCCTACCGAGAACAGCTGGGAGCCGGCGCCGCCCTGCCCGGCCACGCGGCGCAGGAACATGGCGCCGAAGAGCAGCAGCAGCACGATGGGAAGTCCGCCGAGGAGGAGCGGAAGCCAGATGTCGTTGCCCTGCGGCCGGGTATGCACGACGACGCCGTGGCGCTCGAGCTGCGCCACCAGCTGCGGATCGCCCGAGCTCGGCACGTAGGTCCGGAAGACGGTCACGGTGCGCTCAGAGCCGTTCCCCTGCGACGCGCCGGCGCTCGAACCCGGGCCGGTCGTGTTTGCTGCCGGGCCACTCGCGTTGGGGCGGTTCGCGTTGGAGCCGCCGGCGGTGGAGCCGTTCGTTGCCGAGCCGTTCGCGTTGGAGCCGTTCGCGTTGGAGCCGCTCGCGTTGGAGCCGCCGGCGTTGGAGCCGCCCGCGTTGGAGCCGCCCGCGGCCGAGCCGTTCCCCGCCGCTCCGTTGGCGGCGGGGCTGTTGCCCGTCGGCGCGGCTCCCCGCGCCGGCAACGTGACGCCGTGGGCGAAGCGTCCCTGGATGCGGTCGCCCTTCCAGGCCACCTCCGTGACGTTTCCCGCCGCGAGCTGCGAGGTGAAGGTCGAGTAGGGGACGACGGGCGTGCTCGAGCCGAAGGGGTTGACGAAGAGGAGAAGGAAGAGGCTCCCGAGCACGATCCACCACAGCCATCGGGACCGGCGGGCGCCGGGGCGACCCTCGGGGCCGCCGGACGCTCCCGTGCCCTCTGTGCCTCGCTTCCGATCCATGGTGCCTCCGCATCCCTGGCGGCGGGGCCGCGATGCACGCACCCGTGGGCCCGACCACCTGTGCCGCCACCCGCGCCCAGCGCGAGCATAGGAGAGGGGCGAGGTCGCCTCTGTAGGCGAGGAGGCGGCTGTCTCCCAGGCGACCAACGGCGCTCACGGGGGCGGCGCGCGCCGCCGAAAGCGCCGCGCGGGCCGCGCCGTCAGCGATGCAGCTGGTAGTGGTTCGGGGGTGCCGGGGCCTCGAGCTGCGCGCGTTCGCGGGCATCGAGCATGACTCCTTCGGCGGCCGCTTACGCGCTCACCTGCGCCGGGGTGCTCGCCCCCGGCACGACCGCAGCGACGGCGGGAACGTCCAGCACGAAGCGAAGCGCGGCCGCCACCGTACCGCCCTTGCGTTCACCGACCGCCGCGAGGGCCGCGGCGGCGGCGCGGACCTCGCGCTCCGTGCGGTCCAGGTACGGCGCGGCCGGGCGGCCGGCCAGCAGCCCCTGGGCCAACGGACCCCGCACGATCGCGCCGACCCCCGCGGCCTCGAGCAGCGCAAGCATCTCCTCTTCCGGGCGGCGGTCGAGATGCTGTACTGCAGCATCACGCTGGCCATCGGCGTGCGGGCGCGGGCCGCGGCACGGAGGAACGCCCGGACCACGTTCACCCGGATCGACGAGATCCCCCACGCGAGGATGCTCCCCTCGGCCACCAGGGCATCGAAGGTGGCGACGATGTCGTCGAGCGGATCTTCGATGGTGCCGCCGTGGAGCTGACACAGATCGATGCGATCCGTGCCGAGGCGAGCGAGGCTCGCGTGGACGGCATCCCGGAGGTAGGCGGGGTCGGTCGCCCAGCTCCAACCGTCGCCGTCCCCGCCCGGCCGAGCGCAGTGAAGCCGGTGCAGTGCGCGACGAGGCCGAGGGTGACCGCCTGCGGCGCGGGGCCGGCGGGCTCGCTCCCGCGCCCGAGCGGAGGCGACGCGTGCGCCGGGTGGCGCACCAGCATGACGATCTGCCCGTCGTTCGGCACGGTCGCGAGGGGCGCCACGAAATGGTCATTGGCGTCGTCCACGCGGCCCTCGATCAGGTCCCAGCCGTCGCCGGGTGCGAAGCTCCCGTCGTCCGTGCCGCGGAGGTCGTAGTCGACGCGCGAGGCGGGGACGAACAGGGCCATCGCCAGGTCGGCACGCCCCGCGCCCGCGGGGATGGGGAGCCCGACCAGTAGCGGAGCGTTGGCGGGCGTGTCCAGCCGGCTCGCGGGCCGAATCTCGACCGCGCCTCCCACGGCCTCCGCGCCCGCCGGCAGGGCTGCCGCGCCGGTCGGGGCCGCGACCGGCGCCACGCTCAGCTCGATCGTGCGCACGAGCGCACCGGGAGTGGCGCCCAGCGCAAGGCCGGCGTCCGTGGTGAGGGTCTCGCCGGGCGCCAGGTCCACGCGCGAGGCCTAGCGGAGGATCGTCAAAGCGCCATCCATCGTGGGCCGTGGAGGGACGCGTTCGGTCAGTCCCCGCGCACGTCGGCGCCCAGCAGCCGCGGCAGGTTCCCGAAGCGCCCCACCAGGCCGAACAGCGCCACCGCCACCAGGAAGAACAGCAGCGCGACCGCCGCCATCACCGGGCTGTAGCCGTAGCGCAGGCTGTTGAAGATCTTGATGGGCAGCGTCTCCATGGTGAAGCCGACGGTCATGTAGGCGATGATGTACTCGTTGAGCGACAGCACGAAGGCGAACAGGAACCCCGCGACCACGTAGGGGCGCACGAACGGCAGGACGATGGTGCGGAACACGGTGTTGTCGTTGGCGCCCATGGTGATGGACGCCTCCACCATCTCCATGTTCATGGTGCCCAGGCCGAGGCTGATGGTCGCCAGCGGCAGCGTGGTGAGGAAGGCGCCGTGTGATAGCACCACGGTGTAGGGGCGGCCGTAGGAGCCCAGCGCGATCCACAGCACCAGCGCGCCGAGCGCGGTGATGACGGGCGGCAGCGCGAAGGGCGCCAGCCCCACGGCCACCAGCGCGCGGGCGTAGCGGAAGCGGTAGCGCCACGCCACGTACGCCAGCGGCAGCGCGATCGACACGGCGATGACGCCGGCGAGGAGCGCCACCACCAGGCTGTTGCGCGCCGGCACGAGCCACCCGGGGTCGGTGAAGAACTCCCGGTACCACGCCAGCGACAGCCCCTTGGGCGGGAAGAACAGCACCTTGCGGGCGTTGAGCGACACGCCCGCGATGACCACCAGCGGCAGCAACAGGTAGGCGACGACCAGGGCGAAGAAGGCGCGGCGGAGCCAGCTCACGGGGTCGCCCTCGGCCGCCCGAGGCGCAGCGCGAGCAGCGACACCACGCCGCTCGCGACCAGCAGCACCATCGCCAGCGCGGCCGCCAGCGGCAGGTTCGACTTGAGCACGGCCTGGTCGGTGATGTGCACCGGCAGCGTCCACTGCGCCGGGCGGCCGAGCACCTGCGGCACCAGGTAGGAGCCGAGCACGAAGATGAACACCAGCGTGAAGGTGCCCGCGAGCGCCTGCCGCGTGACGGGCACCACCACCGTCAGGAACGAGCGCGCGGGCGACGCGCCCATGGTGGTGGCGGCCTCCACCAGCTCGGGGTTGAGGCGCGACAGGGTGGGGTAGAAGGTGAGGATGGTCAAGGGCAGCGCGATGAACACGAAGCCCGCCACGACCGCGCCGAATCCGGGGCTCCAGGCCGCCGGCGAGGGCAGCAGCCCGAGCCACACGAGTACATTCGACAGTCCCGACGTGCGCGACAGCAGCAGCGACCACGAGAACGCGATGATCACCTCGGACAGCGACAGCACCGACAGCACCAGCACTAGGTAGGGGAGCTGGCGCTTGCGCGGCAGCCGGGTGAGCGCGTAGGTGAAGGGGAACCCTACCAGCACGCACACGCCCGCGGCGAGGGCGGCGAGGCCCAGCGACACGGCGAGGCGCTCGAGGAAGTAGCCGCCGAGCGCCTGGGCGTAGTTGGTGGCCACCACGGCGGGCTCGAAGAAGGCCGCCTGCACGCGCCGGAAGAACGACACCGCCGCGATCGCCAGCAGCGGCAGCACGAACAGCACGAGCAGCAGCAGGCCGGGATAGAGCAGAGCGAGGTGCGGCCAGGGGTTGCGCGGCGGCCGCGCGGCCGCCGGCGCCTCCGCGCGCCGCTCCGCTCGGCGCGGCGCGGGCGCGCTCACGAGCGCAGCACCACGCACGCCTCGGGCGGCAGGCGCAGCCACACCGGCGTGCCCTCCGACAGGTGCGGGGCGCCGGCCACGATGACGCTGCCGGCCCCCAGGTGCGGTTGGGCGTCGACCGCGTCCGCGGGTCCGTCCGCGGGCGGCGCCGTGATGGCGTCGTCCGGTCCGTCGTCGTGCGACCCGGCGTTGCCCACGTCGACGAAGGTCTCCACCAGCATGCCCAGGTCGCGCACGAAGCGCACGTGGCCCTGGAGGGCGCCGCCCTCCTCGGGCGGGTGGGTGCTGAGGCGCACCTGCTCCGGCCGGACCGACAGCGTGACGCGCTCGCCCTCGCGCGCCCAGTCGGGTAGCGCCACGGGCACGCGCACGCCGTGCACCCGCACGGCGCCGTTCGCGCCGCGACCGCTCACCTCGCCGATCAGGAAGTTGCTGGTGCCGAGGAAGTCGGCCACGAAGCGATTCGCGGGGCGGCGGTACACCTCCAGCGGCGGGCCTGCCTGCTGCACGCGGTTGTCGCCCATCACCACCACCACGTCGGCCATCGTCATGGCCTCCTCCTGGTCGTGCGTGACGATGATGGTGGTGATGCCCAGGCGGCGCTGGAGCTGGCGCAGCTCCACCTGCATGGCGCCGCGCAGCTTGGCGTCGAGGGCCGACAGGGGCTCGTCGAGCAGGAACAGGTCGGGCTCGAGCGCCAGCGCGCGCGCCATCGCCACGCGCTGCCGCTGCCCGCCGGAGAGCTGCGCCACGTGCCGCTGCCCGGTGCCGGAGAGCTGCACCAGGTCGAGCAGCTCGGCCGCGCGCGCGGCCCGCGCGCGGCGGTCCACGCCGCGGATGCGCAGCCCGTACGCGACGTTCTCCGCCACGCTCAGGTGGGGAAAGAGCGCGAACGATTGGAACACCATGCCGATGTTGCGCTTGTGCGCGGGCACGCGGGTGAGGTCGCGCTCGCCCAGCGTCACGCGCCCGCTGGTCGGGGTCTCGAGCCCGGCCACGATGCGCAGCAGCGTAGTCTTGCCGCACCCGGAGGGGCCGAGGAAGCAGATGAGCCGGCCGCCGGGCAGCTCGAGGTCGACGCCCTCCAGCGCCACGGTGGCGCCGAAGCGCTTGCCGATCCCGTGCAACACGAGGGGGTCGGCGTGGGCGCCGGCGGGGGGTGTGGCGGCCGGGCTCGTCATGGGCGGCGGGCGCGGGGACCGCCCGCCCACGCGAGCGCGCGGGGGAGCGCCGCGGTGCCGCTCGCGCGGTCGTCGTGCGCGCCCGTGCTCCGGCACGGCGCGGGCCGGGAGGTCGCGCCTCCCGGCCGAGCGGCGGTGCGGGGGAGCGGGCTCAGCCCGTGATCTTCTCGGACCACTGCTGGTTGATCCAGTCTCCCTGTTCCTGGTACAGGTCGTACTTGGGGATGATCGGTTCGATCTCGCTGGAGACGGCCGCGAACTCCTCGTCGCTGAGGCTCAGGAACTTCCGGTCGACGGTCGGCGCGGTGCCGACGCTGCGGGCCACCAGGTCCTGGATCTGCGGCTGGCTGAACCAGTTGATGAAGGTGGTGGCCTCGTCGAGCTTGTTCGACGCCTTGCTCACCACCCACGAGCCGGAGTCGAGCACCGCGCCCTCCTGCGGGAAGGTGGAGCGCACCGGGAAGCCCTGCGAGGCCGCGAGCCCGGTGACGTCGTGGTAGTACTGCCCCATCGGGATCTCGCCGGACTGCAGCGCCTGCTGGAACTGCCCCTCGTCGCGGTACCACAACTGGACGTTGGGCTTGACCTCGGCGAGCTTGTCCATGACCTGCAGAATGCCGTCCTGGGTGCTCAGGATGTCCTTGCCGCCGAAGAAGGTGGTGGCGGTGATCTCGAGCAGGAACGAGTTGGACGGCAGCGCCAGCAGGCCGAGCTGGTTGGGGTGGTCGGCCCAGAACTCCTGCCACGAGGTGGGCGCGTCGGGGAACACGTCGGTGTTGCTGACCAGGGTGATGTACCACGACACCGCGCCCACGCCCACGAGGGTGCCGTCGGCAGCGCGGTTCAGGAGCTGCGGGCGGACGTACTCCAGGTTGGGCAGGGCGTCCTCGGGCAGCGGCGCGAAGGCGCCCGAGGCGATGCCGCGCAGCAGCGGCGCCTGCGCCATCATGGAGACGTCGGCGGGCGCCTGCCCGGCGCGCGCCGCGGCCTCGAGCTGCACCAGCCACGCCTCGCCGGTCGGCTCCGCCACCGACTCGACGGCGATGCCGGTGTCCTCGGTGAACTTCGGGAAGACGTTCTTGTCGAACGAGTCCTTGAAGTAGCCGCCGTAGGCGCCGATCTTGAGGCTCTTGCCCTGCGCGAACGCGACGGGGCCGCCGAGACCGGCGGCGACGGCGGTCGCCCCGACGAGCTTGAGGAACTCCCTGCGCTTCATGACGCCTCCTTGGATGGTTCCCCGGTGGAATCGCCGGCGGGATCGCCGGTGGGTTCACCGGGGGGATCGCTCCGCCTGGGCGGAGCCGGGGCCTGCGGGACGTGCGGCGACGACGTGGGTTCGGGCGCCCTTCGCTCCGGGCCGGCGTGTCCGTCCGGGGCGGGTGGGTTCGGTGATGCCGATTGTAGCGCCGCGTCGCCGAGGGCGGTGGCGAGGCGGCGGATGGCCTCCTCGAGCTCGGGCGCGGCGTGGTAGGCGAAGCACAGGCGCGCCCGGTCGGCGAGGGCGCTCGAGACGGCGCTCGCAAGCAGGCTCGTCGGCGCGAACCTGGCCCCGGGCACGAAACCGACGCCGTGCTCGAGCGCCCGCGGCAGGAGCGCCGCGAAGTCGACCCCGGGCACCCGCGGCCACAGGTAGTAGCCGCCGAGCGGGCGCCCGAAGCGCGCCGCCGGTACATGGCGCGCGAGGGCCGCGGCGAGCACCTCGGCGCGCTCGGCGTAGGTGCGCCGCAGGGTGCCGAGGTGGCGCCCCAGCGTGCCGTCCTCGAGGAGCGGACCGACCAGCGCGGACGGCAGGGGGTTGAGCCCGCCGCCCGACAGCAGCAGGCCGGCGCGCTCGAGCCGCTGCATCCACACCGGCTCGGCCTGCACCCACCCGAGGCGCAGCCCCGGCGCCAGGATCTTGGAGAACGAGCCCAACGCCAGCACGTGCTCGGCGCCCTCGAACGCCAGTGTGGGCGGCGGGGCGCCGTCGAATGCGAGCAGGCGGTAGGCCTCGTCGGACACCACGGTCACAGCGTGCCGCGCGGCGACGTCGCGTACGCGCGCGTGGCGCTCGGGCGCGAGCGTGCGCCCGCTGGGGTTGGCGAAGGCCGACACGACGTAGAGCAGCGCCGCGGGACGTGCGGCCAGCTCGCGCTCGAGCGCTTCCGGCACGACGCCGTCCTCGTCGCTCGCGACCACGCCCACCTCCAGCCCGTGGTCGGCGAACATGGCGAGCGCCAGGTGGTAGCTGGGCGCCTCGACGAGTACGCGCTCGCCCGCCCGGGTGGCGAGCGTGCACACGAGGTCGAGGGCCTGCGATGCGCCGGAGGTGACGAACAGACGCGCCGGGTCGACGGCGCGCCCGCCGCTGCCGTGCCGGGGCGCCGTCGCGCCACCGCTCGGGCCCGCGCTCGGCCCGGCGCTGGGGGCGGTACCGGGGGCAGGGATGGAGCCGGCGCTGTGGGCGGCGCTGGGTGGGGCGCCGGTGCCGCTGCTCTGCTCGGTGAGAAATGCGGCCAGGGCGCGGCGGAAGTGCTCGTCGCCCTGCTCGGCGCCGTACTGCAGCACCGAGGGGTCGTCACCGGCGAGGGCATCGGAGGCGGTGCGGTGGAGCTCGGTCAGCGGCAGCAGCGCGGGCCCGGGATGGCCGACGCCGAGGTCGAGGCGGCCCTGCGCGGGCGGGATCTGCAGGCTGACGCGTCGACTCATGCTCTCTCCTCGCGCGCCGGGCGCGGTCGTCTAAGGGGCCTGGTCGTACCGGCAGGGTGCGCGCGGCCGGGCCGTGGGGCTCGGGTCCGAGCCTCGGGCCTGAGCGTGAGGTCCGGGCGTCCGGACCGTGCACGGGACCCGGACCTCGGCCCGCGTCCGGACGGGAGCGGCCGAGACGGTTTCACGGCGCGGCGCGCCCGCGATGAGGAGGCGGACGCGCGGATGGGTCTTCCCTGGTCGTACCCGAAAGTATGTAGAATTTGCAATCGGAAGTCAACGCCGCTGCAAGATTTTCAGTCGCAGGGGAGGCGTCGAAGGGGCGCGGCGCACGCCGCGCCGGCCAAGGACGCACCCGGCGGCCGCGGCGCGCCCACCGCGTCGGGCCCGGCCGCACACGGCTCCGGCAGACACGGCCGCGGCCGCACACCGCCGCGGCCGCACACCGGCCCGGCCGCACACCGGCCCGGCCGCAGACGGCCCCGAACGGAGATCGGCCCGGTCGCGCGTGGGCCCGGACGGACATGGAGAGCGCATGAAGCTGGACAGCTACACGACCCTCGACGCCACCGCCCTGGCGGAACTCGTGCGCCGCGGCGAGGCCACGCCCGCGGCGCTGGCCGAGGCCGCGCTGGCGGCGGTGGAGGCCGTGAACGGCACGCTCCACGCGGTGGTGGAGACCTACCCGGAGCGAGCGGCGGGGGCCGCGCCGCCTGGCGGCGCGGCCCCCGCCGGCGCGCGCTCCGCAGGTGCGCCGCCCGCGGGCGCACCCTTCGCCGGCGTGCCCTTCCTGCTCAAGGACTTCGGCGCCGCCGAGGCCGGGCGGCCGCAGACGTGCGGCAGCCGCCTTCTCGCCGGCCGCGTGGCGCGCGAGGAGGCCGCGCTGGCGCGCCGTTTCCGCCAGGCGGGCCTGGTCGTGCTGGGGCGTAGCGCGGCGCCGGAGTTCGCACTGTCGCTCTCCACCGAGTCGGCGCTGTACGGCGACACCTGCAACCCGTGGGACGTGACGCGCCTCGCCGGCGGCTCGTCGGGCGGCGCCGGCGCGGCGGTGGCCGCCGGCATCGTGCCGGCCGCTCACGGCACCGACGCGGCGGGATCGATCCGCATTCCGGCCAGCGCGTGCGGGGTGGTCGGCCTGAAGCCCTCGCGCGGCCGGGTGAGCCACGCCCCGAGCGCCGGCGAGCCGCTGATGGGGATGGACACCGAGTTCGTCCTGACCCGTACGGTACGCGACACGGCCGCCCTGCTGGACGCAGTGGCGGGAGCGGAGCCGGGCGATCCTGCGCCCCTGCCGAGGCCGGCGCGCCGCTTCGTCGAAGAACTGGCGCCGCGGCCCGACCCCCTGCGGGTGGCCTTCACGCTGGATGCTTGGGGCGGCTACGAGGTCGAGGCCGAGGTGGCGGCCGCCACGGCGGCGGTGGCGCGCCTGCTCGAGGCGATGGGGCACCGGGTGGAGGAGGCGAGCCCGCGCTTCGACTACGACGCCTTCGTGGACGCCGCCGGCGTGGCGTGGGCGCTGGGGTTCGACGTGCTGATCGACGGGCTCGCGCGGGATGCGAAGCGTGCGGTCGGGCCTGACACGCTCGAGCCCGTCACGCTGCGGCTGCTCGAGGGCGCGCGCAGCCTCACGGGCGCCGACGTGGCGCGCGCCGAGGCGGTGTTCAACCGCATCCGCCGCGACGTGGCGGCCTTCTTCGGGCGGGTGGACGTGCTCCTCACGCCCACCCTGCTGCGCCTGCCGGAGCCGCTGGGTCGCTACAGCCAGAGCGTGGAGCACCCCGACTTCGAGAGCTTCTTCCGGCTGTGCGACGAGGCCGGCGCATTCCTGCCGCTGTTCAACCTGACGGGCCAGCCTGCGGTGTCGCTGCCGCTGGCGTGGAGCGCGTCCGGCCTGCCGATCGGCATGCAGTTCGCGGCGCGCGTGGGGGACGAGGCGACGCTGCTGCGGCTGGCCTCGCAGTTGGAGCTGGCCCGCCCGTGGGCGGGGCGGCGCCCGCCGGTGCACGCCGGCGGCGCGGCCGCCGCCACGTCCGGCGCCGGACCGGCGGCCGCGGCGCCCCGGCGCAACGGCTCCGCCGGCCACGGCGGAGGGGGAACGGGGATGGGGACCGGATGAACGACGGCACCCGCGGCCTTGACGCGCTCGACCTCGGCATCCTCGCGCACCTGCAGGAGGACGGGCGGCGCTCGTTCACGGCCATCGCCGAGGCGCTCGAGGTGTCCGTGGGGACGGTGCGCAACCGCTTCGCGAGGCTCCTGGCGGACGGCACGCTGCACGTGATCGGCCGCGCCGACCCGCACCGCGCCGGCTTCCGTGCGCCGGCCAACCTGCATGTTGCCGTGCGGCCACCGCACCTCGTGGAGCCGGCCGCGCACGCCATCGCGCGCTTCCCCGAGGCGAGCTACGTGGCGCTCGTGTCCGGCGCGTTCGATCTCGAGGTCGACGTCATGTGCCGCGACCTCCAGCACCTCACCGAGCTCGTCACGGAGCGCCTCAGCCAGGTTGCGGGCGTGGCCGAAGTGCGCACCAACGTCATCCTGCGCGTGGTCAAGTACGGCCAGCCGGACCTTCGGCTGGTGCGCCCCGACGCCCCTACCTCGAGGAGGACCGCATGAGCCCACGACGCTACGCACCCGCCGACGCCATGGCCTATCCCCGCTTCGAGGGCATCCGCACGTTCATGCGCCTGCCGCACGTCACCGACCTGGAGGGGGTCGACGTCGCCTTCGTGGGCGTGCCGTTCGACACGGGCGCCACCTACCGCGTGGGGGCGCGGTTCGGGCCGTCGGGCATCCGGCAGGAATCGATGCTGCTGCGGCCCTACCACCCCGAGCTCGAGGTGAACCTGTTCGACGCGCTGTCGGCGGTCGACTACGGCGACCTGCCCGTCACGCCCGGCTACCTGCCGGAGTCGCACGCGCAGATCGCGCAGGGCGCGGCCGAGGTGATGGCGGCGGGCGTCACGCCGATCTTCCTGGGCGGCGACCACTCGGTGACGTTGCCGCTGCTGCGCGCCGCCGCCGACCGGCACGGCCCCCTCGGCCTGGTGCACTTCGACGCCCACAACGACCTGTGGCACAGCTACTTCGGCGGCAAGGACACGCACGGCACGCCCTTCCGTCGGGCGGTGGAGGAGGGGCTGCTGGACGTGGGCCGCGCGATCCAGGTGGGACTGCGCGGTTCGGTCTACGGGCCCGAGGACGTTGACATGTCCGAGACGCTCGGGCTCGCCAAGATCACCGCGCCGGAGATGCACCGCATGGGGGTGCGGGCGACCGTCGACCGCATTCGCGCGCGCGCCGGCCGTGGCCCGCTCTACCTCAGCTTCGACATCGACTTCCTCGACCCGGTGTACGCGCCCGGCACCGGCACGCCCGAGGTCGGCGGCGCCACCGCGGTGCAAGCGCTCGAGCTGCTGCGCGGCCTTCGCGGCCTCGACATCCGCGCCTTCGACCTGGTCGAGGTCATGCCGCCCTACGACGTGGGCACGCTCACCTGCCTGCTGGCGGCCAACCTGGCGCACGACATGCTGGCGCTCGAGGCGGTGCGGCGCTCGCGCTGACGGGTTAGGTGCGGGCCGCCAGCATCTTCCGCAGCAGCGCGATCTGGCCCAGGTGGTAGCTGGTGTGCTTCGCCACGCTCGCGGCCAGCTTGTAACCGGCCGTCCACGCCGGCTCGGCCTCCGTCGCCTCGAACAGCACCCGCTCCAGGTCGCCGGTGCGCGCCCACCGCGCCAGCTCGCGCAGCTCGGCCAGGACGTGCTCGCGGAGCTCCTCGAGGCTCTCGGCGCGGACCTCCGGCCACAGGTCGGGCGGCTCGACGGCCCCCGGCTCGCCGGCCTGCAGCATCCGCAGATTGTAGGCGTTGTTGGCATGGAGGTGCGCCAGCAAGTCGGCGATCGTATGGGGTGCGCCGAGCAGGCGGGTCATCGCCTCCTCGACGGTGAGGCCGGCGAGCAGCCGCGCCGCCGAGGCGTGGTCGTGCTCGGCGTCATCGTCGAGCAACCGCGCGAGGGTGGCGGCGGGCGGGCCACGCAGGGAGTCCATGGGCGCATTGTAGTGCGGCACGGCTGGTGGGCGAGGTGTCGGCGGGCGCGCGCCCTCGCGCGGCCGGGAGGTCTGGATGATGCGCCGCTCCACCCGCAGGATGCGCAACGTGCGCACGATGCCGCAGGTACCGACCGCTGATCTCTCGAGCAACGCGCCTCCTCGGGAGGCGCCGCGCCAAGCTTGCGCGGCGAGCGGTCCCGCCTCCCGCGCCGCGGCCGGGAGCGCGGCGGGACGCGCGGCCGGATGCGCGGCCGGATGCGCGGCCGGCGCCGTCGCTCCCAACGCCGGCCGGCGCGTTGCCCTGGGCGCGGCGGCCATGCTGGGGGCACTCGTGCTCAACCCAGTCGTTGCCCAGGCGCCCGCCGCGCCGCCCGCGTCCGGCGCCGACCCCGCCTGGATGATGGTCTCGACCGCGCTGGTGTTGTTGATGGTGGTCGGCCTGGCGCTGTTCTACGGCGGCCTCGTGCGGCGCAAGAACGTGCTGAACACGATGATGAGCTTCGTAGCCCTCGGCGTGGTGGGCCTGACGTTCGCATCGGTGGGCTACTCGCTGGCCTTCGGCGGCGGGTCGAGTGTCATCGGCACCCTCGCCAACGCCGGGCTGCGCGGCCTGGCGCCCGATGGCGGCGGGCTGCCGAGCCTTCTGTTCTTCGCCTTCCAGACCACCTTCGCGATCATCACGGCCGCGCTGATCTCCGGCGCGGTGGTGGAGCGCATGCGCTTCGGCGCCTACATGCTCTTCATCGCCCTATGGAGCGTGGTGGTGTACGCGCCGCTCGCCAAGTGGGTGTGGGGCGGCGGCTTCCTGCAGCGCCTGGGGGCGCTCGACTTCGCGGGCGGCACCGTGGTGCACATCAACGCCGGCGTGGCCGCCGCGGTCCTGGCGCTTCTTCTCGGCCGCCGACGCGACTACGGCCACAAGGCCATGCTGCCCCACCAGGTGCCGCTGACGCTGTTGGGGGCGGGGCTGCTGTGGTTCGGCTGGTTCGGCTTCAACGCGGGCAGCGCCTTGGGGGCGAACGCCACCGCCGTGGTGGCCTTCGTCAACACCCTGCTCGCGCCCGGTGCCACCCTCGTGGTCTGGGCGCTGCTGGACCTCGGCCGCGGCGGGCGTGCCACCGCGGTGGGGCTGGCCACCGCGGTCGTCGTCGGTCTGGTGGCGATCACGCCGGCGGCCGGCTTCGTGTCCCCCATCGGGGCGCTGGCCATCGGCGCCCTCGGCGCGCTTCCCAGCTACGCGCTCATCCTGTGGCGCGCTCGCAGCGGCCTCGACGACGCCCTCGACGTGTTCGCCGCGCACGGCGTGGGCGGCATCAGCGGCGCGCTCCTCACCGGTCTGTTCGCCAGCCGGGCGTGGGGCGCGCCCGTGAACGGCTCCCTGGCACAGTTGGGGGTGCAGGCGCTGGCGGTCGCCTGCGCGGTGGCGACGAGCGCCGTCGGGACCCTGCTGCTCGCCCGCCTGGTGGGCGCGCTCGTGGCGTTGCGCGCCGACCAGGCCACCGAGGCGCGCGGGCTCGACGTGACGCTCCACGGCGAGGAGGCCTACACCGACGGGTAGGGTGCCCTGCTCGTGCCCGTGGCGCGGCTCGAGCCCAGGTCGCCGGCGGTGGCCGCCGCGGCCAGGAGCCAGGCGTGAAGCTCATCATGGCGGTGGTGCGCAAGGAGAGACTCAACGACGTCCTCTCGGCCCTCTTCCAGGCCGACATCTACGGCGTCACTGTCACGCCCGTGCGGGGCCACGGCGGCGAGCGCGAACCGGTGCAGACCTACCGCGGCATGGACGCGGTAGCGCAGGTACACGGTGCCGTTCGCGAACCTGCGTTCGTCCAGCAGCGCCAGGTCGACGCGCTCGTCCGGCTGGAGCGCCGGCGTACCGCCGCCCACCACGACCGGCACCGTCCCCGGGCGCCGCCCGCCCCCGCAGAAGCGACATGCAGCCCAGCCCGATCGGCCGCACGCGCAGGGGCGAGGCACCGACCGGCGTCCGCGCGCGCCGGCGCTCCCGGTCGGTCGGTGAGGCGCCCCGTCCACGCGGGCGAGGAAAGCACCGCCTCACGGCGTGGGACATGCGCCTCTGGCGGCCTCCAGGCTCACCGGCGCACAGTGACGGCGAAACCGGGCGTTCACCCCGCCCGGCGCCGGGCCGAGGAGGCGACCGTGGCCAGCGTGCTCATCGTGCACGCGTCGCAGGAGGGTCAGACGATCCGAATCGCCGAGCACCTGGCGCGGGTGCTGGCGCAGCGTGGGCACGACGCGAGGATCGCGCCTGCCACGCCCTTCCCCGGCCTCGCGGGATCCGCGGGCATCGTGATCGCCGCGTCGATCCACATGGGGAGGCACCCTCACGGTCTGGTCCGGGCCGTGCGAGCGCATCGCGCCGTTCTCCTCCAGCTCCCCAGCGCCTTCCTCTCGGTGAGCCTATCGGCGGCCGTCGGCGACGACGCCCACCGTAGGCTGGCGGACGGCTACCTGCGCGAGTTCCTCGCGTCGACCCGGTGGCGTCCGGATCTGGCGGCGACGGCCGCCGGCGCCCTGCGATTCAGCCGCTACGGACCCTTCAAGCGTCGCTTCATGCAAAGGTTGGCCCGCCGCGAAGGGCTCCCGGGCCACGAGACGGAGTTCACCGACTGGGATGAGGTGCGCGCGTTCGGCGAGGCGTTCGCGGCGATCGTCACCGAGCGCGACGGCCTGCGCTTCGGTGGCCCGTGGCCCGCGGCGCGGCGCGCGCCCGTTCCCGCCTCAGGCCCACGTACGAGGGAGGGCGGGCGGCTCCTGTCCTGACGCTCGTGGCGGCGGGGCGGCCGTCCCGCCGGCGTGGTGCGGCTCCTCGCGGGCGGCGGCGCAGCCTACCGCTCGCGCGCGGCGGCGCTGCTACCGTGAGGCGTGGCGCCGGACCGGAGGTGGCCCGTGGACGAACGAACGCATGAAGACCTCACACATGAAGACTTCGAGGCGATGACGCTCGCGGAGATCGAGCGCCTCACGGGCGTGCCCGTGCCCGGGCAAGGAGCGGACCCCGATAGCCTCAGCGCGTACCGCGAGCGGGCGTACCGCAGCTACATGCTCGACAGGGAGAACCGCGCCGAGTGGGGAACGGCGGCGCAGGCGACGGAGCCCCCCCACGAGAGCGACGACGGGGACTGAGCGGCGTATGCGCCCGTGCGGAACGGGAAGGCAGTGCCCGGCTTCCGCCGAGGACGCGCGGGGGGCGCCGAACCTGCTGATATACTCCGCCCATGACGTCGCTGAATACTACGGCCAGCCGCACCGCCCGCGACGAAGAGGTGTTCACGCTCATCGAGCGCGAGTTCCGGAGGCAGGAAGAGGGCCTCGAGCTCATCGCCTCCGAGAACTTCACCTCTCGCCAGGTCATGGAGGCCGTGGGGTCCGCGCTCACCAACAAGTACGCCGAGGGCTACCCGGGTAAGCGGTACTACGGCGGTTGCGAGGTCGTCGACGAGGTCGAACGGCTCGCCATCCGGCGGCTCAAGCAGCTGTTCGACTGCTCCTGGGCGAACGTCCAGCCGCACTCCGGCTCGTCGGCCAACCTGGCGGTGTACTTCGCCCTGCTCGACCCCGGCGATTGCGTGCTGGGTATGGACCTCGCTCACGGCGGCCACCTCACCCACGGCTCGCCCGTGAACTTCTCGGGCATGAACTACCGCATCGTGAGTTACGAGGTCGACCCCACCACGGAACGCATCGACATGGATCGGGTGCGACGCGTGGCGCTCGAGCACCGCCCCAAGCTGATCATCGCCGGTGCCAGCGCCTACAGCCGCATCCTCGACTTCGCGGCGTTCCGCGCGGTCGCCGACGAGGTGGGCGCCTACCTCGTGGCGGACATCGCGCACATCGCCGGGCTCGTCGCGACGGGTCACCACCCGAGCCCGCTTCCTCACGCGCACGTCGTCACCAGCACCACGCACAAGACGCTGCGCGGGCCGCGCAGCGGCATCATCTTCGGCAACGACGAGGAGCTGGGCAAGAAGATCGACCGGATGATCTTCCCCGGAACGCAGGGCGGGCCGCTGGAGCACGTCATCGCCGGCAAGGCCGTCGCCTTCTACGAGGCGCTCCAGCCGAGCTTCCGCGACTACAGCCGGGCGGTCATCGACAACGCCCGCGTGCTCGCCGGCGAGCTGGCCGGGCTCGGCCACCGCATCGTGTCGGGCGGTACCGACAACCACCTGTTCGTGGTCGACCTCCGCCCCCACAGCATGACCGGCAACGCCGCCAGCAAGCGACTCGAGCAGGCCAACATCACCGTCAGCAAGAGCATGGTGCCGTTCGATCCGGAGAAGCCGTGGGTGACCTCCGGTGTGCGCATCGGAACCCCGGCCCTCACGACCCGCGGGTTCCGGCCCGACGAGATGGGCGCCGTGGCCAGCCTCATCGATCGGGCGCTGGCGCTCGACGACCCCACGGAGCTGCGCCGCGAGGTGCGCGAGCTCGCCCGCTCCCACCCCATGCCCTGAAGCTTCCACCCGCCCCGCGGGCGGCCGGCGCGCCTATCGGCCGGTGAGAACCTCGCCGTGGCCGCGTCCATCCCGGAGGCGCTCCGTCGGGTGCTCCGGCGCCGTCGCCCGCGGTTCGTGTCGGGGTAGACGCTGGCCGCAGGGCCGCCGGCTCCTCCCCGGTCGCGCACCCCCCTCAGCGCCGGCGGCGCAACCGCTCCAGTCCCTCCTGGAGGCTCACGCGCATGCGCTCGATGGCGCGCGCCAGCTGACCCAGCTCGTCGTGGCGGCGCAGCTCGACGGCGTGCTCGAGGTCGCCACGGCTGATGCGGTCGGCGGCCTCCAGCAGGTACTCGACCGCGCCGGTGAGCGTCCGCGTGAGTGCGAGCGCGACCATCACGGCGATGAGCACCGGGATGAGGCCCACCAGCAGGATGGTGAGCAACGCGCTCCCCACGGGACCGCGTTGCCCGTCGCCGGACACGCCTACCACGACCGCGCCGACGCTCTGGCCGGCGTTGCGGATGGGGGCGGCCGCCAGGACCGTCACCGGCTCGGCCAGTCCGAGGATCGACCCCAACGTCGTCCAGCTCGACCGCAGCCCGTCGACGAAGCCCCCCGAGGAGGGCTGTGCGCCCGCTTCCGCCTCCCGAGCGCGCTGCGCGACGACCGCCGCGACATCGTCGGGAAGGGCGCGATCACCGGTCGCTCCCTCGTACCAACCGGCCAGCGGCGCGCCGTCGGCCCCCGTGATCGTCACGAACCGCACGCCGCGCCCGCGCAACAGCGATTGCGACCGCCCCGCCACGTCGCCGAGGCCCGCGATCACGACCGGAGAGGTCAACGGTAGCCCCGCCGTGAGGCTCTCGATGCTGCCCGCATAGGCGGCGGCCGTCGCCGCCGCCCGCCGCGCGAGCTGCTGGTGCAGCACGGGCAGCAGCGTCACCGCCGCCGCGAGCAGCATCACCACGAGCGTGAGGAGGGCCGGCAGCGTCGCCGCGGTCGCGACGCGCCGCCGCAGACCCCCGCGCACGAGCCTCGGCGTAACCGTTTCGGGCGTGTACGAGCGCCGGGCGACGTCGGGCGGCAGTAGCGGCCCGCGGCTCGGACGTGCCCGACACCCCGCCGGTCGAGGACGCCGAGACACCCGTAGGACCCGTGTCACCCATCCCGCCCACGGCGGGCGTGGGCGCCACGCCACGCTCGGCCGCCAGCTCGTCTGCGGCGCCGGCGGGCGCTGCCGTCGCGGACCGTCCGCCCACCTCGGCCGGTTCCGGCCCGCCCCGGTCCAGCCCGCCCCGGTCCAGCGCGCCCGGTTCCAGCCCGCCCGGTTCCAGCCCGCCCGGTTCCAGCGCGCCCGGGTCCAGCGCGCCCGGGTGCGGCGCGCCCGGGTGCGGCTCGCCCGGGTGCGGCTCGCCCGCCGGCAGGTCGATCGTGCCGGGCGGCCGCTCCGCGGCCTGCTCGGCCGAGGCCGGCGCCGCTTCGCCCCGCACGGCGTCGCTCCAGCCGGGCGCGCCCCAGGTCACGGAGCCGACTCCGACGCCGGGCGTCCCGCCTGCCGGGCCAGCCTCATCCTCCACGACCTCGGGCTCGGGACCGTCGTCGACCGCCTCGTCGACCACCAGTACCCCGTCGTCGTCCACGTCGTCGTTCCGTGTGGAGGCGTGGCCGCCTGAGCCCCCGAGACCCCAGCGGCCGCCGGCCGGGCCACCCGGCGCCACCTGCCCCACGTCCCGGCCCCCGACGTCACGAAGGTCGGGGGCGATGCTCCCGCCGGCCGGGCCAGGCGCGTCCCGACCGCCGACGAGACCCGCGTGGCCGCCCGAACGGTCCGCATCGCGCGCTTCCATCCCGCGGCCGTCCAGATCGGGGCCATCCACGTCGGGGCCATCCACTTCGGGGCCGTCCAGGTCGGGGCCCTCCATGTCGGGGCCATCCATCTCGAGGCCGTCCAGGTCGGATTCGGCCACGTCGCCGTGCTCCCGCCCGCCGTCCGGACCGCGGGCGCCCCAGGCGGCGCCGTCCCAGATGCCGCCGAAGCGGTCGACGGCGATGGCGACGTCGTCATCGACGCCGTCATCGACGCCGTCGTCATCGAGGCCAAGGTCGTCGACAGCAAGGTCGTCGCCGCCGTGCTCGCGCGCGCCGGGTTCGTCGAGCCCCATCTCGCGCTCGAAGGCGGCGTCGCTGTCGACCTCGCCGGCGCGCCCCGCCGCGTCGTCCGGGCCGGCGGCCCGGGCGTCCGCCGCGAACGGCTCCTCGCCGGCACGCTCCGAGCGGCCGCCGTCGCCCGGCCGCGCGTCGACCGCGTGCTCCTCACCCGGGGCCTCCGGCGCCGCCGGCGCGGGCCCGGCCCGGTCGTCGTCGCCTCCTGGCGCGCCCACCGCCTCCGGCGCCGGCGGCGCCTCGGGGACCTCCCTCGTCACCACATCGAGCCCGGCGCTCGCGAACAGGTCCGCGACGGCCTTCGCCTCCTGTGCGCTGACGGGCCTGGTCACCGGTCCCGGCACCCGCCTGAGCAGCGTGAGCGCCTTCGCCGGCGCGATATGAAACGCCTGTGCCACCTTGCCCGCCACCGCGTCGCGATCGTCCACGACGGCCGTCCGCACCTCCACCACGTACTTCATCGGTCCTCCAGGGGGGCGCTCACCGGCTCACCCCGTAGCGTTGCCGCAACCGCTCGACGCGCGCGAGGAAGTCGCGCTGCCACTCGGTGCGGCGGAACTGCGCGGCGAGCTCGTCGACGAGCTCGTCGATCGAGCTGACCGCCAGCCCTTCCCAGCTCAACCCGAGCTCCCACAAGGCGTCCTCGACGACGACCTCCCCGACGGGACCGAGGATGTCGACCGTCTCCCTCGTCAGCTCGTGCACGAAGCCGTCGGCGACGAGCGGGACCGCCGCGTACTCGACCAGCGCCTCGGCCAGCAGCTCGCCGGCCCCGTTCAGCACCGCAGGGAGCGGCAGCCCGCACAGCACGGCCACGTCTCGCAGGCTGCGGATGCCGTCGAGGTTGCGCCACACGTGGAGCGCGCTCAGCGACACCGGCACGGTCGACTCCTCGGGCCCGAGGGCGCGCGCCCACAACACCGCGTCGGGATCGACGGGCGCGAGTCTCGCGCGGCCGCTCCCCGCGGCCTCATCGGCGCGCTGACTGGCCTCGAGCAGGAGCGTCTCGGTCGAGTTGGTGAGGGTCCGGCGGGGAGGTTGCACACCGGCCTTGAAGGTGAACCGTCCCGCGTCCCAGGTCATGAGCCAAGACAGCGCCGCGAGATCCTGCAGCGGCCTGGCGTCCACGAAGACCACCCGTCCACCCTCCAGGAAGAGGTTCCCCTGCATCCGTTCGGCGTGCCGCAGCGTGAGACAGCCGCTGGCCTGCGAGAGTGAGAGGTACTGCAGCAGGTTCGCCAGGACCCCTTCCTCGAGCTCGCCGTGCAACGCGCTCATCGCGCCGCCCCTCCCACGTTACGCAGGCGCATCGTCGTTCCCATAGCGATTATTGCGCATAGATGTTGGTCGGCCGCCGCTCGGGCAGTAGCCGAAAACCGCCTCCCAGACGACCTCCCCGCCGTCGTTCCCGGCGGCCGGTGCGGGCCCGGCCGGGCACCTCATGCTACCAGGGAGCCGCGCCGAGCCGACCGCCGGGCCGTGGTAGCTTTGCGGGTGGTCGCGCTCGCGACCCCACGCTCCCGTACCCCCTGCCGGCGCGCGCGGGCATCCGACGCGGCCCGCCCGCCGCCGGACGCGGGCCGTCCCCACGCGAAGGAGCCCTCGGATGACCACCATCTGTCTCATCCCCGGCGACGGGATCGGCCTCGAGGTAGTTCCGGCCACCCGCCGCCTGCTGGAGGCCACCGGCCTGGACCTCGCGTTCATGGAGGCCGAGGCGGGGTGGGCCACCTTCGAACGACGGGGAACCTCCGTGCCGGACGAGACGCTCGAGCGCGTGCGCGCGGCCGACGCCACCCTCGCCGGCGCCTTCACCAGCCCCACGCACAAGGTCGAGGGGCACGTCGGCGCGATCCGCTACATGCGGCGCGTGCTGGACCTCTACGCCAACCTCCGGCCGGCGAAGACGCGCCCCATCCCCGGCTGCTTCCCGGGCGTCGACATGCTCATGGTGCGCGAGAACACCCAGGGGCTGTACGTCGAGCAGGAACGGCGCTACGGGGACATCGCGATCGCCGATGCGATGGTGTCGCGTCCCGCCTCGGAGCGCATCGGCCGGGTGGCGTTCGAGCAGGCGCGCAGGCGCCGGGGCCGCCTCGCGATCGTCCACAAGGCGAACGTCCTCCCGCTCACCTCCGGCCTCTTCCTCGAGACGGTGCGCGCGCTCGCCGTCGACTACCCCGACGTGGAGGCGTACGACCTCATCGTCGACGCCGCGGCCATGCGTCTCGTGCGCGATCCGGCGAGCTTCGACGTGCTCGTCTCGACCAACCTCTTCGGCGACATCCTGTCGGACCTCATGGCCGGTCTCGTGGGCGGCCTCGGGCTGGCCCCGAGCGCCAACATCGGCGACCGATACGCCATCTTCGAGCCGGTGCACGGCAGCGCCCCCGACATCGCGGGGAAGGGCGTCGCCAACCCGACCGCAACCATGCTCACCGCCGGATTGATGCTCGACCATCTCGGGATGGGAGAGCACGCGGCGCGCATCGGCCGCGCCGTCGACGCCGTGCTCGAGCACGGGCCCCGCACCGGCGACCTGGGCGGAGACGCGACCACCGAGTCGTTCACCGACGCCGTGATCGCCGCCTACGCAGACGCCTGAACGGAGGCTCGGCGACCGCGCTCGGGAGGGTCCGCGGCGCGGCGACCGCGGGACCGGGAACGCCGAGGGGAGCCTCATGCCCGCCGCCCCGCTCCTGGTATAAGGTGCTGTCGTGACCGACACGCACGCGCACCGCCTGCCCCCATCGGGTAGCACCGGCCGAGGCTGATGTACGCGCTCACGCAGGCGATGCGCGCGATCCGAGCCAACTGGGTCGCCAGCGTCTCGACGATCACCACCATGACGTTGTCGTTGACGATGCTTGCCGGGTTCAGCCTGCTCAGCGTGAACCTCAACGGTGTGCTGGCGAACCTCCAGAGCGAGCTCGAGGTGTCGGCCTTCCTGCGCGACGACGCCCCCGTCCCCGATCTGCTCGCGACCGTGCGCGATTGGCCCGAGGTGGCGAGTGTCGACTTCGTCGGCAAGGACCAGGCCCTGTCGCGCATGATGCAGGACCTGCCCGCCCTGCAGCAGGCGTCCGCGCTGGTCGAGAACCCGCTGCCGAACACGCTGGAGATCCGCCTTCTCGACCCTGCCCAGACGCCGACCATCAGGGCGCGCCTGATCGCGCTCCCGGGCGTCGACACGGTGCAGGACGGCTCCGAGGCCGTCGACACCTTCCTGGCGATCAACGACGCGCTGCGCGTGGGCGGTTCGATCCTGATCGTGGTGCTGCTGTCGGCGGCGCTGTTCGCCATCGTCAACTCCATCCGCGCCGCCATCACGGCGCGCCGCGAGGAGATCGACGTCATGCGGCTGGTGGGCGCCACCCGCAGCTTCATCCGCGCGCCGTTCCTGTTCGAGGGCTTCCTGCTCGGGCTCATCAGCGCGGTCGTCACGCTGGGGCTGGCCATCCCGGGCTACCAGTTCGTGATGCTGCGCCTGTCGGACCAGCTCGCCTTCATCCCGTTCGTGCGCGACCCCGCGGTGATCGGCCAGATCGCCGCGCTGCTGGCCGCGCTGTCGGTGCTGGTGGGGCTGGTTGGAAGCGCCATCTCGGTCTCGCAGTACCTGCGCGAGCAACCCTGAGGCCGGCCCCGCCGGCCGGCCTGGACGCCGACACCGCCTTCACCTCGGTCCCGCGGGCCGTTGCTACACTGTCCCGTGGCCCCCGCCCCGCCGTCCTCCGCACGCCACCTCCAGGCCGCTTCGACGGCCGCCGCGGCGACCGTCGCGGCGGCTCCGCTCGCGGCGCGCGCGGGGCGGGCGCGGGCGCCGCGCGCAACACTCGCCGCCGGGGCACTGCGCGTCGTGCGCGTAGCGCTCGTCGTCCTCCTCGTCGCGGGTGGCCCGGGGCGCGCCCCGCTGCGAGCGCAAGCGGTGGACACCAGCAACCGGCAGGCGCTCGAGAGCGACGTGCAGCGGTACCAGGACCTGCTCGCCGCGCGGCGCCAGGAGATCGACGACATCGAGGCCGCGCTCGGGAGCACAGCCACCGAGCTCAAGGCGAAGATCGCGGAGCGCGACAAGGTCGCGCGGGAGCTCGACGATCTGCGCGCCCAGGAGCGGGAGCTGGAGGGGCAGCTGGCCGAGCTCCAGGACCAGCGAACGGCGACCGAGGCCCGCATCGACGCGCTCGACGGGCGGCTGGAGGACCTCAAGGTGCGCATACGCGCGCTCCTGCTCAACCTCTACGAGCAGCACGGCACGCGCTTCGCGGGCGCCCTGTCGCGTAGCACGTCGTTCCACGAGTTCCAGCTGAACCAGTACTTCCTTTCGTTGCTCGCGCGCCAGGACGTCGCGGTCGTCAACGACTTGAGCGACCTGCTCGGTCAGCTCAAGGAGGAGCAGGCGCGGCTCGCGCAGGAGCTGGCCGCGGTGCAGGCGAAGCAGCAGGAGATCGACGCCAACGCCGCGGCGCGCGAGGCGACGCGGAAGCAGCTGGAGGGCGTGATCGCCGACCTGCAGGCGACGCAGAAGGGGCAGCTCGCCCAGAAGCAATCGTTGCTGTCCGAGCAAGACAAGCTCGAGACCAGCCTCGGGAACGTGCGGCAACAGCTCCAGGACGAGATCGCGCGACTCAAGCGGGTGGAGGAGCAGGCGCGCGCCGATGCGGCGCGTTACGCCGAGGATCGCGAGAAGCAGCTGGCCCTCCAGCGCCAGGCGGACCAGGCCCGGTCGCGGCTCGACGCCCTCACCGCGCCCGCCACGCCCCTCGCCACCGGTTTCGTGATGCCGCTGGACCACGGCAAGATCGTCAGCCGCTTCGGCGAGAGCAACAACTCCTTCGTGGCGATCGAGGCGCCGGTCGACAACGCGGCGGTGCGCGCCGCTCAGGACGGGAAGGTGGTGGCGATCTCGTACCTCGGGGCCAACTTCGGGTACATGGTGGCGGTGCAGCACGGCGGCGGCCTCACCACCGTCTACGCCAACCTGCGGCAGCCGGTGGTCAGCCTGTTCGACCCGGTGGCCCAGGGCGACGTGCTCGGCTACCTCGGCGGCGGGACGCTGACGCACAGCGACGTGCTGCCCTTCTACGCCCGCAGCGACAACGGCTCGGGCAACGGCGTGTTCGTGGACCCTGCTCCCCTGCTGGGGCGCTGAGCGCCCTGCGGGACCGCGCCGCGAGAGCGCGCGCGCCCGGCACCGGCGCCGCATGGTCGCGCAACCCCCCGCCCGGTTGCCGCCGAGCCCCTTCCGTATACTGACCTTCCATGGTCTGCTCCTCGTGCGGCACCCGAAACCTCCCCGGCATGCGCTTCTGTGGCATGTGCGGGAGCCCGCTGGAGCGGCAGCTCACGGGGCGCGAACGCCGCCGCGTGAGCGTGGTGTTCGTCGACCTGGCGGCGTTCAGCACCCTCACGCGCGGCTACGACCCGGAGGAGCTGCGCGACCTCGCCGACGAGGTGCTGACCGTCGTCGCGGGCATCATCGAGGACTTCGACGGGTACGTCGACGCCTTCCGCGGCGACGGGCTCATCGCGCTGTTCGGCGCCCCGCACTCGCACCCCGACGACGCGCACCGCGCCGTGCTCGCCTCCGCGGCCGGGCTGCGCGCCATCGAGACGATCGGCGAGAGCCGCGGCATCCCCTTGCGTGGACGGGCGGGCGTCAATACGGGCATCGTGATCGCCGGCGCCGTTGGGTCCGGTCGCGTCCGGAGCTACACGGTCATGGGCAGCACCGTCAACCTCGCGGCGCGCCTGGAGGAGGCCGCCACTCCCGGCCAGGTGTGGGTAGGCCCGGAGACGTACGAGGCCACGCGCCACCGGTTGCTGTTCGAGCCTCAGGAGGGCGTGGAGCTGGCGGGGTTCCCGGCCGTGCGCCGCGCCTACCGGCTGCTGTCGACGCTCGAGCAGCACGAGTCGGATCCCTACGCCCACCTGCACTTCATCGGCCGGCGCACCGAGATGGACGCGCTCGAGGCCGCCTACCGCGAGGTCGTCACGAAGGGCGCCCCCACGGAGGTGTGGGTCGTCGGCGAGGCGGGGCGAGGCAAGACGAGGCTGCTGCGGGAGTTCGTCGGCTCGCTGGGCAGCCGCGCGCAGGTGCTGTGGATCGAGGTTCGTCCTACCGCGGACTACACCTGGCACCACATCGAGCACCAGCTGTTCGGCACGGTCGAAGGGGAGGAGGGGCGGGCGCGCGAGCAGAAGGTCCTGAGCGTGCTGCAACGCGCCCTGCCCGACGAGCCTCGCTGGCACCGCTCGATCCTCGCCAGCCTCGACCTGGCGCAGAGCAAGGCATGGACGCGCCTCGAACGCCGCAGCGTCGACCGCACCAACCTCGCCTGGCGCGACCTGCTCGCCGGCCTCACACGCGCGCCCGGGGAGCCGGAGGCGGTCGTGGTGGTGGTGGAGAACGAGCCGCGGGACGCGGCCCTGCTGGAGTTCCTGGCGCTCCTCCAGGAGGTGGACGCGCCGGTGCTGCTGTTGCGCTCGAGCCGCGGCCGCTCGCTGCCCGAGGGCGCCCGCGCCGTGCCGATGTCCCCCCTGTCGCTCGAGGAGAGCCTGGACCTGCTCAAGCAGCTCGCCAGCCCCGCGCTGCGGGTCGCGACCGAGGCGCTGGTGTACCAGGTCGGCGGCGTGCCGGCCTACATCCTCGAGCTCGGCAGGGCACTGTCCATCACGCAGGACGGGTCGTTCTCGGGTTCGCTCGCCTCGCTGCTGCAGTCGCGGCTCGACATGATCGACACGCGGGCGAGGCTGCTGCTGGCCCAGGCGGCGCTCACCGGCGAGGCCACGTGGGAGGGCCTCCTCAACGAGCTGTCCGGCTCCTCGGACGGCAACGAGATCGGCATGCTCACGGCCGAGAACCTGCTGGTGAAGCAGGGCGCCTCGTCCGTGCCGGAGCAGGCGGAGTACAGGTTCCAGAGCGAGCTGCTGCGCCACGCGGTGCTGCGCATGATCCCGTTCTCGGACCGGCCGCTGCTGCACCTGAAGATCGCCACCTGGTTGGAGCAGAACGCCCCGCTGGCGTTCTCCGAGCTGATCGCGGAGCACTTCGAGCGCGGCGGCTCACCGGACGCCGCCTACGCGCACTACCTGGCTGCGGCCGACCTGGCCGTGTCGCGGGGCGACGAGCCGCGAGCCGACGACCTGTTCGAGCGCCTGCTGTCGCTCGACCTCGCCCCGGACCTGCTGGCCGAGGGCGCGCTGGCGTTCGCGCAGGCGGCCCTCGCACGCCGCGACGGGCCGCTGGCGGGCACGCAGCTCGAGCGCGCGCAACGCTGGATCGCGACGTGCGGCGACGAGGTGCGCGAGGAGCTCACGCGGGTCCACGAGCAGCTCGGACGGGACGCCGAGACGCTCGTGTAGCGCGCGGCTCAGCCAGGCTCCGGCTCGCCCGGGGCGAAGACCCCGAACCACGGCTTGAAGCTGGGCTCGACCGCCACCAGCGAGCGCGCGACGTCGCCCCGATGGGCGGCGGGCAGCGCCGCGCGCAACGCCAGCGGGAACTCCCAGCCCCGCGCATCGCCGAGGTCGAGGGCGCGCTGCGTGAACACGCCCTGGAACCACAACAGGCCCGGCAGACGCCCCTTCCCGCGCGGGTACTCGAAGGCGTCCAACGGTGCGCGCTCCTCCCTCGTGGCCGCCACCTGGAGCCGCGACCACGCCCTCAACCTGTCGCACGCCGCGGAGCCACCCGACGCCCGCAGCGCCTGCGCGAAGAGGTAGGTCGCCATCAGCTCGTCGAACCACTTCACGCGGGTGCGCAGGCCGGCGCGATTGGCGGCCGCATGACCCCACTCGTGGCCGATCATCAGGTCGAGGAACTCGCTGACGTCGCCCGGCGGGCGCACGCCGCCGCGCCCGGCACGCAGCAGCAGGTCGTCGAAGCGCCGCGTCAGCCGCAGCGGATAGTCGGCGGCCGCCATCACGCTGACGAGGTGTCGCGTGGTGCGGGTGAAGGGCAGCCCGTAGGGGTAGCTGCACAGGCGCCGCCAGTCGTGATGGTTCGCCACCAGCAGCCGCAGGCCCCCCTCGAGGCCGAGGGCGCCTCGCGCCGCCTGCTCCAGCGGGCGCAGGAAATGCTGCAGCTGGGCGGCACGACGGCGCGCGCCCGACGAGTGGTGCGCGGGCACCAGGACGTCCTCGAGCGGCCTGAGGTAGACGCGCCGGAGCGGGGCCTCCTGCATGGCGTCAGTGTAAGCGGTTGCTATGCTGGATCCGGAGGTCGTCATGAGTCTTGCTGTCTGGATCGGCGCCGCCTTCGTGCTCGGGCTGCTCGTCGGGGGCGGTGCCATGCTGCTGGCTCGCCGCGGTGGCGACGCCGAGGCGCGCCTCAGGCGGCTGCGCCGGGAGTTCGACAGCTACCAGCGGGAGGTCGCCGACCACTACGCGCACACGGCCGAGCTCCTCACGCGCCTGCGCGGCGGCTTCTCGCAGCTCTACGAGCACGTCGAGACCGGTGCCGAGAGCCTCGTGAGCGAGGAGGCGCTGCAGCGACGGCTGCGGCAGCTCGAGAAGGACACGGGCGCCGGCACGCGCGCGGCGGCGGGCGACGGGCGCGCGCCGGCGCGGGCGCCCACGCCGGCGCTCGAGCGGGTCGGCCCCGTCGCGGACCCCGGGCCGCAGGGCGGTGCCGAGGGTCGCACCGAGGGCCGCGCCGAGGGCGGCGCGGACGAGGCGCGCACGGCCTGAAGGGCCGGCCGCGAGCGGCGCGCAGGCGGGCGCGCCCATCGACGCCCCTTCACACTTCTCACGGGGCGACGCCAGAAAGCCCGCCCCAGCCGTGAATTTCCACGCAGCCCCCTGCCTCACGCGTGATACACTCGGCGCCAGAGTGAAACGGGTCGTACTCCTGCTCTTGGCGTTGCTGGCCGCGTGCGCCACCGCTCAGGAACAGCACAACTTCCTGGCGGTGAACGGGGCGCTCGTGGACGCGGCGGGACCGTTCTACTTCATCGCCCAGGGGGACCACAGCAACGCGTTCGCGCTCGCCGCACCGCTCGCGTCGGCCATGGGCCTGAAGCTGGCGTACGACGACGCCGCCAAGGTGCTCACCTTCACCGACGGCACCACGCGAGCGGCATTCGCCGCCACCGGCGACATCGCCCAGGGGCTCGTGAAGCACGACGGCGCCCTGCGGGTCGACGGCGAGAGCCGCGCCAGCCCCATGGCCATCCTGGTCGACGGCTCGGCCTACGTCGCCATCACGCCGCTGGTGAGCGCGTTCGACGGCGCCAGCGATTGGAACGGTGAGAAGCACATCATCACCGTCGACACGGCCGATCACCTCGGCTTCCGCGTGTCGGTCCCTCGGACCGGGCTGACCGACGGCGTGTCGCGCGTGGCGGTGGACCTTCCCGCCGACGCGCCCTACAGCGTGGCCGCCGGGGGCGACCGGCTCGTGGTGAGCTTCCCCCACGGGCGCGCCGACGACGACGCACGCCAACTCGACGACCCGAACCTGCGCGCGTGGAGCCTCAGCGCCCGCGGAGGCGCCCTGACGCTGGAGGTCCGCACCCGCTTCCCACTCGATCCTTCCGGCGGCGGTTACCGCGTCGCCACGGTGGACAAGGGCCAGGAGCGTACGCTCTACGTCGATTTCGCGCCGCAGCTGCACGGCGGCGCGGTCACGGCCCTGGGGGACGCCGCGTCGGCCGCCCCGCAGGCGCTCGCCGCCGCCCCGGCCCGGGCGCAGGTCGTCGTCATCGATGCGGGCCACGGCGGGAAGGATCCGGGCACCACCTCGCGCTACGCCGTCGAGGACCAGGTCGTCCTCGACGTGGCCCTGAAGCTCGGCCGCGAACTCGAGAGCCACGGCATCAAGGTCCTCTTGACGCGCGACCACGACGACTTCCTGACCCTGCAGCAGCGCTCGGCGTTCGCCACGCCCGAGCGCAACCTGTTCGTGTCGATCCACGCCAACAGCGCGCCCGCCGACGGCGCCAACGGCATCGAGACCTGGGTGTTCGGCAAGCCCCTCGATCCCGGCTACATCGATCGCGCGATCCGCGAGAACGGTGGCGGCGCCGAGGGGCAGGCCCTCACCGATCAGGCCCGCGCGACCGCCGACGACATCGCCGGTGACATCCTGCGGGAGACACAGCTGAACTTCTCGATGTCGCTCGCGCATAGCGTCCAGAGCCACCTGGTGCGCGCGACCGGCGCGCGCGATCGCGGGGTGCGGCAGAACCTGTTCTACGTCATCCGCACCGCCCGCATCCCGGCGATCCTGGTGGAGGTGGGCTTCGTGAGCAACCCTACCGAGGGTGAGAAGCTCGCCACCGACGCGTACCAGCAGACTCTCGCCGACGGGCTCGCCGCGGGCATCCTGGAGTTCCTCGGTGGCGGCGGGATGCTCGCGCAACGCTGACGCTGCGCGTCACGCGCGGCACCTGATAGCATGAGCCCACGATGTCGCGTTCAGACCGAAGCCGCGACGCTTCCCCCCCGCACCACAACGGCGACGCAAGCCCCAGCGCGAGGTCAGGGGCGAACGGCGACGGCGCTCGTGATGGACCCGTGGTGACCGGGGCCGGCGGCGTGGTGTTCGATCCGGAGGGGCGCGTGCTGCTGCTGCGCCACCGCAGCGGCTCGTGGGTCTTCCCCAAGGGGCACATCGAGGCCGGCGAGGGACCGCTCGACGCGGCCCTGCGCGAGGTCGAGGAGGAGGCCGGCGTCGAGGCCGAGTGCGTCGACCCCGACCGGACCTGGACGACCCGCTACCACAACCCTCGCGGGGAGCGGCGGCAGATCACCTGGTACTGGCTCCGGACCGACGCGCGCGAGCCGGTGCTGCGCGAGCCGCTGTTCCCGGCCGGGGCGTTCCTCCGCGCCGACGCCGCCATCGGGCACCTCAGCTTCGCCGAGGACCGGGGTCTGCTCCGCGCGCTCCTTCGCGAGACGGGGCAGGTCCCTTCGTGAGCCAGGGGCTCCTTGGCACCACCGGCGACCTCTCCGGACAGGACCTCATCGAGGCGCTGCGCAACCTGAAGTGCAGCGGCACGCTCGCCCTGACCGACGACCACGGCACGGTGCTGCTGCAGCTCGCCCGCGGCCAGGTCGAGGCGAGCTACAAGCTGGGGCACTACGGCAGCCTGGACGAGGCGGCGCAGGGCTACCACCTCTACCCCCACGAGCCCGCACCCTTCCCGCGCCTGCCGAGCCGGGCTCCGCACAGCGCGGCCGCGCTCCTGCGGGCGCTGCCGCGCGTCACGCCGCCGGCGCCCCTCCCTCCCGGGCTCGTCGATCTGCGGGCGCTGCTCGACGCCCTCCACGAACGCGCGTTCAACGGCGCGCTGTCGTTCGAGCGCGATGGCGAGGCGGCCGTCGCGCTGCTGCTGCGCGGCAGCGTGGCCGCCGCCGCCCACGAGCGCGGCGACGTCGTTCACGAGCGCGCCGACGCCATGCGCGCGCTGCAGCGCGCCGGCCTGGACGTGGGCGGCCCGCCGCTCGAGCTCGATGCTCTCGACCCCACCGTGGTGCGCAGCCTGCTCGGGCTCGCCCTCGGGCGGGCCGCGACGGTGCCCGACGCGAGCGTCTTCACGGGCCTGCAGCTGGCGGAGGGCAGCGCCCGCTTCGTGCGCAACGGACAGCCCTTCCTCACGGTGGAGTGCGACACGCCGGGGCCACCTCGCCGGTTCGCCCTGCTCGAGGACGACGCCGCGCCCCCTGAGCTGCTGCTCCCCGACGAGCCGCCCGGCTGGGAGGAGCAGCGGTACGCGCTCACCCTCCGCGGCCAGGACGCCCTGAACCCCATGACCGAGCTGTCCATGCACTTCCGCACGTCGTTCGGGCGCTCCGGCCAGACGATCCTCGAGGCGCTGGGCCGCGGGCTCACGCTCGAGGAGACGGCCACCTCGCTACAGCTCGAGCTGCAGGAGCTCAAGCCCTGGCTCAAGCGCCTCGAGGGCGAGGGCCTGGTCCGCGGGAACCCGTGACCGGGCCCAGGGCCACGCGGCCGCCGGAAGGGGCCCCGTGACGCGCACTCCCGAGGAGGTGACCCTCCGCGAGCTGTACCTCATCGCGCGCCGCGGGCTCCCCGTGATCCTCGCCGTGACCCTCGCGGTCGCGGTGATCGCGTACGGCGTGTCGCGGCTCGGCGCGCCGAGCTACCAGGCTCGCGCCGTGGTCCAGGTCACCCCGCTGCAGCTCAACCGGGTCGTGTCCGACGCCGTCGATCTCTCCGGCGTCGCCACCGTGACGTTCGACGCCTACCGGGCGGTCGCCTTCGGGACCGACGTGCTCGCCGCGACCCGCTCCGCCCTCGAAGGCGACAGCGTGCCCACCGCGGGATTGCGGGAGCACCTGACGCTCGAGCGCATCACCACCACTACCTCGGGCCC
The DNA here is from genome assembly GCA_963798895.1 of uncultured Trueperaceae bacterium. Classification (GTDB taxonomy): domain Bacteria; phylum Deinococcota; class Deinococci; order Deinococcales; family Trueperaceae; genus CAWCUY01. The sequence continues at coordinate 178,863 of CAWCUY010000003.1, read as the reverse complement.
GCTCGTCGTGGCGCAGCAGGCGTCCGCGCGAACCGCCGCGGCCAGTGCCGCCATCGCCAACGCGTGGGCCGCCGCCACGGCGGACGCCCTGCGGAGCGCCGTCGCCGGATCCCTCGACGACCTCTCGAGCACGCTCACGAGGCAGGAGGACGCCCTCGGGAAGCGCCTCGACCAGGCCGAGGCGGCGTGGACCGAGTTCCTGGCCACGGACGACCGCGACGCGCTGAGCGCGCAACTCACCGCGCTCGAGGAACGGCGCACCGCGGCCCAGCAGCGCGTCGACTTCCTCCACCGCCTGGAGGCGGCGAGCGTCGGGCGCCAGCGCGTGCTCTCGGGCATCGTCGGCGCGCGCGGCGGCTCGGGCTCGGCCGACGTCGACGGCCAGCTCCGGGCGCTGAGCGCGCAGGGGGTGCTCCCGGAGGACCTCGCGGGCGCGCTGCAGCAGGCGCTCGCGGCGTCACCGCCGGCCGGCGTTCCGGCCGACCAGGATCTCGCCACGCTCGTGGCGCGCGTCGAGCTCCAGAACGACGTGGCGGACCTCGCCGCCTACGAGGCGGAGCTCGGCACCATCGCGACCGAGCTCGACGGCCTCGACGCCAGGGCGAGCGATCTGCGCCGCCGCTCCGCCACGCTCGAGGGGCGGTCCGCCAGCCTCTCGCGCGACCTCGCCTCCGCCCAGGCCGCGTACCAGCAGGTCGCCGGCCTCACGCCGGGGCTGGGCGTCGCGCAGGACCTCGCGGCGAACGGCGCGCGCGTGATGTTGCAGGCCTCCCCTCCCGCCCAGGCCCAGCCGCGGCGTAGCCTCGCGCTGAGCGCCGTCGCGGCGCTCATCGCCTTCCTCGGCGCCACCGTGTTCGTGTTCCTGAGAGCCGCCGTGGCCGAGCCTGCCGCGCGCGAGGCGTCGTGACGTGAGCGGCCCCGGGTGCGCATCCGTGCTGCTCACGGGAGGGAGCGGACGGCTCGGCCGCGAGCTGCGGGAGCTGCTGCCCGACCTCCAGGCGCCCACGCGCAGCGAGATGGACGTGACGGACGCCGACGCGGTCCGCCGCCGCTTCGCCGCCGTACGGCCGCGCACCGTGGTGCACGCCGCCGCCTACACCGACGTCGCGGGCGCGGAGCGCGCCCGCGCCCGCTGCTGGAGCGTCAACGTCCACGGCACGCGCAACGTGGTGGCGAGCGCGCGCGCGCACGGATCGCGGCTGGTGCACATCTCCACGGACTACGTCTTCCCGGGCGACGCCGGCGGGTACCGCGAGGACGATCCGCCCGGACCGGTGCGCAACTACTACGCCCTCTCGAAGCTCGTCGCCGAGGAGGTGACGCGGACGCTCCCGGGCTCGCTGGTGGTCCGCACGAGCTTCCGGCCGCGCGCCTGGCCCTACGACACCGCCTTCGAGGACGTCTTCACATCGCAGGACTACGTGGACGTGATCGCTCCGGAGCTCGCCCTCCTGCTGGCCCACCTCGAGGACGTGCCCGACGCCACGCTCCACGTCGCGACGGAGCGCAAGAGCGTGCTCGAGCTGGCGCGACGGCGCCGGCCGGACGTGCGTGCCGGCAGCAAGGCGCAGGCCTCGGTCGCCCTGCCCGACGACGTGTCGCTCGACATCTCCCGCTGGCTCGAGCTCAAGGCCCGCTGGACCGCGTCATGAGGATCCTGCGGCTCGACGTGGCAGGCGCGCTGCTGGTGATCCCGGACGTGCACGCCGACGACCGCGGCTTCTTCGTCGAACGCTGGCGCGAGGCCGCATACCGCGCCGCGGGCATCGCCGGTGACTTCGTTCAGGACAACCATTCCCGCTCGAGCCGAGACGTGGTGCGGGGGCTCCACTTCCAACGCCCGCCCCACGCGCAGGCCAAGCTCGTGTCGGCCGTGCGCGGCCGCATCTTCGACGTCGCCGTGGACCTGCGGCGCGGCTCGCCCACGTACGGCCGCTGGGCGGGCGCGGTGCTCGACGACGAGACCTGCCGTCAGCTGTTCGTCCCGGCGGGCTGCGCCCACGGCTTCGCGGTGCTCAGTGACGTGGCCGACGTGCTCTACAAGGTCAGCGGCGCGTACGCGCCGGAGGCCGAGGGGGGCGTCCGTTGGGACGATCCCGACCTGGCCATCCCGTGGGGAGTCCGGGATCCCGTGGTGTCGGCCAAGGACGCGGCGTGGCCGCGCCTGGCCGAGCTCGGCGCGGTGTTCGCCTTCGACGGGGCGCGCCCGCCCGGGATCGACGCCGCCCGCGGCGGCGAGGGGAAGGAGACGCCATGACGCGACGGACGCTGATCGTCACCGGCGGCGCGGGCTTCATCGGCTCCGCCGTGGTGCGCCACCTCGTGCGGCACACGCCGCACCGCGTGATCAACATCGACGCGCTGACCTACGCCGGGCACCGCGAGAACGTCGCGGAGGTCGCCGACGAGCCGCGCCACACCCTCGTGCACCTCGACATCACGAACGGCGAGGCCGTCACCGAGCTGTTCCGGCGCGAGCGTCCGGACGGCGTGCTCCACCTCGCGGCCGAAACGCACGTCGACCGCTCCATCGACGGGCCCGAGGCCTTCGTCCACAGCAACACCGTCGGGACCCTGCGCCTGCTCGAGGCGACCCGGGCGTACCTGGCGGAGGCGGACGACGACGCCCGCCGCGCCTTCCGGTTCCTGCAGGTGTCGACCGACGAGGTGTACGGCGCCCTGGGCGCCGAGGGCGCCTTCGACGAGAGCAGCCCGTACCGGCCGCGCTCCCCGTACTCCGCGAGCAAGGCCGGCGCCGACCACCTCGCGCGGGCGTACTTCCACACCTACGGCGTGCCCGTGCTGCTCACCAACTGCTCGAACAACTACGGGCCCTACCAGTTCCCGGAGAAGCTCATCCCCCTGACCACGCTCCGCGCGCTCGCCGGCGCCACCGTGCCGGTGTACGGCGACGGCTCCAACGTGCGCGACTGGCTCTACGTCGAGGACCACGTCGAGGCGCTGTGGACCGTGTTCGAGCGCGGCGCACCGGGCGAGACCTACCTCATCGGCGCCGGCAACGAGCGCAGCAACCTGCAGGTCGTCCGCGGGTGCCTCGAGGCGCTGGACCGGATCGTCCCGGGTCGCGCCCATACGGAGCTGATCGCCTTCGTCGAGGACCGGCCCGGCCACGACTTCCGCTACGCCGTCGACGCCGGCAAGCTGCGGCGCGAGCTCGGCTGGCGCCCGCGCCACGCCTTCGAGGGGGGGCTGGAGGCGACCGTGCGCTGGTACGCGGAGCACCGCGACTGGTGCGCGGCCGTGACCGGCGGGCGTTACGGGCTCGAGCGGCTGGGCACGCCTGCATGAGGCGCGGGGGAGCACGGCCGCGGTGAAGGGGATCGTCCTCGCGGGCGGGAGCGGAACGCGCCTGTACCCCGCCACCCTGGGGGTCAGCAAGCAGCTGCTCCCGGTCTACGACAAGCCGATGATCTACTACCCCCTGTCGGTGCTGATGCTGGCGGGGGTGCGCGACATCCTGATCGTCTCGACGCCGCGCGACCTGCCGCTCTTCCGGGGCCTGCTCGGCGGCGGCGAGCCGTGGGGCGTCCGCTTCAGCTACGCCGAGCAGGCGCGGCCCGAGGGGCTGGCGCAGGCGTTGCTCATCGCGGAGACGTTCCTGCAGGGCGACCGCTGCGTGCTCGTGCTGGGCGACAACATCTTCTTCGGCTACGGCTTCACCGGCCGTCTCGAGGCGGCCGCTCGGCGCGAGCGCGGGGCCACCGTGTTCGGCTACCGCGTGAACGATCCGACCCGCTACGGGGTCGTCGAGTTCGGACCCGACGGGAGGGCGGTGGGGTTGGAGGAGAAGCCCGCCGCGCCGCGCAGCCACGTCGCGGTCACGGGTCTGTACTTCTACGACGGGCGCGCGCCGGCCTTCGCGCGCGAGCTGACGCCGTCGGCCCGCGGCGAGCTGGAGATCACCGACCTCAACCGGCGCTACCTGGAGGCCGGCGAGCTCCACGTGGAGGTGCTGGGGCGGGGCATGGCCTGGCTCGATACCGGCACGCACGCCAGCTTGCTGCAGGCGGCCAACTTCGTCGAGACCATCGAGGCTCGCCAGGGCCTCAAGATCGCCTGCCCGGAGGAGGTCGCCTACCGCAAGGGGTGGATCGACGCCGCCACCCTGCGGCGCCTCGCCGAGCCGATGCGCACCGGCGGCTACGGCGCCTACCTGCTGTCGCTCCTCGACGCCGACGCGTCCGCGCCCGGCGCGCCGGAACCCGGCCCCGACCGGCCCTCATGACGACCGCGGCCCTCGTCACGGCGGTCGTCGTGCTGGCGACCCTCGGCCTCCTCGCCTTCACGCGCCTCGCCGCCGACCTGGCGTTCGCCGGGGCGCTCACGACGCTGGTCGCGCTCGGCGTGCTGTCCCCCGGCGCCGCCCTGGCCGGCTTCGGCAACGAGGGCCTGGTCACGGTCGGCGTGCTGTTCGTGGTGGCCGCCGGGCTGCGCGACACCGGCGGCGTGTACTGGATCAGTCAACGCCTGTTGGGGCGACCCCGCGGGCTCACCTCCGCCCAGCTGCGCGTGATGGCGCCCGTGGCCCTCGTGTCCGCCTTCCTCAACAACACCCCCGTGGTCGCCATCATGATCCCCGCCATCGTCGACTGGGCGAGGAAGCGGCACCTGCCGATCTCGAAGCTGATGATCCCGCTGTCGTACGCCGCCATCCTCGGCGGCACGACCACCCTCGTCGGCACCAGCACCAACCTCGTCGTCAACGGCTTGCTGCTCCAGAGCGGCGCTCCCGGCATCGGCATGTTCGACCTCGCCTGGGTCGGGCTGCCGACGGTCGTGGTCGGCATCGGCGCGCTCGTGCTGCTGGCGCGCTGGCTCCTGCCCGACCGGGCGCCGGTGCTGCAGAACCTGGAAGACGCGCGCCAGTACTCGGTCGAGATGGCCGTCGCCGCGAACGGCCCGCTCGTGGGACGCAGCGTCGAGGAGGCGGGCCTGCGCCACCTCGGCCAGGTGTTCCTGGTAGAGATCGACCGGGAGGGGCGCGTGCTCCCGGCGGTCTCCCCGAACGAGGTGCTGCGTGGCGGCGACCGGCTCGTGTTCGTCGGGGTGGTCGACTCCGTGCGCGAGCTCCAGCGCATCCCGGGGCTGCTGCCCGCGGCCGATCAGGTCTTCAAGCTCGACGGGCCGCGCACCAGCCGCGTGCTGGTCGAGGCGGTGGTGTCCGACAGCTGCCCGCTGGTGGGGCGCAGCATCCGCGAGGGGCGGTTCCGCACGACCTACGGCGCGGTCGTGATCGCGGTCGCGCGCGGCGGCTCGCGCCTCAAGCAGAAGCTGGGCGACATCGTGCTGCGCGCCGGAGACACGCTCCTCCTCGAGGCCAGGCCGGCGTTCGTGGAACGCCAGCGCAACTCCCGCGACTTCTACCTCGTCAGTCAGCTCGCCGACTCCACCCCGCCGCGCTTCGAGCGCGCGGCGATCGCCGGCGTCATCCTCGTCGGGATGGTCGTGGTGGTGGCCGTCGGTTGGCTGCCCATGGTGACCGCGGCGCTGCTGGCCGCCGCCTCCATGGTGCTCACCCGCAGCGTTCCACCGAGCTCGGCGCGGCGCGCGATCGACTGGCCGGTGCTCATCGTCATCGGCTCCGCGCTGGGGATCGGGCAGGCCATGGCGTCCACCGGCCTGGCGGCGTCGGTCGCCGGCGCCCTGCGCGACCTCGCCGGCAGCGATCCCCACGTCAACCTGCTGGTGCTCTACGTGGTGACCGCGCTGTTCACGTCGCTCATCACCAACAACGCGGCGGCCGTCCTCATGTTCCCCGTCGCCCAGGGGATGGCGGCCTCGCTCGGCGCGCCCGTGCTTCCGTTCGCGATCACGATCATGATGGCGGCGTCGGCGAGCTTCGCCACGCCTGTCGGGTACCAGACCAACCTGATGGTGATGGGGCCCGGCGGGTACCGCTTCTCGGACTACCTCCGCATAGGGTTGCCGATCACCGTCCTCACCGGCGCCGTTGCCGTGCTGGTGATCCCTTGGGTGTGGCCTCTCGCCGCAGCGGGGTAGGTTGGGAGGCATGTCCAATGCAGGCCCCCCCTCCCCCGACGCGGGCGCGCGCGCCGCGCCTCCGCTGGACCTCGCCGAGCTCGTGGTGCGCGTCTCCGCCATCGCCGAGCGCGCGGGCGACGCGATCCTCGAGGTGTACGGTCGCGATTTCGAGGTTGCGCTCAAGGACGACGCGTCCCCGCTCACGCAGGCCGACCTGGCTTCCCACGACCTCATCGCCGCGGCCCTCGCCGAGCTCACGCCCGACGTGCCCGTGCTGTCCGAGGAGGCCGTGAACGATGCCCCCTTCGACGTGCGCTCGCGCTGGCACCGGTTCTGGCTGGTCGATCCGCTCGACGGCACCAAGGAGTTCGTCAAGCGCAACGGCGAGTTCACGGTCAACATCGCCCTCATCGAGGACGGTCGCCCCGTCCTGGGTGTGGTGCAGGCACCGGTCCTGGGCGTCGTCTACGCCGCGGCCCGCGGGCACGGCGCCAGTCGCGCCGAGGACGGCGGGGCGCCGCGCCCCATCCGCGCGCGCGCCGAGGGCGGCGGGACGTTGCGCGTCGTGGCCAGCCGCTCGCACGTCAACGCCGACACCGCCGCGTTCCTCGCGGCGCTGGAAGCGCGCGGCCCGGTGGAGGTCGTCTCGCGCGGCAGCGCCCTGAAGATCTGCCTGGTGGCGGACGGAACGGCGCACCTCTACCCGCGCCTGGGACCCACGATGGAGTGGGATACCGGGGCCGCGCACTGCGTCGCTTTGGAGGCCGGCGGTGACATGGTCGACCTCGCCGGGGATCCGTTGCGGTACAACAAGCCGTCGCTGCTGAACCCGCACTTCCTGGTCAGCGGCGACGATCCTACGGCGTACCTGGAGCTCTTGAGCGGCCACGCAAATGGCGCAGGCGAAGGCGGGCCGGTCTCGTGACGACCGTCTGGGAGACGAGGCAACCGCAGCGGGCCCCCCGTGGGGGCACGTGGCATCTTCGTGCGGCGCGGCGTTCACCGCGCCGCCGGTAGCAGAGGTGAGAGACATGTCGAACACGCTGATCCAACCGCACGGCGGCACGCTGGTAGACCGCGTGCTCACGGGCGCGGCCCTCGAGGCCGCGAGGGAGCGCGCGGACGCGCTTCCGCGCGTCACGCTCTCCGAACGCAGCATGGCGGACCTCGAGTGCATCGCCACCGGGGTGTACAGCCCCCTCGAGGGCTTCGTCGGGCAGGAGGCGTACCGCAGCATCGTCGACCTGATGCGGCTCCCGAGCGGCGTGGCCTGGTCGATCCCGATCACCCTGCAGGTGGCCGAGGCGGAGGCCGCCGCCCTGAGCGAGGGCGAGCAGGTGGCGCTCGTCTATCCCAACGGCGAGCGGGCCGCGCTGCTGTACGTGAGCGACATCTACCGCCCCGACCAGCGCGACGAGGTGGCGAAGGTGTACGGCACCACCGACCCGGAGCACCCGGGGGTGCGCGCGGTGCTCGAGTCGGGCCCCGTCTACCTCGGCGGCGCCATCGAGCTCATCGCCCCGCCGCCCGCCGGCCCCTTCGACGACCACAAGGCCACCCCCGCCGAGACGCGCGCGGCCTTCGCGGAGCGCGGCTGGCACACGATCGTCGCGTTCCAGACGCGCAACCCCATCCATCGTGCGCACGAGTACCTCACCAAGGTGGCGCTCGAGACGGTCGATGGCCTGTTCATCAACCCGCTGGTGGGCACGACCAAGTCCGACGACATCCCGGCCGAGGTCCGCATGCGCTGCTACCACGTGCTGCTCGAGGAGTACTACCCGAGGGACCGCGTGCTGCTCAGGGTATACCCCGCGGCCATGCGCTACGCCGGACCGCGCGAGGCGATCTTGCACGCCATCTCACGCCAGAACTACGGCTGCACCCACTTCATCGTCGGCCGTGACCATGCCGGCGTCGGCGACTACTACGGCACCTACGACGCGCAGCGCATCTTCGAGCAGTTCGACGAGGACGAGCTCGCCATCGCGCCGATGAAGTTCGAACACAGCTTCTACTGCCGCACCTGCGGGTCGATGGCGTCGACCAAGAGCTGCCCCCACGACAGCAGCCATCACGTGTTCCTGTCGGGCACCAAGGTGCGGGCCATGCTCGCCGACGGGGAGATGCCGCCGGCCGAGTTCAGCCGGCCCGAGGTCGCCCGCATCCTGATGGAGGCCGAGCGTCGGAAGGTGAAGGGAACGGCATGAGCGACAAGGCAAGCAACCTCGTGTGGCACGAGCACAAGATAACCAAGGACGAGCGCGCCACGATGAAGGCGCAGCGGCCCGTGATCCTGTGGTTCACGGGCCTCTCGGGCAGCGGCAAGTCGACCCTCGCCAATGCGCTCGAGGCGCGGCTCTCGGAGCTCGGGCACCACACCTACCTGCTCGACGGCGACAACGTGCGCCACGGCCTCAACCGCGACCTCGGTTTCAGCGACACCGACCGCGTCGAGAACATCCGCCGCATCGGCGAGGCCGCCAAGCTCTTCGTCGACGCGGGGCTCATCGTGCTGACGGCGTTCATCTCGCCGTTCCGCTCCGACCGCCACATGGCCCGCTCCCTCGTGGACCAGGGGGAGTTCCTCGAGGTGTTCGTCGACGCTCCCCTCGAGGTGTGCGAGGGCCGGGACCCGAAGGGGCTGTACGCCAAGGCGCGCCGCGGGGAGATCAAGCAGTTCACCGGGATCGACTCGCCGTACGAGCCGCCCGAGTCGCCGGAGATCCGGCTCGATACGGGCAGCATGACGATCGAGGCCTGCATCGACAGCGTGCTCGAGGAGCTGCGCCGCCGCTCCGTCGTCGGGCCCGAGGCGCCCCGCAGGGCAGCCGACGCGCGACCTCCGGAGGCCGGTATCGGCCGGACATGAGGAGCGCGGCCAGCGCCGGGCGGCGCCGAGCCGCTGAGGGCGGCGGCCGCGCGCACCCCGTGCGGTCGGCGACGGCACGCCGTCCGCAGACCGGGACCTGACCCCATGAGCCGGTGGGCGCGCCTCGTGTTCCTCGAGAACGCCGACGCGCACCTGCGCGAGGTGATCGTCAAGGCGGCGGCCGTCATGGCGGTGCGCGCCATCGGGATGGCGACCGCCTTCGGCTTCAGCATCGTGCTCGCGCGCCTGGTGGGCGCCCGCGGCTCGGGCCAGTACTACCTGGCGCTCACGATCGCGCTGGCGGGGACGACGCTGGCCTCGCTCGGGCTCCACAACGCCTCGATGCGCTTCATCGCCTCGTACCTCGAGACGGGGGACGACGGCGCCGCCCGTGCGACGCAGCGCTCCAGCCTGCGCGTGACCCTCGCCACCTCCCTGGCCGTCGCGGCGATCGTCGTGGCGCTCGCGCCCTGGCTCGCCGGCCACGCCTTCCACGATCCGGCGCTGGGGCCCGTGATCCGCATCATGGGCGCGAGCATCGTCCCCGCGACGCTGCTGAACATCGCCGCGTTCGGCCTGCGCGCGGCGCGGCGCTCGGCGGCATCGGCGCTGGTCCAGACGACCGGCGCCTCGGCGCTGTCCCTGGCGCTGCTGGTTCCGCTCGCGTCCCGGCTCGGCACGGCGGGCGTCGCGGTCGCGTATCTGACGTCGCAGACGGTCTTCTTGGTCATCGCCACGAGGATCTGGGAGCGCACGGTGCCCGCGCGAGGGGAACGCACCTCCCTGCCCGTAGCCCCCTTGTTGCGCGTGGCGCTTCCCATGCTCCTGGTGGGTTCGATGAACCTGCTCATGCGCTGGACCGACACGGTCATGCTCGGGCTCTGGCGCCCCTCCTCGGTGGTCGGCGTCTACGGCGTGGTCGTCCGCACCGCCATGCTCATGGTCTTCGTCCTGGAGGGCTTCAACAGCATCCTGGCGCCGAAGTTCGCCGCGATGCACGCCGCGGGGGACCGAGAAGCCATGGGCAGGCTGGCGCAGCGCTCCACCCTCGCGATGACCGCGGCGAGCCTGCCGCTGCTCCTCGCCTTCACCATCGTTCCCACGCCCATCTTGCACGTCTTCGGCACCGACTTCGCCGCCGGCGCCGCGGCGCTCACCGTCCTCGCGGTGGGGCAGTTCGTCAACGTGTCGACCGGCGCCGTCGGCTTCTTGCTGCTGATGACCGGCAACGAGGTGTGGATGCAGGGGACCATCGTGGTGACGGCGATCCTCAACGTCACGCTCAACGCGCTGCTCATCCCGCCGTACGGCATGCTCGGCGCGGCCATCGCCACCGCCACCTGCCTGGCCGGCATGAACCTCGTGCTGGCGTACGTGGTGCGCCGGCGCCTGGGGATCTCCACCTTCTTCGCCCTCGCCGCCGTGCGGCCGCGAGCCCGGCGCGACGCCCCGCGACCGGACCGGGGCGACCCGTCGGAGCGCCCGGGGAGCTGAGCGTGCCGGAGCCCATGAGGATCGCCCTGCTCAACTCGCTCTTCGCGCCGTTCACCGTCGGCGGGGCGGAACGCGTGACGGTGGACCTCGCGCATGCGCTGCAGGAACGCGGCCACGCCGTGCTCGTGATCACGCTGAGCGACGGCAGCGTGCCGGCATCGGAGCGCGTAGACGCGTTGGAGGTGGAGCGGGTGCGCCTCGCCAACGCCTACTGGCCGGACCCCGGCGTGGACCGCTCGCGCGCGGCGCGCGCGCTGTGGCACCTGCGCGATCTGTACAACCCGACGATGGCGCGGCGGGTGGGCGCGGTGCTGGCCCGTTGGCGCCCCCAGGTCCTGCACACCCACAACGTCGGCGGCTTCTCGGGCGCCGTCTGGACCGAGGCGGCGCGGCGCGGCGCGGCGGTCGTGCACACCCTCCACGACCACCGCCTGCTGTGCAACAACTACAACATGATGCGCGCGGGTCGCGTCTGTCCCAGCCTGTGCCCGGGTTGCGCGCTGACGATGCGGCCGAAGCGGGCGATCGCCGGCACGCTGCCGGCGGTGACGGCCGTGAGCTCGTACCTTCTCGGCGTCCACACCGCTCACGGCTTCTTCCGGGACGCCGCCACCGAGGTGGTGTACAACTTCGCGTCCGCCGAGGGGGCGGCCCCGCACGCGCCGCGCACGGGGCCGCTGCGCGTCGGCTTCCTCGGCAAGCTGCACCCGTCGAAGGGCGTGGCCCTGGTGCTGGAGGCCGCGCGCTCGTTGAGCGGTTCGCGCTTCGCGTTCCACATCGCCGGGACCGGCGCGCCCGGCTACCGCACGGAGCTCGCCGCGGGGGCGGGCGACAACGTCACCTTCGAGGGCTTCGTCGAAAGCTCCGAGTTCCTCCCCCGCGTCGACGTGCTCGCCGTTCCCTCGCTGGTGAACGAATCGTCGGCGATGGTACTCTACGAGGCCATGGCTCACGGCGTTCCCGTGGTCGCATCGGCCCGTGGCGGGAACCCGGAGCTCGTGGACGACCCCGCGACCGGGCTGCTCTTCGACCCCGACGAGCCCGGCGCGCTGGCCACGGCCCTGGGCGCGCTCGCGGCGGACCCGGGCCGCCTCGGCGCCATGTCCGCCCGGGCCAGGGCGCGCGCGACCGTCTTCCGCCGCGCGAACGCCGTGGAGGCGTATGAACGTGTCTACCGAACCGCGCTCGAACGCCGCTGACACGCCGGAGCGCGAACGCTGGCTCCCTCCCGACTTCTTCATCGTCGGGGCCGCGAAGGCGGGCACCACGGCGTTCCACCGGCTCCTCTCGGAGCATCCCGGCCTGTTCCTGCCGGAACACAAGGAGCCGCACTTCTACGCGCTGGCGAACACGACGGCGCCGCTGCTCCGACCCGACGGCAAGCCCGCCATGATCATGGACTCCGTGATCCACGACCAGGGCGCCTACCGCGCGCTGTTCGCCGAGCGCGGCCAGCGGGTGGCCGGGGAGGCCTCGATCTCGTACCTCTACCTGCCGGGGACGGCGCAGACCCTGCGGCGGGAGTGCCCCGACGCGAAGATCATCGCCATCCTGCGCGACCCCGTGGAGCGCGCCTTCTCGAGCTACCTCCACCTTCGGCGCGAGCTGCTCGAGCCGCTCACCTTCGAGCGGGCCCTCGCCGCCGAGAGCGAACGGATCGCCGGCAACGTCGGCCTGCTGTGGCGCTACGTCGACGCCGGGCGCTACGCGCGGCAGCTCGAGCCGTACCTTGCCGCGTTCCCGCGGGAGCGCATCCACATCGTGATCTACGACGACTACCGCGCGGACCCGCGCGGGACGCTGCGCGAGGTGTTCCGCTTCCTCGGCGTCGACGACCGCTTCGAACCCGACACCGACGCTCGCGTCAACGTCGGAGGCGAGCCCCGCAGCGGCGCCGTGCACAGGCTGCTCAAGCTCCCGCACGCCCTGCCGGGCGCCGTGAAGGCGCTGCCCGGCGCCGGGCGCGTGCGCGCGTGGATCGGCTCGGCGCGAAGCTCCAACCTCACCCGCCCGGAGCTGCCGAAGGCGGCCCGCGAGGTGCTGGTCGAGACCTTCGCGCCGGACATCCCGGCGCTCGAGGCGCTGCTCGGCCGGCGCCTGCCGGGCTGGGCGCGCCCGTGAGGGGCGAGGAGCGCGCGCGGCCCGCAACCCACGACGCACCGTGCGCGCGGGGGGCGGTGAGGTAGCCAGGTGGCGTGGCCGACGTTCGCGATCATCGGCGCCGCCAAGGCCGGCACCTCCGCGCTGTACCTCTACGCGTCGCAGCATCCGGAGATCTACACGCCGCCCGGCGTCAAGGAGACGAACTTCTTCGCCCTCGGCGAGCGCCCGCCCGACTTCCGGGGCCCGGGCGACGAGCAGTGGGTGCGGACGTCGATCCACCGCCGCGGCGACTACCTGGCCCTGTTCGACGCGCCCGAGGCGCGCGCGGCGCGCGCTACCGGCGAGGCGTCCCCGTTGTACCTCTACCACCCCGCGGCGCCCGCGGCGATCCGCCGGCACGCGCCCTCGATCAGGCTCGTCGCCGTCTTGCGCAACCCCGTGGACCGCGCCTTCTCGAGCTACCTGCACACCGTCAGGGAAGGGCGCGAGACGGCGTCCTTCGAGCAGGCCCTACGCCTCGAGCAGGAGCGGATCGACGCCAACTGGGAGTTCATCTGGCACCACCGGGCGGTGGGACTCTACGCCGCTCAGCTGCGTCGATACCTCGAGGCGTTCGGTTCGGAGCAGCTGCTGGTGGTCACCTACGAGGAGTTCCGCCAGCGGCCGGTGGAGGTGATGCGCGAGGTGTTCGTGCACCTGGGGGTCGACCCGGACTTCGTGCCGGACATGCGGGTGCACCCCAACGCCACCGGCGTTCCGCGCAACCGGGCGCTGCACGGCTTCCTCGCCAACGACAGCGTCGTCAAGCGCGCGCTCCGCCCGCTGCTGCCGGCGGGCTTCCGCAGCCGCCTGAACGACTCCCTGCTCAACCGCAACCTGCAGCGGCCGGAGCCGGCCGCCGAGACGCGCGCCGCGCTCGCCCGCAGCTTCGCGGCCGAGATCCGCGACGTCGGCGCCATCGTCGGGCGCGACCTGGAAGGGCTCTGGACGTGACGGTGCGGGGCGAGTCGCGCGGCGAGCCGGGCGGCGGGCCGGGCGCCCGCGACCCCGGGCGGCGCCCGGCCCCACGCCCCGCCCCGCGCCTCGCGCTGGACGTCGGCGCCCTCCTGGCCGTGACGGTCTCCATGCTCCTGCTCCTGTACTCCTTCCCCTGGCTCCGGATCCCGGACGTGCACGGCGTCGCCCTCCCCCTGCAGCGCCTCGTGGGGTGGGTCACGCTCGTGCTCCTCGCGGCCGCGGCCGCGGGTGGCGCGCTGCCCGCGGGCCGCCAGGCACGCACCTACCTGGGGGCCACCGCCGCGCTCCTCGCCGTGGTGCTCGCGAGCCTGGCGGTGAACGCGCTGCGCCCGACGTTCGATCCGCTGCAGTCGGCCAGCGAGTCGGCGAAGCTCGTCGCGGCCATCGCCACGGGCTACGGGGTGTACTACGTGCTGAAGCGCCGACGCCTCGGCTTCGAGCGCCTCGTCCGGCTCGTGATGCTGTCGGGGGCGGCCGCGATCGTCCTCGCGTACGTCTTCCTGGTGCTCTACTGGCTCGGCTTCCGGACCGGCAACGAGATCCTCGCCCCCACCTTCGGTCGGGCCCTCGGGGTGTGGCCGACCGCCTCGTTCCTGCCGCGCCTGGCCGGGACCGGCGCCGAGCCGCAGCAGCTCTCGATCCTGTTCCTCACGCCCCTGCTCCTGATGGTCAGCCCGGGCAGGTTCAGGCGTTGGTGGCCCTTCGCGGGCCTCGGGGTCCTGGCCCTCGTCCTGTCGCAGTCGAAGTTCTCGGTGCTCTCGCTGGCCGCCGTCGCGCTCTACGTCCTCGTCACCTACCGCCGCCGCAGGCTCGACCTGTTCACGGTGCTGCTGCTCATGGTCCCGCTCGCGGGCGCGGCGTTCACGGCCCTGCCAACCTTCCGCAACTCGCTCCGGCAGGGTCTGGGCGCCAACGCCATCACGGTGCGCCTCGACAACGTCCGGCTCCTGTTGAGCATCATCGGGCGCTACCCGGCGCTGGGCATCGGCCTAGGACAGTACGGCACCTACCGCGGGGCCGCGCTGTTCGACGACCCCTCGACGGCGCCCGGCTACTACGCCAACAACGACGTCCTGAGCGTCTTCGCGGAGGCCGGGGCCCTCGCCTTCCTCGTGATGTGGGGGCTCGTCGCGGTGCTGCTCGGGCGCGCCGTCCGGCTGCGCCGGGCGCTGGCCCCGCCGCGAGAGCTCCTCGTGCTCCCCTTCCTCCTCGGCGCCGTCGTGATGGTCGCCAACATGTTCATCGGATACGAGCTCCTGCACTCCTTCTTCTGGATCAACCTGGGCGCGCTCCTGTACCTCCTCGAGGCGTTCGGCCCCCCGGCCGCGGGCCGCGCGTCCGCATGAGGATCGTCGTCAACGGGCGCTTCCTCACGCGCCGCGTCACCGGGGTGGAGCGCTACGCCCTCGAGATCACGCGCCGCCTGCGCGCCGCGCCGCAGCACGAGGTCGAGGTCGTCTGTCCCCGCGACGTCCTCGACACCGCGGCGGCGGCCGAGCTCGGCGCGGTGGTCGTCGGACGGCGGCGCGGCCACCCGTGGGAGCAGCTCGACCTGCCGCGCGCCGCGCGCGGACGGTTGCTGCTCGACCTGTGCAACACCTACCCGCTGGCGACGCGGCGTCAGCTCGTCGCCCTGCACGACGCCGGCGTGTTCGCCGTGCCCGACGCCTACGCTCTCGCGTTCCGGTCGTGGTACCGGCTGCTGTTCCGCGCGAGCCGCTGGCGCAGCCTCGGCATCGTGACCGTGTCCGAGTTCTCCCGCCGCGAGCTCGTCCGCCGCGCCGGGGTGCCGCGCAGCGCCATCGCCGTGGCGCCGCCGGGCACGGAGCACCTCGTTGGCCGGCCGCGCGACCCGACGATCCTCGAGCGCACCGCCCCCGGCCGTCCGTACGTCCTGGCCGTGGGGAGCGACAGCCCGCACAAGAACCTCGGGGCGGTGGCGGCGGCCGCACGGCTGCTGGAGCGCCCCGACTTCGACATCGTGATGGCCGGCGGCTCGCGCCACGGCGTGTTCCGGGGCGTGGCGCAGGGCGCCGATCCGCCGCACCTGCGCCGCCTCGGATACGTGAGCGACGCCGAGCTGGCCACGCTCTACGACCACGCCCAAGCCTTCGTCCACCCGTCGAGGTACGAGGGGTTCGGCATCCCGCCCTTGGAGGCCATGCGGCTCGGCTGCCCCGTCATCGTCTCGACCGCGGCGTCCCTGCCCGAGGTGTGCGGCGACGCGGCGCTGTACGTCGATCCCTCCGACCCTCAGGACATCGCGCGGGCGCTCGAGCGCGTCATGTCCGACGCCGACCTGCGAGCCGACCTGAAACGCCGCGGCCGCCTCCGGGCCGAGGCATTCACGTGGGACGCGTCGGCGCGCGCATGGCTGGACGCCATCGACAGGTTCGCCGGCGCGTCGCGCGGGCCGCGCGCCTCCGCCTGATGCCGCGCCTGCGCCGGGCGCTCGTCGCGGCCGGGGGCTTCCTGCTGCCCTGGGCGCCGCTGCCGGCCGCCTCCCTGCTGGCCCTCGGCGCCGCCGGCGCCGCCGGCCGGTGGCGGGGCTCGGACGCCCTGCTGTGGGCGGCCTTCGGGGTGCCGCCGGCGCTGCTGCTGCTGCTCGCCGGTCACCCGCTCGCCGCCGCCGCCTTCGCGGGGCAGGCGCTGCTCGGCTTCGCCATCCTCGCCTTCGCGCGCCCCCCCGCGGGCGCCCTGGCGCGCGCGTTGAGCGTCGGCCTGGTCGCGACCGCCCTCGCCCTCACCGGCACGCAGCTGGCCGCCGGGAGGCTGTTCGCGACGCAGGTGGGCGACGACAGCGCCTGGCAGGCCGCGCGCGCGATCGCGCGCGCCGGCGAGAGGATCTCCGGCACCCGGCAGCGCGCCTGGCACCTCGAGGCGGCGGCGGCGGCGAGGTTGGAGCTGTCGATGTCCGTGCGGCGCGTGGCCGGCACCGTCGGGTGGGACTGGTACGCCCACGGCCCCGTGATGCTCGAGCGGCGCGACGGCGAGGGCGGCACCTTCGCCCGCTTCGCGTTCGGGCCGCGCGGCGACCCTTACGTGCAACGCTTCCTCGACCTCGGCGAGCCCCTCGGCGGCCGCACCTTCCGGCTCACGCTCGACCTGCGGGCGCCGGCGCCGATCGATCCCGCCCCGTGCCGCGGCCCGTGGCTGCAGGTGTGGGGCGAGGGCGGCGGTCGGGCGTGCCTGGCGGCGGCCGTCGGCACGTCGTGGAGCACGTCGTCGCTCACCTGGACGGTGCCCGCCGCCGCCCGCTCCGGCGTGCTGCGCGTCGTGCTCAACAACTTCGAGGGGAGCGTGCTCGAGGCCCGCCACGTGGAGGTCGACGAGCTCCGCGGCGGCGCCTGGCGCACCGTCGGCGCGCTCGAGCCCGATGGCGTGACGGTCGTCCTCACGGCGCAGGGCCCGGGCGGCTCGAGCCGGTCGACCCGCACCCTTCGGCCCACCGCGCGCTGGCAGGAGGTGCACGTGGAGCTCGACGCGCCGGCGGGCGCGCGGACGGCGACGGCCGCGCTCGCCACGCACGCGCTCGGCGTGGCGGTGCGCGACGTGCGGCTCACCGGTGGCGGCGCCCGTCCCCTGACCCCCGTCCTGCGCCAGAGCCTCGGCGCCGCCGACCCCAACCTCGCCGGCCACGCGCTGGCGGCCCTGGCGCTGGTGGCGCTCGCCGCAGCTCCGACGGCGGCGCCCGCGACGATCGCGTTCCTCGCGGGCGTGCTGGCGGTGTGGTGGACGGGGAGCCGCACGGCGTTGGCGGCGCTCGCCCTGTTCGGCGGGCTCCTGCTCGTCGTGCGCGGCCGGCGCCACCGCCGCGCGCTCGCCGTGCTGGTCGTCGCCATCGCGCTGGCGGCGGCGGCGCTGATCGCCGCCAGCCTGCTGCGCGTGGGGCCGGCGCGGGACCTGACCCTCAACCTGGGGCAACAGGTCCCCCGCCCCGCCATCTGGGGTGTCGCGCTGCGGGCCCTGGCCGAGCACCCCGTGCGGGGGCTGGCGGGGGCGGGCACCACCTTCGGGGCCGTGTGGGCCGGCGCGCACGGCGGCTCGGGCGGCATCGCGGTGCTCCACGCCCACGACTTCTGGCTCCAGATGGCGTCCCTCTACGGTGTGGTCGGGCTCGTGTGCGCCTTCGCGCTCACCGGCGGTATGCTCGTCGCTGCGTGGCGTCGCGCGGGCCTCCCCGCGACGATCGCCGTCGCGGGAGTCCTCTTCATGAACATCTTCGACACCACCCTGCTCTCCATCGGCGTCCTGGTCGCGGTGTCGCTCGCGATGAACGGCGACCCTCCCGCGCGGCGCAGCGTCGTGGCGCCTCCGGCCGGCGGGCAAGGGAGCCCGGAAGGGCGCGACGCGGCGCCGTGAAGACCGCCATCGTGCACGATTGGCTGGTGACCTACGGGGGCGCCGAGAAGGTCCTCGAGGAGCTGCTGTACCTGCTCCCCGGAGCCGATGTCTTCAGCATGGTCGAGTTCCTGCCGGAGGACCAGCGCGCGTTCCTGGGCGGGCGCACGGTGACGACCTCCGCCATCCAGCGCCTCCCTGGGGCGCGGACCGCGTACCGCCGGTACCTTCCCCTCATGCCCCTGGCCGTCGAGCAATTCGATCTCGGCGCGTACGATCTGGTCGTCTCGAGCTCGTACGCGGTGGCGAAGGGCGTGATCACGGGACCCGATCAGGTGCACGTGTCGTACGTCCACTCCCCCATGCGCTACGCCTGGGACCTGCAGCACGAGTACCTGAGGGACGCGGGGCTCGACCGCGGGGTGCGGGGACTGGCCGCGCGGGCCCTGCTGCACTACCTGCGGCTGTGGGACGCTCGCAGCGCGCTCGGCGTCGACCACTTCGTCGCCAACTCCGACTTCATCGCGCGGCGCATCCGCAAGACCTACCGGCGGGACGCCGTCGTGGTGCACCCGCCCGTCGACGTCGACGCGTTCGCCGTCGGCCGCTCCCCGCGGCAGCACTACGTCACCGCCTCACGGCTCGTCGGCTACAAGAAGGTGGACGTGGTGGTCGACGCCTTCGCCTTGCTGCCCGACCGCCGGTTGGTGGTGCTGGGCGACGGTCCGGAGCTCGACGGGCTGCGGCGACGCGCCGGGCCGAACGTCGAGATCCTCGGCTTCCAGCCGCTCGAGGTCCTGAGGGGCCGGCTGGCGTCGGCGCGCGCCTTCCTCTTCGCCGCCGAGGAGGACTTCGGCATCGCGCCGCTCGAGGCCCAGGCGTGCGGCACGCCCGTCATCGCGTACGGGCGCGGCGGTGCGCTGGAGAGCGTGCGCCCCCTGGGCGGCGAGCGCCCGACCGGCCTGTTCTTCGAGCAGCGCTCGCCGGCGGCCGTCGCGGCCGCGGTGCGCGCGTTCGAGGCGGCCGAGGGGCGCTTCGATCCGGACACCATCCGGGCGCACGCCGAGACATTCGGAAAGGACCGCTTCCGCCAACGGATGGCCGAGCTGTTGACGCGCTGGACGGGCCAGGCCGTCCCTGCCGGCGGGGCGTGAGGCGCGGCGTGAGGCGGGGCGCCAGGCGGGGCGTGAGGCGGGGCCCGCAGGGCCAGCGCGGCCCTGGCGGCGCGGCCCTGACCGCGTGGCACCGCGCGACCGGCCGCATCGCCGCACGTTCTCGTGCTCCGGGGCGGCCAGGAAGGTGGCGCGGTCCCCGATAATGGGGCCGGAAGAGGGGAGTTCGTGACGCAACCGCTGGTCCTCGGCATGTCGTTGCTCGTCGGCTTCGGGTTCTCCTTCCTGCCCGGGCTGGCCCCCTTCGTCGCGGTCCTCTTCGGCCTCTCGTCGCGCTGGCGCCTGGGCCTCACCGACATCGTGTGGGGGCTCGGGGCGCTGCTGCTCGCGCTCCCGCTGGCCCTGCACGGGCAGCTCGTGCAGGCCCTCGGCATGGCCGCCGAGATCGCCGCGGCCTGGGCGCTGTTCCACGCCTTCCGCAAGCTCCACGAGCCCGCCCGATCCCTGCTCAGCCCGCGGCTCATCGCCGTCGGCATGCTGATCGGGCTCGCGAGCGTGGTCGTGCTCAGCGCGCGCGGGATCGAGGCGCTGCACTTCGGGACCTCGCCGACCATCGCGCAGGCGATCGTGTGGAGCTCCCCGCCCGCGCTCGTTGGGCATACCGTCCTGACGCTGGGCGCGGCCATCGCCGTGATCAGCGTGACGCCGGGGGTGCGGCTCGCGAGCCTCGCCCTGGCGGCGGCGGGCATCCTCATCTCCGGCAGCCGTGAGGCCGCCATCGGCTGGGTCCTCGTCGCCGTCGTGCTGCTCGCGACCGCGCCGCGCCGCAGCCTCGGCACGCGGCTGTTGGAGATCGGCGTCGCCTGCGTCATGGTGGCGGTGGCGGCCGGGCTCGCGCCGCTGCTCGGCTGGGGCCGCGTAGGGTTCCTCGTGGAGCCCGGCCAGGCGAACGCCTCGGCCAACCTCCTGCAGGGAACCGAGGTGCCCAACGGCGACTGGTGGGACACGAGCTGGGTTCGCGTGAGGTCGTCGCGCGCCACCCTC
This sequence comes from uncultured Trueperaceae bacterium, assembly GCA_963798895.1. Lineage (GTDB taxonomy): Bacteria > Deinococcota > Deinococci > Deinococcales > Trueperaceae > CAWCUY01. Next base: position 158,877 of record CAWCUY010000003.1, on the reverse strand, counting down.
GGGGGCCGCAGCCTGGCGGTGTACGACGTCGAGAAGCGCGGGCGCGACGGCTGGCTGCGGTTGCAGCAGTCCACCACGCTGCAGGGTTCCACCACCTACACCGTCAGCGCGTGGATCCGCTCCGACGCGTCCGGCATCCCCGGCATCCAGGGGTGGGGTCAGTACCGCGTGGGCGAGGAGCCGCGCGCGTTCATCCTGAGCGCGACGCTGCGCGACGGGGCGTGGCGCGCCAGCGTGAGCGGTCCGGGCACCGTGCTCGCGAGCGGCATCGCCGACACCGCAGGCGACTGGCGGCGGGTGTTCGTGACCTTCCGCTACGACGGCCAGGACGACAACCTCCCGTGGTACCTGGGGCTCGCGCCCGACGTGCGCGCCGGTGGCGGCGCGACGGCCGCCTTCGCCGGCTTCCAGCTGGAGGCGTCGGACACCCTCCACGACTACGTGCCCGGCGCGGCGGACGAGGGCCTCGACTTCGGCGTCGCCCGCATCCCGTACTGGAGCACGGCGATCCAGGGCTTCCTGCAACGCCCGTTGCTCGGCTGGGGGGCCGACACCTTCGCCTCGTACTACAACGAGCGCTGGCCCAACGGGGACCGGCTCCACGTGACCCCGGCCCACGCCCACAACCTGGTGCTCCAGACGGCGTTCGAGGGCGGGATGCTCGGTTTGCTGGGCCTGCTCGCGCTGCTGGTCGCCCTCATCGTCCCCGCGGCCCTGCGCGCCGACCTGCCGTTGTTGGCGACGATCGGCGCCGTGCTGCTGGCGAACATGCTCGACTTCACGCTGTTCTACAGCGGGGTGCTGTACCCGCTCGCGGCCCTCGCCGGCTGGCGCGCCGCCGACGCCCGCACGCTCGACCCCTCGGTGCGCGCCCAGGGGCGCCAATCGGTGGTGCGCATGGCGCTCGCCGCCACCGACTTCGCGGCCGCCTTCGCCGCGCTGCTCGCGGCGCGCTGGCTGGCCCGGGTGCTGGGGATAGGCGCCGGCGCGCCCCCGCTCAACAGCGTCCTGGTGTACCTCCTCCTCCTGTGGCCGCTGATGGTGTGGCGCGAGCGGCTGTACCCGGGGTACGGCCTGACCCCCGCGCAGGAGCTCGGCCGCCACGTGTCGGGCGTGACCGGCGCCACCCTCGTGCTGGCCGCCGCGTCCGTTCCCTTCGGAGCGGCGTTGACGACCAGCCCGGGAGAGCTCGCGCTGCTGTGGCTGTTCTCGGCCACGTTCCTCCCCCTGGGGCGCGCCGCGGCGAAACGGATCATGCACGGGGCGGGTCTGTGGGGGCGCGACGCGGTCATCCTGGGCGCCGGCGAGACCGGCACGCGCCTCGCCGCCGGGCTCCTGCGCAAGCCCCTCGACGGCCTCCACCCCGTCGCCTTCTTCGACGACGACCCGGTCCTGCGCGGACGCTCGGTGTACGGCATCCCGGTGGCCGGGACGCTGGCGGACGTCGAGGCGTACGTGCGCCGCCGCGCCGTGCGCCACGCCATCGTGGCCATCCCGTCGATCCCGCAGGCCGCCTTGCGCGACCTCCTCGACCACAGCGCCCGCTCGCTCGAGCGCGTCCAGTTCGTGCCCGACCTCGCGGGCCTGCCCGCGGAGGACGTGTACGCCAGCAGCCTCGACGGCAGGCTGGCGATCGAGGTGCGCATCGGCCTCATCTCGACCGGCAACCGGGTCTTCAAGCGCGCGATCGACCTCATCGGCGGCGGCCTGCTCACCCTGGTGCTCTCCCCCCTGCTGCTCGGCCTCTACGTGTGGGTGAGGGTCGACAGCCGCGGCTCCGGCTTCCACCGCAGCGAGCGCGTGGGTCAGAACGGGCGCCTCTTCCGCTGCCTGAAGTTCCGGACCATGCGGGAGGACGCCGAGGGCAGCCTGGGCGACCTCCTCAAGACCGACCCGAAACTCTCCGACCAGTACAGGCGCTTCCACAAGCTGGACGACGACCCGCGGCTGACCCGCGCGGGCCGCTGGCTGCGGCGCGTGAGCCTCGACGAGCTGCCCCAGCTGTTCAACGTGCTCGTCGGGCAGATGAGCCTCGTGGGCCCGCGCCCGTACCTCGCCAGCGAGCTGCCGGAGATCGGAACCTACGGCGACATGCTGTTCAGGGCCAAGCCGGGCATGACCGGGTACTGGCAGGTGTCGGGGCGCAACGAGGTCACCTTCGACGAGCGCCTGGCGATGGAGGCGCACTACATCCGCAACTGGACGTTCTGGTGGGACGTGATCCTGCTCGCCAAGACGCCCGAGGTCGTCCTGCGCCGTCGCGGCGCCCGCTGACGCACGCGCCGCGACGTGAAGGGGGACCCGGACCCGGCCGCGCGGGCGCGGTAGACTGACCCGGTGAGTACCCAGGCTCAGGCGGTGCCGCGATCGCGACGCGCGGTCCATTGGGTGGGCGCGCTGACGCGACCGCTCTACTGGCTGTACGAGCGTCGCCTGCTCACCGCCGTGCGCGCGTCGGAACACCTGCCGCGCCACATCGGCATCATCATGGACGGCAACCGTCGCTTCGCCAGGCTGGCCGGCCTCGACGTGGCCGCGGGCCACGACTACGGCGCCGGCAAGGCGCGCGAAGTGCTCGACTGGTGCCTCGAGCTCGGCATCTCGCACGTGACCCTGTGGGGGTTCAGCACCGACAACCGCAGCCGCAGCCCGGACGAGGTGGCGCACCTCCACCGCCTCTTCGGCCGGCAGGCGCGCGACCTGCTGAACGACCAGCGCCTGCACGCCAACGGCGTGCGGGTGCGCGTCATCGGCGACATCGACGACTTCCCGGCCGAGGCCAAGGAGGCCCTGCGCCAGATGGAGGACGCCACCCGCGACTACACGGGCATGCACGTCAACGTCGCGCTCGGCTACGGCGGCCGTGAGGAGATCGTCGCCGCCGTGCGCGAGCTGCTGCTCGAGAAGGCCGCGCGCGGCGCGGACCTCGAGACCGCCGCCGCGTCGCTCCACGCCGACGAGATCGGCCGGCACGTCTACACCGCGGGCTCTCCCGACCCCGACTTCGTCATCCGGACCAGCGGCGAGGTCCGGCTGTCGGGCTTCCTGCTGTGGCAGACCGCGTACAGCGAGTTCTACTTCTGCGACGCCTTCTGGCCGGAGTTCCGCAAGCTCGACTTCCTGCGCGCCGTGCGCAGCTTCCAGGCGCGGGTGCGCCGCTTCGGGCGTTGACGCCGGCGCCCGCTCCGCCCCCGCGCCACCGCACATCCGAGGGGACCGCATGAAGCCGTTCGTCGCCGTCATCATGGCCGGCGGTCAGGGGCAGCGCTTCTGGCCCCTCTCGACCGCGGAGCGGCCGAAGCAGTTCCTCGATCTCGACCGCTCGGGACGGACCCTCATCCAGGCGACCTACGATCGCGTCCTGCCGCTCGCCGGCGGGGCCGAGCGGGTCCTCGTGGCGACCGGGGAGCGCTACGTGGACCTCGTACGCGAACAGCTCGCTGACGTGCCCGACGAGAACCTCCTGATCGAGCCCGTGGGGCGCGACTCCGGTCCGGCCATCGCGCTGGCCTGCCTGCACATCCGGCGGCGGTTCGGGCCGGTGACCTGCGGGATGTTCTCGTCCGACCACCGCATCGGCGACGGCGAGGGCTTCCGTGCCGTCGTCTCGGACGCGGCGCGGCTCGCCGAGGACGCGCGTGGGCTGGTCACCATCGGCATCGCACCCACCCGACCGGCCACCGGTTACGGGTACATCGAACAGGGCGCCGCCGAGGGCCCGGGCTTCCACGTCGCCCGCTTCGTCGAGAAGCCCAACGCGCGCACTGCCGAAGCGTTCCTCGCCTCCGGCGGCTACCTGTGGAACGCCGGCATCTTCGTGTGGTCGGTGGACGTCGCCCTGAGCGAGCTCGACGCCCACGCGCCCGGCCTGATGCGCCCGCTGCGCGACGGCTTCGAGCGCGACGCCGTGGCCGAGATCTTCCCCGAGCTGACGAAGATCTCCATCGACTTCGCGTTGATGGAGCGCACGGAGCGCGCCTACGTCGTTCCGGGCGCCTTCGCCTGGGACGACATCGGCGACTGGGTGGCCCTCGAGCGGCTGCTGCGCCACCACGTCACCGGGGACGACGGCGACCCGAACACGGTCGTCGGGCAGCACGTCGGCCTCGACGCCTCCGGCAACATCATCTACACCGAGGATCCGGACGACGTGGTGGTCACGCTCGGGGTGCAGGACCTCGTACTGGTCAAGCGCGGGAACACCGTGCTCGTGTTGCGCAAGGACCGCGTCCAGGACATCAAGAAGCTGCTGCAGGACCAGCGCCTGTCGAAGCTGCTCGAGCGCGAGCGCTGAGCGCCGCCCGGCCCTCGCGCCTCGGGCCGGACGGCTCAGAACAGCTCGGCCACGTCCACCGGCGGCTTCGGATCGACGTAGGCGGTGTCCATCTGCGCCAACTGAAGGCGACCCGAGACATCGTCGTTGACGGCATGCCAGGCGGTATAGAACTCGACCACCCAGATGCCGGACTCGCGCGTGCCGTTGCCCGAACCCTTCACGCCGCCGAAGGGCATGTGGGCCTCGGCCCCGACGGTGGTGTTGTTGATCGAGGTCATCCCCGCCTCGATGCGGTCCTTGAACAGGTAGGCCCACTCGCGTGAGTTGGTGTACACGGCGCTCGACAGGCCGTAGTCGACGGCGTTGGCCGTCGCGATGGCCTCGTCGATGCCGTCGACCCGCACGAGGTTGATGGTGGGACCGAAGATCTCGTCCTGGAACTGACGCATGCCGGGCCTCACACCCTCCCACACGGTCGGCCAACCGTAGTAGGCGGCGTCCGGGTCGCCCAGGAACCCCTCGGGACGGTCGTCGCGCGAGATGCGCCCGCTGCCGTACAGCAGCGTGGCGCCGTCCTCGCGTCCCCAGCGGTAGTGCTCCTGCCACCGCTGGAAGAAGCGCTCGTTGATGAAGGCGCCGTAGAGCACCTGCTCCGGGTACACGTTGGGGTCGCCGATCGCGATCTCGCGCACGCGCGCGAGGAAGCGCTCCTTGAACGCGTCGTAGATGGGCGCGTCGACGATGATGTTGCCGGCCGACGTGCAGCGCTGGCCGCCTGTCGCAAAGGCCGAGAATACGGCTCCCTCGACCGCGTTGTCCAGGTCGGCGTCGCGAAGGACGACCAGCGGATTCTTGCCGCCGAGCTCGAGCGTAGGGTGCAGCAGGTTGCGGCCGGCCACCTCGCCGATGTGCCGCCCGACCGCCGTCGAGCCGGTGAAGGCGAACTTGTCGGCCAGGCCCTCGTCCATCATGTCCACCATGAACTCGCCCGCGGCGCCCTTGCCGCCGCCGAAGACCACGTTGAGCACCCCGGCCGGCACCCCCGCCTCCTCGATGAGGCGCGCGAAGGCGTAGGCAACGGCCGGCGCGTCCTCGCTCGGCTTCCATACGATGGTGTTGCCGGTCAGCAGGGCCGGGACGATCTTCCAGCTCGGCACGGCGATCGGGAAGTTGCCCGCCGTGACGATCCCGACGACGCCCAGGGGGCGGCGGTAGGTGAGCAGCTCCTTGTTCGGCATCTCCGACGGCACCGTCTGCCCGTACAGCCGACGCCCCTCGGACTGGAAGAAGTGGCAGGTGTCGATCGCCTCCTGCACGCTGCCGCGCGCCTCCTTCAGGGTCTTGCCCATCTCCCGCGTCACCAGCCGGGAGAGGCTCTCCTTCTCGCGCGCGAGCGCCACGCCGATCGCGCCGACGAGCTCGCCCCGCACGGGCGCGGGGGTGCGCTTCCAGCCCTCGAACGCCGCGCGCGCAGCCAGGAAGGCGTCGCGAACCTGCTCGCGGGTGGCTTCGGGGAAGCGACCGATCTCGTCGGAGAGGTTGCTGGAGTTGCGCGACACGAAATCGGCCGGGCTCTGGACCGAGGCTCCGCCGATGAGGTTGCCGTAGGCCGGCACGTTCGAGGACGCCCCCTCGGGGGCCGTCGGGGCATGGGTCTGGGTCATGGCTCCTCCTGGCTCCTTCGCCCCGATACCTCGTCGGTGACGCGGAATCTTGGCGATTTCCCGGCACGATACCACGCACCGCGCGGGCTCCCGGATCGCCGCCTCAAGCGCCCAGGCGCTTGTCCACCACGTTGCGCAGCGGCTCCCCGGCGTCGTAGCGCCGCAGGTTGTCGAGGAACAGCGCCAGCGCCCGCTCGTGGTAGCGCGGGGTCAGCCCGGCGTAGTGGCTCGTGACGAGCACGTTCGGCGCGTCCCACAGGGGGGAGTCGGGCGGCAGGGGCTCCTGCTCGGTCACGTCGAGTCCCGCGCCGCCCAGGCGCCCCTCCCGCAGCGCGTCGATCAGCGCGGGCTCGTCGATCGTGCCGCCGCGGCCGACGTTGACGATCAGCGCGCCCGCCTTCATCCGGCGCAGCAGGGCATCGTCGAAGGTACCGGCCGTCTCCGCCGTGCGCGGCAACGTGACGACCACCGCGTCCGCCTCGGCGACCACGGCGGCGAGCGCGCCTGGTCCCACCATGCGCTCCACGCCCGGCACCGACTGCTCGGGATGCCGGCGCACGCCGACGACCCGCATGCCGAAGGCGCGCCCCAGCTCGGCCACGCGCGCTCCGATGGCGCCGACGCCGACCGCGAGCAGCGTCATGTCGTACAGCTCGCGCACCCGCACCCCGCCGTCGTCGTGGCCGGCCCGCCGCCAGCGGTGCTCGTCTTGTGCCCGCACCGCCTCCGGCAGGTCGCGCACCAGCGCGAGCAGGAGCGCGAACACGTGCTCTCCGATCTGGATGGCGTGGATCCCCACGGCGCTGGTGACCGTGAGGTCGTCGCGCTCGACCAGCTCCGGGTGGCGGCGTGGCAGCCAGTCGGCGCCGGCGGACCACAGCTGCAACCAGCGCAGCCGCGGCATGCGCGCCAGCAGGTCGTGCGGCCCGAGGCCGGCCGCGATCTCGACGTCGTCGAGCACCGCCTCCATCGCCTCGGGGTCGCTCGTCAGCAGCAGGCGACGCCCGCCCGCGGCCGCGCGCAACTCGGCCTCGGCGCCCGCGGGGAGTTCGTTCGGATCGACGGCAAGCAGCAACGTGGACATGCCGCAGGATACCCGCGGGGGTGCGGCTCCGACCCCCGTCAGGGACCCGCAGAGGGGCGCTCGTTGCGCGCGTCGAAGCCCGGAGGTACAGTGGTGCCAGCCTTTAAGTCGGTCCGGAGAGGCCGAGAAGGAGCGTGACGGTCGTGATCACACAACCCGACATCGTGCCGCGCCATCGCCACCGGCGGTGGCGTCGTTCATGTACCCGGCCCCGTGCCGTGGCGCGACGGAACGGAGACGCAGCGATGACCATGAGGACGAAGGCCCGCCTGATGGACGGCGACGAGGTCGCGCGGGCGTTGACGCGCATCGCGCACGAGATCGTGGAGCGCAACAAGGGAGCCGAGAATCTCGCTCTGGTCGGCATCCACACCCGCGGCGTGCCGGTCGCCGAGCGGCTGGCGGGGCTCATCGCGTCCTTCGAGGGCGTCACCCCGGACATCGGCAAGCTCGACATCACGCTCTACCGCGACGACCTCACCGAGATCGCCCTGCAGCCCGTCGTGAAGAAGACCGAGGTGCCCTTCGACGTCCACGGGCGCCGCATCGTGCTGTGCGACGACGTGCTGTACACGGGCCGCACGGCGCGCGCGGCGCTCGACGCGCTCATCGACATGGGACGCCCCTCCGTGATCCAGTACGCCGTGCTGGTCGATCGCGGCCACCGCGAGCTGCCGATCCGCGCGGACTACGTCGGCAAGAACGTGCCCACCAGCCGCTTCGAGATCGTCAAGGTGAAGGTCCGGGAGGTCGACGAGGAGGACGCGGTCGAGCTCGTGGAGGTCGCGCCGTGATCGCCGCCCCCGCGGAACGGAGCGCCGCCCACGGTGCGGCGGCGCAGCGGCACCGGCACCTGCTCGACTTCGACGGCTGGTCGGCGGCCGAGATCGCCGGCCTGTTCGACACCGCCGACGTCATGGCGCAGGTGATGCAGCGCACCATCAAGAAGGTGCCCGCGCTGCAGGGCTTCACCATCGGCACGCTGTTCTTCGAGAACAGCACGCGTACGCGCTTGAGCTTCGAACGGGCCGCGCGCGCCCAGAGCGCCGACGTCGTGTCGTTCGCGGCGGGCGCCTCGAGCCTCTCGAAGGGCGAGAGCCTCAAGGACACCCTGCGCACGATCGACCAGATGCAAGCGGACCTCTACGTCGTGCGCCACCCCGTGGCGGGCGTACCGCATCAGCTCCGGCGCTGGACCGACGCGGCCATCGTGAACGCCGGCGACGGGCGGCGCGCGCACCCCACCCAGGCGTTGCTGGACGCCTACACCTTCCGGCAGCGCTTCCGTGGCTTCGACGCCTGGCCGGGGATGCGCCTGGCGATCGTCGGGGACATCGTGCACTCGCGCGTGGCGCGCTCCAACGTGGACCTGTGGCGTCGCCTCGGCGGTGAGGTGGTCCTGTGCGGTCCGCGCACGCTGCTGCCGCCCGAGGTCGCACCGGACGTTCGGCGGACGCACCGTCTCGAGGAGGCGGTGGAGGGCGCCCACGCGGTGATGGCGCTGCGGCTCCAGCGGGAGCGCATGACCTCGGGGCTCCTGCCGTCGACGGCCGAGTACGTGGCGCGCTACCAGGTGACCGAGAGCGCCCTGCGCGGGCGCGCATCCGGACGCGGTGGTGATGCATCCGGGTCCGTTGAACCGCGACGTGGAGATCGCCGGCGACGTGGCCGACGGCCCCCGCAGCGTCATCGAACGGCAGGTCGCGAACGGCGTGCCGATCCGCATGGCGGTGCTGTACGCGCTGTTGGTGGGGAAACGCTGATGGCACGCGGCGGTCCGGAACGCGCCGGCGGCGGGCGCTGGACGCTGCGCAACGCGCACCTCGTCGACGGCGACGGCGAGCACGGCGTTCACGACCTGAGTGTCGAGGACGGCCTCATCGCGGGCGTCGATGCGCCCGCCTCCTCGGCCCTCGAGGTCGACGCCGGCGGCGCCGTGGTCACCCCGGCGTTCCTCGACCTGCACGCGCACCTGCGGGAGCCCGGGCAGGAGGTCAAGGAGGACCTCGCCAGCGGCCTGGCCGCCGCCGCGGCGGGCGGCTACGGCACGGTCGTGAGCATGGCCAACACCGACCCCGTGGTCGACGAGCCCGGCCTCGTGGCCGACCTGGTGGCGAAGAGCGAGCGTCTCGCCCTGGCACGCCTGCGTCCCGCCGCCGCGCTCAGCCGCGGGCTGCTGGGCGCGCGGCTCACCGATTTCGCCGCCCTGAAGGCCGCCGGGGCCGTGATGATCACCGACGACGGCGTGCCCGTCGCCGACGCGCACCTCATGCGCCGGGCGTGCGAGTACGCCGCGGAGCTCGGGCTCGTGATCCAGACGCACTCCGAGGACCCGGGCCTGCGGGCCGACGGGGTCATGAACGAGGGCGAGGTGAGCCAGGCGCTCGGCCTGCCGGGGAATCCGGTCGCGGCCGAGGCGGCCATGATCTACCGCGACTGCGAGATCGCGGCGCTCACCGGCGCGCGCGTCCACATCGCCCACGTGTCGTCGGCGCGCGGCCTCGCGGTGGTGCGCTGGTTCAAGGAGCAGGGCGCGCCGGTCACGTGCGAGGTCACGCCCCACCACCTGACCCTCACCGACGCCGCGTTGGGGTCGTTCGACCCGGTGTTCAAGGTGGCTCCCCCCCTGCGCACCGCGGCCGACGTCGACGCGCTCGTCGCGGGACTGCGCGAGGGCCTGGTCGACAGCATCGGCACCGATCACGCGCCGCACACGCGCGCGGAGAAGGAGCGCGACCTCCTCGAAGCGCCCTTCGGGCTGCCGAACATCGAGGTGGCGTTCGCGCTGCTGTACACGCGCCTGGTGGCGACCGGCCGTATCGAGCTCGCGACGCTGTTGCGCGCGCTGCAGGACGGTCCCGCCGATGTGATGGGATGGCCGCGGCCGCGGCTCGAGCCCGGGCGTCCCGCCGACCTCGTGGTGCTCGACCTCGACGACGAGCGCGCCGTGGAACCCGCGCGCTTCGTGAGCAAGGCCCGCTTCAGCCCGTGGGCCGGCGAGCGCCTGCGAGGCTGGCCGCGGCTCACCATGGTCGACGGGCGCGTGGCCTTCGAGCGGGAAGCGGTCACGGCGTGAGGCGGGCGCACGGCTGCGGCGTGAGACGCGCGCACGCCATCCGCGTGCGGCGGGCGGGCGGCCTCGGCGTGCGACGGGCGCCCGGCATCGGCCCAAGCGTCCTGGGCCGATGCAAGGCATCGAACACCCCGTGACGGCCAGGAACGACTACAATCAGGCATGACGGCAGGCATGGACGGTACGCTGTTCCACGTCCGGCACGCTCCGCCACCTCCACCGGCGGACGTGCTCGCAGCCTTCGTGCGGCGCGAGCTCGGGCGTGGCGAGGCGCTGTACCGCGCCGGTGACGTGGCAGATACCGTGTGCCGCGTGGAGCGCGGCTTGCTCAAGCTCAGCATCGATGTGCTCAACGGCAAGGAGCGCATCGTCGGCGTGGCGGGTCCAGGCGACCTCATCGGTGCGCTTGCGCCGGGGGTGCACGTGCTGCGCGAGAGCGCCGAGGCGCTCAGCGCGAGCGTCGTCGTGGGGATCCTGCCGCGCGACCAGGCGCGTCAGCTCGAGCCTGCGCTGTTCCGCGCGGCCGGCGAGCAGCTCGCCCGCGTCACCGATGCCCTGGAGGACGGCGAGCTGCCGGTCGACACGCGCCTGGCGCGAACCTTCCTGCGCCTCGGCGACCGCTTCGGACAGCTGTCCGACGACGGCCTGGTGAGGCTCACCCTTCCGCTCACCCACGACAACTTCGCGGCCATGGTCGGCGCCGCGCGCGAGACGACCACGGCGGTGCTCGGCCAGCTTCGCGGGCGCGGCCTGGTCGCGGGCACGCGAGGCCGCTACCAGTTCCGACGCGAACCGCTGCGAGACTTCGCCGCCGAGTCCGCGCTGGCCTGATCGCCCGGCACGCACCACCGGCGGTGCCGACACGGCGCTCGGAGCGGTGGCCCCCCATGGACCGGCGCGCGGCGCCGAGCCGCGCCGGAGCCTTGAAGCGTAAGCCACACCCTCCCGACACCTTCGAACGTGCGGCGTTTCACACAACACGCTTTGTATCCCACTCTGTAATCTATGAATACAGCTTCGGATCGTCGGTGGTCCTACGATGGTCGGGAGGGCGCGGCGAGGGGTAGGCGGGACCTGCTCCACGACCGCAGCTACGGCGCGCCCGCGATGCGACGGCGGTGCAGGGTGGCCCGCGTCGGCCGGCGCGCCCCGAGGTGAACACGATGACGCTACGCATCCACGACCTTCCCAGACAGCTCCGCTGCAGCGACAGCTTCCGCGTTCGCGTCATGGCCGAGGCGGTCCTGGCGGGGCGGCCGTCCTTCCTCAGCGCCCACGCCACCGACGCCGAAGGCACTCCGCTGCTGCTGTACACCCGCTTCGACCGTGCGCAGGGCGAGCAGCAGCTGATCATCGACGACGGCCGCGCGCTCGTCACGCTCGCGCCCGCGCAACGCGAGGCCCTCGAGCAGCTCAGGGAGACGTCGGCGGCATGAGCCCGCGCGGCGAGCGCCTCTAGAAGCTCGACGCCTTCAACAACGCGGGCAGATCGTCCTCGAGGGCCACGATCCGGTCCTGCCCGTAGATGAGACGCATCCGTCCCTCGCGGTCCACCACCACGACGACGTCGGTGTGCTTGATGCCGTCGGCCGCGCCGCCGCGGTAGCCGATGAAGAAGGTCTTGGCGGCCTCGGCGATCTGCCGGTTGCTGCCCGTCAGCCCGGTGAAGGCGGGATCGAAGTGGCGCACCCAGGGCCCGATGACCTCGGGCGTGTCGTGCTCGGGATCGACGCTGATCATCACGACGTCCAGATCCGACGGGGAGCCCAGGTCGCGGTACGCCTTGGCCAGGCGCGACATCGTCAGCGGGCACACGTCGGGGCAGCGCGTGTAGCCGAAGTACACCAGCACCACGTCGCCCGCGTAGCTCCCGAGGGTCACGTTCCTGCCGGCATCGTCCACCAGCGCGACGTTCGAGACGTCCACGGGGTTCTGCAGCGCCGTTCCGGCCGGTTCCGGGGCGGGCCGCAAGCGGACGCCCAGCCTGTAGGCGAAAGCGCCCGCGCCGAGCAGGACGACCACCGTCAGCACGATGCGCAGGCGTCGACTCACGAGCGGGTCACGCGGGCCAGTATAGGCGCCGTGCGGGGTCGGCGCCGTGGTCCCGCGCCACGCTCGCGGCGTTCGCCGCCGCCGTGACGCTGCAGGGCACCCCCCGCGCTCAGGCCTCCGGGAGCCCGGTGCCCGGCCGTTGGGCGGCGGCATCGGGCAGGCCCGAGCGCCGCCCGCGGCGCTCCGCCGCCGAGCGCGCCGCCGCGAGGGCGCGCTCCGTCAACGCGTCGTTGACGAGGCCCTCGTCCACCAACGAGAAGAAGGCGTCGACCACGCGCGGGTCGAAGTGGCGCCCCGACTCCGCGCGGATGTAGGCGAGCGCGCGTTCGACCGGCCACGCCGGACGGTACGGGCGGTCGCTCGTGAGCGCGTCGTAGACGTCCACGACCGCGAAGATGCGGGCCGAGAGCGGGATCTGCTCGCCCGCCAGACCACGCGGATACCCGCCGCCGGCCCACTTCTCGTGGTGGCAGTAGGGGATGTCGAGCGCGGGCCGCAGGAACTCGATGGGCGAGAGCAGCTCGTAGGCGTAGATCGTGTGCCTCTTCATGAGCTCGTACTCGTCCTCGGTCAGCTCCTCGTGCTTGAGCAGGATCTGATCCGGGATCCCCATCTTGCCGATGTCGTGCAGCAGGGCGCCGCGCTGCACGTGCACCATCTGCTCCTCCGGCACCCCGAGCCGCCGCGCGAGCCGCACCGTCATCTCCGTGACGCGCTTGCTATGCCCCGCCGTCTCCTCGTCCTTGAGGTCCAGGGCGTACGCCCACCCCTCGATGGTGCGGTCGTAGGCGAGCTGCAGCTCGCTGTTGCTGCGCTCCAACGAGGTCAGCAGCTGCGAGTTCTCGATCGCGATCGCGCCCTGGTCGGCGTAGGTCTCCAGGAACTCCAACCACTCGTCGGTGGGCTCGAGGCGCCGGCGCGCGTACAGCTCGATGACTCCCTGAAGCTGCCCCTTCGCGAGCATCGGCACGGCCAGGTAGCTGGCGTAGCGTGCCTGCGCGTCGCCGGCGACCGCCGAGCCGCGCTCCCCCTCGGAGCGCAGGTCCGGGATGTACACCGTGCGCTGCTCGCGCGCGGCCCGCCCGGCGGGCCCTTCGCCCACCGGCACGCCTCGCCCCGCCGCGAGCTCCGCGGCGAAGCCGCGCCCCAGGAACGGCGTGAGCCGCGCGGCGCCGGGCTCGAACAGCAGCACCGCGACGGCGTCCACCTCCAGGTCGGCGATGACCTGGTCCATGAAGATGTCCAGCACCAGCCGCACGTCCACGCTGTTGGTGATGGCCATGTCGATGCGCCGCAGGGACTGCACGTGCGCCAGGCGCCGCCGCAACTCCCCGTTGAGGGCGTGGATCTTCTCCATCGCCCGCACGCGGTCGCTGATCTCGCGGAAGTTCAGCATCACGGCGCGCACGTCTGGATCGGTGAGCAGGTTGGTCACCGTGCCCTCGAGCCAGTGCCAGCCGCCGGAGGCGTCGCGCAAGCGGTAGCGGACGTGCTCGCTCGAGCCCGCCAGCGCCTCGACCAGGTCGAGCGCGTCGACGAACGCGTCGCGGTCGTCCTCGTGGATCAGCTCGTCGGCGGGCCGGCCGATCAGGTCGTCGGGCAGGTAACCGAGCAGCTTGAGCGCTCCGCCGCTGACGCTGCGCACGCGCTGATTGCGGTCGAACAGCACCGCCCCCTCCATGCTCTTCTCGAACAGCGCGCGGTAATACGCCTCGCTCTCGCGCAACCGGCTCTCCGCCGAGCGGCGGCCGGTGACGTCGCGGGCGTTGAGCACCAGCCCCTCCACGTCCACGTCGCCCATCAGGTTGGTGCCGGCCACCTCCAGCCAGCGCCACTCGCCGCGCGCGCGGTAACGGAAGGTGGCCGTGCGCGTGCCGCCCTCCTGCACCAAGCGCTCGAACGCGACCAGGACCTCGGCCCTGTCGCGCGGGTGCACCGCCCGCCGCAGGTCGGTGCGGGCGCCGGGGTCGCTGAAGCCGAGCCGCGCGGCCGACGGCGAGACGTACCCTGCCCTGCCGTCGATCCCCATCACGACGATGATGTCGGAGCTGTTCTGGATGAGCGCCCGGAAGCGGCGCTCGCTGCGCGCCAGGGCCCGCTCGGCGGTCCGCTTCATGGTGACGTCGCGCAGCAGGGCAACGGTGCGCCCGTGCGGAAGCGGCTGGAACGTCAGCTCGCAGGGCACCCGACCGCCGTCGAGGCGCACCAGCTCGACCTCGGCCCGCAGCGCATCGGTACCGACCAGGCCGCGGAGCGACGGCACCAGCGGGTCGCCCTGGGGCAGCAGCTGAGCGAGCTCGAGCCCCACCAGCACGTCGTCCCGCGCGCCCAGCAGCACCCGCGCGCCGCGGTTGGCCTGCTCCACCCGGTGGTCGCCATCCAGGACCAGGACGGCGTCCGTGCCGTTCTCGAGCAGCGCCGTGACCAGCTCGCCGTCGGCACCCGGCCGAGGCTCGGGGCGCGGGGCCTCGCGCGCCCCCACCAGCAGCACCGTTCGCCCCGCCGCCTGCACGGGCCGCGCGCTCACCTCGACGCGCAGGGCACCGCCGTCGCCGCGGCGGTGCAGCGCCGGACCCGCGAGGGCGGAGGCCAGCACGTGCGGGTCGGAGGTCGCCGCCGTGAGGCGCGGCGGCGGACCGATCCACAGCTCCGGCAGCGTGCGCGTGAGGAACGCGGCCCGCTCGATGCGGTAGCGTTCGAGCGCCGCCACGTTCACGTCCAGCAGCCGCAGGCTGGCGACGTCCACCAACCACATCGGTTGCGGATGGTGCCGGAACAGGGCGTCAGGGGGTAGGGCGCGCGCGTCGAACGCGGGCTCGGCACTCACGGGTTGGTCCGCCTCCTTGGCCCGGGCGGCGGCCAGATGCTCGGTCCGCCGTCGCCTCAGGACCCCAGGATACGGACGCCGCGGGGCGGCGCGTGCCCAACATGCCACTCACGAACGCCCCGTGCACGCCGCTGGTGGCCGCGCCTCACGCGCGAGCGGTCCCGGATGCGACCCTGCAGGCGGTCCCCGTTGGGGCGGCGCGGGGGGGCCGGCGCGCGGGCGGCCGCGCGGGTGGTCCGACGGCGCGCGGGCCGCGCCGGGCAGATCGCTCGGGGTGTGCCGGGCCGTTCAAGCCGCGCCGGCGCCCAGCCTGCGCTCGATGGCGTCGAGCCGCTCGGCGACCAACTGAGCGACGTCCATCACCTCGGGGGCGTCCGCGGCCCCGGCGGCCTCGCTGCTCGAGAGCATCACCTTGCAGAAGGGGCAGGCGGTGGCGACGACCTCGGCGCCGGTGGCGCGCGCCTCGGAGAAGCGCCGCTCGGAGACGCGCTGCGACCCCGCCTCCTCCTCCTTCCAGAACTGCGCCCCGCCGGCGCCGCAGCACAGCGCGTCGTTGCGCCGGTGACGCATCTCCCGCGGGGCCGCTCCGCCGCTCGCGAGGACCTCGCGCGGCGCATCGTACACGCCGTTGTGACGGCCGAGGTAACACGGGTCGTGGTACGTGGCGCTGCGCTCGAGCGCGAGGGGCGGCAAGCGCCCTTCGGCCATCAGGCGTTCGATGAGCTGGGTATGGTGCACCACGTCGAAACCGCCGGCGCCTAGCTGCGGGTAGTCGTGCAGCAAGGCGTTGAAGCAGTGCGGGCAGGTTGTGAGCACGAGCTTGCGCTTCTTCGCGTCGAGGGTCTCGTCGACCAGCGTCGCGTTCAGGACCTCCACGTTCTCGGACGCGAGCTGGTAGTAGAGGTACTCGTTGCCCGCCCGCCGCGCAGGATCGCCCGTGCACTTCTCACCCTTGCCCAGCACCGCGTACGCGACGCCGGCGTGCCGGAGGATGCGCACCATGGCGCGCGCCGTCTTCTGGGCGGCGGGATCGTAGGAGCCGGCGCACCCGACCCAGTACAGCACCTCGAAGTCGGGCTCCTCCTCCACGGTCGGCACCTCGAGGCCCTCGGCCCACTCCATGCGCTTGTCCTGCCCGATGCCCCATGGGTTGCCGGCGCGCTCCATGCCGCGGAACGCGGTCTGAAGCTCGCTCGGGAACTCGCCCTGCATCATGACGAGGTCGCGGCGGATGTCGACGATGTCGATCATCTGCTCGCAACCGACCGGGCACACCTCCATGCAGGCGCCGCAGGTGGTGCAGGCCCACACGGCCTCCGGCGAGATGGCGAACTCGGCGAGCGGGCGGGGGCTCTCGGCGCCGGTGGCGAACCCCGCGCCCACGACGTTCAGCTCGTAGCGCTTGTTGATCTCCAGCGCGGCGGGACTCAGCGCCTTGCCCGTCTGGTTTGCCGGGCACACGTT
This sequence comes from uncultured Trueperaceae bacterium, assembly GCA_963798895.1. GTDB lineage: Bacteria > Deinococcota > Deinococci > Deinococcales > Trueperaceae > CAWCUY01. The sequence continues at coordinate 142,437 of CAWCUY010000003.1, read as the reverse complement.
GGAGCAGCGGTTGCACTGGATGCAGGCGTAGGGGTCGAGAAGCTGCGGCCAGCGAAGGTGCTCGAGCCTGGCCGCTCCGAACTGCTCGGCGGCCTCGTCCTCGAAGTCGATGGGCTCCAGGGCGCCGCTGGGCACGCGCGCCCCGTCGGCGTCGCGACGCTCGAACGCGAAGTTGAAGGGCGTCGCGATGAGGTGGAGGTGCTTCGACCGCGGGAAGTACGGCAAGAACAGCAGGACGAGACCGAGCGCCCCCCACCAGCCGACGTGCCATCCCCACGCCCGCCCCGCGCCGTACCCCCACGCGCCGGCCAGCAGGCTGGCGAACGGCTGGAACACGTCGCGCCCCTCGGACGCCACCAGGAAGCTCTCGCCGAAGAGTCGGAAGCCGACGTGCAGCAAGATGAACACGCCCACCACGAGGCTGTCGCGCCGGATGGAGCCGGCGCGAACCTTCTCGTGCAGCAAGGTTCGGTCGTTCTGGTCGAGGCGCGGGTCCCGCGCCACGAAGCGGCGCAGCAACATGTAGAGCATGCCGACCAGGATCAACACCGTGAGCACGTCGGCCAGGGACCGGTAGGCGTTCCCGAGCGCCCCGAGAGCGATCCCGGCCGTCCACGCCCGCGGCAGGTAGCCGTTGAGCAGATCGAACGCGTTGACGAACAGGTACAGCACGAAGCCGTAGAAGATGAAGCTGTGGAACAGGCTCACCCACGGGCGGTCGCGGAACACGGTCCGCTGCCCGAGGGTGCGCGCGATCGCCTCGCCCGCACGCGTGGGAACGTCGTCGAGCCGCGCGAAGGCGGAGCCCTGGCCGCGCCGCACGACGCGGACGACGCGCGCGAAGCCGACCCACGCGAAGTACAGGCTGGCGAGCGCGGCCAGAGCGAAGGCGATCTTCTCGGGGATGCTGAGCACGCGGTCCTCCGGTACGGGTCGGCCGGCGGAAGCCGGCCGCGAGAGAACGTGATCCGCTCCAGTGTACCGGGGCGGCCCACGGGGCGCCGACGTCCCCGTGGGCGCGCGGCCGGGCGGTTCGCCCCCGCCGCCGCCGATGACGCGACCCAGGCGGCCCCGCCGCCGCGCGGCCGGCCGTGCGCGTCGGCGTAGACGCACCGCGAGCTCGCGCATGGCGCATCATGGAGCCGTCGGGCGCCGGGGCCTCGTCGGGAAGGCCGACGGCGATCGCCCGCGCGGAAGGGGGCGACGAACCATCGACGTTCTGGAGTGGTTGCTCGCGTCGGATCCCGCGATCCGGTGGCAGGCGATGCGGGACCTCGCGAACGGGTCCGCGGACGCGGTGCGGCGAGAACGCTCGCGCGTCGCCGGCCACGGGTGGGGCGCGGCGTACCTGGCGAAGCAGCAGCGCGGCGGCGGGTGGGGCGTCGAGCACCCCACGTCCTTCGCCAAGACCCCCGAGGGCTCGGCGATCCACGCCCTGATGCTGCTGCGCGCCTTCGGGCTCGACCCCGCGGACGATCGGGCCCGGCGAGCCGTGGCCCTCGTGCGCGACGAGGTGGCCCACCCCCACTGGGGCCGCGCCTTCTTCGACGGCGAGGTGGAGCCCTGCATCAACGGCAGGATCGTTGCCGTGGGCGCGTACTTCGGCGAGGACGTGGGCGGCGTGGTGGAGCGGCTCCTCGGCGAGCAACTCGAGGACGGCGGCTGGAACTGCGAGGCGCCACCGAGCACGCGCGCCTCGTTCCATACGACCATCTGCGTCCTCGAGGGGCTCCTCGAGTTCGAGCGTGTGCACGCTCCCGCGGCCGCCGTGACCGAAGCCCGCCTGCGGGGTGAGGAGTACCTGCTCGAGCGGGGCATGTTCCGTGCGAGGTCGACGGGAGAGGCGATCGACCCGGCCTGGCTGCGCTTCGCGTATCCCCACGGCTACCACTACGACGTGCTGCGCGGCCTCGATCACCTCAGGCGGGCCGGTGCCGTGCCGGACGAGCGGATCGCGAAGGCGGTCGAGGTCGTGCTCCGCAACCGCGGCGAGGACGGCAGGTGGCCGTTGCAGACGGTCCACCCCGACTGCTTCCCGTGCGACCTCGGCGAGGCGCTCGGCGCGCCCAGCCGCTGGGTCACGCTTCTGGCCGCGCGGGTGCTGCGCTGGGCCGGGGCCGACGGGTGAACGCACCGTCGCGCCCCCGGAGCGGGAGCCGCCCGGCTCCCGCGTGGACGGCGCCGGCACCGTCGCATCCGGGAGGGTACCGAAGCCCCGACCCCCACCCCGTTGCCGCCCCGGCGCCACCGCGCGCCCCTTGTCAACTTCGCACTTTCCTTTCCGGGCTCGGCGCGCTACACTGCTCCTACCACGGGAAGGAGGTGGTCCTTATAACTACGAACGAAGAGACCAGTGGAGGTACCCGTCGAGGGTAACTCAGGACTGCCCAACGATTGAGGTGGAACCGAGGGTTCCCTCAATTCTTGGCGGGTAACCGACGCCTCCCCGGCTCGCGAGCCGGGGGGGCGTTTCACGTGGGAACGTCCGCGCCGGCGGCGCCCCCCGCCACCCGCAGCCGACGGCGCCTCCTCGGGCCTTCGCGCTGCTCCCGAGCCCGCCGCCATGCCCGTACCGACCGGGCAACCCGTCAGCGACGCTCGGCGGCGAGCAGCATCACCTCATGGCGCAGCCGCGCCGGTACGCCCGCGGCGGATCCGCCGCCACCGCGCCCGGTCCCGCCGGGAACACTCCCGGCGTGCGCGGCGTCGGCCCCCAGGTAAGCCCGGGCCCGCGCGGGGAGAGCGGCCACGTACGCCAGGATCCGCTCCCGGACGCCCGCCTCCGTACCGCCACGCTCGAGCCACGCCGCCAGCTCCTTGACGCGCCAGAAACGCTCGAGCGCCACCGGCTCGAGCCCTTCCCCGGCCAGCCAGGCGACCCAGCGCGACACGGGGTACGCCTCGACGTGGCTCGCGTCGCGCATGCGTTCGACGTGGTTCATGACCTGCGCCAGGTCCACCGCTTCCGGCGCGATGTTGTCCACCACGACGAGCACGCCGCCGGGCTCCAGCACCCGCCGCGCCTCGGCCACGAAGGCCCCAGGATCGTGGAAGTGGTGGGCGGCGATGCGGCAGGTGACCAGGTTGAAGCTGGCGTCGTCGAAGGGCAGGGCCTCGGCAGCCGCCGGCACGAAACGCACGCGGGCGGACGGCACGCGCTCGCGCAGGTGCGCCTCCGCCGCCACGAGCATGGCCGGGGTCAGGTCGCTCGCCGTCACGTCGGCGCCGGCCGCCGCGAGCACGCGCGCCGTGTGACCGCCGCCGGTCGCGACGTCGAGGGCACGCAGACCCGGGAGCTCGCCGAGCGACGCTCGAGCGACCTCCACGACCCGCTCGAGGTCTTCGCCTGACGCGTGGCTAACGCTCGTCACGTACGCGTCCGCCGCCGGACCGAAGCGCGCCCGGACGCGAGCGTGCACGTCCGACCCACCACCTTCGTCGGAACCAACGCGGGCCGGCGACGCGCCCTCGTCGCGGAGCGGCCCGGCGGGCGCCCCGTCGTCGGCGACGCTCACGGCCTCAGCGACGGCCCAGCGCCCGCCAGGCCGTCGGCAGCAGGCCGGCGGCGATGGCCAGCTTCAACGCGTCGCCAAGCAGGAACGGCAGCAGCCCCGCCGCGAGCGTCGCGCCCCAGCCGCCCCCGAGCACGACGTGCAGCCAGAGGAGCCCGGGCACGTACACGAGCGCGTCGGCCAGGACCATGGCGAGCGCGGTGGCGCCGTAGCTGCGGACCCAGCCGCGCTGGGCCAGGTACCCGAGCAGGGCCGCGGCCAGCACGAAGCCCACGAGGTAACCGCCGGTCGGGCCGGCGATGTACGCGAGGCCGCCGTGCAGGCCGCTGAACAGGGGAAGGCCGACGGCGCCGAGCACGACGTAGCCCAGCGTCGTCGCCAGCGCCAACGGCAGCCCGTACGAGGCGCCCAGGAGGAGCACGCCGAGCGTCTGACCGGTGAACGGCACGGGGCCGAGCTGAACGCGCACCTGCGCGAGCAGCGTCAGGAAGGCGACGCCGCCCAGGACCCTCAACACCGCTGCCGCGCGGGGGGCCGCGGCCGGGGCGGGCAGGATGCGATCGATGAGCGTCGGAGCGAGCGCGGGACGGGCCATGAGTACCTCCACGAGTCGGGGTGTCACCGGCGAGTATACCGGCGGCCACACGCGAGCCGGACGGGAGCAGATAGCATCGGCCATGCCCGCGGACCCTCCGGACCTCGAAGCGGCCTTCCCTCTCATCGACGCCCTGCGGGCCTCCGCCTCGGCCGGGCTGCGGTACACCGGCGATCCGCTCGACCGCCAACGCTATGAGGGTCTCCTCGAGCTCAGCGGACGCCTGCTGGCGGCGCTCGAAGCGACGCCCGCCGACGATGCGCCGGCGCGGATGCACGACGCGCTCGGGCAGATCACGCCGATGCTCTCGGCCGATGCCGTGGTGGTGCGCGGCGGGCGGATGCTGCTCATCCGCCGCAGCGACACACGCCTGTGGGCCCTCCCCGGCGGGCTGGCGGAGTCGGGCGAGCTGCTCGCCCGCAGCGCCGAGCGCGAGCTCGAGGAGGAGACGGGCCTCGTCGGCAGCGCGACCCGGTTGCTCGCGGCCTTCGACTCGAGAGTGTGGCGCAGCGCTTCGAAGCAACACCTCGTGCACTGCGCGTTCGCGGTCCGGGCCGACGAGGGGTCGCCTGTCGCGACACCGGAGGCGCTCGAGGTGGGGTTCTTCGCCCGGCACGAGCTCCCGCCCCCGGACAGCCTTCACCCCGGACATCGTCACTGGCTCCCGCTGCTGTTCGAGGTCGAGGCGGGCGAGCGGCCCCCGCACGTCGATCTACCGGGCGAGCGCTCCCGCTTCGCGCCCTCCCGCGACCTCATGTAGGCGGCGAGCCGCCGCAGCCACGGAAGGTCTCGCTCGGCGGTCGCGGTACCGACCGTCCCAGCGCCGTCTGCGTCCGCGTGCTGCGCGCCCACGTGGATCCACCCGTCCGGGTCCCGCGAGGCGGCGCGCCCGAGTGCGGGCCGCGACGCCACCCGGCGCCCCTACCCTGCCGGCGGTCGTCCCCGACGGCCTATACTGGCCGCGTGCCGATCGACCCCCAAAGCGAGCGCGTGTCCGACTGGGTGGTGACCGTCGACACCGTCTTCCCCAACCAGACCAACCCGCTCGGAACGCTGTTCGGCGGCCACGTGCTGCAGTTGATGGACATCAACGCCTCGATCGCCTGCACGCGCTTCTGCCGCAGCGCGGTGGTGACGGCGTCGACGGAGCCCATAGACTTCCGCAACCCCATCTACGTGGGCGAGATCGTGGAGGTCAAGAGCCGCGTCGCGTGGACGGGGACCACCAGCATGATCGTGCGCTGCGAGGTCCACGGTGAGAACCCCCTGACGGGCGAACGTCGCATCTGCACCATCGGGCACATGAACTTCGTCGCCATCGGCGAGGACGGGCGCCCTACCGCGGTGCCGCGGCTGCGCGTCGGGGGCACCGACGAGAAGCGCCACTGGGAAACCGGGAAGCGCGTGCGAGACGACATCCTGCGCCGGCGCAACCGGTCGGGTGCGGGCGGCGCCGGGCCCCACGCGTGACGGGGGAGCGCGCAGGCGCTGCGACGGGGAGCCGGATGGTGCGCTGCTATCGTTGGGCCGTCACGAGGCGGCGGGCCGCCCGCGCTACGGCGCGGCCCGACCCCGGTACACGATGAGCACGATCGCCACGAACACGATGAGCGTGACCACGATCACCACGAACACGCGAACGAGCGCGCGGCCGACGCGCGATGGCGCCGGCCGGCCGCGCGCCGACGAGGAGGCAGCATGAGTCCGAACGTCACCGCTCCCACCGATCGCGCGCTCGTCCAGCGCGCCGTCAACACGATCCGCGCCCTGACCATCGACGCGACGCAGCAGTCCGGGGACGGGCACCCCGGCATGCCGCTCGATGCCGCGCCCATGGGATACGTGCTGTACCGCAGGATCATGAAGCACGATCCGCGCAACCCGCACTGGTGGAACCGCGACCGTTACGTCCAGTCCGCCGGTCACGGCTCCATGCTCCAGTACAGCCTGCTGCACCTCACGGGTTACGACCTCCCGATGTCGGAGCTCAAGCGCTATCGCCAGTGGGGCAGCAAGACGCCCGGACACCCCGAGCACCACCACACGGTCGGCGTCGAGACCACTACCGGACCGCTCGGCCAGGGGATCAGCACGGCCGTCGGCATGGCGTTGGCCGAAGCCCACCTCGCGGCGCGCTACAACCGGCCCGGCCTCGACGTGATCGACCACTTCACCTACGTGATCGCCTCGGACGGCGACATCATGGAGGGCGTGCAGAGCGAAGCGGCGTCCTTCGCCGGCCACCTCGGGCTCGGCAAGCTGATCGTGTTCTACGATTCCAACGACATCTCCATCGATGGGCCCACCGACATCACCTTCTCCGAGGACGTCGCGAAGCGCTACGAGGCCTACGGCTGGCACGTGCAGACCATCGAGGACGGCAACGACGTCGAAGCGCTCGAGGGCGCGGTCCGGCGCGCGCGGCAGGAACCGCGGCGCCCCAGCTTCATCAAGGTGAACACCGTCATCGGTTACGGCTCGCCCAACAAGGCGGGGCACGCCGAGGTGCACGGCTCCGTGCTGGGCGACGAGGAAGCCGCCGCGACGAGGAAGAACCTCGGCATCGATTGGGCGCCGTTCACGGTCCCCGACGACGTGCTCGAGCACTACCGCGGCGTGATCGATGAGGGCCGCCGCGCCGAGAGCGCATGGAACGACGTGCTCGCGCGCTACCGCGACGAGCACCCGGAGCTCGCGTCGGAGCTCGAGCGCGTCATGCGCGGCGAGCTGCCGCCGGGGGTCGACGCGGACCTTCCCACCTTCGAGTTGGGAACCAAGATCGCGACGCGGAAGTCGGGCAATCAGGCCCTCAACGCCATCGCCCGGCGCATGCCGGAGCTGATCGGCGGCTCGGCGGATCTTGCCGGCTCCAACTACACCGATATCGACGGTGCCGACAGCATCCGCCGCGGCGAGTACGGCGGGCGCATCATCCACTTCGGCATCCGCGAGCACGCCATGGCGGCCATCGCCAACGGGCTCGCCCTGCACCAGGGCGTGCGCCCCTTCGTGGGCACCTTCCTGATCTTCTCGGACTACCTGCGGCCCGCCCTGCGGCTCTCGGCGCTCATGAAGACGCCGGTGATCTACGTCTTCACGCACGACAGCATCGGCCTCGGAGGCGACGGCCCCACGCACCAGCCGGTCGCCGCGTTGATGAGCCTGCGCGCGATCCCCGACATGGTGGTGCTGCGGCCGGCCGACCCCAACGAGTCGTCGCAGGCGTGGTCCGTCGCCGTGCGCCACACGAACGGGCCCGTCGCGTTCGCGCTCTCGCGTCAGGGGCTGCCCGCTCTGGACGTGCCCGCCGGCAGCGTGGCGCGCGGCGGCTACGTCCTGGCCGACGCCGAGGGGCGCCCCGACGTGATCCTCATCGGAACCGGCTCCGAGGTCCAGGTGTGCCTGGCCGCGCGAGACCTGCTGGCGGACGACGACATCGCAGCGCGCGTGGTGAGCCTGCCGAGCTTCGAGCTCTTCGAGGCGCAGGACGCCAGCTATCGCGACTCCGTCATCCCGCCGGACGTCCGGGCCCGCGTCACGGTCGAGGCGGGCGCCACCCTCGGCTGGGAGCGCTACGCCGGAGATCACGGCGTCATCGTCGGGATGCACGGCTTCGGCCACTCCGCGCCGGGACAGCGGGTGCTCGATGAGTACGGCTTCACGGCCGAGAACGTCGCCGCCGCGGCGCGCTCCACGCTGGAGCGGGTGCGTCAGGACGAGGCCTGAGCCGAGGAGCGGGTCGACGGCGCGCACCGGCGGCGAGCGCTGCGCACGCGGGAGACGACCGAACTGCGCTGGTGAGGCTCGCGCGCCGGTGCGGCCGACCTCACCAACGGGTGCGCCGCTCGGACTATCGTGAGGGGTCACGCGCCCGCCGACGGCGGGCACAGGTACGTGTCCCACCAGGAGGTTCCATGAAGCGCACGCTCGTCATCCCCCTCGTTTTCGCCCTCGCGCTCGCCGGCGCAACACTGGCGCAATCGCTTCGCGCAGTGTTGCCCGCAGAGACGCTGGGTGCGGTCGGGACGCAGGGCCTGAGCCAACAACAGGACCTGCTCCAGGATTTCATCGCGGAGTTCAACCGTCTCGGCGTTGCGGACGCGGTGCAAGCCGCCCTCGCCGGCGCGGAACAACAGGCGCAGGGCGGCCTGCCCGACATGAGCCAGATCCCCGAGGAGCTCAAGGGGTTGAGCGTTCTCGACTTCGTCGGCGACGAGGCCTGGTTGGCCGTGTCGGCCGGGACCAGCAATCCGCTGCCGGCCGTGACGCTGGTGGCCAACGTGGACGCCAAGGCTCAACGGGCCGTGGCCGCCATGATCGACAAGAACGCCTCCGAGCCGGGCGTGCAGAAGCTCAGCGAGGGCAGCGTGACGTTCTACGTCGCGACCGTCGACGCCGGCACCACCGGCGGCGACGCCAACGGCGACACCAACGGCATGCCCACCAGCACCCCCGTGGCGTACGCGCAAGACGGCAGCTTCGTCGCCCTGTCCACCAATCCCGACACGCTACGCGGCGTGCTCCGCCGCCATCAGGGCGCAAGCGAGCCGTCGTTCACCGACGCCGACGGGTACGGCGCGACGCTCGCGAACCTAAGCGACGGGAACGTGTTCACCTACTTCGACGCCGGCGCCGTCGCGCGCCTCGTCGAGCCGTTCATCCAGGGGCAGGGCTTCGATGAGATCGCGAAGCGCGCGGTCAACGCCCTCACCACCATCGGCACGCGCGGCACGGTGGCACGCGTCACGCAACAGGGGATCGAGACCCAGGCGATCCTCGCGCTCGACGGCAGCGGCAAGGACACCGCGCTCCACAATCTGCTCACGTCCGCCACGCCCGCGTCGACCGATCCGTTCGCGTTCGTGCCGTCCACCGCGCTGAGCGTCCAGAGCGGACGGGCGGACCTCGGCGGCTGGTGGAACTACCTCGGCGACCTGGTAGCGGCCGCGCCGCAGCTCGGCATCGCCGATCTCGACCAGTTCGTCACCGGCATGACCGGCCTCTCGCTGCGCACCACCCTGTTCGACTGGATGGGTACGAGCTTCGCCTCCATCGTCACGGACGCGCCTACGGTGAGCCAGCCGGCGATGGCGACCTCGAACATGCTGGGCGACACCGTGATCCTGATCCAGGCGAACGACGAGGCCGCCGCCGCCACCGGTCTCGGCCAGTTCTTCACGACGGTCGCCACCCAGGTGGGTGCCTTCACCAGCGCCGGCGATACCGCCGCGTCGGCCAACGCCACCACGCGCGATGTCGGCGGCGTGACGGTCGCGAGCTACGCGATGGGCCCCGGCATCACCGTGAGCTACGCGGTCACGAACGGGTACGCGCTCATCGCCACCAGCGATACCGCCATGGACAAGGCGCTCGACGCCCGCTCGCAGGGAGCGAAGCTGCCGGCAACGCTGGATGCCATGCGCGGCAAGGTGCCGCAGGACGCCACCAGCTTCGCGCTCACGGACGACCGCGCAAGCATGGAGGCCGCGGCCGACACGCTCGCCCAGGGCCTGCAGATGGCGGCGGGCCTCGGCGGCTCGAAGGGCTTGGACTTCGACAAGGTCCAGGCCGCGAGCGACGCCGTGAAGCAGTTCCTCACCTTCGTGGCGTCGCGGCTCGGCGGGGCGGTGGCCTACAGCCAGGTGAGCGGCGGGACCATCACGAACCACAGCTCGGAAGAGGTCAGCTGGCACTGACCCGACCCCCCTAGGCACGCGCGGTCTCCACGGAGCCGTGCCGACGAAGCGGACGCCGCGAAGCGGTAGCCACGAAACCGGTGGCCACGAACCGGAGGCCGCGAAGCGGTAGCCACGAACCGGAGGCCGCGAAACGGTAGCCACGAAACGGTAGCCACGAAACGGGCGCCGGCCCTTGGGGCCGGCGCCCGCGCACGTGCCGTCAGCCGGGCCCGCCGCGGGTGAGGGCCGCCCACAGCTCGGCCACCTGTCGGTCCAGGGAGCTCTCCGGACCGGAGTTGTCCACGACGTGATCGGCGCGCCGCACCTTGTCCGCCAGGGGCATCTGAGCGGCGTCCCGCGCCCGCACCTCGTCGGGAGCGAGACCGCTGCGGCCGGCTACGCGGCGCACCCGCTCCTCGAGCGGCGCGTCCACCACCACCACGGCGTCGAGGCCACGATCCAAGCCGTTCTCGTAGAGCAACGGGATGTCGAGCACGATGACCGGGGGCGGGTTCGGGCCGCCCATCAGCGCCGCCTCCCGCTCCGCCGATGCGCGCCGTACCCAGGGGTGAACGATGGCGTTGAGGCGTTCGCGCGCGGCGTCGTCGCCGAAGACGCGGCGCGCGACGGCGCCCCGGTCGAGCCGTCCGTCCACCACCAGGCCGGCACCGAGGGCCGCCTCGATGCGCGCCAGCACCGCGGCGTCCTCGCTGGCCTCGCGGGCCAACGCGTCCGCGTCGATCACGGCGGCGCCGCGTTCGGCGAACCGGCGCGCCACGCTCGACTTCCCGGACCCGATGTTGCCGGTGAGCCCGATGCGAAGCGGCCTCACCTGCCGGCCGCCGGCGCGCCGCGGAAGGCCGGACGCTCCGCCCCCCGCGGCGCGTGCTGTAATCGGTCCATGCGTTGGCTGCGCGCGTTGGCCCGACCCCGACGCATCGCCATGCCCCAGTCTACGCCGCTGCCCTCCGCCGGTTTCCTCGTCGGAGGCGCGGTGCGTGACACCCTGACCGGGCGCGCCACACGCGACCTCGACTGGTTGGTCGGCGACCCCGAACGCGAGGCGCGCAGCGCCGCCGAGCGCCTCGGCGGCACCGCCTTCGCGCTAGACGCGGCGCGCGGACATTGGCGGACGGTAGGCGCCGGGCAGGTCCTCGACTACGCGCCGTTGATCGCGTCCGGCACCGGCGCACCCCTGCTGCGCGACCTGGGGCGGCGCGACTTCACCGTCGACGCGATCGCCGCGGACCTGTCCGGACGCCTGCACGATCCGTTGGGCGGGATCGGCGACCTGTTCGCGGGCCGCCTGCGCATGACCACGCCGGCCTCGTTGGCCGCCGATCCGCTGCGCCCCCTGCGCGGGGCGCGTCTGGCCGCCACGCTCGGCCTGCAGGTGGAGGAGCGGACCCACGCCGAGATGCTACGCCTCGGCCGGCGGCAGGCGGAAGGCGACGCACCGTTGCCGGCCTGGGAACGGGTGCTGGCCGAGCTCGACAGGCTGCTGGCGGATCGCGCCGCCGGGCGCGGCCTGGCGCTCGCCAGCGACCTCGGGATCCTCGCCTGGGCCCTGCCGGAGCTGTCGGCCTGCGACGGCGTCGTGCAGGGCGGCTTCCACCACCTCGATGTGCTGCAACACTCGCTCGAGGCGCTGCAACGGCTCGTGAGCGGCTTCCCCGACTCGGGCCTCGCGCTGCGCTGGGCCACGTTGCTCCACGACATCGGCAAGCCGCTCACGCGCGAGCGCGGCGACGACGGGCGGATCCGCTTCTACGGGCACGCGCGGGAGGGCGCGCGGTTGGCCGAGGCGGCCCTCGGACGGCTGCGCGCCCCGGCGGAGCGGCGGAGACGGGTCGCGCGCCTGATCGCCCGGCACATGGTCCAACTGCCGGCCGACGACCGCGCCGCGCGGCGCTTCGTGCACCGCCGCCGCGAGCTCCTGCCCGACCTGCTCGAGCTCATGGTGGCCGACCGCGAGGCGGCCCGCGGCCCCCTCTCGAGCGAGGCGAGCCGGCGCGCGTACCGCACGGCGCTGTCGCGCGTGCTCGCCATCCTGGCCGAGGAGCCGGCCGCGACGCCCCTGTTCGGCGGCGACGACGTGATGCGTGTCTTGCGCATGGGGCCAGGCCCCCGGATCGGGGAGGCGTTGCGGCTGCTCCGCGAGGCCGAAGCGGTCGGCGACATCGGCACGCGGGAGGAGGCCGAGGAGCTGCTTCGGCGGTACGCCGACGCTCAGGGCTGGCCGCTCCCGGACCCTGACGCAACGTAGACTGGCGCGTGCGTCGCGCGCTGCTCTTCCTCCCCAGCCTCGCGCTCGGCGCCGCGGGCGGAGCATGGCTGCTGTTCGTCCGCCCGTTCCCGTACGTGCCGGCCGTGGGGCCGGCCCTACGGGTCGCGCTCGGGCTGGGCGCCGGAGTGGCGTTGCTGGCCGCCGCCTGGGTGCTCGAGCGCACCGTGCCATCGTTCCGACGCGCCACGCAGATCCTCGAACGCGCGCTGCGCGGCGTGCACATCCCGTTGTGGCTCGGCGTGCTGTTGGCGGCGGCCACGGCAGCGTCCGAGGAGGCGCTCTTCCGGGGGGCGCTCCTGCCGCTCGTGGGGATCGTGCCCCAGGCATTGCTGTTCGGCGCGCTGCACATCGTGCCGCGCAAGGCGTGGGCGTACCCGGTGTTCGCGGTAGCGGCGGGCATCGGCCTGGGGCTGCTCGCCCGCGGCAGCGGCAGCCTCCTCGCGCCCTTCACCGCCCACCTCACGGTCAACCTGCAGGGGTTCGTGGCCGCCGCCATGGCCGAACGCGCGGCGGCGCGCCGGCCGGGGCGCGCCACGCAACGCGCGACGCCACTGCCCGACGCGCCGCCCGACGCGCGGCCCGACCTGCGGCCCGAGCTGCGTCCCCGGCCACGGACCGAGACGCTGCCGCACGCGGCCCCCGCGGCCCCGGTCGGCCACGATCGGGGCGAGACACCGGACCCGGGGGCCGGCGGACCCGACGCCGGCGAACCCGAGACCCGCGAACCCGAGTGCCGCGAACCCGAACCGCACCAACCCGAAAGCCGCGAGCCCGGGAGTCGCGGCCCCGAACCGCACGAACCCGAACCCCACGAACCCGAACCCCACGAACCCGAACCCCACGAACCCGAACCCCACGAACCCGAACCGCACGAACCCGAACCGCACGAACCCGGGAGCCGCGGGGCGGAGGGCGGGCCGCGCGAGGAGCGCGAGCGGTAGCGGCGTGCACGCCCCCGTCTCCCGCGGACGGTCGCGGCGCGGGGCGCGCGCCGAGGGGAACGCGAAGGTCGGGACGGTCAGCCGACCACGCGCACCTGGAGCGCCGCGAGCAGCCCGATCGCCTCGGGCAGCTCCACCTGCAGGTCGCGCACGTCGTTGGCGGTCGCTCCGATGAGGTAGTTGCGGGCGCGGCGAAGGTCGGCGCCCCGGAGGTCGTTGCGGCGGAACGTGGCGCCGGCGAAATCGGTGCCCGTCAACGCGACCTCGCGCAGGTCGCAGCCCTCGAAGTCGGCGTCGCGCGCCACGCAGTCCCGCACGGAGCAACCGCGCAGGTCCAGGTCACGGAACGAGGCCAGCGTGAGGTCGCAACCCGCGAAGGCGATCTGGATCCCTACCGCGTCGCGCCGCACCGATCCGAGATCGACGCCCGTCATGCGGCAGCGCTCGAAGGTCGCCCAATGCAGGGTGGCGTCGGTGAGATCGACCATGCCGAGCTCGCAGCCCTCGAAGACGCACTCCGAGAGGTGCGTCCCCCGCATCGACACCTCGCTCAGGTCACAATCGCGGAAGGTGCACGCAACGAAGGAGGCGCCCGCGAACGCGAGCGCATCGCGCTCGAGCCCATCGAACTCCCGCTCCTCGTGAACGCTGTCGTCGCGGGCCTGCGGCATCGCCCGATGCTAGCAGAACGGTTCCCGGAACGACCTCAACGCAGCATCCCGGACAGGCGCGCCGCGGCCTCCCGCAACACGTCCGGCTCGCTTACGAGGGCGAAGCGCACGTAGCCCTCCCCGAGCTCGCCGAAGGCCCGTCCGGGTGCGATCGCCACGCCCGTGCGCCGCACGAGCTCGAGGCTGAAGGCGTAGGAATCGCGGCGTCCGCCCGGCAGGCGCGCCCAGACGTACATGCTCGCGCGCGGCGTGGGCACCCGCCAACCGACGGCGTCGAGCGCCGCGGCGAGGACGTCGCGGCGCTGCCGGAATCGCTCCGCGTCGGCGCGCAACCGCGCCGACGGCACGCTCAGCGCCGCGATCGCGGCGCGCTGGATCCCGAGGTACTGGTTGAAGTCGACCGCCCCCTTGACGCGCGCCAGCGCGGCGATGGCCCCCGCGGTGCCGACGGCCCAGCCCATCCGCAGGCCGGCCAGGTGGAAGCTCTTGGAGCAGGAGAACAGGCGGCCGCACGACGCGAAGCCCACCGCCCCGGGACGGCGGCCTCGTCACCACCGCGGCTCGACCGCTCGCCCACGTGACTCACGCGCCGGCCCCCCCGCCCCCCGGTACGCCGCCGATCGAGGCCTCGAAGGCGCGGCGCCCCTCCTCTACCTCGTCGCGCGGCAGGTTGCCGCGCTCCAGGACGCCGGCGTCGAGCCCGGCCAGCTCCCGGTAGAAGGCGCGGCCGCGGCGCACGACGTCCGGCCGCGGCCCGAACCGCTCCGCGCCCTCGAACAGCAGGTCCTCGGCCTCGTCGAAGCGGCCGATCGCGACGCGGTCCTCGAAGAGGCGCCAGTGGCTCGAGGCGGGCAGCAGGACGTCGCGCAGGGCAGCCACCTGGGCGTCGACGAGGTCGTCGAGATCCTCCTCCTCGAGCCCGGCGGCGCGGGCGGTCACGAACAGGTCCAGGGCCTGAAGACGAGCGGGCGCCGCTTCCGCCGCCGCGTCCGCCGCACCGTCCACCGCCTCCGATGCACCGTCCGCGGCCGCGTACGTCCCCGCGCGCGCCGCCGCGGGCCGATCCGCGGCGGCCACGGTCGGTCCGTCGCCTCGCGCGGGCGCGCCCCCAACCGAGCTCGGCGCGCCGAGCCCGTGCCGGAGCCCGGCGGCCGCAAGCCGCAGCTCGGCGTCGGCCTGCAGCAACTTGCCCAGCACGTACCCTCGTTCGCGGTTGAACCCCGTGGGCGCGCCGAGGATGGCGAGCAGCTCGTCCGGCGAAAGGCGCGCGACCAACGCCCGGCTCGAGCCCGCCAGATGCTGGTAGGCCTCGGCGAGCGCGTGCTCGGCCTCCGCGATGTCGCCGCGTCCGCGCCCGAAGGCGACCCGCGCCACCGCCTCCGCGATCTGGTCGAGCATACGGAGGATGAGATCGTCCTTGATCGGCATGCTCCACCCTACCGCCGGCGGGCGTCGCGCGGCCCGGCCGTAGGGGAGCCGCCCGCGACCGGCGCGGAGCCGGGGACGCCGGGCACGGCAGTACACTGACGCCATGCGCCCGCAAGCTGGCCACCTCCGCGCCCTCGCCCTCGTCGCGGCGGTGGTCGCCGCTCCCCTCGCGGCGGCACAGCCTAGCTCGTGCCCCCAGGCCGCCGACCTCACGCCCATCCCCGCCGTGCAGGGGAGCGGCGACCGCTCCCCCCGAACCGGCACGAACGTCACCGTGCGCGGCACGGTGAGCGCGACCTTCCTCGGCCCGGACGGCCTCGACGGCCTGTTCCTGCAGGACCCGGCCGGCGATGGCGACCCTGCCACCAGCGACGGCCTGTTCGTGCGGCTTCGCGGCGGCACCGACGACGACGGCCGCGTGCCGCGGCTCGGCGACCTGCTGCAGGCCAGCGGTCGTGTGCTCGAGCGCGACGCCATGACCCAGCTCGATCGCCTCACGGTGGCGACGGTGTGCGGGCGCGCGGCGGTGCCGGATCCCGTCGAGCTCGAGCTGCCCAACGCCACGGCCACGTCGCTCGAGCGCCTCGAGGGGATGCTCGTGAGCGTGCACGACCTGACCCTCACGGAGGTCTACGACCTGGGCCGCTACGGGCGCCTCAGCCTCGCCGACGCCCGCCTCTTCGTGCCGTCCCAGGGGCTCCCCGCGACCGGGCCCGCGAACGATCTACGGCGCATCGTGCTGGACGACGGGAGCCACCGGGAGGACCCGCGACCGGTCCCCTTCCTGCTGCCGGACGACACGCCGCCGCGCGTGGGGGACACCGTCGCGTCATTGACAGCCGTCGTCGCGAGCGAGGGGGTCGGCAGGTACCTGCTCGAGCCAACGCGCGCGCCGGAGCTGCAGAGAACCAACCCCCGCCCGGCGGCGCCCGATCCGGTGGGGGGCGGCCTCCGCGTCGCGACCTTCAACGTCCACAACTTCTTCACGACGCTCGGCGACCGTGGCGCGGCCACGCCGGAGGAGTACCGGCTGCAGCTCGCGAAGCTCGCGAGCGCGCTGGCGGGCCTCGACGCGGACGTGATCGCCCTCGACGAGGTGGAGAACAACGGCATGGCGGCCGAGAACGCGCTGCTGGGGGCGTTGGCGCTGCGCGTCGGCGCCCGAGCCTACGCGGCCGTGCCGGACCCGCGCAGCGGCACGGGCACGGACCGCATCAAGCAGGCCCTGCTCTATCGGCCCGGCGCGTTGGAGCTCGTCGGCAGCGCCAGCGATGTCGACCCGGTGTTCGAGCGGCCGCCGATCGCCGCGACGTTCCGCCTAACCGGCGACGGCGCGGTGTTCAGCGTGATCGCGGCTCACCTGAAGTCCAAGGGCGGTTGCCCCACCAGCGGCGACACCGATCGGGGCTTCGGTTGCTGGAACCTGCGACGCAGCGCCCAGGCGCAGCGCCTCATCGACTTCGCCGACCGGGTGGCCGCCGCCACCCAGGATCCAGACGTGTTGGTGGTGGGCGACCTCAACAGCTACATGGGGGAGCCGCCGCTGCGCCTGTTCACGCGCGCGGGCTTCCTCGACGCCGACCTGAAGGTGCGCACGCCGGACCGCTACAGCTACCTGTACTACGGCGAGTCGGGCACGCTCGACTACGCCCTCGCCAGCCGCCCGTTGGCGGACCAGGTGAGCGGCGCGTCGTTCTGGCACATCAACGCCGATGAGTCGCCCCTGCTGGACGCCGACACCACCTACGACCCGCCGGAGCTCGTGGACGAGGGCCCGTACCGTTCGTCGGACCACGACCCCCTGCTCGTGGGCCTCACGCTGCGGTGAGCGGGCGCGGCGGGGGACCGCTCAGCTCGCCGCGTCGTCGTGTCGCGCGCCGGGAACGGGGGGCGGCTTCGTCACGGAGAGCCAGCCGGACTCGCCGGACAGCGTGCGCGCCCGGCGCTCCTCGACCACCGTCTGGCGCATCCGCTTCGCCTCGCGATAGCTGATCTCGCGCTCGGCCTCGACCAGCACCACCACGTCCCGGTGCGTCGAGGTACCCGCGAACAGGGCCCGCTCCAGACGCGTCACCAGCGCTTCGAGCTGGGTGGCCGTGTGCGCGCGCAAGGGTCGGTCGGTGACCTTCATGCGACGACTGTAGGCTTGCCCGCCTGACGGTTCTCTGACTCCCGGCCGGTCACGCGCGGGTGGGGAGCTCCCGCGCGGCCCGCGGGCTCAACCCGCGCTCAAGAGGGACTCCACGGCGGCATCGTCGAGACGGCGCGCCTCGCAGGCGTCCGTGTCCTGGCAGGCCATCACGTAGCGGAAGCGGCGCCCGCCCGATCCCGGAACCTCCGCCCGCAAGACCGCCAGCTCGTGGCGCATCGAGGTCTCGTGGCACAGGTCGCAACAGAGGAGGGGCGCGCCCTGGGCGCGGGGCTCGACGGGGGTGAGACGGAGCCGCTCGTAACCATCGGCGTCGAGGACGCTCACGTCACCGGCCGCCGTGCGCTCCAGCCGGTACGCGTTGTCCCTCGGGAGCAACCGCGCCGAGGTCGCCGGGAAGAACTCCCGCACGATCTCCAGCGCGGTGTACGAGTGCTGTGGTTCTTCGCTCACCTCGCGCCCAGTATACCGGCGGGGGCCGCCGCGAACGGGCACAGGAAGCCGGCCACCGCGGGCGGGGCGCCGCGAACGCGCCACGCGAACGGGCGACCTCGGACCTGCGGCCCCGAGCGGGCGACCTCGAACGGGCCCGCGCCTCAGACCTGCTGGCGCGACGCCCGCCGTTCCGGTCCCCGGTAGCGCCCACCGATCGCCACCACGCCGAGCGCCAGGATCACGGCCGCGGCCAGCGCGCCGAACGCGACGGACTCGACGCCGCGCTGCTTCACGGCGATGCCGATGAAGGCCCACACGAGCACCGCCGCGTACGCGAGGTCGCGATGGCGCCACAGCATGACGATGCCGAGCAGCGTCGCGACGCCCAGCATGATGAGCGCCCACACCGGGTCCGCGAGCCCCCAGCCGGACCACTGCACGCTGTACAGCGCCGCGCTGACGTTGGCGATGGTTGCCACGCTGATCCAGCCGAGGTAGAGGCTGAACGGCAGCCTGACGCCGAACCACTCCAGCGCCGAGGCGCGCACCCCGCCGCGCAGGCGCACGTACACGACGATCAGGCTGACGAGCAGCAGGAGCATGACCGGAACGCTCCACAGCACGTCCGTGGTCTGCCACAGCACCAACCACAGGGCGTTCAGGGCGCTCGATGCCACGAACGGCCAGGCGACCGAACGGACGCGCGCCTCGCGCACCATCGACGGCAGCGCCTGCACCACGGCGTAGACCGTCAGCGCGAGGTAGATGACGCCCCAGATGCCGAAGACGTAGTTGGCCGGCACGAACAGCGTCGGGTAGAGGTCCGACACCTCCGCGGTCGTGCGGCCCCCGAGCGGAAGCGTCACGGCGAGCGCGTTGACCGCGACCATCACGATCAGCGCCACGATCACCGCCAGGTTGTCCCAACCGAAACGTCGCAAGATCCACCACCCCTCCCCTGTCCTCGTTCGCGTGTCCTCGCCGATCGACGCGCCCGGCAGTTCAGCGCTCGATCGTCGTGAGCAGGTTCGCCATCTCTACCGCGCTCATGGCGGCGTCGAAGCCCTTGTTGCCGCCCTTGCCGCCCGAGCGTTCGATCGCCTGGTCCATCGTGTCCGTGGTCAGCACGCCGAAGACGACCGGGACGCCGGTGTCCAGCGACGCGCGGCCGACGCCGGCCGCGACCATCGAGCATACGTGGTCGTAGTGGCCGGTCGCGCCGCGCACGACCGCCCCGAGCGCGATGACGGCCGCGTAGCGCCCGCTGGCCGCGAGGCGCCGGGCGGCAAGCGGGATCTCGACGGCGCCCGGCACCCAGGCGACGTCGATCGAGCCCTCGTCGGCACCGAGCCGTCTCAGGCCGTCCTCCGCGCCCTGCAGCAGGCGCCGCGTGACACCGTCGTTGAAGCGGCTGACGACGATCGCGAAGCGCAGGCCGTCACACCGAAGGGCTCCCTCCCACACCGTCATGACGTCAACGATAGCAGGGTGCCCGCCCGCCGCACAGGGCGCCCGCCCACCAAGCGCGCGCCGCCTGCCGCGCCCTCAGGGCAGGAACACGTCGAGCACGATGTCGTCGACCGACGCCTGGACTGCGTACACCGGCTTGTCGGAGGGGAACCTCACCGTGAAGACGTTCCACCCCTTCTTCAGGTCCAGATCGGCGCCGCCGCCGGAGAGGGTGGCGTCGCGGTCGACGTACAGCAGCGAGAAGAAGCCGACCGGGTTCTCGAGGCTCGGCACCCCGATGAACCACGGATCGGTGACCCGGTCGAACTGCCCGTTGCCGTTCTTGTCGACGTACATGTTGATGCGGCCCAGGGCGAAGCGGACGTCGCCGCCGCCCGAGGCGGCGCTCACGCGGTACTCGTTCTGCAGTCCGGGCAGCAGGGCGGCGCCGCTCCTGAACGGCCGCAGTTGATCGTCCGGGATGGGGTCGGCGGTGATCTTGAAGGTACCGCCGGCCGGCACCACGCTCGCGACCTCCAGGCCCCACACGTTGTCGTTGTCCACCACGTGGATGGCCACACGGGTCCCGTCCGGGAGGTCGTTCTCGCTCTTCACGATGCCGCTCATGTCGGCGCTCTGCTGGGCCAACGCGGCCCCGGCGAGCGCAAGCACGACCAGAAAGAGGAGTCGTCTCATGGCAGTCTCCAAATCAGCACACCTTAGCATGGGCGCCCGAGGCGCGGTTGCAGCGCCCCCGCCGCACTTCTCCGCTGCAGGAGCGGCGAGGCGCGATGGGCACGTGCGGATGCTGTCCCGTGTCATATCACACCGGGCATGAGAACCGTCTCGCGCTTCGCGCATCATGAGAGATAGGCTAGCGGGCCGTGAAGCTCAGGCCGGGTACCCATCGGGGTGCGCCTGCATCCAGGCCCAGGCACCCGCGACGATCGTTTCCAGCTCCGGGTGGGCCGGGCGCCAACCGAGCTCCTCGCGTATGCGGGAGCTGTCGGCCACCAGCACGGGCGGGTCGCCGGCGCGGCGGGGAGCGGGCTCCTCGCGGATATCGCGCCCCGTTACGCGTCTGCACACGTCGATGACCTGCCGCACCGAGAAGCCGGCGCCGTTCCCGAGGTTGTAGGCGCGCGCCTCGCCCGGCGCCAGGGCCTCGACGGCGAGCGCATGGGCCGTGGCCAGGTCGCGCACGTCGACGTAGTCGCGAACCGCGGTGCCGTCCGCGGTCGGGTAGTCGGCGCCGAACACGCGCACCAGCTCGCGGCGGCCGGCCGCCGCCTGCAGCACGAGCGGGATGAGGTGCGTCTCGGGGCGGTGATCCTCGCCGAG
Source organism: uncultured Trueperaceae bacterium (assembly GCA_963798895.1). GTDB lineage: Bacteria > Deinococcota > Deinococci > Deinococcales > Trueperaceae > CAWCUY01. Next base: position 121,951 of record CAWCUY010000003.1, on the reverse strand, counting down.
CTCGGCGGCGGCGCCGGCCGCGTTGAAGTAGCGCAACGCGACGTAGCCCAGGCCGGCGGTGCGCTGCAGCCAGGCGAGGATGCGCTCGATGAGGTACTTCGACTCGCCGTACACGCTCTCCGGGCGTACGGCCGCGTCCTCGGCGATCGGAACGGCGTCGGGCGTGCCGAAGAGCGCCGCGGTGCTCGACAGGACGAAGCGCCGGACCCCGTGCCCCAGCACGCTCTCGAGCAGGCTCACGGTGCCGGCCGTGTTGTTGCGGAAGTAGCTCAACGGCCGCTCCATCGACTCGGCCACCAGCGACGCCGCGGCGAAGTGGAGCACCGCGTCGGCCCCATGCTCCTGAAGGGCGATGGCTACCGCCCGCGGATCGGAGATGTCGCCTTCGACGAAGGCTGCGCCGCGTGGAACCGCATCGCGGTGACCCGTCGAGAGGTTGTCGAGCACCACCACGCGGTGCCCGCGCTCGATCAGGTGCGACGCGGCCACGCTGCCGATGTAGCCCGCGCCGCCGGTGACGAGGAGGTCCATGGGGCAAGTGTACCCGCGGACGGCGGCGGCGCGATCTCATGGGCGCCGTGCGCCACGCTCGCGAAGGTGGGCGCGCGGGCGGCGCGGGCTCGCCGGCGTGGTGCCCGTATGATGGACTCCGAATCGAACGGGAGGTTCCCATGGCGGTCCAAACCAAGAGCGCACCTTCGAGCACCTCCGCGGTGGAAGCGGGCATGATCTGGTTCGACGGCCGGCTGGTACCGCAGGAGCAGGCGAAGGTCTCGGTGCTGACCCACGCGATGCACTACGGCACGAGCGTGTTCGAGGGCATCCGCGCGTACGAGACGGAGCGCGGCGCCGCGGTCTTCCGCCTCCCGGAGCACACCAGGCGCCTGATCGACTCGGCGAAGATCCTCGGCATGCCGCTGGCGGTGTCCGCCGACGAGATCGACCGCGCCATCCTCGAGACGATCCGGACCAACAAGCGGCGGTCGTGCTACATCCGTCCCCTGCTGTGGTACGGCGCCGAGTCCCTGGGGGTGAACCCGGGGCAGAACGCGGTGCACTTCATGGTCGCGACCCTGCCGTGGGGCGTGTACCTGGGCGACGACGCGGTCAAGAAGGGCGCGGCCCTGATGACGAGCTCGTGGCGCCGGAGCGCGGGCGACATCATGCCCACGAAATCGAAGGCCGGCGGGAACTACGTCAACTCCGTCCTCGCCAACCAGGAAGCGCGTGCCAGCGGCTTCGACGAGGCGCTCCTGCTCGACAAGGAGGGCTTCGTGGCCGAGGGCTCGGGCGAGAACGTGTTCATGATGCGCGACGGCACGCTCTACCCCATCGCCCACTCCGTGAACCTCCGCGGGATCACGCGCGACACCGTCATCCGCCTCGCGGAGGCGATGGGGACGCCGGTGGAGGCCACGATGGCGACACGCGACGAGCTCTACACGGCCGACGAGGTGTTCATGGTCGGGACGGCCGCCGAGGTCACGCCGGTCGCGTCCATCGATCGCCGTCCCATCGGCGACGGGGTGGCGGGCCCGTACGCCCTGAACATGCGCGAGCGCTACCTCGATGTCGTGCACGGGCGCGTGCCGGACTTCGACCACTGGCTTACGTACGTGAGCTGAGCGTGCAGCTCGACTACCGCCCGCGACGCATCCGCTTCGTCGAGCTCGTGCGAGCGCGGGGTTGGAGCCTCAAGCTCTACAACATCCTGCACGAGAGCAAGGAGCCGTCGGCCGGCCTCTTCGAGGCCGCGCGCGACACGGCCCTCGCGGCGCTCCCGCAGCCGGCCACCGACGCGGGGCGCTACGGCGTTGCGCTCGTCAGCGTGCACCAGGGGAGCAGCTACGATTTCGTCAACGTCGCCTACTGGTGTTACGAGACGGAGCTGCGCAGCCACGGCTACATGCGACCGTCGAGCGGCAGCTACCTGCTCGAGCCGGTGGGCGGCGCGGAGCTCTCCGCCGACGTGTGGGACCTGCGGCTGATGGCGTTCGAGCGCGACGCGTGGGTCGAGACCGTGCTCAGGCCGGCGAACGCCGACCTCGAGGCGTACCTGGAGCGGCGCCTGGAGGAGGTGGCCTGAGTCGGTGACCCTGCTCGCGCTCGGGCTGGTCCTGACGTCGGCGCTGCTGCACGCAACCTGGAACCTCCTCGCGAAGCGCGCCCGGGGCGGGGCCGAGTTCGTGTGGCTGTTCGCCGGCCTCACCGTGGTCCTCTACGCGCCCGTGGTGGTCGTGTACGTGGCGCTGACCCGCCCGGCGTTCGGCGCCCTGCCGGCGCTCTTCGCGCTGGTGAGCAGCGTCATCCACGTGGGATACTTCGTCTCGCTCCAGCGCGGGTACCGCGCGGGCGATCTGTCGCTGGTGTATCCCGTGGCGCGCGGCAGCGGGCCGGCGCTGGCCACCGTGCTGGCGGTGGTGGTGTTGGGCGAGCGGCCCGGCGCCCTGGCGCTGGCCGGCACGGCGCTGGTGGTGGCGAGCGTGTTCGTGTTGAGCGGGGGGTCCGCGCGTGCCCGTGGCCAGGGGCGCGCGCTCGGCTACGGCCTCGCAACCGGGGTGTTCATCGCCACCTACACGGTATGGGACGGCTTCGCGGTCGCTCGCCTGGGGGCGCCGCCGCTGCTGTACCTCTACGTCGGCGAGCTCGGCCGCTTCGCGTTGTTGAGCCCGCTGGCCTTCTCGCGCCGCAGCAGGGCGCTCGCGGCCTGGCGCGCGACCCGCATGGAGGCCTTCGGCGTGGCGCTCCTCAGCCCGCTGGCGTACATCCTGGTCCTCACGGCGATGACGTTCACGCCCATCAGCCTCGTCGCGCCCGCCCGCGAGATCAGCATCCTCCTCGGCACCGTGCTGGGCGCCCGGGTGCTGGCGGAAGGGCACGCCCTGCGGCGCGTGCTGGGTGCGCTCGGCATGGTGGCCGGCGTCGCGCTGCTCGCCATCTCGTGAGCGCGACCGTCGAGCACCTCACAGCGGGGCGCGCGAAGCGCGCCTACACTTGTCCATGGACGAGTCCGCACTCCTACGCGAGCTCCGTGACCGGCACGCGGATCACCTCGTCTACGAGGGACCGTACCGGCTCCTGCGCGATCGCCGGCCGGCCCAGGCGTACGCCGACGTCGCGCGTCTGTTCGCCGACTGGCGCCAGCGCATCTACCACTTCGACAACGAGCTCGGCGCGTCGGTCGTGCTCTACCGCCCCGTGCATCGGGCGCGGCTGCGCTGGGACCTCGTTTCGACGCACTTCCTGGGGGACGACCCCTTCGCCTTCCACACCCGCGGCGGCGTGCGTAGCGACCTCGCGTGGCCGCAGGTGCAGCAGTTGCTCGACAGCATCCGCTCGAGCTGAGAACCGCGGCCGGGTCCGGCGGCCGTAGCGGTCAGAGAGCCGTAAGCCGGTCGCCTCTAGGCTTGGGCCATGAGGTCGCCGGTCCCTGCCCTCCTCCTTCTCGCCGATAGCCTCAGACGCGGCGCCCCGATGCGCCGGAGCGCGCGGCCGCACGAGCCCGCGCCGCTGCACCGGCTCCCACCGCCGCACGGTGCGGCGCAGGCGCCGTCGCGCATAGGAAGCGGAGCGGGGCTCCCGCTCGGCGTCGGCGGCGTCGCGGCGGCACCGCGCATCGGCGGCGACGAGCCGGGTCTGCACCTCACCGTCGAGGTCGCCGAGGCCATCGTGCGGCGCTACCAGGGACGCCCGCCGCGGATCGACAATCCGTTCGCCGCCTTCCCGACGCGGGCGTTCTGGCTCGGCCAGCTGATGCACGGCGAGCGGAGCTCCTGAGCGACACGAGCGTGACGAGCCCCCCGGCGGCCGCGGCCGCCGGGGGGCTCGTCCATGGGATCACCCGTGACGTGGACGCTCAGGTGACGCCGGCACTGGTGTCGAGGCGTTCGGCGAGCGCCATCAACCCGCGTGCCAGGCGGCGCCGGAAGGGCTGCGCGAAGCTGCCCGAGGTCGGGGAGTCGGCGTCGCTCGTCTGGCGGAGGGCGCGCGCGATCTCGGCTTCGCGATGATAGCGGGTCATGCGGTCACGGGCGGCTGCGAAGGTTCCGTCGAAGGTGCCGTTCATGGGTGGCCTCCGGGAGGCGCTCGCCGCGCTGTGCGGGGCGAGAGGCTGGGGCCGTGCCGCGGACCCGCGCGGGGCTCAGCGGTTGGCCCAGTAGCGTGTGTGACGGGGGCGGCGTTCGCCGTCGGCGTAGCCGGCGCGGCGTAGCTTGCGCGCCAGGGCCGCTTCGTCGACGCGGGTGCGCAGGGCAAGATGCAGGTTGAGGATGGAGCTCATACGTCCCTCCTTTCGGGACTCGATGGAACGTGCCCGTGGGGCACGAAAAAACCTCGGCGATCTGTGCTCGCCGAGGGTCCGACTTCGCGTGTCGGAGGTCAACCGGTCAAACCGGTCGCCGGTCCCTGGGGGGACCCTCCTCGATCGAGCGGAGCGGCGTGGCACCGACGTGCAGCGCCTCTACGCGCAGCGCCTCGGTGCGACCCGCCGCAGCGCACGCGGCAAGCCCGAAGGCCGAGGCCGCACCGTGCGCTTCACGGATCTGCGGGAGCGCTCGCTTGATCATCGCCATCACGGCCTCACCTCCTTCGTGGGAATCGCCCGCTTCGTAAGAATCGCCCGAGCGGGCGTGGGTGGCGGCACCCTTCCGGGTATCGGCCTCCCCAAGGCAAGGATTCTAGCAGAGTGTTGCGGAGTATGCAAGAGGGTATACGGGAACATCCGGATGGAAGGATCTGCCGCCGAGTTTCGCGCGCGAGAAGCTCAGTCGCTGTCGAGGAGTCGCGAGGTCTCCTCGTCGATCGCTCCCGAGGATGCCAGCCGGCGGAGCTTCGCGCGGCGCTCCGGGAGCCGCAGCAGTTGCTGCTCGAGCCGCTCCGTCAACGCCACCATCAACTCGTAGCTGGGGCCGACGTTCGCGCTCCTCACGATCTCGATGTCGACGGGCAGCTCGTCGGAGATGCGCGGTGCGACGGCCAGCACCGACAGTCGGTCGCCCTTGAGCAGGGCAAGGGTGAGATCGCTGCGGCGGCGCCCCTCTCCGAAGCTCACCTGGACGCCCGAGGTGACGGCGGTGCGAAGTACGGCTGCTTGGGCCTGAAGGACGCGGTCGTCGTGGACGGCCATGAGCACCATCGTACAGCCGCGGCGGGCGCGTCGGCCGTCGTTCCTCACGTCGGGCAGGGCAACCACACGCGGGCGAGCGCGGCGGGGCGCCGCGCGAGGTCAATACGCCCGGGCGAACACGACCTTCCGCGGGTACCCGCTCGGGCGGCCCGTGTGCACGCAGGCGGTCCCCTCGGCGCTCGGCCCGTCGACGGGGATGCAGCGCACGGTCGCCCTGGTCTCCTCCTGGATGGCCCTCTCGCTCTCCGGATCGCCGCAGTGCGTGGCGTACACGAAGCCGTGCTCGACGAGCTCCTTGAGCTCCTCGTAGCTCTCGGCCTCGAACGTGTGCTCACGCCGGAACGCTTCGGCCCTCGCGTACAACGCGTCGTGGAACCGCGGCAGCGCGGCGGCGAGCTCCTCGGCCACGGCCTCGAGGCGGACGGTCTGCTTGCCCTGCTCCAGGCGGTTCGCGAGCAGCGCCGTGCCCGACTCGATGTCCTTCGGCCCGAGCTCGACGCGCAGCGGCACCCCCTTCTGCTCCCACTCGTTGAACTTCCAGCCCGGGCTCATCCCGTCGCGCTCGTCGATGCGCACGCGCACGCCGAGCGCGCGGGCCGCGTCGGCGAGGCGGTGCGCCTCGCTCAGCACGCGCTCCTTCGCCTCCGGATCGTTGTTGCGGAAGATGGGAACGATGACGGCCTGGAACGGCGCCAGCTTCGGCGGAAGGACGAGCCCGCGGTCGTCGCCGTGGGTCATGATCAGCGCGCCGATGAAGCGCGTGCTGAAACCCCACGAGGTGGTATGGGCGTACGCCTGCTCGTTGTTCACGTCGTTGAAGGTGATGTTGAACGCGCGCGAGAAGTTCTCGCCCATGTAGTGACTGGTGCCCGTCTGCAACGCCCGCGCGTCGCGCATCATCGCCTCGATCGTGAGCGTCATGCGAGCGCCGGCGAAGCGCTCCCCCTCGGTCTTCTCGCCGCGTATCACGGGGACCGCGCCGTACTCCTCGGCGAAGGTGGCGTAGATGTCCGAGCATCCGGCGCGTCTCCTCCAGCGCCTCCTCGGCGGTCGCGTGGGCGGTGTGCCCTTCCTGCCAGAGGAACTCCGACGTGCGCAAGAACGGCCGCGTGCGCATCTCCCAGCGCACCACGTTGCACCACTGGTTGTACAGCAGCGGCAGGTCGCGGTAGCTCTGCACCCACCTGCTGTACAGCCTCCCCGATGATGGTCTCGGAGGTGGGGCGGATGGCCAGCGGCTCCTCGAGCTCCTTGCCGCCCGCGTGCGTCACGACCGCGAGCTCGGGCGAGAAGCCCTCGACGTGCTTCGCCTCGCGCTGGAAGAAGCTCATCGGGATGAGCAGCGGGAAGTAGAGGTTCTCGTGACCCGCCGCCTTGAACATCGCGTCGAGGTGGCGCTGGACGTTCTCCCACAGCGCGTAGCCGTACGGGCGGATCACGAACGTGCCGCGCACCGGGCTCTGGTCCACCAGGTCCGCCCGGTACACGATGTCGTTGTACCAGGCGCTGAAGTCTTCGGATTGGGGCGTCAGGGCCTGCGTCTTGGCCATAGCGCCCCAGCCTATCAGAAAGCGCCGTGGGGCCGTTCGCCGCGCGCGGGCCGCTGCCGACCCGGTGCGGCACGGGCGCCCCGCAGCGGCACCGCCGAGCCTGTGGGGCGCGGGCGACCCGCGGCGACACCGCCGAGCCTATGCGGCGCGGGCGACCGCGGCGGCGCGGGCGCCCAGCGGGGGCGCGCCTCGCCTCAGGTGACCAGCACGGGCAGGTCGGTGCTGAGCAGCACCCGTTCGAGGATCCCCCCTACGACGTCCTCGAGCCAGCGGTTGTACTTGTAGCTGCCCATGAAGATGGCGTCGCAGCCGAACTCCTCGACGGCCCACGAGATCGCGTCGGCCACGCCGCCTCGCCGCTCCACGTAGTCCGCCACGACGCCGAGGCCCTCGAGGTACGCGCGCGCCCGCTGCAAGGGGGACATGCCGCGCACGAGATCCGCGACCGTCACGACCACCGGCCGCACATCCCGCTTCACGGCGGTGTACGCCAGGACGAACAGGGCCTCGTCCGCCTTGCCGCCACCGTCGTAGGCCAGCACGGGTCGCCTGATGCCGCCGCCGTGCTCGTGGCGCGCCACCAACAACGGCCTGGGGCAGCGCCGCAACAGCCCGTGGAGGGTGGGCTCGATGTGATCCTCCCCGTCGTCGGACACCCGCTCCACGGGCGCGGCCACCACGAGGTCGAAGAACGCGGCGCGTTCCCGCACCTCGCGCACCGCCTCGCCGTCGGTGAGCGCGTACTGCCCGGTCACGCCGGCGGCCTCGCAGGCCACCTCGAAGCGCAGCCTGTCCGCGTCGAGCGCCTCGTGCTCCGACTCCCCGGCGTCGAGCCGCAGACCGTACAGGGCGGCACCCTCGAACGCCGCCACCCTCAGTGCGGTGTGAAGCGCCGCCGGGTCACTGTCGGCCCCGCGCTGGAGCACGAGGACGTCGTGGACGAGGCGGGCGACCTCGCGGCGGCGCCCCGGCTCGAGCCGCGCGGCCTGCATGAGCTCACCGGCGCGCTCATCGGGTTGCAGCGTGCGGGTGGTGGACAGCCCGGCCGCCACCGCCTCCGACGGGAGCTGCCAGCCGAAGGCGCGCTCGAGCCGGGCCCGATGCTCGGCCAGGAACAGGTAGAGGTCCGTCTCGGTGCGGCCCTCGAAGCCCCGCAGCAGCCCGTGGATGCGGATGGCGTCGACGACCGGCAGGTACACGGTGTCGTACCAGTGCGTGACGCCCTCCTCCCACGCGATCCTGTGCCCGAAGTCGATGCCCATGAAGTAGCGGTGCACCCGGATGTGCTCCAGCAGGGGCTCGTACTGGCCGGCGACCGTGACGCTCAGGTCGGCGTCCGGGCGGAGCTCGTCGAGCCGCGTTTCCTCCAGGAACATGGCGTACTCGCTCTTGATGATCAGGTCGTCGGGGCTGTCGCCCGGCGACAGCCTCACGCGGGTGTGCACGGGCGTGACGTAGGCCTGGATGAACCGGGCGCCGAGCTGCCGCGCGACCGACACGCGGTGGTTGCCGTCCTTGACGAAGTAGGCGTCGCCGACACGGTAGACGTCGATCGGCGGCACCCCCGCCAGGCCGGTCATCGCGAGCTTCACGCCCACCCAGCGGTCGCGGTCGGTGTCCTGCAGCGGCATGAACTCGCGCGAGAAGTCCTGGTAGCGCCCGAGGCTCCCCACGATGGCGTCGAGGGGGACCTCCTCGAGGCGCTTCTCCGCGCTCTCGACCGCGTGCAGGCGGTGGCGCACCTCCTCGTAGGGGAGCAGCTCGCTGGTATGGCCGGACAGCAGCGACAGGACCGCTCGGACGTCGGCTCGCCGGCGGGCCCGTTGGAAGTCGGCTGCGGCGGCGGCTGCCCCGTGGCGGTCGTCGGGCATGGCGCTCATTGTGCCACGGGCGGCAGGGCGCGTCGCAACGAGGCGTGCGGCACGCGGGCGGGCCGCTGCGGCACGTGCTCGGCAGCGTCTGCTATACTCCGCTCGTCATGGACCGGCGAAGGATGCACCGCGCCCCGCTCGCCGATTGAGCACCCGTCAGGGTCGGCTCGGTCGGGACGGGCGCCGTCTGCACGGCGCCCGGTCTTTTTTTGGCCCGGTTTCTCGCTCGCGCGGCCGCCCCCGGCGCCCGCGCGTGCCGGCGACCGTCACCGGAGGATCACGATGGACACCCGAGGAAACCCCAGCCCGCACGAGCCCAGCACGGCGGACGCGCCGACGGCGACGCCCGGCGAGGCGTCCGAGGCGTACGCCCCGCAGCGCGCGGCGGCCCAGCGCGCCCCGTACTACGCCACGACCCCGATCTTCTACGTCAACGCGGCGCCGCACCTCGGGCACGCGTACACCACCATCCTCGTCGACGTGGTCACCCGCTACCACCGCCTGCGGGGCGACGACACCTACTTCCTCACCGGTACCGACGAGCACGGCGAGAAGGTGGCGAAGGCGGCCGAGAAGGCGGGCAAGACGCCGCAGCAGTACGTAGACGGCATCGCGTCCCAGTTCCGCGCCACCTGGGACCGGCTCGGCATCCAGTACGACGAGTTCATCCGGACCACCGAGGAGCGCCACCAGAAGGTCGTGCGCGAGGTCCTGCAACGGGTCTACGACAACGGCGACATCTTCTACGGCGAGTACTCCGGGCTGTACTGCGTCGGGGCCGAGCGTTTCGTGACCGAGAAGGAGATCGTCGACGGCAAGTGCCCGGATTCGGACGACCCGCCCGAGTTCCGCACGGAGGCGAACTACTTCTTCCGGATGGAGAAGTACCGGCCGTGGTTGCGCGAGACGCTCGAGGAGAACCCGGACCTGATCCGCCCCGAGCGCTACCGCAACGAGGTCCTGGCGATGCTGCGCGAGCCCATCGGCGACCTCTCCATCAGCCGCCCGCGCAAGCGGGTGCCGTGGGGCATCCCCCTGCCATGGGACGAGGAGCACGTGACCTACGTGTGGTTCGATGCCCTCCTCAACTACTGGTCGGCGCTGGCGTCGAAGGGGATCGAGTCGCGCTACTGGCCCTCCGTCGAGCACTTCATCGCCAAGGACATCGTGAAGCCCCACGGCCTGTTCTGGCCCATCATGCTCAAGGCGGCCGGCCTCCCGCTGTACCGGCACCTCAACGTGCACGGGTACTGGCTCACGAACGAGCGCAAGATGAGCAAGTCCCTCGGCAACGTCATCCGGCCGCTCGACCTCCAGAAGAAGTACGGCAACGACGCCTTCCGATACTTCCTGCTCCGCGACATGAACTTCGGGCTGGACGCCAGCTTCAGCGAGTCGGGCATCGCCGAGCGCATCAACAGCGACCTCGCCAACGACCTCGGGAACCTGCTCAACCGCACGCTCGGCATGCTGGCGCGCTACCGCGACGGCGTCGTGCCCGCCTCCGGCGAGCTCGAGCCCGTCGACCGCGACCTGAAGGAGGCCTTCACGAAGCTCCCCGCGGCGATCGCGCGGCGCATCGACGACCTGCAGTTCGACCGCGCCCTCGAGGACGTGATGGAGGCCGTGCGGAAGGCCAACAAGTACATCAGCGACACGGCGCCGTGGGAGATCGCGAAGCGCGAGAAGGAGGAGGGGCAGGGGCCCGCCGCGGCGCGCCTCGACACGGTGCTGCACACCTGCGTCGAGGCGCTGCGCTGCGCCAGCATCCTGCTCGAGCCGGTCATCCCGGGCAAGGCGCGCGAGCTGCGCAAGCAGCTGGGCGTGGGACGGGCCCCCTTCGACCTCGCGAGCGCCGCGGCCTGGGACCTGGTGCCGGCCGGCACGCGGACCGCGCCGGGCGACCCGCTCTTCCCGCGCATCGACCTCGAGGCGCTCGAGCACCAGCTCGCGCAACCGGAGGAGCCCGAGCCGCTGGAGCACAAGGCCGAGATCACCATCAACGACTTCGCGCAGGTCGAGCTCCGCGTCGTGACCGTCGAGAAGGTCGAGCCGCACCCCAACGCCGACAAGCTGCTGGTGCTGACGGTGCGCATGGGACCGGAGACGCGCACCGTGGTGTCCGGCATCCGGGAGCACTACGCGTCCGACGCCCTGCTGGGGCGGAAGCTGATCCTGGTCGCGAACCTCAAGCCCGTCACGCTGCGCGGCGTGCGTTCGGAGGGGATGATCCTCGCCGCGGAGGACGCCGAGGGGAGCCTCAGCGTCGCGACGCTGGAGCGCGACCTTCCCGACGGCAGCGAGGTGCGCTGAGCGGGGGTACGCCGAGCCGGAGGTGCGCCGAGCGGGGGTACGCCGAGGGGCCTAGCGGGCGTGCGCCGAGCGGCTGAGCGGAGTGTGCGCCGAGCGGGTGAGCGTCGAGCGGGCGAGGGTGAGGCCGGCCGGCGGCGGCGGGCCTCGCCCCGGAGCCGCCCCCGCCGGTCTCGGCGGCACGCACGCCGACCCGAGCGACGCGCACCGCGCCCGCCGCCCCCGCCTTCAATCCTGCCGGAGGCCCTCCAGCACGCACTTGAGGTGGCCGTACGGTACGCGCCCGCCGAGCGCTTCGTAGAGGGGCTTGAGCCGGCGGCGGTCGGCGGGCGGCAGCGCCTCGAGCGCCTCCTCCACCTCGCGCACGGCGTTCGCGTCGAGGCCGGTCGCCTCCTCCACCGTCAGGTCGCCCCGCCGCACCAGCTCGGCCAGGTGCCCTTCGATCGTGCGCTCCTTGAGGTTGCGCATCGACGCGATGGCCTGCGGCGTGTAGCCCTGCAGCAGCAGCTCGCGCGTGCGCTCGACGGTATCCAGATCGCTCGCTTCGAGGGCGCTCGCGTCGAGATCGCCCGGGTCGCGGTCGCCCGCGTCGGGGCCGCCCACCGCGGTTCCGCCCCCGCCTGGATCGCCCGCATCGCGACCGCCCGCGCCTGCGCCGCCCTCGTAGAGAGCGCCCGCGCCTGCGTCGCCCGCCTCGTGGCCGCCCGCGCCCGGATCGCCCGCGTCGCGGTCGGCGCCGGGCGGGCCGGGCGCCGCGCCGGGCCGCTCCCCGGCGGCGTACGCGCGGCTCGCGAACAGCCCCGCCTCGCTCCCGGCGGGCGGCCGCGGGGCGCCCCCCTTGGGCCCGGCCAGGACCTCGAGGAACGCGGCGCCGTAGCGCTCGAGCTTCGTCGCGCCCACACCGGAGACGGTGGAGAGCTCGGCCCTGCTGGTGGGGCGGCGCTCCGCGAGCTCGCGCAGGGTGGCGTCGTGGAAGATGACGTACGGCGGGACGCCCTGGTCCTCGGCCAGACGCTTGCGCAGCGACCGCAACGCCTCGAAGAGCTCGAGGTCCGGCCCGGATAGCTCGGCGCTCACACGCGCGCGCGACGGTCGCGAGGCCCGCCCGGACGGCGCCGGGTCGCGGCGCAGCGTGAGCCCCTCGTCTCCCCGCAGCAGGCGCGCGCTTCGCTGCGTGAGCTTCAGCGAGCCGTGCCCCTCCTCATCGGTGCCGAGGTACCCGGCCGATACGAGCTGGCGCAGGACGGCGCGCCACTGGCGCTCGCTCAGCTCCGTTCCGACGCCGAAGGTCGGCAGCCGGTCGTGCCCGAAGCGCCGCATGCGGGGCGTGTCCTTGCCGAGCAGCACGTCGACGAGGTGGCCGGCGCCGAAGCGTTGCCCGGTGCGGGCCGCGGCCGACAGCGCCTTCTGCGCGACCACCGTGCCGTCGTACGTGTCGACCGGCTCCAGGCAGGTGTCGCAGTTGCCGCAGGGGCCGCGGTAGCTCTCCCCGAAGTAGGCCAGCAGCACCTCGCGACGGCAGCCGGCGCTCTCGCAGAAGCCCAGCAAGGCGTCGAGCTTCTGCCCCTCGACGCGCTTGAAGGCGTCGTCGGCCTCCGACGAGGCCAGCATCCGGCGCATGGTGACGACGTCGCCGAGGCCGAACGTCATGAACGCGTCGGCCGGCAGGCCGTCGCGTCCCGCCCGCCCGGTCTCCTGGTAGTACCCCTCGAGGCTGCGCGGGGCGTCGAGGTGTGCGACGAAGCGCACGTCGGGCTTGTCGATGCCCATCCCGAACGCGATGGTCGCCACGATCACGACGCCGTCGTCGCGCAGGAAGCGCTCCTGGTGCGCCGTGCGCGTGGCGCCGTCGAGGCCCGCGTGGTACGGCAGCGCCTGCACACCGCGCTTGGCCAGCCAGGCGGCGGTGCTGTCGACGCTCCGACGCGACAGGCAGTAGACGATGCCGGCATCGCCCCGGTGGCTGCGCAGGTAGAAGTCGAGGAACTGCTGGCGGGCGTTGAGCTTGTCGACCACCGTGTACCGGATATTCGGGCGATCGAAGCTCGCCACGAAGCGCGCGGCGCTCGCGAGGTGCAATCGCTCGACGATCTCGCGTCGCGTGACCGCGTCGGCGGTGGCCGTGAGCGCGACGCGAGGCACCCGCGGGTAGCGCTCGGCAAGCATGCCCAGGCCGATGTACTCGGGGCGGAAGTCGTGTCCCCATTGCGACACGCAGTGCGCCTCGTCGATCGCGAAGAGCGACAGCGGTGCGCGGTCGAGGAGGCCGAGGAAGCGTTCGGTGAGCAGCCGCTCGGGCGCCACGTACACGAGGTCGAGCCGCCCCTGCGCGAGGTCGCGCTCGACGTCCAGGGCCTCGGCAGGCGACAGGCTGCTGTTGAGGAACGCGGCGCGCACGCCGGCCTGCCGCAACGCCCCCACCTGGTCCTGCATGAGCGCGATCAGCGGCGACACCACGACGCCCACGCCGTCCCGCACCATGGCGGGGATCTGGTAGCACAGCGACTTGCCGCCGCCGGTCGGCATGAGCACCAGCGCGTCGCCGCCGGCCAGCAGCTGGCCGATGATGGGCTCCTGGTCGCCGCGGAACTCCGCGTACCCGAAGCGTTCGGCGAGGATGCGGCGGGCGGCCTCCATGGCCCCGGGCGGGGGCGCGCGCTCGTGCCCGGCGGCGGGTGACGGGCCGGCGGGCACGCGCTCGGAAGCGGCGCGCGGGCCCCCGTCGCGCGCGTGCTCGGCCCCGCGTTCCGGGCCGCCCGGCGCGCCCGGGGCGGGCGGTCCCGCCCCGCCGTCCCGGCGCCCAGGGCTCAGGCGACCCACTCCCCGGCGCGCATGACGGGCTCGAGCGTGCCCGAAGCCGTCTCCCCGTCGACGTCCATCTGGTCCGAGCCGATCATGAAGTCGACGTGCGACATCGAGTCGTTGAGCCCGGCGTCGGCGGTCTGCTCGTCACTCATCTCGGCGCCGCCCGCGAGGGTGGTGGGGTACGCACGCCCCAACGCGATGTGACTGGCCGCGTTCTCGTCGAACAGCGTCTCGAGGAACAGCACGCCGGTGCGGGCCACCGGGCTGGACGCGGGCACCAGCGCCACCTCGCCCAGACGGCGCGCGCCCTCGTCTGTGTCGAGGATGCGGTCGAGCGCGGCCTGGCCACGGCCGGCGCGGGCCTCCACCACGCGCCCGCCCTCGAAGCGCAGCTCGAAGTCGTCGATGAGCGAGCCGCCGTCGGCCAGCGGCATGGTGGCGCGCACCACACCGTCGACGTCGCGCGCGTGCGGCGCCGTGAACACCTCTTCGGTGGGCATGTTGGGCACGAACGACACGCCCGCCTTGCTGGTGGCCGAGCCGCCCTCCCACACGTGCCCCTCCGCCAGGCCCACGCGCAGGTCGGTGCCCGGACCGTGGAAGCGGATCGCGGCGTAGTGCCTGGCGCTGAGGCGTTCGCGCCAACGGCGGAGCTCGGCGTCGTGCGCGCTCCAGGCCGCGACCGGGTCGGGAAGGTCGCACCGCGTGGTGGTGAGGACCGCGTCCCACAGGCGCGCCACGGCCTCGTCGTCGGGCAGGTCCGGGAAGACCTTGCGGGCCCACGCGCCTTGGACGGTCGCCGCCACGCACCAGGCGATGCCGTCGCTCATGGCGATGCGCTGGTAGGCGCGGTTGGCCTCCTGCCACGCCCGGCGGAAGGTGGACCAGCGCTCGGGGTCGGCCTCGGCGAGCAGGTCGGGGTCGTCACCCACCAGCGAGATGGCGGCGGCGCCGCCCTCTGCCAGGGCGAGCTGCCCCTGCGCGCGCCAGCCGGGCACCTCGGCGAAGGTGCCGTCGGGCGCGTGCAGGAACCGCGCCCGCGTGACGCCCTCGTCGCTCCACATCACCTCGACGTAGGGGGCCCCGAGGCGGTAGGCCCTCTCGACGAGCGTGCGTACGAAGGGCGCTGCCTCGGTCAGCGCCCGCACGAGAAGGCGCTGGCCCGGCTGCAGGTTCACGCCGACCCGTAGCAGGAGGTCGGCATACCGGTCGAGGCGTGGGGCGAGCGCGTCCGGCGGCGTTGGCGCGGGCTGGGTGGGGGTGCGCGGGGTGGGGGTACGCGGGTCGGAGGGCATCATGGAACTCGATGCTACCAGCCGTCGCCGCCGGGAACGGCCGCCGGCGCGGCCGGGGCCGAGGCCGGCGGCGCGACGCCCGAAGGCCGGGCGCGCGCTCAGGAACCGTCCCAGCGCGCGGCGCGCGCATGCTCGGCCGCGACCTCGGCGACGCCCGCGGCGTCCAACACGCCACGCTCGCAGGCAACGGCGTCGATGAGGGCCGCGGCGACCCGCTCGAAGGTGGGCTCGAGCCGAGCCGCCCCGCCGTCGGCCCGCGTCTCCACGGTCTCGCTCCACGCCCCGTGCAGCGCGACTCCCTCGCTCCGCGCGGCGCCGCCGCCCGAGGTCGCGTCGCCGGACCCGTTCGCCTCTTCGTCGCCGCGTCCGCCCCGCCCAGGGCCCCCGGCGATCTTGTCGCTCGACGCCGCGACCAGCACCTCGGCGCCGCGCTCGCGCCCGACCAGCGCCGCGAGGCGGGTGCCGACCTTGTTCACGACGGAGCCGTCCGCAAGGATCGTGTCGGCCCCCAACGCGACGAGATCGACCCTCTCGCGCTCCGCCGCCCACGCCAGGGCGGCGTCGGGAACGAGCACCACGGAGAGGCCCGCTGCCGCGAGCTCGGCGGCGACGCCCGCCCCTTCCCCGCCGGGCTCGGACACGGCGACCACCACGCACGCCGGTGCGGGCCTGGCCGCGAGCAGGGCTTGCATCACCGTCGCGGAGCGCGACAGCGTCAGCACGCGTCGGCCCGCCGCCCTCTCGGCGGCGCACGCAGCGGCGCGCCGCTGCGCACCGACGGCGTCGCGGAGCGTGGCGTGCGCCGCTTCCGCGACCGCCTCCGCGAAGCCCCCGGCCGGCTCGGGCCTGGCGAGCGCTCGCGTCATGGCCTCGTCGACCCGCGTGCGCAGCGGGGTCATGGCCGGCCGCGCCGTGCGCAACGCCCGCGCGAGGTCGGTCAGCTCGGCGCGCGCGTCGCCGCTCGCTCCCGTCCGGGTCGCGGCGGCGGCGGCGTCGGCCCGGTCGCGCAACGTCTCGAGCGCGCGCAGCGTCAGGTAGGCGGCGCCGTGCCGGCGGTCGTCGCGCAGGCTCTGCAGGCTGGGAGCGACGCGCTCGTAGGAGGTCCACAGGCGCGGGACGCAGCGCCGGCGCAGGATCTCGCCCGGCCGCACCCAGACCCCCTCGACCGCCTCCCAATCGAGGCGCACGTCACGGCTCGGCGCGTCGAAGAGGAACGGGTGCACGGCCCACGCGTGGTCGTCGTCGCGGAAGGCGAAGGGATCGCCCTCGCGCGCCAGCTCCACGCCGTCGACGAGGCCCGTCTCCTCTCGGATCTCGCGCCGCGCCTGCGCCAACGGGTCGTCCTCGACGAACCCCGAGATCGCGCCCCAGCGGCCGCGATAGCTACCCACCTCACCGCTGCGGCGGACCAGCAACACCTCGCCGGCGTGGCGCAGGAAACAGGTCACCACGTGACGCTCCTCCACCCGCCAAGGGTACGGCGTCTGCGGGCGGCGGCGCGTAGGGGCGCCGCGCGCCGGCCGTCGGCCGGCGATGACGCGTGCGGCGCGGCGCGTGCGCTACACTCGGTGCAGGGCCTCGCGGCCCTCACAACTCGACATCCTTCGGGGCAGGGTGAAATCCCCGACCGGCGGTGACCGCTCCGAGACGGAGCGGGAGTCCGCGAAGCCGGCGCATCGCGCAGGCCCGAACCGGTGAGATTCCGGTACCGACGGTGAAAGTCCGGACGGGAGAAGGAGGTGAGCTGCGACGCGGCAGGTACATGCCGCGCGCGCGCCCCATGCGTAACGAGCTCCACACACAACGTGACATCCTCCGGTCTCGCGGAGCGCGATCGTGAGCGTGCAGAGCGGTCCTGCGTCTCTCGCCGGCGACGGTCGCGGCAGCGAGGAGGATCGGCGCTTCATGGCGCGCGCCCTCGAGCTGGCCGAGCACGGCCGCCCGACGGTGGCCCCCAACCCGCTGGTGGGGTGCGTCGTCGTCAACGACGGCCGGATCGTGGGCGAGGGGTGGCACCGGCGCGCGGGCGAGCCGCACGCCGAGGTGCACGCGCTGCGGGCCGCGGGCGAGGCGGCGCGGGGCGCCACGGTGTACGTCACGCTCGAGCCCTGCTGTCATCAAGGCCGCACCCCGGCCTGCACCGGAGCGCTCGGGCGCGCCGGGGTGAGCCGCGTGGTGGTCGGCGCGCTCGATCCCAACCCGCTGGTGAACGGCGCGGGCATCCGCACGCTGCGCGAGGCCGGGCTGCGGGTCGACGTCGGGGTGCTCGAGGCCGAGGCGAAGGAGCAGAACGAGATCTTCCGGACGGTCCAGCTGCAACGGCGGCCGTTCGTCCTGTACAAGACGGCGATGACGCTGGACGGCAAGATCTCGACCCGCAGCGGCCGTTCGCGTTGGATCACGGGCGAGGCGGCCCGCGCGCGCGTGCAGGCCTGGCGCAGCGAGCACGCGGCCGTGGCCTGCGGCATCAATACCGTCCTGCTGGACGATCCGCTCCTCACGAGCCGGATCGACGGCGGTCGCGCTCCGGCCAAGGTGATCTTCGACTCCGTCGCGCGCACCCCCGAGACCGCGCGCCTGTTCGAACCCGACGGCGAGGGGCGCGCGGCGAGCGTGCTGATCTTCGCGACCGACAAGGCGCCGCCTGCGCGCGTGGCAACGCTGCGCGCGCGCGGCGCGGAGGTCGTCTTGACCCCGGATCGAAGCGGCCGCGCCGACGTTCGGGCGGCGCTCTCGCACCTGCTCGAGCGCGGCGTCACCAGCGTCCTGCTCGAGGGTGGCGGCACGCTCGCGTGGGCGTTCTTCGAGGTCGAGGCGGTCGACCGGGTGGCGTGGTTCATCGGCCCGAAGCTGCTCGGCGGTCCGGGCGCGAGCCCCTTGGGCGGGCTCGGGGTCTCGCGCATGGATGAGGCGATCGAGCTGACCGACCTTCGCACCGAACGCGTCGAACGCGACCTGCTCGTGACCGGGCGCGTGAGCTACCCGCGGCTCGGCGTGATGGCGCGCGAGACGCACGCGGCGCCCGGTCGCCCGGAGCGCGCCAGCATCGGTCGCGGCCGAGAGGGGGGATGAGGTGTTCAGCGGCATCGTGGAGGAGATCGGCCGGGTGGTGTGGACGCGCCCGACGGGCGGAGCGGACGGCGGCGACCTGCGCGCGCGGGTCCACGCGCGCGAGGTTCTCGCCGACCTGGACGTGGGCGACTCGATCGCCGTGTCGGGCTGCTGCCTCACGGCGGTGGCCGTCGATTCCGAGGGGTTCGAGGTGGAGCTGTCGCGCGAGACGCTCGCGAAGACGGCGCCGCGCTGGCGGGCCGGCAGCACGGTCAACCTCGAGCGCGCCCTGGCGGCCGACGGCCGTTTCGGCGGGCACATCGTGACGGGCCACGTCGAGGGGGTGGGGACCGTCACGGGCCTGCGCGAGGAACCGGGGGCGTTCGTGGTGAGCGTGCGGGCGCCCGACACCCTCGCCCGCTACCTGATCGCGAAGGGCAGCGTGACGATCGACGGCGTCAGCCTGACGGTGGTCGACGTCGGGGGACCGGCGGGCAGCTCCGCCGAGCTGGCGCCCTCCGAGTTCACGCTGTGGCTCATCCCGCACACGCTTCATGCCACGACCCTGGGCGAGCTCGCGCCGGGCGCGATGGTCAACGTCGAGACCGACGTGCTCGCGCGCTACGCCGAGCGCCTCGCCGCCGTGCGGGCGGGCGGGGCAGCGTCGCACGCAGAGGAGGCGCCCGGTGCAGCCAACGCATCCTGATGCCCCGCGCCGCGAGCCCGGCCCCCCGGGCGCGACGGACGGCGGCGCCCGCGACGGCGGCGCGGACGCCGGGCGCGCGCCGGCCGACGGCCTCGCGAGCATCGGTGAGATCCTCGCCGACCTTCGCGCCGGCAGGCCGGTGATCGTCGTCGACGACGAGGACCGCGAGAACGAGGGGGACATCGTGATCGCCGCCGAAGCGGTCACGGCGGACAACCTGGCGTTCACCATCCGTCACAGCGGCGGCGTGGTCTGCCTGGCCCTGACCGAAGAGCGCGCCGACCTGCTCGAGCTGCCGCCCATGGTGGCGCACAACACGGCCCGGCGCAGCACCGCCTTCACGGTCTCCATCGAGGCGCGCGACGGCGTCGACACCGGCATCAGCGCCCGCGATCGCGCCACGACGATCCGCGCCGCGGTGCGCGAGGGCGCCACCGCGGCGGACCTCGCACGGCCCGGCCACGTCTTCCCCCTGCGTGCGCGGCCCGGTGGTGTGCTGCGGCGTGCCGGTCACACCGAGGCGGCGGTCGACCTGTGCCGGCTCGCCGGCCTGCGGCCGGCCGCGGCCCTGTCGGAGCTGATGCACGACGACGGCACCATGATGCGGCTGCCCGCCCTGCTGGCGTTCGCGCGGGAGCACGGCCTGCGCGTCGGCAGCATCGCCGATCTCATCACCTACCGCATGCATCAGGGCGACGGCTTCGTGCGGCGCGAGGAGAGCGCGCGCCTGCCCACCCCGTGGGCCGAGTTCACCGTGGTCGGCTACCGCGACGCCCTGGGCGGCGACGAGCACCTCGCCCTCACGCTCGGCGATGTCGCCCACGGCGGCCCGGCCCTCGTGCGGGTCCACTCGGAGTGCCTCACGGGAGACGCGCTGCACAGCCTGCGCTGCGATTGCGGCTTCCAACGCGACGCCGCGTTGCAGGCGATCGCGCGCGAAGGGCGCGGTGTCCTGGTCTACCTGCGGCAGGAGGGGCGCGGCATCGGGCTCCTCAACAAGATCCGGGCGTACCGGCTCCAGGACGAGGGTGCCGACACGGTCGAGGCGAACGAGCACCTCGGGTTCGCGCCGGACCTGCGCGACTACGGCGTGGGCGCGCAGATCCTGGTGGACCTCGGGGTGCGCGAGCTGCGCCTGCTCACGAACAATCCGCGCAAGGTCTCCGCGCTCCAGGGGTACGGGCTCCGCATCGCCGAGCGCATCCCGCTGCACGTCGGCAAGAACCCGTACAACGAGCGCTACCTGCGCACGAAGGTCATGAAGCTCGGGCACCTCGCCGAGTGAGGCGCGGCGGGGCCCGGCGCGCGGCTGTCCGCGAGACGCTCCGCTGTCCGCGAGATCCGTGCTTCACTGGGGAGCGAGGAGAAGCGGTCTGAGCGGGCGCCTGGCCCCTGTGGGGTGACTCGGCAGGGGCGGGCGTCCATCGATCCACGCGACGAGGGGGACTCCGATGACGCCCTTCCGGGATCGCACGAGCGCGGGCAGGCAGCTCGCGAGGCGACTGGCCGGCTACGCCGGCGGCGAAGACGTGCTCATCCTCGGGCTGCCGCGCGGAGGGGTGCCCGTGGCGGCCGAGGTCGCGCGCGAGCTCGGCGTGGCGCTCGACGTGCTCGTCGTCCGCAAGCTCGGCGTTCCGGGGCACGAGGAGCTCGCGCTCGGGGCGATCGCCTCGGGCGGCGGACGCGTGCTGAACGATGACGTCGTCGACCACCTCGGTCTGCGCTCCGAGGAGATCGAGCGCGTGACGCGCAGGGAGCGTGCCGAGTTGGAGCGGCGCGAGCGTGCGTTCCGCGGCGAGCGACCCGCGCTCGACGTCCGCGGGCGGGTGGTCATCGTGGTGGACGACGGGATCGCCACGGGCGCCAGTATGCGCTCGGCGGTTCGCGCCCTGCGCTCCCAGGAACCTGCGCGTCTCGTGGTAGCGGTACCGGCCGCGCCGCGCGAGAGCGTGCAGGAGATCGGGCGCGAGGCCGATGCGTTCGTGTGCCTCGGCACGCCCGAACCCTTCGTCGCGGTAGGGCGTTGGTACCGCGACTTCCCTCAGACCAGCGACGACGAGGTCCGGGAGCTGCTCGACGAGGCGCGCGCGCGGGCGGCGGAGCCGCGTGCCGGGGAGCGGTAGGGCTCGACGCCCGGGCGCCGATCACGGGCGCGCCGCGAGCGCGCCGTGGGCCAGCAGCTCGGCGAGCCGGAGTACCTCGCCGCGCCGCCCCGAGAACGCCCAGCGGTCGTAGCCGGTGCGCTGGAGCGTCTCACGCAGGTACCGGTCGGTCGCCAGCACGTCGACGTAGGGACCCACGGTTGCCGCCATCAGCAGGTCGGTCAGATCGCTCGGTCGCGCCCCCCTCCCGGCGTCCAACGAGCGGAAGGCGACCAGGCGCGCCAGCAGCCGCACGAACGGAAGCCGCCGCGACCCCTCGCGCGGCACGCCCATGCGCACCGCCACGGCCGCGCGCACGTCCGCACAGCGGTCGAAGAAGCCGCCCTCGAGAGGCAGCTCGAGCAGGTCCTCCAGCGGCTCGAGCGAGGCCGGGCGGTCCCAGCTGCCGGCCGCGGCGAGGAGGTCGGCCGGCGCGGGGTCTCCCGGCTCGGGCTGGCCACGGCCGGGGCCGCCACGACCGGGGCCGCCACGACCGGGGCCGCGGGCGTCCGACCCGCCCGGCCGACAGCCGGGCGCGGGGTCTCCTGTCTCGGGGTCTCCTGCGATGCCGCGGGCGGCCCGGGCGGCCTGACGCGCCACCACCTCCTGCCACGGGCGTACCCAGAGGCCCGACGAGTGCGCCGCGAACAGCCCCCGCATCGTCGGGAGCAGGTATCCGCCGCGCGTCTCCAGCACGTGGAAGGGGCTGGGCGGAAGGCAGGGCCGGGTGCGCTCGATGGCGGCCAGCAGGCGCCCGAAGTGGTCATGGCCCGGCTGTGCGAGGACATACTTCGCCAGCCGCGAGGCGTAATTCTGGTCGAGGTACACGAGCATCGCGACGGGGCGCCGGCCTCAGCCGGGAAGGAAGCGATCCCCGCTCGCGGCGCGGCGCACCAGGCCGTCGGCGGGCGCGAAGCGCTCGCCGTGGGCGGCTTCGAGCCGCCGCAGGCGCTCCACCAGCACGGCGGCTCCGACGGCGTCGGCCAGGTGGAACGGTCCACCACGGAACGGCGGGAAGCCCAGCCCGAAGACGGCGCCCACGTCGCCGTCCGTGGGCGAGCCCAGGATCCCGTCGTCCAGGCAGCGCACCGCCTCGTTCACGAAGGCGAGCTCGAGCCGCTCGCGCACGCCGTCGGCAGGCACGCGCCGGCGGCCGCCGAGGCCGGAGGCCACGTAGACGGAGCGGTCGACCTCGTGCCCTCGGCGCCCGCCGCGGTAGCGGTAGAACCCCTTGCGCCCCTTGCGCCCGACGAACCCCTGCGCGACGAGCCGCGCGAGCATCCCGTTGCGCCGGCGGTCGCCCGCGGCGACCGTTCCCTCCATCACCGCCTGGATCTCGGCGGCGACGTCCAGGCCGACGTCGTCGAGCAGGGCGAAGGGACCGAGCGGGAAGCCGTAGCGGGTCATCACGCCGTCGACGACGGTGAGGTCGGCACCCTCCTGCAGGAGCTCGAGCGCCTCCGCCGTGTAGCGCGCGAGCACCCGCGTCGTGTAGAAGCCGGGGCCGTCCCCGACGACGATGACCACCTTCCCCTGCCGCAGGCCGGTCGCCACGGCGGTGCCCAACGCCCAGGCGGCCGTCGCCGGGGTGCGCACGACCTCCAGCAACGGCATGCGCGCCACGGGCGAGAAGTAGTGCATGCCGAGGATCGCCTCCGGCCGGGCGGCGCCCTCGGCGATCCTCGCGATCGGGATGGAGGAGGTGTTGCTCGCGTAGACGTGGTGCGCTCCCGTGACCCGCTCCACCGCGGCACGAACCTCGCGCTTGAGGTCGGCGCGCTCCACCACGGCCTCGATGGTGAGGTCGACCGCCGCGAGGTCCGCGTAGGCGGCCACCGGCGTCACGCGCTCGACGATGCGGTCGCGCTCCACGGCGCTCACGCCCCTCCCGACGCGCCCGGTTGCGCCGCGGTAGGTCGCGCGTCGCGCCTGCGCCGCGAGCCCGAGATCGCGGTCCTTGGCGCGCACCTCCAACCCGGCGCTCGCGCTGATCTGGGCGATGCCGCCACCCATCAGCCCGCAGCCCACGACGCCGACGCGGCGCACCGGGCGAGCCTCGGCGACCCACGGGTTGCGGCGCGCCGCACCGCGGGCGAGGAACAGGTGGATCAGCGCCCGCGCCTCCGGCGTGAACAGCAGCTCCGAGAAGGCTTGCGCCTCGGCCTCGAAGCCGGCGGTCGCGCCGCGCTCGACGCCGACGCGAACGGCCGACAGGATCCGCGCCGGAGCGGGGTAGTGCCCGCGGCCCTCGCGCTGCGCGCGGCGCGCCGCGAGGCGCCACAGCAGGGCGCGCCCGAGGCGCCCGTCGAGCAGGCGAGCCGCGAGCGCGCGGCGGCTGCGCTTCGGGGCCCATGCGCCGGACGCCAGCTCGCGCACCGCGCGCAGCGCCGCCGCCTCGAGCCCCTCGGGGTGAACCACGGCGTCGACCAACCCGAGCCGCCGCGCCTCGCGCACGTGAACGGTGCGGCCGCTCAACGCCATGCCGAGAGCGGCGCTGGCGCCGATGCGTCGCGGGAGCCGCTGGGTTCCCCCGAGGCCCGGGGTGAGGCCCAGGCGCACCTCGGGCAGGCCGAAGCGGGTCGCGCCGCGATCGCTCGCGATCACGGCCCGGCAGGCCAGCGCGAGCTCGAGCCCGCCGCCCATGCACGCCCCGTCGATCGCCGCGACCACCGGCTTCGGGCTCCGCTCGAGCCTCCCGAGCAGCGCGTGCCCCTCCGCCAGCACGGCGCGCACCTCGGCGGGCCCGACGAAGTCGAGGAAGTCGCGCACGTCGGCCCCGGCCACGAAGGTGTCGGCGTGGGCCCGCCCTGGGTCCGCGTCCAGGGCCGGCGCGGCCCGGCCCGCCGGGCCCGCGCCCGACGGGGTGGCGCCCGACGGGGTGGCGCCCGGGGTGGCCGCGCCCGGCGTGACCGCGCCCGCTGGGGTGGCGCCCGGGGTGTCAGCGCCCGACGGGGTGGCGTCTGCGGTGGCCGCGCCCGGGGTGGCCGCGCCCGAGGCGATCGCGCCCGGCGGTCCCGCCCCGGTCACCACCGCGCCCACCAGCGCGTCGTCGGTCGCGAGGCGCCCTACGTGCGCGGACAGCTCCCCCAGCAGGTCGCGCCGCAGGGTCGGAACCCGCCCCCCCTGGGGGACGATCCGCACGACCAGGACGTCGCCGACGACCGAGGCCGAGACGCGCGTCACGCCGAGCCTCCGGTCGGGCCGGCGTGGCCGCGGCTCCGCTCCGGCCGGGAGCGTGGGGCGCGCGCGGGCCTCACGCGCCGCCCCGCTCGAGCAGCATGGCGTGCCCCTGCCCGCCCGCGGCACACGCCGTCACCAGCGCCCAGCGACCGTCCTCGTGCTCGAGACGGTGCACGGCCGTCGCCACGAGCCTCGCACCCGTCGCGCCGAAGGGGTGGCCCAGCGAGATCGACCCGCCCCAGGCGTTCACGCGCTCCATGTCGACCTCGGCCACCCGCCGGTCGCGGCCGAGGGCGCGGCGGGCGAACCCGTCGGACTCGAGTGCGGCCACCACCGCCAGCACCTGCCCCGCGAAGGCCTCGTGGATCTCGACGACGTCCAGGTCGGACCACGCCAGGCCGTTGCGCTCGAGCAGCACCGGCGCCGCGTACGCGGGGCCGAGGAGGAGCTCGTCGCCCGGGTCCTGCGCGACGAAGACGAGGTCGCGTACGTGCGCGCGCACGCGCCTCCCCTCGGCCCGCGCGCGGCGCTCGTCCATCAGCAACACGGTCGCCGCGCCGTCCGTGAGCGGGCTGCTGTTGCCGGCGGTGACCGTACCGAACCTGCCGGCGAAGGCGGGCGGCAGCGCCTCGAGCCGCGCCAGCGAGGTGTCGTCGCGTATGCCCGTGTCGGCCTGCCACGGCTCGAAGGCGGGCGGCACCATCGTGGGCAGGATGTCGGCCGCCAACAACCCCTCGTCCCGAGCGCGGGAGGCGGCCCGGTGCGAGCGCAGGGCGTAGGCGTCCTGTGCCGCCCGTCCGACGCCGAAGGCGGCGGCCAGCCGGTCGGCGCTCCTGCCCATCGTCTCGCCCGTCGTGAACTCCGCGATGGCCGGCGCGCGCGGCAGCAGATCGGCCGGGCGCAGCCCGCGAAGGAACGCACGCCACTGCCACGGCGAGCGGTACCTGCGAGCGTCGAAGAAGCGCCGGCGGACGTCGCGTGGGAACCCCACGGGGACGTCGCCCAGCATCTCCACGCCGCCCGCCAACACGGCCCCGGCGCGGCCCAGCGCGATGGCGGCCACGCCGTCGGCGATCGCCCGGTTCGCGGAGATGCAGGCCATGGTGACGGTCCAGGCAGGGACGCGCCGGTCGATCCCCGCGGCGAGCGCGGCGTCGCGCGCGACGTTGCTGGTGGCCGGGTTCTGCACCACCGAGCCGAGCACCACGGCGTCGACGTCGTCCGGCGCGAGGTCGTTGCGCCGCATCGCCCCGGCGAGCGCGCCGCGCGCGAGGTCGTAGGCGACGAGGCGCGCGTAACCCGTCCCGGCGCGCAGGAAGGGGGTGCGGCTGCCGTCCACGACGGCCACCGACCCTTGACCCGGTCCGTGCATGGACCACTGTACACGGCGACGTGGCGCGGTCCGATCGCCGCGGGGACGCGCGCCCTCGGCTCAGACGAGCAGCGGCGCGAGCGCCGGATCGGCGGGTGGCCGCGCCCCGACGCGCTCGATCACCCACTCCGAGATGCGCGTGGCGTAGGCCGCTGCCTCCGCCGCCGGGCGTCCACCTAGCCACCGCGACAGGAAGGCGCCCGCGAAGGCGTCGCCGGCCCCGGTCGCGTCGACGAGGTTGTTGCTGTGCGGGGCGATGGGGGTCGCTACACCGCGCTCGAGCACCAGGGCGCCGCGCGCGTCGAGCTTGAGCGCCACGAGCGCGCCGGGGTAGAGGTCGGCCAGGGCGCGAACGATCTCGTCGGGTTCTCGCCTGCCGGTGAGCACGCTCCCCTCCTCGTGGTTGGGGAAGAGCAGATCGATGCCCAGGTCGCGCGTGCACGCGAGGAAGCTCTCCACGCCCATCTGCTCGATCATCTGGAACGAGCCGGGGTCGAACGACACCGTGGCCCCCGCACGCCGGCCGTGCGACGCGGCACGACGCGCCGCCGCCCGCGGCGGATCGGCGAAGAACGACCAGGCGGTCAGGTGCACGTGGCGCGTGGAGCCGAGCAGGTCGAGCGGCAGCTCGGAGGGGAGCAGGTAGTGATCGGCCCCCTTGCCGGACACCATCGAACGCTGCCCTTCGTGATCGATCCACACGGCCACGGAGCCGGTCAGGTGCGCCTCGGTGTGCACGAGGTAGGTGTCGACGCCCTCGAAGCCCAGCTCATCGGCGGCGAGCTCGCCGAAACGATCGCGCCCGACCTTGCCGACGAAGGCCGTCTCGAGCCCGCATCGGCTCGCCCAGACCGCAACGTTCGCCGCGCTCCCGCCGGGGGCGAGCATGACCTCGCCGTAGGTGTCGCCGCCCGACAGGAGCGCGGTGTTGGTCCGGATGAGGACGTCCCAGGCGTAGTCGCCCACGACGGTCAGGGGTGGCGCCATGGGGCGGACTCTAGCATGCGCCCGGCCACGCCCCGCGCGCTGAGGCCGTGCACCACGCGGTCCGCCCGTTCCCGACGCTACAGGACGACGCGGCCGGGGGCCTGCTGCAGGGTGGTGGCCGCCTCGACCTCGCGCACCTCCTCGCGCAGCGCATCGCGCGCCTCGCTCGGGAGCTCGTTCCACGCCATGCCGTTGAGGCCGGCGACCAGGCCGTACAGCAACACCACGCTGGCGCGGCCGGGGAAGCGCCGCCGCACCCGCACGTACGCCTCGACGGCACCAAGGCGCTCGAGGTCACCGACGGTGGCGACGCCGCTGCCCGCGAGCAGGGCCGCGCTCTCGCGCCCGATGTTGCGCAACCGGGCGATGGGCGCGCCACCCTCGCGCGCGACGCTCACGCAGCCCCCGGGTCCTGCTGCATGAGGCCGAAGAGGTTCCCCTCGGTGTCGCGGCAGTACGCCATCCAACCCACGCCGGGCACGGCGCGCGCTTCCTGCACGACGCTGCCGCCGTGCGCGCCCACCCGCGCCAGCGCCTCGCTGAGGTCGTCGACCGCGGCCGTGGTGATGGTCCCGGTGAACGCCCCACCGGCGCGCATGATCCCGCCGTCGATGCCCGGCGCGTCGCGGTCGCTTCCGGTACCGACCAGCAGGTACTCCGCGGGACCTTCCCAGCTGGAGATGGTCCACCCGAGCACCTCCTCGTAGAAGGCCTTGGCTCGCTCGGGGCGCTCGGCGGTGATCTCGAAGTGGATGACCCGTCCCATGGTGCTCCCTTCCGCCCGCGCTCGCCGCCGTCCGGTTCGAGTCGGCGCGCGCCGAGGCACTACCCCGGGTCGACGCGGGCGTCGCTGAGGAACCGCAGGATACCTTAAATACTAAGGTAGCGTCAAGGCTCGGCGGCGCACCCTCAGGCGGCGCATCCTCAGGCGGAGCCCACCGCGACCGTAGCGGGCAGCCGCTCGAGCTCCGCCTGCAGATCGGTGGTCGCGGTCGCCCCGTCGTCGGCCAGCAGCACGTCGAACTCGCTGCGCACGCCGAACGCCTCGAAGTACACGCCGGGTTCGATGGTGACGCCGATCCCGGGAAGGAGGCGGCGGCGCTCGCAGGTCTCGAAGTCGTCGAGGTGCGCCGCGTCGCCATGGGTCGTGTCGCTGCCTAGGCTGTGCCCGGTCCGATGCGTGAAGGCGGCCCCGTACCCGCGGCCGTCGAGGACGTCGCGCGCCACGCGGTCGATCTCGCGCCCCTCCGGATGACGCCCCGCGTCGAAGGCCGCCTGCAGGGCGCGGAAGGCGGCGTCACGCGCATCCTTCACCGCCTCGAAGGCGGCGACCACCTCCGGCTCGGGCTCGCCGCACACGCCCATCCAGGTGACGTCGGCGTAGGGCGAGCCGTCCGCCGCGAGGCGGGCCCACAGGTCGATCAGCACCACGTCGCCGGTGCGCAGGGTGGCGTCCCGGCCCGCCCTCACGACGTAGTGGGGGTCGCCCGCGTGGGCGCCGAAGCTGACGTTGGCGGGGTGGCCGCACACCAGGCCGCGCTCCTGGAAGTACGCGCCGATCACCCCCTGGACCTCCGCCTCGCGCACCTCGGCCCGGAGAGCCAGGCGTTCGGCGATGAAGGCGAAGGCGTGGTCCTTGGCCGCCATCACGACCTCGGCCGCCTCCAGGTGAGCGTCGATCTGTCGCGGCGTCCAGCGCGTGAAGGCCTGCGCGATGTCGCCCGAGGACACCACCTCCGCGCCCAGCGAGCGGATCCACTCGATGGTGCCCGCGTCGACCGTGCCCACGTAGGGGTTGTCGCCCGAGGGCGAGTACTCCATCGCCACGCGCGGCCGGGAGCCCGCCGCGGACGCCCCGATGAGCCGCGCGACCTCGCGTTCCAGCATCCCGCGGCTGCTGTAGGCGCGGACCTCGAACGGGAGCGGCGGGATCGAGCCGCGCTCGATCGCATGGACGAGCAGGACGGGTGCCCCGCGCCGCGGCACGTGCAGGAAGATGCGCCGCGAAGCCATGCCGCCGGCGAGCAGGGGCTCGAGCAGCCGCCTCGCCCACGGGTTGCTGCCACGGAAGTCGTACAGGAGCCAGGCATCGATCCCGGCCTCGTCCAGCGCGGCGTGTGCGGTGCCGATCCAGTCCATGGCCAAGTCTACCCGCAGCGACGGACCGCTCGAAGCGCGCTCGGTCGCGGGACGCGCCACGGCCCCTCGGACCCGAGCGACCGGGCCCACGACGGGGCCGGCCCCCACCGGGCGCTCAGTACACGAACTCGTCGATGGCGTAGAGCGCGACCCTGACGCCGGGAGCTGCGGCGCGGGCCGCCGCGCGCAGGCGCGCGTACTGCGCCTCGCGCTCCTCGCGGGTCAGTGGCGCGATCCCGTCGGCCTGCGCCCGCGCCGCGTAGGGCGTGCCGGGTTGCACGACGAACGGCGAGAGGTACACGATGTCGCCGCGGCCCAGGGGTAGGCGCTCCAGCAGGGCGAGCGTCCCCCGCTCGTGCTCGCGCGCGAATCGCGCGCCTCCCGCCCCGATCATCAGGATGACCGCGACCGCCAGCCCCGCCGCCTTGAGCGCACCCACCACCTCCAGCGCTTCCGCGGCCCCGCCGGGCTTGTTCAGGTACGCCAGCAACGCGTCGGAGCCGGTCTCGACGCCCAGCGCGACGCGCCGCAACCCCTCGTCGGTGAGCTCGCTCCACGCCGCCACCGACTTGCGCTCGCCGCCGAAGACGTCGACGAACCCGCTCACGGGCCGGTCCGGGAAGCGCTCGCGGGCGGCGGCGAACAGCGGGCGCAAACGGTCGTTCGACAGCACCAGGGCGTTGCCGTCGGCCAGGAAGATGCTCTTGCGCAGCGTGGCCCCGCGCCCCAGGAGTTCGGCCACGCCAGCGACGTGCTCGGCGAAGGCCGCGGGCGTGCGCACCTCGAAGGGGCGGTCCTGGTAGAACGTGCAGAAGGTGCAGCGGTTCCAGGAGCAGCCGTAGGTGGCCTGCAGCACCACCGCGTGGTACTGGTCGGGCGGCAGGATGCTCACCGGCCGGTAGACGCCGGCGAAGCGTTGCCGCTCCTCGACCAGCCGCTCGGGCGACCAACCGGCGACACGCTCGAGGCGCTCGCGCAATTCCGCCTCCTCGTTGGCCTTCAGCGGTCGCAGGGGCGGCCCCGAGGTTCCGCCCGATGCGCGCAGGTCGCCCCGGTCCAGGGCCCGCGCCGCCGCCGCGCCCACCTCGGCGGCGCGCGCGAAGTGGCGCGACGCCGACGCGTCGTCGAGCCGCCAGCGGCGGCGAACGCCGTCCACCGTCCGGCGCCCCACGACGTCGGACGCGAGGGACCGCTTGAAGGTGCGCCCGCGGGACATCCACGAGATGGGGCGCCCCTCCAGGTCGAAGCTCACCACCTCGTCGCGCGCGGGGCTCAAGGCGGTCGCTCCCGGCTGCACGGCCACCAGGAAGTCCGCGGTGTGGGAGGCGCGCGTCACCCGTCCATGCTAGCGCTCCGCCCGCGCGCGCCGCGCGTGCGACGAGCCAAGAGGCGCGCGTCAGGACCTACGAACCGCGAGCCGCGGTGCGCGAGCCGGGAGACGGGGGTTCACGCGCCCGCGCCGCCGTCGCTGGGCAGCCACGGCGCCCTGGGCTATGCTTCGAACATCGACGCGAACGCCACGCACCCGGTCCACGCGCCCGCCCCTGCGTGGTGGGGCACCTTCGGCCTCCCCGAGGACGCCGCCGTGGTGTGGCGTGTCGGCCCGCTCGAGCTGTGGCTGCAGCGCCGCGCCAACGAGTGGCGCGTCGGCACCGTCGCCGGCGCCAACGCCCTCGACGAGCGCGTGAGCGTCGCGCAACCGGCGGCCGGCGACGAGGCGCCCGAGGGCGCGACGCTCACGCGCTACAGCTTCGCGCGCGCTCCCGCGCGCGTCACGCTGTCGCCGCGCACCGCCGACCGCCCCGTGGTGGTGCGTCCCGACGCGCCGTTCTTCGTTCCCGGCGGCGAGGAGGCGCGCCTCTACCTCAGCACCCCGCTGTGGATCGCCCTGGCGCCGCCGGACGCGCCCAGGCCGATGCTCGAGGTGCCGGCGCACCGCCCGTCGGACACCTGGTTCGGACCCAACACCCTCGAGGGGGAGCTGTGTTATGCGGCCGTCACGCACGCACGCCTCGACCTCGCCTCGCTGCCGCGCCGGCCGCACCGCGCCGTGACCCCGGTGCTCCTGCGCAACCGGGCGGCCGAGCCCCTGCTGCTCGAGCGCCTCAAGGTGCCGCTCCCCTACCTGTCGCTCTTCGCCGACGCGAGCGGAATGTTGTGGACCGAGCTCGTCACGCTCGAGCGCGAGACGGCGGGCGATGTGGCCGCGCTCCAGATCGGCAGCGACGCCCCAGCCGAGGCCGCCGCGCGCGTCGACGGGACGGCCGCGCGAGAGCCTACGCGACTGTGCGAACCGCGCCAGCGCCCCGAGCCGCGCGTGGCGCTGCGCGCCTTCAGCCGCCTGTTCCGCGGCATGTGACCCGGGAGGACCCCATGGAGCCCTTCACCGCCTCCGTCACCAACTCCTTGGCCGCCGTGTTGACGGCCGAGCGTCTGGCCGCACTGCTGCGCGCCGCGGTGTTGCTGACGGCCGGCATCGTGCTGTCGCGCCTCGCCGCCGTCGCGATGCGCCGCGGACTGCGCTCGCTCAGCCGGCAGCAGCAGCTCATCGCCCGCCGGAGCGTGGTGTACACCCTGCTCACCCTCTTCACCGTGTCGGCGCTGCGCGAGCTCGGCTTCCGCTTCGAGGTCCTGCTCGGCGCGGCCGGCATCATCACGGTCGCGGTCGGTTTCGCCTCGCAGACGTCGGCCTCGAACCTCATCAGCGGCCTGTTCCTCATCCTCGAGCGGGCGGTGGAGATCGGCGACATCGTGAAGGTCGGCGACGTGATGGGCGAGGTGCTCACGGTCGACCTGCTGTCGACCCGCCTGCGGACGTTCGACAACCTCACCGTCCGCATCCCCAACGAGACCATGGTGAAGAGCCAGATCACCAACTACAACAGGCTCCCCATCCGGCGCTTCGACCTGCAGGTCGGCGTCGCCTACCGCTCCGACCTGGCGCAGGTGCAGCGCGTGCTGCTCGAGGTGGCGGCGCGCAACCCGCTGTGCCTGGAGGAGCCCGCACCGATGCTGATGGCGAAGGGCTTCGGCGACAACGCGGTGAACTACCAGCTCTCGGTGTGGGCCATCCGGGAGCGCTGGCTCGAGGTGCGCAACGCCATCACGCGCGAGGTCAAGGAGGCGTTCGACGTGCACGCCATCGAGATCCCGTACCCGCACGTGTCCGTCTACGGCGGCGTCGAGATGGAGCCGATCCCGCTGCGCTGGGTCCGCGACGCGCCGCCGCCGGACCCGGGCGCGCCCGCCGTAGGACAGGATGGCGACGCCGCCGATGCTCCGCGCGAGGACGCCGAGCGACACGGAAGCGCGGCGTGAGCGGCGACCGTCGCGACCCGGACGCGCCGCCGCGCGGCCGAGGTCCCGCGGAGACGGCGCCGGACGGCCGCGGCCCCGCGGAGACGGCACCGGACGACCGCCGTCCCGCGGAGACGCCGCCGCGCGGGCGCGGTCCCGAGGAGGTGGCGCCGGACGGCCGCGGTCCCGGCGAGGTGGCGCCGGACGGTCGCGTGGCGCGGCCGCGCCACGCGACCGTCCCCGCTGCGGTCTCGCGGACGGTGAACGCCGCGGCCCGCGCGACCGTGCGCCGCCCGCAGCGCCGGCGCAAGGCGGCGCTCGCGCCCGCCAGCGGCAGCGTGGGCGCCTCCCCCGGCGCCGTGGTCTACAGCGGACCCGAGCGCAGCGAGCGGGTCACCGTCGACGTCATCCGCTACGACGCGGACGCCTTCGAGGAGGAGCGGGACATCCCCATCGATCGTGCCCTCGAGCTGGTGCAGCGGCCGCTACGCGGCGCCAGCGGCGGGGTGCGCTGGCTCAACGTCAACGGCGTGCACGACGTGGCCATCATCGAGCGCATCGGCGCCGCGCTCCAGCTGCACCCGCTGACGCTCGAGGACGTCGTCAGCCTCGAGCAGCGCCCCAAGGTGGAGGCCTACGAGAGCTACCTCTACATCGTGCTGCGGATGCTCTCCCTCGGCGACGAGCCCGAGGCGGAGCTTCGGCCCGGGGACGTCCCGCGGCTCGTGAACGAGCAGCTCAGCCTGGTGCTGCTCTCCGGCCTCCTGGTCACCTTCCAAGAGGAGCCCGGCGACGTGTTCGAGCCCGTACGCGACCGCGCGCGGCAGGGCAAGGGACGCATCCGGAAGATGGGGGCGGACTACCTCGCGTACGCGCTGGCCGACGTCGTCATCGACGGCTACTTCGCCCTGCTCGAACGCTACAGCGACGCCACGGAGGACCTCGAAGAGGCCGTCCTGGCGGACCCCGGCACCAACACGATCCAACGCGTCAACCACCTGAAGCGCGAGACGCTGTTGGTGCGCAAGGCGGTGTGGCCGCTGCGGGAGATGATGAGCGCCCTGCAACGCGAGGAGGGCGAGCTCATGACGCGCGAGGTGCTCACCTTCCTGCGCGACGCCCACGATCACGCGGTCCAGGTGATCGACACGGTGGAGACGCTCCGGGAGATGCTCACCAGCCTCCACGACATCTACCTCTCCGCCCTGAGCTACCGCATGAACGACATCATGAAGGTGCTCACGATCATCTCGACCATCTTCATCCCGTTGAGCTTCCTGGTCGGCGTCTACGGCATGAACTTCGACCACATGCCCGAGCTCCACGTCGCCTGGGCCTACCCGGCGCTGTGGGGACTGATGCTCGCCGTCGGCGGGGGGATGCTGCTGGTCTTCCGCCGGATCCGGTGGCTGTGAACGCTCCCGCCCCTCCCCCGCGCGTCGCGCCCCGGCCGCCCTTCTTCGTCGTCGGCTCGGGTCGCTCGGGAACGACCCTCCTTCGCATCTACCTCAACGCGCACTCCCAGGTCGCCATCCCCTCCGAGAGCTGGTTCCTGACCCAGCTGCTCAAGGAGCTTCCGGCGGATCGGCCGTTGAGTCTGGACGAGCAGCGGCGGGCGCTGCGGATCGTCAAGGGCCACGAGCGCTGGCAGCTCGACTGGGACACGCCTCCGCAGGCGCTCGACCGCCTGCTCGACGGCGGCGTCGAGCGCACGCTCGCCGAGCTCGTCGACGAGGTCTTCCGGCTCGAGGTCGCGGCGAGCGGGAAACCCGCGTGGGCGGACAAGACGCCGCCGTACGTCGGGATCATCCCGGAGCTCGCGCGCCTGTTCCCCGGCGCCCGGTTCGTGCACGTGGTCCGTGACGGTCGCGACGTGACGCTGTCGTACCTGCGGGTCGGGTGGGGCACCATCGGCCGCACGCCCTACGGCCTCGCCCACTACTGGGCCGGCGCGGTGCGCATGGGTGCGCTCGCCGCCGAGGAGCTCGGCCCGGAGGTCGTGATGCACCTCGCGTACGAGGACCTCGTGCTCGACACCCGGGCGGCGCTCGAGCGGGTCTGCGCCTTCCTCGACCTGCCCTTCGAGCCGGCCATGCTGGACGCGCACCGCGTCGCGTACGAGACGATCGCGGAGCGCGAGCTCGTCAAGAACATCCACCCGAAGCTGGGCCGCCCGCCGCGGCCCGAGGACGCGTTCCGCTGGAAGCGAGCGAGACCCCGCACCCCGGTGCTGCTCGCGTGGCCGTGGCTGAGCGACGGGCTCGCGCGCTTCGGCTACGAGAGCCCCCGCCCCCCGGTGCCCGGCTGGCTGCTCGCCCCGGCCTCCTGGCTGCAGCACCGGATGTACTTCCTCCGGCGCGCCCTAC
Source organism: uncultured Trueperaceae bacterium (assembly GCA_963798895.1). Taxonomy (GTDB): domain Bacteria; phylum Deinococcota; class Deinococci; order Deinococcales; family Trueperaceae; genus CAWCUY01. The sequence continues at coordinate 87,756 of CAWCUY010000003.1, read as the reverse complement.
GCAACCGCATGCGCGGCGCCCGCCGGCGGCTCGGGCGCCGCCGCTGAGGCGTGCCGGAGCTCACGGCGACGCGGCCGCGGGGTCTCCCAACACGTCGCGCGCCCAATCGCCGAGGTCGCAGCCGCACGCGCCCTGCAGGGCGGCCACGACGTCGCGACTGGTGACGATCCCGAAGGCGCGCTCCTGCATCAGGCGCGCCAGGGCCCCGTCGAAGGCCGCGGGGCCGGCGTCGTCGCGTAACCGCGCGAGCTCGATCGGCGCGCGTCCGTAGGGGATCGCGCCGTACGACACCGGCGTGTACGCCCCAACCGGCAGGCCGATGGGGATGTCGGCGTCGCCAACGCGCCGCCAACGCGCTTCCAGCGACCTGCGGAACCCCGCCGCGGCACGCGGTCCGTGCGCGTCGCCCTCGTAGAGCAGCGCGGCGAGCTGCGCGAAGGACTCGTCGATCCACGGCTGACTTATCTGATCGTCGCCCAGCAGGCCGTAGAACCACTGGTGGGCGACCTCGTGGGCGACGACCCCTTCGACCAACGCCGGATCGGCGGCCGGGCCGAGGAGGCCGCCGGTGAGCGCGATGATGCCTGGGAACTCCACGCCGAGGGCGTCGGTCGGCGTGGCCACCAGCGTCAGGCGACGGTACGGGTACGGCACGAAGTGGCCCTCGAAGGCGTCGATCGCGGCGCTCGCCGCGGTGGCCACGGCGCGCGCGCCCGCCGCCCGGTCGGCTCCCGCCCAGACCGACACCCGCACCCCGCCGTCGGTCGTCGACGTCGTCTCCACCAGGTCCGAGGCGGCCGCCAGGAACAGGTCGCGCGCCGGACCGAAGGCGAACGACCAGCGGCCGTCGACCGGCGCGACCGCCACGGGGGCCACCAGGCGCTCGTCGTCGGGCAGCGTCAAGCGCACGCGAAGGTAGCTGCTCGCCGAGAACGCCAGGTCCCCGTAGGGCGCCGGGGGATCGACATCGAAGCCGTCGATCCGCAGGCCGCCGCCCGCGCCGTCCGCCGGTCCCACGGGCCCGTGCACCGCGGGGAGCGGCACGGCGCCCGAGAGCGACAGCACGCCGTCTCGTACGCCCAGCGTGGCGTGGCTCGGGCCCTCACCGAGCGGGATGGCGAGCCGGTAGCGCAGCCGCACGAGCGCGCGCGCGCCGGGCGCCAGGGGTGTCGGGAGCTCGAGCCGCAGCACGCGCCCGTCTGCGAGCAGGCTCCGGCGGACCTCGGCCCCGTCCACCGTCGCGGAGGTGAACGTGAAGCGGCCCCCGAGCATGGCGCCCGGGAGCTGGAGGACGAGCGACGGCCAGGGAGCGTCCGTCGTGTTCGGCCACAGCACCTGGAGGTCGCCATCCACCGCGCCACCCCTCACGTCGACGTGCGCGTCGAGCGCCAGGACGGCGACATCGGAGCCGGGCCGCGGCAGCGTCGCCGCGCCCCCGTCCCGCAGGTGAGGGAGGTAGGGCGCCAGCGACGTCCACGCGGGAGAGCCGGGCCACGGAGCGGTGGAGGCCGCGTCGCGCCCCTGCGCGGGCTGGCCCGAGGCAGAGCTCGCGAGCACCGCCAACGCCAGCCCGCAGAGGATCGCCCGGAGGGTACGCCTACCCCGAGGCGATGTCACGGAGGACATACATAGAAGTATATAGCGGCCGCTGGGCCGACGGTCGTCAGTCGCCGGCGAGCTCGCGCAGGGCGCGGATGAGCGGCCGCAACGCGTCGGCCTTCAGCTTCAGGGCCGCCCGGTTCACGACGAAGCGGGCGCTCGAGCGCAAGATCACGTCGACCTCCTCGAGCGCGTTGACGCGCAGCGTGTCGCCGGTCTGCACGATGTCGACCACGGCGTCGGCCAGGCCCGACAGGCACGCCAGCTCCACGTTCCCGGTGAGCCGCACGACCTCGGCCGAGCTGCCCATCCGCCGCAGGTACTCGGCCGTGAGGCGCGGGTACTTGCTGGCGACGCGCGCGATCGTCCCCGTCGCGCCCGCCGGGCGGATGAGCGAGAGACGGCACACCGCGAAGCGCAGATCGACCGGCTCGAAGAGCTGGCTGCCGGCCTCGAGCAGGACGTCCTTGCCCACCACCCCCGCGTCGGCCACCCCGAGCTCGACGTAGGTCGGCACGTCGGCGTTTCGCATCACGATGAGCTGCGCGTCGCCGGCGTCGACGCGCAGGGCGCGCTCCTCGGCCGCCAGCTCCAGGCGCAAGCCGGCCTGGCGCAAGGCGGCGAGCGCCTCGTGCATGACGCGCCCCTTGGGAAGGGCGAGGGTGAGCCGCGCAGACGTGCTCACGCGCCGTCGCCGAGCAGCGCCTCGAGCTCCGCGAGCGTGTCGTGGGCGACGCCGTCGGGTCCGAGGGCCTCGAGGCGCCCGCCGCGCAGCAACAGCCGCGCGCCGTGGGCGATCCCCTCCGCGGCGGCGCCGGCGGGGTCCGCCGCGGTGGCCCGCAGCACGGTCACGCCGGCGGCACGCAGGGTTCGGGCGCCCGCGTCGTCGAGGGCGATGACGCGCGGCGGGGACGGTGCCGGTGGCGTGGGGAGCGCGCTGGTCAGCCGCTCGAGCCCGATCGAGAAGCCCGCCGCCCAGGGCAGCAGCGCGCCGTCGTAACGCCCGCCGCCGAGCAGGGGCTGCCCGAAGTCGAAGGTGTACGCACGGAACGTCACGCCGGTGTAGTACGACAGGCGCCTCGCCATGCCGAGGTCGAGGAGAAGCTCGCTGTCGTCCTCGAACTCGCTCAGGACGCCCTCGAGCCGGTCGATCTCGCGGCGCGCGGGGGCCCACGGCGCCACCCTCCGCGCCTCGTCGAGCACCGCCGCGTCGCCGTAGAGGTCGGGCACGTCGAGGAGCGCCGTGGCCGCGGGCCCGGCCAGGTCGAGGGCGGCGAGGATCGCACGGATGTCGCTGCGGTCCTTGCGGTCGATGGCGTCGGCCAGCCCCTCGCGCTGCGCGTCCGGCACGCCGGCCACGTCGAAGAGGGTGCGCACGAAGCCCGGGTTGCCGATCTCGACGCGGGGCGTGAGACCCACCGCCCGCACCGACTCGCGCGCGAGGTGGATGAGCTCGGCGTCGGCGCGGGCGTTGCTCGCGCCGATGAGCTCGATGCCGACCTGGGTGAACTCGCGCGTGCGCGCCAGCTCCGGATGGATCGCGTGCCACACCGTGCCGACGTAGCGGAAGCGCAGGGCTCGGCGCTCCCCGTCGGCGACGCCGGGGAAGGTGGCGCGCACGAGCTGCGCGAGCGCCGGCGTGAAGTCCGAGCGCAGCGCGAGCACGCCGCTGTCGCGGTCGGACAGCTTGAACGATTGCTCGGCGCGCGGGTGGGCGGTGTCGTAGCGCTCCAGCGCGGGCACCTCGACCGGCAGGTAGCCCCAGCCGTCGTAGAGCTCGCCGAGGCTGCGCAGCACGCGTGCGCGCGCCAGGGCGAGGTCGCTCTGAACGAAGCGCGTGCCGTCGGGCGGGGCGCCGGTCATCGGCGGCGAACCGCCTCGGTCGCCGGGCCGAGCGCGCTCACGGCGCCCGCCGGGTCGCCGCGATCAACCGCGGTACGCGCGCAGCGGGTCGGACCCGTCATCGTCCGCGACCCCCGACGTCGCGAGGCTCGATCCCTTCCCCCTGCGCCCGGCGATCTCGAAGCTCGCCATCAACGCCGAGGATCCGATGAGGAGCTCGAGCGCGAGGAAACCGAAGTTCAGCGGCGAGAGCACCCCGTCGATCAGGATGCTGAGCAGGCGCCCCACGGCCGACGACACGATCAGCAGGCCGGGGAAACGCAGGTACGCCGGCGCAGCGGAACGCGTCGAGACCGCCCACAGCATCACCCCGCCCAGCACGATGAACATGACGCCGAACACGGCGCGCACCTCGCTCAGGCCGCGCGGCTCCATCACCTCGAGCCCAAGGATCCGCACCGTCAGCAGGGGGTTGAGGAGGCCCAGGAGGCCGAGCGCCAGGGTCAGGCCCGCGGCCAGGTACGCGAGTTGCTTGCGGACGCTCATGACGAAATCATGCTACCACCGTGCCTGCGGGGGCGCCGTCGGCGACCGGGATGCCGGCGGCCGGCGGCCCCTCAGATCCGTTCGTGCTCGACCAGGGCGAGGTTGTCGCGGTGGACCGCCTCGTCGTAGTCCTTGTGCCCCAGTGCGGCCTCGATCTCGCTGGTGTGGAGCCCGCGGATGCGCCGCAGGGCGTCGCTGGCGAAGTTGCTCAGACCCCGCCCCACCACCTCGCCGCCGTGCTCGAGGTCGACCGGATCGCCGAACGCGAAATCGCCGCGCACCTCGACCACGCCACGCGGCAGCAGGCTCCGTCCGCGACGAAGGGCCTCCACCGCGCCGGCGTCGAGCACCAGCGCTCCCTGCGACGGCTGATTGGCGATCCACGCCTTGCGCGCGCGACCGCGGCCCCGGGCCGCACGACCGGCGGGGAAGCGTGTGCCGCGCACCTCGCCGCGCGCCAGCGCCTCCAGCCCCTCCCCTCCCCCGCCGATCACCAGTACCTCGATGCCGGCGTCGGTCGCCAGGCGCGCGGCCCGCAGCTTCGTGACCATGCCGCCCGTGGCGTTGCGCGAGCCGGCCGCTCCGGCCAGCGCCTCGACCTCGGCGACGTCGCGCACCTCCTCGATGCGCCGCGCCGCGGGGTCGCGCCGGGGGTCTCCCTCGAACAGGCCCTCGACGTCGGTCAGGATGATCAGGGCGTCGGCGTCCACGAGGTACGACACCCAGGCCGAGAGGGTGTCGTTGTCGCCGAGGCGTAGCTCGGCCGTGGCGACGCTGTCGTTCTCGTTCACGACAGGCACGGCTCCCAGGCGAAGGGACGCCTCCAGGGCGTTCTTGGCGTTGACGTAACGCTCCCGGTCGCGCACGTCGGCGGCCGACAGCAGCAGCTGCGCGACCGCCCGCGGCGCCAGCGCCCGCGACCAGTCGAGCATGAGCAGCGTCTGCCCTACCGCCGCGGCCGCCTGCTTGTCGGGCAGGGTCAGGGGGAGCTCGAGCCCCAGGCGTTCGCGCCCCGCGGCGCCCGCACCCGACGAGACCAGCACGAACTGGGCGCCGTGCGTCTGCGCCAGCGTGAACGCTCCGCGCGCGATGGACCACAGGTTCGGCGGGAAGATCCGCCCGTGCGCGTCCGTGATCGAGCTGGTACCGACCTTCACCACGAAGCGCCGCCACCGTCCCGCCCGGCCCGCGCCCTGCGGCGCGCCGCTCACCTCAGGCCTCCTCCACGTACGAGCGGAAGGCGTCCGGCACCAGCGCCACGTCCACCCACAGGCGCCCGTCGTCGTAGCCGGCCGCGCCCTCCCGCAGCAAGCGCTTCAGCGCGGCCTGGACCTTGCCTTGGACCCGCCGCAGGAACGCGGCCTGCCAGTTCTCGCCCGGCTCGATGGTCTCGAGGAAGGCACGGTGGAAGGCCGGAAGGTCGTCGAGCGGCACGGACGCTTCGAGCGCCTGCCAATCGACGCGTCCGCCCCTCGTAGGCGCGCGCGGAGTGATCTCCATGGCTCATCCTACCGGCTGGCGCTCGACCGGCCTCGGTTGGGCGCAAACAGGCCCCGGAGCGGCGCGCCCCGCATGCTAGACTTCGTGCTCCGACGTGCGCCGGCGCGCAGGCGCAGGCGGCCGCCGCACGTCCGCCGATCGCGCCCCCACCCACGCGTGGGAGCGCGCGTCCGCGACCGCCCTTTCGAGTCGTAGGAGGAGCCATGCGCGTAGCCATCGTGGGCGCCACGGGCGCCGTCGGGAGCGAGTTCCTCACCCTGCTGCGAGAGCGGCGCTTCCCGCTGTCGAAGCTCCTGGCGTACGCCTCCGAGCGCTCCGCCGGGCGGCGCCTGGGCTTCGGGGAGGGCGACCCGCTCACGGTGGAGGCGCTTCCGGCCGACGACGACCTGGGTGCCGACGTCGTGTTCTCGTCGGCCGGGGGGGCGATCTCCAAGGAGCACGCCTGGCGCTGGGCGGACCGCGGCGCCGTGGTGATCGACAACACCAGCGCCTGGCGCATGGACGAGCGCGTGCCCCTGGTGGTGCCCGAGGTCAACGGCGAGGCCGCGCTCGGCCATCGCGGCATCATCGCCAACCCCAACTGTTCCACCATCGTGGCGCTCATGGCCCTGGCTCCCCTGCACCGGGCGTTCGGCTTGCGCCGGGCCACGGTCGCCACGTACCAGGCGGTTTCCGGCGCGGGCGCGGCCGGCATCGCGGAGCTACGCGACCAGACCCGCGCCGTCCTCGACGGCCGTGAGCCGTCGCCGACGACGTTCCAGCACGCCATCGCGTTCAACCTCTTCAGCCACGACAGCGAGATCGGCGACGACGGCTACAACGTCGAGGAACGCAAGCTCCTGCTGGAGTCGCGCAAGATCCTCGACGCGCCGGACCTGCAGATCAGCGCGACGTGCGTGCGCGTGCCCGTCTTCCGCGCCCACAGCGAGGCGATCCACGCCGAGTTCGACCGCCCCGTCTCGCCCGCCGAGGCCCGCGAGGCGCTCGCCTCGGCGCCCGGCGTCAGGGTGGTCGACGATCGCGCCCGCAACACCTTCCCCATGCCGCGCGACGCCTCGGGCCAGGACGACGTGCTGGTGGGCCGCATCCGCGCCGACAGCAGCCGGCGAGGCGCCATCGCCCTGTTCGTCGCCGGCGATCAGATCCGCAAGGGCGCGGCCCTCAACGCGGTCCAGATCGCCGAGCTCCTGGTCGAGCGAGGGGCCCTGACGGCCGCGCTCCCAGGCTGACGGCGGTCCCGGGTCCCGGCGCCGCGTCCGGCGCGGGCTCCGGGGCGATCCGGCCGCTGCGCCGGTACACCCACAGGGCGCCCCACTCCCGCACCACCCGGTCGAGCTCCGCGAGGCGCCGCCCGAGCCGCGGATCGAAGCGCCAGCTCATGTCGCCGGTGCTGCGGTAGTCGACGGGGAACGGCACCACGTTGGCGCCCAGGGTGCGGAAGGTGGCAACGGCCCGCGGCATGTGCAGGGCGCTGGTGACCAGCAGCCACGCGCCCCCATCGGGCCCGCCGATGAGCTTGCCGGCTTGGAGCGCCTCCTGGTAGGTGCTGCTGGCGGCGCCGAGGAAGTGCACGTCGTGGCCCGCGAAGGCGGAGGCGAAGAGCGTCCGCTCGCCGTGGATCCACCCCGACCTCAGCTCGTCCTGGTAGAGGCCGGTGAAGACGAGCTCGGCGTCCGGGTAGCGGCGCGCCAGCGCCAGCACGGCGACCATGCGCTCGCCGGCGTCGTCCAGCGTCAGCTGAGCGCGGGCTCGCGTGACGCGCCAGTCCACCGAGCCGCCGAGCACGACGATCCCGTCGACGCGGGCGGGCAGCGGCGAGGGGGCGGGGTAGCGGTCCTCGAGGGGGGCGGCCAACCAGTCGTCGAGAGGCACCACCGTGATCGCGATGAGTGCCGCGGTGAGGACTGCGAGGATCACGGATGCGGCGCTGCGGCGGCGCAAGCGAACGGCGACGAACGCCAGCAGCACGGCGAGCGCGAGCAGGCTGCTCGGCGCGAGGATCCACCACACGGCTTCGTACACGGCTTGGCCCTCCGAGACCGGCGGGCTTCTCGCCCTTCGGATCGACGTTCCAGGGCGCGCTCCGGCCTGACGTATACTCGTACGGATACCATGACGACCCCGGCGACGGGGCAACGGGCCGTTCGAGGTTGGCGCGGCCCAGAGGCGGCGAGCCCGAGAGGCGATGCATGAACGTAGCCGTGGTGACCGACTCGACCAGCGACCTGACACCCGAGAAGCTGGAACGCTACGGGATCCACCGCGTGCCCCTCTACGTGGGGTTCCGGGGCGAAACGCTGCGCGACTGGGAGGACGTGACGCCGGAGGACATCGTGAAGGGCGTCGCGGCCGGCGCGGGGCTGCCGTCGACGAGCCAACCCAGCCCGGAGGACTTCGCGGCCGTCTACCGCGAGGCGGAGGCGGCCGGTGCGGACCAGATCCTCGTCGTCACGCTGAGCGCCGATCTCTCCGGCACCTACCAGTCGGCCACCATGGCTGCCGCGTCGGTCGACGTGCCGGTGGAGGTGTTCGACGGGCGTGTCGCGAGCGCCGGCCATGGCGCGATGGCGCGCTACGCCGCCGAGGCCGCACGCGCGGGCGCCGACCTGGACACCATCCTGAAGGGGCTGGCGCACATGCGCGACTCCACCTTCATCGTGTTCACGGTCGCAACGCTCGACTACCTGCAGAAGGGGGGGCGCATCGGGCGCGCCGGAGCGTTCGTCGGGAGCCTTCTCAACATCAAGCCGATCCTGACCCTGCAGGACGGCAAGCTCGCGCCTCTTACGCGCGCGCGCGGCCTGCGCAAGGCGCTTCAGGAGATGGTTGCGCGGCTCGAGGAGTTCGCGGCGGGCCAACCCGAGAACAGCGTGACCGTCGACTACATCCACGTGCTCGACCTCGAGGCGGTGCAGGGATTGCAGGCCGCGGTGCACGAGGCCGGCATCCCGGTGCGCTCCGAAGGCTTCTACGAGATCGGTGCCGTCCTTACGGCGCACGTCGGTCCCGGTACCTTCGGGCTGATCGCACGCAGCGAGCCGGGCTGAGCGGACGGGCTGGGGCCGCTGGGCCCGCCGCGTCCGGGCGGACGCGGCGGGCCCAGCGCGGCGGCGGCGGGCGCAACGCGCACCAGCGCCCGGGTTCGGCTCAGAAGGCCAACGTGCCCTCCGCCGACGTGAAGGTCACGTTCATGGTGGCGTCGTTCGGCACCGCGGTGTCGGAGCTCACGTCGAGGGCGAAGGTCCCGGTGAGGGTGTTGCTGGGATCGCCGGTGGTGACGATGGTCCACAGGTCGCTGATGTCCGACGCGACCCTGAGGACGAAGAGGTCGGCGTCCATCGAGGAGCCGCCCGTCACGTTGTAGCTGCAGGTGATCGTGGTGGTGCCCGTGCAGCCGGTCTGCGTGAGGATGAGCAGCTGGCCGTCGGCGGAGTCGGTCACGTGGACGGTCGGCGACCCGCTGCCATCGGACACGTTGGCGCCCAACGCCGCATGCGTGACCGTGAGGGTCGTCGGGAACTGCTCGGCCGCCGTGGTGCTCGACGCCACCTCGACGATCGTCTGCACCCCCACGGGAACGGTCAACGCGTTCGGGGTTACGGCGCTCGGGAAGCCGCTGGTGTCGACGTCGTTGAACGTCACGTCGAACGCGCCGGAGAAGCTCGTGGAGATGGCCTGGGCCGCGATCCCGGGGCCGGGCGCCCGGTTCAGCGTGACCTCCTTGCCGTTGATCCCGAGGGGATTGGAGACCGTCTGGTCGGGGATGAGCCCGCAGGCGCTCAGCACCAGGCTGAGCACGGCGGCGGGAACGGCGGCGACGAGCACAGTGCGTACGGATCGCTTCATGTCGACCTCCTTGTCGTGCGTGCGTGCGGAGTCTTTCCGAGGTTTCCCGGTCAACCTAGCATGCGTCCCTGGGCCCCTCGTGAGCGCTGCCTCACGCGCGACCGGCCCTGAGGGCCGTCACGTGATCTCGCGCAGGTCCTCGAACACCTGCCATCCGACGCCCGGCGGCGTGGCCTCCAGCGCCTCCTGCAGCTTGGCGGCGAGCCACGGAACGATGCTGGAGGCGTCATCGTCGCCCTCGCGCAACGTCATCACGGTGAGCTGGTAGAACCGTTGGGTGGCGCTCAGGGTGCCGTCGTCGAAGAAGGCGAACGGCGCCGCGGGCATGGCGTCGAGGAGCACGTGCACGTCGTCGCCCACCTTCTCCGGCAGGTACGCGCGCAGGTCGACGTCGGCGTCCTGCGGGTGCCACACGTACCCCTGCAAAAGCTTGATCGCGTGCCGGCCGCCGCCCTCCGGCAGCCGCGCTCCGTCGGCGCTCACGCCGGCTCTGCGGGCGCCGCGACGCTCGGCACGGTCTCCCGCCACCGCGCGGCGAAGGCGGCCGGGGTATCGAGCAGCAGCCCGCGGTACCCCAGGTGGCATGCAGCCTCGACGTTCTCCGGGTTGTCATCCACGAAGACGGTCTCGCGAGGCGCGACGCCGAGGGCGGCCTCGAGGGCCGCGAACGCGCGCGCGTCGGGCTTCCGGATACCGATCTCGTTGGAGAACACGAAGTGCTCGATGCGCTGCAGGCGCGGCTCGGTTCGCACGCGCTGGCACAGCACGGGAACGTTGTTCGACAGCATGCCGACCGCGTAGCTGTCGGGCACCCTGGCGAGCAGCTCGAGCATCCACGCCCTCCAGCGGATCGCCCCGAGGAAGGCCGCGCGGAAGGCCTGAGCGCGTGCGCTCAGGGCGGTGCGGTCCTCGAGCCGCCGCTGGAACTGCCCGAGATCGAGCGCCCCCACCTCGAACTCGGCCATGAGCGGGTAGTACGCTTCGGCCACGCGGGCCTCGGGAACCGCGTAGAGCTCCGCGAGGTCGCGCACCGCGCCGCTGTCGAACGTGCCTTCGGTGAACACCCCGCCCCAGTCGAACGCGAGGGCCCGGACGTCGGGCCCGTCGGCGCCGCTCACGGGGAGGGGCTCCGCCCGCCCCCAGCCAGGGGCGCGCGGGGAGCCATCTCCTCGCGGTACCAGCGGAAGAAGATGGCGATGAACGGGATGCCGAAGGCCACCAGTCCCGACACCTTCATGAGGATGCCGCCGAGGGCCTGGTCGTTCATGACCGACATGCCCAGCGCCCTCACCGGCGCGTTGAGGTACGTCGGGTAGAGCGGCGTGTCGGCGAAGGTGACCGCTCCGAACACGGGGATCTGCGCGACCGGCAGCAGGAAGAGGAACACCAACTGGACCAGGTAGGGCGGACGGGGCAGCTCATCGAGCGGGCTCATCACGGTCCACCACAGCATCAGCGAGAGCAGCAGGAACAAGAAGTGCTCCGCGTGGTGCACGGACGTGTTGCGCAGCGCTCCCTCGTAGACGGCCGGGATGTGCCAGGCGTCGAAGAACACGCTGAACGCGGCGAACGCGACGAGCGGGTGGAGGGCGACGCGAGCGATGGGGCGCACGCCGCGGTTGAGCAGCGACGCGCGCAGCAGCCAGGTCGGTACGCCCGCGAGCAGCAGCGGCGCGACGAGGTAGCTGACGGCGATGTGCTGCAGCATGTGCGCGCTGAACAGGTAGCGCTCCGCGAGGTCGTGCAGGGGCGACCCCTCGACGAGGTACAGCAGGACGACCGCCCCGTAGAAGACGGCGGCCCGGGCACGGGGCCAGGGGGTGCCCGGCGCGAGGCGCTCGCGCAGCGGCCCGATCGCCAGGCCGTAGCTCACGGCCAGGGCGATCAGGCCACCGAGAAGGACGGGGTCGAGCTGCCAGCTCAGGTACAGCATGGTCGCCGGCGCCCGCTCACGGCAGCGACAGCTTGCCGCGCAGGTCGTGCACGTCTTGCGCGGTCAGGTTCGCGCCACGGACGGCCTTCACCTCGTCCGGTTGGATCGGTTGGAAGCCCTGGACCTGGGCGTCGTTGCCCCAGCTCGTGAGCTCGTGGTTGATGACGTTCGCGATCTGGGCGTCGTCGAGCTGGCTCCACGACGGCATGACGCCGTTGAAGCTCTGCCCCTTCACGTCGATCTGTCCCTGCAGGCCGTAGACCACGGCGTGCAGGATGTAGTCGCGGCCGCCGTCGGCGTTGTAGATGTCGGGCAGGTGGCCGGCGAGCGGCGGGAAGGCGCCGGGCACGCCCTGACCGTTCTGCTGATGGCAGGCCATGCAGTTGCCGCTGAACACCTTGTCGCCCATGTCCTTGTCCCAGCTGGCGGGCGCCTGCGCGCTCGGACCGCCGGCGTTGGCGCCGCCGTTGGCTTGCGCCCCGTTCTGCTGGGCTCCGTTCGCTCCCTTCGCGTTCTGCTGGGTCGACGGGGGTCCCGCCGCCGCCGCGTTGCCGAACAGCTGACCCGACACCTTGTAACTGCCCTCTGCGGGCTTCGCCTGCGGCAACGGCATCGCGATGGAGCGGTTCTTCGGGGGCGGCGTGTCCGCGATCTCGGCTTCCGTGCGGCTGTAACCGTCGCTCGTGATGAGCGCCCGCTCGGCGTCGGTGAGGCCGGTGGCGACCTCCGGCAGCGCGGTGCCGTGGCGTTGCTCGCCGGTGGTGGCGCTCACCTCCGCAGGTCCGCTTCGCAGCTCGCTGCGGATCATCGCGATGCTGCGCGGGGCCAGGAACAGCACGGACAGCGCGATGAACGTCCCGAGCGCGAACAGCATGCCGCTGCTGAAGAAGCCGGAGTAGGTGTTCTCGTCGTCCTTGAGGTGCATGAAGAACAGGATGACGAGGAGGAACTTCGCGACCGACAGGGTGGCGAGCACGACCAGCGTCCAGGTCGAGGACAGCCACGGGATGTCGTACTGCACCAGGGCGAACTCGGCGTAGGTGATGACGCCGAGGATCAGCGCGATGAGGATGTAGGTTCCGACGGAGCTTTCGTGAGCGCGTTCGTTCATCAGGGGCGTCCCGCTCTCACACGAATTCCACGAGGTAGATGACCGTGAAGATCACGATCCACACGATGTCGACGAAGTGCCAGTAGAGGCCGGCCACCTCCAGGTAGACCGCGTCCTTGGCCCGCCAGTGCTCGGGCCTGACGAACGACGACACCAGCACCGACAGGAGCCAGATCACCCCCACCGTCACGTGGATGCCGTGCGTACCGGTCAGGAAGAAGAAGGTGGTGCCGAAGAGGTTCTGGTGGATCGACAGGCCCTCGTGCACGAAGTGCGTGAACTCGAAGACCTGGAAACCCAGGAAGATCGACCCGAACAGCGCCACCCCGGCGGTCCACAGGCGGAAGCGCGGGATGTCGTCCTGGCGAAGGGCGTGGAGCGCCAGCACCATGAGGAAGCTCGACATGAGGAGCACGAAGGTGCTGAGGGTCGTCAGGGGGATGTTGAGGATGTCGCGCGGCATCGGCCCGACGACGCTGCGCCCCTTGTAGACGAGGTAGGTGCCGATCAGCGACCCGAAGAACATGCAGTCCGATGCCAGGAAGATCCACATCAGGAGCTTCGGGTCCGGCAGGTTGGTGCTGCGGTGGTGGTCGGCCGAGGCGGCGGCCGCCGTTGCGGGCGCGTGCGGCTCGAGGCTGTGGGCGGCGTCGATCATGCGGGCTCCTCCGGGGTCGCCGGGACCGCGGCGCCGGGGTGGATGTGCGTGCCTCCCACGCCCTCGAACGCCCACGCGAAGATGCACGTGACGACCAGCAGCGCCGCGATCGGCGCGAGGATGAAGTTGCGGTACAGCAGGCCGTAGCTGCCGATCAGGATCGAGAACGCGGCGAGGATCGGGTACCACGACTGGCCCGGTATGTGGATGCCGTGCCGGTCGTACGAGGCGACCTCCTCGGGCGTCACCGGCACGCTGTGGACGCTCTCCGGATACTTCTGCGCCCAGAAGGCGTCGCGGTCGTGCACGACGGGTTGCACGTCGAAGTCGTGGGCCGGCGGGGGCGAGGACGTTGCCCACTCCAGCGTGCGGGCGTCCCACGGATCGGCGGGCGCCTTCTCGCCGTGCAGGAACGTGACGATCACGTTCCACAGGAGCAGGATCAGGCCGATGCCCATGATGCCCGCGCCGATGGTCGACAACAGGTTGGGGATCTCGAGGCCCAGGCCGGCGGCGTACGTCTGGATGCGGCGCGGCATCCCCAGCAGGCCCGAAATGTGCATCGGGAAGAACAGCAGGTAGAAGCCGGGCACCGTGAACCAGAACGCGATCTTGCCGAGGCGCTCGTCGAGCATCTTGCCGGTGATCTTCGGGAACCAGTAGAACAGCCCGGCCAGGAACGCCAGCAGGGCGCCGCCGCCCATCACGAAGTGGAAGTGCGCCACCACGAAGTAGCTGTCCTGCGCCTGGGCATCGAACGGAGGCATGGCGAGCATGATGCCGGTGATGCCGCCGAGCGTGAACGTGACCAGGAACGCGATGGCGTACATCATCGAGGTGGTGAAGCGGATCATGCCGCCCCACATGGTGCCGAGCCAGTTGAAGACCTTCACGCCCGTCGGGATGCCGATGATGAACGAGGTCAGCGAGAACGCCGTGTTCGCCACGGCCCCGAGCCCCGTCGTGAACATGTGGTGGCTCCACACCGCGAAGCCCATGAAGCCGATGAAGATGCCCGACAGCACCATCACGGGGTAGCCGAACAGCGGCTTGCGCGAGAAGGCAGGGATCACCTCGCTGATCACCCCGAACGCCGGCAGGATGATGATGTAGACCTCCGGGTGCCCGAAGATCCAGAAGAGGTGCTGCCACAGGATCGGTGTCGCGCCGGCGGCGGGCACGTAGAAGAGCGCGCCGAAGACGCGGTCCATCGTGACCTGGAAGAGCGCGATCGTGAGGGGCGGGAAGGCGAAGATGATGAGGAACGAGGTGACCAGCATCATCCAGGTGAACAGCGGCATGCGCATCAGGGTCATGCCGGGCGCACGCATGTTGACGATCGTGACGATGAGGTTCATCGCGGTGACGGTGGTGCCGATGCCGCTGATGAACAGGCCGATCATGTAGAAGTCGATGCCGTGCCCCGGGTTGTTCGACAGCGAGGTGAGCGGCGAGTACGCGAACCAGCCGGCGTCCGGCGCCCCACCGAGGAGGAAGCTGCTGTAGATGAACAGGCCGCCGAAGGCGTAGATCCAGTACCCGAAGGCGTTTAGCCGCGGGAACGCCAGATCGCGCGCGCCGATCTGCAGGGGCACGAAGTAGTTCGCGAAGCCGATGCCGAGCGGCATGATGGCGAGGAACACCATCGTCAGGCCGTGCATCGTGAAGAGCTGGTTGAACACGCTCGGCGACACCAGGTTCTGATCGGGCGCGGCGAGCTGCAACCGGATGATGGCGGCCTCGATGCTGGCGAAGCCCATGAAGGTGAACGAGCTGAGGATGTAGAGGATGCCGAGCCGTTTGTGATCGACCGTCGTCAGCCAGCTGAGGAGCCCGGAGGTCCAGGTGGGGCGCTGCAGCAGGGTGTCCGACGTCGGCGCGGCGGCGGGTCTACCGATCGCCATGGACGCTACCTCCCCGAGGCCAGGGCGTTGGCCTGCGTCTTGTCGGTCTTGCCAAGGCTGTCGAGGTACGCCGCGATGGCGGCCGTCTCCTCGTCACGCTTGGGATCGTCGGCGTTCCAGAGGGTGGGCATGTAGTTGCCGGGCTTCACCGCTTGAGGGTCCTTTAGCCAGCGCTGCACGTTCGCGGGCGTGTTGTCCAGCACGCCGGCCGCGAGCGAGGTACGGAGGCCGAAGTTCGTGAGGTTCGGGAAGTCCGGGTCGCCGGTGGCGTACCCCTGCCTGTAGTTGTCCATCACGTGACAGGTGGTGCAACCCTTGGTCGCGAACAGCTGCCGCCCCTGCTCGATCTGCGGGTCGGCCGACGTCTGCTGCGGCTGGATGTTGGTGAACTTCTTCGTCCACGCCTCGAAGTCCGGCTTCTCGTCGACGATGACGCGGAACCGCATGTAGGCGTGGGCGCCGAGACAGAGCTCCGCGCATTGGCCGCGGAACTCGCCGGTCTGGTCGGCGATGAACCAGAGCTGGTTGCGCTGGTTCGGGATCAGGTCGACCTTGCCCGCGAGCTTCGGCGCCCAGAAGCTGTGGAGGACGTCGGCCGACCGTAGGTTCAGCACGACCCGCGTGCCGACGGGCACGTGGAGCTCGTTCGCCGTGGTGAAGCCGTAACCGGGATACTCGAACCGCCACCACCACTGGTAACCGGTGACGTCGACCACCAGGTCGTTGGGCGTGGGGTCGACCCTCGTCTGGGTTCGGAAGATGGTGCGCACCGTCGGGATGGCGACCGCGATCACGATGATCACGGGGATGATGGTCCAGCCGATCTCGATGCCGACGTGGCCGTGGATCTGCTCGGGGATGCGATCGTCGCCCCGGCGCCGGCGGAAGCGGATGAGGGCGGTGATGAGTACCGCCAGCACCACGACCAGCACGATCCAACTAAGGATGTAGGTCCAGCGAAATAGGTCGAACTGGTCTCGCGCCACCGGTCCGACGGGGTGAAGCGTCGATTGCGGAACGTCGGCACAACCGACGAGAAACGGCGCGAGGGCCAGTGCGGGCCACGCCCGCCTGATCCACCTCATGGGCACAATTCCCTCCTAGCACTTTGGAGATGGGGCGATCGAGGGGCGCCCCACAACACCCGGCGAGTGTATCACAAGGTTCCGGCGGTCCATCGCGCGCTCACGCTACCTTGGAACACCCCTCCCAGACGGGCCTGGTGTGTGTTAAAGCGGGCGCCGCGGAGGCGCCGCGGCCGCGGGTGTCCGACCGGTCGGTCGGCCCCGAACGGGGAGGGGCCCGCCGCGCGCCCTCAGCCATCGCGGTACGCCGCGGCCTCCGCCAGGTGCGCCTCGCCCACCCGCGGCTCGCCGGCCAGATCGGCCAGGGTGCGCGCGACGCGCAGGAGGCGCTCGTAGCCGCGCCCCGAGAGGCGCAACCGCTCGATGAGCTCGCGCGCGAGGCGAAGGCCGCCGGACCCGAGGGTCGCCGCGGAACGCAGGGCGTCGCCGCGGAGCGTTGCGTTGACGCACCCCTGCCGCGCCAGCATCCGGCGCCGCGCGCCCGCCACGCGGGCCGCCACGGCGGCGCTCGTCTCCCCCGGCCGCGCCGCGAGGAGCTCGTCGGACGTGAGCCGCGGCAAGGCCAGCCGCAGGTCGATGCGCTCGAGCAACGGGCCCGACAGGCGCTGCGCGTAGCGCCTGCGCTCGAGCGGCGTGCAGGCGCACGGCTCGCGCTCGTCGCCGGCGTAGCCGCACGGGCACGGGTTGCGGGCCGCGACGAGCAGCACCGACGCCGGGAACACCACCGTTCCGCGCGCGCGAGAGAGCGTTACCACGCCGTCCTCGATCGGTTGGCGCAGCGCCTCGAGCACGCGCCGGCCGAACTCCGGCAGCTCGTCGAGGAAGAGCACGCCCCGGTGCGCCAGGCTCACCTCCCCGGGCCGCGGCGCGGCGCCGCCGCCGACGATCCCCGCCTCCGACCCGCTGTGGTGCGGTGCCCGGAACGGCGGCCAGGTGATGAGCCCGCTGCCGGCGAGCAAGCCCGCGCTGGAGTGGATGCGTGTGACCTCGATCGCCTCGCTCTCCGTCAACGGCGGCAGCAGCGACGGCAACCTTCGTGCCAGCATCGTCTTGCCGGCGCCCGGTGGGCCGGACAGCAGGAGGTTGTGCGCGCCTGCGGCGGCGACCTCCAGGGCCCGACGCGCCGCGGCCTGCCCACGCACGTCCGCCAGGTCCGGCACCTCCGGCGGTGGCGTTGGGGGCCCGGCGGCGCAGGCCGGCAACCGCACCCGACCCCGCAGGTGGTCGATCGCCTCAGCCAGGTTGCGCGGCGCCACCACCTCGAGGCCCCGAACCACCGCCACCTCGGCCGCGTTCCCCGGCGGCGCGAGCACCTGCCGGCGCGACGTGCCGGCCGCGTACAGTCCGATGTTGATCGCGCCCCGTACCGGCCGAAGCGTGCCGTCGAGCGCGAGCTCCCCGAACGCGACCACCCCGTCGAGCGCCGCCGGAGGCAGCTTGCGCTCTGCGGCCAGCAGCGCCAGAGCGATGGGGAGATCCAGCGCCGGCCCCTCCTTGCGCACGTCCGCCGGCGCGAGGTTCACCACGATGCGGCTCGGTGGAAGGCTGTGCCCGACGTGCTTCAGGGCCGCGCGGACGCGCTCCCGGGACTCCATGACCGCCGCTCCCGGCAACCCCACCAACATGAACGACGGCAAGCCTCCGCTGATGAAGGCCTCGACCCGCACCTCCCACGCTTCCACCCCGACGACCGTGGCGGAGGTTGCGTGCGCGAGCATCGTGGCGCGAGCGTAGCGTGGCCCGCGACCCGCGAGCGGGCGGCGTTGGGCGCGTGCCCAGCCACCCACGGCTACGCCGTCGGCGACGGGGGGCGTGCGCGGCCGGGGCGCCGCACCGGGGCGCCGCCGCTCAGCTCGCCTGGTGCAGGACCGGCCCCTCCTGGACGAGGTGGAGGTCGCGCTGCGGGAACGGGATGGAGACGCCGGCGGCGTCGAGGCGCTCCTTGACGCGGCGCGTCATGTCGAGCTTCGTGGCGTACCAGTCGCCGCTGACCGTCCAGTAGCGCGCCAGCAGGTTGACGGCGCTGTCGCCCAGGGAGTCGACCGCGAACAGCGGCTCCGGTTCGGCCAGCACCCGCCCGTCGCCCGTCACGAGCTCACGCAGCACGCCCATGGCGACCTCGATGTCGTCGTCGTAGCCGACGCCCACGACCAGATCGTTGCGGCGCTGCTCGGTGCGCGAAAAGTTGCGGATGTCGCGCCCCCAGATGTTGCTGTTGGGCACGAACAGCGGCACCCCGTCGAAGCTCGTCATGCGCGTCGCGAACAGGCCGATGTCGTCGACGGTGCCCATCGTGCCGCCGATGTCGACCGCCTCCCCTACCCGGAACGGGCGCAGGGCGAGCAGCATCACCCCGGCCGCCACGTTCGACAAGGCGCCCTGCAGGGCCAGGCCCACGGCCAGGCCCGCGGCGCCAAGCAAGGCCACGATGCTCGCGGTCTGCACGCCGAAGCGGTTGAGCACGGCGATGACGGTGAAGGCCAACACCGTCCAACGCACGAGCCGCGACAACAGCGTGGTGACGGCCCGGTCGAGCCGCTGGCTGCGCTCCCCCATCCTCGCCACCAGGCCTGCCGACCAGCGCGCGATCCACCAGCCCACCGCCAGGATGACGATCGCCCCGACCACGTTCAGGCCGAAGCGCACGAGGGTGTTGCCGATCAGGGCGAGGTTGATGTCCATGAGGTTCCCTCCTCCTCGGGCGATCGCCTCGGGCGCGTCCCCCGTCCGCGCAGCGGTGCCGCCCCGAAAGGTGACGCCGGCCGATCGCCGCGCCCGCTCTCCCGGCTCCAGGTCGCGATGATACCCAGGGCCCACCCCAATGGCGCCGGACCGCTTCGCCATACTCCCGGCTCCAGGTCGCGATGATACCCAGGGTCCTCCCCACTGGCGCCGGACCGCTTCGCCGTGCCCGGCCTCCGAACCCGCGAGGGGAGGCGGCACGCCTGCCCGAACGACCGCCGCCCACGCGAAGGCGGGTGCCACGCTCGCCCGAACGACCGCCAACCGCGCGAAGGCCGGAGCCACGCCTGCTCGAACGACCGTCACGCACCGCGTCGGGCGCGCGTCGACGTGTGGGCCGATGCCCGGCACCGAGCGGCGCCCACGATCCGGCACCGCCCAATCCCGAGCGCGGCGGGGTTCCCCCGTGGGTAGAAGGGCCCACGCCGCCTGGGAACGATGGCACTTCAGGCCCGGCGGGCGCGCCGCGTACTGTCGCTGACGGAGGTAGACGGACATGGACGTGCTGAACATCCACGACTTGAAGGCGAGCTACGGTGGCGTCGAGGCGGTGCGCGGCATCGACCTGACGGTCGACGCCGGCGAGGTGTTCGGGCTCCTCGGCCCGAACGGTGCGGGGAAGACCACCACGCTCAGCGTGATCGAGGGTCTACACCCTCCCACGGGCGGCAGGGTCTTGGTGAAGGGGATCGACGTGGCGCGCCGTCCACGCGAGGCCAAGGCTCGCATCGGCGTTCAGCTGCAGACGACGAGCTTCCAGCCCGATCTCAGGCTGCTCGAGCTGCTCCGGCTGTACGCCGCGCTGTATGGCGTACCGCTCGCCACGCCGGACGTGCGCGCGGCGCTCGCCGCCTTCGACCTTGCGGACATCGCCGGCCGACGCGTCGACACCCTCTCGGGGGGCCAGCGCCAGCGCTTCGCGCTCGCGATCGCGCTGATCCACGATCCCGACCTGGTCCTGCTCGACGAGCCCACGGCCGGGCTCGACCCGCAGAGCCGCCGCTCCCTGTGGGAACGCATCGAGCGGCTGCGCGAGAAGCGACGCGCCGTCGTGCTTACCACCCACTCGATGGAGGAGGCCTCCGCACTGTGCGACCGCATCGGCATCCTCGACCGGGGGCGCCTCGTCGCCTCGGGGACGCCCCGGGAGCTGATCGCCCGCTGGGGCGACGACGACGCCGTCCGGGCCGCCGCCCACGGCACGGTCACGCTCGAGGATGTGTTCATCGGCCTTACGGGGCCCCGGGGAACGGCATGAACGCGGCCGTTCCCGGCATCGGCGCGAGCCTCGCGGCGCTGCTCCGAGCCGAGCTCGCGAGCATGCTGAGGAACCGCCGGGGCATCCTGTGGGTGCTGGTCTTCCCTCCCCTCGCCATGGTCGCGGGGGTCGCGATATCCGGTGCGACCTCGGGTCCCGAGCGGCTCGCGATCGCGGCGTCCGCGATGACGGTCGGCACCTTCGCTCAGGGCTTGTTCGGGCATGCCAACGCCATGGCGGTAGCACGCGAGCGAGGCGTGCTCGTGCGTCTCCGCTGCACGCCCGCCGCGACCTGGGTCGTGCTGCTGAGCCGCGGACTGACGCAGGTCGCGCTCGGCCTCACGGGGAGCGCGGCCGTACTGTTGCTGGCCTCGACGTGCTACGGCGTGCGCGTCGGCCCGGAGGCCGCCGTGCTGGCCCTGCCCGCGGTGGTCGCCGGCGCCCTCACGGCGTGGGCCGTGGGCCAGCTCATCGCGGCCCTGGCGCGCTCCGCCGCGGAAGTGAGCGCCGTCTCCCGCCTCGCGTTCTTCGCGCTGTTCATCCTCGGCGACCTTCCCCTGGCCGCACCGCACCTCGCCGCGCCATGGAAGACCGTCGGGGAGATCTCGCCCTTCTACCTCGCCTGGCGCCTCAGCACCGACGCCCTCGCGGGGAGCGGCTGGTCACCCCACGACGGCGTGCGCTGGGCGCTCCTCCTGCTGACCGCCGCCGCGACCGGTTGGGCGGGCGTGCGGTGGTTCCGATGGGCGCCGTGACCAGCGCAGCGAGGGTCGCGTTGTGCGGCGACGGCGGGGGCGCTACACTGCCGCGAGCATGAGCCGGCGACCGTCCGGTATCCGCCTGGCGCACCTGGTGATCGGCGGCCTGCTGCTGATCAGCATCGCTCACGCCCTGTCGCGGCACCTGTTCGACCCGAGCCGACCCCGAGGGATCGCGGCGCTGCTCCTCGTGACGCTCACCGCGATCGTGGCGCTGGGCGCGGCGATCGCGCGCCGGCGGTCTCGACGCGTCGCGATGGTGACGGCAGGGGTAGTGTGCGTCTCGGCGCTGCAGGTGGTGGCGCCGGAAGGTGGCTTCTCCCTTCTGCTCTACATCGCCGCCGCCGGCGTGGGCGCCACGGTGCCGCGGCGGTGGGTGTGGGCGGCGATCGCGGGCAGCATCGTCCTCGTCTCCGTGCTCGCTCTGCTGGCGCGCCCCACCGGTAGCGTGTCGGACCTGCTCACGGTGGCTTTCTCGCTGGCCGTGTCGGTGGGACTCACCAACACGCTGGTGGACCTGCGGCGCAACCGAGACGAGCGCGAACGGCTCTACGCCGAGCTCTCCCGCGCCCATGTGGAGCTCAGGCAGTACGCCGTCCAGGCCGAGGAGCTCGCCGAGCTCCGCGAGCGCGCGCGTCTCGCCCGCGAGCTCCACGACACCCTCGGGCACGCCCTCACGACCCTGACGGTCCACCTCGAGGCGATCGAGCGTGCGGCCCGCGCCCGCCCCGCCAGCGTGGGTCCCCTACTGGAAGACGCGCGCGGCCTCAGCCGCCGCGCCATGAACGACCTGCGCGACAGCCTCGCGGATCTGCGCGGCGACCCGGGGAGCCGACCGCTGGCCGAGCAGCTGCGATCCCTGGCCGGTGCCGCCGCGGCGCGCGCCGGTTGGAGGCTCGAGCTCGCCCTCGATCCCGTCGACGTCCCTCGCGATGCGCGGCACGCGCTCGTGCGCATCACGCGAGAAGCGCTCGCCAACGTCGAACGGCACGCCCACGCGCGGCGGGTCACCCTGGCGCTGCGCTCCGTCGCGCAAGGCGTCGAGTTGAAGGTGACCGACGACGGCACGGGCTTCGACCCGGACGCCGTCGATGGCGGGCACTTCGGACTCCGCGGCATGCGCGAGCGCGCGGAGCTGCTCGGGGCCACCCTCGAGGTGAGCAGCGCGCGCGGCTCGGGGACGCAGGTCCGGCTGGCCGCGCGGTACCCGTCGCCTAGGAAGGAGGTCGCGACGCCGTGACGATCCGGGTGCTCATCGCCGAGGACCAACCGCTCATGCGTCGCGGGCTGCGCACGGTCCTGGAGCTCGAGCCCGGATTCGAGGTGTCGGGCGAGGCCACGACCGGCGACGACGCCGTGGCGCAGGCGCGCGCCCTCACTCCCGACGTCGTGCTGATGGACGTGCAGATGCCGGGCCAGAACGGCGTCGACGCCACCAGGGAGATCGTCGAGGCCGCGCTGCCCTGCCACGTCCTCATCCTCACCACCTTCGACGACGAGGACTACGTGCTGGACGGCATCAGCGCCGGAGCCTCGGGCTACCTCCTCAAGGACGTGCGAGCCGAGGAGCTGTGCGACGTCATCCGCCGGGTCGCCGCGGGCGAACGCTTCATCCAACCCAAGGTCGCCGCCATCTACCTGCGCCGGGTCGCCGAGAGGGAGGCCGAGGTGCCCGCCGAGAGCCTCACCCCACGCGAGACCGAGGTCCTACAGCTCCTCGCGCGGGGCCGCACGAACCGCGAGATCTCCACCACGCTCCACCTCTCGACCAGTACCGTCAAGAACCACGTCAACAGCATCCTGTCCAAGCTTCGCGTCCGCAACCGCACCGAGGCCGCGCTCAAGTCGCGGGGGTGGCCGGGGGACGAGCCCTGAGCCGCCCGCGGCCCCGAATCCGCGGCTCGCATCCCCATCGCCGGCCGCGTGGTGTCTCCCTCGACCACGCCCTGGGGGGTTCGCAGAGCCCGGGTCGTCGGCGGGGATGCTCAACGTCTCCATTCCCGACGCCGACGAGCATCACGCTCGACCGGTGGCCGCAGTGGCTCCCCGACGGTCACGCCGGGCGCGCCCTACCGGTATACGCCACCCCGAGCCGGAACACGGCCAACAGCACACCGGTGACCGCCGATGCGACGAGGGCAAGTCCGTAATCGGGGGAGAAGCGGATCAGGGTCCCGAGCGGCGTGCCGAAGAGGCTCGGCACCAGACCGAGGAGGACCCACGCCGCGACGCTCGTGGTGAGCAGCGGGAACCATAGGCTGATCAGGCCGACAGCGCCGGAGTTGGCCCGAACCTTGTCGCGGCCCCGCCACACCCTGAGCATGCCGAGGAGGTAGAGGATCGGCAGGACCACCAGACTGATGAACAGAGCCTTTCGGGACCATCCGGTCCCGCCCCCGTCGGAGCCGAGTCCGAGTGCCCGATCGGAGATGCCGACGCGGAGGTGGCCGGTCTCTCCGAAGCCCATCCCACTGCCCCCGTTGACCAGCACGATGACCGCCTTCTTCTGCGCAGGGAGCATCGTCGCGAGCGTTTCGACGCCGGGGCTGACCCCGTCATGCCACACCACCCCGGCGCCGGTATCGAGCTTCCAGCCGAAGCCGTACGCCGGCGATACGTCGCCGGCCGGGCGCACCATCAGCGCCTTGCCTTCGGCGCTCAGCACATCGTCCTCGCCGTTCATCATCATGGCCAGATAGCGCGCCAGATCGCTGGCGCTCGCAACGATTCCGCCTTGCGGAGCCGTCGCGCGGTCCGTCGTGGTGTCGGATATCGGCCGTTTCGTGCCGAACCACGGCCGGTGCCCGGTGGCCATGGAATCGTGGACCCTGCCGTCAGCGACGAAGCTGTGGTTCATTCCTACCGGCTCCAGGATGTTGGCTGCCACGTAGGTCTGGTATTCCTGCCCGCTCACGACTTCGATCAGGCGACCGAGGATCTCGTAGTTCGCATTCGAGTACTCCCACGTCTCGTCGGGCCTGCGGGCTGGAGTCACCTGTGCCAGCCGGTCGACCCCGCGCGCAAGTGTCATCCTTCTCGCCGGTGGCGTCCGGATGTCCGGCGTTCCCTTGCGCCGTGGAGAAGCCGCTCGTGTGGCTGAGCAGCTGCCTGATGGTGATGGCGCCGGCGGGTCGGCCGGAGAACTCGTCGAGGTACTCGGAGAGCTCGGCATCCAGATCGATCTTGCCCGCCTCGACCAGTTGCATCACGGCCAGTGCGGTGAAGCTCTTGGAGATCGAGCCGATCACGAACGGCGTGTCCGGCGTGACGGCCGTGTCGCCTCCGAGCTTGACGACCCCGCGCGCGCCGGCCGACATGACATCGCCGTCGGCAACGACGGCGTACGCCAGGCCGGGAACGCCGGAAGCAGGCATGGCGCGATCGATGAACTCCTCGATCGATCCTTCAGGGGCGCCGGCAGCCGAAGCGGCGCCCATGCCGAGCGCGAGGATCACGACGGCAAGGCTCCTCAGGATCGCGGGACCTGCATCAGCCACCCGCTGCAGGCACGTGCGTACCTGCCGATGGTCGCCGGCCCACCCCGACCGGGGTTGGCACGGGCATCGGAGCGGCCGGAGGCCGGAGACGGTCCATGGTGCGTGGTCCGCGGTGCGAGCCTAGGTGCAGGTGGGTAGTCGTAGGTCGAGTCATCGCGTCGCTCCGTTCACCGTCGTTGGTACCGCGTACGGTTGGCGCCCAGGGTAGGTATTCGATGAACGATGCCGAGGTCGGAAGGAGCGCGTCGGCCCGCGCGTAGCCGCAACCGTTCGTGTCCGGCAGGGCCAGTCCGAAAGCGAGGATGACGCCACGTCGACGATACCTCGCCTGGTGCTCCCAGCGTCCGGCTACGGCAAGCAGCCGAGCCGTGAACTACGTGCTCGTCTCCGCCGCGAACGCGGCAGCGATGCCGTCGAGGATGAGCGTCAGTCCGAAGTCGAACTCGTTGCCGTACGCGTATCCCGGTCTGCAGCACGAGACTCGTTGCCATGTCCGCCAGGTACGGGAACGTCGCGGCCATCGCTTCCTGCTGCGCCATGATGTCCTCGGTGACGGCGCCGATACCGCCGGACGGGTCCAGGGGCAGCGAGGCCTCTTGCTGCGCGAACCCCAGCACGTAACTGTCGAGGACCGAGATGGCGTGGCCCGTCAAGGGCATCGAGAAGCCGGCGGCGGTGAAGCAACCGATCACCGAATCCAGATGGCCGAGTGTCGCGGGGCCGGGTGACGTTCGGGCCTTGATGCCGATGGCCCAGGGGTGCCGTGCGAGCACACGCCGTGTCGACTCCGCCCTCTCGCGCATCGCGGAGCGCCACTCGTCGCCCGCTCGTGGCGTCGCGAACTCGGAGTTGACGATGTCGAGCATCCCGTCGAGGATGTCGTCCTTGCCCTTCACGTGGTAGTAGAGCGACATGGCTTCGATGCCGAGCGCGGCGGCCAACGTGCGCATGCTCAGCGACTCGATGCCGCGCTCGTCGGCGAGTGCCACCGCGGCCCGTATCGCTCGCTCTCGCGTGACCGGTTCCCTGATCTTCGACCTGGCCATAGACAACACCTTACATCGTAAGGTACGCTCATGTCCTTCGACCTCACAGCGCACTGTCGACATCGAGAACGAGATTGGACCTCACCATGAAGAACTCCCGCACCATCGCCCGCTACGTCGGAACGCTCATGCTCGCCGCCTTCTTCCTCTACGGCATAGGCACGACCTTGGCGACCACCGCAACCCGAGGCGGCGTCGTACTGTCGATCGGGGTCGTCCTGATGCTCCTCAACACGGTAGCGGTGATCGCGATCGGCGCGTTCGTGTACCCGATCCTGCGGCCGCATTCTGCGACGGTGGCCGCCGGATACATGGCCACTCGCCTGTTCGAGGGCGTGCTGCTCGCCGGCGGCGCGATCGCACTCGTCACGGGTGCGGTTGCCACCAACGTCCTCGCGTACAACGTCGCGATGGCGGGCCTGGGCATCGGAAGCCTGTTCTTCTGCGTCGTGCTCTACCGTGCACGACTCGTTCCGCGCTTCCTGGCGGGCTGGGGATTCGTCGGGTACGCGGCGTTCGCCACCGGTTGCGTGCTCGAGCTCCTCGGGGTCGCGGGAGCGGGTCTTCCGGCCACCATCCCGGGCGGCCTGTTCGAGCTCGCCTTCGCCATCTGGCTCCTGCTTCGCGGCTTCAGCGCACCTGCCGCCGGCTCCGCCGCGGTCCGGCCTACCACGCGACCACTCCCTGGATGAGCGAGCGCACTCGGGTCCAGACCGATTCGACGATCGTCGGCGAGCCTCACGACGGCCGCTCCGGCGAGCCGCCGCGGATGACGCAAGAACACGAGGCCCGGAAGGTGGGACCTTCCCTCTCCGAGCTTCGACCGGCGCACTGGCACCGCCCCCTCCTCATCCTCGCCACCGCGATGGGCGGGCTCGCGGTCCTCAACGTCGCCGGCGTTCTCCTGGATCCGCGCGAGGTCACGAACGCCGAGGTGTGGCTCAAACCGCTGAAGTTCGCCCTCTCCATCGGCATCTACGCGCTCACCCTCGCCTGGTTGATCGGACGACTCCCGTCGGGCTCCCGCATCACCCGCATCGCGCACGTCGCAGGCACGATCTCCGCCGTAGCGCTGGCGATCGAACTGGTCATCATCGACGGGTTCGCGCTGGTCGGGGAGAGCAGCCATTTCAACGTGAGCACCCCGTTCCATGCGGCGATGTGGCATGCGATGGCCGGGTCCATCATGGTGGTGTGGGCCATGAGCTTCCTCGTGGCCGCGTTGCTGTTCCGCGCCCCGCTCGGGGACGGCGCCCGCAGTCTCGCCATCCGGGCCGGCGCGGTCATCGCCCTGGCCGGGATGGCGCTCGCCTTCCTGATGACGGGCCCGCTGGCCGGCCAGGCAGGCGACGTTCAGGGTGTCGTCGGAGCGCACACCGTCGGGCTCGCGGACGGCGGCCCAGGGCTCCCGCTGCTCGGCTGGAGCACGGTCGCAGGAGACCTGCGCATCCCCCACCTCGTCGGCATGCACGCCCTCCAGGCGCTACCGCTGTTCGTGCTCCTGCTCGAGATGCTCTCCGTGAGAGTACCGGCCTTGCGCGATCCCCGCCGACGTTCACGGCTGGTCGTGCTTGCTGTCGCCACCTTGGCTTCGACGGTCGTCCTGCTGACCTCGCAGGCGCTCATCGGCCAGTCGATCGTCGCACCTTCCGGCATCGTCCTCACCGGAGGGATCGCCCTGAGTGTCGCTGCCGTGGTCGCGGCCATCGTGCTCATGCGCTCCCCTCCCGGGCCGCGACGCACACGGCCCGAGCCGGGCGGCGCCTAGCGCTCGCGGAGGGCAACCCCACGACGGCACCTCCGATCGTCCCCCGGTAACGGCCGCAGCGGCCGCGTCCGCGAGCGCATCCGGGAAGGCACGGTCGAGCGCTTCCGCCTCTCCTCGCCCGGCGCTCACGTCAGGTCCCGCCGCGGATGCGCCGACGATCGCGCCAGGGAACGGCAACGCGCAACGCCCGAATCCGAGGCAGACGCACGAAGCACGGATCGGCGGTGGGGGATCAGAGCGGCATGTTGCCGTGCTTGCGGAAGGGGCGCTGGACGTCCTTCCCGTCGAGCATCGCCAGGTGGCGAACGAGGTGGCGTCGCGTGTCCTTGGGATCGATCACGTCGTCGATGTAGCCGTGGGCCGCCGCCGCGAACGGGTTGTCGAAACGCCGCCGGTACTCCTCGATGCGCCGGGCCCGCGTCCCTTCCGGATCGGCCGACGTCTGGATGTCGCGCCGGTAGATGATGTTCGCGGCACCCTCCGCACCCATGACGGCGACGGCGGACGTCGGCCAGGCCAAGACCACGTCGGAGCCCATGTCGCGCGAGTTCATCGCGAGGTAGGCACCGCCGTACCCCTTCCGGACGATGAGCGTGATCTTCGGGACGGTGGCCTCGGCATACGCGTACAGCATCTTGGCGCCGTGCCGGATGATGCCGCCGTGCTCCTGCGCCACGCCCGGCATGAACCCCGTCACGTCGACCAGCGTGACGATCGGCACGTTGAAGGCGTCGCAGGTCCTTATGAAGCGCGAGGCCTTGTCGCTCGCGTCGATGTCGAGCGTGCCGGCGAGGTGGCGCGGGTTGTTGGCGACGATACCGACCGAGCGGCCACCGAGGCGGGCGAATCCCACGAGCATGTTGCGCGCGAAGGCCGGCTGGATCTCGAGGAAGCGCCGCTCGTCGACGACGGTGCGGATGACGTCGACCATGGGGTACGGGCGGCGCTGGTCCGGGTGCACGATCGACAGCAGCTCCGCCGTCTCCCGATCGTCCGGGTCGCGCGTCGGCCGCACCGGCGGCGACTCCTTCGCGGACTGGGGCAGGTAGCCCAGCAGCTCCCGCACCCTCGCCAGCACGCCTGCCTCGTCGTCCGCTTCGAGGTGCGCGACCCCGGAGACGCGGTTGTGCACGTCCGCTCCTCCGAGCTCCTCGAAGCTCACCTTCTCCTTGGTCACCGAGCGGATCACGTCCGGCCCGGTGATGAACATGTACGAGCTGCCGCGGGCCATGAGCACGAAGTCCGTCAGCGCCGGGCTGTACACGGCGCCGCCCGCGCACGGACCGAGGATGGCCGAGATCTGCGGCACCACGCCCGAGTAGACCGCGTTGCGGAAGAACACGTCGCCGTAGCCGGAGAGGGAGTCGACACCCTCCTGGATGCGCGCGCCCGCCGAATCGTTGAGGCCGATGATGGGCGCCCCGGTGCGAGCCGCGAGGTCCATCACCGCGGCGATCTTCTGCCCGTGCATCTTCCCGAGGCTGCCACCGAGCACCGTGAAGTCCTGGCTGAAGACGAACACGGTGCGGCCGTCGACGGTTCCGTACCCCGTCACCACGCCTTCGCCCGGCGCCTCCACGCCGTCCATCAGGTCGCCGCCCCGGTGATTCACGAACGCGCCGAGCTCGACGAAGCTGCCGTCGTCGAGCAGCTCGCCGATGCGCTCGCGGGCCGTGAGCTTGCCCGCGTCGTGCTGCTTGCGGATGCGCTCCTCCCCGCCACCGAGCGCGATGCGCTTGCGGCGCTCCTCCATCTCGGCGGTCAGCTCGTTCATCCATGCCAGCGTGTCGTCCGACAAGGGTCAGCCTCCCGGTTCGGGTCGTCGTGGTCTCGTGGAGGCAGGATACCGTGGCCGCAGCCGGCGGCCGCGACTCAGGGCTGCGTGACGCCCGGCGGGGCGGAGGATCCGCTGCCCGTGCGGCCGCCGGTCTCGGTGACCGCGCGCTCCTCGTCGGGGTACATGTACCCCTGCAGGCGCGCGAGGTCCTCCCGGTAGCGCGCGTCGGCGGCATGGTCGACGACCGCCTGGAGGTCCGTCGACTCGGCCCGGAGCTCGTCGACCGAGCCCTGCAGGCGCGAGACCGCATCGGCCGTGACCCGGTAGCGCCAGGCCTCGATGCCGAGCAGGAACAGCGCGTGGAGGCAGCCGAGGACGGCGAGCGCGACCAGCACCGCGTGCGCGCCGCGCGCCGCGCCCGCGCGGCGGGCGGCCGCCTCGGCCGCCGGCGCGTCGGACCCTTGGGCCGCGCGCTCGCGCCGGGCCTCGGCGTCGGCCAACGCCCTCATCCGGCGGTCTCTTCCTGAACGTCCTGTACGTCGCGCAGGGCCATCGCTTCGCGCAGGAAGCGGGCCGCGTCCTCGGGCGGGGTCGGGTTCACGTAGAAGCCTGTGCCCCAATCGAAGCCGGCCTGCTGCGTGAGCCGCGGCAGGATCTCGATGTGCCAGTGGAACGCATCGTCGGCGCCGTGCGGCATGGTGTGCACCAGCAGATTGTACGGCGGGTGGTCGAGCGCGGCGTTGATGGCCCGCACGACCGTTTGCAGGAGGTCGGCGAGGTCGGCGAAGCTGTTGGACGCGCCGTTGCTGTACGAGCTGCCGTGCGTGCGCGGCAGGATCCAGGTCTCGAAGGGGGTCTTCGACGCGAACGGGACGACCGCGACGAAGCCGTCGTTGGCGCTCAGGACGCGCTCCTTGTCGCGCAGCTCGCGCGCGATGACGTCGCAGAACAGGCACCCGCCGTGTTCCGCCCGGTAGGCGGTGGCGGCCTCGAGCTCCTCCTCCACCCAGCGGTTCCCCACGGGCACGGCGAGCAGCTGGGCGTGCGGATGATCGAACAGCGATCCCGCGGCCCGGCCGACGTTGCGGTTGAGCTGCACGTGACGGATGTCGGGCAGGCGCGACGCCACCTCGAGCCGTTCGCGGTAGAGGCGCAACACGTCGATGAGGTGCCGCCGCGGCATGGTGTCGAGCGCCATGCGGGCGTCGGGGTGCTCGACGATGATCTCCTGGTACCCGCTCGGGCTGGCATGCCAGAACAGATGGTCTCCTGACGCCTCGAAGGCGCGCGGCTGCACCAGCGCGGACGGGTGCGCGATGACGCGCATGCTCCAGTCGGGGCTTCCCACGGCGCCGGTGGGCGGCCGCACCGCCGCGATCTCGGGGCCGGTCGCCCGCTCGTTTCCCGGCGACAGGGGCGACCGGGCCGGGCCGCCGAGGACGCTGCCGAAGTCGGACGCCACCAGCCCCCGCTCGGGCGAGATGAGCACCCATGCGTGGCCGAAGGGGTCCTTCCGGAAGAGGGGCATGCCGGCTCAGTCTAGCAACCGCCCCGGCGTCGACGACGTGAATCAGGTCATGCGCCCAGGAGGTGGCGGCCGCCGCCGTCACCGCTCGCGCCGCCCGCGGGCCGCGCCCGGCTCCGGCCGCACCGCTCTCATGTGAAGAGGTCCACCGCCCGAGCGCGACGGGGCCGACTATGCTACGCGCACCGGCGACACCGTTAGGCCATCGCGCACGGTGGGGGAGACGGCGGAGAGAAGGAAGGCGCGTCGTGGTTGCCGAGCCGCACCACGCCAAGCTGTTGGTCGTCGACGACGAGCCCGCGAACGTCGTGCTGCTCGAACGGATCCTCGGCACGGCCGGGTATCCCCACGTCGACACGTTCACCGATCCGATCGAAGCGCTGGAGTCCTTCGACCGGGTCGGGCACGACCTCGTGTGCACCGACCTCCACATGCCGCACATGAACGGCATGGAGCTCACGCGCGCGGTGATGGCGCGCGTGCCGGCCGACGGCTTCCTGCCCGTCATCATGCTCACGGCGGACCTGTCGCCCGCCGCCGAGGAGGAGGCCCTGTCGTCGGGCGCGCAGGACTTCGTGACGAAACCGTTCAAGGCCAGCCAGATCCGGCTGCGGGTCAGCAACCTTCTGCGCACCCGGATGCTCCACCGGGCCCTGCAGCGCCACAACGAGCAGCTCGAGGAGATGGTCCTCGAGCGCACCATCGAGCTCGAGGCCGCGCGCCTCGACATCCTCGAGCGCCTCGCGCAGGCCGCCGAGTACCGCGACTACACCACCGGCGCCCACACCCAGCGCGTCGGCCGGCTGTCGGGCCTGCTGGCGCGCCAGCTCGGGCTCGACAGCGCCCTGGTCGAGCTCGTCGAGCGCGCCGCCCCGCTGCACGACGTCGGCAAGATCGGGGTGCCCGACCGCATCCTGCTCAAGCCCGGTCGGTTGTCCGCGCCGGAGTTCGAGACGATGATGCAGCACGTGGACGTGGGCGTCCACCTGCTGTCGCGCGGGCAGTCGAAGCTCATCAACATGGCGGAGCTCATCGCCCTGACGCACCACGAGCGCTGGGACGGCAGCGGCTACCCGAGGCGCCTGCGCGGCAGCGAGATCCCGCTGCCGGGTCAGATCGTGGCGGTCGCCGACGTCTTCGATACCCTCGTGAGCGAGCGGCCGTACAAGCAGGCATGGCCCCTGGAGAAGGCCGTGAGCGAGATGCAACGGCAATCGGGGCGGTGGTTCTCCCCAGCTCTCGTGGAGGCGCTGCTTCGCGTGCTGGCCGCGAACGAGAGCCTCATCCAGGAGCTCGAGGCGCCCGCCGGCTTCGGCACCTGAGCCCGACCGGCGCCCGTGCGGGCCGGTGGATCCGCCGGCCACGGCTCCCCACCGGCGGAGGCGCGGCCGCGCCGGTAGGCGGGCGCGGCCGAGCGTCGGGCCGGCGGGCGCCTGGTGTGTACGGGCGCGGGCGGGCAGGAGCGGGCAGGCAGGCGCGGGTGAACGGGCGCGGGTCGGCGGCGGCACGCCGTACGCGCCCGCGCGTGTCACGCTGAACGCATGTCCATGCTGTTCGAGCCCCTCGAGCTGCGCGATCTGCGGCTCCGCAATCGCATCGCCGTCTCCCCCATGTGCCAGTACAGCTCCGAGGACGGCCTCGCCAACGACTGGCACCTCGTCCACCTGGGCGCCCGCGCCGTCGGCGGAGCCGGCCTGGTGATCGCGGAGGCCACCGCGGTCGAGGCCCGGGGCCGCATCTCACCCAGGGATCTCGGCCTGTGGAACGACGAGCAGGTCGAAGGCTTGCGGCGCGTGGCCTCCTTCGTGCGGGCACAGGGCGCGGCGGCCGCCATCCAGCTCGCGCACGCCGGCCGCAAGGCGAGCACGTGGCATCCGTGGGCGGACCGGAGCGGCGCCGTGGCCCCCGTCGATGGCGGCTGGTCGGTCGTCGGCCCCACGGGCGAGCCCTTCGACGAGGACTACCCGACGCCGACGGCCCTGGACGCCGAGGGGATCGCCGCGGTGGTGCGCGCGTTCGCGGCGGCCGCCATCAGGGCGGAGGCCGCCGGCTTCGACGCCGTGGAGGTGCACGGAGCCCACGGCTACCTCCTGCACAGCTTCCTGTCTCCCCTGTCGAACACGCGGACGGACGCGTACGGCGGCACGTTCGAGGGCCGCACCCGCCTCCTGCGCGAGGTCGTCGCGGCGGTGCGCTCCGCGTGGCCCGAAGGCAAGCCCCTGTTGGTGCGGCTGTCGGCCACCGACTGGGCCGACGGCGGCTGGTCCGGCGACGACACCGTACGCCTCGCGCCGCTACTCGCCGAGCTGGGCGCGGACCTGATCGACTGCTCGAGCGGCGGCGTCGTGCCGGGGGTGCGCATCCCGCTCGAACCCGGCTACCAGGTGCGCTACGCCGAGCGGGTGCGGCGCGAGGCGGGGGTAGCGTCCGGCGCCGTCGGGCGCATCACCCGCCCCGACCAGGCGGAGGCGATCGTGGCCCAGGGGCAGGCCGACCTGGTGTTGCTGGCACGCGCGCTGCTGCGCGATCCGCACTGGCCCCTGCACGCGGCCCAGACGTTGGGGTACGCGGGCGCCGGAGCGCCGTGGCCGCCCCAATACCTGCGGGCGCGCTGACGGAACGGGTGCCTCAGCTCAGGCGGCCGTCCGCCGCCGACGGGCGGCCGGGCGCGCGCCCCCGGCGGTCCGCAGCGTCGTCGGCCGCGTCGGGAGCCGCGGCCGCGTCCTCGAAGAAGTCGTCGCGCCGAAGCGGGACCTCGCGCAGGAACGCGCTCGCGACCAGCGCCGCCAGAGCGAACGCGAGGGCGATCGTGAAGAGCTCGCGCGTTCCGCCGGCCAGGGCCTGGTGGACGATCCCGATGAAGCGCTGGTAGAGGGCGTCGCCGGCCGCTCCGAGCTGATCGAAGCGGGCACGGATGGCGTCCTGCGCCTGGGCCGACAACAGCTGCTGAGGGTCGATCTTCTGATCGCCGCCGGCCGACGCCATGGCCTGGCGCAGCTGGGCCGGCATGGTGTCGGCGAGACGGACGTTGACCGCGCGGGCGAGCACCGTGCCGAGGATGGGCGCCGCTATTACGCCACCCAGGGAGCGGACGAACTGCTGCGTGGCCGACACGGCTCCCATGACCTTGTACGGGAAGACGTTGAGCACGATGGTGTTGAGCTGCGGAAGGATGGCGCCCAGACCGAGCCCGAAGACGATCATGTTGCGGACCACGCCGACCCAGGTGGTCTGGAGCCCCATCCGGGTGAAGAGGTACACCCCGGTCACCAGCAGCACCGCGCCCACGATGATCATCACCTTGTAGCGACCCGTTCGCGTCACGAGCTGCCCGCCGAGGACCGACGCCGCGACCAGGCTGAGCATCATCGGCGTGAGGATGTAACCGGAGCTCGACGCCGAGTAGCCGAGGGCGCCCTGCACGAACAACGGGAGGAAGATGAGCGCGCCGAACATCGCCATGGTGATGAACAGGGCGATCAACAACGTGTTGATGAAGATCGGGTCGCGGAACAGCGACGGCTCGAGGATCGGTTCCCTCACCCGCGTCTCGTTCCACGCGAAGAGCGCGAGGAAGACCAGGGCGACGCCGAAGAGCCCGAGCAGCTGCGGGCTCAGCCAGGCGTAGCGCCCCCCGGCCCACGTGAACGCCAGCAGCATCGGCACGAGACCCAGCACGAGCAGCCCGCTGCCGCTCCAATCGATCTTCGCGCGGTGCTCCGTGCGCACGCTCGGCAGGGCCAGCAGCACCACGACGATGGCGGCGGCCGCCACCGGCAGATTGATGTAGAAGATCCAGCGCCAGCCGATCGTGTCGGTGATCCACCCGCCCAACATCGGGCCGATGACGCTCGCGAGGCCGAAGGTGGCCCCGATCACGCCCATCCACTGGCCGCGCTCGCGCGGGTTGAAGATGTCCCCGATCGTGGCGCGCGGCATGGTGAGCATGGCGCCGGCACCGATCCCCTGCAGGCCGCGGAACATGATGAGCTCGAGCATCGTGCGGGCCTGCCCGGAGAGGATCGACCCGATCGCGAAGACGGCGAGCCCGAAGATGAAGAAGGGCTTGCGGCCGTACATGTCGGAGAGCTTCCCGTAGAGCGGAACCGTGACCGCCGAGGCCATCATGTACGCGGTCACCAGCCACGCGTAGATGCTGAAGCCGTGCAACTCGCTGACGATCGTCGGGATGGCGGTCGACACGACCGTCTGATCGAGCGACGAGAAGAACATCGTGATCAGGACGGCGCCCAGGGCCCACCACCGCTTCTGGCCGGTGATCCGGTTCGTCGTCTGGGGCTGGGGCCGTCGCGAACGCGATGTGAGGTCGGCCGCCTGCGGGCCGCGGTTTCGTTGTGCCACTGGTGTACCTCCGCGTGGAGTCTCGATGCGGGCGGCCCCTCCGGGAGGGGCGATGCGAATCAGGAAGGCGGCGCGCCGTCGCGTCGCCGGGAGGTCAGGCAGGCCTGCGGTCCAGCACCTCGTCGAGCAGCGAGAGCGCGTCGATGGCGCCGGTGATGGCCGTCGCGGGCACGTGACGGTACGCCTCGCGCATCGCTCCGGCGATCAGCTTCCGGATGCGGTGAACGGCCGCCTCCCCCTCGTCCGTGACGGCCAACCGGAAGCGTCGGTGATCGGCGGCGTCCACCGTGCGGCGCACGAGGCGCTTGCTCTCGAGGCGCTCGAGCGCGCGGCTGACGCTGGCGGGCGGCATCCCGAGCCCCGCCGCCACCTCCCCCGGATGCACCGCCCCATCCTGCACCAGGCGCAGCACGAACACGTCCTTCATGCTCAGGCCGAGGGCGGGCATGAGCACCTCGTCGAAGGTCCGGGTGAGGCGGCGGGAGAGGCGCAGTACCAGACGCGAGAGTCGCAGGTAGTCGCCCGTTCCGGCCGTCCCTTTCATGTGGAAGATTCTACCGCGGCCCTCCCCGGCGCGCACGCCGCCCGCGACACGGGACCGGAAGAACCGGGCGCGGCGCCCGGAGGCTCTCGGGGACGGCACGTGGAGGTTCCGTGACGGCTCGCTGGTGCCCCAAGGCCTCCGCGGCCGGCCCGGAGTCGACGCTCAGCGCGAGCCGAACAGCGGAGGTTGCGCCGCCGCCGCGTCGTCGTCGGGGAGCGCGGTGACCTCCCGGAACTCGAGGCCCAGGCTGCCGAGCTGGTTGAGCGCCGGCGCGCTGATCGACGGCGCCGCAAGCACGCCGCGCACGGCGCTGCCGGCGGCGATACGCCGAACGCTCTGCACGTAGCGGCTGAGCTGGTGCACCGCCTCCTGGGTCGCCTTCCCGCGCTTGAGCTCGACGACGACCAGACGGCCGGCCGCGTCGCGGGCGAACAGGTCGATGCCGCCGACGTCGGTGGGCAGCTCGCGCTCGAGCACCTCGAGCCCTGGCTCGATCACCTCGGGATGGCGGGCGAGGGCGCGTTGCATCTCGGCCTCGCTCCCCATCAGCAGGAAGCCGGACCCCTCCCGCAACCACAAGGCCTGGGCCAGCGCCGGCGCGAGGAACGCCACGCGCACCATCTCGCTGGGCGTGAACCGCTCGGCGCGCAGCATCGCCACCCCGTCCTCGATGCCGACGAAGAGGTCGTCCGTCTGCGGCTGCCAGTTCACCGGCTTGACGCCCCGGTGCCCGTGCACCTGGAGGCTACCGTCCGCCTTGACGATGACGAGGTAGTCGCCGGCCTCGGCGACGCTGGCGGCGCGCCCGGAGTAGAGCACCTCGCACTCGCTGGCCACCTGCACGAGGCAATCGCCGGACCGGAGATGTTCGTCGAGGAACGCGACCAGGTCGGCGGGCGACGGGGACGTCAGCTGGCCGCGGATCACGCGGCCGAGTCTACCATCGGCCCCGGGCCCGACCCGGCGCTCCCGCGTGGGGCGCGCGCTAGACTGGCGCACATGGCTCTTCTCGGCGCACACGTGTCCGTTGCGGGCGGCCCGGAAACGGCCTTCGAACGAGGTCGCGAGCTGGGGTGCGACGCCCTGCAGATCTTCGTGAAGAACGCCAACCGCTGGAGCGCGAAGGCGCTGGCCCCGGCCTCGGCCGAGGCCTTCCGCGCCGCGCACGCCTCCGCCCCCGTGCCCGTCGTGGCGCACGCGGCCTACCTCATCAACCTCGCGAGCCCAAAGCCGGACGTCCTCGAGAAGTCGCGCGCCGCGCTCGCCGACGAGCTCCTGCGCTGCACGGCCCTCGGCGTTCCGGCGCTCGTGCTGCACCCTGGCGCGCACCTGGGCGAGGGGTCCGAAGCGGGCGTCGAGCTGGTGGCGCGCTCGCTCGACGAGGTCTTCGCGGGAGATCCGGCCATCGAGGCGCGGGTGCTGCTCGAGAACACGGCCGGCCAGGGTAGCGCGCTGGGGGCGGACCTCGGCGAGCTCGCCGCCATCCGCGCCCGCGTGGACGCGCCCGAACGCATCGGCATCTGCATCGATGCATGCCACGCCTTCGCCGCCGGCCACGATCTGCGCACGGCGGAGGGTTACGTGGCGCTGTTCGATAGCCTGGAGCGCCTCGGGCTACTGGAGCTGCTGGACGTGCTCCATCTCAACGACTCGAAGCACCCGCTAGGGAGCGGCAAGGATCGTCACGCGAACATCGGCGAGGGCGAGATCGGCCGCGATTTCTTCGCGCGCGTGATCCACGACGACCGCTTCGCATCGCTGCCGATGATCCTCGAGACGCCGCTGGGGGACGACGACCAGGGGCACCGACGGGATCTGGAGGTGCTGAGGTCCCTGTAGCACGGCTCGCGCCGGTGCGCCGCAGCACGCCATGACGACGCCCCCGCACCTGTACCGGTGCGGGGGCGTCTTCGTGTGGGGACGAGGTCGCCGGCGTACCGGCGTCACCTCACCTCACGGCGAGAAGGCGGGAGATTACTGGGTGCCGCCGGTGCTGCCACCGTTGGTGCTGCCGCCATTGGTGCTGCCACCGTTGGTGCTGCCGCCATTGGTGCTGCCACCGTTGGTGCTGCCGCCGTTGGTGCTGCCACCATTGTCGTTGGTGCCGTTCGGGTTGGTGGTGTCGTTGTTGGGCTGAACGGCGTTCATCTCGCTCTGGGTCTGGAGGTCGGCGACCGCCGTCACCAGCGTGTCACCCTGCTTCGGGCCGCTGGCGATCGTGAGGTCGGTCACCATTGCGCCCTGGCCGGAGGAGCTGAGCGCGAAGTGCTGCTGCTCGCCGTTGATCCAGACATCGGCGGCGTCGACGCTGTTCGCGCGAAGCCCGGCGGCCGGGTTGTTGGGGTTGTACATCGCGACGACGACGGGGAGCTCGACGCCGGTGGTGGTCGCCGCGGCGGCCGCCCCGTTGTCGGTGGTCGTGCTGTTCGCGGTGCTGCCGGCCGCGCCGTTGTCGGTCGCGGTGCTGCCGGTCGTGCTGTTCGCGGCGGCGCCGTTATCGGTCGCGGTGCTGCCGGTCGTGCTGCCGGCCGCGGCGCCGTTGTCGGTCGCGGTGCTGCCGGTCGTGCTGTTCGTGGTGCTGCCGGCCGCGCCGTTGTCGGTCGCGGCGCCGTTGGTGGCGGGGGTCATCGCGCTGCTCGCGCTGCTCTGGAGCAGGAGCACGAGCGGCTGCTGACCCTGCTGGGCGTTGTACAGATCGGTCACGACCTGCTGGAGCGGGGTGCTGGAGACCGAGGTGGCCATCGCACCGTTGGCGCCGTTGGCGCCGGCGGCCCCGTTGTCGGTCGTGGTGTTGCCGGCGGTGCTGCCTGTCGTGCTACCGGCGGCGCCGTTGTCGGTCGCGGTGCTGCCAGCGGTGCTGCCGGCCGCGCCGTTGTCGGTCGCGGTGCTGCCGGTCGTGCTACCCGCGGCGCCGTTGTCCGTCGCGGTGCTGCCCGCCGTGCTGCCGGCCGCGCCGTTGTCCGTCGCGGTGCTGCCCGCCGTGCTGTTCGTGGACGTGCCAGCGTTGGCGCCCGTGGCACCGTTGGTGGCGGTGTTGTCGTAACCGGCGCTGGCATCCTGCACATCGAGCACGATGTTGTCGGCGGTCGACGAGGTCTGGTCCACCTTGAAGGTGTACTTGTTGCCGCTACCGACGCCGATAACGACGTAGTCGACCGTGCTCATGTCCACCTGCTGCGCGCCCTGGGTGGCCTCGGTGCCGGACATCTGCTTGACGACCGTGCCGCCATCGCTGGGATTTCCGTTGTAGAACGACACGTTCGCGGCGTCCAGCGCCTGGCTCGAACCGGACTGCGCGAACACGACTCCGGCGAACAAGGCTGCGACGATGAAAGCCAGCATTCGTTTCATTCAGTCTCTCCTTCCGGCCCGGGGGGCGCCCGTTGACGCGTCGTGCCCCTACGCTCCCGAAGGGCTCGAAACCCTCCGGGCACACGCAGAACACGCCCGGGAACGGGTCTCAACCTAGGGACGATGGCCGTGAGAATTGGAAAGCGCGGGTTAGAGCGATGTCCAGAATCTCACACAGAGCGCCCGCTTCATGAATGCCGGCCCCGCGCTCGAGCCGGGGGATTCGCGCGAGGCCGGACGATGCCGGCGCCCGCGCATCCGCCCGGGTCTGCGATCCGCCAGGTTCTCAAGGAGCGTTCACGGGGTCGCGTCGAGCTCCGGCGCTCGCGGAACGACACCCTCGAAGGGCGTCCCCTCCGCGAACCACGACGGCGGTGCCGGTTGTCCCCACAGCGTCTGCCGCTGGGGATCGCCGAGCGTCCACCGGATGGGCTCGAAGTCGAGATCGCGCGTCTGGTAGTCGCCGGTGAAGAGCTCGATGCGGTGACCGTCCGGATCGCGCAGGTAGAGGAAGAAGGCGTTCGAGATGCCGTGCCTGCCCGGGCCGCGCTCCATCGAGGCGAGCCAGCCCTCTGTCGCGAGCACGTCGCAGGCGTGCACGATGTCCATCTCTCCGCGCGTCCACAGGCCGATGTGATGCAGCCGCGGCCCGCGGCCGTTGGTGAGCGCGAGGTCGTGGACGTTCCCCTTGCGGTGCATCCAGACCGCCCACAGGCGCTCGTCCGCGACCCCGGGCGCGCCCGCGTCCGTCACCGTGTACTCGCTCGTGCGGAAGCCGAGCGTACCCGCGTAGAAGTCGTGCGTCGCCTGCAGCTCCGCGGCGAAGGCGTTGAGGTGGTCGATGCGCTGCACCGCAGCTCCCCGGTACGCGCCGTAGCGCTGGAGCATGCGCGCTCGTGGCTCCTGGCGAGCGTAGAGCTCGAGCGGAACGCCGAACGGGTCGCGAACGCGCGCGCTGGGTCCCTGCCCCCGCGGCTCGGCCCGCGCGGCCTCCAGGCCCAGGCGCGAGAAGAGCTCGAGCCCGCGCTCCACGTCGTCGTCGGTCGCGACGCGGAAGCCCACACGCAGGCACGACGGCGCCACGTCGCCCGGGACCTGGGTCAGGACGAGCGAGTGATGACCGCGCTCCTCCAAGCCGCGCAGGTACAGCGTCGGCCCGCCGCCGGGCGCGCCGTCCTCCGCCGCCACGCTCTCCGTCTCGACGAGGCCGAGCGCACCTACGTAGAACGCGCGGCTGCGCTGGAGGTCGTGCACGCTCAGCTCGACGTGCCCGAGCCTGAGGATGTCGACCGCGGGCGTACCGGCGGCCCGGAGCGGCACCGCTACGCCCTCACTGGGCCGGCCGCGCCGGCTCGGCCGCCGCGCTCTCCGGCCGCTCCACGAAGCGCAACACGCGGTCGACGTAGGGCTGCTTGTCGTATCCCTGATAGAGCGCGCACTGGGTGCGCACCGGGTCGCCGAAGAAGAACTTCTCGTACAGGTTCTGGCGCCCTCCGAAGCCGGAGATGGTCATGTCCCACGCGAGGCGGAACAGCCGCACGCGCTCGGACGCGTCGGCGTTGCGGGCCTGCAGGAACTTGCTCACCGCGTCGGACATCGGCCCCTCGAGATCGCGGCGGGTGGGGATCATGATCAGGCCACTGGCCGAGAGCAGCTGCAGGATCTCGACCATGCGGGGGTAGACCTGCGGGAAGAAGTTGCGCGCGGCGTTCACCGCCGCCTTCCCCGGCGTCATCGTGCCGTAGGCGTCGAGAGCGGCCGTCTGCTCCGCCTGGGTCTTGAGGGCCCGGAGGATCTCCAGCGTGACGATCAGCTCCGCCACCTTCTGCTGGACGTGCTGGAACTGCCCGCTGCCGATCATGTCGACGATGGCCTGAGCGACCCCGAGGAAGGCCTCCGTCTTGGCGATCTTCACGTTCACCACCTGGTGGGCCATGTGGTAGACGGCTCCCGTGGTGGCGTACGCGCGGTTGGCGAGCTTGACGTCGTTGACGATGAACACGCGTTCCCACGGCACCAGGACGTCGTCGAAGCACACCAGCGCGTCCATCTCGTCGAAGCGCGAGGCGAGCGGGTGGTCGTGGTGGTCGCGGCCCGTGTCCAGCGGCTCGCGGCACTGGAAGCTCAGACCGGGCGTGGAGCAGGGCACCGCGAAGGCGACGGCGTAGCGCGTCAGCTCCTCCTGCTCCTGCAGCACCGTGGAGGGGAAGATCAGGATCTCGTCGGCGATCGGCAGCGTCGCCATCATGCGCGCGCCGCGCACGACGATCCCCTCATCGGTCTCCTTCACCACGCCCAAGGCGATGAAGGGGTCGGGGAGCTGGTCGGCCCGCGCCGCGCGGTTGACCTGCGGGTTGGTGAGCGCGTGCGTGAGGCACAGGTCGTTCTCCCGCACGTGCTCGTAGTAGGCGCGCATGTGCTCGCCGTAGCGGCCGCCGAAGTACGCCGCGGCCCGCGCCGCGGCCATGAGGTTGACGTTGAGGTAGTCCGGGCTGCGGCCGATGAAGCCGAGGCTGGCGTCCGCCCACACCTTGTGCATCCGCGCGCGCCGCTCCAGGTCCCAGCGGCTGCTGGGCTCCAGGAACGAGAGCCCGACCCGCTCGCCCGTGGTGGGGCTCGGGTACGTCATGGTGTCGATGAGCTCGGGCCTGTGTTGAAGGTCGTAGAGGTGCGCGATGGAGGCGGCCGCGTTGGCGGTCGCCGGGTGGGTGGTGGGGTCCGCCACCCTCTCCCCGTCGATCCAGATGTTCGGCGGGTTGCGCTGCAACCCCTCGAGGAACTGCCGACCGTTACGTGCGGGCATCGCTGTCGCCCCCTTCCTCCGGGCTCGCCCCCAGCCGCGGTGCCGACGGGGCGCCGGAGACGGCGATGGCGACGTTCTTGGTCTCCATGTAGACGTCGAAGCTGTAGTCGCCGCCGTCGCGGCCGATGCCGCTCGCCTTCATGCCGCCGAACGGCGTGGGCAGGTGGCGCACGTTGTGCGAGTTGACCCACACCATGCCCGCCTCGAGCGCGCCGGCGAAGCGGTGCGCCCGCTCCAGGTCGCGCGTCCACAGGTACGCGGCGAGGCCGTAGCGCACGCCGTTGGCCAGCCGCAGCGCGTCCGCCTCGTCGTCGAACGGGAGGGCCGTGAGGACCGGGCCGAAGATCTCCTCCTGGGCGACGCGCATGTCCCCGCGCGCGCCCGTGAGCAGAGTCGGCGCGACGAAGTTCGCGCCGAGCCGCTCGAGCGCCTCCCCGCCGGCCGCCACCGTGGCGCCCTCGGCGCGGGCGACGTCGACGTAGCCCAGCACCTTCCGCACGTGCTCGGGATGGATCAGGGGCCCGAGCTCGGTGACGGGATCGAACGGATCGCCCACCCGCACCCGCCGCGCCCGTTGGGCGACGCGGTCGACGATCTCGTCGTACACGCCGCGCTCGACCAGGAGCCGGCTCGACGAGGTGCAGCGCTCGCCGTTGAGGCTGTAGATCATGAACACGGCCGCGTCGACCGCGCGCGCCACGTCCGCGTCGGCGAACACCACCACCGGGTTCTTCCCGCCCAGCTCGAAGTGCACGCGCTTCAGGGTGGGCGCGCCCTGCGCCAGGATCCGCTGGCCGGTGAGCGACTCGCCGACGAACGCGATCGCCCGCACCAGCTCGTGCTCGGTGAGGGCCCGCCCGGCCTCCTCCCCCGTTCCCTGGACCAGGTTCACGACCCCGTCCGGCAGCCCCGCCTCCTGCAGCAGCTGGGCCAGCCGCATGGCCGACAGCGGGCTCCACTCCGCCGGCTTGTGCACCACCGTGCAGCCCGCGGCCAGCGCCGGCGCGATCTTCCACGTCGACAGCATGAACGGCGTGTTCCACGGCGTGATGACCCCGACCGGGCCGATGGGACGCCGCAGCGTGTAGTTGAGGTGGTGCTCGGACGGCAGGCTGAGGCCGTCGGCCGCCCCCTCGCAACGGTCCGCGAAGAACCGGAAGTTCTGCGCGCCGCGTGCGGCGGCCTTGCTCATGAAGCGCCAGGGCTGGCCCGTGTCGATGACCTCGAGGGCGGCGATCTCGTCGGCGTTGGCCTCGATCAGGTCGGCCGCGCGGTGCAGCAGGTCGCGCCGGCGACGCGGCGGCAAGCCGGCCCAGCCATCGAAGGCGTCCGCGGCGGCCCGGGCCGCCGCGTCGACGTCCTCGCGCCCGCCCGCCGCAACCCGCGCCAGCGGAGCGCCGTCGATCGGCGAAGCGGTCTCGAAGGTGGCGCCCGCCACGCTCGGCCGCCAACGGCCGCCGATGAGGTGGTGGACGCCCGCCGCGGCCAGCCTCTCCACGGCCGCGAGCGCGCGCTCGCGGCGGGCGGCGGCGCGGGCGCCGACGGGCATCGCCCCGCTCATGCCCCGCCCCCCGCCCGCGCGCTCCCGTTCGTCGCCTGGCGCCCCGCCCCCGCGAGATCCTCCTCGGCCACCACGCGGTTCTCGAGCACGCCTACGCCTTCGACCTCGCAGCGGATGAGATCGCCCGCGTGCACCCGGCTCACCCCGCGCGGCGTCCCGGTGAGGAGCACGTCGTCCTCGTCCAGGGTCATGAACTCGCTGACGTACGCGATGATGTCGGCCACGCCGTAGAGCATGTCCGCCGTGGTGCCTTGCTGGCGCAGCTCCCCGTTGACGGTGGTGCGCAGCGCCAGCGCCTGCGGGTCGGGCACGTCGGCGGCATCGACCAGGGCCGGTCCCAACGGCAGGAAGGTGTCGAAGTTCTTCGGCTTGACCGGCGGCCGGAAGTGATCGATCACGAAGTCGCGCACGACCAGGTCGTTGGCGACCGTGTAGCCCTTCACGTAGTCGAGCGCGTCCTCGCGCCGGACCCTGCGGGCCGGTCGACCGATGATTACCGCCAGCTCGGTCTCGTAGTGCATGTAGGCGATGGAACGCGGCCGCACGACCACCCCGCGGTGGCCCACCAGCGCGTTGCGGAACTTGGGGAAGAGCGCGGGTTGCGCGGGGCGCTCGAGCTCGAGCTCCGCGGCGTGGTCGGCGTAGTTCAGGGCCAGCGCCAGGATCGTGCGGGGCTCCACCGGGGGCAGGAAGGTGACGTCGTCGTCGCGCAGGCGTGTGCCGCCGGGCGCGATCACCGTACCGCCCTGCTCGAGCACCACGCGCTCGATGCGCCCGCCGCGCACGACTCGGGCGTGCCTCACGGGACGCTCCTCGCGTCGCGCGCGGCGGGCGCGGCGCCGGCCGCGGGAGCGTCGAGAAGGCCGTAGCGCTCCAGCGTGGCGCGCAGCACGCGCTCGTTGTCCGGCAGCATGGGCCCGAGCGGGAGCCGCCAGCGGGGTTCGCACAGGCCCATCAGCGCCAGGGCCGTCTTGAGCGGGACCGG
This sequence comes from uncultured Trueperaceae bacterium, assembly GCA_963798895.1. GTDB lineage: Bacteria > Deinococcota > Deinococci > Deinococcales > Trueperaceae > CAWCUY01. Next base: position 43,755 of record CAWCUY010000003.1, on the reverse strand, counting down.
GTTGATCTCGATGAACAGCACGTCGTTGAGCTCGAGCATCCTGAAGTGCAGCTCGCGCGCCTCGTCCCACCTCCCCGCGGCCGCGAGCTCGTAGAGGCGCGCCACCTCGCGGGGCGCGACGACGCCGGTCGCACTGATGTGGCCGCACCCCCCGAGCGTCAGCATCGGGTAGGTGAGGGTCTCGGCCCCGCAGTACACGGCGGTGTCCCGGCCCGCGTGCACGAACGTGTACGACACGTCGTCGAGGTCCTTCGTGGCGTGCTTGACGCCGACGACGTTGGGGCACGCCGCCCTCACCCGGCCGATCGTCCGCGGCTCGATGGTGACGGCGGCCCGGCCGGGGATGTTGTACAAGATGACCGGCGTGTCCGGGACCTCGGCGGCGACGCGGCGGAAGTACTCGAAGAGGTTGTCCTGGTTCGGGCGCACGTAGTACGGCGCGATCACGAGCACCGCGTCGACCCCGAGGTCGGCCGCGTAGCGCGTTGTGGACAGCGTCTCGTCGAGGTTGTTCGTGCCGGTGCCGGGAACGAACGGGACGCGCCCGCCGACCGCGTCGTGCACGATCTCGATGACGCGCCTGCGCTCCTCGGCCGACAGCGACGAGGGCTCGCCGGTCGTGCCCGTGCAGCTCACGCCGTGGCTGCCGTGCGCGATCTGGAAGTCGACGAGGCGGCGGAGCGCGCGCTCGTCGATGCGCGCCTCGTCGCCGGCGAACGGAGTCGGGAGCGGGACGATGGATCCTGTGGGCGCCTTCATGCTGCCTCCCCTGCCAGCCGGGTTCACCGGTGGGGCGTGGCTCACCGCGCGAACGCATGCGCGCCCTCACGACCCGCCCCTCGTTCCCGGACGCCGTGACCCCGCCGTTCGGCGACTTCGGAGGTTGCTGGAGCGCAGTGTAGCGTCGGGGCCGGAGCCCCTCAAGGATGCCTGAGGACGAAACCGGTCGCGGACCTTGTGCGGACGCACAAGGGGCGCGCCCCTCAGCCCCCGCGCAGCTGCGGGTCCAGCGCGTCGCGCAGGCCGTCGCCGAGCAGGTTGAAGCCTATGACCGCCAGGAAGATGGCCAAGCCCGGGAAGGTGGTGACGTACGGGCTCGAGAAGATGTAGTTGCGCCCCTCGCCGAGCATGGCGCCCCACTCGGCCGTGGGCGGCTGCACGCCGAGCCCGAGGAAGCCCAGACCCGCGGCTGTCAGGATGGTGGCGCCCATCGTCAGCGTGGCCTGGATGATGACCGGGGCCATGGCATTGGGCAACACGTGGCGCCACAGGATCCGGCGGACCGGCACGCCGAGGGCCTGACTGGCCTCGACGTACACCGTCTCGCGGATGGCGAGCACGGAGCCGCGCACCAGACGCGCGAATCGCGGCACGGTGCTCACCCCCACCGCCACGATCACGTTGACGAGGCCCACCCCCAGCAACGACACCAGGGCCAGGGCCAGGAGGAAGCTCGTGAACGACAGCATCAGGTCGATGATGCGCTGCACCACCATGTCGGTGGCGCCGCGGAAGAAGCCGGACACCACGCCGAGAGGGACCCCCAGCGCCATCCCGACGGCCACCGCGAACGCGCCGATGACCAGGGTGAGGCGGGCGCCGAACAGCAGCCTGGTGAGGATGTCGCGGCCGAGCTGATCGGTGCCGAGCGGGTGCGACCAGGTCGGCGGCCGGAGCACCATGCGCAGGTCCTGGTGCGACGGATCGAAGGGGGTGAGCAGGGGCGCGAGGATGCCGACGAGCACCAGCAACACGACGATGCCGAGGCCGACGCGCGCCGACGGGCTGCGCAGCAGCCGCTTGAGGGTGTCGTCAGCCATCGTCGCTCCCGCCCCGCGGCGCGTACCCGGAGCGCGCCGCGCACGCGCCCGTCGGGCACGCGTACGTCCGGTACGGGTCCGGCGAGCAGGCGCACGTCGCGCACGAGCCGGTCGGTCGCGCCCCGACACACGCCTCAGCCATACCGCAGCCTCGGGTCGACGACCTCGTAGAGCAGGTCCACGACCAGGTTGACGAGCGCGAACATCGATGCGAACACGATCACCAGCCCCTGCACCATGGGGTAGTCGCGGGAGAAGATGGAGTCGACCAGCAGGCGGCCGAGGCCGGGCCAGCCGAACACGGTCTCGGTGAGGACGGCCCCGCCGAGGAGCTCGCCGAACTGCAGGCCGATCACCGTCATGACGGGGATCATCGCGTTGCGCAGCGCGTGGCGCCGCACCACCGCCGTCTCGCGCTGCCCCTTGGCGCGCGCGGTGCGCACGTAGTCCATCCGCAGCACCTCGAGCATGCTCGAGCGCGTGATGCGGGCCACGAAGGCGACCGCGAAGGCCGCCAGGGTCACCGCGGGCAGGATGATGCTCGCGGGGCCGCCCATGCCGGACGCGGGCAGCCAGCGCAGGTCGATGGAGAACACGATGATGAGCATGAGGCCGAGCCAGTACACCGGCATGGAGATGCCGAAGAGCACCAGGGTGGACACGGCGAGATCGGCCCACGAGCCCGCGCGGGTGGCCGCCAGCGTTCCTAGCGGGATGCCCGCCAGCACCGCCAGCGCCAGGCTGACGACGGCGAGCAGCCCCGTGGCAGGCAGGCGCTGGAAGATCTCGCGGACCACCGGATCGGACGTGCGGGCGCTGATCCCGAGGTCGCCGTGCACCAGGTCTCGCACGAAGATCCACGCCTGCGTCGCGATGGGCTGGTCCAGCCCGAGCTGCGTCCGGATGCGCGCGACGTCCTGGTCGCTGGCGAGGATGCCGGCGATCACGCGTGCCGGGTCGCCCGGCAAGATGCGGACCATCAAGAAGATGGTGATGGCCACGAAGAACACCGTCACCAGCAGGGCGACGAGTCGTTGGCCTAGGTAGAGGGCGCGGGTCAAGGCTCAGGTCCGTCGTCGGGGCGGACGGCGGCCGACGGGCGGCCGCCGTCCGCGGCGCGTCATGCGCGGCTCATTGCTTCGGGTGGGCGTAGATGGCGTAGAACTTCTCGTTGGGGATGGAGCCGACGCCGTCGATGCCGGACGCGTACGCGATGGGGAAGCGTTGCGTCCACAGGAAGATCCAAGGGGCGTCGTCCCATACGATCTTGGCGGCCTGGTGGTAGAGGTCCGCCCGCGTCCCGCTGTCGACCTCCTGGGACGCCTGCACGATCAGGTCGTCGACCTGCGGGTTGCTGTAGAACGACGTCGCCAACCCGTCGGGAGGCACCTGGGTCGACCAGAACTGGAGCATCTGCTGCGACGCGTCGAGGAACGACGGAGCCCAACCGAGCAGGTGGAGCTGCGTGGTGTTCTCGTCCTGCGGCTTGAGGATGGTCGCGACGTAGCTGGGCCAGTCCATGGTGCGGACGTTCGGCGCGAGGCCCACGTCCCGCAGGTAGCCGGCCACCGCCTGGGTCGCCTGGAAGTCCTGCAGGTAGCGGCCCGTCGGTGTGATCATGTCGATCTGGGCGCCGTCGGGCACGCCCGCTTCCTGCAGCAGCGACCTGGCCTTCTCGGGGTCGTAGGGGTAGGCGCCGAGCGAGGTGTAGCCGAACAGGCTGGAGGCCATCGGCGCGTCGAGCTGGTCGGCGGCGCCGAAGAGGACGCCGTCGATGATCGCCTGCTTGTCGACCGCGTAGTTCAGGGCCTGGCGCACGCGCTTGTCGGCCAGCACGCCCTTGGTGGTGTTGATCGCGATGAACACGGTGCGGTCGCCGGGTGCGAGCAGCACGCTCACCCGAGCGTTGTTCTTCAGCGCCGGCAGGTCGGCCGCGGGCGGCAGGAGGATCAGGTCGGCCTGGCCCGCGAGCAGCAGGCTCTCGCGGGTGGTGGCCTCGGGGACGATCGAGAAGGTCACCCGATCGTAGTAGGGCGCCTCGCCCCAGTAGGCGTCGTTGCGCCCCACGACCAGCCGTTCCCCCTTCGTGCGGGACACGAACGCGTACGGTCCGGTGCCGACCGGCTCGGTCACGTTCTCGTAGCTGTTGCCGGTGGCGTCGACCGATGCGGGCGACAACATCGCCGAGGTCGTGTTCGACATCGCCGAGACCAGCGCGGGGGCGGGTTGCGAGAGGGTCAGCACGACGGTGTGGTCGTCGGGCGTATCGACCGACGAGATGGGCGTGAGCGGTGCGCGTTGCGGGACCTTGAGGTCGGTGTCGAGGGAGCGCTCGATGTTCCACTTCACGGCGGCGGCGTCGAAGGGCGTCCCGTCCTGGAACGTCACGCCGTCGCGCAGGTGGAAGGTGACGGTGAGTCCGTCGTCCGACGTGCTCCAGTCGGTGGCCAGCAACGGTTGCAGGTTGCCGTCCTGATCGATCGTCACGAGCGTCTCGGCCATGTAGTCGACCATGTTGCTGACCGTCGTGGTGGTCATCTGGATCGGGTCGAGCGTGTCCGGATCCACCCCCACGGCGATGCGGAAGTTGGTCTGGGCCCAGGCGCCGCCGGCGGACAGCGCGGCGACGAGCAGCACCCCTCGAACGAACGTGCCGATGCGCATGCTCCCTCCTCCTATTCCCGCTTCGAGACGTCCATGCCGCGCCCGATCTCGTGCAGAAGCCGGACCGTTGCGAGCGTGCCGCGACGAAGCGTTTCCACCCGGAAGAACTCGTTCGGTGCGTGGATCCCGTTGTCGGGCTCCGCGAAGGCGAAGTAGAGGCACCACATGCCCAGGATGGAGCGGAACTCGCTCGCGACCGGCACCGTTCCCCCCACCCACACCGCCAGCGGCTCCTTGCCGTAGACGGTCTCGAGGCAGGCGCGGGCGATCGCGAGGGCCGGGTCGTCCAGGGGCATCTCGTAGGCGCGCGCCTTGCCCGGCAAGCGCGATACGTCGGCGCGCATCTGGGGCGGCGTGAGGTCGCGCACGTACCGCTCGATGGCGCTCAGCACGACGTCCGGGTCCTGCCCTTCCACCAGGCGGCAGGTGATCTTGGCGTGGGCCGCGCTGGGCAGCACCGTCTTGACGCCCTCCCCCTGGAAGCCGCCCCACATGCCGTTGATCTCGAGCGTCGGACGGACCCAGCGACGCTCGAGGGGGGAGTAGCCCTCCTCGCCGACCCAGGCGTCCAGCCCCAGCGACCTGAGCTCGGCCGCGTCGTCGCGCGGGAGCTCGTCGATGGCGGCGCGCACCGCTTCGGACGGCTCGCGCACGTTGTCGTAGAAGCCGGGCACGGCGACGCGACCGTGCGCGTCGTGCATGGCCGCGAGGATGCGGGCGAGCCCCTCGAGGGGGTTCGGCACCGCGCCGCCGTACAGGCCCGAGTGGAGGTCGGAGCTCGCCCCTACCAGGTCGATCTGGCAGCCGGCCATGCCGCGCGTGCCGATGGTCAACGACGGCTGGTCCACCCCCAGCATGCTGCCGTCGGCGCTGATCGCCAGGTCGCCCGTGAGCACCTCGCGGTGTTCGTGCAGGAACGTCGGCAGGTTCGGGCTGCCGACCTCCTCCTCGCCCTCGATGACGAACGTCACGTTCACGGGTGGCGCGCCCGTGGCCGCCGACCACGCCTCGACCGCCTGGATAGCGATCAGGACGCCGCCCTTGTCGTCGCTCGCGCCGCGCCCGTACACGCGCCCGCCGCGCACCTCGGGCTCGAACGGCGCCGAGTCCCAGAGCTCGAGCGGCTCCGCGGGTTGCACGTCGTAGTGCCCGTAGACCAGGACGGTCGGAAGCTCGGCGTCGACCCGCCACCGGCCGACCACCACCGGGTTGCCGGGCGTGTCGATGGTGCGCACCTCCGGCACGCCGGCGCGCTGCAGCCTCGCGGCCACCCACACCGCGGCTGCGCCGATATCGGCCCGGTGCGCCGGCAACGTGCTGACGCTGGGGATGCGCACGAAGTCGATCAGGTCGTTGGCGTACTTGCTGGACGCGGCATCGACCGCCTCCAGCGCTGCGTGCAAGCGCTCGTCCATGGGTCCTCCACCCTTCGTCAGGCCGGGTGTCGCCCCTCCCCCCGCCGCAACGGGCCTCGACGACTCCCCCGAGCCATGCGGCCCTTCCGCGGGTCTGCCTTCCGATGTGACAGCGCCCAACGTACCGTCGCCCCGGTGGGGCGTCAAGGGTTCCGCCATGGAGGGCGCGCCGCGGGCGCCCGGCGGGCGCGCGCCGGCGCCCCTACTCGTAACGCAACGCTTCGATGGGGCTGAGCCTCGCTGCGCGGCTCGCGGGCCACACGCCGAACACCACCCCGGTCGCGACGCTGACGACGAGCGCCATCACGACGGTGCCGACCGAGATCACGACCGTGTCCAGGAACGGGACGAGGGCCACGATCAGGTAGAGCACCAGGACCGCCAGCAGCAAGCCGATGAGACCGCCGACGAGGGTGAGGACCACGGCCTCGATGAGGAACTGCTGCAAGATGGTGGCCCGCCTCGCGCCCATCGCCTTGCGCAGCCCGATCTCGCGGGTGCGTTCCGTCACCGACACGAGCATGATGTTGAGGATGCCGATCCCTCCCACCAGCAGGCTGATGGCGCCGATGCCGCCCAGCACCGCCTGGAGGATCGTGGTGATGGTGTTGAACAGCGTCAGGGCACCCTGGATCGTCTGGATGCGGAAGGTGCCGGCGCCGTGGCGGCGCTCGAGGATGCCGCCGACCTGGGCCTCGATGTCGTCGAGATCGCGCGCGAGATCGACGGTGATCGCCAGGTACGGGTACTCACCCCGCGTCAGGCGCGGCACGTTCAGGTAGAGCGTGTCCAGCGGCGTGTCGGCCGACGTGTCGGAGGCGATCGCGAAGGCTCCCGTGGGCCTCTCCTTGATGCCGATCACGGTGTAGAACGTGCGCGAGCCGTCCAGCGTGAGCGATACCTCGCGGCCCAGAGGGTCGGCCTCCTCGGGGAAGAGCGCGTCGCGGGCGTCCGCGGACAGCACCATGACCTGAGCGGCGCGGCGCTGCTCGGCGTCGCTGAAGTAGCGCCCGCGCGCCAACCGGATGGTGCGGTCGACCTTCGGCGCGTTGGCCGTGAGGCCGTTGAGGGTCAGCACCGTCTCCTCGGCGCCGGCGCGGGCGACGCCGCGCACGGAGCGCGTGCGCAGGATGCTCACGGGCAGCCGGGCGAGCGACTCGACGTCGCCGTCGGTGAAGGGCGTTGAGCTCGGATCGTCGGGGTTGGGCGTGAGGAAGAGAGCCTGGCTGCCGAACTCCTCGAGCTGCGAGGTGATCCCCGCGGTAGCGATGGCGCCGAGGCTGATGGTCGTGGTGACGGCGAAGACCCCGATCGTCACGCCCAGGAGCGTGAGGGCCGAGCGCAGGCGGTTGCCGGCGAGCGCCTCGAAGGCAGAGCGGATGTTCTCGCGCAGCACGGCGCCCGCCTCACCCGCGCCGGGGCCCGTGCGCGCCACAGGGCGGCGCGGGCGCGCCACAGGGCGGCGCGTGCGCGCCACAGGGCGGCGCGGGCGCGCTCGATGCCCGGGCGTCCACCACCCGGTCGCCCGCCACGCCGTCGTCCACTACGCCGTCGCGGATGTGAACGGTGCGGTCGGTGTGGGCGGCGACGCCGGGCTCGTGCGTCACCACCAGGACGGTGCGCCCCTCGGCGTGGAGGGCGTCGAAGAGCTGCAGGATCTCGTCGCCCGTGGTGCTGTCCAGGTTCCCGGTAGGCTCGTCGGCCAGCAACATGTCGGGTGAGGTGGCGATGGCCCGGGCGATCGCGACGCGTTGGCGTTGCCCGCCCGAGAGCTCGTTGGGGCGGTGGTCGAGACGGTTGCCGAGGCCGACGCGCGAGAGCGCGTCGCGCGCCTCCTTGGCGCGCTGGCGCGCGGGCACGCCGCGGTACATCAGCGGCAGGGCGACGTTGTCGAGCGCCGTCGCCCGCGCCAGCAGGTTGAACGACTGGAAGACGAAGCCGATGCGCCGGTTACGGACCTCCGCCAGCTGGTCCTCCGTCATGGTGGCGACCTCCTCGCCCGCCAGGCGGTAGCTGCCCGAGGTGGGCGTGTCGAGGCACCCGAGGATCTGCAGCAAGGTCGACTTTCCACTGCCCGACGGACCCATGATGGCGACGTACTCGCCCCGGTCCACCTCGAGGTCCAGGCCCCGCAGCGCATGCACCTCGAAGCCGCCGCCCATGACGTAGGTCTTGCTCAGGCCGCGCGCGGCGATGACCGCGCGAGGCGCCGCAGCGTCCGTGGGCCCGGCGCTCACGGCCCGGCGCTCGGCGCGTCGAACGCCACGCGCGAGCCGTCGTGAAGGTCCCCGACGTTGGTCACGGCGATCCCGGCGCCCGCCGCGAGGGCGCCACCGGGGCGCACGGCCGCGAGCGTCGCGTTGCGGTCGAGCACCTCGACCTGCGCGCGCCGAACGGTGCCGGAGCCGGCTGCCTCGGCCGTGACGATGTACACGGACTCCACCCCGTCGTCCTCGACGACGGCCTCCAACGGCACCAGCAGCACATCGTCGAGGCCGTTGACCACCACCTTCACGGTGACGGTGTACCCCGGTCGCGCGCTGTCCGGTGCGGGCCCGCCGGGCGGTTCGTCGGCGGCGCCGAAGGCGAGGTCGGCCTCCACCTGGGCCGAGCTCTGACCGCGTTCGGCCACCGGGCTCACGCGCGTCACCCTCGCCGGCAGCGCCAGGTCGGGCGCGGCGTCGGGCGTGACGCGCGCCGCCTGCCCCGTCGCCAGCTCGAGGGCGCGGTTCTCGTCGAAGCGGGCGGTAACGCCGACGCTGCTGTCGTCCACCAGCCGTACCGTGGCTCCGGTGCCTGGCCCGGCGAGGTCGCCCTGCTGGAACGACACCCGACCGAGCACACCGTCGAACGGCGCGGCGAGCGCCGCCTCCTCGAGCTGCCGGCTCTGGTGCGCCAGGGTGGTGCGCAGGCGCTCGACGTTGGCCTCGCCGCTCGCACGCTGGGCCTGGGCCAGCGTCTCGAACGAGGCGAGGCGGGCGCGCGCGGCGCCGGCGGCGGCATCCGCCTGGCGCAACTCCCGCTCGGCCCGCTCCCGCGCGCTCAGGGCCGCATCGCGATCCTGCCGCGACACGCCGCCCGCGGCGAAGAGCGTGACCGCCGCGTCGGCCCGCCGCCGCGCGTCGGCAAGGGCCGTGGTGGCGTCGACCACCGCGTCGTCGGCCCGGGCTGCGGCCTGCTCGAGGTCGAGCCGGTCGACGCTCTCCTGGGCCCTGCCACGATTTACCTCGGCCACGGCGGAGGCCAGCGCCGAGCGCGTGCTGTCGAGGTCCCGCTCGAGGGCGCCCGTGTCGAGGCGTGCCAGGACATCGCCGGCGCGAACGCGGTCGCCGTCGGACGCGAGGATGCGCGCCACCGTGCCGGGGTTGGCGAAACCGAGGGTACGTTCCCGTACCGGCTCGACGACGCCGGTTCCACTGACCTCCCGCACGAACCGACCGGACGCGACGATCTCGACCAGCACGCGTTGGGCCGGAACGGCGCGCGGGGCGAGGAACCAGGCGACCGCCCCGCCGGCCGCCAGCACCAGAGCGATCAGGAGCCAACCACCACGCCGCCGGCGACGGCGGCGCGCAGGGTCCCGCGCGCCCGCGGGCAGCCGCGCGCTCACGGAAACGGGGCGCACGTCGCCGAGGGTGGATCGGCGAGCGGCTGGCGCGCGGGGGAAGCCGTCGTGCCTTCTCCGGCGAACCTCATGCGACCAGTGTACGGCGGGCACGGTCGCCGCGCGCGGCGCGCCTACTCGTTGAGTTGCATCTCCCGGATGTGCGCGTACTGACCCTGGAAGTACAGCAGTGGCACCCCGTCGCGCGCCTCGAGCGCCTCGACCTCTCCCAGGAAGATGCTGTGATCACCGGCGTCCGCGACGCTGTGGAGCCTGCAGGCCAGCAACGCGAGCGCGCCCTCCACCACCGGCACGCCCCCGAACTCGCCAAGGACGGCGCCGAGCCCCTTCACCGGGCGCCCGGCGAAATGGTTCGAGATGTCCTCCTGCGTGTCGCGCAAGACGCTGACGCCGAACGCGTCGCTCTCGAGCAGGGTGGCATGCGCATTGGCGCGCTTGTCGATGCACACAGCGATCAGGGGCGGCCTGAGGGAGACCGACATGAAGGCGTTCACCGTGATCCCGTGCGCGCGCTCCTTCTCGCGCATCGTCACCACCGTGACCCCCGTGGCGAAGCGCCCGAGCGTCCGGCGGAACTCCCTGAGATCGACCATGCCATCACCTTCCGGGGCGCTAGCGACGTCACGCGCTACCCTTCGCACCCGCGCGGACCCGAAGCCCGCCGTTCCCGCCCCGCACCGGTCGGCCGCGTCCAGCTCGCACCCGCGCGGACCCGGAACCCGCACGATGTCCGGCGAGTGTAGGTCCGACCCCCGGTCCGGTCAATAGTGCCTGGCCACAGCGTCAACGGTTATCCTTGCCGAGACGGACAAACCGAGGAGGGTGCCCATGACCGACCTCCGCCAGCTGATGGACCACCACGAGCTCGGGCTTCGCCTCGAGCACGGCGACCCAGCCACCGAGTTCGCCTCCGTCCGCCACGCCGACCGTGACGCCGACCGCCCCTGGTTGGACGCGGGGGACCTGCGCCTGACGGAAGCGGGCTTCGACCTCCCGAGACCGCCCGTCGACCCGCTCTTCGAGCCCGCCCCGCGGGCGCTCGCGTTCGCGCTCACCCCGCGCCGGCGCGCGCTGCCCGAGGCCCTGCTGCGGCGTGCGCTGAGCGCCGGCGTGGCCCTCCTCACCGTGCCGCCGACCGTGAACCTCGGCCGGGTGGAGGACGCCGCCCTGGTGGCCCTCGCGAACGGCGCGCCGGAGGGCGTTCGGGCCAGCGCCACTGCCCAGCGCTTCCTGCTGCGCGCGCTGGAGAGCCCGAAGCCGGAGCGCGAGCTGCTGGACCGCCTCCAGCGACTCGCCGGCGGCAGCTACGTGCTGCTCGCGCCGTGGGGAGCGGTGCTCGCCCGCTCCGGGCGCCACGGCTGGCGCGCGGCCGGCGAGCGTACGGCACGCCTGCCCGAGGGGCGCATGCACCTCGGCGGCGCCGACGCTCGCGTGCTGCGCGTCAACGCCGGCGGCCGACTGCGCTCCATGTTGATCGCGCTCGAGCCCGACGAGGCCGCGCTCCCGTGGCTCGAGGTGGGGCGCTCCCTGCTCGCCGTGGCCGCCCTCGGCCGCAGCGCCGAGGCGGGCGGCGACCGGGCGCGCCGGGCGGCGTTGCTCGCGGAGTGGCTGGCCGGCCCGCGGGCGGCCCGGTCCCTGGCGCCGCGGCTGCGGGAGGCGGGTCTCGAGCCCGACGCGTCGTTCACGGTCGCCGTCGCCGAGATCGGTCCTCCGCTCCCGCGCGGCCGAGGCTCGCGCGCGCCCGACCGGCTCGAGCTGCCCCGCGGCGCCGGCGAGGAGCTGTTCGTGTCGCTGGGGGTCGGGGTGCTGTCCGAGGCGCGCCCGGATCACGTGGTGTGGGTGTTCGGCGGGAACGCGCCGCAGGCCCACGCCCGTGCGCTGTTCGATGCCCTCGAGACGGCGTCGCCGGGCGGGGATGCGGTGCGGCTGGGCGTCAGCCTTCCCCAGCACGACCCGAGCACCGTCGCCGACGCCTATCGCCAGGCCCTGCTGGCCCTGCAGGCGATGGCGCGCCCGAGCGGTGTCGCCACCTTCGACAGCTTCGACCCCGTGGCCTGGGTGATGGCGCACCAGCCCGAGGAGAACCTGCGGGCGCTGCGCGACCGCCTCCTCGGCGCCATCACCGCGAACGACCCGAAGGGGAAGCTCCGCCGCACGCTGCAGGCGTACCTGCGCGCCCCGAACGACATGGGCGGCCTCGCCGCGGAGCTGCACATCCACGTCAACACCCTGCGCTACCGGCTGCGCCGGATCGAGTCCCTGTTGCAGCAGCCGTTGACCCGCCCCGAGACGATCGCGCGCCTCTACCTCGCGGAGCAGGTCGACGCCATGCTCGACGGCGACCGGTGACGTCGGTCGGTCATCGCCGTCCGCGCGTCCCTATACTTGCGTTGGGATGGAGGCCCGTCGGGGTTGCACCCACGAAGCGGACGCCCGCGGCGGCGGAGGTGGGGGTTCAGGCATGGCACACGTCGGGTCCTTGGCGTCGGCGCCCGTTCGGGGTGAGGACGGGGCGTCCCCGCTGTTCTCGGTCATCGTTCCGACCCGCAGGCGTCCCGCCCTGCTCCCGGTGGCGCTGCGTAGCGTCCTGTCCCAGGACTTCACGGACTTCGAGGTCATCGTCGTCGACGACGATCCGGCCGGCGGCGCCGAGGCCACGGTCGCGGCCCTGACCGACGGCCGCGTCCGTTACCTGCGCAACGACCGCACGCCCGGCGCCGCCGGCGCGCGCAACACCGGGGCTGCCGCGGCGCGCGCGCCGTACCTGGCCTTCCTCGACGATGACGACGCCTTCGCGCCCGGCAATCTGGCGCACCACCACGCCGCGCTGCAGCACGTTGCGCAGGACACGGTGCTGCTCTTCGGGGGCTGGCAGCGCTACGACTTCGACGCCGACCGCCCGATCAAGACCATCTGCGACCGTCACGGCGGCTGGCTGTTCGAGGAGCAGATGCAGTGCAACTACGTCAGCAACATCGGCACGGTCGTCGTCCCCAAACGCGTGTTCGACGAGGTCGGCGGCTTCGACGAGAGCTTCGTGGCGCTGGAGGACGTCGACCTCTACCTGCGCCTCGCGGCGCGCGGTCCGTTCGCGTACCTGCCGGAGGTCCTGGCGTATCGGCGCGAGGCCGCCACGGGCCGCACATCGCGCGATCCCCGGCTCGAGTTGCGCGGGTTCCTCCGCCTCTACCGGCGGCACGCGCAGGCGTTCCGCGCCCGCCCGCTGGCCCACCATCTCCAAGCCTCGCGCACCTTCCTGGCGGCGGTCGGCGCACGCGCGCCCGGCGCGGCGGTACGGTCCCTGCCTTGGGTCCTCGTCGGGATCGCGCTCGATCCGCACAACGTCCGCCGGCTCGCCCGCGAGATGCTGCGCCCGTGGCGCAAGGGCACCGCGCACGCGTGGCGGCCGAAGCGCATCGACCCAGCGGCCTGATCCCGGGCGGAGACCCGTCGGGTTCCTCGCGCCGGCACGAGCGTGCTGTCCACAGCGTCGCGCGTGACGGCCCCACGGGACCCTCGACGCGGCGTCGCCGCGTCAGATCCTGCAGCTCGCCAGTCCGCGCTTGACCAGGTACTGCTGGTGGTACTCCTCGGCGCGCCAGAAGGTCGTGGCGGGCTCGATGACGGTCACCACCGGCCGGCGGTGCTTGCCGCGTTCCGCCTCGAGCGACGCTTCGGCCTGCATGCGCTGCTCCGGCGTGTGAACGAACACGGCGCTGCGGTACTGCCTGCCGATGTCCGGGCCCTGGCGGTCGAGCTGCGTCGGATCGTGGGCCTGCCAGAAGAGGTCGAGCAGCTCCCGGTATTCCACCCTGTCGGGGTCGAAGGTGACCTGAACGACCTCGGCGTGTCCGGTCGTGTCGCTGCACACCTCCTCGTAGGTCGGCCGCTCGGTCGACCCGCCCATGTACCCGACCGCCGTATCCGTGACCCCCTCGAGGTTCCGGAAGGCCACCTCGACGCCCCAGAAACAGCCTGCACCGAAGGTTGCGACAGCCATCGCTCGTTCCTCCCTCACGTGAGCGCAGCGTACCGCGGGGCGCCCCACCCGGCCTGTCGCCCGCCGCGCTCGGCGCACCGACACACGTCGGCGCGCGGCGCGGAGCGTTATCGTTGGCGGCGATCCTCATCGCGCGTCGAGCGTCCCGGGAGGCCACCCTGATGAGCCCATCCGACCAGCGACGTCCCGCCCCCGCGCCCGCGCCGCCCGAGCGCAGCGCCGTGCTGGGCGCAGGCACCATGGGTCGCGGCATCGCCCAGCTGCTGGCGGGAGCGGGCGGCCGCGTGGTGCTGATCGACCCGGACCCCGCCGCGCTGCACGCGGCACGCGAGGCGCTCGCCGACGTCTTCGAGATGCTCGCGGCCAAGGGGCGCCTCGCCGAGACGCCGGCCGGCGTGCTCGGGCGGCTGTCGTTCGCCACGGGGCCCGAGGCGGCGCGCGAGTGCTGCTGGGCGTTCGAGGCGGCCCCGGAGGACCTGCCGCTCAAGCGCGAGCTCTTCGCCCGCGTGCGCGCCGCCGCGCCCGCGGCCTACCTGGCCACGAACACCTCGACGCTGTCGGTGACGGCCATCGCCGCGGCGGTGGCGCGTCCCGAGCGGGTGGTCGGGCTGCACTTCTTCAACCCCGCCCCGCTCATGGCGCTCGTCGAGGTCGTGCCGGGGGCGCACACGTCGCCCGAGACGACCGCCGCGGCGGTGCGGGTGGCCCGGTCGTTGGGCCGCACGCCGGTGGTGGCTCGCGACCGGCCCGGCTTCATCGTGAACAGGGTGGCGCGCCCGTTCTACGGCGAGGCCCTGCGTCTCGCCGGGGAGGGGGTGGCGTTCGCGAGCGTGGACGGCGCCGCCCGGGGAGCGGGCTTCCCGATGGGCCCGTTCGAGCTCCTCGACCTGATCGGCCTCGACGTCAACCTCGCCGCGACGCGCACCGTGTACGAGGCGTTCTTCCATGAGCCACGGTTCCGGCCGCACCCGTTGCAGCAGGCGCTGGTGACGGCCGGTCGGCTCGGCCGCAAGAGCGGGCGCGGCTTCTATGCCTACGGCGGCGACGGCGACGGTCCGGCCGCTGCCGCTGCGGCGCCCTCGCCGGCGCCGGGTGCCGGCCACGCCCCGGTGGTGGTGCTGGGCGACGGAGCCGTCGCTCGTCACCTGCGCGCGCGGCTGCCGCAGGCGGCGCCGGCGCACGAGGCAACGCTGGTGTTCGACGCGCGCGTCGAGCTGGCGCGCCAGGAGGTGCCGGCGGCCCTCGCCGACATCCCGCTGGCCAGCTTGTGCTGGGCCCACTCCGCGAGCCGCGCGCAGCGTCACCACCGGCGGAGTGTCGTCGGATTCAGCCTCGTCCCCGCGGGCCTCGAGGCGCCGTGCATCGAGCTCTTCGCGCCCGAGGGCGCGGACGCCGGCGACGCGGTGGGTGCGCGGGAGGGGGTGCGGCGCGGTGCGCGCGACGGCACGCCGGGCGGCGCCCTCGAGCACGCCGCGCGGGTGCTCGCTTCCCACGGCGTCGTGGCCGTACCCCTCCCCGACCGGGCGGGCGGCGTGGCGCTGCGTCTCGTCGCCCTGCTGGTGAACGAAGCCCTGAGCGCCCTCGAGGAGGGGCTCGCGACGGCCGACGCCATCGACACGGCGATGCGGCTGGGAACGCGCTACCCGCTTGGCCCCCTCGCCTGGGGCGAGGCCCTGGGACTGGCCGACCTGGAGCTGGCGCTGCGCGGCCTGTACGCCGAAACGCTCGCGGCGCGCTTCGCCCCGCGCCCCCTTCTCACGCGCCTGGCGGCCGTCGGCGCCTCCGTGCCGCGCCACGACGAGCACGGCACGGGCGAGCCCGCGGCGGGTGCGCCGTGAACCCGTCGTCGCGGCCCCACGACGTCACGACCACCCAGCCGTCCGGCGCCGGTGACCCGAACCGCCGGCGGTCCACGACGCGGGTCGGCCCCGAGGCCGGCCCGCGCAGCGGGAGGTGAGCATGTTCGACCCCGAGCTCGAGACCCTGCCCCGCGATCGCCTGCGTGCCCTGCAGGACGCGCGCGCCAGGCAGCTGGCGCGCTACGCGTACGAGCGGGTGCCGTTCTACCGGCGGGTGTTCGACGATGCGGGCATCGCGCCCGACACCGTGCGCGGCGTCGAGGACCTCCAGCGCCTCCCGCTCACGCGCAAGGCCGACCTGCGCGCCAACTACCCCTTCGGCATGTTCGCGGTGCCGCGCGGCGAGATCGCGCGCGTCCATGCCTCCAGCGGAACCTCGGGCAAGCCCGCCATCGTCGGCTACACCCGTCGCGACCTGGCGCTCTTCGCCGACGTGAACGCCCGCAGCCTGGCGGCGGCGGGCGCCCGGCCGGGCATGCTCTTCCACAACGCGTACGGCTATGGGCTGTTCACCGGCGGGCTCGGCCTCCACGCCGGCGCCGAGCGCCTGGGCCTGACCGTGGTGCCGGTGTCGGGCGGCATGACCGAACGCCAGATGACCCTCATCGCCGACCTCCGACCGGACGTGATCGCCTGCACCCCGAGCTACGCGCAGACGCTTGCCGAGGGCTTCCGGGAGCGCGGCGTCGACCCGGCCGACATCAGCCTCCGCTTCGGCGTCCTCGGCGCCGAGCCGTGGACCGAGGCGATCCGGCGCGACGCCGAGGACGGGCTCGGCATCGAGGCGACGAACATCTACGGCCTGTCCGAGGTCATCGGCCCGGGCGTCGCCAACGAGGCGGTCGAGGAGAAGGAGGGCAGCTACATCTGGGAGGACCACTTCTACCCGGAGATCGTCGATGCCGCGACGGGCGAGCCCCTGCCGGAGGGGCGCGAGGGCGTGCTCGTCATCACCACGTTGACGAAGGAGGCGTTGCCGTTGCTGCGCTACTGGACCGGCGACATCACCAGCCTCACGCGCGAGCCTGGCATCACCGGACGAACCCACGCGCGCATCGGCATGATCCGGGGGCGCGCAGACGACATGCTGATCATCCGCGGGGTCAACGTCTATCCGACGCAGATCGAGGCGGCCCTCGCGGGCGTCGAGGACGGCTCGCCGCACTACCAGCTCGTCGTCACGCGGGAGGGGAAGCTCGACGAGCTCGAGCTGCGGCTCGAGCTCGCACCCGACGCCTTCCGGCGCATCGGCCAGGAGGCCCTCGCCGACGGCACGCTCGAGGCCGGGCGCGACGTGGAGGCGCTGCGAGCGCGCGTCCGCGAACGCATCCGCGACAGCGTCGGCGTGAACGTGAGGGTGACGCTGCTCGCGCCCGGCACGGTCCCGCGCTCGGCGGGAGGCAAGCTGCGCCGCACCGAGGACCGGCGCACCCTGTGAGCGCCCGTGCATCGAGGGCCCGTGCAACGCGCGCAAGCCCTTCACGCCCCGGCCCAGCGCGCGCACGCTCCGCCGGCGCACGCCCGGTGCCCTCGCACCGCGCTCCGGGCGCGTGAGAGCCATCCCGCCGCGTCACGTCGCGCGGCACGACCTGACGGTCACCCCCGCCATGACCGTGGACTTCGAGCAGGCCGACGCGCGCCTCGGGCGGGTGCACGCGGTGTACGCCACCTACCACCTCACGCAACACATGGAGCTCGCGAGCCGGAAGATCATCCTGCCGTTCCTGGACGACGACGAGGAGGGGATCGGCCACGAGGTGCAGGTGACGCACCTGTCCTCGGCGCTGCCCGGCATGGCGCTCACGATCACCGCCACGTTCGAGCGTCGGGAGGGGAACCGGGTGTACGCCGCGTGCCGCGCGGTCAGCGAGCTGGGCGACCTGATCGGCACCGGCTCCACGACGCAGGTCATCTTGCGCAAGGACTCCATCGAGCGCAACCTCGCGCGGCTGCGGCAACGCTGGCGCGAGCACGGAGGTCGACCATGATCAAGCTGATCGCGCTGTACCGCCGGCCCGACGACGAGGCCGCCTTCTTGCGCCACTACCGGGAGACGCACCTGCCGCTCGTGCAGCGCACGCCCGGCCTCATGCGCACGGTGCTCCAGCGCGTCACCGCCGACGCGCTCGGCGGTGAACCACCCTACTTCCTGGTGGCCGAGATGCACTTCCCGGATCGAGCGACCTACGAGACGGCCATGCGGAGCCCGGAGAACCGTGCCGCGGGGCGGGACCTCATGTCCTTCGCCGGTGGGCTCGTGACGCTGCTCGTGACCGAGGTCCTCGACGTGGCCGGTCAGGGGGGCTGAGGCGGTGGCCGGCCCCGAAGCGGCGACCCGGACGGGGACGGTGACCGGCGCGGAAGCGCCGACCGCGCCGACCGCGACGGCAGCGGCGATCGGCGCGGCAGCGGCGACCGGCGCGGCAGCGGCGATCGGCGCGGCAGCGGCGACCGGAACAGCAGCGGCGACCTGTGCGCCGGCGGCGACCCGGACGCAGACGGCGACCGGCGCGGAACGCGAGGACGGCGCCGCCGTCGGCACGGGGCGCCGTCCTGGTGTTTCGAGGGACGCCCCGCAGGTGGCAGGTCGGAGGGGAGGTGGCCGGGGCGTCGAGATGAATGTACGCCGAGGCCACTTACGGAAGCCTTACGCGGGTCGCGCCGGCCCGCCCCGCGCCGCACCGTGAGGCTGGTCCTCGTGGGCTTCGTGGCGGCGAGCGCGTGCACCGCGGTGGGCATGGCGGTCGCGCTGCGCCGCGGCCGCGCGGAGGGCGCGACCGGTGCCGCCCTGGCGGCCCGCCTCGCACCCTTCGCCCTCCTCGACGGCGTGCTCGTACTGGGCCTCGTGGCCTACCTGGTGCTGCGCGGCTGAGCCCCTGCGCGGCGCCGACGGAGGCCGCGGTACCATGGCCGTCATGTCGGCGCGCGCCCTCCGCTCCCTGTCTTCGTTCGCATTCTGGCAGCGCCTGCTCCAGCTCAACCTGGGCCTGATGCTCCTCGGTCTCGGCATCGCCACCATGCTGAACGCCGACATCGGCCTGGGCCCGTGGAACGTCTTCCACCAGGGCCTGAGCCTCGTGACGCACCTTAGCTTCGGCCGCGTGATGCAGATCGTCGGGCTGCTGGTGCTGCTGCTGAGCTTCCTGCTCACCGGCACCCGGCCCGGCATCGGCACCGCCCTGAACATGCTCCTGGTGGGTCCGTGGGTCGACCTGTTCGCCGCGCTGCCGATCCTGCAGCGGCCCCACGGGTACGTGCTGGGCGTCGCCCAGTTCGTGCTTGGCACCGCCGTCTCGGGCTTGGCCACGGGGCTCTACATCACGGCCCGCCTCGGGGCGGGGCCGCGCGACGGGCTCGTGCTGGGCCTCGCCCGCCTGCTGGGGCGGGGCGTGCGCTTCACGCGCATGGGGCTCGAGCTCCTCGTGCTCGCCAGCGGTTGGCTCATGGGCGGAAGCGTGGGCCTCGGCACCATCGTCTTCGCGCTGGCGATCGGTCCGCTGATGCAGTTCTTCCTGCGCGTCTTCGCGCCTCCCCCGCTCCGCCGCGACGCCTGAGGCCCGTCACCGCCGGTTGTGAACGCCGCGCCGGGAGGGAGGGGGGACGGGCGCTATAGTGCGGTCGTTCGCGCCATCTTTGGCGCCTCCGAGCCCAGTGCGAGCCGGCGCGGAGCGACGTCGGATCACCGTGACGCAGCGGCCGTGAGCACCGCCGCGCGGGCCGATGCAGGAGGTACGTGTGGCCATGCTTCATCTTCTCGGCACGGGAGCCGCGCTCTCCGACGCCGACCGCACGACGACGATGCTCGCCGTCTCCGACGGCGTCTCCACCGTCGTGGTGGATTGCGGCGGCGATGTGGTGCAGAGGCTCCTCGCGCACGGGATCGACCTCGACAGCATCTCCGCCCTGGTCGTCACCCATGAGCACGCCGACCACGTGGCCGGCTTCCCGCTCATGATGGAGCGGCTGTGGCTGGCGGGGCGCCGCCGCCCGCTCGACGTGTACGGGATCGCGCCCGCGATCGCCCAGGTCAGGCGGATCCACGACGCCTTCGACACCTCCGAGTGGCCCGGCTACCCGGCGGTGCGCTACCACGAAGTGCTGCAGGAGGAGGGCGCCGGCGTCCTCGACGACGATCGCTGGACCATCACCGCGTCCCCCGGCCACCACTCGGTGCCGGTGGCCGGCGTGCGCGTGGTCGACAAGCGGGGCGGCGGCGTGCTGGCGTACTCCTGCGATACCGAGCGCAGCGACGCCATCGTGCGCCTGGCGCAGGACGCCGACCTGCTCGTGCACGAGGCGACCGGCGACCACCCCGGGCACTCGAGCGCCGGCGTCGCGGGCAGCATCGCGGCGGCGTCGGGCGCCGCGCGGCTGGTGCTGGTGCACATCTCGCCCGGCACGCTCGCCGACGAGCTGGCGTCGGAGGCTCGCGCGTCGTTCTCCGGTGCCGAGGTGGGGCGCGACGGCGCCCGTTACGAGTTCTGAGCTCGCGTCAGGGCAGGAGGCCGCGCGCATCGCGCCCGCCGGAGACGCGCTCCAGGTCGTGACGAGGCACTTCGGGCTCACGCGTGCGCGTGCGCGTCGCGGCGCGCGGGTGGCGTGGGACGCGCGCCGCGCGTCGGATGACAACCCGCTGGTGGCCGACGTCGACCTCGACCCTCCCGCCCGCGCCGCCGACCACGGCGCGCCGGGCGGCGCGGCCGGCTGAGCGCCTCGGCGCGCGCCACCGCCTCCCCGGCAGCGCAGCGCCTCGCAGGCCCACGACCTCCGGCCCACCTCGCGCACGTCCGCACCAAGCTCGTCCAGGACGTTTGTCCCGGAGGACAAATGTTCCTTTGCATCCCGTTTCGGGCACGCCAGAGTGTGAACCGAAGGAGATGCCCCCATGACCCCCAAGGTGTTCTACCCGGAGCCGAAGATCAGCAAGGTCCTGTTCGCCTCTCGCTGGATGGCCCCCCTGTGGGCCGTGGTTCGCATCTACGTCGGGTACGAATGGTTCACGGCCGGCTGGGAGAAGGTGAACTCGGCCGCATGGGTCGGCGCCGGCGCCGGCACGGCCGTCTCCGGCTTCCTCCAGGGCGCCATGGGGAAGGTCGGCGGCGACCACCCGGCCGTCTCCGGCTGGTACGGCTGGCTCATCCAGCACGTCTTCCTTCCGAACGCGGCCACCGTCTCCTACGTCGTCGCCTTCGGCGAGGTGCTGGTCGGCGCCGCGCTCATCGTCGGACTCCTCACCGGCATCTCGGCCTTCTTCGGGGGCGCGATGAACGCCAGCTACCTGCTCGCCGGGACCGTCAGCACCAACCCGGTGCTGTTCATCCTGGCCACCTGGCTCGTCCTCGCGTGGCGCGTCGCCGGCTACTACGGATTCGACTTCTTCGTCCTGCCCTGGCTGGGCGCCCCGCACGGCCCGGACTTCCGGCCGGTGGGCAAGATGGCGCCCGCGGCCGCCCAGATCGGCAACCGCGGCTGACCCCTCGCCCGCGGGCCGACGACCCCACCGCCACCGCACGCGCCGACCCTGCGGGCCGGCCCCGTGCGGTGGCTCGTCGCGAGCTCAGTCGATGAGGAGGTCGAACCCCTGCTCGTGGCGGTACCGGGCGTAGATCTCGAGCATCCGCAGGGCCGCCGCGGCGGAATCGGTCAGCTCGAGCCGCTCCAGGGCGTCGGCGGCCCGCAGGTAGTCGAAACCCTGCCCCTCGCGCAGCGTCAGGTCCGACAGCGGCACCTCGATGCGCGCCAGGAACAGGTGGTACACCGCGCGGCGACCCTCCAACGTCAGGAACGGATGGTAGCGCTCGGGCCGGAAGTCGATCTCCTCCTCGAGCTCCCGCAGCATCGCACCCTCGGGATCCTCGCCGGGCTCGATGCCGCCTCCGAAGAGCGACCAGCGGCCGGGGCTATTGATGTCCGGGCGGTCGTCGCGGTGCTGCAGCAGCACCGTGCCGTCGGGGCGCCACAGCACGGCGCCGGCGATCGGCCGGCGCGGCGGCGCGGAGCGGGGGTGCGCAAGACCGCCGGCGGCTCGGGGGGAGCCGCCCGCGGCCGCGGGGCGGGCGGGATCGTTCGGCGTCATCCCCCGAGTCTACCCGGCCGTCCGTCACCGCCGAGGCTCGAGCACCGTCCCCGGCCGCACGGAGGCGCCGGGCCGCCCGCGTCGGGGCTCGAGCACCGTCCCCGGCGGCACCTGAGCGCGCGCCCGCGTCGGGGCGCGAGCGCCGTTCCCCGCGGCACCTTGACGCCCGCCCGCCGGCGCCCGGGCGCGCGGCCCCTACAGCGCCTCGAGGTAGGTGTAGCCGACCAGCTCGGCGTCGTAGAGCTCGAGCAGCTCCTGGCGCTGCTCGACGGTCAACCCGTGCGCCTCGGCCGCCGTCGCCAGCCGCGCCACCGCCGCGTGCAGCAGCGGCGTCTCGTAGCCCATGTTCTCGATCACGCGGCGCGCCTTCTGCCCGTTGATGAAGCGCTCGAGCCGGTACCCCCCGCCCTGCAGCCGCACGTGCGCCTCGTTCACCCGCCCGAAGAGGTTGTGCGCGTTGGCCAGCACGTCCTGGTATGCGCCGGTGAGGAAGGCGCCGAGGTAGTACGGCTCGCCCGGCCGCAGCTCGTGCACCGGGAGCGTGCTCTTCACGTCGCGCAGGTCGATGAACTTGTCGATCTTGCCGTCCGAGTCGCAACTGATGTCGACGAGCGTGGCGTTGCGCGTGGGCCGCTCGCGCAGCCGCGTCAGCGGCACGATCGGGAACAGGGCGTGGATCGCCCAATGGTCCGGCAGGCTCTGGAACACGCTGAAGTTCACGACGTACTTGTCGGCCAGGTGGAGCGGGAGCGCCTCGAATTCGTCGGGAACGTAGTCGAGCGTCTCGACGACCTTCTGGACCTTGACGATGATGCGGTTGAAGTGCTGCTCGAAGTGGGCCCGCTCGAGCAGGCTCAGGTAGCCGAGGTCGAAGAGGCTGTGCATGGTGTCCTTGTTGCTGACCGCCTCGTTGTAGACCTCGCGGTAGGTCTTCACGGTGATGGTGCGCTCGAGCTCCTGCATGTCGCGCAGCAGGCTGTGGACCTCGCCCTCGATCTCGGGCAGCTCGAGCACGTCGAGCGTCGGCCCGATGGCGTCGATCACGGGCAGCACAAGCACGGCGTGGTGGGCGGTGAGCGCGCGGCCCGATTCGGTGACCAGCGTCGGCTGCGGCACCTCCCACTCCTGGCAGGCCTCCATCACGGTGTAGACCACCGTGTCGGCGTACTCGCGCAGGCCGTAGTTGGCGGACACGTAGAAGGTCGTCTTGCTGCCGTCATAGTCGACGGCCAGGCCGCCGCCCACGTCGAGGTAGCGCGCCCCGACCCCCATCTCGGCCAGCTCGACGTACGCCTGGGCCGCCTCGCGCACGGCCACCCGGATGCGGCGGATGTCGGTGAGCTGCGAGCCCACGTGGCAGTGCAGAAGCTCGAGCGCGTCGCCCAGACCCTCCTCCTTGAGGCGCCGGGCGACGTTGAGCAGCTCCGTGGCCGTCAGGCCGAACTTGGCGTCGTCGCCGCCGGACGCCTCCCACTGCCCGCTGCCGCGCGCGTGCAGCTTGAAGCGCGCGCCGAGGGCTGGCGTCACGCCCATCTCCCGGGCGATGCGCAGCACGCGCTCGAGCTCGGAGTACTTCTCGAGGGTGATGATGACGTTGCGGCCGATCTTGCGGCCCCACAGCGCCAGGCGCACGAAGTCGTCGTCCTTGAAGCCGTTGCAGCACAGCAGCGACTCGGGGTGCGCCTCCTGCGCCAGGGCGAGCGCGAGCTCGGCCTTGCTGCCCGCCTCGAGGCCGGTGCGGTAACGGCCGCCGTACTCGGCGATCGTCTCCACCACCACCCGTCGCTGGTTGACCTTGATGGGGAACACGCCCTGGTAGGCGCCCTGATAGCCGGCCTCCGCGATGGCCGCGGCGAAGGCCTCGTTGATCCGGTCGATACGGTCCTCGAGCACGTCGGGGAAGCGCAGGATGACGGGGAGCGTGTGCCCCTGCTCGCGCAGGTCCTCGACGATGCCGGCCAGCGGCACGCTGGCCGCCCCCTTGGCGGTGACGCACAGGTCGCCGTCGTCGCTGATGCGGAAGTAGCCGTTGGACCAGGTGCGGATGCCGTAGAGCTCGTCGGCATCGGAGACCGTGAAGACGGGCTCGGAGCGGGTGCTCGGGTGGTTCAATCGTTGCCTCTTTCCGATCTCGCGTGAGCGGTCGGCTGCGCGCCGACCGTGCCGCCATCATCCCACGCGCGCCGCGCCCGGCGCGTTCGCGGGGGCGGCGGCGCGGACCGCCGGCCCTCCCCCGGACGTCTGCTAGCATCAGACGTCCGGGGCGCCGCGCGCCCTTCCTCGTCGACCAGCGAGCCCTCCGGGAGACCCGCATGACCACCACCTCGCACACGCACGACGCAACCCCCCGAGCGCTCGGGTACCGGATGCCGCCGGAGTGGACCGCCCACGCCGCCACCTGGACCAGCTGGCCGTTCGACGACGACCTCTGGGAGGGGCACCTCGAGGGCGTGCGCCGCGACGTCGCGGGCGTGGTCGCGGCCGTCGCCGGCTTCGAGCCCGTCGTGCTCAACGTGCGCGACGCCGAGGCGGAGGCCGACGCGCGGGCGCGCCTGCGCGCCCGCCACGTCGAGCCGGGCCGCGTGCAGTTCCACCGCCTGCCGCTCAACGACGCCTGGTTCCGCGACAACGGGCCGATCTTCCTGCGCAGCGAGGACGGCAGGGTTGCGCTGACCGACTGGCGCTTCAACGCCTGGGGCCGCAAGTACGCCCCGTGGGACGACGACGACCGGGCACCCACCGCGGTCGCGCACCACCTGCGCATGCGACGCTTCGAGGTTCCCTACGTGATGGAGGGGGGTGCACTGGAGGTGAGCGGCGAGGGCGTGTGCCTGACGACCCGCTCGTGCCTACTGTCGCAGGAGCGCAATCCCAACCTGAGCGAGGACGAGATCGAGAGCGTGCTGCGCGAGCACCTCGGCATCCGACACGTGATCTGGCTGGAGGGCGGCCTGGAGGACGATCACACCGACGGTCACATCGACACCATCGCGCGCTTCACCGACGACGCGACCATCGTGTGCGCGGTGGAGGCCGACGTCGACGATCCCAACCACGCCACGCTGGAGCGCAACCTGCACGCGCTGCGGGCGCTGCGCCGACCCGACGGGTCGGCTTACCGGGTGGTCGAGCTGCCCCTGCCGGAGCGCCGCATGGAGCTCGGCGGCAAACGCCTGGCGGCGTCCTACGCGAACTTCTACGTCGGCAACGGCTTCGTCGTGGTGCCGCAGTACGACGACGACAACGACGGTGTGGCCCTCGACATCCTCCGCGAGCTCTTCCCGGGCCGCAAGACGCTTGGCCTCGACGCCTCGGAGCTCATCACCGGCGGCGGCGCCTTCCACTGCATCACCCAGCAGCAACCGCGCGGCGAGGTCGACCGTGGCTGAGCGCGCCGCGGGCGAGCTACGCCTGGCCGTCGTCCAGATGGCGTGCTCGAACGTCCTCGAGGACAACCTGTCCAAAGCCGAGGGGTTCGTGCGCGAGGCCGCCGCGGGTGGCGCCGACGTGGTGTTGCTGCAGGAGCTGTTCGAGAACCTGTACTTCCCGCAGCTCGAGCGCGAGGAGCTGTTCGCGCTGGCGCATCCGGTGGACGCCCACCCCTTCCTCGAGCGCTTCGGCCGACTGTCGGCCGAGCTGGGCGTCGTGCTGCCCCTGTCGTTCTTCGAGAAGGCCGGCCAGGCGTACTTCAACAGCCTCGCGATGATCGACGCCGACGGCAGGCGCCTCGGCGTGTACCGCAAGAGCCACATCCCGGACGGGCCCGGCTACGAGGAGAAGTTCTACTTCAACCCGGGCGACAGCGGCTTCCGCGCCTGGCGCACCCGCTTCGGCACCATCGGGGTGGCCATCTGCTGGGATCAGTGGTTCCCGGAGGCGGCCCGCGCCATGACGCTGAAGGGCGCCGACCTGCTGCTCTACCCCACGGCCATCGGGTCGGAGCCGCCCGAGACCGGCGGGCTCGACACGCGTGACATGTGGCGCCGCGCGATGCTGGGGCACGCCGTGAGCAACTGCGCCTACGTCGCGGCCGCGAACCGCGTGGGGACCGAGGGGGGCGCCACGTTCTACGGCAGCTCGTTCGTCTGCGACTACCGCGGCGAGCTGCTGGCCGACGGCGATCGCAACAGCGAGGGCGTCCTGTACGCCGATCTCGACCTGAACGCCGCGCGACGCTTCCGCGCCGGCTTCGGCTTCTTCCGCGATCGCCGCCCCGACCTCTACGGGCCCCTGCTCACGCTGGACGGCACCGAGCCGTGACGCGCGGGCGGCGCCGGCGCGCGGCGCGGGCCACGCGGTCGCGGCCGGCGGCGGGCGCCGCGCCCGCGCGCCGAGCGCGCGCCGTGCGCCCGGCGCGCCCTCACTCCCGTCGCGGCGCGCTCGACACCTCGACGACGTAGGCGCGCACGGAGCCGTCCGCACCGAGCACCGGTTCGTCGCCCGGGCCGACCCGGTAGATCGCGTCCACCACGTCGGCGTACTGCCGCAGCACGACCTCGCGGCGGACGCTCAGCTTGGGCGTGAGGGCGCCGCTGTCGGCGGTGAGGTCGTCGGCCAGCAGGGCGAAGCGCTTGACGCACGACCAGTCGGGCATGTCGCGGTTGCCGGCGGCCACCGCGTCGCGCATCGCTGCGCGCACCCCGCGGTCCGCCAGGGCGTCGACCGCGCGAACGCCCGTTCGCGCCTCGAGCGCGTCGCGGGCCGCGAAGACGAGCGCGGTGCAGTACTTCTCCCCTTCCCCCAGCACCAGCGCGGCGGCCACCAGCGGGTCGGCCTCCAGCCTGTGCTCGATCGGCCGCGGCATGACGTACTTCCCCGTGCTGAGCTTGAACAGGTGTTTGATGCGCCCCGTGATGCGCAGGTAGCCGTCCGCGTCGACGGCGCCGAGGTCGCCGGTATGGAACCAGCCGTCCGCGTCGAGCGCCTCCGCCGTCAGGTCCGGGCGGCGGTGATAGCCGAGCATGACGTGCGGTCCGCGCGCCAGGACCTCGCCGTCGTCCGCCACGGCCGCCTCGGTGCCCGCCAGCACAGGCCCGACGGTGCCGGGACGGTGGCGATCGGGCCGGTTGAAGGCGATCACCGGGCTCGTCTCCGTGAGGCCGTAGCCCTGCAACACGTCGATCCCGGCGGCCTTGAAGACCCGCGAGAGCTCGGCTCGCAGCGCCGCGCCGCCGACGATGACGGTGCGCAGCCGACCCCCGAGCGCCTCGCGCCAGCGCCGGTAGACGAGCGCGTCGAGCAGGCGCAGCTCGAGCGCCGAGCCCCCGCGCGGGGGCCGCTCCACCTCGTACGCTCGGGCGCGCTCCAGGGCGCGTGCGAACAGCGCCCGGCGCGCCCCGCTCAGCTCCCCGCCCGCCGCGACGATCCGGTCGAACGCCTTCTCCACCACGCGCGGCACCGACGCGAAGAACGTCGGACGCACGTCGCGCAGGTCGGACGCGAGCGACGACGGGTCGCCGAAGTACACGGTGGAGCCGTACCACATCACGCCGTACTGCAGCGTCCTGGCGAAGATGTGCGTGAGCGGAAGGAACGACAGCACGATCTCGGCGGGACCGCGGCGGAACGTCGTCAACCCCGACAGCGACGCCGTCACGTTCGACGAGATGTTCTGGTGCGTCAGCAGCACTCCCTTGGGCAGGCCGGTCGTGCCCGACGTGTAGAGGATGGTGGCCACGTCCTCCGCCGCCTGCCCGGCGCGCAGCTCGCGCCCGGCCCCCGGGGCGGCGCGCTCGAGGTCGGAGCCGCGGCGCTCGAGCGCCTCGAAGCTGGTCACGGCCACCGCCGGGGCGCCGCCGGCCGCCGGGCCATGCGCGACCGCCGCGGCGCCGCCCGCGGCCGGGCCGCCGCCCACCGCCGCGGCGCCGCCCGCGGCCGGGCCGCCGCCCACCGCCGCGGCGCCGCTCACGGCCGGGCCGCCGCCGGCCGCCGGGTCATGTGCGACCGCGACCAGCGTCACCTCCGGCGCGGCCGCCGTGAGCTCGAGCGCGCGCGCGAGAAGCGGAGCGTCCGACACCAGCAGGGCCCGCGCGCCGGACTCGTCGAGGATGTGCCTGACGGCACGCTGGGCGTGCGTGAGGTAGATCGGCACCGTGACCAGACCCGCCATGTGGCACGCCATGTCCCCCAGGCAGAACGAGATGTCGCTGTAGGTGAGCAGCGCCACTCGGTCGCCGGGCTCCAGCCCGGCGTCGCGCAGGCCGAGGGCGAGGGCCTCCGAGCGGCGCAGCAGGTCGCCGGTCGACAGCGACCGCCAGCCCCCCTCGACGCGCTCGTTGAGCGCCGCGGGGTTGGGGTTGCGCTCGGCCGCCTCCTCCAGCAACGAGGGCAGGGTGCGGCCCAGCAGCGCCCGGCCGCTGTTGGCGGGGGCCGTCAGGATCTGCAGCGGTGGCATGCGCACCCACCCCGTCCCGGGCGGCTCGCGCCGCCGCGGCGCCGACCTCAGCCGGGCCGCCCTTGCGTCGGCGCCCCCCTCGCGGCGCGCTCCGCGAAGTCGCGCGCGAACAGCTTGAGCTCACCGGCCAGGCCCGCGTCGTTCGTGGCGGCGCGGTAGCTGTCGGCCAGCGACATCAACGTCTGGAACACGAAGTCGTTCATGTCGTCCACCGCCATGTCCTGCGTCCACAGGTCGATGCGCATCGCGTTGCGCGCAGCGCGGTCCCACAGCGATAGGATCATGGCGCCGGCCTGCTGGGGGCCGGGCTCCGGGCTGTCGTCGGCCTCCCACCGGATGGACTTCACGCCGTCGTCGTTCACGTCGACCGTGAGGCGGATCTCGGATGTCTTGCTCATGCCGGCATCGTACCGTCGGCGCGAGACCCCGGCCGCTTCGCCCCCGACCGGCCGGCGCGCACACGGCGCGCACCCGTGGCCGGCACACCGACCGCCCGTCCGGCCGGCCCACGGATCGCCCCTCCGGCGGCCGGCCCGACCGCACCACCCGCCGCCCCTCCGGCGGCCCCAGCCCGCCCCTCCGGCGGCCGGCCCGACCGCACCACCCGCCGCCCCTCCGGCGGCCCCAGCCCCGCCCCTCCGGCGGCCGGCCCGACCGTACCTCCGGCCGCACCTCCGCCCGCCTGCCCGGTGGCCTCCGCGGCCGCTCCGCCGCCCGCCGCGCGGCGGGCGCACCCCCGACGCGCCGGGAGCGCCCGATCGGGCGCGTCCGCTTCCGTATCCGCCCGCGCGCCTGCGGTATCGTCGAACGACATGAGAAAGGACCGAGCATGAAGGGTTTGATCCTGGCTGCCGGCCTGGGCACCCGCCTCCGGCCCATCACCAGCCTTCGACCGAAACCGACCATCGCGGTCGCCAACAAGCCGCTCATCCACTGGGCCGTCGACAACCTCGTCGAGGCCGGCATCACCGAGATCGGCGTCGTGGTCAGTTACCTCACGGTCAACTCGATCAAGGAGACGCTCGCGAGCTACCAAGGCGCCTCGTTCGCCTACATCCTGCAGAACCCGCCGCAGGGCCTTGCGCACGCCGTGAAGGTGTCGCGCGACTTCCTGGGCGACGATCCGTTCGTGATGTACCTGTCCGACAACCTCTTCGAGAACGGCATCCGCGGGTTCGTGAAGGCCTACGATCCGGAGCGCAGCGACGTCAACGCGGTGCTCGCCCTGGTGCCGGTGTCGAAGGAGGCCGCGCGCTCCCTCGGCGTCGCGGTGGTGGAGGACGGTCGCATCACGAGGCTCGTCGAGAAGCCCGCGGAGCCGCCGAGCACGCTGGCGGTCGCGGGCGTGTACGTCTTCGACAAGTCGATCCACGCGATGATCGAGGGGCTCGAGCCCGGCGCCAAGGGGGAGTACCAGATCACCGACGCCATTCAGCGCCTCATCGAGGAGGGGCACACGGTCGCGCCTGTGGAGGTCGACGGCTGGTGGAAGGACACCGGCAAGCCCGAGGACATCCTCGACGCCAACCGCCTGCAGCTGATGCGGTTGCGCCGTCGCGTCGACGGAGACGTCGAGGGCAGCAACCTCGTGGGTGAGGTGGCCGTCGAGGCGGGCGCCGTCGTGCGCAACACGACCATCTTCGGTCCGGCCATCATCGGCGCCGGCGCGCGCGTCGACAACGCGTACATCGGTCCCTTCACGTCGATCGGCGACGAGGTCGTGGTGCACAACGCCGAGCTCGAGTACACCGTCGTCGGCGCCCGCACGATCATCGACGGTGTCGGACCTCGCCTGCAGGGCAGCCTCATCGGCGAGGACGTGCGCGTGGCCGGGCACACGGGCCGGCCGAGCACCCACCGCCTCATCGTGGGCGACGAGAGCGACATCCTCCTGCAGGAGCACTGAACGAACGAAGCCGGGTCGCCTGCCGCGCGGCGCGCGCGGGGGGCGATCGCGGTCCTCCCCGGAACCCGAAGCGGGACCGCCGACCTGGTCGGCGGTCCCGCTGCCGTTCGCCCCTGCGCCGTCCACCCCTGCGCCGTCCACCCCTCCACCACCCGGCCGTCCTCCACCGCGCCCGCCTCTCCGCGGCCCGCCTCTCCGCAGCTCGCCGTGGAGTGTGCACGATGTTCCACCTTGCGTGGTCGGATGACACATCCGCGCGACACCAGAACCCCTGTGGATCGCCATAGCGTGCGCAGCGTTCATCGTCGTGTGGCCGGCTGGCATACTTTT
This sequence comes from uncultured Trueperaceae bacterium, assembly GCA_963798895.1. Classification (GTDB taxonomy): domain Bacteria; phylum Deinococcota; class Deinococci; order Deinococcales; family Trueperaceae; genus CAWCUY01. The sequence continues at coordinate 13,666 of CAWCUY010000003.1, read as the reverse complement.
CCTTGACACTGTGAACCGTTGCAGCTATGCTCGGCCGCAGGTCGCTACCGCCCGAGGGGTTCGGCGGCCGCTCCCCGGAGGTGACGAGATGAGCAATCGCAGGCGGGCCGCCCTCGGCCTGATGTTCGTCCTATTCGGCGCTGCCGTCGGATCGGCCCTTGCCCAGGGCTCGTTCGATGCCGAAGGGGCAAACGGCCAGCTCACCGTCGCGCTCGACACCCTCTGGGTGCTCGTCGCCGGAAGCCTGGTGTTCTTCATGCAGGCGGGCTTCGCGCTGGTCGAGGCAGGCTTCCAGAGCGCCAAGAACGTCGTGAACATCCTGATGAAGAACGCGTCGGACTTCCTGATCGCGTCGATCGCGTTCTGGGTGATCGGCTTCGCGTTGATGTTCGGTGACGGCAACGGGCTGCTCGGTCTCCATGGCTTCTTCCTCCACGGACCCGACACCAGCCCGCTGACGGGCGACGCCTACCGCGGCATCTTCAGCTCCCTGAGCTGGACGGGCGTGCCGCTGTTCGCCAAGTTCTTCTTCCAGCTGGTCTTCGCGGGAACCGCCGCCACCATCGTGTCGGGCGCCATCGGCGGGCGCGTGAAGTTCCCCGCGTACCTGGTGTTCTCGGTCGTCATGACGACCGTCATCTACTCGGTCCTCGGGCACTGGGTGTGGGGCGGCGGCTGGCTCGCCAGCATGGGCTTCCTCGACTTCGCGGGGTCGACGGTCGTCCACGCCGTCGGCGGCTTCTCCGCTCTCGGCGCGGTGGCGGTGTTGGGGCCACGCCTGGGGCGCTACTCGGGCGGCAAGGCGAACGCCATGCCGGGCCACAACATGACGTTCGCGGCCCTCGGCGTCTTCATCCTGTGGTTGGGCTGGTTCGGCTTCAACCCCGGCTCGACCATGGGCATCGCCGGCGATCCCGGACTCGTGGCGCACATCTTCCTGACGACGAACCTCGCCGCCGCCGCCGGCGGCATCGTGGCGATGCTGGTGTCCTGGTCGCGCTACGGCAAGCCCGACTTCTCGATGACCATGAACGGCATCCTGGCCGGCCTGGTCGCCATCACGGCTCCGTGCGCCTTCGTCAGCCCGGCCGCCGCCGTGCTCATCGGCGGCATCGCCGGCGCGCTCGTCATCTACGCGATCGTCGCGCTCGACGCCATGCAGGTCGACGACCCGGTCGGCGCGGTCGCGGTCCATGGCGTGTGCGGCGTGTGGGGCACGATCTCCCTGGGCCTGTTCGGGCTGCCGGCCATGGGCGCCGCCGGCCTGTTCGCTGGCGGCGGCGTGAGCTTCCTGCTCGTGCAGATCTTCGGGACGCTCCTGATCGGCGCCGTCGCGTTCGGCTCGAACTGGGCGCTGTGGTCGATCCTCAAGGCCAGCATCGGCATCCGGGTCTCGCCGCACGAGGAGCTCAGCGGTCTGGACGTGGCCGAACACGGCGCCGAGGCGTACGTACCGGCCGACGCGTTGCGCGACCCCGTCTACCTCGGCGCGGGCGACTGAAGGGAGTGGGGCAGCGCATGAAGCTCATCACGGCGGTCGTACGGCCCGAGCAGCTCGCGGCCGTGAAGGAGGCCCTCTTCAAGGCGGGCGTTCGCGGCATCACGATGCACCGCGTCAGCGGTCACGGCGGACAGGGGGGCGTGACCGAGCAGTACCGAGGCAGCCAGTACATCGTCGAGTTCCACGAGAAGGTCGAGCTCACCATCGCGGTCAGCGATCCCTTCGTGCAACCGACCATCGACGCCATCGTGCGTTCCGCGCGCACGGGCGAGGTGGGGGACGGGAAGATCTTCGTCCAGCCGCTCGAGCGCGTGATCCGCATCCGCACCGGCGAGGAGGACACGGAGGCCCTCACGCCCGTCGGCGCGTGAGGCGCAGCGCTCAGGCGCGCCCTTGCAGCAACCGGCCCGAGCGCGCCGGGAGCACCGCGTCGCCGTGCCCCAGGTGCACGTCGGTGCCGTCGATCAGGTCGCGGTAGGGTCCGCGGAGCGCCGCATCGGACGGCATCGCCGCGGCCCTCGTGCCCGCGTTCACCGCGACCACCAGCCGTTCGCGCTCGTCTTGCCTGACGAACACCACGACGCGCCCGCGCGACGCCAGCACGCGCGTCGCGCCCCGCCTGAGCGCAGGATGCTCGCGCCGCAGGGACGCGAGCATCCGGAGGTGACCCAGCAAGCCCGCGTTCCAGCTCTCCGGCGACCGCCACGGCATCGCCTGGCGGCACGCCGGATCGTGCCCGCCGCGCAGACCGATCTCGTCGCCGTAGTAGATGCACGGCGCGCCCGGGAGCGTGAACAGCAGCAGGTACGCGAGCCGGAGCGCGGCCTCGTCGTCATCGAGCATGGTGAGCGCGCGCGGCGTGTCGTGCGAGCCGAGCAGGTTGAGCTGGCTGTGCACGACCTCGTTGGGGTAACGCCGCAGCAGTCCGGTGAGCTCGGCGGCGAACGCCGGCGCGTCCATCGCCGTGAAGCGGCGGTAGCCGCTTCGGGCGATCTCCGCGTCGGCGAAGGAGCTGCCGACGAAGCCGAACAGGGCGCGCGCCAGCGGGTAGTTCATCACCGCGTCGAACTGGTCGCCGGCGAGCCAGCGGTCGGCCTCGTCCCAGATCTCGCCGACCAGGTAGCAGTCGGGCGACACGGCCCGGCAGCGCCTGCGGAACTCCCGCCAGAAGGCGTCGTCGTCGATCTCGTTGGGAACGTCCAGGCGCCAGCCGTCGATCCCCTGGCGCAGCCAGTGCTCCCCCACGCCCCAGAGGAACTCGCGCACCGCGGTGGTGGTGGTGTTGAACTTCGGGAGCGCCGGGAGGTTCCACCAGGCGTCGTACCCGATGTCCCCGCCGCCGTACGGGTGCAGCGGGAAGCGGCGCACGTGGAACCAGTCGAGGTACGGGCTCTTGGCTCCGTTCTCCAGGATGTCGTTGAACTGCAGCATGCCGCGGCTGGCGTGGTTGAACACCCCGTCGAGCACGACCCGGATGCCGCGCTCGTGGGCACGATCGAGGAGCTCGCGCAGGGCGCCGTCCCCGCCCAGGAGAGGGTCGACCCGGAAGTAGTCGTGGGTGTGGTAGCGGTGGTTCGCCGTCGACTGGAAGACGGGGTTGAGGTACAGGGCCGTCGCGCCGAGCTCCGCGACGTGGTCGAGGTGCTCCACCACGCCGAGCAGGTCGCCGCCCTTGTACCCGTTCGTCGTCGGGGGATCCTGCCACTCCTCGAGGTGCGCAGGCTTCGGTACGCGCTCGCTGCGCGCGAAGCGGTCCGGGAAGATCTGGTAGAAGACGGCGTCCTGGACCCAGGCGGGCGTGTCGATGCGGGTACCCGGCATGCCGACCATTGTACGCGGCGGCTCCGCCGCGCCCGAACGGATTCGCGTCGGGCAGAGGACGTTTGGCCCTGGAGCCGGCAGCGCGACGGTACCTAGACTCGGCTATCGGCGCATCGTCGCCGTTGGGTGCGGCGACCTCCGGCGGCCGGGACGCCCGGGGGGATCGGAAGGGCGGATGCCGAGCTTTGCAGAGTACGCCTATCTGCTCGGACGCGTGACCTCGTGGGCCATCGACGACCTCGGTGATCTGCTCATCGAGATCGAGCGCGACGCCGAGCTCGGCGTCGACGAGCGCAAGGAGCTGCTCGATCGCCTCTACCACGTGCTGTGGGAGCGCGCGCAGGACGAGCTGCGGGCGCGCGGAGGAGCCGGCCCGGCCAAGGCCGTGTGAGGGCCCGGCCGGGCGCGCCGACTACTCGGGGCGCAGCAGCGGGAACAGCACCACGTCTCGGATGCTGGGCACGTCGGCCAGGAGCATCGCCAACCGGTCGATCCCGAGACCCAGGCCGCCCGTCGGCGGCATGCCGTACTCCAGGGCCGCCAGGAAGTCCTCGTCCAACATCTGGGCCTCGTCGTCGCCGGCATCGCGCAGGGCCTGCTGCCGTTCGAACCGCCGGCGCTGCTCGAGCGGATCGTTGAGCTCGCTGAAGGCGTTGCCGAGCTCCATGCCCGCGGCGACCGGTTCGAAGCGCTCCACCAGCCCCGGACGCGAACGGTGGCGCTTGGCGAGCGGACTGATCGCCTCCGGGTGGTCCATGACGAACACGGGACCGACCAGGTGGGGCTCGACGTAGATGTCGTAGAGCTTGTCGTAGACGTGGTTGATCGGTTGGTCCGCGAGGGCCGGCTCGCCGTCGTCCGCGGCCGGCGGATGGCGTTCACGCACCCACGCCCGCAGGCGCCCCTCGTCCAGCGGGTCGAAGTCGAGTCCCGCACGCTCGCGCAGCTCGCCCGTGTAGTCCACGCGCGGCCAGGGGGGCGTGAAGTCGAGCTCGCGCTCCTGGTAGCGCAGCTTGGTGGTGCCGGTCAGGTCCTCGACGAGACCCCCGTACATCGTCTCGACCAGCTCGAGGATGTCGAGGTAGTCGCGGCCGGCCCAGTAGAGCTCGAGCATCGTGTACTCGGGGTTGTGCTTGAAGCTGATCCCCTCGTTGCGGAAGTTCCGGCCGATCTCGTAGACGGCCTCGAAGCCGCCGACGATGAGGCGCTTGAGGTAGAGCTCGAGCGAGATGCGCAGGTGGAAGTCCACGTCGAGGGCGTTGTGGTGCGTGACGAACGGGCGCGCCTCGGCGCCGCCGGGCACGGCCTGCAGCACCGGCGTCTCCACCTCGAGGAAACCCAACTCGTCGAGGTAGCGCCGGATGTAGGCGATCGCCCGGCTGCGCAGCACGAACGCGCGACGGACCCCGGGGTTCACCATCAGGTCGAGGGCGCGCTGACGGTAGCGCGCCTCCTTGTCCTGCAGGCCGTGGAACTTGTCGGGTAGGGGCCGCAGGCTCTTCACCAGGGGCCGGAAGTCGGCAACGCGCACGGTCAGCTCGCCCGTCTTGGTGACGAACAGGGTGCCCCGCACCTCGAGCCAGTCGCCGAGGTCGATCTTCTTCAACGCGTTGTAGCGCGCGAGCTCGCCTTTCTGGAAGTACGCCTGGATGCGACCGCCGGCGTCCTGCAAGGTGACGAAGGTGACCTTTCCCATGCCGCGCACGGTCATCGCCCGCCCGGCCACCGTGACCTCGTCGGGGAAGGTGTCCCCGGGCTGCGCGTCCGCGTGACGGGCGTGGAGCTCGTCGGCTCGCGCGCTGGCGCGGAAGGCGTAGGGGTACGCCTCGAAACCGCGCTCCACGAGCGCGTCGAGGTTACGCAGGCGCTGTTCTCGTTGTTCCTGGAGCGACGTCTGGGCCATGACCCCTGATTGTACGGGGCTGGACGCGCCCGCGCCGCCGTCAGCCGGGCGGCACCAGGTCCAGGTCGGTGCCTTCCGGCACCGGGTGGCCGAGCGCGCGACCGAGGCTGGCGACCTGCCCCTTGTGGTGGAACTCATGGGTGATGGGGTGCAACACGAGCCAGCGGCGCGTGAGCATGTCGCCGTGCCAGGCCACGCCCTCGTCGAGGCGTTGCGGCCGCGCGAGCGCGTCGGCCACGACCTCGTCGACCTCTCCGGAAGCGCGCCCGGACCTCGTCCAGGCCGCGCGGCGTCGTGCCCCCGGCGGGCGCGCCACCGGCCCCCACGTGCACGAGCCAGTGCAGGTAGCACCCCGCGACGTGGTCGAGCAGGCCCAGCATGCTGTCCGGGAAGGCGTCGTGCCTTGCGCGGGCCGCCCCCTCGGGCAGCGACGCGACGTACCGGAACACCACCTCGCGCGTGCGGCGGACCCAGCCGTACAGCAGCGTCAGGTCGCGATCGGGCCCCGCCTCGGCGGGTGCGCGCTCGGGGCCGGCGCCCAGGTCCATCAGTTGATCGACATGAGGGTGTACTCGGTCGTCTTCTCGTTGATGACGACCTTGAACGTGTCCCCGGGCTTGCGCCCGAGAACGGCCCTGCCCAGCGGCGACTCGTCGGAGACCTTGGGGATGTCGCCCTCGAGCACGCCGGCCTCGACGGGCGACACCACCTGGATCTCGAACGCCTCCTTGGAGCTCGCATCCTGCAGCGTCACGACGGCGCCCAGGTCGACGCTGTCCGTCTCGTGCGCCTCGATGATCTCGGCGCGCCCGAGCTGGTCCTCGAGGTTGTCGATGCGCTGCTCGATCCGCGCCTTCTCCCGCTTGGCCTCCTCGAGCCCGGAGTCGTCGTAGTCGTCGGACGATCCCGTGAGCTCGCGCAGGATGCGCGTGGCCTCGTCGAGGCGCTTGTACTCCTGCTCGAGCGTCGTCTTCAGGCGCTCGTAGCCTTCGTGCGTCACGCGGACTCTTGCCACCATCGACCTCCGCCTTGTCTCCGTCGTCCCTTAGGAAGCGGCTTGCCCCATTCGCTGGTGGGCAAGCCGACCGGTCCGTGAACTGTGCTCTCATTCTAGCGCACGACCAGCGCGCGGGCGCGCGCGTGCCCGACGGGCAGCGCCCGCCACGCGCGCTCCGCGGGTTGGCGGCGTGGGAGGCCGTGCTCACCGCGCTCAGCGCTCGATGATCAGCCCCTTCGGCGTCATCACGTACTCGACGCGGCCCAGGATGTAGTCCAGCAGGATGGCGAGCAGTGCTGCGCAGAGCGCGCCGAGCAGCACCCAAGGATCGATCGACTGGTTCAGGCCGGATGCGATCGGATTGCCGAAGCCGCCAGATCCGACGTACGCACCCAGGGCCGCGGTTCCGACGTTGATCACGACGCTCGTGCGGACGCCGGCCAGGATGATGCGGCTGGCGTTGGGGATCTCGATCTGCCACAGGATCTGCCCCGGCGTCATCCCCATGCCGCGGGCGGCGTCGATCATGCTCGCGTCCACCCCCTCGAGGCCCACGATCGTGTTGCGAACCACGGGCAGCAGCCCGTAGAGGATGAGGGCGACGATGGCGGGCCAGAATCCGAACCCGATGATCGGCGCCATGATGGCGACGATGGCGAGCGTCGGCACCGTCTGACCGGAGCTCACGACGTCGCTCACGAGCGGGAGGAACTCGCGGAACTCGCTGCGGGTGACCATGATGCCCAGCGCCAACCCGACGGCCACGGTGATGATCGACGAGATCACCACCAGCGTGAGGTGCTGCCCGGCCAGGCTGATGACGGTGTTGGAGTTGTACAGCAGGTCGGGGCTCGTCGGGAACACGGTGCTCAAGAACCAGTCCCAGAAAGGCTCGTGGCCGTAGAAGCTCCAGATGACCAGGAAGATGCCGGCTGCGCGCACCAGCGGCCGCACGAGCTTCTCGTCACGGCCCGCGTAGGCGAGGCCGAGACCCGCCTCCACCACCACCATGAGCAGGGCGAACCAGCCGAGCGACACCGTCCACGGCGTGCCCGCGCCACTGGCCGTGGCGGCCGGGTTCGGATCGTCCGTCACGACGGCCGGAACGATCCCGAAGGTGACCGCACGCAGGTCGTTGGTGGCGGTGATGTTCAGGAGCGTGGCGCTGGAGAGGCGGACGACGGGCACCCACAGGTCGGGCACGATGCTGGCCTCGGTGATGCCCGCGGACCGGAGCTCGGGGTCCTTGACCCTGTGGTGCACCGCCAGCAGAGCGAAGAGCAGGACGGCGAAGGCCAACCACACGCCGGCCGCGGCGGTGAACGCGTGGCGCCAGCTCGCGCCCGCGTTGCCGCGCTCCGCGGACCTCCGTCCGACGTCGACGCTCACGAGGGCGCCACCCCCTCGAGCCCCTCACCCCACCCCTGCTCGGCCATCTCCTGCAGGGCCTTGAGGGTGATGTTGCCCACCAGATGGCCCTGCTGATCGACCACGGGGGTGATCCGGAAGCCGCGCGCCACCATCGCGGACAGCGCCTCGCGCGCCGTCTGGTTCCGGCGGATACCGATCTCGTGGAAGTCGCCCTCGTTCATCGCCTCGAGCAAGGAGTCGGGCGACTCGCGCAGGCTCTCACGGTCGACCCACCCCCTCAAGATGCCCTCCTCGTCGACCACGAACGCGCTGCGAACGCCCGCCTTCTCGATCGCTCGTACCGCGTCGTCGGCGGACTGTCGCAGGTGGACCTGGGGGGTCTCCTTGACCATGAGGTCGCCGACCCGCACGAGACCCAGGCGCTTGAGCTGGCGGTCGGCGCCCACGAAGTCGCGCACGAACCGGTTCTTGGGTTTGGCGAGCAGCGTGTCGGGGGTGTCGTACTGCACGAGCGCGCCGTCGCGCAAGATGGCGATGCGATCGCCCATCTTGATCGCCTCGTCGATGTCGTGGGTCACGAAGATGATGGTCTTGCTGATCTCCTTCTGGATCTGCAGGAACTCCTCTTGCAGCACCTCGCGCGTGATCGGGTCGATGGCACCGAAGGGTTCGTCCATCAGCATGATGGGCGGATCCGCGCCCAGGGCGCGCGCCACCCCGACGCGCTGCTGCTGGCCGCCCGAGAGCTGGCGCGGGTACTTGTCGCGGTTCACGTCGGGGTCGAGGCCCACCAGGTCGAGCAGCGCATCGACGCGCTTGCGGATGCGGTCGTCTTCCCAACCGAGCATGCGCGGAACGACCGCGATGTTGTCCAGCACGGTCATGTGGGGGAACAACCCGATCTGCTGGATGACGTAGCCGATCTTGCGGCGCAGCTCCTCGGAGGGGAAGTCGCGGTTGTCGCGCCCCTCGACCGTGATGCGCCCCTCGGTGACGGACAGCAGGCGGTTCACCAGCCGCATGGAGGTGGTCTTGCCGCAACCCGACGGGCCGATGAAGACGCAGATCTCACCGTCGTGTACGGTCAGCGACAGCCCCTTGACGGCCCGGAAGCCGTCCGGGAACTGCTTGACGACATTCTCGAACTCGATCACGAGGTCCTCCTGATGGCGCGCGCGTCCGGTGCGCGCCGCTCCGACGGCTCAGCCGCTCTGGACATGACGTATCCCCGGTGAGGTGAGCAGGCTCTCGATCCCTCGCAGCACCGCGTCGAGCACCATCGCGAGCGCGACGGCGGGCAGGGCGCCGAGCAGGATCTGGTCGATCGAGGTGTTGACGATCCCCTGGATGACGAAGTCGCCGAGGCCGCCCGCGCCGATGACGGTCGCGACGGTCCCGATGCCCACGAGCGCGACCCCGGCGTTGCGCACGCCGGCCATGATCACCGGGAAGGCGAGCGGAAGCTCGATCTGGAAGAAGATCTGCGCCGGCGTCATGCCCATCCCGCGCCCCGAGTCGATGATGGCGTTGTCGACGTTCTCCAGACCCGCGTAGGTGTTGCGCACCAGCGGCAGCAGCGAGTACAGCGTGAGCGCCACGAGCGCGGGCGCCACGCCGATGCCGGAGACGCCGAGGTTGCGGATGGTGAGCGCTTGGATGGAGTCGACGCGGCCGAGGAACTGGCGCGTGCCGGCGGCGCGCACCATCACGATCATGAAGGCGACGCCGGCGCCGCTGAACAGCAGGGCGTAGAGCCAGCGCACCACGCGCTGCAATGCCCCCTTCGAGCGCAACGCCCAGCGGCGCGCCGCCCACAGCACGGCGCCCGCGATCAGCAGCCAGAAGACGGTGGACGCGAGCCCGCCGAACTGCCCTCCCGCGAAGCCGATGTTGGCGGCGCGGAAGACGAAGCTCACGAACACGCCCGTGAACAACGCCAGCGGGACGGCGGCGACCAACGCCGACAGGATCAACCACAGGGTGCGAAGGCGTGCCGGCGCCCGCGCCGCGAACAGACGGTAGAGGGCCACCACCGCGCCGGCGATCGCCAGCGCCACCAGGAAGAAGTACAGCACGGGCAGGAAGCGCTGGTCGCCGAGGCGCGCGAGCGGCACGAGCAGCACGCCGAAGAGCGCAAGGCTCGGGATGGTCTGGATGATCCCGACCGCGTAGAGCACGATGGGGGCGATGCGCTCGTCGCGCGAGGCCCACAGACCGAGCCCGACGCCCACGACGAAGCCTACGACCAGCGAGACGACGACGAACATAAGGTGCTCGACGAACTTCTGCTGCAACGCCGCGCCGTTGGTGTTGAACTCGACCATCACGGAGTAGATATCGAAGGCGCCCCCCAGGAGCAGGACGGCCGCCAGCAGCACGCCGCCCCAGGCGGCCAGCAAGCGTACCCAGCCGGTCGTACCGGCGCGCTCCAGGTCGCGCAGGCCGCCGAACAATACGATGTAGGCGCCCGCCAACCCGAGCGCCAACCCGCCCGATGGAAGCAACCGAGGATTGCGCACGAAGGCGCTCTCCCCGAGGTACTTCGTCGCGTTGTCGATGAGGTCGTGACCGGCCATGGCCGGCAGCAGCAGCGTCAACAACAGCAGCAGGTTCCCGAGCGCGACCAGCAGCCAACCGCGTGTCGAGGCGTCCTTCCGGAACGCGACCACGAAGGGCACCAGCGCGAGGGCGAAGAGCAACAGATAGCGGTAGTCCCCCTGGAACTCCAGGAGGTTGAAGGGCACCCCCGACGCCAGCCGGTTGGGCTTGAGCGATACGATGGGAAGGAAGAAGAAGCCGAGCCCCGCGAGGGAGCTGCCGAGCATCGCGATGCGGTTCGGAATGGCGGTCACCTCCCGACGGGGCTTGCCCCGGACGGCCGACCCCGGCGCGTGGCGCCCGGGGCGGCGGCGGTCGTCAGATAGAGGTGGCTGGGGAGCGGCTCGGGCCGCCCCCCAGCGTGCTTTCGGGTGGCGATCAGTTGTTCATGAAGCCGTTGGACGTGAGGAAGTCCTTGGCCACCTGATCGGCGTTCTTGCCGTCGACCTCGACCTGGGCGTTGAGATCCTGGAGCGTTGCGTTGTCGAACTTGGCCCAGATGGGGTTGAGGATCCCCACGATCTCGGGGTACTGGCGGATCACCGCGCCGCGGAATACCGGCGTGGGCTGGAACACGGGCTGCGCGCCATCGGGGTCTTCCAGCACGACGAAGTCGTACGCCTTCAGGGCACCGTCGGTGCCGTACGCCATGGCGATGTTGACGCCGTTGGAGCCCTGCGCCAGGGCCTGCTCGGTCTGCGCCGGGGTCGCGCCCGCGATCACGAGCTCCTGGTTCTCACCGAACTTGAAGCCGTAGGTCTTCTCGAAGGCCGCGACGCCGTCGGGGCGCTGTGCGAACTCGTCGCCGGTCGCCAGCTTCGCCTCGCCGCCGTTGTTGATGTAGTCCGCCAGATCCTGCACGGTCTTGAGGCCGTTCTGGTCGGCGAAGTCCTTCGTCACGGCGAACGCGTAGGTGTTGTTCGCGGGCGCCGGACGGAGCCAAACGAGGTCGAACAGCGCCGCGTCGAGGGAGCTGACCCACGAGTACGACGTGTAGGCGTCGCCGCTCGCGCCGTCGGGGATGGCGGCCTGGGCCCACGGGATGTCGCGGTACCAGTTGCTGATGGCGGTGCCCGTGTAGTTGGGGTAGACGTCGATCTCGCCGGCCTCGAGGGCGTCGCGGCACACCGCGGTCCCGCCGAGGTTGGTCTTGTCCACCACATCGTAGTTGTTCGCCTTGAGGGCTTCGACGATGATCTTGCCCAACACGATCTGCTCCGTGAACTGCTTGGAGCCGACCCGGATGGGATCGTCGTTCTTGTAGTTCTGGGCGAAAGCGAGGCCGCCGGCGAGCATGACGAGTGCCAGCAGTAGCGTGGTCAGTCGCTTCATGAATCCTCCTTAGTCACGAGCACAAGGAACGGACGGACGTGCTTGCTTCGGTACCGAACGATGGGAAACGCTCAACGGGCCCGGTTGGACCCCACTGACCGACCCTGAGGCTAACACACGACTCTCACCCCGTGCAAATGATGCTGCATGATTGTTGAGCGCAAGCCGCTCAAGGGCCGTTCGCCGCGACGCGTCACGCCGCTACCGCACGCGCCGCCCTGGGTTCCCGCGCGCCGCCCTGGGACCCCGCGCGTTGAGGGAACGACCCCACGCGTCGTGCGAACGACCCCACGCGTCGTGCGAACGACCTTGCACGCGGGGGTCCGTCGCTTCCGTAGACTGGTGCATGCACCGGCGCCTGACCCTTCTCGTCGCCGCGCTCGCCGCGCTCGGCGCGGGCGCCGGCCTGTGGCTCGTGCCGCATACGTCCGAGCCGCCCGTCGTGTCCCTCACGGCGGTGTACGACCCCTACAACATCCCGCCGTTGCGGCCCTACGGAGCCTTCCGCCGCGCGGTCGCCTCGGGCGACCTCGTGACGCTGCAGCAGCTCGCCGACGAGGGCGATGGGTATCTCGCCTACCGCGCGGCGCTCGAGGTCGCGCGCTGGGCCACCGTCGACGCGACCACCCGCCTCGCGTACTACCAGCGCGCGCTGGCGCTGCGCGTCGACGACCCGCTCGCGCGCGCCGAGCGCGTCTCGCTGGACCTGGAGGTCGCCGACGCCGCGGTCGCGGCCGGCGCGACCGACGTCGCCGTGAGCCACTACAGCGACGCGTTGCCCGCGACGCGGGCGGCGGATGGCCTCCGATCGATCGAGCACGACCCCTACCGGCTGGCCAACGCCTTCCTCCGGGCGCGCATGTACCGCAGCGCGCTGGACGCTCTGGACGGGCTCTCCGCGCCGTCGATCGAGGCGCCGAGCCACCGGGCGTTGGGCGAGTACGACCAGGCGCTCCGCTCCTACCAGGCCTGGCTGGACCAGCAACCCGACAGCACGGAGGCCCGCTTCGGGCGCGCCTGGACGCTCTTCTACCTTGGCAGGACGAGCGAGGCGGGCGCGGCGTTCGGGGCGCTGGCGGGCGAGGACGCGTTGTACGGCCGCGCGCTCGTCGCCAACCGGCAGGGCGACGTCGACACCGCCGTCGCCCTGCTCGCGCGCACCCACGACGCCGATTGGTTGTGGCTGGCCACCGGCCTGCTCGAGGCGCGCGACCGCTTCGCGGAGGCCGTGCCGCTCTACCTGCGGATCGCGCGCGGCGGCACCGCGCTCGCGGACGACGCCGCCTACCGCGCCTACGTGCTGGCCGAGCGGTTGGGTGACGACGTCACCGCCGCCACCGCGAAGGCGCTGGTGCCCGACGACAGCTTCTTCGCCCTGAAGCTGGGGCGATCGCTCGATGTTCCGCGGCCGAGCGCGGACCTTCCGGAACCCGCCGCGGGCCGGTCCGGCGACGGGGCCGCCCCGCGGCCCGTGGCCCTCGACCTACCTCCGCTCCAGCTCGCGCGCGCGCTCGTCTCCGTCCACGACCGAGACGCGGCCGTCGGCGAGCTCGTGTTCGCGCTGCGCGACGTGTCGGCGCGGCTCGAGGGAGGCGCGCCCGCGCGGCCGGAGCTCGCGACGGCCGGGACGGGGAACGTGACCGTCGCGGCGGCACCGACGCCCGACGCCTCCGTCGTCGCCATCGGCCAGATGCTGCAGAGCATGGGCGAGTTCAGGCACAGCGTCCAGGCCGCGCGCGACCTCATCGCGAGCGGCAGCCGGGATCTGCGGGTATGGCGCCTTGCGTACCCTCGCGCCTTCGACGAGACGGTCGTGCAGGACGCGAAGGCCTCCGGCGTCCCGGCCGAGCTGGTGTGGTCGGTCATGAGACAGGAATCGGCGTTCAGCCCCATCGCGGTGTCGCGCTCGAACGCACAGGGGCTGATGCAGGTCGTGCCGAGCACCTGGAACTGGCTGGCGGAGCTGCAGGGGGACGCCACCCCCGCCGACCCCTTCGATCCCGAGGCCAACATTCGCTACGGCACGTTCTACCTCGGCTGGCTCCTGCGTTACTTCGACGGGGACAGCGAGCTCGCCATCGCCGCGTACAACCGCGGCCAGGGGTACATCCGGAGGTTGGACCAGAGCGCGTACGTTGCCGGC
>CAWCUY010000002.1:0-129668 GCA_963798895.1 uncultured Trueperaceae bacterium | reverse complement strand
GCAGCCCTTCCTCCAGGGCGTCCTTGCGGCGATAGAGGTCGTCTTGACCGGCGTAGTTCGTGCCGTCCGCCAACCACACGCTCAGGCACCGGCTGCCCGTTGCCGCCATGACCTCCGTGCACGCCAGCATGTGATCGATGGCCTTGCGGCGCACGCGCGCCTCCGGGTGGCACAGCGAACCGAGCCGGTAGTCGTCGTCCTGGAAGACGTTCGGGTTGATCGCCCCGATCTGCACCCCGCGGCCCGTGGCGTAGCGCGCGAGCTCCGCCCAGTCGTCGACCCTGTCCCAGGGGATGTGCAGCGCCACCGTCGGCGCCACCCCCGTGAGACGGTGCACGTCGGCGGCGTCGTCGATCTTCTCGAAGACGGTGCGGGCCGCTCCCGGCCACGCGAAGGTCTTGAAGCGCGTGCCGGAGTTGCCGTAGCCCCACGAGGGGGTCTCGATGCGCTGCCTGGCGAGCGCGCTGCGGACGGCGTCTTCCTTCATGGTGCTCCGTTCAGGTGTCCGCCGCGTCACACCGCGCTGCGGTTCGAGGCCACCTCGTGCCGGCCGGCCCGGAGGGCCTGGGCGGGTCGACCCTCGAGCTCGACACCGACGGGCACCGGCGACTCGATGGCCACGCCGTCGGGCGTGGCTTCAGACCCGCCACCGAGACGCGAAGTCGTGCGTTGCATCCCATGTGGTGATGGCGGAACCTCCTCGGCGGCTCTGTTCCTGTCGAGCGTAACCCGGGGCGTCACGCGTCGCGCCTTGGGGCTGATCTTCGACCGCGCAGCTCACACTGTTCAGCTTCGAGAGCCAGTTCACCAACCAGTGGAACCTGCTGTTCGCAGACGTGGTCGTGATCGCCAGTCCCCCCGCTTATCATGTTCACGTTCTTCCAGCGACAGCTCGTGGCCGGGTTGACGTCGGGCTCCGTCAAGGGGTGAGCGCGCGCCGTTCGGCGCGGGCCGTTGGGCCCGGGCCGTTCGGCGCGTGCCGCACCGAGTCGCGTCCGCTGCCTACGAGCGGCGCCCCCGCGACCGAAGCCGCGGGGGCGCCCGCCACGCCACGCCGCGCTCGCTCAGAACGCCGACCAGCCCGCGTCGGCGGCGATGGTCGCGCCGTTGATCCTCGTCGCCTCGTCCGAGGCGAGGAACAGCGCCAGGTTGGCGATGTCGGTCGGCTGCAAGACGGCGGGCGCGAGGGGGTGCCACTTGCCGTACTGTGCCATCGCCTCCTGATCGATCCTGGCGGCGTCGATGGAGCTCCCGATGCCGGTCTCGACGGCGCCGCACAGGATGGCGTTGCAGCGGATGGCGGCAGGTGTCGTAGGTGACGGCCGTATTGCGCGTCAGGCCGATCAGGGCGTGCTTCGATGCCGTGTAGGCCGCGCCTGCCGCGCCGCCGCCGGCGCCGGCGGCCGACGAGATGTTCACGATCGAACCGCCGCCGTGGCCCTTCATGTGGCGCACCGCGACGCGCATCGCCGCCAACGGACCGTACACGTTGACCGCCATCACGCGGGCGTAGGTGTCGTCCTCGAGCGTCGCGACGCCCTGGAAGCTGTCCATGATGCCGGCGTTGTTGACCAGCACGTCGAGGCCGCCGTGCCCCTCGATCGCCCGCGCCACCATCGCCTCCACGTCGTCGCGCTTCGAGACGTCGACGACCATCGGCGTCATGTCGGCGCCGGCCCGGCGGACCTCGTCGGCAACGGCTTCGATGCGATCGCCGACGACGTCGGCGCCCGCCACCACCGCGCCCTCGGCCGCGAAACGCAGGGCCATGGCGCGACCCATGCCCGAGCCGGCGCCGGTGATGACCGCGACCTTGCCTTCCAGTCTCGTTCCCATGAACGCTCCCATCCGCGCGCTCGCGGCCGCCGTACGCGTCCGCACCGTGCACCACGCCGTGCGTGCTACCCGACGCTACCCGTGCGGCGAGCGCGCCGGCCGAGCAGTTCGTCCCGTAGGGCCGGGGGGCGCAGCCCGCGGTCCGCCGCTCGCCCCTCTCCTCAGGTCCCGCGCACCCCACACCACTCGACGAGCGTGTCGGCCAGGACCTTCGTGACCTCCCGCACGCTGCCCAGGTCGACCCATTCGTCGGGCGCGTGCAGCGCGCCGCCCGTGGGCCCGTAGCAGGTGGCGGGCACGCCGTGGTTCCGGTTGAAGAAGCGCGCGTCCGTGGTCGCCGTGCTCGTCAGGAACGCCGGTTCCTCCCCGGCCACGCGCCGGTGTGAGGCGGCGAGCGCGGCGAAGATCGGCTCCCGAAGGCGCGTCTCCGCGCCGACCTGCGCTCGAGGCGCCGTCCATACGTGCACATCTGCTCACGACCTTGACACTGAATCGGCAAAAACGGTATTGTTTCTGCACGCATTTGATTGTTTCTGGGCGGAACGGACGTGGATCGTGTCGACCGAGGATCGCCACAAGAGGATCATTTCGCTGGTCAGTTCCGTGGGAGCGATGCGGACGGCCGACCTGGCGACCAGGACTGCAGGCCCGACCGAGCAACCGTGCGCCGCGACCTGGATCGCCTCGCCGACCGCCAGATCTTGCAGCGGACGCACGGGGGGGCGGTCCCGATCGGCCATAGCACGGCCTATGAGCCTCTGTACTCAGCCAAGGCACGGAACCAGGCGGACGCGAAACGACGGATCGGAAAGGCCGCCGCCGCCCGGATCAAGGACGGCGACACCGTCATCCTCGACTCCGGCACTACGGCCTTCGCAGTGGCACAAGCTTGTCATGGCAAGCGGGTAGGCGTCCTCGCGCTGGATATCAAGGTTGCCGTCGAGCTTGCGGATGCCGAGGGCATTGCCGTTCACCTGGTGGGGGGCCAGCTACGCCATGGCTTCTACTCCTTGGTAGGACCGCACGCGGAACAGGTCCTCGAGCAGTTTCACGTGAACCTCTTCTTCCTGGGAGCCGACGCCGCCGTCTCCCTGGCGGGAGGGGTGACCAACGCCACGACGGAAGAGGTCAACGTCAAGCGTCTGGCCATTGCTGCCGCAAACGAAGTCGTCCTGGTCGCCGATGCGACGAAGTTCGGGCACGATGCGATGTTCACCGTTTGTCCGCTGAAAACTGTCGGGCGCATCATCACGGATGAATCTCTGCCGGCTGTCGAGCGCGCGCGCTTGTATGAAGCCGGCATCGAATTCGAGACGGTGTAGGTAGAAGCTCCATGGACCCCCTCTTCCTGGGAGTGGACATCGGTACGCACAGCTCGAAAGCCGTGGTGGTCGACGCGGCAGGCGAGATTGCCGCAAAGGCGGAAACCGCACACGATGTCTCGATTCCGATGCCTGGATGGGTCGAGCACGACGCCGACGAGATCTGGTGGGAAGACTTCAAGAGGCTGTCCCGCACGATGGTCGCAGAACTCGGACGCGACGCTTCCCGCATCGCTGCCGTCGGTTGTTCCGGAATCGCACCTGCCGTCGTCCCGCTCGACCGTGCTGGGAACCCCCTGCGTCCGGCCATCCTCTATGGAATCGACGTCCGCGCCGACGAAGAGGAGCGAGAGCTCACGGCTCGGCTCGGGGAGGACCGGATTCGGGCCCACGGCGGCACTGCGCTTTCCTCACAGAGCGCTGGGCCGAAGATCCTGTGGATTGCGCGTCACGAGCCCGACGTATACGCGCATGCCGCCACGTTTGCGTCGGCTACGACATACATCTGCTTCCGGCTTACGGGAGAGCGGATCCTGGACCGATACACGGCCGGTGCGTTCGCCCCCCTGTTCGACGTACACGAGCTGACGTGGTCTAGAGCCTTCGCACGGGACATCTGTTCCGTGGAGCAGTTGCCACGCCTTCACTGGCCCACCGATGTCGTCGGTCGCGTGACCACGACGGCAGCGCACGAAACGGGCCTTCCTACTTCGACGCCGGTCATTGCGGGCACCGCCGACGCGGCTGCCGAGATGGTTGGCGCGGGTGCGCATGCCGTCGGCGACCTGATGTTGATGTACGGCTCGTCTGGGTTCTTCATCCTTCAAACCGACCAACTACTCGATGCACGCCGGCTGTGGCCGAGCGTTTGGATCGAGCCGGGCCGCGCCGTTCTGGCAGCCGGAAGCTCCGTGTCCGGAGCGTTATTGACCTGGTTCGCGAACGAACTGGGCGGCGCACGCGAGCAGGACGTCACTGCGAGGCTCGAGGGCTTGTCTGGTTTGGCTGACGACGTGCCACCTGGATCCGATGGCCTGTTGGTGCTGCCGTACTTCAGTGGGGAGCGCACTCCGCTTCTCGATCCGAGCGCGCGCGGCCTCATCGCGGGCTTGAGCCTGCGGCACGGGAAGCAACACATCTTCCGGGCGTTGTTGGAGGCAACCGCATACGCGGTTCGCCACAACGTCGAAGAGATGATGGCCACCGGGGCACCGGTCGAACGGGTCTTCGCCGTGGGTGGCGGAACGCGCAATCCACTTTGGCTCCAGATCGTGAGCGACGTGACCGGCTTGCACCAGGCCGTCCCGGCAAATCGTGGTGGCGCGGCGTTCGGCGACGCATTCATGGCAGCCGTTGGCGTCGGTGCGATGGGCGACCTCAGTGACATCCGCTCATGGATCGGCACCTACGAGCACGTCCAACCTAATTTCGAGACGCGGAGCACGTACGACGCGTACTTCCAAATCTACCGCGACCTCTACGACCAAACCGCAACCCAGCTTCACCGACTCGCGCAGTACGGCCGCCGGCGATAGGGACGACTCGACAGGAGGGTATCGCACATGCAGGACATGCTCAAGAGTACTTTCGGAACCGCAAGACCCGTCATCGGGATGATCCACTTTCCACCCATACCTGGCACGCCGCTCTGATGAGCGCGCCGGACTCGACGGGATCGTCACCAGCGTGCGGGCGGACCTGGAGGCATTGCAGGCTGGTGGCATCGATGCGGTGATGTTCGGAAACGAGGGCAACGACCCTACCAAACACGGCAGGGCTACGACCGTCGCGACGATGGCGAGCGTGATCTCCGCCGTGAGGCCGTCGATCCGTGTCCCCTTCGGGGTCGGTTCTGTGGGATCCCAAGGCGGCCCTCGCGGTGGCCATGGCGACGGGTGCGGGGTTCGTCCGCGAGGTCTTTACCGGGGTCTTCTCTGGTGACCTAGGGCTTTGGACCACCTCCTGCGGAGAAGCCCTCCGTTATCGGCGGAACATCCACGCTGGCCACGTCAAGCTCTTGTTCACCATCAACGCCGAATTCGCGGCACCGGTCGGTGAGAGGGACATCGCATCGGTTGCGCAGAGCGTCGTCTTCTCGTCGTTGCCTGATGTCCTGTGCGTTTCCGGGCCCATTACAGGTCAATCGGGCGGCTTGGAGGAGCTAAGGACGGTGAAGGCCGCATCGCGGGGCGTACCCGTCTTCGCCAATACGGGCGTAACGGCAGATACCGTGGCCTCCATCCTTGAAACCTGCGACGGCGCCGTCGTCGGTACCTACTTCAAACGCGATGGCGTGACCTGGAACGCGGTCGACGCGAACCGCGTGAAGACGCTGATGGACGCAGCTCATGCGGCTGCCGAGGTACAGGCGTAAGCCGGAGGCGTGACATGGCTGACATCAATCCCAAGGCACTCCAGGTTGCAACGCACCTCATGGGGAGCGAGGAAAAGGCGCGGGCGTACTTCGATCGCCTTAGCGCCTGGGATCCCGACTTCTCCCGGCTAACCCAGGAATTCGGTTGGGCAGGCATGTACGGCCGGACGGTGTTCGACGACCGCACACGAGAACTCGTTGCCGTATCGGCGTTGTGTGCACTGGGGAAGAGCCCGCAGCTCAAGGACCACATGGTGATGGCGCTGCGCTTCGGCGCCACTCGTGAAGAACTCCTCGAGATCGTCTTGCAACTCGTCGTGTTTTGTGGCTTCCCAACCGCTCTCAACGGCCTCCCGGTGCTGGAAGAAGCGCTGGCCGAGCATGGTGGCGGAACGGGCGATGAAAGGGGGTGAGTCTGAGGACGGCACGTGTCAATGGACGACCTAGCATCCTCTGGGAGGAAATTGCATGAGACGCAAGATCGCAGCCATACTCGCCTCCATAGGCCTCACCGCGGGTTTGTTCTCCTTCGCCGCAGCCGATCCCCTGACCCTCGTGGGTTGGGCGTACGCTCCCGACTACGCCAAATCACTCCTCCAGCAGTTCACGGACGAATACGGTACGGAGGCCACCTTCGACGGTTTGCCGAGTGGCGCAACGTACAGCCAACTCCTCGCCACGAAGTTCCTTTCCAGGGAACCCATCGACGTGCTGTACCTCGAGGACTTCAGCCTTACGCCGTTCATCGCTTCTGGTTGGGTGAAGCCCCTGAGCGACTTCGCACCGGCCGGTGCCATCGACGCCCTCGAGCAGAAGATGACGCCGTCTTTCGTGTCGGCTTGGACGGTCAACGGAGAGCTTTATGCGTTGCCGTACTACCAGACGGTATGGCTCCCCGTCTACAACAAGGACATCTTCGCGAAGGCGGGGATCGATGCGTTCCCGGATAGTTGGGAGGGCCTCAAGCAGGCGGCCCTGAAGATCAAGCAAGCAGGGATCCTCGATTACCCGATCACACTGCCCATCGGGAACACGTGGACGGACAAGTACCAGCTGTTCAGCATGGTGTTCTCGCAGGGCGGAAGCATGTTCGACGACAAGTTGAACACGGTCTTCGATCAACCGGATTCCGCCTTCCGCAACTCCATGAACTGGCTACTCGACGGCATCTACACGTCAAACTTCATCAACCCGAAGTCGCTCGAGACCAACGAGGACGACAACTGGCGCGCCTTCGCCGAAGGTCAGAGCGCCATTACCATGATTCCGGGCTACCGGGCAGCGCAAGTGTTCGACTCCTCCGTGTCCAAGGTCAGTGACGCCGCCGCCCTTGCCCTGACCCCTGGTACGACCCACGAGACAGTAGCGTGGTCGCGCGGGTACGTGATCGGGGCCTACGAAAACGCGCCAGACGATCAGGTGTGGCAACTGATCGATTTCCTCGGTGGAAGCGGCAAGGACAATGCCTACCCCGGCCGGCGCGGGTGGATGCAGAACTACTTTCTCGATAGCGGCTACAGCTTCATGTGGAACGAACCGGATGTCAACGCCGCCCTCTCCCAACGGTTCGGAGCGAACGTCGACCTGATCAAGGAGCAGACTGCGCAATCGCGGTCGTTGCCTCAGGCGCCCTGGATGGCGTCGTGGGTGCTCAACTCGGAGCAGGAAATCAACCGGGCCCTAACGCGCGAAATCACGGTCGACCAGGCCATCACGAATCTGAAGAATAGTTGGACGACGGACCGCAACCGCTTCCCCGACTTCAAGTGATGTAAAGCGTGGCGTGTCGCATTGAGCGGCACGCCACGCCCCCGCCCCCCTAGGGAGGTCCCCAGTGGCACGCGGCGGTCGAAACGAACGCGTCTTTGCTCTCGGCACGGTCGGACCAACCATGCTTGCCATGCTCGTGTTGGTCGGGGGACCTATCGTCTACTCGCTCTACATCAGCTTCCACGAATGGTATCTGACGCAACCCGCCACGATCGGCACATTCGCGGGGTTCAGCAACTACGCTGCGATCTTTCGAGATGACCGCTTCTGGAGATCCGTCCGCGTGACCCTGTACTTCGTTGCCCTGACGGTCACCATCGAAGTCGTAGCGGGTCTGTTCGTCGCCAACCTTCTGAACCAGGTGCGAAGGCTCCAAGGCTTGCTCCTAGGACTGATGATCATCCCTTGGGCCATCCCCAACGTCGTCAACGCACTCATGTGGAAGTGGATCCTGAACCCGTACTACGGTGCCCTCGACGGGCTTCTCTACTCGCTCGGCATCATCCCGGCCTACACGAGCTTCCTCCGTCATCCGGCCGTCGCGATGATGGCAGTGGCGAACGCCCAGGTCTGGAAGCAGCTCCCGCTCGTCATCTTCATCCTCCTTGCGGGCCTTCAATCGGTTCCGCTGGAGCTCTACGAAGCGGCCGAGGTGGATGGTGCTACCAACTGGCGCAAGTTCACGAACGTGACCCTGCCGTTGCTACGATCGCCGCTCATGGTCGTGTTGATCTTGCAGACCATGGAGTCTCTGCGAGTATTCGACCTCATCTGGGTCATGACGGGTGGCGGTCCAGGAACCTCGACCACCGTGATCGCGTGGCTTACCTACATCTCGGCCTTCCGCGATTTCAACTTCGGCGAGGGCGCCGCGTTGTCATTCATCATCACGATCCTGACCCTCGGCTTCACCGCGATCTACCTACGGTTGCTACGGAGCGACATCTCGTGATCTCGCAAACTGCCGTCCAGCGCCATGAGATCTAAGCGACGCACGCGTTGGCTTGTATGGGTGGGCTTGGGGTTCACGCTCATCTACTTCCTGGCGCCGATCCTCTGGCTGCTCCTCTCGAGCATCCAACCCGAGGGCGAGCTAACTGCCATTCCGCCAAACTGGATTCCGAAGACCGTCACGTTCGAGAACTTCCGCAGCTTCATCGACCCTGCTTTGCGCGCCCGGCTGGCTCTTCCCGGGGCCGCGAGCGACGTGGGATCAAGCCTGGTGCACAGTACGATCATCGCAGCGACCGTAACGGTCACCAACCTCCTGCTCGCCATTCCCGCCGCATACACGTTTGCTCGTCTCCGGAGCGTGGAACTCTCGATCGGATACGTTCTTCTGCTCGTCATGCGCATGGTGCCCGCCGTTGCAATCGTCATTCCGTTCTACCTGACCATGCGGAACCTCGGCCTGATCGGATCGTATCCATCCGTGATCCTCGCGCACAGCGCATTCACCCTCCCGCTCGTGGTTTGGATTCTCCGCGGCTTCTTCGTGACGATCCCTCCCGATCTCGAGGACGCCGCTCGGATCGACGGCTGCACGCGTCTCGGCGCCCTCCGCCGCGTCATCTTGCCGCTCGTCACTCCGGGCCTCGTGTCGGCGGCCGTTTATGCGTTCATGTTCTCCTGGAACGAGTTCTTCTTCTCGCTCGTACTGACCGCGGCCACCAAGATCAAGACGGTGCCCGTCGTGGCGGCCCTGTTCGCCTCGGACATCATGCTCAAGTACGGCGTCATGAACGCGGCAGCGATCGTCGCCGTCCTTCCACCCGTCATCCTCACGATCATGTTCTCTCGCTACCTCAGAAAGGGGCTCGTCACTGGTGCGTTGAAGTAGGTCCGGAACTATCCAATGCGCGCTGTCGCGCGTACGCGTCTTTGGCAATTCTCCACATGGAAGGGACCAACCCATGAAACTCACGAGCGACGCATACCTCGTTGCAAGCGGCCATCTTGGCGTCCGTATCAGCCACCCCTCGGACTGCAACGCCTTCGCCTTTGGCACGGGCGACGGTACGTTTGCGCTCGTTGATACCGGCGTCGGAATCAACACCGAAGCGATCCTCGACAATCTCCGGAGCGACGGGATCGACCCCGCGAACGTGAAGCACGTCCTGCTGACCCACATCCACACGGACCACATCGGAGGCGCCGCTACCTTCCAGCAGGACTACGGTTCAAAGATCTACGCACCGGCGAAGGAGGCCGACGACCTCGAACAGATCGACGAGGTGCGCCTGGGCTTGAACGTCGCGAAGCGGGCGGGATTCTACCCCCAGACTTCGAAGTGCGAGCCTGCAAGGTGGATGTTCGCGTCGAAGATGGTTTCACGATCAAGCTGGGGAATCTCACCATCCGTGCGATCGAGACGCCCGGTCACACGCGTGGCGCCATGACCTACCTGGTCGAGGGCGAGAAGCGCTACCTCTGCTGCGGTGATCACATCACGTACGGCGGCCTCATCAACCTCCAAAACTACCCCAACTCGGGCTCATCACTCGACTCCTACCGCGAGTCGGCACCGAAGCTCTCGGGCCTCGACGTCGATGGGTTCTTCCCTGGCCATGGGCTGTTCACGATCAACAACGGTCAGACGGAGGTCGACCTCATGGTCGACGCCATGAAGGACCTGCTCGTCAAAGGTCGCTTCTTTGTGCCGAACCGCTTCTTCTGAACGCAATCCCGTTGGCGGAGGTACCTACGCGACGCGAACCCTGAACCTCGAAAGGATGAACCATGCCGGATCCGGATGTCGCAGCTCTGCGCGAGCTGACCGCATTGCTCGGGGTGGCGGGATTTGAGGATGCCGTCATCGGGCGGATGCGTGAGGAGTTCTCGGCAGTCGCCCAGGAGGTGGAGGTCGATCCCCTAGGCAACGTAGTCGCGCACCTCCCATCGGCGCACTCAGATGGTCCCCGTGTGCTCATCTTCGCCCACATGGATGAGGTTGGATTCGTCGTCCGGAAGATCGAGCAAGATGGGTTCGTTCGCCTCGAACGCGTAGGAGGCGTGCCCGAAAAGAGCATGTCCGGGCAGGCGCTCGTTGCCGCCGGGCTCGAAGGCCGCCTTCTCCACGGGGTGATGGGCCCGAAAGCCCATCACCTTACGCCGTCCGAGGAGAAGTACCAGGTGGTGCCGATCCAGTCTGCATACGCCGACTTCGGCTTCGCGTCCAAGGCCGACGCGGCGGCAGCCGGTCTGCGTACCGGTAGCCCCGTCGGGTACGCCCGAACATTCTTTCGCAATCAGGACGTTCTGTTCAGCAATGCGATGGACGACAGGGCGGGGTGTTGGGTTCTTCTGGAGTTTCTCAATCGAATCGACGTGCCCACGGACGTGGACCTGTGGGTCGTTGCCAGCGTTCAGGAGGAGTTCAGCCTCCGAGGAGTGCTGCCAGCAGTACGAAGAATCGAGCCGCAATACGTTTTCCAGCTCGACGTGGCCGTATCAACGGACACGCCCGATCTTGCCGGCTACACCGATGTCAGATTGGGCGAGGGGCCGACGGTCGGCGCGTTCAGCTTCCATGGGCGCGGGACTCTCGCCGGTTTGATCCCAAACCCGAAGTTCCTCGATCACGTCCACGACGTCGCCGCTCGAGCAGGCATCCCGCTGCAAACCAACACCTTCATGGGGGGCTTGACGGAAACGTCGTTTCTCCAGCTCGAGAACGAGGGCATTCTAGCGATTGACCTCGGTTTCCCCTGCCGATACACCCATGCGCCCGTCGAGGTCGTCAACGTTCGAGACCTCGATCGCTTGGTGGACTTGCTTGTTCACCTCGCGCATTCACTTTCTGGCGCGCCAGCATTCGCACGAGGATAGCTGCGTGCTTGGGAACCTTGCCACCCTGCCGCGCCCATGGCAGCAAGACATCAGAGCACAAGGAAGGAGCGCTTCGGGTTGCCGCCCATGCTCACCATGACGTGTCACAGACGGCCGAGGCAGCGCGGGCGGGTTGTTACGATCCTGGCCACCGGATGATCTTGACCTCGTTCTCCGCGTCGCGGACGAGCAGCTGCGCCAGCCGCGGCGTCCGCGAAGGGGACCTCCCACGGGATCTCGAGCAGTGGCAGGCCCACCGCGTTCGCCGCCGCCCGCGCGACGTGCCCGCATCCAAGCGCCGGAGCGGCCCCGAGGACCGCTTAGTAGATCCAGGGCACGAGCCGGGCGGTGCGCGACGCCCAGGTTCGGTAGGCATCGCCGTAGCGCTCCTCGAGGTGCGCGGAGAGCTGCGGGATGTTGACGAACACGAAGCCGGCCACCTCGACGGCGACGATGATCGCGGACCAGGCGGAGCGGGTGGCGAGGGCCCATCCCACCCCCCACAACACGTCGCCGAGGTAGTTCGGGTGGCGCACGAGGGCGAAGGGGCCGCGCGTGTAGAGGCGGCCGCGGTTCTCCGGGCGGCGCTTGAAGCGCAACCGCGCCCACTCGGAGCCCGTGTTCAGGGCGCTACCCGCGACGAAGAGGGCGACGGCCGGCACGTCCCAGGCACCCAGGGAGGGGCCCGACGCCGCCCCGAGGCAGGCGAAACCGAGCTGGTACATCGCCGCCCCGAAGGTCACCAGGCCCATCTCCTGCCACGTGAAGCGGCGCTGGAGCAGGACCAGGACGGTGGCACTCATCCGCGCCCACAGCACCACGGCGAAGGCGGCCAGCAACCACCGACGCGCGATGTCGCCGACCGTCCACGAGGCGCCGACGGCGCGCCCGATCGCCTCGGTGCCGTTCCCGAGGAGGATCCAGACCGAAAGCGCCGCCAGCGCCAGGTGAGCGACGACGAACGCCCGGCGCGGCCACGGGCTCACCTCGTCAGGTCGGTACACGCGGCCTCCTCACCATCGCGCCCGGGCGTGGGGCCCGGGCGCGTCGTGCGCCCCCAGCGCTGCGCCCCAATCTACCGCCCGGGCGGCGCCGTGGCGCCCTCGGAGCCGCCGCGGCGCACGCCGGCGACGAGCAACGCGACGAGCGCCACCAGCGCGAGGGCCGCGCTGCCGACGTGGAACGCCTCCCATGCGTCGCGCGCGCCGCGCCAGGTGTCCGGCAGGGTCGACAGCGTCCACCGGGCGATGCGGGCGTTGATCGGGTTGTTCCCGACGGCGAACAGCACCAGCATGCCCGCGTAGCAGGCGGCGGCGAGGAGGCTCAGCGCGGCCTCGCCGCGGCGCTTGCGCGCGAGCACCGCGAGCGCCGCCCGCGTCGACCGGAACGAAGGGGCCCGTCCATGGCACGGAGCGTCACCGCCCGGACGGTACACTCCGGGATGGAACGCGTGAGCAGTTGGATCGACCGCGTGCCGGTCGACGAGGCCGGCGGCCGCCTGCGCCAGCTCTACGACCGCATCCGTGGCCCGGACGGCGCCGTGGACAACATCATGATGGTGCACAGCCTGCGGCCCCACACCATGGAGGGGCACCTGGCGCTCTACAAGAGCGTGCTGCACCATGCCCGCAACGTCCTGCCGCGCTGGCTGCTGGAGACGGCCGGAGTGTACGTCAGCCTTCTCAACGGCTGCGGGTACTGCGTCGAGCACCACCATGCCGGTCTGCGCAGGCTCCTCGCCGACGATGAGCGCGCGGCCGCGGTCCGGGCCGCGCTCGAGCGCGGTCGACCCGAGGACGCCTTCGCGGGGCGCGAGCTCGCGCTGCTGCGCTACGCCGAACGCCTCACGCGCGATCCCTCCGGCGTGCGGGAGACCGACGTCGACGCGATGCGCTCCGAGGGGCTGAGCGACGGCGAGATCCTCGAGGCCAACCAGGTCGTCGCCTACTTCGCCTACGCCAACCGCACGGTGCTCGGACTGGGCGTGACCACGGCCGGCGACACGCTGGGCCTGTCGCCGAGCGCGCAGGACGATCCGCACGACTGGCGCCACCGCTAGCGCCGTCCCGGGGGCCGCCGCGCGCTCCTGAGGCGGTCGCCGGCGCGCGTCGCCGCACGCCCGTACTCCGCTCGAACCGGCTCCTACCCCCTGGCGCTACGGCCGCCGCGCGCGCAGCGACGGAAGGTCGCGGGCGTCACGGTGGCGGCCCGGGAAGGGGCGCGAGGTCCGGCTCGAGGAAGCGCTCCCGCGCTTCGGGATCGTCGAGGCGCTCCTGGGAGTAGAAACGGTACACGACGCCGGGATCGCCGTAGCGATCGAGCACCTCCAGGAACCGCTCGAGCCGCGGCCGCGTCGGGTCCTGGAGGTCCCGGGCGGACGCCACCAGGCGCATCCAGAACACCGTGAGGGTCTCGCGGTAGCGCACCCGGGCGGCGGTCTCGTCGCCGAGCTGCCGGCGAAGGAACCGTAGCAGGCCGCGCCGCATGCGTTCGGTGGCGGCGTCGAGCGCGTGCCCCTCCAGGTACCCGAAGGCGACCGCGAGGTGCCCCGCGTGCCCGAAGCCGCCCGCGGGGATCTCGGCGCGCGCGAAGGCGCTCAGGACGTCGTCGAGGTCGCGCTCGTCGGCGGGCCTCCAGCGGCGAGGGCCACCGCCCGCGCTCACGGCGGGCCGGGCCGGAGCTCCGCCTCGTCGGCTTCCGGCTCGAGCGGCAGCACCAACGTCACCGCGCTGCCCCGTGGCGGCGACGCCTCGGCACGCAGGTCGCCGCCGAGCAGGCGTGCGCACCGCCGCAGCAGCGGCAACGTCGAGGCGTCGCCGTCGCTCCCTAGCACGGCCTCCGGATCGAAGCCGCTTCCCTCGTCCACCACCGCGGCGCGCAGCGTCGCCCCGTCCGAGCTCAGCTCCAGTCGCGCCCGCCGGACACCGGCGTGGCGCGCGACGTTGTGCAGCAGATCGCGCAGGCCGTTCACCAGCAGCAGGCGCAAGCCCGGCGGCAGGGCGGCCACCGCTCCGTCGGGCTGCGGAACGTCCACAGCGAGGTCCACGACGAGGTCGTAACGGCGAGCGGCCACCTCGGCCAGGTCGTGCGCGACCGCGGCCAGATCGCCCTCCCCGGCCGGCAGCTCGAGCTCGATCCGAAGCAGCCGCGCGGCCTCGCCGGCGCCGTCGATCGCGGCCCCGGCGGCCCGGAGCGCGTCTCCGCGTTGCTCGTCCGAGCCGCCGTCCAGGGCGGCGCCCAGCTCGCCGCGGGCTTGCTGCGTGCGCGCCTCGATCTCCTCGCGCACCAGCCGCGCGGCCCGGGCACGCTCGTGGCGTTCGGCGCGCATAAACAGGCGCGCCAGCTCGCGGGCGCGCTCGCCGCCCTGCTGCCGATGGACCTCGATGCCCGCGTTGAGCTCTCGTACGGTCGCTTCGGCGCGCCGGAGCTCGGTGATGTCGACGAACGTGATGACCACGCCCTCGATGCGGTCCGCGCTCGAGCGGTAGGGCAGCACCCGGGTCAGGTACCAGTTGCCCTCCTGGCTGCGCACCTCGCGCTCGACGGGGACGAGGCGCTCGAGCACCACGCCGGCGTCGTCGAGCATCTCGGGGTATCCCAACCGGTGGGTCAGGTCGCCCAGCGGCCGGCCGCGGTCGACCGACCGGATGTTGAACAGCTCGCCCAGACGCGGGGTGAAGCGCTGGATGCGCAGCGTGCGGTCGAGGAAGACCGTGGCGATGTCGGTGGCTGCCATCAGGTTCTGCAGGTCGCCCGCGAGCTGGCCGAGCTCGTCGACCTTGTGGCGGTTCTCCTGGTTGACGGTGACGAGCTCCTCGTTCACCGACTGCAGCTCCTCCCGGGACGTCTCCAACTCCTCCATCGTCGAGCGCAGCTCCTCGTTCATGCTCTGGAGCTCCTCGTTGCCCGCACGCATCTCCTCCTGGCTGGTTTCGTACTCCTCGACGACCGCCTGGAGGCGCTGGCGCGCCATCTGGAGCTCCGCCTCCAGCTCCCGGACCGTCGCGTCGCTCTCCGCTCGCGGTTCGAGCGCGCCGGCCGCCGGCTCGCGCTCGTCGAAGATCACCAGCGAGAAGCCATCGCGTTGCGCATCGGTCGCGGGACGCACGTCGACCGCGACGTCCCGCCGGCCGTTTGGCAAGAACAGCGATACCGGCTCGGAGCGGCACGGCGTGCGCTTCTCCCTGGCGATGCGAAGCGCGGAGCGAAGCTCGAGGCGCAGCTCCTCGCGGACGAGCTTGAACAGGTTGGAGGTGGGTGCGCCCCCGGGGGGCTGGAGGTAGCGGCCGGCCTGCTCCGAGAGGTGCACGATCTCGTCGTCCGGGCTCACGAGCAGGCTCGGCGGCGCGTACTGCTCGATCATGCCGAGGTGCACCGCGGAGTACCCGGGCGGCTCCTCGCGCCCGGCAACCGCGAGGGTGCGGCGGCCCGTGCTCGAGAACGAGATCGGGAACACGGGCAGACGCGGTTCCTTCGCGGGCACGTTGCGCTTGCGGTAGACGCAGCTCTCCTGATCCACCATCCGGAACGACTCGCCGCGCTCGATGGTCTCGCTGTTGCCGAGAAGCAGCACGCCGTCGGGGACGAGCGCGTAGTGGAAGAGGTCGATGACGTCGCGCTGGATGTCGCGCTGGAGGTAGATGAGCACGTTGCGGCAGGAGACCAGGTCCAGCCTCGAGAAGGGTGGGTCGCCAAGCAGGTTGTGGGGTGTGAACACGACCGCTTCGCGCACCTCCTTGCGCACGCGGTACCCGCCGGCCTCCCGTTTGAAGAAGCGCCGCAGGCGCTCCGGTGAGACGTTGGTCTCGATCGTCTCGGGATAGAGACCCTCACGCGCACGTGACAGCGAGCGCTCGTGCAGGTCGGTCGCGAACACCTGGATCTGCGGCGGGTCGTCGTGACGCACCGCCTCCTCGAGCAGGAGGATGGCGAGCGAGTACGCTTCCTCGCCCGTGGCGCATCCGACCGACCACGCGCGCACGTGGCCCTTGGCGCCCTTGTCGGCGAACAGGCCCGGCACCACGCGCGCCTCGAGCGTCTCGAAGACCACCGGGTCGCGGAAGAACTCGGTCACGTTGATGAGAAGCTCGTCGGCCAGGGCCTGCGCCTCGGGCGCGCTGGTGCGCAGCAACTCGAGGTAGTCGGGCAACGATGCCCTGTCCTGCAGCTGCATCCTGCGCGTCACCCGGCGCAAGACGGTGGACTCCTTGTAGCGCGAGAAGTCGCGGCCGCTGCGTGCCCGCACCTGCGTGAGGATGCGCTGCAGGGCCCGGCGTTGGTCCTCCTGCAAGCTGTCGGCGTCGCGCATCCGGCGGCTCGGCACACTGCGGATGAGCCGCACGAGGTAGGCGGGCATGTCGTGCAGGGGGAGGATCATGTCGACCGCGCCGGTCGCGATGGCGCTCTGCGGCATGCCGTCGTACTCGGCCTCGGCGGGGTCCTGCACGAGCGTGATCCCGCCACGCTCCTTGATCCTGCGCATCCCGAGCGCGCCGTCGCTGCCGGTCCCCGTGAGCACCAGCCCGATCGCGTGTCCGTCGTGGGTGTCGGCCAGCGTGCGGAAGAAGTGGTCGATGGGCGCGCGCTCGCGCCGCTCCTCCTCGAGCTCGGTGAGCCGCAGGTGGGTGTCGATGGTCGACAGGTTGCGGTTCGGTGGGATCACGTAGACATGGTCGGGCTCGAGCTGCACCGTGTCGGCGACCTGCTGGACAGGCATGGTGCAGCTGGGCTGCAGCAGGTCGGCCAGGTAGCTCTCGTGCTCCGGGCTGAGGTGCACCACCACGACGAAGGACGCGCCCGTGTCGCTGGGCACGCCCTCGAACAGCTGGCGCAGGGCGCTGAGCCCGCCTGCCGACGCGCCGATGGCGACCACCGCGAGCGGGCCATGTCCGCCCGGCGGCGGGGCGCCCGATCCACTCCCGGTGCCCGCATCGCGTTCGCTCGTGCCCGTGTCGCGTTCGCCGGATCCACCGCCGACCCCAGCCCCGCCCGAACTCGAGGAGTCCATGGAGGTAGCCTACCCGAGCCGCGGCCCGCGAGCCGGTGTTCCCCGCGCCCGAAGATGAGGAAGGTCGCACGTCCGCGGGCGCGGACCTTGCGTAGCATCGCGGCATGAGCAACTCGATCTCCACGTTCCACCTGAGGCTCGTCCTGGCGGCCACGGCCGCCGTCGTCCTGGCGGCGGGCGGCGCGTGCGCCCAGGGCGGTCCGGCCGATGCGGGACGCGGTGCGACCGCCGCGGATCTGCCGGTCACCCGCCTGGTGCTCTTCACGAGCGGTGTGGGGTACTTCGAGCACAGCGGCACGGTGACCGACGCACAGGAGCTCGACCTGTCGGTGGCGGCGGACCAGATGGACGACCTGCTCCAGAGCCTGGTGGTGCAGGACCTCGACGGCGGCGTCATCGGGCCGGTGCAGTACCCCTCGCGCGACCCGCTCGACCGCATCCTCGCGGGCTACTCGCTCGACGTCTCCGGCGAGACGAGCCTGCCGCGCCTGCTGCAGCAGGCGCGGGGCGAGGGGGTCCATCTCGGTGGGGGCGCCGGCATCGACGGCGTGATCGTGGACGTCGAGAGCGTGACGGACGAGAACGGCGCGCCTCAGACCTTCCTCACGCTGGCTACCGGCGACGGGCTGCGCCGCGTGGCGCTCGCCGAGGTCGGCTCGATCCGCTTCCGCGACCCGGCGGTGCAGGCCGACCTGGACGCCGCCCTCGCGACCGTAGCCCGCTACCGCGGCAGCGACGACCGCACCGTGCGGCTGCGGTTCGAGGGTACGGGGACGCGCCGCGTGCGGGTCGCGTACGTGCGCGAGATGCCGGTGTGGAAGACGAGCTACCGGCTGGTGGTGGGCGACGACGGGCGCGCCGACCTGCAGGGCTGGGCGATCGTCGACAACCCGACGAATCTCGACCTGCACGACGTCTCCATATCGTTCGTCGCGGGGCGCCCGATCTCCTTCGTGACGGGCCTCTACGACCCCATCTACCTCCCGCGGCCGCACGTCCAGCTCGACCTCGCGCGCAACCTCGCGCCCCCCGCCGGGGCGGCGGATTCCGCGCCGGCGCCCGCGCCCCAGAGCGCGCAGCGGGCGGCCCCGAGCGCGAACGCCGCGATGGAGAGCGCCAAGGGGATGCTCGACGCGGCCGGCGCGGCGCCGGCCGCGCCGCAGCTCGGGGGCGTGGGCGTCGAGGCGATGGCGCAGGGCGTGTCGACGGGCGCCACCTTCGAGTACCGCGTGAAGGGGCCCGTGACCGTGGCACGCCACCAGTCGGCCATGATCCCGATCGTGCTGGAGCGCGTTCCCGCCGAGCGCCTGTCGTTGTACGACGCGTCCGTCCTGACGGGTCACCCCCTGCGCGGCGTCCGGCTCGTGAACGACACCGACCTGCACCTGGCGGCCGGGCCCGTCACGGTCTTCGACGACGCCGGCTTCGGGGGCAACGCGCGCGTGTCCGACATCGTCGCGGGTGACTCGCGAATCCTCACCTACGCGGTCGACCTCGGGGCCGAGGTGCGCACCGAGGATCGCGGCGAGCCCGAGAAGATCACGGCGGTGAGCCTCCGTGGCGGCGTTCTCGAGAGCACCGTCCTGAGCCGCATCAGCACCACCTACACGCTCGACGCGCGCGACGGGGAGGCGCGTTTCGTGGTGCTCGAGCACCCGAAGCGCCAGGGCTACACCGTCGTGGCCCCCGCGGGCCCCGCCGCCGACACGGCCACCAGCTACCGCTTCGGGGTGGCCATGGAGGGCAACGGCGCCGCCGCCCCGGCCGACGCTACCGTGCCGACCAAACTGCGCTGCGCGGCGGGCGAGACGTGCGCGCTGCACGTGGTCATGGAGCGCACGGACCGACGCTCGACCGCGGTGTCCAACGTGAGCTCGAGCGACCTCGCCTTCTACCTCGAGAACGTCGAGATGAGCGCGGGCGACCGCGCCACGCTCGACCGGGTGCTGGCGCTCGAACGACGCATCGCCGACCTCGACCGTCAGATGAGCGCTCGCCAGGCCCGCATCGACGCCATCTTCCAGGACCAGAACCGCATCCGTCAGAACATGGGCGCGCTGGACCGCAACTCCGCGCTGTACCGCCGCTATGCCACCGACCTCGAGAACCAGGAGAACGAGCTCGAGACGCTGCGAAACGAGGCGGACGCGCTGTCGCAGCGGCGCGACGCGGAGCAGCGACAGCTCGACGACCTCATCGCCGGACTCACCCCGGCGACCTGACCCTCCCCGCCCGCGGCGGCGCGCCGTCCCCACCGGCGCGCCGCCGCACGCCTACGGAGCGGCGCGCCCCGAGTCGGGATCGACGAGCAGGACCGTGGCGTCGACCGCCTCGAAGTCGTCGCCCCGGATCCCCGCGAGGTCGCGGAGCGCGTCGTCGTCCCAGCGGTCGTCGGGCGCTCCGGAGAGGTACCAGGCCGAGCCGTTGTCCGCCAACATCATCCCGTAGCGCTTCAGGGCCGTGACGATCACCCGCGCGGGCTCGGAGAAACCGGACGCGTCGAAGTCGGCACGCAACCGGAAGCGCTGCCCCATGGGCGGCAGGTCCGGGTCCGTGCTGTCCGAAGCGGCGTGGCGAGCCGGCCACACGTAGGCGTCGCGGGTGCGCGGCGCCGTGAAGCGCAGGGCGTGCCGAACGGCGCCGGCGGCGACCTCGTCGTAGCGCACCAGCCCCGGGAGGATCGGCAGCCCCGCCGCGTCGGCCGACGTCCAGCCCCGCGGGCGGAGGGCGTACCCCGTCAGGTCGAACGCGGCGCCGGAGCCCGCGGTCCAGCCCGACGGCCCGCGCTCCGCGGCGAACAGCTCGTAGAGCGTGCACGTGCCCCTCTGCACGAGGATCACGTGCCGGTCGCCGCCTCCCTCGATGGGCGGGTCCGGCGGGATCGGGTAGGGTCCCGGATCGCTCTCGTCGGCGTACCCGAACTCCACCTCGCGCCCCGCCTGCTCGGGTCCGACCACGGCGAAGGGGATGCCGATGGGCGAGCCCTGCCACGTGCCCGCGCCGAAGTCGGGATGGACGTGCGTCGAGGCGCCGATGGAGGCGACGTACGCCGCCGAGAACGGGGTCACCGGCAGGTGGTCGACGCGCGTGTTCCACACGTCGTCGGGCGGGAACAGCGGGCAGCCCGCCAGGCCGGGACCGGGACCGGTCCACGGCGCGCCGGGCGCGGGCGGCCCCCCGGCGGCCCCGCACCCGCCGAGGGCCGGGAGGGCCGCGAGCGACAGGACGGCGGCAAGGGCGGCGGCCGCGCGAGCCGCGCCGCGCCGCGACGCCGGAGCGGGGGTCGTGGGGATCATGGTGCGATGCTAGGGGCGTGCGCGCGCCTTCGCGGCGAACTACGCCTCAGGCGGACTGGCGCGATCGGCGCGCGGCGGCCCGACGCGTTCCTCCCACGCCTCCAGCGAGCGCGGCCAGTCCTTCCCGAGCAGCCGGGAGAGGGCGCGATCGGCGAGCACCACGCCTCCTGTCTGGCACGTGGCGCAGTAGTTGGTCTCGCGGGCGGCGTAGCGGATGCGCTGCACTGGGTCGCCGCAGCGGGGGCACGGCAGGCCGAAGCGTCCGTGCACGGCCATGCCGTCCTGGAACGCCCCGATCTTCGGCCAGCGGCGCTCCGCGCCGAGCGACAGGCGCGCGCTCCACGCGGCCAGCACCTCCCGTGCGGCGGCGTGCAGCCGGCCCATCTCGTCGTCGTCCAGGGAGGTCGTGAGCGCGACGGGCGAGAGGCGCGCGGCGTGGAGGATCTCGTCGGCGTACGCGCCGCCGATGCCGGCGAGCAGGTGGGGCGAGGTGAGGCCGCGCTTGAGCGTGTGTCGCTCGCTGCGCAGGGCCGACGCGAACGCCTCCGAGGCGGCAGCGAGCGGCTCGAGCCCGCCGGGATCGAAGGCCGACAGGGCCGCCTCCCCCGCCACGGCGTGCAGCGACGCCATCCGGCGGCTGCCCGCCTCCGTCAGCACGAGCGTGCCAGCGTCGCCGAAGTCGAACGCGGCGAGTCCGCGCTTCCCGGGCAAACCGGCGCCCGGCTTCGCCCAGGCGAGCCGGCCGGCGAGCATCAGGTGGAGCACCAGGAACATCGCGTCGCCCGAGCCGGCGGCGACGCCGTCGCCGCCTTCGAAGGCGAACACGAGGCGCTTCCCGAGCCTGCGCGTGCCGCTGAGGGTCGCGCCGGCGAAGGCGTCGAGCGGGGGCGTCACCGTGCGGAGCAGGAACACGCCGCGCGTGCGCACGCGCTCGAGCGTCCGCCCCACGGCGCGCGCCTGCAGCGCCGCGCGGTACGCCTCGATGTCGGGCAGCTCCGGCACGCGCTCAGCCTACCGCCACCGGCTCACACCTCACCGCAGCAGGGGTCGGGACATCCGGGCGGGAACGTGCGCCCGCGAACGAGCGCGGCCCCCAGTGGCAGCGTCAACGCCGCGCGCTCGGGCACGGGCGCCTCGAGGTAGAGCGCGCCGACGGGCCGCGGCCCCACGCCGATGAGCCTGGCCACCCGGAAGCCGGGGACCACCACCGCCGCGACCGCGTCGCGGCCTGGCAGGGGCACGAAGAGCGTGTGCCCGTCGGGACCCCATGCGCCCGTCACGGGGTTGCTGCCCGGAGGCAAGGCGACGCTCGCCACGACCTTCAGCGCGGCGGTGTCCACCACCGAGATCTCCGAGGAGTCGCGGCAGATCACCAGGCCGTAGCGTCCGTCGGGCGTGATCTCGCTCGTCAACGGGGTCCGTCCGAGGCCGTCGGCGGCCGAGAGGCGGGCGGCGAGGGCGGGGTGGGCGGGGTCCGTCAGGTCGTAGATCGACTCGCTGCCCCCGGCGCCGTCCGAGGCCGCGTTCTCGACGAACAGGACGTTGCCGGTCGGGGACGTGGTGGCCATGTAGGGCTCGACCTCGCCCGCCCCCGCGGACGGGCGCGCGCGGGACACGAGGGCGAGGCCTTGCGGGTCGAGGGTGACGACCGAGCGGTTGCCGCGGTCGGGGGCGTACGCGAAGGCGCCGTCCGAGGCGATCGTGACGTCGCAGGGTCGCGCGCCGGGCTCGTCGTCGAGCGTCGCGAGCACGGTGCCGAAGTCGGCCCGCCCCGGATCGGCCGCCACCGCGAGGAAGCGGTCGGCGTAGCGCGCGGCGACGAGCAGGGTGCGGCCGTCCGGCGTGAGCTCCGTGTAGTTCTGGCTCGAGCCCGTCTCCACCCGGGCGACGCGTTCGCCGGTGGAGAGCCGGTACGCCACCACCGCGCCCGACTCGCCGAACCCGCTCCAGATCAGGTCGCGCGCCGGGTCCCAGCGCGTGGCCGGGAAGCTGAAGGCCCCGCCCAACGGCAGCGTGACGAGAGCCTCGAGCCTCGCGGGGTCCACGAGCGTGACGCTCGGGCCGCCACCTGCGCCGCCGCCGCCGTTGTTCGACACCACGATGAGGTCACGGCGGGCGCCGGCCTGCGCCAGGACGCCCCGCCAGGGGCCGAGCGCGAGGTACGCCGAGGCGAGCGCCGCACCGCGCAGCACGGTCCGGCGCGGATACCTCCGGGTGCCGGACCGGACCGGTCCGGGGAGCTCGGTTTCGGACATGCTGCGAATGTACGGCGCGCGCGCCCGCAGGGGTGCATCGCACCGCACCGCGCAGCGGCGCCGTGCGTCAGCCGCCGCGTCGGGCGGCCCGCTGGAGCGCGGCGATGGCCATCCCGAAGAGCACCGCCGCGCCGAAGTAGAGCAGCGGCGAGCCGCCTCGCAACGCCGCCAGGAACACGTAGCCGCCTGCCACGAGGAGTGCCGCCGCCGCCAACCACAGCGCGGCCCTGCCGCTCACGTCGGCACGCTCACGTCGGCACGCTCCCGAGGCACGCTCACGGCTCGTCGACGTCGCACGCGACCTCCCCCGCCAACGTGCGGTAGCAGCGGCTCTCGTAGACCAGGCGGCCGTACCCGTTGGTGCACGTGAGGGTCGCGCCGTTGGAGTCCGCGGCGGAGGTGCAGCGCAGCTCGAAGTCGAGGTCGTCGACCGGCGCGCCGCCGCCGTAGCGCTCCCGGTTGAAGGGCGAGCCGGTGGCGTCGAAGTCGGGCGGGAACGGTCCCTCGCCGTTGTGGAAACCGGGGAGCAGCCGAAGGTTGTCGCTCAGCGTGGTGCTCGACCAGCGCAGGGCGGCGCCCCGAAGGTCGAACACCACGAGGCGCTGGTCGCGGGTGAGGATGCCCACGGCATAGGCATCGGCGGCGCGCGCCGGATCGTCGAAGGCGGGCTCCAGCAAGGTGACGCCATCGAGGGCGTCGCGGATCGCCGGGGCGTCGCGGACGCCGCCCGATGCGTCGACCAACGCGCCCTCGGACCTCACGTCCAGGACCTTGCCACCGATGCGGGCAGCGATCTCGTTCGCCGCCCCGAGCTCACTCGCCAGCGCGCCCGGCGCCGCGAGGACGAGGAGCGTGAGGCACGCTGCCATCCACCTGAGCACGCGAACCACCCATCCACTCCGGTGCGCCGGTCGCTCCGACCGGCGCCTACCCCTCGACGGTAACACGCGTCGCTCACGCGGGATACCTGCACCGGCGCGGACGCGGCGACGGCCGAGCCGGCTCGCCTCCTCAGCCCAGGCGCCGCTCCAGGAGGCGGATCCCGCCGGCGACCAGCAGCACCACCACCGTCAGCAGGCCCGAGAGCGAGCGTCCGCCCGAAGATGGTCCAGTCGATCGGTGCGTGCATGCGCCTCCTCCCGGCGCCCGCGCCGAAGGCGCCGCGACCTGTCGTGCGGCATGGTAGCGCGGTGCGCCCGGCGCGCGCGTCTGGCGTGCTGCGCAGGCGACGGCGCCGTTGCATGCGCTGCGCATGAAGGAACGATGGAGGGGGCTTGTGACGTTGCCGACCGAACGGCGAGCGCCCGTCGCTACACTCGTCGCAACACCGCGCCCCTCGCGGCGCGACGCCGGACCGACGGGAAGACGCTGGACCTACGGGAAGGAGGGCAGCATGACGGACGCAACCTCGGCAACCCACACGACCGGCCGCGGCCTCGCACAGGCATCGTCGCGCCTCGGGCGGATCCTGGCGCTGTCGGCGGCCGAGCGCCGGTGGCTGACGACGGCCTTCGTCGCACTCCTGCGCGCGCGCATCGGGCTGCGCTTCCGGCCGATCACGCAGGTGCCGGTGAGGGCCCGGACCCTCGAGAGCGACCCCTTCGCCTCGCAGGCCGACCGGCTGGACGCTGCCCACGAGATCGGGCGCGCCCTCGACGCGGCGGCCCTCCTCATGCCGCGTTCGGGTTGCCTCGCGCGGGCCCTGGCGGCCCAGACGCTGCTCCGCCGTCGCGGGCTGCCGAGCCGCGTGCACGTCGGCTTCCTTCGCGGCGCCGGACCCGGCCGCGGCCACGCCTGGCTGGAGTGCGAGGGCGAGGTCGTGGTGGGCGATCACCCCCAGCTCAACGCCTTCGTGCCGACCATGGTGTTCGACGCCTGAGCCGCGGGGCGACGGCGCGCGGCGCCGTGCGGGCGCTCCCTACGGCAGCGCTACGTCCACTACCTCACCGAAATCCGACAGCGGCCGATCGAACGCGTCCGCGTTCCCGACCACCATGATCACCAGATCATCGGGCCGGAGCACCTCGCGCGCCGACGCCTGCACGTCGGCCGGCGTGAGCCCCTGCACCGTGTCGAGGAACCGCTCGAAGTAGCCCGGTTCGAGGCCGAGGAGATCGACCCGCGCCTGCCGTTGGGTGATGGCCGCCACGGAGGTATCGCGGAAGACGGCCTGGTTCACGATGGTGGTGCGGCTCTGATCCAGCTCGGCCTGGGTGACGCCATCGTCGACGAGGCCACGGATCTCGTCGAGGATGAGCTGCAGCACCTGGCCCGTGGCATCGGCACGGGTGAAGGCGTACGCCAGGAAGATGCCCGGATAGTCGAACCCCTGGGTCAGCTGCGAACCGGTCGCGTACGCCAGCCCCCGTTTGGTACGGATGTCCGTGAACATGCGGCTCGAGAAGCCGCCGGCGCCCAGGATGTGGTTGGCGACGGTGAAGGCGTCGTAGCTCGGGGTGTAGGCGCGCATGGCGGGCTGACCCACCAGGATGACGGATTGCTGCACGTCCTTCTGGGCGAAGTAGACCTTCGGCGCCGGGTGAGGGTCGAAGGCCGGCAGCGCAGGCGGCGTCGCGAGATCGTGATGCCACCCGCCGAGGGTGTCTTCGAGGGTCGCCAGCATGGCGTCGGCGTCGAAGTCGCCGGTGACGGCGACGACCGTGGACGCGGGTCCGTAGTAGTCGGCGTGGAAGGCGATCAGGTCGTCGCGCGTGATGGCGTTGATGGTCGCCTCGGTGGGATAGGCGCCCGACGGATGGCCCTCGGCCACCCGGTAGGAGAACTCGCGCACGGCGACCTGTACGGGGTTGTCGGCCACACGCCGGAGCGCTTCG
This sequence comes from uncultured Trueperaceae bacterium, assembly GCA_963798895.1. GTDB lineage: Bacteria > Deinococcota > Deinococci > Deinococcales > Trueperaceae > CAWCUY01. The sequence goes on along the minus strand of CAWCUY010000002.1, from coordinate 104,146 downwards.
AGCTGGCGCTGGCGCTCGATGTCGATGCGTTGCGGGTCGAAATCGGGTGCGCTCAGCACGTCGCGCCAGATGGGCAGGACGTCACCCACGTTGTCCGCGAGCGACGAGAAGGAGACCGACGCGAGCACGTCCGACGAGCTGGCCTCGACCGACGCACCGAGGTACTCGAGCTCGCCGTCGATCTCGTCGGGCGACCTTCCGCCCGCCCCGCCTTCCCGCAGCATGTCCGCCGTGAAGCCGGACAGGCCGACCTCATCCGCCGGATCGTAGACGCTCGGGGCGTCGACGTACGCGATCCCCTGCACGAGCGGCAGGGTGTGGTCCTCGGCCAGGTACACGACGATGCCGTTGGACAGGACCTCCCGCCGCGGCGAAGACGAACGCACGTCCAGTGGCGGGTAGGTCAGCTGCGAGGGATCCGGCCAGCTCGGCGTCTGCGCCCACCCGACGCCCGCCAGGAGCGCGCCCGTCACGAGCGCGGCGGCGAGGGCGGCGGGTCTCCCGGGGCGCACGAGCGCCGCGAGCCCGGCGCGCCGGCCGCGGCCGCGCGTCCGGCGCCGCGAGCTCGCCGCGTGCACGCGCGCGCGCCTCACTTCTGCCCCTCCGGTGGCAGCAGCACCGCCACCGTGCGGTTCTCGGGGCGGAAGGTGCGCGCCGCCACCGTGCGGATCTCGTCTGCGGTGATCGAGTCGTAGATCTTCAGATCCTCCAGGAGGTGCTCCCAGCCGCCCGCGAACTGCTCGTTGTACGCGAGGTTCTGCGCCAGGCCGCTGTTGGAGTCGAGGCTGCGGATGGTCGCGGCGCGCACCTGGTTCTTCACCTTCTGCAGCTCGCGCTCGCTGACGTTCTCGGTGGACAGCCGCTGGAGCTCGTCGTACAGGGCCGTCTCGAGATCCGACGGGCCGTGCGGCGCGCGCGGCAGCGCGTAGAACAGGAAGGCGTTGGGCTCCCGCGTGCCCGGGAAGGCGCTCGAGGTGCTGACGTTCAATGCGCTCTGGTCGCCGATGACCATCCGCTGGTAGAGCCGCGAGGTGCGGCCGTTCGTCAGCAGGGCGTCGATCAGGTCCAGCACGTAGGCGTCGCGGCTCGGGTAGGTCGGCTTGCGATACCCGACTGCGAGCTGCGGTTGCGCGTCGAAACGCACCGTGACGCGGCGTTCCGCGGTCTGGGGCGCCGGCGCCGGCAGGCGCGTATGGAGGGTGGCGTGGTCGGGGACCGCGCCGAAGTAGCGCGCGAGGGTGGCCATGTCGCGCTCGGGATCGACGTCGCCGACCACCACCAGCACGGCCCGGTCCGGCGCGTAGTAGGCGTTGTAGAACGCCTTCGCCTGCGTCGCGGTGTAGCCGGCGATCGCGTCGCCAGACCCGATGAGGGGCCGCCCGTACGGCTCGCCCTGGAAGGCCTCCGCGAGGAACGCCTCGAACAGCACGCCCTGCGGGTCGTCCTCGCTCCGCTGCCGCCGCTCCTCGCGCACCACGTCGCGCTCCTCGTAGAACGAGCGGAACACGGCGTTGGCGAGCACGTCGGCGTAGATGCGGGCGTACAGCTCGATGCGGTTGGAGGGCAGCGACACGACGTACTGGGTACTGTCGTACCCCGTCTGCGCGTTCAGTCCGACGGCACCGTTGGTGGACAGCAGGTCGTCGAGCGGGCTGGACCCCGCGAGCGCCTGCGCGCCTTTCCGGGCTGCGGCGAACTCGTCTTGCAGGCGCGATGCCAGGGCGTCGTCGCCGAGCCGCTCGGCGTTCTCGAGGGCCAGCGCGTCCACCTCGACGCGGTCGAGGGCGGCCCGCTCCTCGGCCGGATGCTCGGTGCCGATCGTCGCCGTGCCCTTGAACGCCATGTGCTCGACCATGTGGGCGATGCCGCCCAGCCCCGGCGGCTCGTCGATCCCGCCGACGTTGAACATGAAGTCGAAGCTCACCACCGGTGCGGCGTGCTGCTCGACCAACAGGATCCGCAGGCCGTTGTCCAGGGTGGTCTCGTGGACGCGTTGCCCCAGGTCCTGGCCGAAGGCGGCGCCTGGGAGCAGGAGGAGCGCCAGGACCACGACGAGGGCCGGGGCGGGCCACGGCGGCCGCGCGGATGGGCGCGCTAGGGCCCGGCGTGGCAGGGGCGTGCGCCGCGCACGGCGGCTCGAGGGGATCATGACCGGACCTGCCGGCCGCTCGGATCGTGGCTCATGGGCCATGCTAGGCGCGACGGTGCGCGGGGTCAACCGCCGCTCGGGCCGCGCGGTGGCGCTCGACCGGCACGCGGCGCTCCACCGGCACGCGGCGCACGACCGGCACGCGGCGCACGACCGGCACGCGGCGCACGACGGATACGCTGGCGCACGACGGACAGGCCGGCGCTCGACGGACAGGCCGGCGCTCGACCGGTACGCTGGGAAGGGCGTGCGCCGCCGAGGGCGGCGCGGCGGGAAGGGGCACCGGATGGACGAGGTGCGGTGGGGCATCATCGGCGTGGGCGACGTCACCGAGGTGAAGAGCGGCCCGGCGTTGCAGCGCGTGCCGGGCTCGAAGCTGGTCGCGGGGATGCGCCGCAGCGCCGAGCAGGCACGCGCGTGGGCCGCCCGCCACGGCGTGCCACGCTGGTACGACGATGCCGAGGCCCTCATCTCCGATCCCGAGGTGAACGCGGTGTACGTCGCGACGCCACCGGATACCCACGCGTCCTACACGGAGCGCGCTGCCCGCGCCGGGAAACCCGTCTACGTCGAGAAGCCGATGGCGCGCACCGAGGCGGAGTGCCGATCGATGATCGAGGCGTGCCGCGCGGCGGGGGTGCCGCTGTTCGTGGCGTACTACCGCCGCGCCCTGCCGCGCTTCGTGCGGTTGAAGCGGCTCCTGCTCGAGGAGCGGCTCGGCGAGGTCCGCAGCGTGAGCGTCCGGCTGCTGCGGCGACCGACGGAAGCCGACCTCGGACCCGAGGTGCCCTGGCGGGTGCGACCCGAGGTGTCGGGCGGCGGGTACGTGGTGGATCTCGGGAGCCACATGCTCGACATCGTCGACTACCTCGTCGGGGAGATCGTGGACGTCGCCGGGGCCGCCGCCCGCAGAGCGGCCATCTATCCCGCCGAGGACCTCGTGACCGGGCGGTTCACGCTGGCCTCCGGCGCGCAGGGTGTCGGCCTGTGGGACGCCGCCGCGCCGGAGGACGACGATCGCATCGAGATCGTCGGCAGCCGTGGACGAGCCGTCTTTCCGTGCTTCGGGCCAGAGCCCACGGTGGTGGTCACCGGAGCGGGGCGCGAGACGTTCACCCTGCCCGACCCGCCGCACGTGCAGGAACCGTTGCTGCGCACGGTGGTCGACGAGCTCCTCGGCCGCGGCACGTGTCCAAGTACCGGTGCCAGCGGCGCCCGCACGGCGCGGGTGGTGGATGCCCTGCTGCGCGACGTGAGGCGCTGAGCCCACCGCGCTACCGCGCTCGCGGGCGCCGCGGGCGCGGTCGGCGCAGACCTCGACAATCACGTCCCCATCGGCGATTCTTGGCGTCGAGGTCGGGGCATTTGTCCATTGGCTGCGACACCCCCCACGGGTATCGTTCAGGCGAGTAGGGCCTCCGAGCGCCCCCCGAAGGGCGCCCCGTGGCGGAAAGGCGAGGGCTTCGCATGAAGGACAAGCTGAGCATCATCGTGATGAACGGAACGGTCGACAAGCTGCTGGCGATGGCGACGATCGTCTCCGGGGCCGTAGCGATGGAGAAGCAGGTGACGCTGTTCGTGACCTTCTGGGGCCTGATGGCCTTCCAGAAGGGCGCGTGGATGGATCCCGCTCAGCAGAAGCTTCCCGCCGAGTACCAGGAGTACGCGCCGATGATGCAGCAGGCCATGGAGAAGATGGGCGTCAAGCCGTGGATGACGACGCTCCAGACCGCCAAGGAGCTCGGCGACGTCAAGGTGTACGCCTGCAGCATGACCAAGGACCTGTTCGGGATGTCCATGGAAAACCTCGAGGACATCGTCGACGGCGAGAAGGGTGTGGCCGGCTTCATCTCCGACTCCGAGGACGCAGAGGTGCTGGTGTTCTGACGCCGAGGGCGCAGAGCACCGGCTACGGAAGGGAACGATCCATGACGGACGCAGCCAGCAACGTGACGGTCAGGCAGGAGATCGACGCGCGGGGGAGCGCCTGCCCCGGCCCCCTGATGGAGCTCATCCGCGGCATCAAGGGATCGCAGAGGGGCGAGGTCGTGGCGGTCTTGTCGAGCGACCCCGGATCCAACAAGGACATCCCGGAGTGGGTGAGCAAGATCGGCTACGAGCTCGTAGCCAGCGAGGATCACGGCGGCTACCACCGCTTCGTGGTGCGCAAGACCAAGTAGCTAAGGGGCGACGACGGGGACCGGGCCGGGGGACTCCGGTGGTCGCGGGAAGCGCGAGGAGATGCCATGCACAGGATCGTCATCATCGGCGGTGGCCCGGGCGGCACCATCAGCGCCAACCACCTGGCCGAGGACCTGACCGGCGAGATCCGTCGCGGCGAGGTCGGCATCACGCTGCTCACCGACCGACCCGATCAGGTCTACAAGCCGAGCTTCCTCTACATCGCCTTCGGGCTCGAGGCTCCCGAGGCGAACCACCGCAGCGTGCGCGAGCTCGTCAGTCCCCTCGTCGACGTGGTCATCGAGCGCGTCGAGCGGGTGGACACGGCGGCGCGGAAGGTGTACGTCGAGAGGGGGGGAAGCCACGCCTTCGACCAGCTCGTGATCGCGTCGGGCACGCGGCTCGATCCCGCGGCCACGCCGGGCCTGGTCGAGGCGGGAGACTCGTTCTACGACGAGGCATCGGCCCAGCGCCTCCACGCCAAGCTCGAGGCGCTCGAGAAGGGTCGCGTGGTGGTCTCGGTCATCGGCGTGCCCCACATGTGCCCGGTCGCACCGCTCGAGATGACCTTCATGCTGCACGACTGGTTGCACCGGCGGGGCCTGCGCGACGGCATCGAGCTCACCTACACCTATCCCATCAACCGCTGCCACGCCATCCCGGCGGTCGCGCAATGGGCCGCTCCGGAGCTCGCGGCGCGCGGAGTGAACGTCGAGACCTTCTTCAACGTCGAGGAGGTCGACCCCGAGGAGCGCGTGCTCAAGAGCATGGAAGGCACGGAGCTGCCGTTCGACGTGCTCATCGCGATCCCGGAGCACCGCAGCGCGGCGTACCTGGAGGACTCGGGCCTCACCAACGCCGGCTGGGTCCCCACCAACCGCCATTCCCTCGCCGTCGAGGGGCAGGAGGACGTGTGGGCGCTGGGCGACACCACCGACCTGCCGCTCTCGAAGGCCGGTTCTGTAGCGCACTACCAGGCCGGCGTCGTGGCGCGCAACGTCGCCTCGCGTGCCCGCGGAGAGGCGCCGCTCGCCCGCTACGACGGGAAGACCATCTGCTTCTTCGAGGCGGGGCTCGACCGCGCCACCTTCCTCGAGTTCGATTACACGCGCGCGCCCCAGCTCCAGGCCCCCACCAGGATGCTGCACTGGGCCAAGCTGGCCTACAACAGCGCCTATTGGCTCAGCGCCAAGGGCGCCCTCTAGGGGCCGCGCGATGGCTACCGTCCAGAACGCGCCCGCCACGCAGCCGGCCGACGACGTGAACGCGAAGCTCGACGCGGTGCTCGAGAAGCTCGGGCGCGTCGAGGCGCGGCTCGCGCAGCTCGAGCCGCCCGCACCGCCCGCGCCCTTGGGCCCGGAGGCGACGGGGACGTCCCCCACGGATCTGCCCGCGGCAGGGCGGAGCGCCACGGGGCCCGCCACCACGGGGCCCACGGTCACGGGGCCCACGGTCACGGGGCCCACGGTCACGGGGCCCACGGTCACGGGGCCGACCACCACGGGGCCCTCCTCCGACGGGCTCGGACCCCACGGCGAGGTCGGGCGCGAGCTCGCGGGCGTCGTCGAGTTGGCGCTGTCGGGCATGACCGACGAGATGGTCAAGGGGCTCGTGCGGCGGGTGTCGGTGATCGCCGAGCTCGCCCTCGATCCGGGCGTCCAGCACCTGCTCACGCGGCTGGAGTCGCCCGGCGTGCTGCGCGCCCTCGAACGCGTGACCGATCCGCAGGTGCTCGAGCCGCTCGAGGGCGTCTTGAGCGCTCTGGCCCTGGCGCAGAGCGGCCTGACCGACGAGATGGTCAAGGGGCTCGTGCGCAAGGTCGCCACGCTCGCCGAGCTCGTGCTCGACCCGTTCGTTCTGGACGCGCTCCAGGTGCTGGGGAGGGCCCTGAAGGCCGGCCAGGCGGAGTACCCGGACGTGAAGGTCCCGCCCGTCGGTGGCGTCTTCGGTGCGCTGCGCGCCGCCAACGACGCCGACACCCGCCGCGTGATGGCCTTCGCGCTCGCCGTCGTGCGCAACCTCGGCCACGAGTTCAGCTGACCCGACGCCTCGCGCCTCCCCCGCCCGCCGGCCTGCCCCCGGCGCCGGCGGGGGAGTTCCCTCCACCCCAGCCGGCGTACTAGGCTGCCGAACGTGAGCGCCCATCTGGCGGCAGAGCAGGACGCGCCGGACCTCGTCGCCCTGGCGCGGGCGGAAGCGTCCCTGCGCGAGTTCGCGTCGGTGGGGCGCCGGCGGGTCGACGCCGGCGCCCTGGTGGTGCTGGCCACCGAGGGCGATCCCACCCCGTTCCTGACCGTGGCGGTGCCCGGCGGCGGCCCTGAGCCCGAGGCGTGGGCTCCATCGGTCGCGCTCCTGGTCGAGGCCTTCCCCGAGCCCTCGGCCACCCCCCGGCTGGAGTTCATGACCGAGCTCCACCCCGGCCTCGAGGCCGCCCTGCTCGCCGCGGGCTTCCGGCGCACCGCGTCGGCCCCGGTGCTGGTGGCCGCGGCGGCCGCGTGGGTCGATCCGCCCGCCCGCCACGCCGGCGCATACCGTGACCTGGCCGACCTCAGCGCTGTCGAGCTCGAGCGCTTCGTCGTGAGCCAGAGCCTCGCCTTCGGCATGCCGCTGGAGAGCGGACGCGCGTTCCTGCCGCTCCTGCGCGGTTGCCTGCCCGACGGCCGCATCCTGGGGGGCGCCCTGGAGCTCGGCGACCGCCCCGTGAGCGGTGCCACCTTGCAGGTCGCCCCCTCCGGCGCGGAGCTCGCCGGGGTCTTCACCGACGCGGGTTGGCGCCGCCGCGGGCTCGCCTTCGCGACGTGCGCCGAGCTCCTGAGGCGCGCGCGGGCGGTCGGCGTCGCGACGGCCTGGTTGTCGGCAGCGAAGGGAGCCGAAGGCGTCTACCGCCGCCTGGGCTTCCACGCGGTCGGCACCCAGACGAACGTCGCGCGCCGGGTGGGGTGAGCCTGGCAGGGCCGTTCCCACCCGCGCGGCCGTCATGGGCCGCTCACCCGCGGGGGCTACCCTCGGCCTGGCAGATCTCGCGGGCGCAACGGCGGGAACGCGACGGTCGCCGCGCGCCGGGGCCCGTGCCGGACGGTCGCGGCGCACCGCGCAGCGCGCCCGGCACGCCCCGCCCGGCGGGACAGGAGGCCCACCCATGGACATCCGCATGGACGGAAAACGGGTGCTGGTGACCGGCGGAAACACCGGCATCGGCCGCGCCATCTCCGAGACGCTCGGAGCGGCAGGCGCGCGCGTTGCGATCAACTACCTCGACGATCCCGACACGGCCGAGGAGGTCGCGGGGGTGGTCGACCGCGGCGGGGGGAAGGGGCTCAGCGTTCAGGGGAACGTCGCCCGCGACGAGGACGTCGAGGCCATGTTCGCCCGCCTGGACCGGGACTGGGGCGGCATCGACGTGCTGGTGAACAACGCGGGCATCGATGGCCCCCGCGCGAAGGCGTGGGAGGTCGACCCGAGCGCGTGGCGCAAGGTGATCGAGGTCAACCTGCTCGGCGCCTTCGCGTGCTCGCGCGAGGCGCTGAAGCGCATGGTTCCCGCCAAGGCGGGCGTGATCCTCAACATCACGTCGGTCCACGAGCTCATCCCGTGGAGCGGCTACAGCGCCTACGCCGCGGCCAAGGCGGCGGTGGGGATGCTCACCAAGACCCTGGCGCAGGAGGCGGCCCCCTTCGGCGTCCGTGTCGTTGCGCTGGGACCGGGCGCGGTCAAGACCCACATCAACCGCGACGTGTGGAGCGACCCCGAGAAGCGCCGCGACCTGCTGACGAAGATCCCGCTGAACCGCCTCGGCGAGCCGCAGGACATCGCCAACATGGCCCTCATGCTGGTGTCGGACGCGGCCTCCTACGTCACCGGCAGCACCGTGTTCGTCGATGGAGCGATGATCGACTACCCCGACTTCGCCCACGGTGGCTGAGCGTGCCCATCTCGCGCCCGGACAGGACGCGGCGATGAGCCGCCCCCTCGGGGGCGACGGCGTGGCGCCCGGCGCCCCGGGCATGGCCCCGGCCTGGACCTCGAGCGCCAAGGACCTCGTCACCACCGCGCTCGGTCAGAGCCGCCTGTGGGCGACGATAGGGCACGGCATCGTGGACGAGGTGTACACGCCCAGCACGGGGCAGCCCCAGATCCGCGACCTCGGCTTCCTGGTGTCGGTCGGCGGCGCGTGGCACGAGGTGAAGCGCGTCGCGCGCTACACTCTGGAACTGCCCGCGCCCACCGTTCCCGTCCCGACGATCGTCCACCAGGGCGAGGATTACGAGCTGACCCTCGAGGTCGTTCCCGATCCGTTGCGAGACGTGCTTCTGCTTCGTTACCGGCTCGTCGGGGACGGCGCGCGCCTCTATCCGCTCCTCGCTCCGCACCTCGGCGGCGACGGCAGGGACAACACGGCCTGGGTCGAGGCGCCGGACCTGCTCGCCACCGGCCCGGGCCGGGCGCTCTGCCTCGCGTCCAACGTGCCCTTCCTGCGTGCGAGCGCCGGGTTCGTCGGCGCGTCCGACGGATGGCAGGACTTCCGGCGCAACGGCGCCCTGACGTGGTCCTTCGATCGCGCCGAGCACGGCAACGTCGCGTTGATCGGCGAGCTCGAGGCCGGGGAGGGCGTGCTGGCGCTGGGTTTCGCCGCCACGCTCGAGGGGGCGCGCACCCGCGCGCGGGCTTCCCTGGCTCAGGGTTTCGCTCCCATCCGCAGCGCCTGCGAGGACGGCTGGCGAGCATGGGCCGCCACGCTCGTGGAGCCCGAGCTGGAGCCCGCCCTGCGACACGAGGCGCTGCTCTCCGCCACGGTGCTCAAGGTCCACGAGGACCGTGCGTACCCGGGGGCGGTGGTCGCCAGCCTCAGCATCCCCTGGGGCGACGCCCGCGACGACCTCGGCGGCTACCACCTGGTGTGGGCGCGCGACGCGGTGGAGGCGGGCCTGGCGCTCCTCACGTGCGGCCAGGTCGGCGACGCGCAACGCATGCTCGCGTTCCTGGCGGCGACCCAGCGACCCGACGGGCACTGGTACCAGAACGTGTTCCCCGACGGCCGCGGTTACTGGACCGGGATCCAGCTCGACGAGGTCGCGTTCCCGGTGCTGCTCGCCGCGCGCCTGCGGGAGGAGGGCGCCGAGCCGGAGGGGGGAACGATCGCGCCGATGGTGCGGCGGGCGGTCCGCTACATCGCCCGGCACGGCCCGCTCACGCAGCAGGACCGCTGGGAGGAGAACGCGGGCGCGAACCCGTTCACCATCGCCGTAGAGGTCGCCGCGCTGATCTGCGCGGCCCCGTGGCTGGAGGGCGACGAGGCAGCCTACGCCGCGTCGCTCGCCGACGTGTGGAACGAGCGCCTCGAGGAGTGGACCTACGTCGCCGATGGGCCGCTGGCGCGCGACCACGGCGCCGACGGGTACTACGTTCGCATCGCGCCGCCGGCGTCGGCCGGCGGCCTTCGCGGTCAGGTCGACGTGCGCAACAAGCCCGGCGGGTCGGTGGGAGCGGCGGCCCTCGTGAGCCTCGACTTCCTCGCGCTCGCCCGCTTGGGGCTCAGGCGACCCGACGATCCCCGCATCGGCGCGACGCTCGCCGTGGTGGACGCTCTTCTGCGCTGCGAGCTTCCCACCGGCGTGGCCTATCACCGCTACAACGGCGACGGGTACGGGGAGCACGACGACGGGCGGCCGTTCGACGGCACGGGCGTCGGCCGCGCCTGGCCGCTGCTCGCGGGCGAGCGTGGGGAGCTCGCCGCGCAGCTCGGGGAGGACGCCGCGCCGTACCTGCGCGCCATGGCGTCGATGGCCGGGCCGGGCGGCATGCTGCCCGAGCAGGTGTGGGACGCTGCGCCGATCCCCGCGCGCGGCCTCGACACGGGCCGGCCGTCGGGCAGCGCGATGCCGCTCGTGTGGGCGCACGCGCAGTTCCTCAAGCTCGCGCGCACGCTGACGAGCGGCCGTCCGGTCGAGCTCATGCGCGCCGTCGAGGAGCGCTACGGCGCGGCCGTACCGCGGGCGGCGACCTGGCACTGGCGCCAGGACGTACCGTTCCAGGCCGTGCCCGGCGGACGCGACGTGCTGATCGAGGCGCTCGACCCCTTCGAGCTCGAGCTCGCCGCGGCCGCCGGCGCGCCGGCGCCGCGCCGCGCGTCCGAACCGCTGCCGTTCGGCCTCCACGGCGTCCGCCTGGGCGCTGCGGAGCTGGCGGCGTCGCCGCGCCTCGAGGCCGTGCTCGTCGACGGCGGGGGCGAGCGCCGCCCCGTCGCGTTCGACATCGCGCCCGACACGCCCGGGCCCGATACGCCTGGGCCGGATACGCCGGGGTCCGCCACGCCTACGGGCGGCGCGCCCGATCCGGCGGCGTAGGGCGCGGCCGCCCCGCCGGGCCGCGGCGGGACCGGTTCAGGCGGGGACGTACGGGATCGCGACCACGAACCTGGCGCCGCCACCGGGCCGGTTCGAGGCGCTCACGGTGCCACCGTGCAGCTCCACCAGGGCGCGTACGATCGCGAGGCCGAGACCGCTGCCGCCGCTCGCACGCGAGCGGCTCCGGTCGGCCCGGTAGAAGCGCTCGAACACGCGCTCCTCTCCCCCGGGGGGGAGGCCGGGCCCGTCGTCCGCGACCTCCAGGCGCACCGTGCCCCCGATGCGCTCGAGCCGCACGTGCACGCGCCCGTCCTCCGGCGTGACCCGCACCGCGTTGTCGAGCAGGTTGCCGACCACCTGGGCGACGCGCTCGGGGTCCACGCTGGCGGGCAGGCTGGCCGGCGCCTCGAGGTCGACCAGCAGGTGGCCGGTGCGGGCGCGCGGCTCGAAGCCCGACACGACGCTGCGCACGACGTCCGCCACGTCGGCCGCCCTGCGGTGCACCTCGAGCCGCCCGGAGTCCATCAGCGACAGCGTCCGCAGGTCCTCGACGAGCCGCGCGAGCACCAGCGTCTGACCGTGGAGGTTGCGAACCTCCTCGAGGCTCAGAGGGGCGATCCCGTCCTCCATCGCCTCGAGCCGTCCGCGCAGGATCGTGAGGGGCGTGCGGAGCTCGTGGGCGACGTCCGCGATCATCGCCCGCCGCTCGCGTTCGTAGCCCTCGAGGTGTTCCGCCATGGTGTTGAAGTTCCGCGCCAGCTCGGCCGTCTCGTCGGTCGAGCGGGTGAGCCACGACGGCAGTGCCACCCGCGCCGAGAGGTCTCCGCGCGCGACGCGCTGCGCGGCGTTCGAGACCGCGCCGATGGGCCGCCCGAGCCGCCGCGACAGCCACACGGCCAGCGCCCCTCCCACGGCCAGCGACAGGAGGGTGGTCAGGAACACCGTGCGCAGGCGACGGTCGATCAGGTTGCCCAGGATGGTCCTGACCTCCGTCACCGTCGGCGCCGGCTCTCCGTCGGCCGGGAGGCCCATCATGATGCGCGCCCGGCCCGCGCCGTTGTTGCGAGTGCCCGCCGCCCCCCGGAACGGCCACATCAGCGCGGCCTGCGGTCGGTAGGCGGCGGGCAGCTGGCTGCGCTCGCGCAGCGCACCGAAGACCTCCAGCCCAACGCCCAGCACGACGGTCACCAGCGTCACCGTCAAGATGGTCATCGCGATGCGGGCGGCGATGCCCTTCATGTGCGCCGCCTCACGTTCCCTCCGACAGGCGGTAGCCGATGCCGCGGACGGTCTCGAGCATCGTCTCGCCGCCGGCGTCGGCCAGCTTGCGTCGCAGGTTTCGGAGGTGCGAGTCGACCGTTCGCTCCAGCGCCTCGCTCTCGGGCATGCTGCGCTCGAGCAACTCCATCCGGTTGAACACCCGCCCGGGCGCAGCCGCCAGGCACGCCAGCAAGCGGAACTCCGTCGCCGTGAGCTGCAGGGTCACCCCGCCGAGCGTGGCGCGGACCTTGTCCTCCTCGACCAGCAAGGCTCCGACGCGCAGGCCCGGCGCGGCGTCCTCTCCGCGGCTGCGCCGCAGCACGGCCTTCACGCGCGCCACCACCTCGCGGAAGCTGAACGGCTTGACGACGTAGTCGTCGGCACCGAGCTCGAGCCCGACCAGCCGATCGACCTCGTCGGAGCGGGCGGTCACGAGGATGACCGGCGTTCGGCCCTGCCCCCGCACCTGCTTCAGCACCTCGAGCCCGTCGAGCTCCGGGAGCATCACGTCCAGCAGGATCAGGTCGGGCTGCACCGCGCGGACGAGCTCGAGCGCGCGCACCCCGTCCGCCGCACGCTCGGTCTGGAAGCCCGAGGCGCGCAGGTAGGCCTCGAGCGTCTCGGCGATCTGAGGCTCGTCCTCGACCACCAGGATCCTCCCTGCCGATCCGCGTGTCGCGCCTGCTGGACCCTGGTCGCTCATGGCCCCATGCTAGCGCCGGCCGCAGCAGGCGACGCGGGACCCGCGTGCAGGTTGCGTGCAGGCGGGCGGCGTCGCCCCACGGGCGCCAGGGCGCCGATGGCGCCTGCACGGCGCCTGCACGGAGCCTTCGGCCCGCCTGCAGGGGCCAGGCGCATGCTCATGGCACTGCGGTGGACAGCGCGGCCGGGCCGGCCGGCGTTCGCCGTCGAATCGAAGGGAGCACCACCATGGACCACAAGAATCGCTGGACGCGCACCATCCTCGTCACCGCCATGGCTGCGGGCCTGACGTTGAGTGCGGCGTCGTTCGCGCAGAGCAGCACCACCTCGACGAACGCGACCTCCCAACAGCAGGTGCAGGCCCTGCAACAGCAGGCACGGCGCCTCTCGCTCCTCGACGCCATCCCCGCCGCCGATCGCGACGCCGCCTCGGCGCTCCTCGACAAGATGGACACCGTGCAGCAGAAGGCGTACGACCTGCGCGTACAGGAGCTGCAGGCCTACGTCACGGCCCTGCAGGGCGGTTCGGACGTCACCGTGGCGCGTGCCGAGGCCCAGAAGGCGGTGGCGGACGCGGCCGTGGCCCTCGCCCAGGATCGGGCCGACCTCCATGACAACGTCGTGGCGTTCCTGCAGGATCACCCGGACGCGCAGGCCGCCTTGGGCAATCGCGGCGCGGGCTTCGGCCCCGGTGTGGGCATGCGCGGCGCGCCCGGCGCGGGCTTCGGGCAGGGCATGAACAACGGCACGGGTTATGGCCGCGGTAGCGGCATGTGGGGCGGCAGCGGCATGTGGGGCGGCCCCGGCATGGGCAACGGCATGGGCAACGGCACGGGCCCCGGCATGGGCAACGGCATGGGCTACGGCACAGGCCCCGGCATGGGCAACGGCATGGGCTACGGCACGGGCCCCGGCATGGGCAACGGCACAGGCCCCGGCATGGGCAACGGCACAGGCCCCGGCATGGGCAACGGCACGGGCTACGGCACGGGCCCCGGCACGGGCAACGGCATGGGCCCCGGCATGGGCTACGGCCCCAACGGCGGGAATTGCTGGAACCAGAACGGCGCGGGCCCGAACGCCTGGAACCAGAACGGCCGGAACCCGAATGGTTGGAACCAGAACGGCTGGAACCCGAACGGCTTCGGCGGGCGCATGGGGCGTCGCTGACCTCGCAGGGCGCCGCCCGGGGTCGCAAGGCGCGCCCGGCGGCTGCCCGACCGATCCCCTCCTCGCGCGCGACGGAGCCTCCGCTGCTCCGTCGCGCGCGCTACGTCGGGGCGGCACCGGGCGGGGTCGCGCGCGGCCTCGATGGGGGGCAGTCCGCCGGGGCGCGCCCGCAGGCCACCGGCCGCTTCCCCACGGGGCCCGACCAGTGGACGGCCCCCGCTTTCGCGAGGGCCGTGGCGGTTTCCCGCCATCCACACCTTAGGAGGGGTATGAAGAGAGGTTGCCACGCTCGTTGGCAGCCACCGAAGGAAGTCTAGTCGCCCCTGCTTAAGAACCGCTTAATGAAGCATGAGAATCATGGCACGAGCGCGGTCGCGGGAGCCCCGTGGTGGGCTCAATCCAGCAGGTTGTGCTCGAGCGCCCAGCGCACCAGCTCGGCGCGGGTCTTGACACCCAGCTTCTCGGACGCCCGCTCGCGGTAGGTCGCGACCGTCTTCTCGCTGATCCCGAGCGACTCCGCGATCTCCTTGTAGGTGCTGCCGTGCGCGATATGGCGCACGACCTCGTGCTCGCGCTGCGTGAGCTTGGCGTTGCGGTACGGATCTCCGCTGGCCATCTCCCGCGCCAGCTCCGCCAGCAGCCGAGCGGGCGCGTAGTACTCCCCGCGCGAGACGGCCAGGATCGCGTCCACCAGCTGCGTTTCGAGCGAGCTCTTGGGCACGTATCCCGAACCGCCCGCCTCCAGGAAGCCCTGCACGTACTCCGGATCCTCGTGCATCGACAGCGCGACGAAGCGCGTCTGGGGCATGAGCTTGCGGAGCAACCGCACGGCCTCGATGCCGTTCATCCCGGGCAGCGACAGGTCGAGCAGCACGACGTCGGGCGCGAGGGCCGGCGCCCGCGCCAAGGCGTCCTCGGCGCTGTCGGACTCGCCGACCACCTCGAGGCCGTCCTTGGTGTTGAGCAGGACCCGGACGCCCGCCCGCACGATGGCGTGGTCGTCGACGATGAAGAGGCGGATGGGCTCTCGGCCGGGCACGTCAGCGCGCCGGAAGCCGGGCATACAGGGCGGTCCCGTTCCCGGGGGTCGTCTCGATGCGCAGGCTGCCGCCCAACACCTCCAGGCGCTCGCGCATGCCGATCAGGCCGATCTGTTCGGCCGGCAGCAGGCCCGAGCTGTCGAAGCCGCAGCCGTCGTCCTCCACCACGCACTGCACGAAGCTATTGTAGGCGGTGACGACGACGGACGCCCGGTTCGCGCGCGCGTGGCGCACGATGTTGGTCAGGCCCTCCTGGACCACGCGGTAGAGCGTCGTCTCGGCCTCGCCGTCCAACCGCTTCGGGAGGTTGACGAGGACGCTCACTTCGAGGCCGTAGCGCTCGTGCACGTCGCGCGCGAAGCGGCGCAGGGCGGCCTCCAGGCCGAGTTCGTCGAGGACGGACGGCCGCAGGTCGAGCGCGATGCGCCGGACGTCCCCGAGCGTGACCGAGGTGAGCTCCTTGAGGCGCTGAAGGCCCGCCGGATCGGGGTTCTCCAGGTTCTGGTCGAGCCCGAGAAGGATGCCCGTGAGCGATTGCCCGATCTGGTCGTGGAGGTCGCGCGAGATGCGTCCGCGCTCCTCCTCCTGCGCGGTCAGCAGCGCCTTCAACAGGCGCGAGCGTTGCAGCTCCTTGTCCGCCAGGCGGTGGTGCAGGCTGCTGCGGCGCAACGAGGCGCGCACGAGGTCGGTGACGGCGCCGAGGAACGACGGCGATACGTCGTCGCCGCCGGACAGCGCCAACAGGGCCTCGTCGTCGACCGGCACGAAGCGCCACTGCGCGTCGCTGAGCACCATGCGCTCGCGCAGGGCCGCGTCGGCGAGGCGCGTGAGGTCGTCGCGCTTCGCGCACGCCTCCAGCGAGTCGAACGGGCACATCCCGACGGCCGCCGTGCGCAGCGGCTCGTCCGGGGCGTCGCGCACGAACGCCTCTCCGCACACGAACCAACCCATCTCCAGCAGCGCCGTGAGCGAGCGCTCGAGCACCTCGGTCGCGTCCAGGCTGTCGGCGATGTCGCGGGCCAGGCGGTGCAGGGTCTCCAGCTCGTGGGTGCGGCGCTCCGCCACGTCCATCGCTCGCTCCGTCTCGGGGCTCACCATCGGCAGCAATCGCCTAACCATGGTCCCATCATAGGCGCCGACGGGTACCGGGATGTCCCGCGTAGCGCGCCCGTCCGCTCGCGGCTGCCCGCAGCGGAAGGGGGCGCTCGACGCTCGCCCGATCAGCGGCCAGACGCACCCGCGGGCTCGGCTCCGGCCGGCTCGGCCGCGCGCGGCCGCACCATCATCACGGGGACGTGGAGCCTTCGCAGCACGGTGCCCGCCACGCTGCCCATGAGCACGCGCGTGACCCCGCTGCGCCCGTGGGTGGCGAGAACGACCAGCGACACGCCGGCGCTCTCGACCAGATCGACGATCTCGTCCTCGGGCGCGCCGAAGCGCACGACGCTGTGCACGGTGAAGCCGGCGCTCGCGAGCCGTTCGGCGATCGGCATCAGGCTGGTCTCGAGATCCGCGCGCAGGCCGTCCCACACCTGGCTCTGGAAGATGGGGTGGGCGCTCGCCTCGGACGGCTCGCCAAGCACCCAGTTGTCGAGCGTCAGGGGGCGCGGCGGCGGCGCCGTGACGCCCTCGGGCGCCCCGGCGACGCGCAGCAGCACGAGCTCGTGGCGTTCGGGCTCGAGCAGCTCGAGCACGTACGGCACGACCTGCGAGCTGAATTGCGAGCCGTCCAGCGGGATTAGGACCTTCTGGCGTGTCATCGTCGCCCTTCCGTGCGGGCGGGCTTGCGCTGCGACCGGAGCCTGCGCCCGATGGCGCCGTCCGGCGTGGCCGCGCCGCCCGCGCCGCGCCCCGGCTACGAGGCGTTCTCCGTCGTGCGGATGAGCAGGAACGGCTTGTCGGAGCGACGCAGCGCGCCCTCGGCGACCGAGCCGAACATCCAACGGTTGAAGCCGCGGCGCCCGTGCGTGCCCATGATCACCGCGTCCTGGTCCTTCTCCGCCTCGTGGATCGCCTGCACGGGATCGCGGTTCTCGACGAGGCGGGTATCCGCCTCGACGCCCGCGGCGGTCGCGCGCCGCATGGCGTCTTCCAGCACCCCCTGTGCCGCGTTCTTCAGGTCCTCGTACAGCTGCGTCGAGTACGGCAGCGTCTCGGGCGTGGCGTAACCGGAGGTGAGCGGGTTCTCGAGGACGTGAAGGAAGGTGACGTGCGACTCCAAGCGTCGCGCCAGCTCGAGACCCTGCTCGATCGCCTGGTTCGCGCAGGCACTGCCGTCGGTTGGCATCAGGATGCGTCGGTACATGCCGGAGACCTCCTCGTTGGCCCGCCTGCCGAGCGGTCACTCCGACGTCAGCGTATGGACATCGGGCGGTGACGGGCATCGGCGCTAGACCCTACCGCCGTGTCGGAGTTTTCCCGACGCGGCGGCACACCCGACATGATGCACTAAGGACGGTCCGAGGGGCGCGGCCGCGCCGCACCCGACAGCCCGACGCCTAAGTGCCCCTCACCATGGTCACCGTGACCTACCCCCGGCAACCCGCGGTCACGGTGGCCACCCTTCATGGGTGACGGGGCCGCACGAACCGCGATTCGAGGCCTGCACCCCCCGGAGGGAGGGTCACGGGAACGGGGCGGCCGCCGGCCTATCGGCGTCGGCGCCCAGCGCGTTCCCCCTGCCCACTCGCCCCGCGCGCGGGGCACGTCCACGGGAGGTTCCCATGGTCGCCGTCACCTGTCCCATCTGCGACAACGTGATCGAGGTCGACGAGGGCGCTCTGGACGCCGTCGTCCTCTGCTCCGAGTGTGGCGAGGCGTGGCGCGTGGCGGCGGTGCGTCCGCCCGTGCTCGTCTACGCCGATGAGCTCGACGACGAGGAGGCGCTGGACGCCGACGAGGAGCGCAGGAGCTCGTCGCCCACCTGAACACCGGCGGCGCCGCGGGCCTGCCGCGCGCTCCGGCGGCAGCGCTCGCGGCGCCTCATGCCGCGTTCCCGTCGGAGCCCACGACGGGCTCGGCGGGGACGGGGGCGACCGACGCCAGGTATTCCGCGATCTCGGTCGCCCACGCCTCGATGCGGGCCCAGTCGCGGTAGTCGCCGTCGACGCCCCGCATGGAGCGGTTGATGAGCCAGTCCTGCAGGCCGAGCGCATCGCTGTCGATGCGCCCCCGGAAGAGCGCGATGTCGCGCGGCTTGACGGCCGCCACAAGCGGCGCGAGATCGTCGGGGTAGCGCCAGCCCCCGAGCACCACGGCCGGATCCCCGGCCGTCGTCGGGCCGCTCGAGAAGAGCCAGACGTCGCGCCCGGCGAGCTCGTCCTGGAAGCTCTCCAGCAACTCCCGTGCATCCTCGAGCCAGCCGCCCGAGTAGAGCGCGCTGCCGAGCACCACGGCCCGGTACCCCTCCAGGCGACCCACGTCGTCCGCGGGCCTCACGTCGACGGCGAGTCCTCGCTTCTCGAGCGCGCGCCCGATCGCTTCCGCGATCTCGCGCGTCGCTCCATACCGGCTTGCGAACGCGACCAGGATCGGCACCGGGCACCTCCACGTCGTGCTGCGCCTACCTGACGGTAGTGCCGGGCGGATGCGGCGCCGACGGACGTCCGACCGACAGGAGTGTAGGACTTTGGCCTACGGTCCGCGAGCTCCAGGGCCCGTTGCGCGCCGCGCCGTCGAAGGCCCGCCGCGCCGGGCCCCCGGCGCGGTCCCGGGATGAACGTCCCCGCTCGCGTCCAGGGCGTTGAGACGCGCGCCGCCCCGGACCGCGGAGCGGGGCCTGACGCGGGGTATTCGTGAAAGCAATCACGAGGCTGGGGCGGGAATTCCGTTCGCGTCGGGATTTCTCCTACACGCGCGGAGGACATTCATACCTATATCGGGCATTTTTCCCGAACCTAGCATGGTCGGGAGGTGAGACCATGCCCCAACGCGCAACGCCCGGGCACGCCGACGACGTCCCCCCCTGGAAGGCTCCCGACCCGGACGGGTACGAGGATCTGAGCCGCGACACGCTCGAGACGCTCGCCCGGGAGGCCGACAGGAACCTCGAGAGGCTCGAGCGGACCGCGCCCCGCACCGACCGCTCGCTGCTGTCCGGATTGCGCCGCGGCGGCATCACGCGCCGCGAGTTCATCAAGTGGACGAGCGTCACGACCGCCATGCTCGCGCTCCCTCCGATGTTCGAGCCGCGCGTGGCGCGCGCGGCGGCCGTCACCAACCGGTTGCCGGTCATCTGGCAGGAGCTGCAGTCGTGCACCGGCAACAGCGAAGCCCTGGTGCGAAGCGCCAACCCCGGCATCGACGACATCATCCTGGAGATGCTGTCGCTCGAGTACTCCGAGGTCCTGATGGCGGCCGCGGGTTACCAGGCGGAGTCGGTCCTCGACGCGGCCATGAGCCAGTACAGCGGGCAGTACGTGGCCGTCTTCGAAGGCTCCGTCCCGACCGGCTCGGGCGGCGGCTACCTGACCATCGGCGCCGAGGGGCGCACCGGCGCCGAGCTCACCAAGCAGATCGCCTCCCACGCCAAGATCGTCCTCACGGCCGGCAGCTGCGCCGCCTACGGCGGGCTGCCGATGGCGCGGCCCAACCCGACGGCGGCCATGGGCGTCAAGGACTTCCTGCTGCAACAGGGCGTGCGCACCCCCGTCATCAACCTCCCCGGCTGCCCCGTGAACGCGGTGAACGTCGTCGGCACCATCCTGGAGGTGGTCATGTTCGGGCGGGTGCCGCAGCTCGACAGCTTCGGCCGCCCGACCTGGGCGTACGGCACCCGCATCCACGACAAGTGCGAGCGCCGCGGGAACTTCGACGCCGGCGAGTTCGTGGAGGGGTGGAACGACATCGAGGCCCTGAAGAAGGGCTACTGCCTGTACAAGGTCGGCTGCAAGGGGCCGTTCACCTACAACAACTGCGGGGTCGTGCGGTTCAATCAGGCCACCTCGTGGCCCATCCAGGCCGGCCACGGCTGCGTCGGCTGTTCCGAACCGTCGTTCTGGGACACCATGACGCCGTTCGAGGAGGTGAACGCCGGGTTCGGCTACAGCACGCCGACGGGCACCGACGCCACCGCCGATCAGATAGGCAAGTGGGCGCTCGGGGCCGCGGGCGTCGCCATCGCCGCGCATGCCACCGTGACCGGGATCCGGGCGCGCGCCGAGGCTGCCGAGCGCGGCTCCGGCGACCAGGAAGGCGAGGCGTAGGCCATGGCGGACCCACGACGGGTCATCGTCGATCCCATCACCCGCATCGAGGGGCACCTGCGCATCGAGCTGGAGATGGACGCCGGCGGCACGGTCGCCGACGCCTTCAGCTCCAGCACGGCCTTCCGCGGCGTCGAGCTGATCATGAAGGGGCGCGACCCACGCGACCTGGGGCTCTTCGCGCAGCGCATCTGCGGCGTGTGCACCTACCACCACTACGAACGCGGCATCGAGGCCGTCGAGCGCGCGTACGGCGTGGCCATCCCCCCCAACGCCCGCCTGGTGCGCAACCTGCTGTGGATCGGTCAGATCCTGCAGGACCACGCCGTGCACTTCTACCAGCTCCACTCGATGGACTGGTGGGACGTCATCCGCGCGCTGGACGCCGACCCCGCGCGCGCCGTGGAGGTGGCCGCGCGCTACCACAGCACGCCGTACAACGCGGGAGAGAGCCACTACACGCGCGTCGCCCAGCGCGTCGGAGCGTTCGCGGCCAGCGGTCAGCTCGGTCCCTTCGCCGGCGGCTACTGGGGGCACCCGAAGTACCTCTTCTCGCCCGAACAGAACCTGATCATGGCCTCGCACTACCTCGACAACCTCGCCATCCAGCGCTCGGCGGCCCAGATGGACGCCATCCTCGGCGGCAAGAACCCCCACCCGCAGAGCCTGGTGGTCGGCGGCGTGACGTCGGTGCGCGACGCGCTGAACGCCGAGCGGCTGGGGCAGTACCAGTTCCTGCTGAAGCAGGTCGCCGATTTCGTCGACACCGCCTACCTCCCCGACCTGCGCATGCTGGCCGAGACCTACAAGGACGAGGCGTTGGCCGGCCACGGTTCCGGCGTCCGCAACTACCTGTCGTTCGGATCCCTGCCGCTCGACGCGGAGCGCTGGGAGAACCGGTCCACCTACCTCCCGCGCGGGGTCATCCGGGGGCGCGACCTCGCCGCGATCGAGGACGTCGACCCGACCCGGATCGTCGAGGAGGTCGCCCACTCCTGGTACACCTACGACGGCGGCGAGAGGGCCCTGAACCCGCTGCAGGGGCAGACGAACCCCGCCTACACCGGCCTGAACGAGGACGGCACGCTGCAGGTCGAGGGCAAGTACTCGTGGCTCAAGACGCCCCGCTACGACGGGCTGCCGATGGAGGTCGGCCCGCTCGCCCGCATGCTCGTCGGCTACGCGCGCGGCCAGGCCGATGTCGTCGACGCGATGGACGGCTTCACCGGCGATCTGGGGGTGCCCTTCGAGTTCTGGTACTCCACGGTCGGGCGCACGGTGGCGCGCGGCCTCGAGACGAAGCTCGTGGCCGACCGCGCCCAGGGCTTCGTCGACGAGCTCGTCACCAACGTCTCCAGCGGCGACGAGCGCTTCTTCACCGCGCATGAGCCCAGGGACGGCGAGGGGTGGAGCCTCACGGACGTGCCCCGCGGCTCCCTGAGCCACTGGGTGCGTGTGAAGAACGGCAACATCGAGAACTTCCAGGCCGTCGTCCCCTCCACCTGGAACGCCAGCCCGCGCGACGCCGAGGGGCAGGTCGGTCCGTACGAGGCCGCGCTCATCGGCCAACCGATGGTGGACCCGCGCAAACCGCTCGAGGTCCTGCGCACCGTCCACTCCTTCGACCCCTGCATGGCCTGCGCCGTCCACCTGCTGGACGCCGACGGCGGCGAGCTCGCCGCGGTGAAGGTGGAGGTCTGACATGGCCGACGCGAGCGGCCGCGTGCGGTACATGCATCCGGAGCTCAGCCGCTTCGATGCCACGGCGGACATCCGCGTCCGTTACGTCTTCGGCCCCTTCACGCGCGCGGCGCACTGGGTCCGCGTCGGGCTCATCGCGTGGTTCGTGCTCTCGGGCCTCTACCTCGCGGACCCCTACCTCGCGCGCAACGTCTCCACCCCCACCGCGTTCGCCTTCCTCCAGGCGCACGTGCGTGGCTGGCACGTGCTGGGCGGCTGGCTGCTGATCGCTCTGACGCTCGTGCGGATCTACGAGTTCCTCTTCGTCAAGCGCGCGGGAGGGCTCGGCGTCGGCAGCGAGATCGCGATGTGGCGCGTGATGTTCGACCTCAGGGCGTGGCGCGGACAGCTCGCCTACTACCTGCTGTTGCGGCGCGACCATCCCCGCTTCCTCTACAGCAACTACGGGCCCCTGCAGTACTTCACCTACTTCATCCTCTACGTCCTGCTGGTGTGCATCTCGCTGACCGGCATCATGCTCGCCGCGCCGTACCAGGACGCCGGCCTGGCGGGCACCCTCGCCCACGCGCTGGACCCGCTGCAGGTGACGCTCGGCGGGCTCGCCACGGTGAGGCGCCTGCACCACTGGTTCATGTGGGGGATCGTGTGGTTCAGCGTCCTGCACGTCTACATGGTCGTTTGGAACAGCATCCGCGGCCGCACCATGGAGATCGAAGCGATGATCTCCGGCTACAAGGCGGAGGAGTAACACCGTGGCCCGCCCGCGAGCGAAGCCACCGACGGACGACCGGCCGGTCCTGCTCGTCGGCGTCGGCAACATCCTCTATGGCGACGAGGGGCTGGGCGTCTACCTGGCACACCGCGTGCGCCGCGACTACGACCTCCCGGCCGGGCTCGAGATCCTCGACGGCGGGGCGCTCGGATGGCACCTGCTCCCCCACCTCGCGGCGGCGCGGCGGGTCGTGATCGTCGACGCCGTCGCCGCCGAGGTCGGCACCATCTACCGCTTCGGGCACCACGACGTGCCGTCCGCCGTGCACTACGGCAAGCTGTCGTCGCACGAGTGGGAGGTACCCGAGCTGCTGTGGGCGATGGAGGTTCACGGCGACCTCCCCCCTACGACCATCGTGGCGATGGGCGTGGACCCCGCCGAGCTACACCTCGACCGGTTGTCGATGGGCCTGTCGGCGGCGGTCGCGGCGCGCCTGCCCGTGCTCGAGCTGGTCCTCCTCGCCGAGCTCGCCGACGCCGGCATGCTGCTGCGCCCCCGCCGCCGACCGCGGCGGCTTCCCGACCCGGCCGACATCGTGCGCTTCGGCGCGTCGCAGGGAGCGCGCCGCGACGCGGCGAGCGCAGGCCGCGACGCGGCGCGCTCACGCCCCGCCGCCCCCGCCAAGGGTCCGGCCGGCGCGCCCGACGACGACCCACGGCGCGCGGCGATCGCGAAGGTGCCCCGTGCATGAGGTCGGCCTGGCCCGCAGCATCGTCGACATCGCCGTCGAGGCCGCAACGCGCGACGGCGCCGGCCGCATCGCCCGCATCGGGGTGCGCGTCGGCGCGATGGCCGGGGTGGAGGCCGACGCCCTGGACTTCGCCTTCGAGGTCGCTCGTCGCGGCACGCCCGCGGAGGGCGCGACCCTGGCGATCGAGCTCGTGCCGCTCGTCTGTCACTGCGGCGCGTGCGACCTCGACTTCCCGGTCGACAATCGCTACGGCATCGCGCTGTGCCCTTCGTGTGACGCCCCGAGCGGCGACATCCGCCAGGGGAGCGAGCTCGACGTCAGCTTCGTGGAGGTGATCTAGGTGGATCCGACCCGTGACATCGGCATCAGCGTCCTGACGGACGAGGCGAGCGAACGCGGCCGCGTGCTGAAGGTGGAGAAGGGGGTCCTCGCACGCAATCAGGAGCTTGCCGGGGACAACCGGCGGCGCTTCCGGGACCTCGGCCTCCTCACCCTCAACCTCCTGTCGTCCCCGGGATCGGGCAAGACGACGTTCCTGGCGCGCATGCTGGTCGAACGGCCCGACCTGCGGGCGGCCGTCATCGTCGGCGACCTGGCGACCGACAACGACGCGGACCGGCTGCGGGCCGGCGGGGCACAGACGGTGCAGATCCAGACCGGAGGGGTGTGCCACCTCGAGGCGGCCATGGTGGCGCGCGCGGCGGACTGCCTCGAGCTGGCCGGGCTGCGCATGCTGGTGATCGAGAACGTGGGGAACCTCGTGTGCCCCGCCTCCTACGACCTCGGCGAGGACCTGCGCGTCGTCCTGCTCTCGACGACCGAAGGGGAGGACAAGCCCCTGAAGTACCCGAAGATGTTCAAGACGGCCGATATCGTGATCGTCAACAAGATGGACCTGGCCGAGGCGGCCGGCTTCGATCGCGACGTCGCTCTGGCGAACCTGCGCGCGGTGTGCCCGGCAGCCGAGGTCCTCGAGGTGTCGGCGCGGACGGGGGCAGGGATGGTCGCCTGGTACGCGGAGCTCGAGCGGCGCGTCGCGGCCGCCGGCGCCTCCCGCGCGGCGGCCGACACCTCCCCCGCATGACGCACGCCCCGACCCGCCTCACGCCCCGCCGCGAGCGCGTGCGCCTCCGCGTGCGCGGCGTGGTCCAGGGGGTGGGCTACCGCCCCTTCGTGTACCGCCTGGCCCTGCGCCACGGGCTGACGGGTTGGGTGCTCAACGACACCGAAGGCGTCCTGGTCGAGGCCAGCGGCGCCCCGGACACGCTCGCCGCGTTCGCCCTGAACCTGCGCGCACAGGCGCCCGCCGCCGCCCGCGTCGACGGCGTGGAGGAGGTCGAGCGCGCCCGCGTCGAAGGTGAGGCCGCCGCCGGCACCTTCGAGATCCGCGCGAGCAGCCCCGCTGCGGCCTCCGCCACGACCCTCATCTCCCCCGACCTGGCCGTGTGCGACGACTGCCTGCGCGAGCTGTTCGACCCCGCCGACGCGCGCTACCACTACCCGTACATCACCTGCACCAACTGCGGCCCACGTTGGTCGATCATCGAGAGCCTGCCCTACGACCGCGCCCGCACCACCATGAAGGCTTACGAACTGTGCCCGACGTGCGCCGCGGAGTACCACGACCCTCTGGACCGGCGCTTCCACGCGCAACCCGTCGCCTGCCCCACCTGCGGCCCCGGCTACCGGCTGCTCGCGCCCCTCGAGGCGAAGACGCCGCTCACGCCGTCGGGCGCGGAGCCCGCCTACGCGAACGGGCACGGCGACGCGGTGGAGGAGGCTGCCAGACGCCTCCGCGCAGGCGAGGTGCTCGCGATCAAGGGGCTCGGGGGGTACCACCTCGCATGCGACGCGCGCAACGAGCGGGCCGTGGCGGCGCTGCGCGAGCGCAAGTACCGCAAGGAGAAGCCGTTCGCGCTCATGGCGCGCGATCTCGGCGCCGCGAGCGGCGCCGTCCGCCTCGACGAGGACGCGTGCGCGCTGCTCGCTGGCGCGCGCCGCCCGATCGTGCTGCTGCCCAAGGTCGAGGGTGCGCTCCCCGACGCGCTCGCGCCGGGCAACGCGGAGCTCGGCGTGATGCTCCCCTACACGCCGCTGCACCACCTGCTGTTCGCAGCGGGCGCCCCGCCCCTGCTGGTCATGACGAGCGGCAACCGTTCGTCGGAGCCCATCGCCTACCGCGACGACGAGGCCGTCGAGCGCCTCGCGGGGCTGGCCGACGCGTTCCTGCTCGGCGAACGCCCGATCCGGCGGCGCATCGACGACTCGGTGGTGCGCCTCGAGGCCGGCCGGCCCATGTTCCTGCGCCGAGCTCGCGGATACGCCCCCGAGCCCGTCGCGAGCGGCGGTCCGCTGGCCGCTGCCGGAGACATCCTCGCGCTCGGGGCGGGCATGAAGAACGCCGTTACGCTGGTTGCGGGCGGGCACGCCTTCACCAGCCAGCACCTGGGCGACCTCGACCACCTCGAGGCGCTGCGCGCGTTCGAGGAAACGGTCGCCGACCTGTGCGCCATGTACGGCCTCGAGCCGGCGCAGGCGCTGCTGGTCCACGACCTGCACCCCGAGTACGGCTCGAGCCGCTTCGCCCGTCGGCTGCACGACGATGCCGGTGCCCGCACCGTCGCCGCACAACACCACCGCGCCCACGTCGCCTCGGTGCTCGCCGAGCGGGGCGCCTGGGACACGCCCGTCATCGGTTTCGCCTTCGACGGCAGCGGCCTCGGCGAGGGGAGCGACGCCACCCAGATCTGGGGCGGCGAGGTCTTCGCGGGCTCGCTCGCCGTCGGCCTCGAGCGCGTGGCTCACCTTCGCCCGGCGTGGTTGCCCGGCGGCGACGCTGCCGCGCGGCGACCCGAGCAGGCCGCCGTCGGATTCCTCGTGGGCCAGGACGACGGGCGCTGGCGCGCGCTGCTCGAGCCCCGCACCGTCCGCCTGGCCGAGGCGATGATCACGTCCGGCACGCGCGCGCCCGCCACCACCAGCGTCGGCCGGCTGTTCGACGCCGTCGCCGCCCTCCTCGGCTTCCGTCGCCCCATGACCTTCGAGGGGCAGGCCGCGATGTGGCTCGAGGGGCTCGCCCGGAGCGCGTGGGACCCCGTCGCGCCGCCCGCGGCCACCCCCTTCCGTCTCCCCTTCGACGGCGTCGAGTGGGATCATCGACCCCTCTTCCACGCCCTGCTGGACGACGTGGCGCGCGGCGTGCCCGCGCCCGTGAGCGCCTTGCGCTTCCACCGGGCCCTGGCCGTCGCCGTCGCGGACGCCGCCGAGCGCCTCGCCGGCGCTCACGCCGCCCGCGCGGTGGTGGTGTCGGGCGGCGTGTGGCAGAACCATTGCCTCCACGCCCTCGCGCGCGAGGAGCTCGCGGCGCGCGGCCTCGCGATGTGGTGGAACACCCAGGTGTCGCCCGGTGACGGCGGCATCTCCCTCGGGCAGGCGGCGCTCGCCGCCACGACCCACGTACCCTCGGCCCTGGCTCCCACGCCCGACGGTGCGCGCGCAGCGCGCGCGCCCGGCGCGCGTCGAGCTGCCGGGCAGGGCTAGGAGGCAACGCCATGTGTCTTGGAATCCCCTACGAGGTCGTCGAGGTGCAGGACGCCGACTCCTGCCTTGTCCGCGTCGGAAGCGGCGTTCAGCACTGCTTCACCGGCCTGGTGGAGCGCGTGCGCGAGGGAGACTGGTTGGTCGTCCACGCCGGCTTCGCCGTCGAGCGCATCGACGAGGACGACGCGCGCGAGAACCTCGAGCTCATCACCCGCTACATCTTCGGCGACGAGAAGGAGCTCAGCGAGCAGGTCCGCGAGGGGCTGGCCGCAACGCGCCCCGGCGGCGGCAAGGAACCGACGTCGTGAGCGGGCGCGCCTTCCGGCCGGAGGTGTACAAGAGCGCGGCCCTCGTCGGCCGTCTCGCCGAGCGCGTGGCGGAGCTCGCGGCAGCCTACGGTGGCCCCGTGAAGATCATGCACATCTGCGGGACCCACGAGCACGAGATGGGGCGTTACGCCTTGCGCGACCTGCTGCCCGACAGCGTCGAGGTGCTGGCCGGTCCCGGCTGCCCCGTGTGCGTGTGCGACACCGAGTACATCGATGCGGCGATCCGGCTGGCCCTGCAACCCGGCGTCATCCTCACCTCCTTCGGCGACATGCTCGGGGTGCCGGGGAGCCTCCCGCTGCGCGGCGAGCGCAGGGGGGACGTCCGCATGAGCCTGCTCGACGCGCGCGCCCAGGGCGCGGATGTGCGCGCCGTGTACAGCGTCTTCGACGCGAGCGCGCTGGCGCGCGCGAACCCGGACCGGCAGGTGGTGTTCTTCTCGGTCGGGTTCGAGACGACCGTGGTGGCCACCGCCGCGCTGCTGCTCCGTGGCGCGCCCGACAACTTCTCGATCATCGAGGCGAACTACTACACCCCGCCGGCCACGGAGCTGTTGCCGCAGCTCGAAGGCTTCGACGTTCAGGGCTTCCTGCTGCCCGGCCACGCCGCGGCGGTGACGGGCCTGCGCATCTACGAGCACCTCGCGCAGCGCGGCATCGCCTGCGCGGCAGCGGGCTTCGAGCCCGTGGACATCCTCGCCGCGATCGCGAGCGTGCTGCGGCAGCTCGTGGAGGGCGCGCCCTCGGTGGAGAACACCTACGGGCGCGTGATCGCGTACGACGGCAACGAGAAGGCCCTGCGCGAACTCGACCTGGTGTTCGAGAGCAGCTCCAAGCGCTGGCGGGGCATCGCGGACATCCCCGCGTCGGGCTACCGGTTGAGGGACTCGTACCGCCGCTACAGCGCCGCCGAGCGCTTCGCAGCCGTGCTCGCCGAACCGCACGAGCGCAGCTCGCGGGAACACCCCAAGGGGTGCCGCTGCGCGGACATCACGCTCGGTCTCGCCCGGCCCAGCGACTGCGCCGTCTTCGGCAAGCTGTGCACCCCCGACAACCCGTACGGCCCCTGCATGGTGAGCCACGAGGGGACGTGCCGCGCCTGGTACCAGTACGGCATGGGCGCGGGCCGCATCGCGGTCCGGGTAGCTCCGGGCGCGCCGCTCGGCGCGCAGACCGAGGGGCCGACGGGGGGCGAGCATGGCACGCGCGCCTAACGAACGCTACGAATCGATCCGTCTCTCGCACGGCAGCGGGGGGAAGCTCACCCTCGAGCTCATCGAGGACCTGTTCGTGGCGACCTTCGCCAGCACACCGCTCGCCGAGCTGACCGACGCGGCCATCCTCGACAACCCGGGCGGCAGGCTGGCGTTCGCCACCGACTCCCACTCGATCAAGCCGTGGCGCTTCCCGGGCGGCGACATCGGCCGCCTGGCCGTCGCCGGCACGGTCAACGACCTCGCCGTGATGGGCGCGACCCCGCGCTACCTCTCCGTCGCCTTCATCCTGGAGGAAGGCTTCGCGATGGACGACCTCGCGTGCGTGGTGCGCTCCATGAAGGCCACCGCCGACGAGGCGGGCGTCGCGATCGTCACGGGCGACACCAAGGTCGTCGAGCGCGGCAAGGGCGACGGCATCTTCATCAACACCACCGGCATCGGCTTCATGCCCGACGGGCGGGACCTGGGGCCGCGACGGCTCGCGCCGGGCGACGTGCTGCTGGTGAACGGCACGCTCGGCGATCACGGCATCGCCGTGATGTCGCAGCGCGAGGGCTTCGACGTGGGTCTCGCCCTCACGAGTGACGTCGCTCCCCTCGTGGGTCTGGTCGACGCCCTGCTGACCGCGGCTCCCGGGACGCACTTCCTGCGCGACCTCACGCGCGGCGGGTTGGCCGCCGTCGCCAACGAGATGGCGCACGGCCGCCCGTTCGGCGTCCGGGTCTTCGATCACCAGGTACCGCTCAAGCACGACGTGGTCGAGTACAGCGAGATGCTGGGGATCGATCCCCTGCTGGCGGCGAACGAGGGCAAGCTGCTCGCCGCCGTGCCCCCTTCCGAGGCCGAGGCCGCGCTCGCGGCCCTGCGCGCCCACCCGCTCGGCCTCGACGCCGCCATCATGGGCGACATCGTGCTCGAACCCGCCGGCATGGCACTCATCGAGACGGCCTACGGCAGCCGCCGCGTGCTGGAGATGCCCATCGAGGAGCAGCTCCCCCGCATCTGTTGAGGCCGCATCCGTGCCTGTCGCGGCGGCGCACGTCGCCGCGCCACGAGGAGACCGCATGATCTCGCTGCGTCAGTTCATCGAGACCCAGCAGGAACGAACGCTCGCCGCGCGGCGGCTGCTCCTGCCGCTTCTGAGCATGCACGACGACGAGGCGCCCTGGACGTCGGCGGCGTTGGAGCGGTTGCACGAACGCCGCGCCGAGCTCGACCCCGCCGCGCGGCGGGCGCTCGAGCACCTCCATCGCTTCGAGGTCCCGCTGCTCCAGCGGGAGGAGACGCTGGACACGCTCGGGCTCGACCACCCCGACTTCGAGGCGGGCCTGCTCCGCTTCGAGCGGCTGTTCTGGGAGGCGCGCTACGGGGAGGCGTCCGCCGCCGACGCGGCGGACGAGGCCGGCGCGGGGCCGGACATCGTCTGTCCGCACCACGGCGTGCGGGCCGAAGCCGTCCGGCGCCTCGCGCGCGACGAAGGCGAGTTCGACGTGGACGCGGTCACGCGCCGCACGGGCGCGAGCGCGACCTGCGGAACCTGCCGCCTGGCGATCACGCGCATCCTGGTCGACGAGCTCAGGCTCCTGAAGGCGGACGCCGCGCCGTCGTGACGGTCGCCGCCCCGGCCGGAGCCGGGACATGCGCCGCTGCCAGGACATTCCTACCTGTCCCTGCCGATTTCTCGCCACCTAGCATGGGGCGAGGTGACCACGATGGGCGGAAGGCCCCAACGGACCACGGTCAGGGGGCGGGCATGCCGGGATGCGAGCCCTCCGCCGAAGGACGAACACCCTGGCGAGAACGGTAGCGCCGCATCAGCGCGGGCCGGTGCCGGCTCCTCCTCGGACGACCGCGACGGCGCGTCCACCGGCGCCCGTTCGGTCCTCCTCCTCGGGGTCGGGAACATCCTCTACGGCGACGAGGGGCTCGGCGTCTACGTCGTGCACCGCATCCGCCGCACCTACAGCATCCCCCCCGACCTGCGCATCATCGATTGCGGCGCCCTCGGCTGGCACATCGTCCCCTACCTCCAGCAGGCTCGTCGCGCGATCGTCGTCGACGCCGTCGCAGCGCCGCTGGGGTCCATCTATCGCTACACTCACCACGACGTGCCCGAGGGCGTGCGCCACGCGAAGCTGTCCTCCGAGGAGCTGCAACTGCCCGAGCTGCTCGCCACGGTCGAGGCGCAAGGCGATCTGCCGCCGACGCGCATCGTGGCGATGGGCGTGGAACCGGGCAAGCGTGACGACGCCCTGGGTGTCGGCCTGTCGTCCGGCATCGAGGCGCGCCTGCCGGCGCTCGAGCTCCTGCTCCTGGCCGAGCTGTCCGACGCGGGCATCCACCTGAGGCCACGCACGCGCGTGGCCGCCGGCGGCGAACCCCGCCCCGCGCTACGCCACGCCGGCCGGCGCCGTGCATGAGGGCCCGCGACCCTCTGCTACAGTGATCGCATCCACCGCCCAGCCGAAGCGTGGCGCCCCCCGCACCGCGCGAGGCGCCGTGCGGCGACGGCCCGGCGCGCCCGACGACCTCCCGCGGCGCCCGTGACGACGGAGGACGATCCATGCGCATCCTGCACCCCACCGATTTCTCCCGGACGGCCGAGAAGGCCCTCTCCCTCGCGCGCGACCTGCGCCAGCGCGCGACCGGGGAGCTCCACGTCGTGCACGTGCAGCAGCGGTTCGGCGGACCGGGTGGCCGCGGCTTCCTGCAACCGCAGCTCGACAACATCAACCCCGAGCTAACCAAGCGCCTCGACGAGGAACGCCGCCTGGAGGTCGAGCAGATCCACGAGATGCTGCGCCACCTCGCCAGCCCCGACGGCACCACCGAGCTGCGCTGGGGCGACCCGCTCAGGGAGCTCCTCGACCTCGCGCCCGACTTCGACCTGATCGTGATGGGCGCGCACGGCGCCAACCGGCTCGACAACTTCTTCCTGGGCGGCATCGCCGGGCGCTTCGTGCGCCGCAGCAGGGCGCCTGTCATGACCGTGCGAGACGAGGCCACGGCCGTGCGGGTGCAGCGCATCCTGGTCGCCACCGATTTCGGGGAAGCGTCGCGGCGCGCCTGGGACCTGTGCCGTACCTGGCACCGCTTCGGGATCCGGCTCGTCGTCGCCCACGTGCTGGACGACGCCCGCGTGCAGGACGACGCCGCCTACACCAGCACCGTGACCGACGCGCTCGACCGGCTCGCCGGCGACGTCGCCGAGCGTTACGTGCTGCGCGAGGGCAACGCCGCGGAGCAGCTCCCCCGCATCGCGCAGGAGGTCGGAGCCGACGTCATCGCCATCGGCCTGCGACGTCACACCAGCGCCTTGGGCCTCCTCCTCGGGAGTCGCGCCGACGCCCTCATCCGCTCCAGCGCGATTCCGATCCTCAGCGTTCCTGCCGTCATCGATTGAGCGGCGAGGGGGGCGGATCCCGCCGCGCCCGTGCTCGAGCGTGGCGATCTGCCGCCCCGGTGCCGGCGCCGCGGCGCCGAGCCGCTTGGCTCAGGTGCCCGAACGCTTTCGCGGGAGGGCGCCCGGCCCCTCGCTACGGCGCCACAGCAGGTACCCGCCCACGCCGATCAGGCCGATCGAGATCACGATCGGCGCCGTGTCGCTCGACACCAGCGTGATCGCCGCGAGCGCGGCCAGGCCCAGGGCCGGATAGAGCGCCCAGCGCTTGCGCATCGGCTCCGGTTGGAACGCCAGCGCCGCGAAGGTAGCCGCCATGCCAACGAGGAAGACCCAGCCGGTGTCGTACCCCGGCGCGCGTACGTCGATCCACGCGACGAGCGCGAGCGTCGCCAGCGCCCCCGCCGGGATCACGGCCCACCACCGGCTGCGATCGCCGGCGTACACCAGCGCGAACGCGAGCC
The DNA here is from genome assembly GCA_963798895.1 of uncultured Trueperaceae bacterium. Taxonomy (GTDB): domain Bacteria; phylum Deinococcota; class Deinococci; order Deinococcales; family Trueperaceae; genus CAWCUY01. Next base: position 71,985 of record CAWCUY010000002.1, on the reverse strand, counting down.
CGAGCAGCGCCAGGAACAGCGGCCCGCCCGACCGATCCATCAGGGTGGCGGCGGACAGCCCGAGCAGGCCGCAGCCGGGGAACAACGCCCACCAACGCGTCCGGTCACGGTAGAAGACCGCCAGGAAGGCCAGTCCGCCGCCGAGGAAGATCAACCCCCAGAGCCAGCCGCCGACCCCGCTGAGCCAGCCGGCGCGATCCAACAGCAAGAGCACGCCCAGCGCGATGAGCAGTCCGGCGACCATCGTCGAGCGCCTGTCCCGTTCCATCCCGAGCCCTCCCGTCGCGCGGCCGCGTCGCGGTCGCGCTGCGCACGGCCCTCGGGGGAGCGGCGCCATGGCATCACGGACGCCGGCACGCCGGGGCTCGCGCGCCTGTCCGGAGGCTACGTAGGGGGAGGGCGCGCAGCGTCGGCCGCACGCCTACACCGGTGTAGGGGAAGGACGGACCCGTCGGGGCGGGCCGGCTCAGATCATCCCGAACTCGCCCGTGTCGCGCACCGACGCCCGGCCACCGACCACATCGACGTAGCCGTGGCTCTCGAGCTCCCGCACGGCCGCCGCCACGACAGCGGCATCGCCGAGGCAATGCTTGGCGATCTCCTCGAGCGAGCACCCCGGCCCGAGCAGGGTGATGACGACGAACGCGCCCTTCGCCCCCAGCGTCAGGGTGGCATCGTCGACGACGATGTCGCTCGCGCGCATCCTGCTGGGCGAACCGGCGGACGACCTGGCCATGCGCCAACACTACGCTCGCGCCCCGTCGGCGGCAATGAACAAATCGTCACACCCGGCGGCCACCGGGTTCCCGCGAGCCGCGCCGGCGCTCAACCGAACGCGATGGGGTCCCCCGTCACCCCCGCCTCAGGCGCCTGCCGCCTCGAAAGCGGCCTGTACGATCGCGCGCGCCTCGTGTTGGATCCGTTCGAGGTGTTCGGCTCCGCGGAAGCTCTCGGCGTAGATCTTGTAGATGTCCTCGGTGCCGGAGGGGCGCGCGGCGAACCAGCCCGCGTCCGTCACCACCTTGAGCCCCCCGATGGGGGCGTCGTTGGCGGGCGCCCGGGTGATGCGCGCCGTGATGCGGTCGCCCGCGAGCTCGGTGGCGCGCACGTCCTCCGGCGCCAGCCGCGCCAGCACGTCCTTCTGGGCGGCCGTGGCGGGCGCGTCCGCGCGGGCGTAGACCGGTTCGCCGTGGCGTGCGGCGAGGTCGCGGTAGAGCTCCGCGGGATCCCTGCCGGTCGTCGCGGTGATCTCCGCGGCCAGCAGGTCGAGCAGGATCCCGTCCTTGTCGGTCGTCCAGACGGTGCCGTCACGCCGCAGGAACGACGCGCCGGCGCTCTCCTCGCCTCCGAAGCCGTAGCTGCCGTCGAGCAACCCGTCGACGAACCACTTGAAGCCGACGGGAACCTCCATGAGCGGGCGCCGCAGGTCCGCGGCCACCCGGTCGATCATGGAGCTCGACACCAACGTCTTGCCGACCGCGGCGGAGGTCGACCAGTCCGGCCGGTGCCGGAAGAGGTAATCCACCGCCACGCTCAGGTAGTGGTTCGGGTTCATGAGCCCGCCCGCAGGCGTGACGATGCCGTGCCGGTCGCTGTCGGGATCGTTGCCGAAGGCGACGTCGAAGTCGCCTCGCAGGGCGATGAGCCCCGCCATGGCGTCCGGCGACGAGCAGTCCATCCTGATCTTGCCGTCGTGGTCCACGTGCATGAAGCCGAAGGCGGGGTCGAGACGTCGGTTCACGACACGCAGGTCCAGCCCGTAGCGGTCCGCGATCGGATCCCAGTACGGCAGCGAGGCGCCGCCGAGCGGGTCCACCCCCAGGCGCAGCCCCGACGCGCCCACCGCGTCGAGATCGACCACCTGCGCGAGATCGTCCACGTACGGCGTCACCATGTCGCGCCGCTCCGCGCCCCCGTCCTCCAGGGCGCGGCGGAAGGTAGTGCGGCGCACGCCATCGAGCCCGGACTCCAGCAGGGCGTTGGCGCGCGCCTGGACCCAACCGGTTACGTCGGTGCCGGCCGGGCCCCCGTGCGGCGGGTTGTACTTGAAACCGCCGTCGGCGGGCGGGTTGTGCGACGGGGTGATGACCACGCCGTCGGCGCGTTCGGCGCCGCCGCGGTTGTGGGTCAAGATGGCATGCGACACGACGGGCGTGGGCACCGGCGCGAAGTCCGCGGAGAGCACCACCCGCACGTCGTTCGCGACCAGCACCTCGACGGCGGTGCGCAGGGCGGGTTCGGAGAGGGCGTGCGTATCGGCACCGAGGAACAGCGGGCCCCGCACCCCCTGGCGGGCGCGGTACTCGCACACCGCCTGGCTGATGGCGGCGATGTGGTCCTCGTTGAACGAGGCCTCCTCGCTCGTGCCGCGATGGCCCGAGGTGCCGAAAGCCACCCGTTCGCCCGGGCGGGAGGCGTCGGGTCGGACGGTGTAATAGCTGGCGACGAGACGCGGGACGTTGACGAGCAGCTCGCTGGGAGCGGGCTGCCCTGCCAGAGGGTGCTTGCTCATGCAGGCCTCCCTTCCGTACGTGGGGCCCACCTTACACCGCGCCTGGCGCGCGGAGCGCGCCGGCGCGGACGCCGACGCGAGGTGGAGCCCGCGCGCGCGTGGTACACTCATGTTTGCGTTTCAGCCCTGAGCGGCGTCGACACCGACGACACGCAACCAGACCGAGCCGCGCGGGTGTCGCCCTGGAGGAAGCATGGACGGAATCATCATCCTCGTTCCGATCGCGGCTCTGGTTGCCCTGGCCGCGGCGGCCGTCGTCGCCCGGACCGTCTTGTCGGCCCCCACCGGCGACGCCCGCATGGTGGAGATCTCGGACGCCGTCAAGCAGGGTGCGGGCGCGTACATGAACCGCCAGTACCGCACCATCCTGGTGGTCGCGATCGTGATCGGGCTGATCTTCGCCTTCGTGGCGGTCATCAGCTCCGGCGTCGACCGCACGCAGTGGTGGTGGACGACCGTCGGCTTCCTGGTGGGGGCCCTGTTCTCGGCGATCGCAGGCTACGTCGGGATGAACGTCGCGGTCCGCGCCAACGTTCGGGTGGCCCAGGCCGCGCGCGGCGGCGTGGCGGGCGCCCTTCGCATCGCCTTCAACGGCGGCGCGGTGGCCGGGCTGTCGGTCGCGGGCCTCGCTCTGCTGGGGGTGTCCGGCTTCTTCTGGCTGTTCAACACCGTGCTGGTACTGCCCAATCCGGTCGAGCCGCTGGTCGGCTTCGCCTTCGGGGCGAGCCTCATCAGCCTCTTCGCCCGCGTCGGCGGCGGCATCTACACGAAGGCCGCGGACGTGGGTGCCGACCTCGTCGGCAAGGTGGAGGCGGGCATCCCCGAGGACGACCCCCGCAATCCGGCCGTCATCGCGGACAACGTCGGCGACAACGTCGGCGACTGCGCCGGCATGGGCGCGGACCTGTTCGAGACCTACGCGGTCACCGCCATCGGCGCCGTCTTCCTGGGCTACCTGCTGCCGGGCACCAACACGGTCACCAACCTCGTGATGTTCCCGCTCGTGCTGGGCGCCATCGCGATCATCGCCAGCATCGTCGGCACGCAGTTCGTCCGCCTCCCCGGCAGCGGGATCATCATGAACGGCCTGTACCGCGGGGTCTTCGTGAGCGCTGGCATCAGCATCGTCGGCTTCGTGATCGCGACCTACCTGATGTTCCGGGGCTTCGACTTCTCCGTGCTCGACCGGGCCGCCGGCTGGGGCAGCCTGTTCGGCGCCAGCATCGTCGGCATCGTCGTGACGGTGCTCCTGATGTTCATCACCGAGTACTACACCGGCACCCGCTTCGCGCCGGTGCAGCGCGTGGCGCGCGCGTCGGTCACCGGCAGCGCCACGAACATCATCAGCGGCCTCGCGGTCGGCATGCAGTCGACGGCCTGGCCCGTCATCGTGCTGGTGCTGGCGGTGTTCACCTCCTGGGCGCTGGCGGGTCTCTACGGCATCGGCATCGCCGCCGTCGCCATGCTGTCCGTGACCGGCATGGTGGTGGCCATGGACAGCTACGGGCCCATCACCGACAACGCGGGCGGCATCGCGGAGATGGCGGACCTGCCGGAGGACGTGCGCACCAACACCGATGCCCTGGACGCCGTAGGCAACACCACCAAGGCCGTCACCAAGGGGTACGCCGTCGGTTCCGCGGCGCTCGCGGCGCTCGTGCTCTTCGCCGACTACGCCGAACGCATCAAGCTCGCGAAACCCGCGCTGTACGGCGACAACGCCTTCCGCCTCAACGACCCCGTGGTCCTCATGGGGCTGCTGATCGGCGCCATGCTCCCGTTCCTGTTCAGCTCCTTCCTCATGGAGTCGGTCGGGAAGGCCGCCGGAGCCGTGATCGAGGAGGTCCGGCGCCAGTTCCGCGAGATCCCGGGCATCATGGCGGGCACGGCCAAGCCCGAGTACGGCCGCGCCGTCGACATCGTGACCGCCGCGGCGCTGCGCGAGATGGCGTTGCCGGGGATCCTCGCGGTCGTCGCGCCGCTGCTCACCGGCGTTCTCTTCGGGCCGCTCGCGCTCGGCGGCGTGCTCATCGGCGTGATCGCGAGCGGGCTCATGATGGCCCTGATGATGGCCAACGGCGGCGGGGCCTGGGACAACGCCAAGAAGTTCATCGAGGACGGCAACTACGGCGGCAAGGGTTCGGACGCGCACGCCGCGAGCGTCGTGGGCGATACGGTCGGCGATCCGTACAAGGACACGGCCGGGCCGTCGATCAACCCGCTCATCAAGGTGATCAACACGGTGTCGCTCATCTTCGCGGGCCTCATCGCGGCTCTCGGCGGCATCTTCATGTGAGGCGGGCTCTGCTCGCCCGGTCGGGCGCGCCGAGCCCGCGCCGCGCGCCGCCGGGCGCCCTCCATGGGGGCCCGGGCGGCGCCGGACGCGGCGTGCAGCACGCAAGGGCGCCGGTCCGTAAGGGCCGGCGCTCCAAACACCTAGTATAGCCAAACTCGGCTCGGCGCGCCAGGACATGCAACCCTACCGGCGCTCCGCGGACGGGTCTATCATCACAGGTGGAAGGAGGTCTGAACCATAGAGGCTAAAGACCACTTCTTGACGAGCAACCCTCGTCCCACTAGAGGCTCGACCGAGTAACTCCGCTGCAGGAGTACCGACAGAGCAGGCAAAGGCGACCCGGGTTGCTCCCTTCTTTTGCCCCGAGAGCCCACAACGCGCACGCCACCGCCGCCCGTCCGATGCCGGGTGGCCTCGTCCTGTTCGCCCGCATAGGACCCGGCCCATGGACCGCGCCCACGGACAGCCTCTCCCCCGCCTGGCGTCGCTGGGGCTGTGGACCGATCTCTGGACGCTCGGCCCCACGACCCGCATCGAGCGCGCAGCGGACGCGTTGATCGTGGTATCGCCGGACAACCCGACGTTCCACTGGGGCAACCTGGTGGTGTTCCTGCGGCCCATGCGCCCGGCGGACGCCGATCGCGGTCCACGACTGTTCCAGCAGCGGGTGGGGCGCGATCCACGCGTACGCCACCTGACGCTGGCGTGGGACGACCCGACGGGAGGCACGGACGGGCTCGCGGCCCTCGAGGCGCGCGGCCTCGAAGCCGAGCGCGTCAACGTGCTCGTGCGCGGCGCGGGCGCCCCCGAGGCGGGGGCGGCGAGCACCCCGGAAGGGTTCGAGCTGCGGGCGCTGCGCGGCGAGCGGGACTGGTCGGCCGCGCTCGACCTGCAGGCCGAGCTGCGGCACGAGGGGCAGAGCGAGGCGAGCTACCGCGCGTTCCGCGCGCCCCGGAACCGCGCCTACCGCGCGATGGCGGAGGCGGGCACCGGCGCATGGTTCGGGGCGTTCGCCGGCGAGCGCCTGGTCGCCGACCTCGGCATCTTCGCGCGCCAGGGCGTGGCACGCTTCCAGGCGGTGGAGACCCACCCGCGCTGGCGACGGCGGGGGCTTGCCTCCGCGCTCGTGACCGAGGCGGGCCGCTTCGCCGCGGAAACGCTCGGCGCGCGAACGCTGGTGATCGTGGCCGACCCGGAGGAAGACGCCATCGGGCTCTACCGCCGGCTCGGCTTCGAAGACCGCGAGACCATGGTGGGCGTGAGCATGACCGACGCTGCCGCGCTGCGCGGCGATCCGCCCTGACCGCCCCGCGGCTCCGGGCCCGGCACGGACAAACGTCCTTGCGGCGGCCGTCCGCCGCCTGATAAAACTCCGATGTGAGGGTCCGCCATCGGACCGCTCCCCCGGTCCCGCCTGATAGGGTGGGTCAGGTGTGCCGAGGTCTGCGCGGCGCGCACGCGGGACGGTCCAAGCGCCGTCGCCCCTGGGGCGGCCGCCGGTGGGACAGGAAGGCGGATCGACCCGGAGAGGAAACCATGGCCTACGTGATCACGGAACCCTGCATCGGCGTCAAGGACAAGTCCTGCGTGGACGTGTGTCCCGTCGAGTGCATCTACGAGGCGGACGACCAGTTCTACATCCACCCCGAGGAGTGCATCGATTGCGGCGCCTGCGTGCCCGCATGCCCGGTCGACGCGATCTTCCCCGAGATCGACGTGCCCGACGAGTGGGCCTCGTTCATCGAGAAGAACGCCAGCCTGTCGGGACTCTGAGCATCGATGGGCCCGACGAACGGGTCCCGTTCGTCGAGATGAACGCCGGCCTGCCGGGGCTCTGAGAGCCGAACCTCCGCGGGCGGGCCGCGGCCCGCCGTACGCGGGAACCCGCCCCGCCCCTCCGCGTTCGCCGGACGCGACCTCTGCGCCCGCCACGCCCCCACGGGTGGCGGGCGCAATCGTGGACCCCCGAAGGACATTCGAACCTTGCCCTCCGGTGCCCGCCTCCAGATACTGACGCCACGGGTACGGCGCTTTCGGGTCGATCGAGGGAGGCGAGCATGGAGTTCAGGCGCATCCTCGTGCCGCTGGACGGCAGCCGCTGCAGCGAGCGGGCGCTCACCGAAGCCGTCGAGCTCGGGCGGGCGTTCGGCGCCTCGCTGACGCTCCTCTCCGTCGTCGACAACCCGTTGCGCGGCGTGTACGGTTACGCCGAGGGGATCGGGTACTACGGGGACATCTACGAGGCGCTCGAGCGCGCCGCCGAGACGGCGCTGAGCGAGGGCGCGGCCGCGGCACGCGCCGCGGGGGTCGAGGCCGTCACACGCCTCGTGCGCAACGTGCCCCCCGTCGACGCCATCCTCGAGGCCGAAGCGGGCCACGACGTGACCGTCCTCGGCACCCACGGGCGCCACGGCATCGATCGCGTCCTGCTCGGCTCGGTCACCGAGGGCGTGCTGCGCCGCTCGGAGAAGCCGCACCTCGTCGTTCGCGCCGTCGACGACTCCCCCCGCGGGGGACCGTAGGATCCGACCGCCGATGAGCGTCCCGCGTCGTGGCGCAGCCGCGCGGACCGTGCCGCGGCCCGACGGCGGGGGCCCCGGCCGGCCCGCCCCGGACGCTCGAGGAAGGGGCTAGAGCGTCGTGGCCGATCGCGCGCCTGCACGCGAGATCGTCCGGCGCCTGCTGGCGGCGGAGGAGGAAGCCGCCCGCCGGCTCGAGCGGGCGGACGCCGCCGCCCGCACGGTCCTGGCAGACGCCCACGAGCGCGCCGACGCGATGCTGGCCGCCGCCGCCGCGCGAGGGGAACGCGAGGCGCTCGCGGCCGTCGCCCGTGCCGTCGGGGCGGCTCGCGAAGCCGTCGCGAACGACCTCGCCGCGCGGGTGGCCCGCTGGGCGGAGGCGACGGCGGGTGCGAGGGCGAGCGCGCTAACGCGCGCCACGAGCAGCGCGGCCGACACCGTGGCCGCCTGGGTCGCGGGCGAGACCGACGACGCGACGGCGGGCGCGGGGACGTCGGCGCCGGAGCGGACGGGCGGGCCGGACGGGGCACGGGGCGGGGTCGCGGGGGCCCCGCCGGACGGGGAGCGGGGTCCGGTGTGATCGGAGCGCTGAGGTACGCCGCCTCCCACGCCCAGGTCCGCGCCCGCCGCTCGAGCCTGCTGGCGCCGCCCGCGTGGCGCCGGCTGCGAGCCACGGAGGGCCTCGAGGAGGTCGCGTCGAGGCTCGACGCCACCCGTTACGGGCCGGGGGTGCCGCGCTCCGCCGCGGCCCTCGGCAGGCACCTGAAGACCTCCCTGGCGGCGGAGGCCGCCGCGCTCGCGGCGCCGCTGTGGGGCCTGCCGCAGGCGGCCGTGCGGGCCTACGCCCGCAGGTACGAGATCGCGAACCTCAAGACGGTGCTGCGCTGCCACCACTTCGGCATCGCGCCGGAGCGCGGGCGGTTGCTGCTGCTGGCGCTGCCGGCGTCGTCGGTGGCGTGGCCGCAGCTGCTGGACGCCGCCGGCGTCGCCGGCGTCGCGGACGCGCTCGCGGGCACGGCCTACGAGCGCCCGCTGCGCACGGTGCTCGAGCAGGGCGCCGGGGCCACGCCCTTCGCGCTCGAGGTCGCTCTCGACCTCTCCTACTTCCAACACCTGGTCGCGGTGCTGGCGCGTCTTCGCGGCCCCGACGCCGCTGCGGCACGGCGCACCCTGGGGAGCTGGATCGCCGTCGAGAACCTGTCCTGGGCGTTCCGGTACCGCGTCCTGGCCGGCCTGACCGCCGAGGAGACGATCAACTACACGCTCCACCGAGCGTTCGGCGCCGGCCTCGAGGCCATGCTGCGCGTCGCGACGGGAGCCACGGTGGCCGAGGAGGCCGCGCGCCTCGGTTACGAGGTGGACCCGTCGCTGCCCGTCGATGCGGCGCTGGCGGCGCTCGAGCTGACGGCGACCCGCCGCCGCGTCGCCGAGGCCGAGGCCGCCTTCGCCCGCGGCACGATGGACCTCGGGTGCGCGCTGGCCCACCTCGTCCTGGCCGACGCGGAGGCGCGCGACATCGTGGCACTCGCCGAGGGGCGCGCGCTCGGCCTCGACGACGCTTCATTGGCCGCGCGCTTCGTGGGCACGCCGGCAAGCCGGGGCGGGCCATGAGCCTGCTACTGCCCGAGCGCCTCCAGGAGGTCAGCGTGTTCGTGTTCGAGCGCGATCTCGAGGCGGTCACCGAGGCGATCCTCCGGTCCGAGGCGATGCACCTCGAGGAGGTCGAGAGCGAGACCTGGTCGCCGCAGCGGCGCTGGGCCGAGCTCGCGGCGCGGGCCGGCGGCGTGGCGCGCCGGGCCGACGAGTTGGCCGACGAGCTCGGAACCGGAGCGGTCGCGACGGGCCGCGCCGCGACGCGCCGGGCCGTGAGGGGCGGCGCGAGGGGCACCGGCGCGAGGGGCACCGGCGCGATGGACACCGGCGCGATGGACACCGGCTCGAGGGGCATGAGGGCGGTGGGCACCGGCGCGATGGACACCGGCGCGACAGCCGGCGCCGCGGCGCGCCCGCCCCGGCGACGCGGCATGCCCGCGGTGCCCGCCGGCGACGCGCTCGACGAGCCCGTCCGGCCGAGCGCCGAGCTGCCGGCGCTGGAGGCCGAGCTGCGCGTGTTGGAGGCGAAGGCCGCGTCGTGGCGCGGGCGGGCGAAGGGCAACGCGGTCCAGGAGGAGGCGGCACGGGTGGCGCGCGCCCAGCTCGAGCTGCTGCGCCCGGTCGAGGCCCCGGTGGAGTCGCTGCGGGACTTGAAGCACCAACACCTGGTGCTCGGCACCATGCCGGCGGAGAACATGCCGCGGGTCGCGGCGGCGCTCTTCAGCATCGCGTTCGTGCTGGCTCCGCTGGAGACGCGCGGCGGGCGGTCCCTCGTGGCCGCGGCGAGCACGAGCGAGGACGCCGCGATCCTCGACCGCGCGCTTCGAAGCGCCTTCTTCGAGCCCGCACCGCTGCCGGCCGAGGCTCACGGTCGACCGACCGAGGCGCTGGCCGCGATCGAGGATGGGCTGGCGGCGTGCGAGCGCGAAGGGCTGCGCATCGAGGCCGAGCGCCAACGCCTGAGCGCGGAGGTCGCCGCCGACCTGCGCCGGCTGCGGACGCGCGCGCACGCCTGCGCCACGCTGCTCGACGCCATGCGCCGCTTCCCGAACCGCGGAGAGGTCTACCTCGTCGGCGGTTGGGTCCCCGACCGGCGCCTGGGCGACCTTAGGGTCGCCATCCGCAGTGCGGCCGAGGGTCCCGTGGTGCTCGAGTCCGTGCCCCCGGGCCGTCGGCGCCACGGGATCCCGACGCTGCTGCGGACCCCCGCGTGGCTCCGCCCCTTCGACGCCCTGGTCAGCACCTTCGGCCTCGCCGGATACCGCGAGCTCAACCCCACGGTCGTGGTCGCCGCGACGTTCCTGTTCATGTACGGCATGATGTTCGGCGACCTCGGCCACGGCGTATTGCTGGCGCTGCTCGGCGGCCTGCTCTACCTACGGGGCCGCTCGCCGTTCATGATCGTGGTGGCCGCGGCCGGCGTGTCGGGCGCGCTGTTCGGATTGGTCTACGGCACCGTTTTCGGCGCGCCCTTGCTGCCGCCGCTGTGGTTGCGTCCGCTCGAGAGCATCCAGAGCCTGCTGTTGGCCTCTGTCGTCGCGGGCGCCGTGGTCCTGAACCTCGGCTTCGTCCTGAACCTCGTCACCCGCCTGCGGGAGCGTGACCTGAACGGTCTGCTGCTCGGGAAGACCGGCCTGCTCGGGCTGTGCCTCTACTGGTCGCTCGTCGGCGGCGGCGCGTTGGCGCTGACGGGCCGCCTGGCGCCGGGGGTGGTGGCCGGCCTCGTGGCGCTCTTCGGGGGCGTGCTGTGGCTGCAGGAGCCGGTGATGGCCCGGCTGTCCGGCCGGAGGCCCACCGAGCCCCTGGGCGAGGCGCTCGTGACCGGCTTCTTCGAGTTCTTCGAGGCGGTCCTGGGGTTCGCGTCCAACAGCCTCTCGTTCGTGCGGCTCGGCGCGTTCGCCGTGGCCCACGAGGGGTTGTCGTCGATGGTGCTGCGCTACGCCGGCGGCCCCGGCGGCTGGCTCGTGGTGCTCTTCGGAACCGCGTTGATCGTGGGCTTCGAGGGCGTGGTGGTCGGCATCCAGGCCCTGCGCCTGGAGTACTTCGAGTTCTTCGGGCGCTTCTTCCGCGGCGACGGCACGCCCTTCGTGCCGCTGTCGTTCCAGGGAGGTCGAGATGGGCGGATGGCGATTCGTTCGTAACGCGGCGGGCCGGACGGCGCCCGTCCTGCTGGCTCTCGCCGTGGCGACACCGGCGCTGGCGCAGGACGGCGGGGGATCGGGAGCGTTCCTCGCCGCGGCGGTCGCTACCGGCCTGGCGGCGATCGGCGCGGGGATCGCGGTGGGCCTCGCGGGCGCGGCCGCCATCGGTGCCATCTCCGAGAAGCCGGAGCTCCTCGGCCGCACCCTCATCTACGTGGGTCTGGCCGAGGGGATCGTGATCTACGGCTTGATCGTGTCGTTCATCATCCTGGGGACCGGCGGATGAGGGGGCGCATCGTGGCGATCGGGGGCTCGGACCTGGTGACCGGCCTCGGCCTGCTCGGCATCGAGGGCGTCCAACCGGCCGCGCCGGAGGACGCGCGCGCCGCCGTGGCGCGGGCGCTCGACGATCCCGGGGTCGCGCTGGTGCTGATCGAGGAGCGCGTCGCAGCGGAGCTGCACGACCTGTTGGGGCTGGCCGCCGTCGACCCTAGCCGGCCCCTGGTCGTCGAGTTGCCCTCGACGGGCGCCGAGGTCGAGGGGGCGCACGCGCCGCCGGCCGGATCGCCGGCGCCACTGCGCACGCGGGTCGAGCGCGCCCTCGGCCTGAGCCTGGGGGGGTGAGCGGTGGCCGAGCGCGAGCTGCACGGAGACCTCGAGGCGCTCGTCACGGAGGTGCACCGGCGCGCCGAGCAGCGCGCGCTGGAGCGCGAGGCGGCGGCCCGCAAGCGCGCCGCCGAGGTGCTCGAGAACGCCCGGAATGCGGCGGCGCAGGAGCTCGAGCGTCGCCACCGGCGCGCCACGACGCAGGCGGACGAGCAGAGCCGCAGGGTCCTGGCGCAGGGCGAGCTGGAGGCACTGCGACTCGACCTCCACGCGCGCGAGGCACTGCTCGAGGCGGTGTGGGGCGAAGCGGCGCGGCGCCTCGAGACCTTGCGGCGCGATCCCGAGGAGTACGGCCGCGCGCTCGAGCGGCTCCTCGCCCTCGCCGCGGCCACCCTCGGTGCGGCCGAGCTCGACGTCGAGGTGGACGCGGCGGACGCCGACACGGTCACCGACGAGCGCGCGACGACCTGGGGGAGCCGGCTCGGCGTGCGGGTGACGGTGCTGCGGCGCGCCGGCGGCGCCGGTGCCGAGGGGGGGATCGTCGTGCGCAGCGGTCGGCTCGCCTTCGACGCCGGCTTCGCGACTCGCCTCTCCGAGGCCCGAACGCTGCTGCGGGTGCCGGTGTGGCACACCCTGGCGCAGGCGCTGGGCGACGGCGCGCCCGCGTTGGGCCGCCGCGCCGCGGACCGCGGGGCAACGGACCCGGCCGGCCCCCACGGACCCGACGAACACGCGCCCGACGAACACGCGCCCGACCCGTACGCACCCGACCCCCACGCGCCCGAGCCCCACGCAGCCGACCCCCACGCGACCGACCCGTACGCACCCGATCGGGCCGTCGCGCCCGCGCCGCCCGGGGCGGGGCGCCGGTCGTGACCGACGTGGGGCGTGTGCAATGGGTCAGCGGTCCCGTCGTGCGCGTCCGCACGAGCGCGCCCCTGAGCCTGCTGGAGCTCGTGTGGGTCGGGGACCTGCGGCTGGCCGGGGAAGTCATCGCGAGCGAGCACGACCTCGCGACGGTGCAGGTCTTCGAGGAGACGAGCGGTCTCCGGCCGGGCGAGACGGTGCTGGGGAGCGGGGGGCCGTTGACGGTCGCGCTCGGGCCGGGGCTCCTCGGGCAGACCTTCGACGGGATCCAGCGTCCGCTCGAGCGCCTGCGCGAGGCCGGCGTCGGCCTCGTGCGTGGCTCGCGCTCCGACCCCCTCCCGCAGCGGCGGTGGGCGTTCGTCCCGCGGGCCGCCGAAGGCGCGGAGGTCCGGCCCGGCACCCTCCTCGGCACCGTCCAGGAGACACCCCTGCTCGAACACAGGATCCTCGTGCCGCCCGGTCGCGGCGGCACCCTGATCGGCCTGGCGGCCGCCGGGCAGGTGGGCCGCGACGACCGCGTCGCCAGCATCCGGACCGCCGCCGGCGAGGAGCACGACGTGCCCCTCGTCCAGCACTGGCCCGTACGCGAACCGCGACCCGTGGCCGGTCGGCTCGATCCCGATCGACCGCTCGTCACCGGCCAACGCGTGCTGGACACCTTCTTCCCGCTGGCGCGTGGCGGGGCGGCCGCCCTGCCGGGGCCGTTCGGCGCCGGCAAGACGGTGCTCCAGCACAGCCTCGCCAAGTGGTCCGACGCGCAGGTGATCGTCTACGTCGGCTGTGGCGAGCGCGGCAACGAGATGGCCCAGGTGCTCACCGAGTTCCCCGAGCTCAGAGATCCGCATACGGGCCGACCGCTGCTCGAGCGCACCATCCTCATCGCCAACACCTCCAACATGCCCGTCGCCGCGCGCGAGGCGAGCATCTACACCGGGCTGTCGCTCGCCGAGTACTACCGGGACATGGGCTACCACGTCGCCCTGATGGCCGACTCGACCAGTCGCTGGGCCGAGGCGCTGCGCGAGATCGCCGGCCGGCTCGAGGAGATGCCCGCGGAGGAGGGCTACCCGGCGTACCTGCCGAGCCGCCTCGCGGCGTTCTACGAACGCGCCGGCATGGTCGAGACGTTGTCGGGCGAGCGCGGATCGGTCACCATCATCGGGGCCGTCAGCCCCCCTGGCGGCGATTTCACGGAGCCGGTGACCCAGCACACCCAACGCTTCACACGCGCCTTCTGGGCGCTCAGTCGCGAGCTCGCGAGCGCGCGCCACTACCCGGCCGTGAGCTGGCGCACCAGCTACTCGTTCTACACAGAGGCGGTCGCGCCCTGGTGGACCGCCGCCGCCGGAGAGGACTGGCTGGCGCTGCGGCACCGGGCAGGCGAGGTGCTCGAGCAGGACGCGCGCCTGGAGCAGATGGTGCGCCTCATCGGCGCCGAGGCGCTGCCGGATCGCCAGCGTTGGGTGCTCGTCGCCGCGTCCCTGCTCAAGGAGGGCTTCCTTCGCCAGAACGCGTTGCACCCCGTCGATGCCTTCTGCGAGCCGCGCAAGCAGGCGCGCCTCCTGGCCCTCTTCGTCGACATCTTCGAGCGTGGAGCGCGACTCGTCGACGCGGGCGTGCCGCTGGTTCGGTTGCGGGAGGCGCTGGACGTCGCGCGCCTGGTGCGGCTCAAGGAGACCGTCGCGGACGACGCCGAGGCGAGGTTGGCCGCTGTGCGTCGCGAGGTCGGCGAGGCGTTGGACGCGCTGCGGCCCGCGGACGCCGGCCGCGCGCGCGTCGCCGCGGCGCTCTCCGGCGGCCTCGCCGGGCGGGGCGAGCCGTGATCGACGTCCGCGGCGCCGACCGCATCGAGGGCCCCCTGCTGGTGGTGGAAGGGTTCGGCAGGGCCGCGTACGGGGAGCTCGTCGAGGTCCATGCCGGCGACCACGTCCGCCTGGGTGAGGTGTTGGCGTCGTCGGACGACGCCGCCGTCATCGAGCTGTGGAGCGACACCGCGGGCCTCTCGCCGAAGGCTCTGAGCGTCCGCTTCCGCGGTGAGACGCTGCACGCCGACGTCGCGGAGGAGATGCTCGGGCGCATCTTCGACGGACTCGGGCGACCTCGCGACGGCCTCCCCCGGCCGCTGCCCGAGCGCCGCGTCGACGTGCACGGCTCGCCGCTGAATCCCGCGGCGCGCGCCTACCCTCAGGACCCCATCCACACCGGCATCACCGCCATCGACCTGATGAACACCCTGGTCCGCGGGCAGAAGTTGCCGATCTTGTCGGGCTCGGGCCTGCCGCACAACGAGCTGGCCGCGCAGATCGCCCTGCAGGCCCACATCGCCGGGGAGGGGGAGCGCTTCGCGGTGGTGTTCGTCGCGCTCGGCTCGTCCCACGACACGGCCTCGTACTTCCGGGAGCGCTTCGAGGCGTCCGGCCTGCTGTCCCGCACGGCGCTGTTCCTCAACCTGGCCGACGACGCTCCCACCGAACGCATCGTCACGCCGCGCGTGGCGCTGTCCCTCGCCGAGTTCCTCGCCTTCGAACGCGGCTACCACGTGCTGGTGCTCATGACGGACGTGACGAACTACGCCGAGGCGTTGCGCGAGCTGTCGGCGCGGAAGAACGAGGTCCCCGGCCGCAAGGGTTACCCCGGCTACCTCTACACCGACCTGGCCGCGCTGTTCGAGCGGTGCGGCCGGCTTCGCGGGCGCGCCGGTTCGCTCACGCAGATCCCCATCCTCACGATGCCCGGCGACGACATCACGCACCCCGTACCCGACCTCACGGGCTACATCACGGAGGGGCAGATCGTGCTGGACCGCGGGCTGCACCGGGCCGAGGTGTACCCGCCGGTGGACGTCTTGCTGTCGCTGTCCCGTCTCATGAAGGACGGCATCGGCGCCGGACGGACGCGCGCCGATCACGCGCCGTTGGCGGCCCAGATCTACGCCGCCTACGCGCGGGTGTTGGAGATCCGCAACCTATCGACGGTCATCGGTGAGGCGGCGCTCGGGGTCGTCGACCGCGCCTACCTCGCGTTCGGCGACGCCTTCGAGGGCACCGTGCTGACGCAGGGTGCCGCCGAGGTGCGCACGGTGGACGAGAGCCTCGACCTCGCCTGGCGCGCCCTCTCACGGCTGCCGGCCGAGGAGCTCACGCGCGTGAGCGAGGACGATCTCCGGCGGCACTACGCGGGCCGGATCGAGCACGCCCCCTCGGGCGGAGGTCACGCGCCGGACGGGGCCGTCGACGAGCCCGGAGCCCCGCATGGGTGAGTCCGGGACGCAGGTCGCACCCACACGCGCCCGCCTGCTCGAGCTGCGCGGCCAGCTCGAGGAGGCCCGCGCAGGGCACGCGCTACTCGAGCGCAAGCGCGAGGTCCTGTTGCGCGAGGTTTGGGACCTGCTGCGCGAGATCGGGCACCTCGAGCGCGACGTGCGCGAGCGCTTCGCGGCGGCCCATCGTGCCTTGCACGAGGCGCGTCTGGCGGTGGGCAGCGATGGCCTCGCGTGGGTATCGCTCGCGCCCGCCGCCCGCTCCTCGTGCACCGTCGAGATGCGGAGCGTCATGGGGGTGGCCCTCCCGCTCGTGAACCTCGAGCTGCAACCGCTGCCGCTCGCCTACAGCGCCTTCGGTACGAGCGTCCAGGTCGACCTCGCGCGCCAGCGCTGGCTCGACGCCGGCGAGCTGCTCGGCGCCTGGGCGGAGACGTACGGCTCGGTCTGGCGCGCCGCGGGCGAGCTCGCGCGCACGCAACGACGCGTGAACGCCCTCGAGAAGCTGCTCATCCCGGAGTACGAGGCGGCGGTGCGTACGATCCAGGCGGCCCTCGAGGAGCAGGAGCGCGAAGGGTTCCTGAGGGGCAAGCGCGTCAAGCAGCGAAAGGAGCGCTCGGGTGCCAGATAGCCTCCAAGAGCAGGTCTTCGCAACCGTGTTGGTACCCACCGACGGCTCGGTGGCGTCGATCGGCGCAGCGGAGCTCGCCTTCCGGCTCCTCCGCGGCGGTCGCGGAGCCCTGACGATCCTGTTCGTGGTCGACCGCGCCGTGCTCAGCGAGCTGCGGCGCTTCGGAGAGCGCAGCGACGCCGAGGTGGAGAGCGAGCTTCGCGAACACGGCCGCCGCTACCTCCAGCTGCTCGAGCGCGAGGCGCGGAAGGCCGGCATCGAGGTGCGGACGGTCGTCCGCGAGGGCGATCCGTTCGAGGAGATCGTGGCCCTGGCCCGCGAGATGGACGCGGACCTCATCGCCATGGGCCACGTCGGGCAACGCGGCCCGACGCGCATCCTGCTCGGCTCCGTGACCGAACGCGTCCTCGACTACGCCCACTGCCCCGTGCTGGTGGTCAAGCGCGGCGCGAGCTGAGGGACGCGGCGGGCCGGTCCGTCAACCGGCGGCGGCGCCGGCGAGCGGGCCGGCCTCGAGCTCCGGGTCGTCGGTGTCGAGGATGACCTCGTGGACCTCCAGCGCCGACGACATGCCCGGACCGCCGGCACCCCGCGCGCCGCGGTGGGCCTCGCTGAACGCATCGGACCCGACCCACGCCTCGAAGGCCGCGCGGCTCTCCCACATCGTCAGGACGATGTACGGATCCCCTTCTCCGGTCGGCCGCAGGACCATGTTGCGCACGAAACCCGGCGTATCGTCGACGGCGCCCGCTCTCCGGCGGAACGCTTCCTCGAACGTGGCGGCATGCTCGGCACCTACCTGAACGCGATTCTGGACGACGATCATGACGGCTCCTCTCGAGCGCCGACGCGGCGCTCCGCGCACCCGTTGTACCGCCCGCCGGCGCGCGCGGCAGTAGCCGGCGCGCCGGCCTCCCGAGGTTCGCCCGACGCCCCGGTCGCCGGTCGCCGGGTGGCGGAACGGGAGGGCCAATGGGCCCGAGGGGCGACCGCAGCGCCTGCCTGCTAGCATCGTTCCAACGCACACGGAGGTGCCCGTGGACCCGAGCCCGATCCGACTCGAGCGCATGACCGACGCGGCGGTGGCCGACTACCTGAACACGCTCGTGCGCGCCTACGCCGCCGACCACGTCCGCGCCGGGAACTGGGCGGCCGAGGGGGCCGAGGAGCGCGCCCGCCGTCAGACGCTCGAGCTGCTCCCCGACGGGGGCGGCACGGCCGGTCACGACCTGTTCGACATCGTGGAGCGGGGCGGCGGGCGGCGCGTAGGCGTGCTGTGGCTCGCGCTGCGAAGCGACGAGGGGCGCCGGGATCTCTTCATCTACGACATCGAGATCGCGGCCGCCTACCGCCGCCGCGGCTTCGCACGCGCGGCGCTGGCCGCCGCCGAGGAGCGCGCGCGCCGGCTGGGCGTCGACAGGCTGGTCCTGCATGTCTTCGCGGACAACGAAGGCGCGCGCGCCCTGTACCGCGGCGCGGGCTTCGCGGAGGTGGACGTGATCATGGCCAAGCCGGTGTCGGCGGCTGGGAGCGACGGCGACCCCGCCCCTGGGGGCGCGGCGGGGTCCTCGGAGGGCGCCGCCGCGCCACCGGCGTGAGCCGGGCGGGTCCCGAAACGGAGGGGCCCGCACCGGCGCGCCCACCCCCCCGCCCGGCGCGAGCCCGGTCGCCGGCCGTCCTCCTCACGCGCGCCGTGGCGCCGGCGGTGCGCGGCCTCGATCGGCTGCTGGTGCGCGCCTACGGCCTGCGACCCATCTCGGGCGAGGGCTACGCCTGCGGCGAGCACGTCCTGCGGGTCCGCACGCGCCGCACGCAACGGGCGCTGGAGCTGGGCGCCGCGACGGTGCCTGCCGGCGCTTCGGTCCTCGAGCTCCATCTGTGCAACGAGCGCGCAGACGGCCCCGCCACCCGCGCCGGCGCCGCGGCCTGGGCCGCGCGCCTG
Source organism: uncultured Trueperaceae bacterium (assembly GCA_963798895.1). Lineage (GTDB taxonomy): Bacteria > Deinococcota > Deinococci > Deinococcales > Trueperaceae > CAWCUY01. The sequence goes on along the minus strand of CAWCUY010000002.1, from coordinate 53,619 downwards.
CTGGTGCGCTACCGTCGCTCGTGCCGCGCGCTCGCCCGCCGCATGATCGAGGATCCCGCGCTCGCCGCGGTCGCCGCGGTAGGCGGGGTGTCGAGCCTGTTCGCGGGCGCGAGCGAGCACGGTGGCGGGGCGCGGCTCGTCGGCAGGCTTGGCTTCGAGACCGCCGAGCACCGCTCGTGGGCCCTGCCGCTGTTCTTCCAACGGCTCTACGCCTGGGCGCTCCTGGGTGCGTACGCGCCGGGCAGCCTCGAGGGGCGACGGTTCGGCGACATCGTCTTCACCGAGTTCTGGATGACGCGCTCGGCGTTCCTCGACCGCTTCGGAAGCGCGCCCCCCGGCGGGGCCACCGGGGGGCGGGACGGTCTCGCGCCGGCCCCCGAGCCGTCGAGGCGCGCCTCGCCCCCCAGCGACTGAACCGCGCCGGGTCCCGGCGATGGGCGCACGGCCCCAACGGGGATCCGCGCGAGGGACGGGGCGAGACGGGTCCTAGCGCACGGCCTCTAGAGCGGCGCGGTGCTCCGTGCGCGGGTCCATGAACGGGTCGCCTCGTCGAGACGCGGCGCCCCCGTGGGCCCTCATGCCAGGACAGCCACGATCGCGGTGCCGAACTTCGGCAGGTCGTCGGGCTTGCGGCTGGTGATGAGCTTGCCGTCGACCACGCACGGCTGGTCGACCCAGGTGGCACCTGCGTTACGCAGGTCGCTTTGGAGCGACGGCCACGAGGTCATGCGGCGCCCCCGCACCAGGCCCGCATCGATGAGCGTCCAGGGGCCGTGGCACACGGCGGCGACCACCTTGTCGGCCTCCGCGAAGCTGCGCGCGAAGGCGCGGGCATCCTCGTCGAGCCGCAGGCTGTCGGGGCTCATGACGCCGCCTGGCAGGACCAGCGCGTCGTACTCGCTCGGATCCGCCTGCGCGAGCTCGACGTCCACGTCGAAGCTGTCGCCCCAATCGGTGTGCTGCCACGCGCGAACGCGTCCGCCGGACGGCGCGATCAGGTCGATGGTCGCACCCGCGGCCGTTAGCGCCCCCTTCGGGTCGGTCATCTCGACCTGCTCGAAGCCGTCGGTCACCACGATCGCGATCTTCTTGCCGTTCAGCTCGTTGTCCATCGTCCGTTGCCTCCCACTGTCACCGGCACGCTCGGGGCGGAGCGTTCCGCCCCGGAAGCCGGAAGGCGGCGGGCCGCGCCGCCAGGAGCGGCGCGGCCCGCCGGGTGTCGTTGGCCGGGTGTCGTTGGCCGGGTGTCGTTGGCCGGGTGTCGTTGGCCGGGTGTCGTTGGCCGGGTGTCGTTGGCCCGGTGTCGTTGGCCCGGTGTCGTTGGCCGGGTGTCGTTGGAACGGGGCCCGTCAGCGCTGTGCCTGCGGGTTGACCTCCTCCGCGACGCGCGTGAGCTTGCCGTCGGCGGCGGCCTCCTCCTGCAGGGTCTGATCGAGCAGGCGCACAGCGTCCTCCGCACCCATCATCTGGGCGTAGCGGCGGACGGTGCCGTAGCCGGCCATCTCGTAGTGCTCGACGCGCTGCGCCGCGGAGATGAGCGCCGCGTCGCGCACGGCACCCTCGGCCGTGCTCTTCAACATCTCCTGGCCCTCGGAGATGATGCCCTTCATGGCCTTGCAGGTCTTGCCGTTGGTCGACTCACCGAGCTTCTCGAGGATCGACTCGACCCGCTCGACGTGCCCCTGGGTCTCCTTCCGGTGGTGCTCGAAGGCCTCGCGCAACTTGTCGTGCGAGGCGGCCTCGGCCATCTCGGGCAGGGCCTCCAGGATCTGGTTCTCGGCGTCGTGCAGATCCTTCAGTTCATCGACGTACAGGCGGTGGAGGGAATCGATCGCCATGGGTCGCTCCTTTCGGATCGTAGCTTGCGATTGGATGCTTCCGAGGCGCGTGGCGCGCGGCCCCCGCGTCCTCGATTCGTAGACTGCCACACGTCCGTGAGCGGCACCTGGAACGCTGCGTGAGCAGCGTGAAAGCTTCAACCGCGCGGGGCGTGGAGACGCCCCGGTTACGCCGTCAGCCCCTCGGCAGGAGCAGGGCGACGACCGTGAAGGCCAGGGCCGCGATGGCGGCCTTCCGCCGGACGCCCCGCGCCTGAAGGTGCACGCGTGCGAGCTCGGCCGGATCGCGGATCGGCTCGACCGTGCCTCCGAAGCTGCGCGCGTCGCGCGCCGCCAGCGCCACACAGGTCTGATCGCGCCACTGGTACCAACCGGTGGCGCCGCCGTAGGCCAAGAGGCCGAGCGGCGCGCGCCACCAGCGACCGGCACCGAGCGCGATCTCGGCCGCCAGCCCGGCGAGCGCGACGGCCGACGCCAGAACGCCGAACGTGAGCCGCTGGCGCCGCTCGCGCGCGCCGATGTTGGCGACGCAGGCGGCACCCGCGGGGGGGTCGAGGGTTGGTCGGATGGGGTCGGGGCTGCGCATGACGAGTCCATTCGAGGGCACGGTCGGACGCCCATGCCGGGCGTCTTGGGGGAACGTACTGCTCCCCGCGATGAATGAGGCCAGCCTAGCCCCGAAGGTCGGCGTGTCGTGCCCTGCCGACGACCCTGGCGCCGAGCGAACCCGTAGGATGGGTCAACGACTCGCCCGCAGAGGTTCCTGGGCGTCACCGGAACCCACCGCCCCCATCGGGCAGGCGCAGCGCCGGGTTGCGCCGCGGTGGTGCGGTGCACGACGTCGCACGGGGGAAGGCGGTAGCGATGCGCGACCACGGGGACGAGCTCCACGCGGAGGCTGGGCCGCTGGCTGCCTTCCTGCGATCCGGCGACTGGTCGCGGAGCGCGCTCGGGCCGCCCGCCGGGTGGCCGGAGCACCTATGCACGGCGTTGCGGCTGTGCCTGGCGTCCCCGGTCGCGGGCGCCCTGTACTGGGGCGAGGCGCTGGCTCTGCTCTACAACGACGCGTGGCGTACGGCCCTCGGCCCACGGCACCCCTCGTCGCTCGGCCGGCCCGCGGCGGAGGCGTGGCCGGAGCCCTGGGACGCGGTGGACGCCCACGCCGCGCGTGTCCTGGCGACCGGCCAGGAGATCCTGCTGTGCGACGAGCTCTTCCCCGTTCACCGGCACGGCCGACCCGAGGAGGCGTACTTCACCGCCGCCTACAGCCCCGTGAGGAGCGCCAGCGGCCGCGTGGACGGGGTGTCCAACGTCATCCTCGAGACCACGCGCCACACGCTCGGTGAGCGTCGGTTGCGGTCGCTGCGCGAGCTGGGCGCTCGCGCGCCCGCGGCCGGCTCGCGGGAGGCGGCCTGCCGGGCCGCGGCCGAGGTCGTGGCGAAGAACGCCGCCGACGTCCCGTTCCTCCTGCTGTACCTGGTCCGCTCGGCAGAGGGCATCGCAGAGCTGGTGGCGTCGGCCGGACTCGAAGCCGGCGCTCCCGCCTCACCGAACCGCCTCGCGCTCGATCCCGCCGGCGACGACGGCCCGGGATGGCCCCTCGGGAGCGTGTTGCGCGATGGGCCGAAGGTCGTGGGCGACCTTGCCGAGCGTTTCGGCCCGCTCCCGGGTGGGCCCTGGCCGGAGTGCGCGACGTGCGCCCTGGTGGACCGCATGCCCCTGGCGACGTCCGAGGCGCCCGAGGCGATCATCGTCGCGGGTGTCAGCCCGCGCCTGCCGCTCGACGGCGACTACCGCGAGTACCTCACGGCGATCAGCCGACAGATCGCCGGTGCCATGGCCGGCGCCCGCGGGAGACGCCTGCGCGAGCTCAACGACGCGCTCGAGCAACGGGTCCGCGAGAGCACGCGTGACCTGCAGGCGAGCGAATCGCGCTTCCACGAACTGTTCCGGGCCTCGCCCATCCCGATCGTGGTGACGGCGCCGGATGGCCTCCTGGCGGACGTGAACCCGGCCTTCGAACGCCTGACCGGCTACGGGCGCGCCGACGCCGTGGGCCACGACGCCGGCGACGTCGGCCTGTGGAGCTCCGGCGAGGACCGCCGAAGGGTGGCGGACGCCGCGGCCGCGACCGATGGACCGGACCAGGGCTCGAGCGGCGTCGAGGCGCACCTGGTGACCAAGGACGGGCGTTCGCTCGACGTCCTGGTGTCCGTGTCGCGCGCGACCTTCGCCGACCAGACCGGCTCGCTCCACATGGTCGTGGACATCAGTGAGCGCAAGCGCAGCGAGCGCCAGCTCGCCCAGGCGCTGCAAGAGGTCATGAAGGACACGTCCTGGCTGGCGCGCTCGGTGTTCGAGAAGCTGGCGGAGCTGCGAGGGAAGCCCTCGGGGCGCAGCACGCCCATCGCCGATCTCACGGCACGCGAGCGCGACGTGCTGTACCTCGTGGCCGGCGCCAGGAGCAATCGGGACATCGGGCGCGAGCTGGGGCTCGCCCCCAGCACGGTGCGCAACTACATCGCGGCGCTGTACACGAAGATGGGGGTCAGGACGCGCGCGGAGGCCGTCGTGTGGGCGCGCGAGCGCGGCCTCGGCGGCGCTTGATCCCGTTCAGGCAGGCTGCTCGAAGCCGGCACCGCGCGGCTGCCGTAGGTAGCTCTCCAGCTCGGCGGCGCGCTGCCGGGCGGTGTGCTCGCGCAGCACGCGCGCCCGACCGGCCGCGGCGACGCGGCGTCGGTGATCCTCCGGCATCTCCTCGAGGTAGCGCAGGGTGTCCTCCGCGCGGGTGGCCACCAGGATCTCCTCACCGGGGCGGAAGAAGGTCTCCAGCCCCGGCCAGTCGTCGCTGATCACCGGGACCCCGCAGGCGGCCGCCTCGAACAGCCGCACGCTCGGCGCGTACCCCGCGCGCACCATGTCTGCCCGCGTGATGTTCAGGGTGAAGCGCTGGCGCGTGTAGAAGCCGCGATGACGGTCGGGCGGAAGGTGTTGCCAGCGCGCGACGTTCGGTGGCCAGGCGACGTCGTCGGGGTACTGAGGTCCCGCGACGGCGAAGCGCCGCTGCGGCGCGCGGCGCGCGGGCTCGAGCAGCAGCGCATCGAGCCGCTCCTGCCGGTCGGCGCTGTAGGTGCCCAGGTACCCCAGGTCGAGGTCGACCTCCCCCTCGGCCGGCGCGTAGACCTCGGGATCCACCGAGCAGTACAGCGCCCGCGCGGCCGGCGAGCGATAGCGGCGCTCGAGCAGGTCGAGGGTCGGGCCGCCCGCGAAGGACAGGTACAGGTCGAAGCGCTCGATCAGCTCGGGCGACACGTAGTCGTGCTCGCCGCGCTCCAGCTTGGCCAGCGTCACCGGGGTGTCGATGTCGTAGAACGCCGTCAGGCCCCGCGCCGTGGCGACGACCCAGGCGCCGACCGCTACCCCGTCCGGAACGTAGGAGCCGACGATGACGGCGTCGGCCGCGCGCACCTCGTGAGCGAAGCGGCGCTCGAGCTCGCGCAGGTCGCCGTACAGCTCCGTGCGCCCGAACGGAGGCCGTGGCAGGTCGCGGTGTGCCGCGTACCACGGCACGTCGCGCTCCAGGAAGAGCACCCGGTGGCCGCGCTGCGCCAGCGCGCGCAGCAGGCCGCGGAAGGTGGTGGCGTGGCCGTTGCCCCACGACGACGTGATGGAGAGCCCGAGCACGACGACGCTCAACGATCGGTCGACCGACGGTGGCGCGTGCGTCACGACGCCACCGGTCCGGCGCGCCGGAGCAGGCCCAGCGCCGCCTCGACCTCGCGCGCGCGCCGCGCGTAGGTGTGCTGCTCCAGCACCCGCCTGCGCGCCGCGGCCCCGAGCGCGGTCGCGGTCGCGGGCTCGAGCGCGTCCAGGTGGTCCGCGACCTCGGCGCCGTCATGTGCCACCAGCACCTCGCGCCCCGGCTCGAGGAACAGCTCGATCCCCTCCCAGGCGTCGGTGATGAGGCAGGCGCCCGCCCCCGCCGCCTCGAAGACGCGGGTGGGCGGTGAGTAGCCGTAGCGCGCCATGCTCTCGCGGCTGACGTTCAACACCGCGCGCGGCGTGACGTTGAACGCGTTGTGGTCGCGCGTGGAGACGTGGCCGAGGTACCGCACGTTGGGCGGCAGCGCCCGGTCGACCCAGCCGCTTCCGCCCAGCACGAAGCGCTCCCGCGGGAGGCGGAGGGCGGCACCGAAGAAGAACTGGTCGACGCGCGACTCGCGGTCGGGCAGGCGGTTGCCGAGGAAGCCGAGGCTGCCGGCGAAGCGCGGGTCCGGCCCGACCCGGTGGTGGGTGGTCGGGTCCAACGCATTGAAGATCGGCACGCAGCGCCGCGCGCCGAGGGCCTCGTACGCCTCGACCACCGGTCGCCCGCCGCCGTAGGTGAAGACGGCGTCGTAGCGAGGCACGTGCTCGTGGAACGGATCGCCGGGATCGCCGTGGAGCCGGTCGAGCGTGGCCGGGGCGTCGACGTCCCAGAACACGGCGAGGGTGGCGTCGTCGCGCAGCCCGGCGACACCGGCCTCGAGCATCTCGTCGAGCACGCCGACGCCGCTGGCCTTGACGACGAGGTCGGCGGAGGCGGCCCGGCGCAGCATCGCCTCGGCCGCCGCGGCGTCCGGCGGGTACACGACCACCTCGGCCCAGTCCGGATCGTCGATGTCACGGTGGCGCTGGCGCTCGAACGCGTCCGGCTCGAAGAAGGTGATGCGGTGGCCGCGCTCCGCCAGGGCGCGCAGCAGGCCGCGGTAGTAGGTGGCGGCGCCGTTCCAGTACGCCGACACCAGGCTCGAGCCGAAGAACGCCACGCGCAGCGGCGCACTCACGACGCCACCGCCGGAACCGCGCGGGAGGCGCCCAGGCCGCCCGCGATGGCGAGCAGCTCGTCGACGCGGTGGGCGCAGGTGTGGCGCGCGAGGATGGTCTCGCGTCCGTGCCGCGCCAGCGACCGCGCAAGCTCGGGGTCGTGCACGACGTCGCGCAGGCGGCGCGCCATGTCGTCCCCGTCGCGCGCCCGCAGGTAGTCCTCACCGGCCCGGAAGAGCCCCTCGACGTCGTCCCACGGGCTCGACACGAGGGGGATGCCGCACGCCAGCGCTTCGAACGGGCGGATGGTCGGGATGCCGGGCAGGGCCCGCACGTACGGGCGGCGCGGCACGTGGACCGTGACGCGGAAACGGGCGAACACGCGCGGCACGCGGAAGTTCGGCACCCAGCCGCGGTAGCGCATGCGGGCGCGGTGCAGGGCGCGCAGCGCCTCGGCGGGGTAGCGCACGCCGTAGGCGCTGGCGCTCAGTCCGAGGCGGCGTACGGGCTCGAGCACGAACTCGTGCAGCTCCGCGGTGCGCTCGCCGTCGCCCCAGTTGCCGATCCAAACGAGGTCCCCGAGGTCGTCGGCGGGCGCGCCCGGGTTCTCGGCGCCCGGGTTCTCGGCGCCCGGGTTCTCGGCGCCCGGGTTCTCGGCGGTCAGCGGCCGGAAGACCTGGATGTCGGCGGCCTCGTGCCAGGTCCACGCGCGCCGCGCCCAACCACGTTGGACGTAACGCTCGCGCAACACCTCCCCGAACGCGAGCACGCCGTCGTAGCTTCCTAGCTCCTCCGGCGCGAGGGCAGCCCGGTCGGTGAGCGCCCGGTGGTGCGTGTCGTGGAACAGGAGGCGGTAGTGCGAGCTGCGCGCCCGGTGGGCCCCCACGGCGCGCACCAGCGCGCGCTCGTTCCACTCGTGGACGATCACGAGGTCGGCGTCGGCCAGCGCGGCGTCGAGATCGAGGTCGGCGAGCGCGTAACGCACGCTGGTCACGCGCGGATACACCTCCCACAGCTCCTCGAGGGGGGTCTCGCCATGGTCGCGCACGAGGTTGCGCACGCTCCACGCGTCGACCGGCTCGTAGACGCGCACATCGTGGCCTCGGCGGGCCAGCTCGGCGGCCACCCCTCGCAGGAAGTGCGCGTTGCCGTGGTTCCAGTCCGACAGGAGCGAGTGGTAGAACATCACGATCGTCACGGCCCCACCGCCCTTCGCGCGAACGTGGCGCGGTCCCGGTCGCGGCCGGGCGCGCCGGCGGCGCACAGCTCGCGGTACAACCCCAGGTAGCCCTCCGCCATCCGGGCGGCGGAGTAGCTTCCGGCGCGCAGCCGCGCCTTGCGGGCGAGCTCGTCGCGCTCGCCGCTCTCCAGCGCCAGGCGCGTGAGCGTGGCCCGGAGGGTGTGGAGGTCGCCGGGCGGTACGTACGCGGCGGCGTCGCCCCACACCTCGCGCAGGCTGGCGATGTCGCCCAGCACCAGGGCGCAGCCGGCCAGCGCGGCCTCGAGCGGCGCCAACCCGAAGGGCTCGTAACGAGCGGGGTGGGCGAAGATCCCCGCGCGGCGGAGCCACCGTGCGAGCTCGCCGCGCGGCAGGCGGCCGAGGCGGACGGCGGGGCCGATGGACGGCCGGCGGCGCGCGCCCGCGGCCGACCCCTCGACCGCCGGGGGGTCGCCGGGGCCGCCGTGCGCAGCCGCCCTGCCGCGCCGGTCGCCCGCGTGGGGCACCGCGCCGGCGATGGCCACCGGCCACGGCAGATCGGGGGCCACGGCGGCAACGTCGCTCAGCGCCTTCGCCTCGTCCCACACGCGCCCGGCGGCGAGGACCAGCGCGCGCCGGCCGGGCACGGCGGGACCGAGCGCGCCGGGGTCGACGCCGTTGGGCAGCACGCGGGCACCGGGCACCGGTCCGTGGCACGCGCGCAGCGCGGAGAGCATGGCGGCGCTCGGGGCGACGACGGCGTCGGCCCCGCGCAACCCGGCGCGCACGGCCGCCGCGTAACGCTGCCACTCGGGCGGCGCGTCGCACCCCTTCACCGCCCGCCACCACGACAGCACGCACGAGTGTGCCACCACCACCACGGGCGCCTCGAAGGGAAGCGCACCGTGGGCGTAGCCGTTGAGGTGGACGACGTCGGGCCGGACCTCGCTCTCGAGCTCCAGCAGCCACGCCCCGGAGGCGGACACGTCCTGCCAGGGATCGCGCATCCACTCCAGCCGATAGCGCGACACGCGGAGGCGAAGGCGTTCGAGCGCGGCGACCTCGCGGCGCTGGTCGATCGTCGGCGGGTCGCCGAGCGTCGCGAGCGTCACGTCGACCCCGCGTCGCGTCAGCGCGCGCGCCAGCTCCAGGCTGTAGCTCCACACCCCGCCGGCCGTGTCGGTGCTCATCAGGACCCTCATGCCACCGTCACCAGGGCCTTGAGGAAGCCGTCGGGCCGAGCGCGCATGGACTCGAAGGCGTCCGCGGCGCGCTCCAGCGGGTAGCAGCGGGTGAGCTCGGCGAGCACGTCGAGGGTCCCATCCACGGACGCGCGCACGGCCCGGCGCATCCCGTCGACGTAGCGCTCGCGCGCGCGCTCGTGGGCGTTGATCACGTCCAGGCCGCGCCAGTTCCAGAGCTGCAGGTCCACCTCGCGGACGCCGTCCTGGTGGAAGCCGGCGATCACCAACCGCCCGCGGACCCGCGTGAGCCGAGCGGCCGGCGCCAGCGTCGCCTGCACCCCGGCCGCCTCGATGACGCGGTCGCACAGCTCGCCCTCCGTGAGCCGCTCGACGCGCTCGACCAGCGCGTCGTCGTCGCCGAGCTGCAGCGTGGCGTCGGCGCCCATGCTCCGCGCTACCTGCAGCGCGTACGCTCGCCTCGAGATCGCCAGCACGCGGGCGCCGGCGGCGCTGGCGAGGCGCGTGAGCAGCGCACCGAGGAAGCCGACCCCGACGACGGCCACCGTCTGGCCCGCCGCGATGTCCGCGCGCTCCAGCACGTTCATGGCGCAGCCGAGGGGCTCGCCCGGGAACGGCCGGCCGTCGAGCGCGGGCGGCAGGGGCACCACCGCGGCGGCCTCGGCCACGTCGTAGTCGGCGAAGCCGTGGTACGACAGCGCCGCCACGCGTTGCCCGACGCGGACGCCTTCGACCTCGTCGCCCACCGCATCGATGGTGCCCCACGCCTCGTGGCCCGGGCTCCCCGGGGGCGCCGGGTAGTCGAACCAAGACCGCCCCTCCCAGCGCGGCAGGCTCGAGCCACACACGCCGCACCCCTCCACCCGGAACCGGACCTCGCCGGCGGCCGGCCGCGGTACCGGCGCCCGCCGCAGGCTCAGCACGCCCGGAGCGTCGATGACGGCCGCGCGCATGGTCGAGGCGGCGTCGCGGGCGCTCATGGCCGAGCGCCCGCCGCCACCGCGCGCGGGCCGGCGACGCCCACGCGCGCGCCGCGCGACCGCAGCAACCACGCGCGTAAAAGGCCGACCCCCTCGCGCACCGACACCCTGGGTTCCCAACCGGTCGCCGCTCGGAACCGCCGGGTGTCCGTCACGTAGTAGCGCTGATCGCCGGGCCGCCACGGCCCGAACCGGACCGCGGGCCGCTCGCCGCCGAGCTCCGCGATGAGATCGAGGAGCTCGAGCAGGCTCACGCTGCGTTGCGGTCCGCCGCCGATGTTGAACGCCCTCCCGCTCAGGTCGCCGGCACCCTCGCGCAGGCCCCGCAGAGCCAGGAGCATGGCCTCCACCAGGTCGTCGACGAAGAGCACGTCGCGTACCTGCCGCCCGTCGCCGTACAGCGTGATCGCCTCGCCCGCCAGCGCCCGCAGCAGGAAGTGGGCGACCCAGCCCTGGTCCTCGGTACCGAACTGGTGCGGCCCGTAGATGCAGCTCATCCGGAACACGGCCGCCGGAAGACCGTAGCCGCGGGCGTAGTCGAGCACGTACTGGTCGGCGCTCCCCTTGGAGCAGCCGTACGGCGAGCGGAAGTCGAGGCGTGCCTCCTCGCCGACACCCGACGCCGCCACCCCCGGGTCCGCGGGCTCGTAGCGGGCGCCGTCGGCACGGACCTCGAGCCCGGCCAGCGCGCCGTACACCTTGTTGGTCGAGGTGAACAGCAGCGGCGGCGGCTCCCGGAGCGCGCGCAGGCTCTCCAGCAGGTGCAGGGTCCCGCGGGCGTTCACGTCGAAGTCGGTGGCGGGCTCGCCGGTGCTGGTGGTCACCGCCACCTGGGCGGCGAGGTGAACGACCGCGCACGCGTGGGCCGCGACGTCCCGGAAGACGTAGCGGTCGCGCACGTCGGCGACGTCGATCTGCACCCGCTCACCGTGCGTCTCGCGCAGCCAGCGCAGGTTGCTCTCGACGCCTTCGCGCCCCAGGTTGTCCACCAGCAACACGCTCTCCCCGGCGTCGAGCAGGCGGTGGGCGAGGTTGGTGCCGACGAAGCCGGCCCCGCCCGTGATGACGACGGGCCGGCGGCGGCGCCACGCGGGCGTCGGCGGGGTGGTGCGCGCCACGGCCCTACGCACCTCGCCCACGCCGCCGCGCTGCCACCAGCGGTGGAGCAGCTTGGGGGCGCCGGCCGACGTGCGCAGGCCGAAGTGGTAGTGGCGCTCGTCCTGGTGGAAGCCCTCCTGATGCTCCAGGTCGTCGTGCAGGTCGCACGCGGCATACCAGTACACGCGTTCGACCGGCGCGTCGACGGCGTCGAGGAACACGCGCGCCTGTTCGCGCTCGTCGAACCGCCAGGTGGAGTATCCGACCTCCGTGATCCACAGCTGCGGCTCGAGACCGAAGGGTTGCAGCGCCTCCCGTACCTGCCCCACGCACCGGTCCCAGCCGGCGCCGTGGAACTCCCAGGTCCCGGGGAACGCGTGCAGACCCACCGCGTCGATCTCGGCGAGGGCGCCGGACGCCGCCATCAATCGCAACCAGTTGGGGTCCGTCGGCGCCATCCCGCCGAGGACCGTGCGCTTGCCGCAGCGGTGCATCCAGTGCGCCGCGTCGCCGATCATCTGCGCGAACAGGTTCCACGACGGGTCCATGCGCCAGTCCCAGTCGTTGAGGTTGTTGGGCTCGTTCCACAGCTCGAGCCACGCGAAGTGTTCGCCGAAGCGCCCGACCATCTCGTCGAGGAAGTCGGCGTAGTCGCGCGTCCTGCGCGGCGGCGACGACGTCCTCGGCTCGATCCCGCGCGAGGGCGGGGTGTAGGTGAAGCAGGGCAGCAGCTCCACCTCGCGCGCCAGGCGCGGCACCAGCCACCGTGTCCACGCCCGCCCCTCGGCGGTGTGCCAGTCGGCCCACGACACCCCGGTGCGCAGGTAGCGCACGCCCAGCGCGCGCACGTCGCGCAGCACGCGCTCGACCCGTGCCTCCTCGCCGGGTCGGAACCACTCCACGAGCCCGAGGCGCTCCCCGGCCGCGGCGTCCGTCGTGGCCGGGATCACAGGGTCAACCCGCGAGCGCTCAGCTCGCGCCGCGCGCTCTCGACCCGGTCGACCGGCACCTGCGTCTCCAGCCAGCCGGCGAGCTCGTCGAGCCCGTGCTCGAAGCCGACGAGCGGCTCGTAACCGAGGCGCTCGCGCGCCCGCGTGATGTCCGCGAAGCAGTGGCGGATGTCGCCTACCCGGTAGTCCCCGGTGATCTCGGGCTCGAGGTGCGCGCGACCCAGGCGGCGCGCCACACGCTCGGCGACGTCGCGCACCGTGACAGCCTCGCCACTGCCGATGTTCAGCACCTCGCCGTCGACGGCGTCGGCCTCGAGCGCCAGTCGGCACGCACGGGCGACGTCGTGGACGCTCACGAAGTCGCGCCGTTGAAGTCCGTCCTCGAACAGCAGCGGCGGCCGGCCGTTGAGGCAGCGCGAGGCGAAGATGGCGAGCACGCCGGTGTAGGGGTTCGAGAGCGCCTGGCGCGGGCCGTACACGTTGAAGAAGCGCAGGGCCACGGTCGGGATGCCGTAGGCGCGGCCGATCATGAGGCACAGCCGCTCCTGGTCGAACTTCGACAGGGCGTACACCGAGGCCAGCGCCGGCGGCTTCGTCTCGGGCGTGGGCGTAGGCTCGAGCTCCTCCCCCTGCGGCCCCCGCGGTTCCCACTCCCGGCGCCGGAGCTGGTCGAGGGTGCGTTCCCCGCCCGCGACGCAGCGCCCGTCGCGAGTTCGGTACGCCCCCTCCCCGTACACGCTCATGCTCGAGGCGACGACCAGCCGTGCGACGGGGCGCTCGCTCAAGGCCTCGAGCAGCCGTGCGGTGCCCAGGTCGTTCACGCGCACGTAGTCCGCGATGCGGTACATGCTCTGCCCGACGCCCACCAGCGAGGCGAAGTGGACGACCACCTCGACGCCCTCGAGCGCGCGCCGAACGGCCGCCGGATCGTCGACCGAGCCGCGCACGAGCTCCGCGTCGCCGGCCAGGTAGTCGGGCGCCCAGCGTCCTCCGGAGGCGCCCGGCCCGTCGCCGTGCACCTGGGGAGAGAGGTCGTCGAGCACGCGCACGCGGTAGCCGCGCGCCAGCAGCTCGTCGACGACGTGCGATCCGATGAAGCCGGCGCCGCCCGTCACGAGCGCGAGGCGGCTCATCGGGCGGCCGCCACGCCGGCGCCCCCGACCGCTTCGCGTTCCGCCCGGAAGTACCGGATGGTGCGGTCCAGTCCTACGTCCAGATCGACGCGGGGTTCCCAGCCGAGCTCCCGCCGCGCCACCGCGATGTCCGGCCGCCGGCGCTTCGGGTCGTTCGGCGGCAGCGGCAGGCAGCGGATGGGAAGCTGCGGGTCGATCCGGTCCCGCACCGCCCGCGCGAGCTCGATGACGCTGCACTCCCGCGGGTTGCCGAGGTTGACCGGCTGGTGGTAGGTCACCTCCATCAGTCGCAGCACCCCGCGGACGAGGTCGTCGACGTACTGGAAGCTCCGCGTCTGGGTTCCGTCGCCGTGGACGGTCAGCGGGAGTCCCGCCAGGGCCTGGGTGATGAAGTTGCTGACGACGCGCCCGTCGTCGGCGCGCATGTGAGGCCCGTACGTGTTGAAGATCCTGACGATGCGCGTGTCGGTCCCGTAGCGCCTGTGGTGGGCCATGGTCAACGCCTCGGCGTACCGCTTCGCCTCGTCGTAGCAGCTCCGCGGGCCGTTCGGGTTGACGTGCCCCCAGTAGGTCTCGGGTTGCGGGTGGATCTGCGGATCGCCGTACACCTCACTGGTGCTCGCCATGAGGAAGGCCGCACCGTGGGCGCGAGCGAGCTCCAGGGCGTGCAAGGTGCCGTGCGCGCCCGCCAGCAGCGTCTCGATGGCGTGGCGCTGGTAGTGCGGCGGGCTGGCGGGACTGGCGAAGTGCAGCACCCAGTCGAGCGGACGCGCCACGCTCGGCAAGCCGGCACTCACGTCGGCATGCACGAAGGTGTACCCCGGCTGGTCGCGGAAACGGGCCGCGTTGCGGGGCTGGCCGCTGACGAAGTTGTCGACCGCCAGCACGTCGTGCCCCGCGGCCAGCAACGCGGCCGTGAGGTTGGTGCCGATGAAGCCGCAACTTCCCGTGAGCAGGATGTTCATGGTGTCGCCTTCCCCGGGTCGTGGCCCGGCCCGCTCTCTCGCGGGCGAAGGAGCGTGCGCCTCAGCGGTCGAGACGCGAGAGCGCCGGACGCCCGGTGGCGGAGCGCAGCTCCGCGGCGTGCGGCCGGCGGTCAGGCGCGTCCGCACCGCCGGCGGGCGCGCACACGTAGATCTCGTCACCGGCCTCGGCGGCGACGCGCAGACCGGAGCTGCGCAGCATGGCCAGCACCGCCGAGCGGTTCGGCGCCCACCAGTTCGTGGGATCGCCGGCGAAACGCCCCTCCAGGAACGCCATCTTCGGCCAACCGTCGTGCAACAGCGGCTCGCGCTCGTGGAGCCCGAGCTCCGCGCGAGGTGGAGCGTCCGCCCCGGGCATCTCGAGCGACTGGAACACCAGCAGCCGCCGCGCCAGCCGCGCCACGATGTCGAGGCCGAGCAACGGGTAGCGCAGGTGGTAGAAGACGCCCATGAACACGATCAGGTCGTAATGTCCGTCCTCGCGCGCCAGGTCGTAGACGGCGCGGGACTCGAAGCGAACGGTGCCCGGCAGGTCGAAGCGCTCGGCGGCCCAACGGGCCTGCGCCAGGTAGCGCGGGTCGGGCTCCAGGCCGCGCACGTCCGCGCCGCGACGCGCGAGCTCGAAGCTGTAGAAGCCCGCGTTGCAGCCCACGTCCAGCGCCCGCCAACCACGCAGGTCGCGGGGGAGGTGCGCCGCGAGCGACCGCCACTTGAAGGCGGGGAAGTCGCCGAGCGGGTGGTCGGGGGCGGTACGGGTGCCGTCGGGCAGGTGGAGGTTGTGGAACCACGGCCCGAGGTCTCGGACGCGCTCGGCGTCGCGGTCGTCCGGGACACGCTGGGCCGGTCGGCCGGCGGCCCCGTCGGTCGGTTGCGGCACGGCGTGCCTCCTCACGGGATCGTTCGTCGGCCGAACCTCGAGGGCCGGGGCGCGGACTGTCGTCGTGCTCCTGGCCATCCGACCTCTCCGGTTCGGGGTTGTGCGTGACGTTCAGGTGTGAACGTTCGGGTGTGAACGCTCGGGTGTGACCATCGCCGCGTCGGCGCCTGCCGGCGGGCTGGCGTAGTACAGCACGCGGCCGCTCCGCGCAGGTAGAACAAGCCGTCACCCTCCGGCGGGGACGGGCGTCACGACGCTGCGACCGGCGACCGTCCCGCGGACGACGTTCGCGCCGCCCTACGGGCTTCGCGGCGGCGCGGGTCTATGCTCCTAGCCCCGACGCCGGTGACGCGGCCGTGCCGATCGGCCCGCGCCGCCACCGCCCCTACCCAAGGGAGGTCCGTCGCATGACCATCATCCCGACCGACACCAGCCCGGAGGGCACCCTCGGCCTGCTGGCCGACGGCTACGAGTTCATCTCGAAGCGTTGCCGTCGCCTGGGCAGCGACGCCTTCCGCACGCGCCTGCTGCTCCACCCGACGCTGTGCATGCGCGGCCATGAAGCCGCAAAGCTGTTCTACGACACGCGCCGCTTCGCGCGGGCGGCGGCCGCTCCCGCCCGCCTGCGCGGCACCCTCACGGGCAGCGGCGGCGTGCAGGGCCTCGACGGCGCCGCGCACGACGCCCGTAAGGCGATGTTCCTGACCCTGATGTCCGACGGCGAGATGGCGCGCCTGGCGGACCTGACGCGCGCGGAGCTGCGCCGTGCCGCGCGCGGGTGGGAGGAGCGCGACCGCGTGGTCCTGTTCGATGCGCTCATGCGGGTGCTCTGCAGGGCCGTGTGCGAGTGGGCGGGGGTACCCCTGGCCGAGGACGAGCTGGGCACGCGGACCGCGCAGATGGCCGCGATGATCGACGCACCGGGCGGCATCGGGCCGCGCGTCGTGCGCGGCCGCATCGCCCGGATCCGGGCGGAGGCATGGATCGAGCGTCTCGTCGAGCAGGTTCGGACCCACGAGCTCGAGCCGCGTGAGGCGGGTGCGCTGGCCCACATCGCGCGCCACCGCGACATCGACGGCGAACCGCTCTCGCCTCACGACGCGGCCGTCGAGATCCTCAACGTGCTGCGGCCCACCGTGGCCGTCGCCCGCTTCCTGGTGTTCGCCGCCCTCGCCCTCCACCACCACCCCGAGCACGTCGAGGAGCTGCGCTCCTCCGGCGACGGCGCCGTGTGGCGCTTCGCGCAGGAGGTCCGCCGCTACTACCCGTTCTTCCCGTTCGCCGTCGCCCGAAGCGCGACCGCCTTCAGCTGGCGAGGCGCACGCATCGAGAAGGGGGAGCGGGCCCTGCTGGACCTCTACGGTACCGACCACGACGAGCGGCTGTGGGAGGAGCCGTACGCGTTTCGCCCCGAGCGCTTCGCCCGGCGCTCGCCCGATGCCTTCGATCTGATACCCCAGGGCGGCGGCGACACCCTGAAGAACCACCGGTGCGCCGGCGAGCGGCCCACGCTCATGCTCCTCCAGGTCGCGCTCGAGGAGCTCACGCGCGCCCTCTCCTACGACGTCCCCGAGCAGGATCTGAACGTCGACCTGGCGCGCATCCCGGCGATCCCGCGCAGCCGCTTCGTGATCGCCGACGTTCGCCTCGGGGCGTGAGCGTCGCGGTGTCCTCCCAGGCGCGGGGTGCGGCGGGGGGTGTTGCGCCGTACGTTCCTACGGCTGGAGCGAGTATGCCCGGGTCTTGGGCGGGCGCGGGCGGCTCGCTATGCTTCTCGTGCTGAACGGCCGCTCGACGGCCGCGGCGCAGCTCGAGGCGCACACCACTGGACCCGCGCACGAAGCGCGGGCTCGAGCCGCCCGCGCCGCTCGGTCCCCAGCCGCCCACGGCGGCGTTTTGACACCTTCCGCCGACGCCGGCAGCGCCGCATCGCGCGCGTGTGCACGGCGTGGGCGTCGTAGCAGCTACGGCGGGACGCGCCGCCGCGAACCGCGCTATCACGACCCATCAGGAGGTCCTCGGATGAGCACACCAGAGAGCGATTCGGGCATCCCACTTCGCGTGGGCGATAGGGAACGGCCGGGCCCCTCGCCGACCACGCCGCCTACCGCAGGCCCCGCTGCGAGCGGCACCGAGGCCGACAGCAAGGCCCACCGCGCCCACCGCAGGGCCGAGGAGGCCGCGCACGAGTCCGCGCGGGCGCGCGCCGCGGGCGTCGCATCGAAGGCCGGGCGCGAGACCGAGGAGGCCCGCCGAGCCGTCCGAAGCGCAGCGCGCGAGCTGCGCGAGGAAGGAAGCCGCCTCGTCGACGACGCCCGCGAAGGCGTGAAGGACGCGGTCGCCTCCGTCGGACGCGAGCTGAGCGACCTGCTGCGCGAGATGTGGCGCGAACGGCTGCACGGCGCCGCCTCGCGCATCGGCGGCGTGGCCGACGGGCTCCATGCCGCCCAGAGCACCCTCGACGATGAAGGGCAGCCGCTGTCGGCGCGTGCCGCCGGCAGCCTCGCCGACCGCGTGCAGAGCGTCGCCGATTACGTCGATCAGACCCACACGCGCGACATGCTGCGCGAGGTCGAGCGGTTCGGTCGCCGGGAGCCGGTCATCTTCCTCGGGGGCGTCTTCCTGCTAGGATTCGCGGCCGCGCGCTTCCTGAAGGCGTCGCCTGAGGGCACGTCGCCCGGCGCACGCCCTGCGGGAGGTGAGCGCCATGGCGACCGATGAGGCCCGCGGACTGATGGACGTGGTCAACAGCCTGATCGGCGACCTGCGCATGCTGGTGCGCCACGAGCTCGAGCTGATCCGCAGCGAGGTCGGGCAGAAGGTGTCGCGCCTCGGCGCGGGCGCGGCCACGATCGCGGTGGGGGCGGCCCTCGCCTTCGCCGGCATGCTGGTGTTGCTCGCGTGCGCGTGCGTCGCCCTTGCGCTGGTGCTCCCGTTGTGGCTTTCCACGCTGGCCGTCGGCGCCTTCGTCGTGCTGGTCGGCGGCGTGACGGCGCTCGTCGGGATCCGGCGGGTGCGCACCACCGACCTCGCGCCCACGCGCACGATGCGAAACGTGCGGCGAGACGCGCGAGCGATCGAGCAAGGCGTCCGGTGACGGCCGCGGCCGGATCCGACGGCGGCGCCCGGAACGGGCGCGGCCATGCTCCGGAGGAGATCGAGCGGGAGCTCGAGGCGACGCGCAGCCGCGTGGAGCGGGATCTCGACGAGCTACGTGCGCGCTTCAGCCCGCGCGCCTTGAAGGCGCGGGCCAGGGGCGCCTGGCAAGGTACGGAGGAGACACTCATGGAAACGATGAAGGACGCCACCCACACCGTGACCCACAAGACCCGCGATGTCGGCAACGGACTGGCCGGGACGGTGCGAGACCACCCCGTGTCGAGCGCCCTGGTCGCGCTCGGCGTCGGCCTGCTCGCCGCCGGCGGAGCGGCCGCGCGGCGATCCGACGGCAGCGCGGCGCGTCGCGCGTTCCGCCGCCGAGGTGAGGACGTCGAGCGCGCCTGGAACGACGCACGCGCGAAGGGCTCCGAGGTCGGGGAGCGGGCCGAGGAGGGCGCGCGCGAGGTCCGCCGGCAGGCGCACGAGGTGCGGCGCGAGGCGGAGGAGCGCGCCGCGAAGGCGTCCCGCGGCGTCGGGCGCTGGGTCACCGACCATCCCCTCAGCGCCGGCGCCCTCGCCGCGGCCGGAGGGGTGGCCGTCGGGTTGATCATCGCGGGTACGCGTCAGGAGGACGGTGCCTTCGGCGATGCCAGCCGCCGCGTGATGGACGCGGCGCGGGAGCGTGCGCAGGATGTGGCCGCGAGCGCCCGGGCCGGCGCCGCACAGGCGCGTGCGACGGCGAGCCGGGAGCTCGAGGAGCACGACCTGACCGTCTCCGCGGCGACCGAACGGATCGAACACGCCGCCCACGACGCCCGCGAGGCCGCCGAGGAGAGCGCGCGCCGCACCGCGGCCGAGGCCCGCAAGGCGGCCGAGGCCGAGGCCGAGCGCCGCAACCTCGGTTCGGTCGATCCGTCGCGCAAGGGCGGCTAGGGCCAAGCCGACCGGCACCGCCGGCAACGCGGCGTTCGGCTCCCGCCGGACGCCGCCTTCGGCCGCGCCGCGGCTCAGGCCACGCTGGGCGGGAAACCCGGCGGACGCCTCACGCGCGTCGCGGCCTCGAAGGCGAACGCGAACGCCAGCAGGCGGGCGTCGTGCAGGGCTCCGCCGAAGAACGACAGGCCGACGGGCAGCCCGTGCACATGACCGGCCGGCACACTCACATGCGGGTAACCGGCCATCGCGGGGGGCGACGCGCACAGCCCCAGGATCTTGTCCCCGACGATCGGGTCCGTCGACCACGCAGGCGTCGCCGTCGGGGCCACGAGGGCGTCGAGGGCGTGCTCGCGCAGGGCGCGGTCGATCCCTTCGTCGCGCGCGCCCCGCAGGCACAACGCGCGGGCATCGCGGTAGGCGGCGTCGCTGAGGGGTCCCTTGGCCTGCGCCAGCTCCATCAGCTCCTGCCCGAAGTACGGCAAGACCGCGTCGGCATGCTCCCGGTTGAAGGCGATCACCTCCGCGAGGCTGCGGACGGGAGCGCCGGGACGTTCGCGCAGGTACCGATCGAGGTCGGCCTTGAACTCGTAGAGCAGGACCGTGAGCTCGGCACCCGACAGCGCCTGGGCGGCGCCGGGGTCGCCCAGCTCGACCGGATCGACGAGCACGGCGCCGAGGTCGCCCAGGGTGAGCAGCGCCCGCTCCGCCACGGCGTCGGACCCTTCGTGCCGGCCGAAGAACGCGCGCGCGACGCCGATGCGGGCGCCGCGCAGGGCGCCCTCGTCGAGGGCCGCGGCGAAGGCGCCGGCGTGCTCGCGCCGTACGCCGCGCGTGGCAGGGTCCGCCGGGTCCTCGCCGGCGAGGGCGTCGAGAATGGCGGCGGCGTCCGCGACGGTGCGGGCCATGGGACCCGCGGTGTCCTGCGAGTGGGCGACGGGCACGATGCCCGTCCGGCTGACGAGGCCCACGGTGGGCTTCACGCCGACGACGCCGTTGACGGAGGCGGGACACACGATGGAGCCATCCGTCTCCGTGCCGATGGCGGCGACCGCGAGGTTGGCGGCCACGGCCACGCCGGATCCCGAGCTCGAGCCGCACGGGTTTCGATCGAGCGCGTACGGGTTGCGCACCTGGCCTCCGCGGCTGCTCCACCCGCTGCAGCCGCGCTTCGAGCGGAAGTACGCCCACTCGCTCATGTTGGTCTTGCCCAGCACCACCGCGCCCGCCCGGCGCAGGCGCGTGACCAGGTGGGCGTCCCGCTCCGCCCGGTGCCCCTCGAGGGCCAGCGAGCCCGCCGTGGTGGTCATGCGGTCGCCGGTGTCGATGTTGTCCTTCAGGACGATCGGCAGTCCGTGAAGGGCGCCCCGCGGCCCGACGCTCGCGCGCTCCGCGTCCAGCGCGGCGGCGATCTCGAGGGCGTCGGGGTTCAGCTCGATGACGGAGCGCAGGGTCGGCCCGCTGCGGTCGATCGCCGCGATCCGGTCCAGGTACGCCGTCACCAGCTCGACGGCACTCGTGCTTCCCTCGGCCATCGCCCGGGAAAGCCCGGCGATGGTCGCCTCCTCCACCTGCATGACCCCGCCTCTCCGCGCCGCGCTCGCGCTCGCTCGAGGATCGAGGTCCAGCCTACCGCGCGGGTCGGCGCGCCCGGTGCCGTGGCGAAGCGCCCCCGGCGATCGCCTCAGCGGTCGCCGCGCACGCTGCGCACGGGATCGCTCTGGCGCTCCAGCACGCGAACGCGCGCCAGCGTGTCGAACACGTCGGCGTCCGAGAAGATGCCGACTTCGTCCCACAGGTAGTTGGCGTGTGCCCGCTCGCTCTCCTCCAGCGCGTCGAGGTACTCGCCGCCCTCGGTGCCCCCGCCGCCGCCCGCCCCGAGCGGGAGGACGCCCCGCAGTCGTTCGAGTCGCTGCGCCAGCTCCCGCAACCCCTGCTCGCGGGTGATGCCTGCCGACACGATGCTCGCCCGTTCCGCCTCCACGAGATCCGAGAACCCGTCGCGTGACATCATCGATTCGTCCCACCCCCTCGGAAGGGATCCGGCGCGACCGGTGAGCGGAGCGCCGGTTCCCAGGCCCGTCGTGCCGCCGAGTATAGGAGTACCGCCGTACTGCGCACCAGGGTCAAGTGCACTAGAGCGGCCGGAGCGACGCCGCGAGCGCGTTCACGAGTCGCCGGTTCACGAGGCGCGGAGGCAAGACACGCGTGCGGCGGCGCCGTCGTTCCCTCTCAGCGTGGCGAGGACCCGGCGACCAGTGCCCGCAGGATGGCTTCCCCGTGGCGGCACAGCAGCGTCAGGTGCCCCTCGCTCGGCAGCACGTGCAGGCGTGCACCGGGAAGGAACCCGGCGAGGCGTTCGCCGACGGCGGCGGGGACGTTGCGGTCGGCGGCGCCGTACCACAGGTCGACGGGCACCGCGAGGCGCTCGAGCGGCAGGTCCCACGGGCGCGCCAGCAGAGCAGCATCGCGCACGACGCCTTGCGGCCCCTGCGTGAAGGCCTCGTCGAGCATGGCGATGAGCAACGCCCGCCACCTGGGATCGCGGAGCAGCACGCGATCCGCCGCGCCCAGCAGCATCGGGGCGAGCCGCCCCATCGTCGCCGGGCCGCGGCGGATCGCGGCGGCCGCGGCTCCCAACGCCGCGCGCGCCACGCGCGGATGCCGCGCGCACAGCTGCACCAGCGCGTCCGAGCGGCTGCCCGGCCCCGACGCGCCCGCCGCCGCGAGGGGTGAGCCCGCGACGACGGCGACGGCGGAGACCCGCGCGCCGGCGGCGATCGCGGTGGCGATGGCGTACGGTCCACCGCCCGAGTGACCGAGGAGCGCGGCGCGCTCCACCTCGAGTGCGTCCAGGAGCTGGCGAACGGCGTCCCCCCAGGCGTGCGGGGTCGCGCGCCACGGCGAGCTACCGCCGATCCCGGGGCGGTCCACGGCGATCACGCGTGCGCCGGCGCGCGCCGGCGCGCCGTGGCCCGCGAGGAAGCGCGCGTTCAGGCGACTCGCGGGCGTGCCGTGGAAGAACAGCACCGGGAAGCCGTCGGGGCCGCCGAGCTCGTCGAACGCCAGGACGTGCCCGCCGCTCACCGTGTGGCGGCGCGGCGGTGCGGAGCTGTCGGATGCGTCGGCCGCCACGGGGCGGCGAGTGTACCGTACGTTCGGGCGCCGGAGGACGGCCGGGGCGCCGCCCGTGTGTCAGAATTCACGCGGTCGAGCACGCGGCGGCCGGGGCGGAAGGGTGGCGAGGACCGTGAACGGAAGCGGGGCACGCAGGCGGCGCGCGACGCTGCACGACGTAGCGGAGCTGGCGGGGGTCTCGCACCAGACCGTCTCGCGCGTCGTCAACGAGCATCGGAGCGTGTCGAACGCGACGCGGCAGCGGGTGCTGCGCGCCATCCGCGACCTCGACTATGCGCCCAACCGTGTGGCTCGCAGCCTCGCCACCCGGAGCACCCGGACGGCCGGGATCATCAGCTACGGCACCAAGCACTACGGACCCGCGCAGATGGCGGCCAACATCGAGGCGGCGCTCAAGGCGGAGGGGTACGGCCTGGTGTACGCCACGGTCCAGGACCTCGACGTGGAGGTGGTGCGGCGCCAGGTGGCGGCCTTCCGCGCGCAGCTGGTCGACGGGCTGGTGCTCATCGCGCCGGTCGCCGCCGACGAGCTCGCGTCGATCGGCGAGCTCATCGGGATGCCCTTCGTGATGATCGACGCGATGCTCGGCGACCGGGTGCCCTCCGTGGTCATCCACCAGGCTCACGGCGCCCGCCTCGCGACGGAGCACCTCGTCGGCCTCGGGCACCGCGATATCGCGTGCATCACCGGGCCCCGCGGCTGGAGCGGGAGCTCCCAACGCCACGCCGGCTGGCTCGCGGCGTTGAGCGAGGCGGGCCTGCGGCCGGGCCCGACGGACGAGGGCGACTGGACCGCCGCGAGCGGCCACGCCGCCGCCACCCGCCTGCTGAGCGGCTCCCGACCGTTCACGGCCGTCGTGGTGGGCAACGACCAGATGGCCCTGGGTGCCTTGCGCGCCCTGCGGCGCGCTGGCCGCAGCGTGCCGGGCGACGTGTCGGTGGTCGGCTTCGACGACATCCCCGAGGCGGCCTATTTCGAGCCCCCGCTGACCACCGTGCGGCAGGACTTCGAGGCGCTCGGCCGACAGGCGGTGGACCTGCTCATGGCGCGCATCGCCGCGCACGACGCCCCCGAACACCAGCGGGTGCTGTACCCGAAGCTGATCGTGCGCGCGAGCTCCGGCCCGGCGCCGGTGTGAGCCCGGCGGCGCTCAGCGCAGTGCTTCGAGCAGCTCGGGGTGCTCGCCGAAGACCTGCTCGAGTCTCAGCGGCTCCCGTCCGGTGAGCCGCTCGACGGCGTCGCTCACCTCCTCGAGCTCCCCGGCGGCCTGCGCCTCGTAGGAGCCCAACCACGTGTCCACCTCGTACTCCGGCACGCCGAGCCGCGAGCGCCAGGCGCGCCCCTGTTCGCGCGTCTCCGCCTCGAAGCGGAGCCGGCGGCCCGTAAGCGCCGCGAGCCGCCCGGCGACCTCGTCCAGCGTGAGCGCCTCGGGTCCGGTCACGGTGATGGCGCCGGTCGGCGGCGACGGCGAGGCGAGCACGGCCGCGGCGACGCGCCCGACGTCGTCGCGGGCGACGAACGCTCCCCGGCCCGTCCCGGCCGGTCCGCGGATCACGCCGTCCTCGCCGAACATCCCCGGCAGCACGTCCAGGTAGAGGTTGTCGCGGAGTGCGGTGAAGGGCACGCCCGTCTCCTGGAGGTAGCCCTCGCTGAGGTGGTGGTCGCGGCCCAGCGGGAACCTCGAGTCGACCGCCGCGCCCTGGAACGAGAGGTACACGACGTGCTCCACCCCGGCCCGCGCGGCCGCCTGGAAGACGTTGCGGTGCAGGCGCGCGCGCGCGCCGGGCGCGCCGTAGATGGACACCACCAGGACCCGACGGATCCCTTCGAAGGCGCGATCGAGCGAGGGCACGTCGTCGTAGTCGGCGGCGATGACCTCGCCGGCGCGGAGGGCCGGGAGGGCGTCGGTGTGGCGGGCCATCCGGCGGACGTCGCGGCCGGCGGCGGCGAGGGCTCCGGCCACGAACCCCCCGACGTGGCCGCTCGCGCCGGTCACGAGGATCATGGCGTCGACCGCGCCGGCGTGGCGCGCGCTCGGCCCCCGGGTGAGCGCGGCCGTCTCCCGCGCGAGCGTCGCGACGGCGCTGGCGGGCCGACGACCCGCCGTAGCGCGCACCGACGGACCGCGGGCACGTGCGCAAGCGTCTGCGTTCCTCGTCGCATGTTCCCTCCCTACCTGCATGGCGTCGGCGCTCCCGCCGAACGAGGGCGCTCGCCGGCGAGCGATGACGGCTCCCGCGACGGCGTTGTACTCGAAGCGGGCGGCCTCCGCACGCACGCCACCGCAGCGTCGGCGTCGAGGATAGCGTGCAGGGGCGGGCGCAGCGTGTTCGCCGGCGCCGTGGCCGCGTGCGTGACCAGGAAGGCGCCGGTGGTGCAACGTCATCCCCCCCTTGCAATCCGGGGCGGCCGGACCCTATGCTCTTCGGCAACCTCTAGCATGAGGTTCACCCTAGGAGGCATATGAGACGTGTCATCTGGCTTCTGTGCATCGCCTGTATCGTGTCGGTGGCGTTCGCCGACCCTACCTACTTCGTGAAGGCGGACATGGTCCGTGGCGCCGAGGGCGCTCAGGGGCTCGTGTGCGTCCCGAACTCGGTCTTCGTACCCGGCGAGATGATCGTGTTCCGTGCCGTCGTCTACGACGGGGCAACGGGCGAGGAGCTCGGCTTCGACCAGGTCCAGGAGCGCGGCATCAGCGCCGTCGTGCACATGGACGGGCGCGACGACGCGCCGATGTTCTTCCCGCCTCCCCAGGCCGGCGATCCTCCCGGCGCGGGCTTCTTCCGCGGCCCGTGGACCATCCCCGCGGACTTCGCCAGCGGCGCGTACGGCTGGTCGGTCAGCGTCAGCGACAGCCAGGGGAACACCGCCGAGTTCCAGCCGATCGGCGCGGCCATGGGAGCCGGCAGCGTGACCATCCAGGCTGCCGAGTAGCCGGCGCGCAGCCTCCCGAGCAAGCGAGCGCGTCGTGCCGGGTTGCGGCACGGCGCGCTCGCTTGTGTCGGCCCCCTACGCCCGCGAGAAGGAGATCCGGCGGAGCGCATGCGGTTCGTACAGGCCCCGTTCGGCGCGATCGCGTCCCGCCAGGACGCGGGGAGGCTCGCGCGCGAGCCCGATCGCGGTCACGGTCGGCACGGTCCTCACGACGAGCGCGGCGCACCTCCGGCGCCCTCGCGGTCGCCGCACGCACCGGCGGCCGCGGCCGCGCGGGTAGCATCGTCCGGGAGCGCGGCGCATCACCGCGCCGGCCGAGAGGAGGACCGTGCCATGGCGACACGCATCCTGAAGGCCGCGCTGGCGTGCTGGGCCATCGCAGCGCCGGCCGCGGCGTCTGCCGGGACGCCGGCACCCTTCGATCACGTGTTCGTGATCGTGCTCGAGAACCGCAGCTACGGGGCGGTCGTGGGGAACCCCGACCTGCCCACCCTCAACGCCCTGGCGGGACGCTACGGACAGGCCGCCGACCACCACGGCGTCGCGCACCCGAGCCTGCCGAACTACGTCGCGCTGCTCACGGGGGACACCTGGGGCAGCCGCTCGGACGATCCGTCGCAGACCTTCGATCACCCGACGCTCGCGGGGCAGCTCGAGGCGGCGGGACTGAGCTGGAAGGGCTACATGCAGGGGCTGCCGTCGCCGGGATTCACCGGAGCGTACGCCGGCGATCCCGTGCTGTACGCCAAGAAGCACAACCCGCTGCTGCTGGCGCCGGCCATCGCGGACGATCCGCAACGGGCCGCGCGCGTCGTCCCGCTCGCGCAGCTCGACGCCGACCTGCGCGCCGGCGCCGCGCCGACCTTCGCGCTGATCGTTCCCGACGTGTGCCACGACATGCACGGCGCCCCCTCGTGCAGGGGGACGGCCGCGCTCGACCGGGCGGGCGACGCGTTCGTGCGGCGGCTGGTCGACGGCATCCAGGGCTCGAGCGTGTGGCGGCAGCACACCGCCATCGTCATCACCTTCGACGAGGGCGTCGGGGATGCCAACCACATCGCGACGATCGTGCTCACCAGCCGGGGCCCGCGCGGCGTGGTGCTGCACGCGACGACGGACCACTACGCGCTGCTGCGGACGCTCGAGGAGGGGTGGGGTCTCCCGCTGCTGGGCCGGGCGCGCGACGCCGCGTCGATGGCGGAGCTCTTCTGGTAGGCGGCCGTCCCGACCTCGTCCCGGTCGGCCGCGCGCCCGGCGCGCGTTCCCCGCGCCCGCACGACTACAATGGGCGCACCAGGGAGGTCCTGCCGGTGCGTGACATCCAAGTCCTCGGCAACGAGTTCGTCTCCAACCCCGAGCCTCGTTGCCCCTGCGTCCTGCTCGTCGACACGTCGAGCTCGATGGAGGGGCGCTCGATCGCGGAGCTCAACGAGGGCCTGCGCGCCTTCGAGGGCAGCCTCAAGGGCGACGCGCTGGCCAGCAAGCGCGTCGAGGTCGCCATCCTCACCTTCTCGTCGGCGGTCACCGTGGTGCAGGAGTTCGCCACCGTCGACCGCTTCTCGGCGCCGAGGCTACGCGCGGGCGGAACCACCGCGATGGTCGACGGCTTGCGGCAGGCCATGGAGCTCATCGAGGAGCGCCGCCGGGCCTACCGCGAGAGCAACGTGCAGTACTACCGCCCGTGGTTGTTCCTGCTCACCGACGGGCGACCGACCGATGCCCAGGGCAGACCCACGGACGACTGGCACGAGGTCGCGGCCGAGCTGCAGGGGTATCTCGCGGCCCGCAAGGCGGTCTTCTTCGCGGTGGGCACGTCGTCGGCCGATTTCGACATCCTGCACGGCATCGGCGGCGCGGAGGGCAAGGTGGCGCGGCTCCACGGCCTGCAGTTCAGGGAGTTCTTCGCGTGGTTGTCGACCAGCCAGACGCAGCGCTCGCGGGAGGCGCCCGGCACGCAGGTGGCCCTCGCGTCCATCAGCAACTGGGGCACCGCGGAGACCTAGGGCGCCCGTGCACGACAGTGGCTGGCACCTCGTCGGGGCCTCGGTGGCGGGCTCGTACCACCGCCGGGAGGGGCGCCCGTGCGAGGACGCCCACGCCGCGCTGGAGCGTGGGGGCGTACTGGCCCTGGCCGTGTCCGACGGTGCCGGCTCGGCGCGCCACGCGCGCCGCGGCGCGGAGCTGGTGGCGGCCGCCTTCTGCCATGGCAGCGTGAGCGCCCTGGGCGCGGGCGCCCGCCCCGAGGACGCCGCGGGATGGCGGACGTGCGGACGGCAGCTCTTGTGGGACGTGCGCGGCGCGCTCGTCGACGAGGTGGCGCGCAGCGAGGAGTCGCCCGGCCGGGCAGTCTCGCTCCACGATCTCGCGGCGACCCTGGTCGGCGTCGTCGTCGCGGACGGCTGGGCGCTGGTCGTCCAGGTCGGTGACGGCGCCGCGGTCCTGGGCACGGACCGAGGGTACCGCTGCGTCACCCGCCCCCACAAGGGAGAGTACGCCAACGAGACGATCTTCGTAACCTCCGAGGGCGCGCCGATGGAAGCGCAGGTCGAGGCCGTCGACGCGACCGGTCTCACCGGCGTCGTGCTGTTGTCGGACGGGCTCGAGCGCCTGGCGCTGGACGTCGCCACCTGGACCCCACACGCGCCCTTCTTCGACCGCCTCCTCGCCTTCGCGCGACGCGACGACATGACCGACGCCGAGAAGCGCGAGGCCCTCGTCGCCGACCTCGACGCCGAGCGCATACGCGAGCGCAGCGACGACGACCGCACGCTCGTGATCGCCGCGGGCGCCGCGCCCGCGTGCGGAGCAGAAGCGGGGTAGCGCCGCGGACGCGCTCGAGCCCCGCTTCACGGGCGCCGCCACCGGCACACGGGTGCGGGTGCATCCGAAGCCGCTCGGCCAGGGCGGGGAGGCCACCGTGCACGCCACCGACGCGCACGGGGTGGTCGCCAAGATCTACCGGCCGGAGTACCGCACCGACGTGCGGCGGGAGAAGCTCGAAGCGATGATCGCGGCTCCCCCGCTCGACCCGACGGGGAGCCTCGGCCACCACAGCCTCGCCTGGCCGCGTGAGATCCTGCTCGACGACGAGGGGCGCTGCGCCGGCTTCACCATGCCCGAGGTCCCGCGGTCGAGCACGCGCGACCTCGTGACGACGATCCACCCGGAGCTGCGCCACCCCGCCTTCACCTGGCACCACGCCGTGCGCGTCGCAGCGAACCTGGCGGGCACGGTGGAGGCGGTCCACGCGGCGGGATACGTCATCGGCGATCTCAACGCCCGCAACGTGCTCGTCGCCGGCAACGCGCTCGTGACGCTGGTGGATTGCGATTCGTTCCAGGTGCGCGACCCCCGCAACGGCAGACTGTACCCCTGCCCGGTGGCGGAGGACGATTACACCGCACCGGAGCTGTTCCATCGGCGCCTCGAGCGCGCGCGCCGCAGTCGCCACCAGGACGGCTTCGCCCTGGCCGTGCTGGTGTTCCAGCTGTTGATGCTGGCGCGCCACCCGTACTCCGGTACGGCGGCCCTGACGCGCGCGGAGGCGATCCAGGGGAGGCGGACGTTCCTCCTCCACCGCGGGCTCGAGCCGGGCATCGGAACGCCGCCGGCGGCCGTGCTTCCGCCGCGCCTGCGCCGCCTGTTCCGCCGGGCGTTCGGCGCGGGGGCGCGTAGGCCCCGCGCTCGGCCGAGCGCCGCGGCCTGGAAGCTCGAGCTCGACCGCGCCGAAGGCGACCTGGTGCCGTGCGAACGCAACGCCAACCACGTGTACGGCGGACACCTGCGCCGTTGCCCGTGGTGCGCGTACGCGGAGCGCTGGAGGTTCGACCCCTACCCCGGCGTGGCGCCCGCCGTACCGAGCGCGGACGCCGCCCCCGCGAGGCGCGGGCGCCCCGGCGCGCGCGCCCGACCCGGCCACGTTGCGGCGAGACGCCCGGGCCCGCGGGGCGTTCCCGCTGCACCCCGCACCGGCGTCGCGCGGCCGCCCGGGACCGGCCGCCGGCAGCCGCCCGCGCGAAGCCGGCGTGCCGCCGCGTCCTGGTCCGAGCTGCGGCGACGCCTCACGGGGGTGCGGCCCGCGATGCTCGCCGCGGTGCTCCTCGTCGGCGGCCTGGCCCATGCCGTGCGCGACTCCGCGGCCGCCGACCTGCGCGGCGCGGCGCCCGCGCCCACCTCCTGGACGGCCACGGCGGCGACGCCGCCGGACTCCCCCGTCCCCTGCGCCGGAGCGCGGCGGCGCGCTACCATCGCCCCATGCTCGACCTCTCCTTCGTCCGTTCGCGATTCCCCGCCCTCTCGGGCGACGACGTCTACCTCGACAACGCCGGGGGCTCCCAGACGCTCGCCGGCGTCGCCGACCTGATCCACGACTACCTGCTGCGCAGCAACGTCCAGCTGGGCGCCAGCTACGCCGTGTCGCGCGAGGCGGGTCGCCGGCTCGCGGAGGCGGCGCGCGCGGTCGCGTCGGCGATGAACGCGGCCGACGAGCGCGAGATCGTTCTGGGCGCCAGCACCACGCAGCTGCTCGCCAACCTGGCGCGGGCGATGCTGCCGCGCCTGGCCCCCGGCGACGAGGTCATCGTCACCGACTGCGATCACGAGGCCAACATCGGGCCGTGGGTCGCCCTGGCGGGACACGGCATCGTGGTGAAGACGTGGCGGCTCGACCGCACGACGCTGGAGCTGCGGCTCGAGGACCTCGAGGCGCTCATGACGGATCGCACCCGCCTGGTGGCGTTCACGCACGCCTCGAACATCCTCGGCACGATCAACCCGGTCGCCGACATCACGGCGCTGGCCCACGCCCACGGCGCCAAGGTGTGCGTCGACGCCGTCTCCTACGCCCCGCACCGGGCGATCGACGTGCGGGCGTGGGACGTCGACTACTACGTCTTCAGCGCCTACAAGGTGTACGGTCCGCACCTGGCGGCGCTCTACGGCAAGCTCGAGCACCTGCTCGACCTTGCCACCATCAACCATGCCTTCGTGCCGGACGACGACGTGCCGCGCAAGCTCCAGCCGGGGGCCGTACCCTACGAGCTCGCCTACGGGTTGCGGGGCGTCGTGGACTACCTCGAGGAGGTCGGCCGCCACCACGCCGAGCGACCGGCGGACACCGTCCGCGGGCGGGTGGGGCAGGCCTTCGAGGCGTTCGCCCTGCACGAGGAGACGCTCGCCGGCCGGCTGCTGGAGTTCCTGCGCGCCACCCCGGGCGTGCGCATCTGGGGCCGGCCCGACCCCGGCCGTGAGCTCCGCGTCCCCACCGTCAGCTTCACGGTCGCGGGCCGCGACCCTGCGAGCATCGTGGAGCACGTCGACGACGCCAACATCGGGATCCGCTACGGGGACTTCTACGCGCGACGCCTGATCGACGCGCTCGGGCTTGGCGACGCCAACGGCGTGGTGCGGGTCTCGATGGTGCACTACAACACCCTGGAGGAGATCGACGCCCTGGTGGCGACGCTCGAGGAGGTGCTCTAGGGGTGCCCCGCGCCGCCCGCGGCGCGCTCCGCGTCGCTCGGCACCGCCTCCCCTGCTACCATCCGGCCATGCGGAGCGCCCCCGTCCCCCGAGCCGTCCGGCTCCCGCACCGCGGTAGGCTCGCCGATCGTGGCTGACGTCGGGGCCGCCACCCCGCGGCGCCTCGTGACCATCGAGCTGCCCGTCGAGGGGATGGACTGCGCCAACTGCGCGGCCACCGTCCGCGGCGCGCTGTCCGCCGTGCCCG
This sequence comes from uncultured Trueperaceae bacterium, assembly GCA_963798895.1. Classification (GTDB taxonomy): domain Bacteria; phylum Deinococcota; class Deinococci; order Deinococcales; family Trueperaceae; genus CAWCUY01. The sequence continues at coordinate 22,719 of CAWCUY010000002.1, read as the reverse complement.
GTGTGTCCGCGAGCGAGGTGTTCCTGGCCGGCGAGAAGGCGGTCGTGACGCTCGACCCGGAGCGCACGAACCGCGAGGCGGTGCGCCGAGCCATCCGCGCCGCCGGATACCGTTCGCCGGCGGCCGCCGCGCCGCCCGGAGAGGGCGCCTCGCCCGATGCGAGCGCCGCGCCCCGTGCGGGCGGGTCTCCTTCGACCTCCGCCCCCACGGGCGCCGACGCGCGGCTGGCCGGCGCCGCGCGCCTCGCTCGCACGGCCCTGACGCTCATGGCGGTCCTCGTGGGCGTCGCGCTCCTCGCGGTCGTGGTGGGCGAGGGGCTCGGCGTCTTCGCCGCGGCGAGCGAGCGCGTGCCCGTGTGGGCGGGGGCCCTGCTCGTCGTGGCGCTGGGCTGGCCCGTCCTGCGGTCGGTCGTGCGCAACGCGCTGCGCGGGCGCATCGTCTCCCACACGCTCATGAGCGTGGGCGCCGTCGCGGCGCTGGCCGTCGGCCAGTGGCCCACCGCCGTCCTCGTCGTGCTCTTCATGCGCGTCGGCGATTACGCCGAGCGTGCCACCACCCAGCGCGCACGCAGCGCGTTGAGGGACCTCACGACGCTCGCGCCGCGAACCGCGCGCCTCGAGCGCGACGGCGGCGTCGTCGAGGTAGGCATCGCGCAGGTGGAGCGCGGCGACGTGGTGGTGGTGCGCCCCGGTGAGACCCTGCCGGTCGACGGGGAGGTGCTGGCGGGCCACGCCACGGTCAATCAGGCGGCCATCACCGGCGAAGCCGTTCCGCACGAGGCCGGGCCCGGCAGCCACGTGTTCGCCGCCACCATCGCCACGCTCGGGAGCCTGCGCATACGTGCCGAGGGGGTCGGGCGCGACAGCACCTTCGGGCGCATCGTCGAGCTCGTGGAGCGCTCCGAGGCGAACAAGGGAGAGACGCAGCGTCTCGCCGACCGCTTCTCCAGCTGGTACCTGCCGGTGGTCGCCGGGCTGGCGCTGGCGACCTACCTGGTACGCGGCGACCTGCTCGCCGCGGTGGCCGTAACGGTGGTGGCGTGCTCGTGCGCCTTCGCGCTGGCCACCCCGGTCGCCATGCTCGCCTCCATCGGGGCGGCAGCCAGGAGGGGTCTGCTCATCAAGGGGGGTCGCGCGATCGAGGCGCTCGCCCGGGCCGACGTGCTGCTGCTCGACAAGACGGGCACGGTGACCCTCGGAACGCCGCGTCTCACGGACGTTCGCGCGTTCGGTAGCCTCGGCGAGAACGGCCTGCTGGCGCTCGCCGCGTGCGCGGAGCACGACAGCGAACACCCGCTGGCGCAAGCCGTTCGGAACGCGGCGCTCGAGCGCGGCCTCGAGGTCGCGCCGCCGGACGCCTTCCGGGCGCTGCCGGGCCTGGGCGTGCGCGCGAGCGTGGGCGGCCGCGACGTCGAGGTCGGCTCGCGGCGCTTGTCGGGCGGTGCAGGCGCCGTTTCGGGCGGAGTGGCGGGCGGAGCGGCAGACGGACGGCCGGGGGGACCGGCGGACGGCGCGGAAGGCGGAGCGGCGGCCCTCGCCGACGAGCTCGAAGCGCGCGGGCGCACGCTGCTGTTCGTGCGGGTCGACGGCGTCCTGGAGGGCGTGCTGGCCGCGGCCGACGCGCTGCGGCCCGAGGTCGTGGAGGCGGTGCGCGAAGCGCGCCGGCTGGGCATCCGCCACGTGGAGCTGCTCACCGGCGACGGGGAGGCCAGCGCTCGGGCCGTCGCCGAGGAGCTCGGGGTCCCCTACCGTGCGTCGCTGCTGCCGGAGGACAAGATCGACGTCGTTCGCGGCTTCCAGGCCCGCGGCGCCACCGTCGTGATGGTCGGCGACGGCGTCAACGATGCGCCCGCGCTCGTGCAGGCCGACGTGGGCGTCGCCATGGGCGCCGCCGGCAGCGACGTCGCGATCGAGGCGGCCGACGTGGCCCTCATGCGCGACGACTGGACCGCCCTGCCGGAGCTGCTGCGCGTCGCGCGCCGCACCATGGGCGTAGTGAGGCTCAACATCGGCTTCACGGCGGTGTACAACCTCGTGGGGCTGACGCTCGCCGCCGCCGGCATCCTGCCGCCGATCCTGGCGGCCGCGCTCCAGTCCCTCCCCGATCTGGGCATCATGGGCAACTCCGCCCGCCTGCTGCGCCCACGCCGCGCCGGCCCCACGCGACTCCGGGCGGCCTAGGGCGCCGCGCCCGACCGGACCCCGGCACGGCCCCGATCGTTGCCGGGCATCCGAGGCGGGCCCGCTACTCGGGCACCCCGAGCGCGATCTCGTGCCGCAACCGGCCGACGCGTAGCACCATGCGATCGGCGCCCAGCTCCGTGCGGGTGTAGGCGTTGTCGTAGCGCGGGAAGGCCGCCGTGTCCACCGCCTCCCCGTCCACGCGCATGCCGCGCTGCCAGACGAGCTCGAGCTCGCTGCCCTGCGGCGTGCGCCACCTCAGCGCCGGCCCGGAGCCGAGGGGCGCGGGGGTCGTCGGCCCGGAGGGAACGGCTCCGGCCGCCAGGGTGGGCGGCCGGCACGCCGCGACGCCTTCCCGGAAGGCCGCGAACGACCCGTCCTCCGCGGCGCTCCCGACCGTGCACAGCCAGGCGCTCGAGGGCCCGGTGCTGCGCAGCTCCTGCCGGGCGAAGCGGCCGTCGGGCGTGAGGGCCAGCGGTCCGTCGCCCCACAGGGCGACGTAGCCATCCCGCCGGCGCGCGAAGGCCCACGCGCCGTCCACGTGCCAGGCATCGAAGCTGGCCGTCGGGAAGTACGCGTGGGTGTAGCCCAGCCCGACCGCCGGATCGAGGCGGTAGAGGCACAGGAGCGTGCGCTCGTGCATGCCGACGTGCGGCAGCCGCGCCGACCCGGCCCAGAAGTTGGGCCTCGCGTGCCCGTGCTCGAGCCGGTTCCCGGGGTAGGTCGTGAACACCGCGGCGTCCGGCCCGAGGGTCGCCTGCCACAGGTGCTCCTGGACCCCCAGGGCGCCCGGGCGGTGGTCGAGCGCGGCCGCGAGCTGGTAGTCGGGCGTTCGCCGTGTGAGGGTGCTCACGTCCCACCGGTCTCCGCGCATGTCGGACTCGGGTGTGAACGCACCCGCGGCGCGCACGCGCGTCACGAGCGTCGCGGGGAGGTCCGCGCCGATCGCCTGGATGGCGTCGGGAACGACGTAGCGCTCGCTCAGGGCCAGCAGGCCGGGCGCGCGCGTCTCGCCGTTGAAGGTGCCCATCCCCCACGCGATGCGTTGTAGCGCCGAGGTGGCCTCGTTGCGCCCGGTCTTCAGCGCGCCCACGTAGCAGCGCCCGTGCGTGCACCCCTGCGTGCCCCGGAACGACTGGCTCGCGAGCGCGAAGAACAGCACGTCGAGCAGGCGACGGGCGGCGCCCGCGACGACCTCGTCGTGCGCGAACTCCACCAGCGCAAGCAACGCGAACGCGTCCATCGCGAGGTAGGCGTTGGAGTCCCACTCCGAGAAACCGCCGCTCAGCCTGCGCCGGATCCACGCCAAGATGCGCTCTCGCGCGACCGGCAGGCGCTGGGCGCCCGACCGGCCGCCGGAGGCGAACACCATCTCGGGCCAGCGTTGCGCGGCCAGGAACTCGCTCGCGTGGAACAGGATCTGATGGTTCTCCGTGAAGTAGCACATGGCATCCAGCCCCGGCTCGTCCAGCCAGAACTTGAACGTCCGCAGCGCCTCCCGGACGCCCTCGCGATCGCTCTGCGCCAGTGCGGGGCCGCCGCCGAACCAGTACTCCAGCGCCAGCAGCCCCAGCGCATGGAAGTCGGCCGTGTCGCGCCGCTCGTCGAGGAAGCGCACGGAGGCGGCCACCGCCTCGGTGGCGATACACGCGCGCGTGCCGAGCCGGACGGCGGCGGCGCTGCCGAGGGCGTCGTGCGGCATGCGCGCGAGGTGGGCGAGCGCCTCGTGACGGCGCTCGGCGTAGGTGCCGTACGGTGCCTCGCGGTACGGCACGGACACCGGCACCACCTCGAAGCGGCGCTCGAGCGGCAGGCCGTCGGCCGGCCGCAACACCACGTCGACGCCCGACTCTCCCAGGGTAGCCGCGTGGGCCTCCATCACCTCGTCGGGGAGGGCGAGCTCGAGGACGCCGCCGGGAACGCCCGTGAAGGTGCCCAGATCCTGGGCCCACGGCGGATCGGACGGCACCTCGATGGACGCCGCTACGCGCACGGCGTCGGCGTCCGCGCCCCCGCTCGTGAGGGCGCCGCCGCGGCCGGCTGTCGGCGCCAGGCCGAGCTCGACGACGCGCCCGGGGACCACGAAGCGTGTCACGCTGGCCGCCGCGAGGCTGCTCTCAGCGTTCGCCCACGCGTGAGGCGGCAACGCGCCGACGGGCAGCCGGAGGCTCAGGCCGCCGGCGTCGCGCAGGCGCAGCCCGAGCGCCACGCGCGCCTCGCGCAGGCCGATCATGTCGGCCCGGAGCCACAGGCGGTTCACGCCTCGTGCGAGCGCCAGCTCGAAGGGCACGCGCTGCAGGTGGACGTAGCCGAACGGGCCAGGATGGGTGAACGCGAGCCCGCCGTCGAGCCACACGTGCGCGGGGCCGATGGTGAGGAGCTCGGCAGGCCGGACGCAGGCCCGCTCGGCCACCACCTCCGCGTACACGTGCCCCGTCACCAGCGCGGGCGTGAAGCTGAAGCGGCTGAAGTCGGCGGCCTCGTCCTCGAGCGCGAGGTAGCGCCACAACGGGCCGTCGCCCGCGCGGCGGTGGCGCCCGCCGCGCGGGCCGGCGGCCGCCACCCGCTTGCCGGGCAGGGGCTCGGGATCGACCAGCTCGACGGGAGGCTCGAGCGCGGCGTAGATGCGCCCCTTGGTCGCCTGCACGCGCTCGTCGAACGCCCAGTAGTTGAGCGTCCAACGGCCGCGGTCCCCGAACGGCGAGCCGTCCTCGGGCACGGCGGCGCGCAGGGCGGCGTCGGGGATCCGCGTGGCCGCGGGGCCGGCGCCGAGCCAGTGACGCACGCTGCCGTCGTCGTGCAGAGCGTAGCTGACATGGTTCGCCATGGCCCCAGCCTACCCGGGTGCCGGACCGGCCGGAGCCGCCCCCGGGGAACGCGCGCCGCCGCCACGGCCCCGGCCGCGCCGCACGCTCACTTGATCCCCGTGGTCGCGATCCCCGTGGTGATGTAGCGCTGCAGGAAGGCGAACACCACCGTGATCGGCAGCAGCGTCAGCACGGTCATCGCCAGGACGTAGTGCCACTGGATGTTGAGCTCCCCCTGGAAGGAGTTGAGTCCGACCTGGAGGGTGAACAGCTCGCTGCGCGTGAGCACGATCAACGGCCACAGGAAGTCGTTCCAGCGCCACATGACGGAGAAGATCGCGAGCACCGCGAGCGCCGGCGCGGCGAGCGGAAGGACGATCTGCCAGTAGATGCGCCACTCGGAGGCGCCGTCGATGCGGGCGGAGTCGAGCAGCTCGTCGGGCAGGGTGAGCATGTACTGGCGCAGCAGGAACACCCCGGTCGGCGTCGCGGCGCCGGGGATGATCACGCCCCACAGGCTGTTGAGCCAGCCCACCTTGACGATCACGAGGTAGACCGGCACCAGGATCACGGAGATGGGGATCATCAGGGTCCCGATGATCACGAGCAGGATGGTGTTCCTGCCCCGGAATCGGTACTTGCTGAGGGCGAACGCGGCCATCGAGTTGATGACCAGGGTGATGAGCGTGGCCGTGACGGTGACCACCACGCTGTTCTTCAGGAAGGTGAGGAACGCGAAGCGCTTCAACGGCTCGGTGTAGTTGCTCCAGGCGAAACGGATCGAGCGCACCGGCTTGCGGGCGTCGATCGGCACCTTGACGATCTGCCCGGGAGCGGCGGGGTCGACCATCTGCGCCTCGAGCCCGATGCGGCGCACCTGGGCGAGGCGCTCGACGGTGCCGTCGTCGAGCGTGACGTCGTAGAGGGGCAGCGGGTGATCGTAGCCGTCGACGGTCGCGGTGTTCTGGCTGTACGGCAAGAACGACGGTGGGAACTCCACCAACGCCGCCGGCGTCTTGAACGAGGACATGACGAGCCACAACACCGGCCCGAACATGATCACCACGCCGAGCAGCAGGTACACCGACGTGAGCACGTCGGTGACGCTCGGTCGGCGCCGGCCGCGGCGGCGGCTGACGAAGGCGAGGACGGTACTCACGGCCGCCCGTCGCGCCGGCGCGTGGCGGCGTGGAGCGGCTCTGCGGCGAGCGTGCGGAGCGCGCGGCGCGGAACGTCAGACGGCATCGGTCTGCCTCCCGATCCTCAGCTGGATGAGCGTCAGCACGAGCAGCGCGACGCCCAGCACGACGGAGGCCGACGCGGCCAGCCCGAAGCGCTGGATCTGGCTCGCGAAGCCCGTCCGGTAGATGTACTGGATGATGAACAGCGTGGCGGTGCCGGGGCCGCCGCCGGTGAAGGCGAACACCTCGTCGAACACCTGCACGGCCCGGATGAGTGCGAGCACCAGCACCACGAGCATGGTCGGCATGAGCAGCGGCAGGGTGACGAAGCGGAAGGTCTGCCAGCGCCCCGCACCGTCGATCTGGCCGGCGTCGTACAGCTCGGTCGGGATGGCCTGGAGTCCTGCGAGCAAGATAAGGGTGTAGAAGCCCATGTGCGCCCAGGCACTGATGAAGATGACCCAGAACATGGCCCAGTTCGCGCTGAGCAAGAAGAGCTGGCGCTGCCCTCCGAACGCCATCAGGATGGCGTTGAGGAGGCCGTCGCGCTGAAGGATCCACTTCCAGATGAGCGCCACGACCACGGGCGACAGGAGCACGGGGTAGAAGAACACGCTGCGGAAGAAGCCGCGCCACGCAAGCGTGCGGTTGAGGATCAGCGCGGTGATCAGCGAGAACACGACGACGCCGGCCACCTGGAACACGACGAACACGCCGGTGTTGTGGACCGCGTGCCAGAACAGGTCCTCGCCGCAGGTGTTCGGGTCGAGGAAGTTGCCGCAGTCGAACAGCCGCGAGAAGTTCCCCATGCCGATGAAGGCACGGTCCTGCGGGAACAGCGCGGTGCCGCCGGTGAGCGCGTAGTAGAAGTTCAGCCCCATCGGGAAGAGCACGAAGATGCCGAAGATCGCGAGGTTCGGGAGCAGGAACACCCACGCCATCCGGCGCACGCCGACAACCCGCTGGACCGGGTTGAACACGACGTCCAGCCCGTTCATGACGAGCATGAACAACGCGCCGAGGGCTCGGCCGGGCGAGCGAACGATCGCGCGCCACACCGCGGCGGCGGGCGCGCCCGAGCGGTCGTCCCGGGTCATGGCCGTCTCGTCATGCTCGCCTCGCCGTCCTCGGCCCGCACGGTCCCCCCGTCGACGCAACCGCACGTGCTCGCGCTGTCATGGTCGCCCCGTCATGCTCGCCCTGTCATGCTCGCCTCGTCATGGGCGCCGCGTCATGGGCGCCCGGTCGTGCTCGCGCCGTCGTGCTCGCGCCGTCATGGTCGCGCCCTCACGCTCGCGCCCTCACGCGCGCGCCCTTGCTTGCGCCGTCGTGCTCGCCCCATGGGCTCGCCTCCTCATGCTCGTGTCGCCGTGGTAGGGCGGGCCGGCGGTGGGGGGCGTGGCCCCCCACCGTGTCCCGGTCGCCGTCGACGACCGGCCGACGGCCCGCGCTCCCCTACTGCGCCGCGGCGATCCCCTTGTCGACGTCGTCCTGTGCGCGTTGGAGCGCCTGGTCGAGGGTGAGCTCGCCGACCATCGCCTGGGTCAGGCGGTCGCGGATGGCGTTGAACAGCGTCGTGTTGTACTTGTAGGCCTGCAGCTTGTAGGCCAGCGGATCGAGCTTGCCGACCTGGTTGGAGAACACCGTCAGCGCCTGCTTCGCGTGGGCGTTGTCGGTCTGGAAGTCGATCCCCTTGTCGGCCAGCCCGAGGTGGCCAGGGATGAACAACGTGCGGGCGTAGAACTCGGCCAGCACGTCCTCCTGCGTGAGGTACTCCATCAGCCGCGCGACCTCTTCGGGGTGCTTCGTCTCCTTCAGCGCGACCAGCGCGGCGCCGCCGGGCATGCCGGTGCAGGCCGCGGGACCGCACGGGTTGGGCACGGCCATCCAGTCGAAGGCGTCGCCGATCTTGTCGGCGAACTGGCCGATCTGCCAGCTACCGGACATGTAGAACACGATCTGCGCGTTGATGAACTCCTCGTTGCCGGCCGCGTAGGTACCCGCGTTGCCGATCCAGATGTCGGGGCTCATCGTGCCGTCCTTGTGCCAATCGATCATGAGCTGCGCCATCGCGCGCATGCCCTCGTCATCGATGGCGGGGTTGCCGTCGGCGTCGAAGAACTTCGCGCCCATGCTGACGGCGGGGCCGGCGAGGCGGTGGCCGGAGCGGTCCATCGCCATGGCGAAGGGCGTGCCCGTCGCCTCCGCCACCTTGCGCGTGACGTCCGCCCACTGCTCCCAGGTGGTGTCTCCCTGCGGGACGTCGATCCCGGCCTGGTCGAAGAGCGTCTTGTTGATGAACGGGCCGGTGACGGTGAGCTGCGTCATGAAGCCCGGGATGGCGTCGGAGCCCGCGGGACGCATCCAGTCGAGGAACGGACCGAAGTTGGTGGTCCAGTAGTCGGCGTTGTCGAGGTAGGGCCGCAGGTCGAGGTAGTACTGCGAGAGGCCGCCCAGGTCGGTCACGCGAGCCATGTCGGGGCCCTCGCCGGAGGCGAGCTGCAAGGGCAGCGCCTGCTGGATCCCGGCGGCGTACGCGACCGTATCGAGCGTGACCTTGATGTCGGGGTTGTCGGCCTCGAAGCGGTCGAGCAGGTCGCGCATGACCTGCCCCTCGTTGCCGTCGTCGTACCAGGTGATGCGGAGCTCGGTCTGGGCCAGGGCGAGCGTCGCGACCAGCAGCGACGTCAGGATCGTCAGGATGCGCAGGCTTCGGTTCATACGTCCTCCTAGGAGAGTGGGGCTTGCCTACCGCTCGTGTTCGGGTCGTGGGCTCGCGCTGGACCTCCTTCCCGTCGCGTTCCCCGGGCCAGGGGCCCGACCCCGTGGACGCTGGGGCGGCAGCGGATCGTGGGGGTGCGTCTGCACCGCCCACCCGCGTGGCGGCGTGCTCATGGCGGAACGTCCGCCAGGTGGCCGCGCGCCAGGAGGTAGTCGCTGTACGCGGCGAGCGCGGCCCGGTTGTGGTCGCGCACGGTGTGTTCGACCAGATCCTGGTCCCGGCGCCGGAGCGCGAGGAGCAGCGCGACGTGGTCGCGCTGCGCCCGCGAGATCCTGTGCGCGAACACCTCGTCGAGGTACTGGCGCCGCAACCGATCCCAGTGGTCGAGCGCGGCCTCGAGCACGCGCGCGACGAGGCCCGTGCGCGCGTGGGAGGCGATGAAGGCGTGCAGCTCCTTGTTGCGGCGCGACCAGGCCTCGGCGTCGGCGACGAGGGCGCCCATCTCGAGCACCTGGCGCTCGAGCCGCGCGAGGTCATCGTCGGTGAGCTGCTCGCACGCCGCGCGCGCGCTGATGACCTCGACCGCCTCGAGCACCATGAAGACCTCGCGTACCTCGTCGGCGCGCAACTCGGTGACGCGGGCGCCGACGTGGGGCTCGAGCGTCACGAAGCCGCCTGCCTGGAGGCGGTAGAGCGCCTCCCGGATCGGGATCTGGCTGACGCCGAGGCTCCTAGCGAGGTGGTCGATGACGAGACGGGACCCCGGCCGCAGCTCCCCCTGGAGGATCAGGGAGTGGAGGTGGTCGTACACCTGCTCGTTCTTGCTCTTGAAGCCAAGAGCTCGTGCCACAAGCGCCCCTTCGTTCCTTCCACGGTTTCGTACATCCTATAGGACGGCCGGCGCGGCGGGCACGACTCGCCGCGGGACACACGTACTCCGGCGCACGCCCGCGCCCGGCTCACAGAGCGCTCGCCAGCCAACGGAACGCGTCGTCCTGCATCGGCACGTCGAAGCGGTGGCCGCCCCGGTAGAAGATGCCGGTATAGGCCGCCGGCCGACCGGCCTGGGCGTAACGCCTCGAAAGCGTGGCGTCGGCCGCGCGCATGCCGGCAAGGCCGAAGAGTGCGTCCTCGGTCGCGTACTGCACCAGCAGGGGCCGGGGCGCCCGGCAGGCGGCGAGATCGGGCCAGTCGCCCAGGCGGGCGAGCCCCGGGGGGAAGAACATCCAGGTGTGCCGCGCGACGTGCCGGTCCAGCAGACCCTCGTAGGTGCTCATCATGCAGGCGATCGCGGCGGCGCGCAGCGCGTCGTGGCTGGCACCGAGGAGCGCGGCGCGGGCGCCGCCGCCCGAGAGGCCGACGGCGCCCAGGCGGTCCGCGTCGACCTCGGGGCGCGACGCGAGGACGCCGAGTGCGACGCGGTCCTCGTAGGCCACGATGCCCGCCAGGGTGGTCCCGAGGACGGTGCAGATCTTCGCCACCACGTGCTCGTGCATCTCCGCCACCGCGTTGGCGTACGCGACGTCCTCGGTATAGCCCTGTGCGAGAGCGTCGCGCATGGCACCGGAGGCGATCTCCCGCTCCCGCTCGGGGACGTCTGCGACCGCGAAGCCGCGGCTGCCCCACAAGAACACGTCGTGGACGAGCACCGCGAAACCGAGGCGCGCCAGTCGGTTGGCGAAGGGTGCGCCGCCGTACGCCCGCGCCCTGAGCACGGACACGGAACCGGACGGACCCTCGGCTCCGTCGGCGATCTTCTCCTTGCCCAGAAGCTTGAAGTTGCCGTGGTCGTGGAGCGCGAGGACGCCCGGCAGGCGGCCCGCCCGCGCGCCCGCCGGCAGCAGCAGCCAGGCCCGCGTACGCGGGCCGTACCCGACGCCCCACGACAGCTCCTCGCCGCGCAGCCCGTCCGCCTCCCACGCGCGCTCGACCCGCAGATCCAGCGCCTCCTCGCGCTCGACGCCGAACGCCAGGACGCCGCGGACGGCCGCGCGCGCGGCGTCGCCGGGCACCAGCTCGTCCGCGGGCGCCCCACGCGCGGAGGAGGCGAAGGCGACGAGGTCCGTGTACGCTCCCAGATCGCGGTAGCTCATGCCCTCACGCTACCGCCCGCCGGGCGCGCGGTCCGCGGAGGCGGAAGCTTCCAGCCCTGCCGCCGCTCCGGCGGGAGAACCTCGAAGCGCCCGTGGGGACCGAGGAGACCTCCCGGCCGCCGCGTGGCGGGGAGCTCGCGGCGCGGCGGAGGCGAGACCTTTGCCCCTGGGCCGAGGAGCGCGCAGCGTGGAACGCTGGACGTGATGGACGCAGCACCCGACCGCCTCGAGCCGGACGCGACCGCACCGGAGCCGGCGCGCGGCCGGCCCCTCCCCCCGTCCGCACGACCTACCCTCTCGCGGGCCGGCGCAGGCGCGGCCTTCCGCACCGATCTCGTGCTCGTCCATCCCCCCGCGGTCTTCGACTTCCGCTCGGTGCCGCACCTGCACGGACCGTTCGCCGACGTGGTCCCCTCCACCGGACAGTTCGAGATGTACCCCGTCGGGCTCACGAGCATCGCCGCCTACCTGGAGCGCAACAACTACAACGTCCGCATCGTCAACCTCGCGGTCCGCATGCTGCGCTCGGCGCGCTTCGACCCCGAGGCCCGCCTGCGGAGCCTGCACGCGCCCGTGTTCGGCATCGACCTCCACTGGCTGCCGCACGTCAACGGCGCGCTTGCGGTGGCCGAGACCATCAAGCGCCTGCATCCCGAGGCGGCCGTCGTCGTCGGTGGCCTGTCGGCGAGCTACTTCCACCGCGACCTCGCCGACTACCCGTACATCGACTACGTGCTGCGCGGCGACTCGACCGAGGAACCGGTGCGGCAGCTGCTCGCCGCCCTGCGGGACGGCACGCCGCTGTCGGAGGTGGCCAACCTCACGTACCGTGACGGCGACGGCGTGGTGCGCTCGAACCCGCTTGCCTTCGTGCCCAGCGATCTCGACGGCATCGACGTGCCCGCGTACGACTACGTCCTGCGCTCCATCCTCAAGTATCGAGACCTGGCCGACGTCGTGCCGTACCTCGAGTGGCTCCGGCACCCCACCACGATGGTGCTGAGCGCCCGCGGTTGCACCCAGGACTGCGCCGTGTGCGGCGGCTCGCGCAGCGCGTACGGCGTCACCTGCAACCGCCCGCGGCCGGCCTACCGTTCGCCGGAACGCTTGGTCGACGACATGCGGACGATCTCCGGCTTCTCCCGCTCCCCCATCTTCATGGTCCACGACCCGCGCATGGGAGGCGCACGGCGGGCGCAACGCCTCTTCGAGCTGATGGCCGGGGCCCGCCTGCGCAACGAGGTCATCTTCGAGCTCTTCTTCCCCGCCGACGACGCGTTCTTCGAGCGCCTGGAGCGGGCCGCGCCCGCGTGGAGCCTGCAGATCACGGTGGAGTCGGCCGACGAGGAGATCCGGCGCGCCAACGGCAAGTTCGCGTACCCGAACGCCGCGCTCGAGCGGACCATCGCCTCGGCCCTGGAGCACGGCTGCCGCAAGCTCGACCTGTTCTTCATGGTCGGTCTCCCGTTCCAGACGCCGGCGAGCGCGATGGCGACGGTCGACGCCTGCGACGCGCTGGCCGAGCGCTTCGGCAACGACAGGCGGTTGCAGTTCTACGTGGCTCCCCTGGCGCCGTTCCTCGACCCCGGGAGCCGCGCGTACGAGGATCCGTCGCTGGGTTACCGCCGCCGTTTCGCCGGCCTCGAGGACTACCGCCGCGCGCTACTCGAGCCCTCCTGGGCCGACACCCTGTCGTTCGAGACAGGCGCGATGCGGCGCGACGACATCGCCGACACGACCTACCGCGTCGCCCGCGGGCTGAACGAGGTCAAGCACCGCCGCGGCCTGATCGACACGGAGACCTTCCGGCGGGTGCGCGACCGCCTGGACGCCGCCGAGGCGACCCTGGTGGCGCTGCGCTCCCACGCCGCCGAGACGGTGCCGGGCGCGCGGCCCCCACGGCCTCGCGTGGGCAGATCGCCGTCGAAGGCGGATACGACCTCCCTGTGCGGCAGCGACGAGCTGCGCTGGGCGGGCGCCGAAGGGTTGCGGGTCACGCACGCCGCGGCCGTGCACCTGGTGCGCGCATTCTTCGTGGAGATCCGGCGCGCCGTGGCGCGCGCGCGCGGCCGCTACGACACGAACACGTGGTACCCGGAACTGACGCCCGCGGACGCCGGCGTCGTCGCGTCACGGGGTGCCGGCGCGCACGGCGCCGCGTCCGCGCCGCGCGAGCCCGACGCTCCGGCGCGCGGCGGGGCGGACGCGGGCGCGCCTCGCCCCGGCCTCTGACCACCGGTCGCGCTCGGCCCCTCACGCGCGTCGCGGCAAGCCGCCCACGTCCACACCATCACGCGCGCGATGCGCCTCGGCCCGCGCGCGGGCGGCCCTCCGGCGACGGTTGACAACCGCACGAGTGCGACCTACACTTAGCGCCGTGCTGAATATTAACGAGACGCAAAGCAAGGGGGGTGGCTCGCCGCCGGACGCCGACGACCCCCAGATCGACGCGATCATCGAGCTGTTCCGGTCGGTGCGTGGCAGCGGCCCGCGGGGCTTCCAGCACCTGTCGCGCGACGCCATGAGCATGGGGCACGTCCACGTCCTGGTGAGGTTGCAGTCCGCCGGTCCCATGCCGATCAGCCACCTGGCGCGCGCGCTCGGGGTCTCCGCCGCGGGCGCCACCGGCATGGTGAACCGCATGGAGGAGCGCGGGCTGGTGGCGCGAGAACGCGACGAACGCGACCGCCGCGTGGTCCGGGTCCGCCTCGCGCCCGGCGGCCAGGCCGCGCTCGACGAGATCGGGAGCCGCAGCCGCGCCTCGCTCGCGCGGCTGCTGTCGCGGCTCACACGCGACGAGCTGACGCATCTACGTCGCGGGCTGGGCGCGCTGCACCGGGCGATGCTGGAGCTCGCCGCGGAGCACGAGGAGCACGGCGGGCCCTGCGGCGACCACGCGGGCGACGCGTCCCGCGCGAACGACGTGGGCGCCGAGGGCGGCGCTCGTGACGACGGAGGGGAAGGCTGATGCTGCTCAAGATCCTCAACCGCTACACCCGGCCGTACCGCGGCGTGATGGTCGCCATCGTCGCGCTCCAGCTCGTCGGCACCCTCGCGTCCCTCGCGCTCCCGAGCATCAACGCCGACATCATCGACAACGGCGTCATCCGGGGGGACACGCCGTACATCCTGCGCGAGGGCGTGTGGATGCTCGGGGTGTCGCTGATCCAGATCGTGTGCACCATCGCCGCGGTGTTCCTCGGCGCCCGCGCCGCGATGGCCTTCGGGCGCGACGTGCGCTCGGCGATCTTCCACCACGTCGGCGACTTCTCCAGCCGCGAGCTCGCGCTGTTCGGCGCGCCGTCGCTCATCACGCGCAGCACGAACGATGTGCAGCAGGTGCAGATGATGCTGATGATGGCGTTCACGATGCTGATCGTGTCGCCCATCATGATGGTGGGCGGGGTCATCATGGCCCTGCGCGAGGACGTCGGCCTCGCCTGGCTCGTGGCGGTCGCCGTGCCGGTCCTCGGTCTCCTGGTCGCGCTCGTCATCAGCCGGATGGTGCCGGGCTTCCGCCGCATGCAGACCCGCATCGACCGCATCAACGAGGTCCTGCGGGAGCAGATCGGCGGCATCCGGGTGATCCGCGCCTTCGTTCGCGAGCCCTTCGAACGCGCGCGCTTCGATCGCGCCAACGCGGAGCTCACCGACGTGACGCTCTACGTCGGGCGCTGGATGGCCTTGATGTTCCCGCTCGTGATGCTCGTGACCAACGTGTCGAGCGTCGCGGTGCTGTGGTTCGGCGGCTTGCGCGTGGCCTCCGGCGCGATGGAGATCGGCTCCATGACGGCCTTCCTGAGCTACCTCATGCAGATCCTCATCGCCGTGATGATGTCGACGTTCATGTTGGTCATCCTGCCGCGCGCCGCGGTATCGGCCGACCGCATCGGTCAGGCGCTCGACACCGAACCGAGCGTGGTGCCGCCCAGCAGGGGAGCCACGACGGCGCTCGAGCACGGCCACCTCAGCCTGCGGGGCGTCGGCTTCAGCTACCCCGGGGCGGAGGAGCCGGTGCTCGACGGGATCGACCTCGACGCCACCCCCGGACAGACGGTCGCGATCATCGGGTCCACCGGCGCCGGCAAGAGCACGCTGCTCAACCTCATCCCGCGCCTGTTCGACGCCACCGCCGGCAGCGTGTCCATCGACGGGGTAGACATCCGCTCCTTCGAGCCCGACGCGCTCTGGTCGAGGATCGGCCTCGTTCCCCAGAAGGCGTACCTGTTCAGCGGCACCGTGGCGAGCAACCTGCGCTTCGGGAAGCCGGACGCCAGCGAGGACGAGATGTGGCGTGCGCTCGAGATCGCCCAGGCCAAGGACTTCGTGGCCGCGATGGAGGGCGGGCTCGAGGCCCCCATCGCGCAGGGTGGCACCAACGTGTCCGGCGGGCAACGCCAGCGCCTCGCGATCGCCCGCGCACTCATCCGCGATCCGGAGGTGTTCCTCTTCGACGACTCGTTCTCCGCGCTCGACGTCGCGACCGACGCGCGGCTGCGGCGCGCCCTGGCACCGGTGACGCGCGAGGCGACCGTCGTGATCGTCGCCCAGCGGGTCGCCACCATCGTCGATGCCGACGTGATCATCGTGCTCGAGCACGGCCGCATCGTCGGGCGCGGCAGCCACGCGCAGCTGCTCGCGACCTCGCCGACGTACCGCGAGATCGTCGAGTCCCAGCGGCAGGTGGCGGCATGAGGGGGCCCAACGGGCGCCCGCGCACCCCGCCGAACCCCGTCGGCGGACCGCCGTCCACCATGCAGCGCACGGAACGCGTCCGGGCCGGCGGCGGATTCGGACACGGCCCGCCGGGCATGGTCGGGCAGAAGGCTCAGAACTTCGGTCCGTCCCTGCGTCGTCTGGCGCGCAGGCTCCGCCCCGAGCGCCGGAAGGTGACGATCGTGGTCCTCACCGCCACCTTGTCCGTGGCGCTCAGCGCGGTCGGTCCGCGGGTGCTGGGACGCGCGACCGACGTGCTGTTCTCGGGCGTGATCGGACAGCGGCTGCCTGCCGGGATGACGAAGGCGCAGGCCGTCGCCGCGGCGAGGGCCGCGGGCCAGGGGAAGATCGCGGACCTGCTGAGCGGCATCGACCTCGTGCCGGGTCGCGGCGTGGACTTCAGCGCCCTCGGTCACGTCCTGCTCCTCGCCGTCGCGGTCTACCTGGGATCCGTGCTGCTGCAGTACCTCCAGGGATACCTCCTCAACGACGTGGTGCAGGGCACCGTCTACCGCATGCGCGCCGAGGTCGAGGACAAGCTCAACCGGCTGCCGTTGCGGTACTTCGACCGCCAGCCGCGCGGAGAGCTGTTGAGCCGCGTGACGAACGACATCGACAACGTGTCGCAGAGCCTGCAGCAGACCATGAGTCAGCTCCTCACCTCGCTCCTCACGGTGGTCTTCGTCGTCGCGATGATGATCGCGATCTCGCCGCTGCTCGCGCTGGTGGCGCTCGTGACGATCCCCGTCACGATGGTCGTGGCGGGCCTCGTGATGCGACGCTCCGGCAAGCAGTTCATCGAGCAGTGGCGACGCACGGGCACCCTCAACGCGCACGTCGAGGAGGCCTACACCGGCCACGCCCTGGTCAAGGTGTTCGGCCGCCTGGACGACGTGCAGAAGGCCTTCGAGGTGGAGAACGAGGCGCTCTACCAGGCCAGCTATCGAGCGCAGTTCCTGTCGGGCCTGATCATGCCCGTCACGATGTTCGTGGGCAACCTGAACTACGCCGCGATCGCCGTGCTCGGCGGCCTGAAGGTCGCCAGCGGCAGCATCAGCCTCGGGGACGTGCAGGCCTTCATCCAGTACTCGCGCCGCTTCACCCAGCCGGTGACGCAGCTGGCATCGATGGCCAACCTGCTGCAATCGGGCGTCGCCTCCGCCGAGCGCGTCTTCGAGCTGCTCGACGCCGAGGAGCAGATGCCCGAGGCGGTGCACGCGCGGCTTCCGGCCGTCCCGCGCGGACGCGTGCGCTTCGAGCACGTGAGCTTCCGCTACGACCCGGACCGTCCCCTCATCGAGGACCTGTCGCTCACGGCGGAGCCCGGCCAGACCGTGGCCATCGTCGGCCCGACGGGGGCCGGCAAGACCACGCTCGTGAACCTCATCATGCGCTTCTACGAGCTCGACGAGGGCCGCATCACCATCGACGGGGTGGACATCACCGACGTCAGCCGCGACGACCTGCGCTCGCGCCTCGGGATGGTCCTGCAGGACACCTGGCTGTTCAAGGGAACCATCCGCGAGAACATCGCCTACGGCAGGCCGGATGCCGACGAGGAACAGATCGTCGGGGCGGCCCGCGCCGCCTTCGTCGACCGCTTCGTGCACAGCCTGCCGGACGGCTACGACACGCTCATCGATGACGAAGGCGGCACCGTCAGCGCCGGCGAGAAGCAGCTCATCACCATCGCGCGCGCGTTCCTGGCCGACCCCGCCCTGCTCGTCCTCGACGAGGCCACCAGCTCGGTCGACACCCGCACGGAGCTGCTGCTGCAGGAGGCCATGAGCGCGCTGCGCGGCAACCGCACGAGCTTCGTCATCGCCCACCGGCTGTCGACGATCCGCAACGCCGACGCGATCCTCGTGATGGAGGACGGCCGCATCGTCGAGCAGGGGACGCACGACCAGCTCATCGCGGCCGGCGGCGCGTACGCGGCGCTCTACCAGGCGCAGTTCAGCGGAGGACCCGCCGTCGCGGCCTGATGCCCGCGCTCCGGGCTTGCGCCGCGGGCGCGGGCCGGGCCGTCAGGAGTACGCGTGGATGGCGCGGGCGAACTCGAGGCCGAGCTCCGTCACGCGCTCGAGGCGCAGGTGGGGCTCGGAGCGTCCGGCGACGAGAATCCGCCGCAGCCGGATGAGCCCGGCGCGCTCGAGCTCGACGAGCTCGCCGGCGCCCTGTCCGTCCGGCGGCGGAGCCGACAGCGGGCCGCGGCGCGCCAGCGCGCACAACAGGCGCCGCTGGTCGGCGCTCAGCCGCGGCATGGGCCAGCCGCCGATGGCGGCCCTCATGTGCGACACCGGCACGGAGCGAGGAGCGCGGCCGCGCGGCAGGTCCGCCCGAAGCCGGCAGCTCGCCGGCCACGGCCGGACGCACGTGCGTGGAGTTGGGGGATCGCGCCGTCGCTCATGAGCGGAGTATCGCCGCTGACGTCTGACAGGATGCTTACACGCCGGCGGCCGTGGCCGGCCGCCGGCGAGGCCACCCGGTCCCCGCGGCGGCGCGATGATGGGCCCATGGCCGGACTCGGATCGCGCCGGAGCACCCGCGTCGACGGCCCGGCGGTCGTCGGAGCGCGAGCCCGCGCGGCGCGACCGAAGCTTACGTGCGCCCCTCCACGCCGACCTGGGCGGTACGACGCGTGAGCGGGGCACGGGTGTCGGTGATCGTGCCGACGCGCAACAGCGCCGCGACGCTCGAGGCGTGCCTCCGTTCGATCGCCGCGCAGGACTGGCCCGACATCGAGACGATCGTGGTCGACAACGGCAGCACCGATGCGACCCTCGAGATCGCGCGCCGGCTCGCGAGCCAGGTGCTGTGCGAGGGCGCCGAGCGCAGCGCGCAGCGCAACGCCGGTGCGCGCCGCGCAACCGGCGCTCCCCTCCTCATGCTCGACGCCGACATGGTGCTGCAGGGCCCCGTGCTGAGCGCCTGCGTTGCGGCCATGGGCGGCGGCGCCGACGCGATCGTGGTGCCTGAGATCTCGGTCGCGGACGGGTTCTGGGGTCGCTGTCGCGCCTTCGAACGCGATCTCTACGACGGGGAGCCCGGCCTGCAGGCGCCGCGCGCGTTCCGGCCCGCGGCCTTCCGGCACGTCGGCGGGTTCGACGAGTCCCTGAGCGCCTTCGAGGACTGGGACCTGGGCCTGCGGCTGCGGGCGGCCGGGTACGCGTTGGCGCGCCTGCCGGGGACGGAGGCGCGCATCGTCCACTCCGAAGGCGCCCCGACGCTGAGCCAGTACGCCTGGAAGAAGGCCTACTACCGGTCGTACCTGCCCGCCTACGCCGCCCGCCATCCCGCCGCGGCGGCCGAACAGACCAGCCTGCTCGCCCGCGCGCGCGTCCTCGCGCGCCATCCCCGGACCCTCCTCGCCCACCCCCGGTTGACCGCCGGGCTGATCGCTCTGAAGGCGACCGAGCTCCTCGCCATGATGGTGCTTCGACCGCGGCGCGAGCGGGTGTACCCGGGGGGCGGGGGACCGGAACCGCGTTCACGGGACGATTGACCGCGCGAACCCGCGGGGCGTGCCCGCGAGGCCGGCGTCGCCGACAGCTCGAACTCGAGATGGACGCTCACGTCGATCCCGTCGTCCACCGTCACGAACAGGAAGCTGGGACGGGTCATGCCGTAGTCCGTCAGCGCGACGCTGAAGCTCGCGTCGAGCACGAGGCGCCCGTCTCGGCGCATCGCAGTACCATCCACGACCAGTTCGTTCGTCACGCCGTGCATCGTCAGGTCGCCGCGCACCCGGAACGGCGAGGATCCGACGTCCGGAAGGCGCCCGGATGGCAGGTCGACCTCGGAGACCCGGTAGCGCACCGTGGGGAACTCCTTGCTGTCGAACACCGTGCGACGGGCGTTGGTGTCTCGAAGCGCGTTGCCGGTATCGATGCTGGACGGGTCGAGGACCAGCGTTGCGCGAGCGTCGGCGGGCGCCTGGGGGTCGAAGCCGAGCTCCGCCGACGCGATCGCCAGGCGGCCGCCGAAGCCTCCCAACGCGTCGTGACCCCGGAACTTCACGCTGCTCGCATCCGAAACGAGCGATCCCGTCAGGCGCGCGGACGTCACATCCGAGCGAGCGTGGGCCGTACCGCAGGCCGCGATCGCCGCGACGAAGGCCAGAAGGGCTCGGCGGGCCGCACGAGCGCCGTTCCCGGCAGCGGCGCGGCGCTGCCGAGCGGCGCGGTATTGCGGGTGGTGAGCGGAATCCCTCACGCGTACACTGCCGATCGGCGACCTCCCTACCCCAACGTACGCGCGGCCGTCGGTTGCGGATGCACCCCGTTCGACATCGACTACCCGGGCGCCTGCATGCGCTGCAACCGCGCGTAGCTGCCGCCCGCCGCCATGAGCTGTTCGTGCGATCCCTGCTCGACGATGCCGTCGTCGCCCAGCACCACGATGCGGTGCGCACGGCGGATGGTCGACAGGCGGTGCGCGATGACCAACGTGGTTCGCCCCGCCGCGAGCGCCTCGAGCGAAGCCTGCACGGCGCGTTCGCTCTCGCTGTCCAGGGCGCTCGTCGCCTCGTCGAACACGAGCACCGGCGGGTCCTTCAGGAAGACGCGGGCGACGCTCAGGCGCTGCTTCTGCCCGCCCGAGAGCTTGACGCCGCGCTGCCCGATGTCGCTGTCGTAGCCGCCCGGGAGCTTCGTGATGAAATCGTGGGCGTTCGCCCTACGCGCAGCCTCGACGATCTGCGCTCGGGTGGCGCCCGCCCTGCCGTAACCGATGTTCTCCGCCACCGTGCCCGCGAACAGGTAGACGTCCTGCTGCACGACCCCGACGCGGCTCCGGAGCGCGCTCAGGCTCAACTCCCGTACATCGACCCCGCCCAGGAGTACCGCGCCCTCGGTCACGTCGTACAGCCTCGGGATGAGCGCACACAGCGTCGTCTTGCCGACGCCCGACGGCCCCACGAAGGCGACGTATTCGCCCTCCTCGATGCGGAGCGATACCCCGCTCAAGATCCGCTCCGACCCGTCGCGGTAGCCGAAGCCGACGTCGCGGAACTCCACGGCCCCGCCCACCGCGCTCGGCTCGAGGGCGCGCGGACCATCGCGCAGGGTGACAGGAACCTCCAGCACCTCCAGGATCCGGTCGAAGCCGGTGATCCCCTCCTGGTACAGGCGGGCGAAGTTCAGCGCGGTGCGGATGGGCTCGACGAGGAGGCCGACGTAGAGCAGGTAGGTGATGAGGTCGGCGAGGTCGAGCGAACCCCCCACGACACGAGCGCCGCCCACGACGATCACGGCGCTCGTCACGGCCTGCGTGAAGGCGATGAGGCCGTTCGAGAGGAGCGCTTCGGCGCGGTAGCCCTCGCCGCGGCTGGCGACGAAGCGCTCGTTGGCGTGCGCGAACTTCGCCCGCTCGACCGGCTCGTTCGCGAACGATTGCACCACCGCGATGCCCGACAAGGTGTCCTCGACCTGAGCGTTTATGTCGCCGATGCGGTCCTTGCTCGTGCGCAGCGCGACGTTCATCCGCCGGTTCAGGTGGAAGGCGTAGGCCGTCATGAGGGGTAACGACAGGAAGACGACCAGCGTGAGGGGGACGTCGATCGTGATGAGGATCGCGAACGTCCCGCCCAAGCGCAACACCGTCAGGACGAGGTCCTCGGGCCCGTGATGGAAGAGCTCGGCCAGCCAGAACGAGTCGTACGCGATGCGGTTCATGAGCTGCCCGACGCGTTGATCGTCGTGGAAGCCGGGCGGAAGGCGCAGGAGGTGATCGAACAGCTCGGCGCGGATGTCGCGCTCCATCTGGGCGCCCATGAGGTGCCCGCGGTGATCCACGTACATGTTGCACAGGGCATGGAGGGCGATGCCGGCGAGCATCAGCGCCCCGACGGCGGCGATGCGCGCGAGCGTGTCGGGCGCCCGGGAATCCACCAGCTCCTTGGTGATGACGCGGGCGCCGAGGGGCAGCGACAACGTCACGACGGCCACCACCAGGGCGCAGCCCAGGTCGGCCAGGAGGATGGTTCGGTAGGGTCTGTAGTAAGACAGCAGCTTCTTGGTGCGGGGATGCACGTACGCAACGCCTCCGGAGATCGGCAGGATCCTCACCGCCGTCCCCGTGGGAACGTCCTTGCCGCGCGTCGGCGGGCGGGCGGAGCCTTCGCGGGCTCGACGCCGGTCCGCCCCGCTCGTGCGGGCTCAGCCCTGGTCGGGGTGTACGACGGTGTTGCTGGGCGGTCGCTTGGAAGGGATCATGCTCGGCCTCCGTGTCGCACGGGTGCGAACCCGGGACGGCACAGGATACACGATGGCGCGCCGGATCGGGCGCGCGCCGGATCTGGTTGGAGCCGCCTCGGGGGCGCGCCGGACCCGTGGGGGGCGGTAACGGGGTGGCGCCCCCTCAGGGGCACGCAGGCGTGGGCGCGCTCCCGGCGAACACCTCGTCGATCAGGCCGAAGAGGTCCGGGTCGTACGCCTGGAGCTCGGCGCGCGTGTCGACGCCGTTGTGGCTCGCGTCGGCCTCCTGGTTGGCGTCGAAGTAGCTCTGCACCCCTTCCGCCCAGTACTCGTTCGCATCGACGGCGGCGTAGGTGCCGGTCCAGAGTCCCGCGTTCAGGGCGGCCGCGTACGCCTTCTGCAGCCGGTCCTCGAAGGTTCCGTCGATGCGCGCCACGCCGAGGTCGGCGATGGTGTGTGCGAACTCGTGCACCAGGATGCTCTCGCCGAGGTACGGATCGCCCGCGTAGCACAGCAGGTTCTCCTCCCCCACCGAGGTGAGCGGGCGTTCTTTCGTCGCGCTCACGCCACGTGTCCTGACGTCCCAGTCGGTTCCGGGGAACGCCTGGTAGAGGTCGGCGTGCTCCGGCATGTCGGTGGTGACCTGGTGCTCCCCGATCACGCCGATCCGCACGTGATCCGCCGCGATGGCGTCGATAGCCCCGGCGGGCACGTTGACGAGCATCGCCATGGCTAGCGCGCGCGCCCGCTGGAGGGCGGCGTCCGGCACCTCGCCCGAGGCGATCACGGGGATGCGGCCGGCCATGCAGTACTTCTCGTAGAA
>CAWCUY010000001.1:0-215415 GCA_963798895.1 uncultured Trueperaceae bacterium | reverse complement strand
CGAGCGACGCGAGTGCGTCCGCGGTCGCACGCCCGAGTTCGTCCGCCGTCTCGCGCCGAACCAGCGCACGGCCGGGCTCGTACCCGCCCTCGTCGAACGCGGCGGAGGTCGGGATGTAGTCGAACTCGTCGTTGGAATAGGCGGCGACGATGGTGGCCGAGAACGGAGAACGCGCCTTGATCGCGAGCCCGATCTCGACGAAGCATTCGCCAGGCAGGATGGCGATGCCCACCTCGCCGATCCGCCCGACCTGGATGTGGGTTTCGGCTTGCGCCGGGCGAAGCGACACTTCCCGCACGGTCCTGAGAACCAGGTCGGCGTACAGCTGGCGCACGCGCGCAGCTTGCAGGTCGCGCTCACCCGCCCCGCCGGAAGCCTGTTCGGCTCGATGCACGTCGTCTGCGGCCGCGTCCGCCGCAGCGCGCGCCTCGCCCTCTGTCGGAAGATCCCTGCGGTACGTCGCCACCCATGGTCGCCGAACGAGCTCCACGGGTGCGTCTGCGCGGAACGTCATCCGTGGCAGGCTCGAGGCGATCGCGGCGGCCAGCCGTTCGCCCAACTCCTCTGCGCGTTCGAAGGTCCGGTTCGGGATGGGCGCACCCAGTGCGCTCAAGTCCGCGCTGTGGCCCTGGTTGATGTCACCGGCAGCTCCTTGGGCGAACAGCGACACCACGTCCGGCCCCACGTCCCGCCGCAACGCCCTGGCGAGCAAGCCCGGGTACTCGGCCGTGATCTGTAGGTTGTCCGGTCCCAGCACGGTCGGGTGACACGCGTAGTTGACGAGGAGCGCAAGGATGTCTCCTTCGACGCGCCTCACCGCTACGAGGATCGCTTCTGGGTCGACGATTCCCGAGCCGCGTCGGTTGACGCCGACGCCGTCGACCTGCGTGGATACGCTGCCGATCTCGGCGGGCGAGCGGGCTTCCCAGGCTTCGCGCCCGCAGCGCGCGAGCGACTCCGTGAGGTGCGGGATCCAGTCCCGGTAGACCTCGGAGGCGAGATCGGGTCCGCCGTGCGTATGGGTCGCCATCAGCGCGATGCTGACGGCCGGAACGCCCGTACTGTCCGCCAGAGCGCGGCGCACGTTCTGCGTTACCTCCGTCACGGGATCGATGAGATCGATGGACAACAAGATAAGGGCCGATTCCCCTCGCTCGACGGCCAATGCCCGAGCGTACAGTCTGTCGTGGATTCCGGTGGCGTTGCCATGACGCGCACCGAACCCCGCCATGGGACCGAGGGGCGGGGTGATGTCGACCTCGGCCGCACCAGCCCTGAGGGTCATGTCGCTGACGCTTCCCACGCATGCTCCTTCCTTGGTAGTGCCACGCAGCATCGCGCCTGCGCCCGCGGGGTGCCGGTGGCGTCCCGCCCGCGCATCTTCTTGCCATGTGAGGGTGTGGGAATCGCGGTCAGGGCCGAGCGCCACGGAGTCCGAAGGTGAAGGGGTGGTGAGGCGGCCGGATCTCGACCGCCTCACCGGGGGGCCTACTCGCCTCCGTACAACCCGTAATCCTTCAGGATCTGATCGGTCTCGTCCGCAGCGTCCTGAATGGCAGCAGCGATGCCATCCGGATTGTCGACGAGGCTGCGGTCGCGGTAGAGCTGCACGAGCCGGTCCGCGAGCTTCGTCTCGATCTCGTCGAACGGGCCGATCTTGGGCGTGAACCACACCTCATAGCCGTCTGGGTACGACAGCTCGGCCTCGAGCTTCGGCTCGACCGAGAGGACGTGCTGAAGGTCGAGGTTCTTGCGGAACGCGGGCGTCCATCCCACGTTGAGGACAAGATCCTCCGCGTACTTCGGTTGCAACACGAAGGTGAGGAACTCCCACGCCAGATCCGTGTTCGAGCTATTGGCGTTGACGTACAGGCCGCCGACACCCGCCGACATCGTGCCCCAGCGGGTTCCCTTGGGCAGGTACGTGACACCGTAATCGACGTCCGGCGCGTTTTCCTTCATGTAGCCGATGACGTAGGACTCGCGCTCGAACATCGCGGTCTGGCCCAGTGCGAAGGCCTCCGCGTCGTGCTTCACGTCGTAGCTGTCGACCTTGTACTTGTAGAGCATGTCGATGTACATCTGCAATGCCTTGCGGCCGCCGTCGTTGTTGTACCCGTTCGTCCATTTTCCGTTGGGCAACTGCGTCACGAGGTCCGCGCCGAGGGGCTGGGCGTACATCAACCACTTCTCCGCCACGCCGCTGCCCTGGCCGGACAGCCGGAGGCTCAACCCGCTGCGGGCAACGTTCCCGTTGGCGTCGTACTTCGTCAGCTTCTGTGCGTCGGCGATGAGCTCGTCGTAGTTGGTCGGGGGATGATCGATGCCGGCTTCCTGGAGCATCGTCTTGTTGTAGTACAGCAGCTTGCCGCTCTGGACGATGGGAGCGTAGACGATCTTCCCGTCGTAGCGCACGTAGTCGAGGATCCGCGAATCGACGTTGTCCTCCACCGCCTGCACGAACGAGTCCGGGGGGTTCGTGTCGAGCATCCCGCCCGATTCCAGGAAGGGCAGCGAGATCGAAGTGCCCATGTACAGCAGGTCGGCACCGGAACCTGCGGGCAGCGCGACGGCGATCTTCCGCTCCGATTCGCGCAACGGCATCGGGGTGACCTCGAGCTTGAAGTCCGGGTGGGTCTGTTGGAAATCCGCGGCGATCTTCTCGAACCAGGGTTGCTGCTCGGGGTATCCGAGCCACATCGTCAAGGTGGCCGCCGTGGCCCCACTCGCCAACGCCAACGCTCCGACCAGCAGCGCCATCCTCATCAACAACGTTCGTGTTCCCATCTGCCCCCGCCTCATGGTGGTCTCCCTTCGGTGTGGTTGTTCACGCTCGGCGAACGGTCCTCGCCCGCCGCATCGGCCGTTCACGATCCCGGTGCGCCACCTCCCTTCGCGGCTTCCGATGCTTACAGCGCCCGCCGCGCCTACGCCAAGGCGGGAACCACCTTCTCGAGTGCGGCGACGATGTCTTGGACGTCACGGTCGGTGTACAGGGGGTTGATCTGCAGTACGACCGCCCGTGCGATGAGGTCTTCCGAGGCCGCGCACATGCCCATCGCGTACTCGGCGTTGCCCTTGTAGTACGGCGAGGCCCAGGGCGAGAACGCCGGATGGTACGTGCGCTTGTTCAGGATCTGGGGATGGGCGTACACGGGCCGGCCGCCGTACGGCACGCTCGCCTGTACGTTCTCGGCCGTCAGCGCTTGCGCAACCTTCTTGGCGGTCTCCGCGGATCGGCAGAAGAACGCCACCGTGGCGCTGGCGTCGCCGTCGGCATCCGGTAGGCGCCGCGGCTCGACGCCGGGAAGCTCTTGTAGTGCGTGGAGCACCGGCGCCTTGCGTTCGCGCATGCGCGCGATGATGTCGTCGAGCTTGCCCGTCTGGGCCAGGGCTACCGCGCCCTGGAGATCGCTCATGCGGTAGTTCTCGCCGCAGAACGCCTCGCCGCTGGCGTCCAGTCGCAGCTCACCGTCCGCGTCTCGGATGTTGCCCTGGTCGTGCAGGCGTACGGCGCGGTCGTGGAGCGTGCCGTCGTTCGTCGTGACGACGCCGCCATCGCCGCACGTGATGATCTTGTTGAGCTGCAGGCTGAACGCCCCGATGTGGCCGATACTGCCTACGCGGCGCCCCCGGTACTTCGCTCCCGCGGCCTGGGCGCAATCCTCGCACACGAGCAGATCGTGCTTCCTGGCCACCTCCATGAGACGGTCCATGTCCGTCGCAACGCCCCCGAAGTGCACGGGAAGGATCGCCTTGGTGTGCGGTGTGATGCGGCGTTCCACGTCGGCCGCGTCGAGCATCAGCGAATCATCGATCTCGGCGAACACGGGTACCGCTTGACATGCCACGATGGCAGTGACGGACGCGAGGAACGTGTTCGCCGGGACGATCACCTCGTCGCCGGGCCCCACGCCCAGCGCCCGCATCGCCACGACGATCGCCGCCGTTCCGGAACTGACCGCGAGGGCGTGCTTGGTGCCGGTCGTCTCGGCGAACGCCTTCTCGAACTTCACCACCTTGTACTGGGGGTCCGGTCCGTAGTAGCGGTACAGCGACCTGCTGTCGATCACGTCGAGAACACCTTGCCGCTCCTCGGCTCCGATCATCAGCGCGCCCGGGAAGCTCCTCGGCAACGGGGCGTTGCGGACAGGCGTGCCTCCTTCGATCGCCAATGCAGCCTTGTCGACCACGTTGTTCCGGGTCATGCCTCAACCCCTTCCTGGAGCGCGCTGACCAGCGCCCCGTTAGGCGCGAGATGGTGTCGTTCTGCGAGGCATCGGGTGCCGCGGGTCGCCACATTTCCCCCCGATGGTGAGCAGGTACTCGAGCGACGGCTCTTGGCGAAACACACGCGGCCCTCCTAGCCGTGATTCTTCCGTGGTGGATGATGTGACGATACTTCGGGCGTCGGGCCCATCGCAAGTGCCTCCAGCGACGTGATCATCCGTCCCGTGCCGTCCCCTGCCGTTCTGGCCGGCACCCTTGACAGGACGCGACGCCAGCGTGACAGAATACCCACAATGCTGGAAAAAACTCGGTCCTGTCGGGTTTCGGGATGATTCCGAGAATCGACGAGGCGACGCAATCCACAGCGGCATCGCACGCCAGACCGAGGCGGCGCGGCCTGTCGAGCGAGCAGTGGAAGCGCTACGGCTTCGTGGCGACCGTGCTGTTGCCGATCGTCAGCCTCTACGTTGCTGTGCGGGTGTTCCCGATCCTGAACACGTTCCGCATGAGCTTCTTCAGCTGGCCGCTCATCAGGCCGATCAAGCGCTTCATCGGTTGGGAGAACTACAGTCGGCTGCTCTCCGACCCGAATTTCAAGACGGCCCTATGGAACACCACGCTGTTCGCCTGTGTCACGGTGCTCGTGGGCGTCGCCATCAGTCTTGTGCTGGCGCTGGCGCTGGAGAAGAAACTCCGGTTCCACGCCGTCTACGAAACCGTGTACTTCCTCCCCGTCGTTACCAACATGGTGGCGGTGTCCGTCGTGTGGCTGTGGATCTTCGATCCGAGCAACGGGCTACTGAACTGGCTCCTCTCCCTGGTCGGTATCGGCAAGATCGGGTGGCTCACCAATCCCAGGATGGCCCTCTGGTCGATCATGATCATGAGCATCTGGAAAGCGCTCGGCTTCAACATGGTGTTGCTCCTCGTGGGTCTGCGCGGGCTCCCGGAGGATCTCACCGACGCCGCGGCGATCGACGGCGCATCGAACTTCCAGGCCTTCCGTTTCGTTCGCCTGCCGCTGCTGAAGCCGATCCTCCTGTACGTCATGGTGACGTCGTTCATCCAGGCGTACAACGTCTTCACCCAGGTGTACGTCATGACCAACAGCCCGCAGGGCGCCTCGGGCAGCGAGATCCGCGTCCTGGTCTACGACATCTACGAGAATGCCTTCACCTTCTTCAAGATGGGGTACGCATCGGCGGAGGCGACCGCGTTCTTCCTGGTCGTCATGGTGATCACGCTGCTGCAGTTCACGTTCCTGCGAAGTCGGGATTGAGAGGGCGGGGCGCAGTATGGCAAGAGCGGCATCGGCACGAAGCAGGGGACGCGCACGCTGGGGCGTTCACCTGTCTTTGGCCATCGGTGGCATCCTCATGGTCTTGCCGTTCCTGTGGATGCTATCGACATCGCTCAAACCCACGCAGGACATCCTTGCCTGGCCGCCCGAGTTCGTACCGCACCGCATCACCTTCGAGCACTTCATCGGGGTCTTCACGACCGTCCCGTTCGCGCGCTTCTTCCTCAACTCGTTCGTCGTGTCCATCATCTCGGTGGCGAGCATCCTGACCTCGTCGCTGCTGGCCGGGTACGTGTTCTCGAAACACAGCTTCTTCGGGCGCAACCTGCTGTTCATGATCATCCTCGCGACCGCCATCGTTCCGCTGCAGGTGTACCTCGTGCCGCTGTACCTCATCGTCAGCAAGTTGCATCTGCTGAACACCTATCTCGGCATCGCGTTACCGACGCTGTTCATGAGTTATGGCATCTTCCTGATGCGGCAGCACATCTCGACCATCCCCGACGACCTCATCGCGGCCGCCAGGATCGACGGGTGTGGCGAGTGGCGGATCGTGCGGCACGTGATCTTCCCGCTCTCGCGTTCGGCCCTGTCGGCGCTCGGCATCTACGCCTTCATCACGGCCTGGGGCGCGTTCCTGTGGCCGTTGATCGTGACCAACTCGGAGAGCATGTACGTGATCGAGCTCGGCATCACCATGTTCAGCCGGCAGTACTACACGCAGTACGGACTCACGATGGCCGCTGCCACCGTGACGGTGATCCCGATGATCGTCGTCTTCCTCGTCTTCCGTCGGAACATCATCCAAGGCATCACGATGAGCGGGATGAAGTACTGAACTTTCCCCCCGGCAGTGATTCCCGAAGGCAGGTGAACACGATGGTGACAATCCGCGGCCGCATCCCGGGAAGGCCCGGTCTGTGGGAGGTCGCGCTGGACGGTGCCAGGCTCAGCGCGGTGACTCCGTCGGAAGCTGGTTGGACCCCGGACACCGGTCCCGACGATCTGGGCCGCGACCTTCCGTGGATCAGCTCGGGCTGGCTCGACATCCAGATCAACGGCTACGGCGGTCACGTGCTCAACGACGATGCCCTCGAGCCGGAAGGGGTCGAGGGCACCGTCCGAGCACTGTGGCCGACGGGAACGGCGCTGGCCTTCCTGACCCTTACGACCGGCGCCCGCGACCGTCTCCTACGGACGGCGCGGATGCTCGGCCAGGTCCTCGACGCGGGCGATGCGGACGTGCGGGCCTCCGTGCCGGGCCTGCACCTCGAGGGTCCCTACATCTCGGCCGAGGACGGGCCGCGCGGCGCCCACGCCCGCGAGCACGTGCGTCCACCCGACTGGGGCGAGTTCGAAGAGCTCCAGGACGCGACGGGGGGCCGCATCCGGTTGGTCACGCTCGCGCCGGAGCTGCCGGGGGCGATCCCGTTCATCGAGAAGGCCGCCGCTGCGGGCGTGGCGGTGGCGCTCGGGCACACCAACGCGACGCGCGACGACATCCTGCGGGCGGTAGGAGCCGGCGCCCGCCTGTCGACACACCTCGGGAACGGCGCGCATGCGAGGATCCCCCGACACCCCAACTACATCTGGGAGCAACTCGCCTGCGACGAGCTCACCGCGTGCCTGATCCCCGATGGCTTCCATCTCCCGCCCTCTGTAATCAAGAGCATGATCCGCGCGAAGGGTGTCCACCGAGCGATCCTGACGACCGACGCCTCGGGCCTGGCCGGAATGCCTCCGGGCTCGTACCACGTTCAGGGACGGGACGTGGAGCTGCGACCTGGGGGGCCGGTCCTCCTCAGCGGCACCGAGTACCTTGCCGGCTCCGCGTTGCGCTTGAGCGACGGCATCGCCAACGCCGTGAGCTTCGCGGGCGTGAGCCTGGCCGACGCGGTCGACATGGTCACGGAGCGCCCGGCGGTCGCCATGGGTTTGGAGAACGCAACCGGACGGCTGCGCGCCGGTCAGGACGCGAACCTCACCGTGTTCCGTACCGACGCTCTGGGTGCCGTGAGCGTCGAGAAGACGATCGTGGCGGGCCGGGTCGTGTACAGCGAGGCAGGTTGATGGGCGGGACGGCATCCTCGCAGGTCGGCTTCCTCCTGGTCGGCAGCGGGTCCATCGCCCGGACGCATGCCTCCGCGCTCGTTGCCAGCGATCGGACGCGCTTGGTGGGCGTCACGGGCGGCTCCCGCGCCGAGACGTTCGCGGCCGAGTTCCGCTGCCGACACTTTCCGAGCCTGGAGCTGGCGCTGGCGGACGCCGACGTTGCGGTGGTGGACATCTGCGGTCCCAGCGGCGCGCGCCTCGCGGTTGCCGAGGCCGCGGCCGCCGCGGGAAGGCACGTCCTCGTCGAGAAACCGATCGAGGTGACCCTCGAGCGCGCCGATCGCATGATCGGCGCGTGCGACCGGCACGGCGTCCAGCTCGGCGTGATCTTCCAATCGAGGTTCAAGGAGGTGTACTCCGTCGTGAAGCGCTGGCGCGACCGGGGCCGGTTCGGTCGGCTGACGTTGGGCGACGCGTACATCAAGTGGCACCGGCCACAGGATTACTACGACAGCGGCGGGTGGCGCGGCACGTGGGAGCTCGACGGCGGCGGCGCCCTGATGAACCAGGGCATCCACACCATCGACCTGCTCCGGTGGCTCATGGGGGAGGTGCACTCGGTCTGCGGTGTGACAGCCACGCTCGCCCGGGAGATCGAAGTCGAGGACACGGCCGCTGCGGTCGTCCGGTTCAAGAGCGGCGCTCTGGGCGTGATCGAGGGAACGACCTCGAGCTTCCCAGGCTCCGCGCGGCGCTTGGAACTTCGCGGCGACAAGGGCACGGTCGTGGTGGAGGACGACCGACTCCTCGAGGCCGCCTTCCAGGACGAGGATCCAGGGGACGCCGAGGTCCTCGCGCGCTTCGGCACGGCTTCTGCAACGGGAAGCTCGGCCGATCCGAGGGTCGCCGACTACCGGCCGCACCAGATGCAGATCGAGGATTTCGCGCGTGCGGTCCAAGGTGAGGGAGAGCCGGCCGTCACCGGCGTGGACGCAAGGCGCACGTTGGAGCTCGTCCTGGGGGTGTACGCCGCTTCCCGAACCGGGCGGACCATCCCCTTCCCGCTGACGGAACACGACGTTTGATGGGCCAGCGCGCGGGCACGGGAGCGTAATGGCGCGTTGGCGGTTCGTGCACATCACCGACATCCACGTGGGCTCGCCCCGATCGTTCCGGTACGCTCCGGCCTGGGTCGACAACTGGAAGACCGCAAGGCGCCAGATCGAGAGCCTCGAGCCCGACCTGCTCCTGATCGGAGGCGACCTCACGCGCGACGGCTTCCTGCACGACTTCGAGTTCGCAGCTGTGCGCGATGAGCTTACGAGCCTGCCGTTCCCGGTTCACGTCATCCCGGGGAACATGGACTGCGGGAACAAGCTGGCGCGGGTGCCTGGAGCCTCGGGCGACCCTACGCGGAGTGCGGATCCGGAGCTCAACCTCAGTGCGGCGCGACTAGAGAGGTTCGAGCATCACTTCGGGCCCCTCGCCTGGACCTTCGTGCACCGCGACGTGCGGTTCACGGGATTCCCTGCGGTCCTGGTGGGATCGGGGTTGCCGCAGGAGCGCCAGGTCGAGCGGCTCCTGAGCGTGCTGCCCACCTTGCCGCGGACGCGCCAGCACATCGTCATGACCCACTATCCGTTGTTCCTGCACGACGTCGAGGAAGGCGAGTTCGACCTCGAGGCCGGCGGCGACGCATACCAGCACTGGTATTTCGGCATCGACCCGGTCCCCCGCGCGCGCATCCTCGATGTGTTCGAGCGTGCCGGCGTGACCGCAGCGTTGAGCGGCCACGTGCACGTTCGGACGACGGACGCGGCTCGCGGCATCACGTTCTATCGCGGACCGTCGTCGGCGTTCCCGCAACACGCGATCCGCTGGGGCAGCGGCGATCCGACGTTGGGCTTCCAGTGTTTCGAGGTGGACGGCGACGCGCTGCGATACGGGTTCGTCCCGCTCGACCACGTGTCGGATCGCGAAGGGTATGGTCCCCCGGGCCACCCTGCGGCGGCACACCGCGACTACTCCGCGGCATGGGGCAGCGATCCGGAGCTCGGCGCGGGCGCGGCGGCCGTGCGCGGCCGGGCCGGCCCCGATCGGAGGTCGGGATCGTGATCTGTGCGGGTCGCCGGGTCCGAGGAGGCGGGATCGTCCTTTCGGCGCACGCTCGCCGGGAGGCCGGGGCGGCGGCGCGCCCGGCAGCGCGTCAGGCCAGCCGAACGAAGCCGCCGAGGAGGCAGCCATGAGGATCGTGACGCCCGGTTGGATCGACATCCAGGTCAACGGCATCGCCGGGGTGGACTTCAACCGGTCCGGGCTGGACACCGCCGCCATGGAGCGCGCCGTGAGCGCGCTGCAGCGCGCCGGCGTGACGCGCTTCTTCCCCACCGTCGTCACCGCGTCCGAGGAGACCATGGCCGCGTGCCTGCGCGCGATCGTGGACGCGTGCCGGGCCAGCCCGGCCGCGGCGGCCGCGGTCGCCGGCATCCACCTCGAGGGGCCCTTCATCAGCCCGCGCGACGGCGCCCGTGGCGCGCACCCGCGCGAGCACGTCGTCGCGCCCGACCTCGCGCTCTTCGAGCGGCTGCAGGAGGCCGCGGCAGGGCGCATCGTTCTCGTCACGCTCGCGGCCGAGTGGCCGGGCGCCCCCGCCTTCATCGTGGCGTTGCGTCGGCGCGGCGTGCGGTGCGCGCTGGGGCACACCCTCGCCGACACGGCGCAGATCGCTGCCGCCGTCGACGCCGGCGCCGTGCTGTCCACCCACCTCGGGAACGGCATCCCGGCGACGCTCCCTCGGCACGTCAACCCGCTCGTCGACCAGCTGGCCGAGGACCGCCTGACCGCGTCCGCCATCCTCGACGGCCACCACCTGCCGGACAACGTCATCCGCGTGCTGCGGCGCGCCAAGGGCGACGACCGCCTGCTGCTCACGAGCGACGGCGTCGCGCTCACCGGCATGCCGCCCGGGCGTTACGAGGGGCAGGTCGGCGGCACGGTCGAGCTGAGCCCCGACGGGCGCCTGTCGCTGGTGGGCACCGAGTACCTCGCCGGCAGCGCGAGCACGCTGCTCGACGGGGTCAACACCGCGTTGCGCGTGCTCCCCGACGCGCCCGAGACCATCCTCCGCTGGGTCACGGAGATTCCGGCGCGCCTCTTCGAGCTGCCCGAGCGCAACGACACCGTCGCGCTGGAGGTGGTGGAGGAGGGTGGGCGGCGCCGCGCGCGCATCCTGGCGGTTACGGTGGAGGATCGTGCGGTCTACCGCGCGGACGGGCCGGGCGTGGGGGGGTAGGGCGAGCTTCGCATCGCTACGGTCGAGGCGGCCGTGCGCCGTGGTCGGCTCGCTTGCCGACCGCGCCTGCCTTGCGCTGGGCCGCCAGCTCTGTGGACGGTCCTCACGGCGGACCGAGGATGGGAGCGACTCGTTCCGAATGCCGTCCTGGAGTGGGTCCGCTAGGGTCGCTCGTAGGTGTCCCGAGGCGACGTTGCGAGCATGCGCGAGGGTGGGGCCGGTTTCGCCCGCGTATCCTGGGGTCGTCGAGGCGAGGAGGAGGTCGAGCGCAGTGACGAACCGCGCGAACGACTGGTTCCGGCAGGCCGACCGTGACCTCGAGAGGGCGCGAGCATCCGCGGCCGACGCCAGTCATGAGTGGGCTTGCTTCGCGGCGCATCAAGCCGCCGAGAAGGCGGTGAAGGCACTCCACCTCGCGCGCGGGCAGGAGGCCTGGGGGCACGTGGTAGCGAGACTCCTGACCGAGCTGCCCGCGCCTTTCGAGCCACCGTCGCTGCTGGTCGAGAAGGCGCGCGTACTGGACACCCTCTACATCCCCACGCGCTACCCCGACAGCCATGCCGAGGGTGCGCCCTTCGAACACTACGGCCCGCTGCAGAGCGAGGAGGCGATCCGCTATGCCGGTGAGATCTTCGAGTTCGTCCGTGCTCGCGTGGCCGAGCCGTGAGCGTGTCGACCGGGAGGCGCGTGGCTGGGCGCGCGTCGTCGCCGCGGAGCACCCGGAGATTCTGGCGGTCGGCTACTTCGGCTCGTACGCGAGGGGAGATCAGGGTGTGGGGAGCGATCTCGATCTGGTAGTGCTGATCCGCCCGACCGAGGTGGCCGCCGCCCACCGCACCAGGGCCTGGCCGCTGGAGCGCCTGCCGGTGCCGGCGGAGGCGCTGGTGTATACCTTGGGCGAACTCGACGCGCTGGCGCGGGCCGGTGGCCGCTTCTACCGCACGCTCGCCGACGAGACCGTTTGGATCTTCCGCCGTGAAGGCGAGGCGCTGCCCGAGACGGTCGCCGAGGACCCGAGCGCGGCCTGAGCCGCGCCTTGGGCCGTGGCGCCGCCGGCGCGCTCGCTCCTGCCGGCGCGCCTGCCGACCTAGGAAGAAGCCGCGCCCAAGGGGGCGTGCCCGGCCGTGGGGGGCGACCGGGCACGCATGCGTTCGTTTCTCCGGAGCCGTTCGGGCGCCGGAAGGCCGAAGCCGAGGGGAAGCGAAGGGTTGGATCGTCAGCGGCCGCGCGGTGCTACTGCGTGGACCACTCGAAGTTCTTGCCCATGGCGATGATGCGGTCCAGCAGGTCCTTGCCGATCTGGTCGGAGAACTGCGGCCACACCTTGTCCTGGATGATCGTCTGCCACTTGTTCAGCTCGTCTTGCGACAGGGTGTAGAAGGTGGCGCCGGCAGCCTTCATCTTGTCCACGGCGTCGCTGTTGGCGGCGTTGATGTGGTCCCAGTTCCACTGCTGGGCATCGTCCAGCGCCTTCTGCAGGCCGTCTTGCACGTCGGCCGGCAGGCCGTCCCACCACTGGGCGTTGGTGCCCACCAGGTAGAACGAGTAGATGTGGTCGGAGTAGGTGATGTCGGGCGCCAGCTCGTAGAGCTTGTCGGCGTACCAGTTGTTCGCGGTCGGCTCGACGGCGTCGATGATCCCCTGCTGCAACGCCTGTGGCACCTCGCCCCAGGCGATGGGGGTCACGTTGGCGCCGAGGGCCTGGAACGTCGCCACGTAGTTGTTGCCCGGCGGGACGCGGATCTTGAGCCCCTTGAGGTCGGCGAGGGATTGGATGGGCTTGTCGGCCCCCACCATGCGCCAGCCGTTCAGCCAGACGCCGGCGGCGCGCAGGTTCTTCGCCTTCATCTTTCCGAGGATCAAGCCGCCGACGTCGGGATCCTTCATGGCGGCGTCGATCATCTCGGGCGACTTGAACAGGTACGGCATCTCGAAGGCCGCGAACGACGGCAGGATGCTGCCGTACACCCCGGTCCCGGGCGCGATGAACTGGATGTTGCCTTGCTGCAACGCGGTGATCTGGTCCGTCTGGTTGTACAGCGAGCCGCCGTCGAAGATCTGGACGTCTACCTTGTCGCCGAGGTACTTCTCGGCCGAGTCCTTGAACACGCGCCACGTCTGCCCCTTGAGGGCGTCCGCGGCCACGTCGTTGTTGACCTTGATGACGATGGGGTTGGCTGCCCAGGCGGCGGCGATCATCAGCAGCGTCACCAGGGCCAGGGCGACGTGCGCCCACAGCTTCGTCCGTGCTTGCATCTTCATCGTGTCCTCCGTGTTCGAGCGATTCGAGGCGCCCCCGCGCCTCCCGACGGCCCCGCTCCGGTTCCTCTCGTCCATCACCCGCCTTTCCAACGTTCGATCGTCCCGGCGTCGCGTTGCATGTCAGTGGCTGACGCCGAACACCAGGTTCGGCAGCCAGGTCGAGAGCCAAGGAACGTACGTCACCACGAGCAGGACCACGACCACGACCAGGATCCAGGGCAGCGACGCACGAAGCACCTCGTACAGGTCCATCCCCGTCACCTGGCTGGCCATGAACAGGTTCATGCCGATGGGCGGCGTGATCGCGCCCATCTCCATGTTCACGACCGTCATCACGCCGAAGTGCACGGGGTCGATGCCGAAATCGCGCGCCACCGGGAAGATGATGGGCACGATGATGAGGATGATCGGCACGGCGTCCATGAAGTCGCCGGCCAGGAACAGCAGCAGGTTGACGGCCAGCAGGAAGAGCCACACCGGCAGGTGGAGCCCCAGGAGCCAGCTCCCCACCGTCTGCGGGATGTAGGCGTTGTTGAGCACGAAACCGAACATCGACGCGCCCGCCACGATGAGCAGGATGCTGCCGATGCGCCGCGCGGCGCTCGCGAGGGTGCCCATGAGCTTGCCGCCTGGCAGCTCGCGGTAGATCAGGCTCGCCACCACGATCGACACGAACACGGCCACGATGGCGGCCTCGGTGGGCGTGAAGATGGCGCCGCCCGGGAGGTGGAGGGGCCCGAGGTCGATCCTCGGCGTGCCGTAGATCCCGCCGAAGATCACCAGCGGGATGAGCAGCGTCCACAGCCCGCGCGTCACCTGGGTGCGGCGCTGCGCGAACGTTGCCGGGGCGGTGCCGACGTAGCCCAGGCGCATCGCGCCCACCAGCGTCACGCTCATGAGGGCCGCGGTGAGCAGCACGCCCGGTACCACGCCCGCGAGGAACAGCCGCGGCACGGAGGTGCCGGTGGCGAAGCCGTAGATGATGAACGGGATGCTCGGCGGGATGAGGATGCCGAGCGTGCCGCCCGCCACGATGCTGCCGACGGCGAAGGTCTTGTTGTAGCCCCGCGCCGTCATCTCCGGGATGAGCACGGCGCCGATGGCGGCGACCGTCGCGACGCTCGAGCCCGACACCGCCGCGAAGCCGGCGCACGACAACAACGCGGTGAGCGCCAGGCCGCCGGGCAGCCGCCCGACGACGGCGTTGGCCATGTCGATGATCCGGTGGCTCACGTTGCCGTTGCGGATGATCTCGGCCGCCAGGATGAAGAAGGGCACCGCCATGAGCGGGAACGACGCCAGGCTGGAGAAGAGCTTGCCGGCGACCATCGAGCCGTTGCCGGCGAAGAACACCAGCGCCCCGGTCGACGCCATGAGCAGGCTCAGGCTGAGCGGCACCGACGCGAGGAACAACCCCAGGAACAGCACCAGCAGCGCCAGGGACGCGCTCATGGCGGTCCCTCGCCGGCCGGATGCGCTGCCGGATGCGCTGCCGGACGCACGCGCGGCGCTCACCGTCCGCACCAGGCGCTGGAGGTAACGCAGCGTCATCATCGCGATCGCCAGCGCGATGCCGGCGGGCGCCACCCACTCCGGCAGGTAGCTGTCCAGCGACATGCCGCCGAAGCGCACCTCGAAGCGCAGGAAGCGCACCACCAGCACCAGCAGCAGCGCCAGGAACGCGAGCGTGATCAGGTCCACCAACGCCAGCGCGACGCGTCGCAAGCGCGGCGGCAGCTTCCCCACGAGGAGGTCGAAGCGCAGGTGCTCGTCGGTACGGACCGCGCCGCTGCAGGCGACGAAGGCGGAGAGGACGGTGACGAGCACGAGCACGCCCTGCGCCCAGGCGAAGCCGAGACCGAAGCCGTAGCGCAGCACCACGGCGGCGAGGCCGAGAAGCGCGCCGCCCGATAGGAGCGCCACGGGAAGCCACGTCTCGAAGGCGGTGAAGGCGGCGTCGAGGCGCGCGAGCGGCGTGGGGCGCGCCGCGCCCAGCGTCGCCGCGTCGTCGATGGACCGCTTGTCGAGAGCCGGTCGCCTCACCGTTGGCTCCCTCTCCGCCGGGCGTGCGCCGGCTGCTAGCGCTGGAGCAGAAGCGGCTTGCCGGCCATCTGCAACAGGGCGTCGGAGTCGAGGTAGTCGACGTAGTGGATGACCACGCACTCCCACGTGATGGGCCGCACGGCCGAGCTGTGGGTGTGCGACACGAGGATGTGCACGACCTCCTCGGGCAGGCCGTGCTCCCACCCCTTGTGGGCGGCGTACACGGCGTGCTGGATGAGCTTGCCGCGGTGGCTCTTGGCGGCGCCGCCGTCCTTGGGCTCGTACTCGACGAGCTTGCTCACGTCGTGCAGCAGGCCGCCGGCGACGAGCACGTCGCGGTCGAAGTCCTTGCCGTGGATCTCCTTCATGATCTCGGCCGTGGCCACCGCCTGCAGGGTGACGCTGCGGATGTGGGAGTACAGCTTCTGCCCCGGCACGTTGGGGTTCTTCGGCGCGTCCTCGATGCGCTCCCATGCGCTCTCGCGCCACACCTCGGCCCAGATGCGCGCGACCTCGTCGCGCAGCTCGGCGTCGGCGATCTGCCCCAGCTCGGGGAAGACGCGACCGACGTACGCCAGGTCGTCCGCGGTGGGCGCCGCCTGTCGGGAAGCCGTGGTCATGGGCGCCCTCACACGGCCTTCGCGTCGGCGGCCTTGCGGTCCTCGACGGTGGACAGCTCGACCTCGTAGTACTCGTCGAGGCGGATGGTGTCCTCGACGAACTTCCGCCGGGCGATCATGGCCTCCTGGTCGAGCTCGATCTTGCCGGTGCGCTTCAGGGCGGCGAGGTGCTCGTGCAGAGCCCCGGCCGTCACGAGCGTGGTGGAGATGGCGTCCGACGCGACCTTCCAGCCCCACTCCTCGAGCTGCCGGGCGGAGAACACGCCGCGCTTCAGGCGGTTGCCGATGCTGTTCACGTACACCAGCGGCACGCCGGGCAGGTCGCGCGGGGTGGCGCGCGCTTCGGCCTCGTCGTTGGGGAAGAGCATCACGCAGTCCGCGCCCACCTTCATGACCGCCTTGGCCCGCTTGATGCCCTCCTCGTAGCCGTCGGTGCGCATGCCGTCGGTGCGGGCGCAGATGGCGAAGTCGGGGTCGTTGCGCGCCTTGGCCGCCGCCTCGATCTTCGTGAGCCACTCGTCGACGTCGACCACGTGTTCGACGCCGCGATGGTAGTGCACGCGCTTGGGGAAGATCTGGTCCTCGATGTGCACCGACGCCGCGCCCGAATGCTCCAGCACGCGCACGCTGTGCATCGCGTGCAGCGGCTCGCCGTAACCGGCTCCGGCGTCGACCATGAGCGGCAGGCTCGACATGCGGGTGATGTAGCGCGTGACGGTCGCGACGTCCTCGAGGTCGAGCAGCGGCTCGCTCGTGCCCAGGTGGGCGCCCATGGCGTAACCGCCGAGGCCGAGGGCTTCGAAGCCCAGGTCCTGCGCGATGAGGGCGCCCATGGGGTCGGCGATCACCGGCTGGACGATCAGCCCGGGGCGCGCGAGCAGGTCGCGGAAGGCCTTGCGGGGGTTCTTCATGCGTTCTCCGTTCCTGGGTGGGGCGTGGCGTGGTGGGGCGTGGCTTGGCTTGCGGGCGGGATGACCAGTCGCACCAGCGGGCTGTGGAACTGCCCGCCGAACACGTCGGTGTCCTTCACGTCGCCGGAGAAGGCGGGGCGCGGGATGGACAGCTTGATCGCCATCGCGCCGTCGTGCTCGAAGTAGCGCACCTCGTCCGGCGAGAGGTGGAAGAGCGGCGCCACGCGCTCGGCGGCCAGCGCGCCGCTGTCCCGCACGCGCCGGTAGCTGGCCTCGTCGGAGAACATGATGTCGAAGGTGAGCTCGAACGGCCCGGCGTTCTTCGAGCGGATGAGCTTGCTCAGCTGCCACAGCTCCGCGGGTTCGCGCGGATCGGGCGCCGCGTCCGCGCTCGGTGCGTTCGGTGCGCCGCTCACAGGTCCTCCAACGCCATGCTGAAGGGGCCGCAGGGATCGTCCAGCTCGAGGACGTGGTTCGCCATGAAGCGGTACACCGGTCCGCCCTCGAGGTTCGGGGGCGAGAACGGGAACGCGAACGAGCTGATGAGCCCCTGGTACTCCGGGATGGGGTGATGGAGCCCGGTGTGCCAGGCGATCGAGGCGATGGCGTTGGAACGTGCCTGCGTCTGCGACACCACGTCGATGAGCAGGCCGACCTCGTGCCCCTCGATGGCGGGGGTGGGCTCGAGCGCCCCCATGACGCCGTTGGCGCCGTACACCCGCCACGTCAAGCGGTAGTCGCCGCGCTCCAGCTCGAGGCTGTCGCGCACCTTCCGCTCCACCACGGCATCGAGCTCCTGGAGGAAGCGATCGAGCTGGCGCAGCACCAGCGGGTCGCGGATGCCCGCGATGGTGGCCGAGCGGTAGCCCACGAGCGCCGCGCCCTCGAGGCGCACCGTGTACGGCGCGACGTCGTCGAAGCGGCTCCCCTCCACGCGGACCGTGCGGTCGCTCGCGGCGGTGTGCACGGCGCAGGTGGTGTCGAGCACGCCGCCCGGCTCGACCAGCCGGTAGGGGTCGGCGTTCTCGTACAGCATGTGGGCGTTGACGCTCTGCGGGGTGCAGCGCATCGCCTCGTTGGGCGGCTCCATCAGGAAGCCGCGCTCGTCGAGGTGCGCCACCATCGAGTCCGGATACAGGCGGTGCGTGACCGAGGCGGCGCCGCACTCGAGGATCTTGCCGGCGTGGAAGGCGATCCCCTTCGGGATGCCGCGGGACACCGGCAGCGCAGCGAACACCGACACGTCGCTGCAACGGCCGCCGACGATCACCTGAGCCTTGGCTTCGAGCGCCCTCTGGATCGGCTCGATGCCCATCATGCCCACGACGCGCTCGGCGCCCAGGATGGTGTCCTCATCGAGCTCCGGTGCGGGATCGAGCGGGCGGATGCGTCCCCGGCGATGAGCCTCGGCGAGCATGTCCTTGTCGAGCTCGCTGTCGAGCGCGGCGAGCTTGAAGTGCCAACGGTTCTCGCGCGCGAGCTCGCGCACGATCTCGAGCACGCCCTGGAGGTGCGGCGTGCCGCCCGCGGTGCCGGCCGAGCCGACGATGACGGGGATGTCGTGCTCGAGGGCGAGGCGCAGCATGTGGCGCAGGTCGCGCTTGATGGCCTGCGGCGACGCCTGGCTCTTGCCCGAGCCCAGGTAGTACGGCCCCGGATCGGTCGAGCCCGCGTCGCAGCCGATGAAGGCGGCGCCCTCGACCGCCCGGGCCAGCGTCTCCTCCTTGTAGCCGGTACCGAGCTGCCCCGTGGCCGCCACGGCGGTGATGGCCGTTCCCCTGCTCATGTCATGGCTCTCCGTCCTCCTCGTGGGTTCGTTCCCCCTCCCGCGCGCGGCGCGGTGTTCGCGTACGGGTCGCGCTCCGCGGATGGTGGTCGCGCGCTGCGCCGGGTTCGGCGGGCTCGCGGGCGCGCACCTCGGCGGCGGTCGCGCTCCCGCCACCCGGGGGCGCGCCGGCCACCGGAGGCGCCTGGGCGCGACCGGCGAAGGCGTGCACGGCCTCGACCAGGGGCGACGGATCCACGGGCGCCGCGCCCAGCTCGTCGACGAAGCGCAGCAGGTGCGCGCCCGCCTCGCGGCCGACCATGCGGACGACCTTCGCGGCGATCTCCTCGTCGCCCACGGGATCTCCGGGGGTGCCCCGGGCGTGGTTGCGCTCGGCGACGAGCGTGCGGCCGGACGCCGTGTGCACCTCGACGCGGGCGGGGTACGCCGCGGGGTAGGCGGCGTCGAGCGCGGGGTCGTGGTGCAGGCGCACGCGCGCCATCAGGCGGCGCACGGCCGGATCGGTGAGCCCGGCGGGCTCGAAGGCGGCGTCGTCCAGGCCCCCGGCCACGAGCGCGCGCGCGACGAGGTACGGATACGAGAACTTCGCCTCGTAGGGCGTCGACGGGTCCGGCTCCGCCACCACCTGCAGGGCGGCGGCGTAGGTGTGCACGTCGACGCTCTCGACGGCGTCGCCGGCGAGATCGTGCGCCAGGTCGCGCAACGCGTCGAGGCCGGTGTGCGTGTGCCCGCAGCAGGGGTGGAGCTTGAAGGAGGTGCGCTCGACCGCCAGGGCGCCCGCGCCGAGGCCCGCCACGGCCAGCGCACTCCGGTCCTCGCCCACGGTGGCCGCGAAGAACCCCTGCGCGCCCTCCAGGATGCGGCGCGCGCCCGAGAAGCCTTCGCGCGCGAGGTCGGCGGCCACGATGCCGGCGCTCGCGGCGTTGGCGGGGTGCAGATGCTTGGACATGGCGCCGTCGGGGAGGAACTGCCAGAGCCCCGCGGCCGTCGTGCCGGCGCTCCCGAGGGCGTCGACCATCGCGTCCGGTCCCAGGTCCTGCAGCGCGGCGGCGGCCGCCGCCGCGCCGAAGGTGTTGACGGTGCCGGTGGGGTGCCAGAAGCGGTAGTGCTCGGGGTTCACGGCGACGCCGATGCGGCAGGCGATCTCGTATCCGACGGCTACCGCATGGAGCAGCGCCGCGCCGCTGGCCCGCCGGCGCTCGGCCACGGCCAGCGCGGCGGCCACGACCGCCGAGCCCGGGTGGAGCGTCGAGGGGCCGTGCAGGTCGTCGAGCTCGAGCACGTGCGAGGCGAGCGCGTTGAGGAAGGCCGCGCGGGCGGCCGGAACGCGGTACGCGCTTCCGGCGGCGAGCCCGGGCCGCCCGGCGTCGGTGCGCTCCTGCGCCGCGCCACGCGCGGTGGCGGCCGGCGGCCGCATGGCGGGGGCCAGCACCGTCGCCTGCGCCGCTCCGCCGTCGTCGGCCAGGGCTGCGCGGGCCGCCCTCGCCGGAGTGGTGGCCGCGCCGGCCACCGCCGAGGCCAACCAGTCGAGCACGGCGCGGCGCGTCGCGCGCGCCTGCGCCTCCTCGAGCGGCCCGGACCGGGCGGCCCACGCAGCCAGCCGCTCCGTCGTGCTGGCGGTCCTGCCCGCCGGTGCGGGGCGTCGAGGCGCCTGCATCACGTGTCGGCGCTCCGCTCCAGGCGGGCCACCAGCGCCTGGCAGGCGTTGTCGATGTGCATGCGCAGCAGCGAGGCGGCCGCCTCGGGGTCGCGCTCGCGCACCGCGTCGAGGATGCCGATGTGTTCGCGCTTGGAGCGCCCCAGCTGGTCGTCGATGAGGATCGGCGTCAGGGAAGGCATGCCGGACCACAGCGCCTCGATGAGCCGGAGCAGACGGCGCTGGCGGCTCAGCTCGTACAGCGCCATGTGGAACGCGCGGTTGTGCTCCACGTACAGGTCGCGCTCGCCGCGGTCGGCCGCGCCGAGGAGGTCCTCGCCCAGCCGCTCCAGCTCTTCCTGGTCCCCGTCGGTCAGGTTGTGAATCGCCAGGCGCACGGCGTACGGTTCCAGCAGGGCG
The DNA here is from genome assembly GCA_963798895.1 of uncultured Trueperaceae bacterium. GTDB lineage: Bacteria > Deinococcota > Deinococci > Deinococcales > Trueperaceae > CAWCUY01. The sequence continues at coordinate 194,863 of CAWCUY010000001.1, read as the reverse complement.
CGCAGGCTGTACACCTCGCGCGCGTCGTCGACGGTGAACCGGCGCACGAAGTAGGCGCCCCGCTCGTCCACGGTCACGAGGCCGTCGGACGCGAGTTGCTTGAGCGCGACCCGCACGGGGATGCGGCTGACCCCGAGCTCCTCCGCCAGCTGGTCCTGCACGAGGCGCTGCCCGTCGGCGAAGCTGCCCTCCAGGATGGCTGTTCGTAGGACCCGATGGGCCTTCGCTTCGAGCGTCTCGCGTTCGAGCGAAGGCAGGGGGGTCGTTGCGCGTGTGGCCATGGAACCCCTTCCGTGAGGCTGACCCGCCTTCGTTTTCCGTATACGGTTGACAGCATATGGGTGCCCGAATACGATGTCAAGCGATCCACGGCACGATCCGGCGTCCCGCGTGGACCTCACGAAGGAGCGGACGATGACTGCCATGCCCCCGGCCCAGGCGGACCTTCACAGCGAGCTGCGCCGCTCCGTGCGGCGGCTGTGCGAAGGATTCCCCGACACGTACTGGCGCGAGCTGGACCGGGAGCGGGCCTATCCCACGGCCTTCCTCGCGGCCCTCACGGAGGCCGGGTACCTGGGCGCGATGATCCCGGAGCGCTACGGCGGCGCGGGCCTGGGCGTGACGGAGGCGTCGGTGGTGCTCGAGGAGATCCACCGCTCGGGCGGGAACGCGGCCGCCGGGCACGCGCAGATGTACATCATGGGCACCCTGCTTCGGAACGGTTCCGAGGAGCAGAAGGAGCGTTACCTTCCCGCCATCGCGGCCGGTGAGTTGCGCCTCCAGGCGTTCGGCGTGACCGAGCCCGATGCCGGCTCCGACACGCTCAGCATCCGCACGACGGCCGAGCGGCGGGGCGCGGTGTACGTGGTGCGGGGCCAGAAGATCTGGACGTCGCGCGCGGAGCATTCCGACCTGATGCTGCTGCTCGCGCGCACCACGCCCAAGGAGCAGGTCGAACGCCGCAGCGAGGGGCTGTCGGTCTTCCTCGTGGACCTGCGCAACGCCGTCGGGAGCGGGCTCACCATCCGTCCCGTCGAGACGATGATCAACCACCACACCACCGAGATCTTCCTGGACGGTCTGGAGGTCCCCGCACAGAACCTCATCGGCGAGGAGGGGCGCGGCTTCCGTTACATCCTCGACGGCATGAACGCGGAGCGCATCCTCATCGCCGCCGAGTGCATCGGCGACGGCTACTGGTTCGTCGACCGCGCAAGGCGCTACGCGTCCGAGCGCCGCGTGTTCGGACGCGCCATCGGCGTGAACCAGGGCGTGCAGTTCCCCATCGCCGCCGCCTACGCGCACGTTCGCGCGGCCGATCTGATGCGCAACGATGCGGCGCGCCGCTACGACGCGGGCGAGGCGGCCGGGCCCGAGGCCAACATGGCCAAGCTGCTCGCCGCAGACGCCTCGTGGGAGGCCGCCAACGCCGCCCTGCAGACGTTCGGTGGCTTCGGCTTCGCGCGCGAGTACGACGTGGAGCGCAAGTTCCGCGAGACCCGGCTGTACCAGGTGGCGCCGGTCTCCACCAACCTCATCCTGGCCTACCTTGCGCACCACGTGCTCGAGATGCCGCGGTCGTACGGGTGAGCGTGCTCCGCGGGGTGACGGTACTGAGCCTCGAGCAGGCCGTGGCCGCGCCACTCGCCACGCGGCACCTGGCGGACCTCGGCGCGCGCGTCCTGAAGCTCGAGCGGCCGGGCAGCGGCGATTTCGCGCGCCACTACGACGGCTCGGTGGGCGGCGCCTCGTCGTACTTCGTGTGGCTGAACCGCGGCAAGGAGTCGTTCACGCTGGACCTCAAGCATCCCAGCGGACGGATGGCCCTGGAGCGCATGATCCCGCGCGCCGACGTGGTGCTCCACAACCTGGGGCCCGGCGCCCTCGAGCGCCTGGGGCTGTCGCTCGCCGACATGCGTGCGCGCCACCCGAGGCTCGTCACCTGCGCCGTCTCGGGTTACGGCGACGACGGACCCTTCGCGTCGCGCAAGGCCTACGATCTCCTCATCCAGGCCGAGACCGGCCTCATCGACCTGACCGGCACGCCCGATGCGGCGGCCAAGGTCGGCATCTCGATCGCGGACATCGCCGCCGGCATGTACGCCTTCAGCGGCGTGCTCGCGGCCCTGCTGGCGAGGGCGTCCAGCGGGCGCGGGACGCACGTGGACATCTCCATGCTCGAGTCCCTCGGGGAGTGGCTCGGCGCGCCCTGGTACTACGCCCGCTACGGCGGCCGCGCCCCGGGGCGCCACGGCACCGACCACGCCACCATCGCCCCCTACGGTGCGTTCGCCTGCGCGGGCGGCGAGCGCGTGTTCCTGGGGGTGCAGAACGAGCGCGAGTGGCAGAGGTTGTGCTCCGAGGTGCTGACGATGCCCGCGCTCACGGGCGACCCGCGCTTCTCCGACAACACCGCCCGGGTGGCCCACCGCGACGAGCTGCGCGCCATCCTCGACGGCGTGTTCCGCGCCCGATCCGCCGACGAGGTGACCGACGGGCTCGACGCCGCCCGCATCGCCTACGCGCGCCTGAGGCCGCTCGAGCGCTTCACCGACCACCCGCAGCTCGCCGCGCGCGACCGCGTGAGGCGGATCCGCGCCGAGGGGCGGCCGGTGGACGCCCTGCTGCCCCCCTTCAACCTGGCCGGCGTGGACCCCGTCATGGGTGACGTGCCCGAGCTCGGCCGCGACACCGACGCGGTGCTCGCCTGGGCCGGGCTGTCACCGGACGAGATCCGCGAGCTGCACGATGAGGGCGTTGCTTGACGCAACGCCGGGAGAGCGAGGGCGAGATGCCGACGCTGCAGGGGTGGAGCGGCCGATTCTTCGACGACTTCCGGGTGGGGGACGTGTACGAGCACCCGCTGGGGCGCACCGTCACGACCGCCGACAACGTGTGGTTCACCTGCCTGACCATGAACCCGAACCCGATTCATCTCGACGCGGCGTACGCCGCCCGGACGGAGTTCGGGAGGCCGCTGGTCAACTCGACGTTCACGCTCGCGCTGGTCACCGGCCTGTCCGTGGCGGACCTGTCGCAGAACGGGATCAACCTCGGCTGGGACGAGGTCAGGTTGCCGGCCCCCGTGTACGAGGGCGACACGATCCGGGCGCGCAGCACGGTTCTCGCGGCGCGCCAATCGCAATCGCGCCCCGGCATGGGCATCGTGACGGCCAGGACCGAGGGCTTCAATCAGCGGGGCGAGGTCGTGCTGGTGCTGCGGAGGTCCATCCTCGTGTACCGGCGCGGTCACGGCCCCAGCGCCATCGAAGACACGGATCGATGAACGCCTGGACCTGGCTCTTCACGCCCGGCAACGACCGACGCAAGCTTCGCAGCGGCCTGGGCGCCGGCTGCGCCGCCCTCGTCGTCGACTGGGAGGACGCGGTCGACGAGCACCGCAAGGACGAGGCGCGGGCCGTCACCGCCGCCTTCTTCGACGAGGAGGGGTTGGGAGGCGGCAGGACGCCGCCGTCCGGGCGCGTCGGCGTGCGCATCAACGCGTGCGCCAGCGTGCCCTTCGCGGCCGACCTGGAGGCGGTCGCCCTGCTTCGGCCGGACTTCGTGATGATCTCGAAGGTGGAACGCCCCTCCGATCTGGAGGCGCCGGCGATGCTCGGCGTGCCTCTGGTGGCCCTGTTGGAGAGTGCCGGCGCGGTCGAGCGCGTGTCGGAGCTCGCCGCCGCGGCAGGGTCGCTCGCGCACGACGGGGAGGCGGGGCGACCGACGGCTGCGCCCCTCCCGTCGTCCCGCGGACGTGTCGAACGCCTCGGGTTCGGAGCGCTCGACTTCTGCGCCGACATCCACGCCCGGTGGCGTCCCTCGGGCGCCGCGCTCGCCTACGCCCGGGCGCGCATGGTGCTGGCCAGCCGGCACGCCGGCCTCGCCGCGCCGCTCGACGGCGTGTTTCCCGCGCTCGAGGATCTCGACGGCCTGCGCGACGAGGCGCGCCTCGCGCGCGAGATGGGCTTCGGGGGCAAGATGCTCGTGCACCCCAGCCAGATCGGACCCATCGCCCAGGCCTTCGCGCCCGAGGCCGAAGAGGTGGCGCGGGCGCGCCGCATCCTCGAGGCGTACGCGGATGCCCGGGCGCAGGGCAACGCGGTGTTCCGGTTGGAGGGCTCCCTCATCGACTCGCCCACGGTCGAGTGGGCCAAGCAGGTTCTCGCGGACGACGCGACGCGCGCGTGAGCGCCGTGCTGCGCCGCCGGCCGCTGCTCGTCTTGTGCATCGGCATCGGCACGCAGTTCGTTGCGTTCTCCTCGTTCACCCTCATCGCTCCCCTCTACGGCGTGCGCCTGGGCGCGGGAACGGCCACCATCGGCGCGCTGGTGTCGCTGGGATTCCTGCTGCCGATGCCCCTGGCGCTGCCCATCGGGGCGGCGCTTCGGTACGTGGGCGTGCGGGTGCCGCTGGTGATCGGCCCCCTCGTCCTCGCGCTGGGTGCGCTGGTGCCGGTGCTCCACGGGGGCCTGGCATCGCTGGCGGTGGCCGAGGTGCTGGTGGGGCTCGGGCACCTGGGGGTGGTCCTCGCCAGCCAGACCGCCGTCGGCGCCCTGGGCACGAGGTCCGACGGCGAGGCGAACTTCGGCACCTACGGAGCCTCGGTGGCGGTGGGACAGATGGTCGGACCGTTCGTGGCGGGCGCGTTCGGAGACGCCTTCGGGTTACGCCCCGGCCTCGTCGTGGTGGCGCTCGCCGCTCTGGCGGCATCGGGTGTGATGGCGCTGGCGTCGCCGGGTCTGGCGGCCGCCTCCGGGCTGCGTTGGAGGCCGCAGAGGTCCGCCGGCGCGGCCGCGCGCCAGGTGGGCGCCGCACGGGAGGTGGGCGCCGCGCGTGAAGGACCCGCTGCGCGTGTGGGATCCGCTGCGCGTGAAGGAGCCGCTACGCGTGTGGGACCTGCGGCGCGGGAGGGACCGGCCGTGCGCCCGTCGCGCGCGCAACTACGCGGCGTTCGCTCCGTGCTGGCGCTGGCGCGCGTGCCCAGCCTGCGCTACGGCGTGGCGGTCAGCGCCGCCGTCGTCATGGCGCGCATGACCCACAGCACCTTCCTCCCCGTCTACCTCGCCCACCACGCGTTCAGCTCCACCGACATCGGCTTGCTGATCTCGCTCCTCGCCCTCGTGACGGTGCTCGTCCGGCCGCTCTTGCCGATCGCCACGCGCTGGGCCGGCGGCCGGGGGAATGCCATCCCGATCGCGGTTGCTCTCGCCGCGGCGGGCATCGCGCTCATCGCGCTCCCGCCCAGCTGGCCCGTGCTGGTGGGGACGACGGTGCTGCTCGGCTCGGGCCTCGGACTCGGCCAGCCGCTCAGCATGGTGGTCTCCAGCGAGGCGGTGCCCGAGGAGCTTCGCGGCGCGGCGTTCGGTTACCGGCTCATGACGAACCGTTTCACGCAGCTCGTGGAACCGGCCCTGCTGGGCGCCATCGCGGCCGCGCTGGGCATCGGCTCGGCGTTCCTCCTCACCGGCGCGGCGTTGGCGGCGCTCTTGCCCGTGATGGTGCGCTTCCGCGGGGTGGTGCGGGTCGGCGCGGCCGATGCCGAGGTCGGCGTCACGCGGCGGTAGGTCCGCAGGCCCGTTGGCAGGTTTGCGTGGCGGACGTGCATCGCCTGAGGGGGCGAACGCGGCGTGCATGTGGGGCGCATGCTAACATGCGCTGCACATGGCGCGCATGATCCAGATCCGCAACGTCCCTGAGGAGCTCCACCGCCGGCTGAAGGCGCGTGCGGCGATGGCCGGCATGTCGCTGTCGGAGTACCTGCTCCGGGAGGTGGAGCGCGTGGCGGAGCGGCCGACGGTGCCGGAGCTTCGCGCCCGCTTGGCGGGCCGCTCGAGCGTGACGCCGCGCGAGGCGCCCGCCGACGCGGTGCGCCGCGAGCGCGAAGCGCGTTGATCGTCGTCGACGCCTCCGCCGTGCTCGAGGTGCTCCTCCGGACGCGCGTCGTGTGCGCCGCTGGAGGCGCGGTTGCTGGGCGGCGACGACACGCTTCACGCCCCGCACCTGCTCGACCTCGAGGTCGCGCAGGTCCTTCGCCGCTACGTCGCCGCAGGCGACATCGGTCCGCGGCGCGGGAAGGAGGCGCTGACCGATCTCGCCGACCTTCCCCTGGAGCGCTACGCGCACGCGCCGTTCGTTGACCGCATCTGGGAGCTACGCGACAACCTCACGGCGTACGACGCGGCCTACGTGGCGCTCGCCGAGGCGCTGGAAGCCACGCTGATCACGCGCGACGCCCGCCTTGCCGGCGCACCCGGGCATGGCGCGCGGGTCGAGGTGTTGTAGGGCGCCGGTCCGCGTTCACGGGAACGGCCCACGCCGATCGTGTGCGCGTCTGGCGGGATGGGGTGACATCGACTATCGTCGCGACATGGCAGGAACGATGGTGCGCATGGGCTCGAGTGGCAGTGACGCTGCGAGCATGCGCGAGCGGGAGCTGGGCGCGCGCGGGTCCTCCCGCGCCCGCCTCACCCTCGCTTGCGCTCTTCGAGCCGCGCCCGCAGTGCGGCGAGGTCGGAGGCGGAGCGCACGCCGGGGCGCGCGTCGGCGGCCTCGGGCTCGTCGGGGTCGCGAGGCGAGCGCGTCTCGGACCAGCCGAGGAACTCCGACGGCTCGCCGGCGAGGTTCGGGTCGCCGGCCGAGGCGCGCCGGGCCTTCGAGCCGCCGTTCGGCCGTCCGTTCGAGGCGGACGGCGAGGGGGCGGCCGCGCTCGCCTTCTCCGTCGGCCCGTAGCCGTACCCGTAACCGTAGCCGTACCCGTAGCCGTACTCGCCGCGCCCGCCGCGCGTCGTCTCCAGGTTGGTGGCCACGCTCCCGAGCACGCGCACGCCGATGCGCTCCAGAAGGGTGAGGGCCGCCTTCACGCTGCGCCGGTCGGTGTCCGGCAGGCTCACGGGGAAGACGATGCCGCTCGCGTGCGGGGCCATGGTGAGCGCGTCCGCCACCGGCAGCACCGGCGGGGAGTCCACCACGATCACGTCGTAGGCGTCGCGCACGCGCGCGAGGAGCTTCGCGAAGCCGCGCGTGAGCAGCTCGGTCGGCGACGGCGCCGCCGTGAAGCTGGGGATCACGTCCAGGCGGCTGCCGTCCACGTCGACCGCCACCGGCTCGTGCGGCTCCTCGGGGTTCTCCAGGTAGGCGCGCAGCGGCGTCTCGGCCATCGCGTCGAGGTTGTACTCCTGCCCCAGCATGGGGCGGCGCAGGTCGGCGTCGATCAGCAGCGTCCGGTAGTCGTTGCGCGCGAAGCTCTCGGCCATGCTCATGGCCACGCTGGTCTTCCCCTGCGCGCTCCCGGCGCTGGTGACCAGGATGACCTTCGGGTGGTCCTGGCTGGTGGCGAACAGCACGTTGGTGCGCAGGTAGGTCGAGGCCTCGCGCGGCAGGTGCCGCACCCCGCCGGACAGGCGCGGGAACTCGGCCAGCACCGGCAGGCCGGTGGCCCTCGCCAGATCTTCGGTGCTGCCGAAGCGAACGTCGAGCGCGTCGCGCAGCAACAGCAGGCCGTACACGAGGAAGATGCCGAGCACGAAGGCCAGCGCGGCGTTACGCGCCGGCCGCGGCGCCACCGGGGACATCGGGGCGAGCGCCGGCTCGAGGATCTCGAGGTGCCCGACGGCCGAGTTGCGCAGCGCCTTGGCGGCGTTGAGCTGCAGGTCCTGCTCGGCGCGCAGGCTCGTGAGCCCGTCGATCTGGGCCTGGTCGGGCGTCGGCGCGTTCTTCGCCTGCGCGACCTCGGCGTCGAGCGACGCGATCTGCCCCTGCAGCGTCTGCACGATGTTCTCGAGGTTGCGCGTGGCGCGCTGCTTGTCCCAGTCGAGCAGCGCGGCCGCGAGCGCGTTCGCCGCGTCGGCGGCCACGGCGGGATCGTTGTTCTTCACGTCGAGGTGGATGAGGCTCGACTGGCGGTTCTCCTCGAGCCGCACGCCGATGTTGCCGCGCATGGTCTGCACGTCCTGCTGCCGCACCGCGTCCTGCCCTAGCCGAAGCAGCGCCTGCTGCAGCACCGGGTAGCTGGTGGCCGCCGCCTTGTAGGCGCCGGGATCGACCGTCGGGGCCGTGACCAGCGACACGCCGAACTGCTGCAGGGCGTTGTCGGGCTGGCTCGCGAGCAGCGTGGCGGTGGCCTGGTAGGTGGGGTCCACGCGCTTGCTCAGGACGTACGTGAGCACGCCGGCGCCCACGCCGACCGCCAGCGCGAAGATCAGCCCGCGCCGCAGCAGCTGCACCAGGTCGCGGAACGTCGGTTCCTGTTGGAGCTCGAGAGTCTCGTCCACGTTCAGTACGCACCGAGGGGAACGGACGGTTTCGGTGGGCGGCGTCGGAGCCGGCGCGCGCGCGACGGCGCGGCGCCTCTCCCGTTCGGGATTGGGTGTCCCCCGACCTCTCCGATGCTCGCCCCACTCCCCTCTCGCCGCTTCGAAGCTTACCAGAGGGGCGGGGGTGGGACCATGAGGGGCGGGCGCGTACCTGCTGTGGCGAGACCTTCGCTCGACCAGCCGCCGGTCGCGCCGGCGCAGCCGCCGCCGCGCCCTGCTCGTCCTGGCCGTGGCGGCCGCGGCCGTGCTCCTCGTCGCGATGCGCGCCACAGGACTGTTCCGCTGAGCGGCAGGGAACATGACGGCCTCGCCGCCGAGGACTCGGATCGAATCCGCGCTCCAACCCGCCGATTGCCCCGCCGTGGTACCATCGAGCCGTGCCACGTGATACCACCCGGCCGGGAGCGTCGGGCCGTTTCCTGCTGCGGCTCGATCCCGGCCTGCACGCCGCCCTGCGGCGCGCGGCGGTCGATGCCGGCCTGTCGCTCAACGAGTACTGTGCCCGCAAGCTCGCCTCTCCGGGTGTCCCGGAGGGTGCCGCCACCGACGCCGTGACGCGGGCGGCGGCCGTCTGTGGCGAGCACCTACGCGGCGTCGCCGTGTTCGGCTCCTGGGCGCGAGGCAAGCCTCGGCGAGCTCGGATGTCGACCTGTTGGTGGTCGTCGCGGCCGCGCTTCCCCTCACGCGTGAGCTGTACCGAGCCTGGGACACGGTCCCCGTGTCGTGGGAGGGGCGAACGGTCGAGCCACACTTCGTGCGCCTCCCGCCGGCGCATGCGCGCCCCTCGGGCCTGTGGGCGGAGGTGGCCATCGACGGTATCGTGCTGTTCGATCCAGGTCTTGAGCTGGCCCACCGCCTCGCGTCGTTCCGGCGGAGGGTCGCGGAGGGTCGCCTGCGGCTCGGGCGGGCGCACGGGCAGGCGTATTGGGTCGATGAGGACGGCGACCGGGAGGTCCGCGATGCGTAACGACGCGCTGGCGCGTGACTACATCAGGCGGTCCCGCGCGCGCTTGCTGGCCCTCGACGCGTTGTTCACCGGCGAGAGTTGGGCCGACGTCGTGCGTGAGGCCCAGGAGATCGTGGAGCTCACGCTGAAGGGGCTCCTGCGCGCGTGCGGCGTGGATCCGCCGCGCATCCACGACGTGTCGGCGGTGCTGCTCGCCGAGCGCGCGCGCCTGCCCGACGCACTGCAGGGCGAGGTCGAGGTGCTGGCCGAAGCGTCGCGGCAACTCCGGCGCGACCGGGAGCTGGCGTTCTACGGCGCCGAGGACCTCACCCCATCGGGCTTCTACTCCCGCGCGGACGCGCAGCGCGCGCGGGAGTACGCGCGCACGACGGTCGCGCTGGTTGCGCCCCACGTCGAGGAGCGCTAGCGCCGCCTTGCGAGGAGTTCCACAGGACGCGCCGCACCCCCGGGCGTAGCATCCGAGGCGATGGCTCACCTCCCTGCCGGTCTCCTTCGGCATTGCACGGCCGCGGGGCTCGCCCTGGCGCTGGTCGCGCTGCTGGCGAGCTGCGCGCACGATCCGCCGCCGACCATCGACGCCTTCGACGTCTCGCCGGCGTCCCTGCCCAGCTCGGGCGGCGCGGTCACCCTCGACTGGACGGCGCGCAACGCCGCGGCCGTCAGCCTGACGAGCTCGCCGGCCCTGACCGGTCTGCCCACGGTCCCCGGCGGGAGCGTGACGCTCCCCGCCAACACCTCGGGCGCGCCGATCGCGTACACGTTCACGCTCAAGGCGACGGCCCTGTCGGGCTCGGCCGAGGTGAGCCGCACCGCCAACGGCGACCGTCGGCTCCGCCTTCACCCTCTCGGTACGCGACGCCGCCGACACGCCCGCGGCGGGCGCCACGGTCGAGCTGTACCGGGGCGGCGCCTTCGAGCAGCTCCTGGGCAGCTACACGACCGACGGCAGCCGGCGACGTGCGCGTCGCGCTCGACGACGGCAGCTACTCGTACCGGGTGAGCAACGACGCGCCGCCCGCGCACGAGACCGAGTGGTGGGGCTCGAAGGGCAACGTGAGCCTCTCGGCCGCCGCGACCACCGACCTCTTCAGGAAGCGCACGCCCTACATCGCCGCCGTGTCGGCCGTGGGCGACGTCGGGGCGGGCACCGTCACGGTGGCGCTGCAGGCCGGCAACCTGGGCGGCGCGCAGAGCGTGCGGGCGAACGTGGTGGCGAGCCCGTCGGGCGCCTTCGCGGACGCCGCGAACGTCACCGGCGCCTCGGCCTGCACGACGGTCGTGAACAGCCCGAGCGGCGGGAATACCGCCCTGCAGGTCACCCTCTCACCGCCGTCGCCGGACGTGACGTTCGCGCTCTACGTGAACCTGCAGGCGTGCGGCGCGGGCTCGCCCTACGTCGACCAGACGGTGCCGTGGGACCGCTCGGTGGCGTACACCACGCTAGATACGTTCGACATCGACGTGGAGTTCCAGACGGCGGTCACGGCCGCGCAGCGCGCCGCGTTCGAGGGTGCGGCCGTCCGCTGGGCCCAGGTGATCACGGCGGGCTTCCCGGCCGCCACCATCGCCCTGAGCCCCGGCGATTGCGGCGGTTCCCTCCCCACCGGCAGCGTCTCGGGCGTCGTCGACGACCTGCGCATCGACGTGTGGGCCGTGAGCATCGACGGGCCCGGCGGCATCCTCGGGCAGGCCGGACCGTGCCGGATCCGCACGGCCGACGCGCTGCCGGTCTACGGCGTGATGCAGCTCGACGTGGCCGACCTGGCCGACATGGAGAGCGGCGGAGAGCTCCAGTCGGTGGTGCTTCACGAGATGGGGCACGTGCTGGGGATCGGCACCCTGTGGAACTACGGCCGCGCGCTCCTCACCGGCGGCGGCACCAGCAACCCGCGCTTCGTGGGCGCCCACGCGGTGGCGCCGTGGCACACGCTCGGCGGCGGCGGCGACGTGCCGGTGGAGAACTGCCTCGACGCCGCCAACGCGCCCATCGCCGGCTGCGGGGCCGGCACGCGCGACGGGCACTGGCGCGAGGCCGTGTTCGGCACCGAGCTCATGACGGGCTACCTGGGCGGCGGCAGCAACCCGCTCAGCCGCGTCACCATCGGGTCGCTCGAGGACATGGGCTACACCGTGGACTACGGTGCGGCCGACTCCTTCGCGCTGCCGACGAGCGTCACCGCCCAGAGCGCGCGCGGCGCGCGCGAGCTGCGCGAGGTGCTCCTCACCCCGAAGCGCCCCTGAGCGAGGGGGCGGCGCGGGGTGCGGTGAGGCCCGAGGTCGTGCCGGGCCGCCCGCGCGCCGTGCATGATGAGAGCGGATCGCGCAAGGAGGACGGAACGCAGCGTGGGAGGGGAGGACGCGCGTGGCTTCGACACGGGACGCGGCGTTGTTCAGGTTCAAGGTGGTGCTGGTGCTGCTCATCGCGGCCGCGTACCTGGCGGTGCTGGGGGTGATGATCGTCGGCAGCGCCCGTCAGACGGCCGACGCCGCTGGCGGCCTGAGCGCCCACCAGATCAACGACGAGACCTTCGACCCGACCAAGCCGCTCGGCTTCGTGTTCGCGGCCTCGCTCGGCCTGCTGTCGTCGCTGGCGATCGCGGAGCTCAACGTCGGCTCCGCCGTGGTGCCCGTGGCGTCGCGCCCGGGGGCGGCGGCGCCTGCGGGGCCGCGCCTCGGCCGCCTCCTCGTGCTCGGCGTGGTCGAGCCGCTGCCGCCCGGGGACCAGCGGCTCGCCGTCGCCGTGACGCTCATCATGCTGTACGTGTGGGCGGGCGGCGGTCTGGCCACGACCGTCGCGGCGGTGCTCCTGCAGGGGCGCGCGCCGACCGTCCTGACGACCGCCGCGATCGGCTTCTGGGGGCTGGTCGTGGGCGTGGGGTACGCGTTCTTCGGGCTCACGGCGTCGCGCCGGGGGGCGGGCGCGGCGTAGGCGTCGCTCCGGTCCTGTGGGCCGGACCGGCGGGATCGCGCCCATGCGCGCTCCGCAGGTCGCTCGGGTTGGTGCCTGTTGCGAGTCCGCTGGTGCCTTCGCCCGTCGTAGCGCGTCGCTGGGCGCGGTGGCCGCCGCCGCGGGGTGGGCCGGCTCGCGTGCCGTGCGCGGCGGGCATGTCGGCGTTGCGGACCGTGCGTGGTAGCCTCCGTTTGCGTTATCTGGCGCACCACCTGAGTTGGGGGACGATATGAGAACACGCGTGTTGGTCACCGGCGGCGCGGGCTTCATCGGCTCGCACCTGTGCGAGCGCCTGTTGGCGCGCGGCGATGACGTCCTGTGCGTCGACAACCTCTTCACCGGCAGCAAGGACAACATCGCGCACCTGCTGGACGAGGCGCACTTCGAGTTCATGCGCCACGACGTGACCTTCCCGCTGTACGTCGAGGTCGACCAGATCTTCAACCTCGCGTGCCCCGCGAGCCCGATCCACTACCAGCGCGACCCCGTGCAGACCATCAAGACCAGCGTGCACGGCGCCATCAACATGCTCGGCCTCGCCAAGCGCACGCGCGCCAAGATCCTGCAGGCCAGCACCAGCGAGGTCTACGGCGACCCGCAGGTGCACCCGCAGGCGGAGGGGTACTGGGGCCACGTCAACCCCATCGGGCCGCGGAGCTGCTACGACGAGGGGAAGCGCGCCGCGGAAACGCTGTTCTTCGACTACCACCGGCAGCACGGCGTGCGCATCAAGGTGGCGCGCATCTTCAACACGTACGGCCCGCGCATGGCCCTCAACGACGGCCGCGTGGTGTCGAACTTCATCGTCCAGGCGCTGTCGGGCGAGGACCTGACGATCTACGGCGACGGCGGGCAGACGCGCTCGTTCTGCTTCGTCGACGATCTCGTCGACGGGCTGCTGGCGCTCATGGACAGCCCCGACGACGTGACCGGACCGATCAACCTGGGCAACCCCGAGGAGTTCACCATCCGCGAGCTGGCCGCCGAGGTGCTGCGCCTCACGGGCGGCGCGGGGTCGCTCGTCGACCGCCCGCTGCCCGCCGACGATCCGCGCCAACGCAAGCCCGACATCGCGCGCGCCCGGGAGCTGCTCGACTGGGCGCCGAGCACGCGGCTCGCGCTGGGGCTCGGTCCCACCGTGGCGTACTTCAGGCAGGCGCTCGAGCGCGATGTTCCGGCGGGCGCGGAGCCCGCGCGGGGCGGCGCTGGCTAGAGCTCGTATCCCCGCACCTTCGCGAACACCAGCGCGTCGCACGGCGCCCCGGACACGTCCACCCGCTCGCTGCGCAGGGTGCCCTCGAGGGTGAAGCCGTTGCGCTCGGCGACGCGGCGGCTGCGCTCGTTGCGGCTGTCGCAGCGGATCTCGACGCGCTCGGCGGCCAGCTCGCGCGCGGCGTAGGCGGTGATGGCGGCGACGGCCTCGGAGGCGTAGCCCCGGCCGGCCTCGGAGGTCCGGATCCAGTAACCGATCTCGAACTTGCGCACCGCCCAGTCGATGCGGTGCAGCCCGCTCCCGCCCACGAAGCGGCCGCTGGCCGTGTGCACCAGCTGCAGCCGCAGGTCGGTGCGCTCGAGGAAGTGCAGGCGCGCGGCGCGCACGTTGGCCTCGGTGGCGTCGACCGTCGGCGCCTCCTGCGCCCACGGCATCCAGGGGCGCAGCTCGGCCAGGCTCTCGGCGATGGCCTCGTTCACGGCCGGGCCGTCCCCCCAGCGCGGCGCGCGGATCGTGAGGCGCTCGCTCTCGAAGAGCTCGGGGATGTCGAGCAGGATGGGCGGCGCTCCGGGCGGCAGGGTCATGGTGTGGGTCCCTCGTCCGGCACGCGCTCGACGGTGCCCGGGTCGGCGAAGTGGAGCGCCGGCGACGCCTTGCGCACGCGGCACCGGGCGCATGCGCCGTCCCTGAGCTCGGCGCGGTCGGCGGCCGCGGCCGGCATGAGCACCCCGAGGTCCCGCCCGACCGCCTCGTGCAGGAGGTTCGGGAAGCCTTCGACGTCGTCGACTCGCGACACGGCGAGGATCACGCTCACGAGGGCGGTGCCGACCGGAGAGCGTTCACGCCCGCGCACGACGCCCTCGACCTGCGCCCAGTTCTCGACGACCTGTACCACGGCACCATGGTTGCACGGGCCGACCCGCGGCGTCACGCGGGGGTGGCGACCATCCGCTCGAGCCCCTCGCGCAGCCCGGTCGTGGGCACGAAGCCGAGGAGCTCGCGAAGGCGCGCGGTGTCGGCCACCGAGTGGCGGATGTCCCCCTCGCGGGCGGGCGCGGCGAGCAGCTCGGCGGGGGAGGGCGGCGCCCCGCGGGCGAGCTCGAGGACGGTCATCGCCAGCTCCCGCACGCTCACGCTGCGGCCGCAGCCGACGTTGGCGACCGGCAGCTCCGCCGCGGGCTCCAGGCGCCCCGCGCGCACGAGCGCCTCGACCACGTCGGCGACGTACACGAAATCCCGGGTCTGGCCGCCGTCGCCGTGCACGACGAGCGGCCGCCTGCGCGCGGCGCGGGCGGCGAAGACGCTGATGACGCCCGAGTACGGGCTCGACGGGTCCTGGCGCGGCCCGAAGACGTTGAAGAAGCGAAGCGCCACGCCGGCCACGTGGCCGGCCCGGTGGTAGATGGCAAGGTAGTGCTCGCCGGCGAGCTTGTCCACCGCGTAGGGGCTGAGCGGTCGCTTGGGCGCGTCCTCCTGCACCGGCAGGTCGCGCGCGTCGCCGTACACCGCGGCGCTGCTGGCGTACGTCACGCGCACGCGCCGCCGTTCGCGGGCGGCGGCCTCGAGCACGGTGAGGGTGCCCTGCAGGTTCGTCCGGTGGGTTCCCAGCGGGTCCTCCAGCGACGCCTGCACCGAAGCGATCGCGGCGAGGTGGATCACGTCGTCGCAGCCTTCCATGGCGCCTGCGACCGCGGCGGGATCGGCCACGTCTCCCCGCACGACGCGGAGCCGCTCGTCCGCGTCGGGGAGGTTGGCGAGCGCGCCGGTCGATAGGTCGTCCAGCACGGTCACCTGCCGCCCCTCGCCCAGCAGGCGCTCGACCACGTGCGAGCCGATGAAGCCCGCTCCACCGGTGACCAGTGTGCGCATGGGGGGATTGTACGTCGGCGCGGCAGCGTCCGCGGGACTCCCCCGTGGAGCGGGTCCCGGGCGGGCCGCGACCGCGGCATCGGCGAGGCGAGCGCGCCGCGCGGTCGTGGCCCGCGCTCGCGGCGCTCAGCCGTCGTGGTGCGCGGAACGGGCCTCGATGAGGCCGCGGTAGAGCGCCTGGAGCCGCGCCGTGACCGGTCCCGCGCCCGCGTCGGTGCTCGCGGGCCCGATGCGTCGTCCGTCGACCGCGGTGACGGGCGTGAGCCCGCCGAAGGTGCCGGTGACGAACGCCTCGTCGCAGCCGTAGACGTCGAACAGCGAGAAGTCGCGCTGCTCGGCGGGGATGCCGTTCTCGCGGCACAGGGCGATCACGTTCGCGCGCGTGATGCCGTTGAGGCAGTGGAGGCCGCTCGAGGTCCACACGGCGCCCCGCCTCACGATGAAGAAGTTCGTGGCGTTGCAGGTGGATACGGCGCCGTTCACGTCGAGCATGAGTGCCTCGTCGGCGCCCGCGTGGAGGGCTTGGAGCAGCGCCACCACCTCGTGCAGCTTCGAATGGCTGTTCAGCTTCGCGTCGAGCGTGTCCGGTGGGGGCCTCCGGATCGTCGAGGTGAACAGGCGAACGCCGCTGCGGGCGGTCGTCGGATCGGCCGTCTTGTGCTCGGCGATGATCACGATGGTCGGGCCGCCGATCCCCAGGCGTGGGTCTTGGGACGGCGTCTTCTTCCTTCCGCGCGTCACCATCAGGCGGACGTGCACGCCGTCGTGCATGCCGTTGGCGTCGAGCGTGCGCCGCAGCTCCGCGACGAGCTGCTCACGCGACAGGCCGATGTCGAGCCCGATCGTGGCGGCGCCTGCGTACAGGCGGTCGAGGTGGTCGTCGAGGAACAGCAGCTCCCCGTCGTGGAGGCGGATGCCTTCCCAGACGCCGTCGCCGCACAGGAAGCCCGCGTCGAACACCGACACGCTGGCCTCGGCGCGCGGCACCAGGGCGCCGTTGACGTAGACCAGGACGGTCTCGTTGCGCGGGTCGGGTACGGCGTCGTGCGTGCCGCGGTCCGACTGCCCGGTTCCGCGCGGGGCCTGCCAGCTCATGCCTGGCGCTCCCTCACGAAGGCGCGCACGCGTTCCAGGCCCTTGCGCATGTGCAGGTAGACCTCGGCCAGCATCGCGTCCAGGTCCTGGCCGCCGGCGAGCTCGACGTAGCGTGCGTCGCCGTCGCGCGCGGGCCCGGCTCGCCCGTGGGCCCGCTGGTGGGCGGCGAAGTACAGCTGCAACCTGTTGCGAAGCGAGGTCCACGACTGCAGCAAGATGGCGTGATCGGCCCAGGCGTACACGACGTCGTGGAGGGCCAGTTCCGCCTCGATCGCGCCCGTGAAGTCGCCGGCGGCGACCGTGCGCAACAGGCGGTCGTGGCGCGCCTCGAGCTCGGCGCCGAACTCCCGCGTCCGGCGCGGCCACGCGAGCTTGAACGCGAACGTCTCCAGGACCGTTCGCATGGAGAAGACCTCCTCTACGTCGCGTTCGGTCAGCCGCGCAACGAAGGTGCCGCGATAGGGAACGGTCTCGACCAGGCTCTCGCTGGCAAGCTCGCGAAGAGCCTCGCGCAGGGGGCCGCGGCTCAGCGCCAGCTCGTCGGCCAGGGCGACCTCGTTGAGGCGCGAACCCGGCGACAGGGCGCCGGAGAGGATCGCGTTGCGCAGGGCGTGGAGCGCGCGTTCGCGCAGCGTCGGCTCGGGCGCGCCGTCGCTGGCTGCCTCGGCGGTCCCGAGGCCGTCGAGGACGAGCGTCGCGGGGGGCGTGGCCCGCTCCGGGCTCACGCGTCCGGGACCCGCACGATGTCGAGGCCCGCCTCGTTGAGCACCCGCGCGCCGTCGGCGGTCACCGTGACGACCTGCTCCAGGCGGATCCCGAGGCGATCCCGGAGGTAGACGCCGGGCTCGAGCGTGAAGGCCATCCCCTCCTCGAGCCGGTCGTCGTTGCCGGCCGTCAGGTACGGGGACTCGTGGACGCTGAGGCCGATGCCGTGCCCCACGCCGTGCCGGAAGGTGGGCCCGAACCCGCCCGCGGAGATGACGTCGCGAGCGGCGCGGTCGACGTCCGAGGCCCGCACGCCCGGCCGCACGGCCGCGATGGCGGCGTACAGGGCGTCGGCCACGAGCCGGTGGATGCCCAGGTACTCGGCGGTGGGTTCGCCCGCGACGCCGACGCGGGTGATGTCGGAGTGGTACCCGGCGAGGCGGGCGCCCACGTCGAGCAAGATGGGGTCGCCCGCCTGCAACACGCGACGGTCCGGCTGGTGGTGGGCGGCGGCGGAGTTCGGCCCGAAGCCCACGATGCAGAACGCTGTCGCGTCGGCTCCCTCGTGGTGGAAGGCGCCGCGCACGACCTCGGCGGCGTCCAGCTCGGACATCCCGGGGACGATCTGCGTCCAGACGCGCGTCACCGCGCGGTCGGTGAGGCGCGACACGGTGGCGAGCGCGGCCAGCTCGTCTGGCTCCTTGACGAGCCTCAGCGCGTCCAGGAGTGGACCCGCGCTCCCGACGCGCCAGCCCGGCAAGGCTCCCTGCACCAGCAGGAAGGCGTCGGCCCGCATCGACGGGTCCGCGGCGGCGACGCCCACGCCCCCGACCCCGCCCGCAACACCGCTTCGGCCGCCGGGGAGCCCCAGGAGGTCGAAGGCCTCGCGCATGCCTCCCTCCGGCCCATCGGCGTCGGTGTACAGGACCCTGTGCTCGATGTCGAGGGCGTCCAGGTCGTCGGCGTGCAGACGCGTTACGAGCAGGACCTCGCGCTCGCGCGTCATCAGCAGGAGAAGAGGCCGCTCCGTCGGGTGCGGATCGAACGCCAGCAGGTAGTGCAGGTTCGCGCCGTAACCGACGGCGACGAGGTCGACGCCCCGCTCCTCCATGAGGCGCCGGAGGCGGTCGCGCCGCTGCCTGGGCCTCAGCATCGCCGGCGGGTATCTGGACGGGTGGCGTGCCACCCGCGCGCGTGGTGGGCGTGACGCTTCCATGTCATGGCTCGCGCCATCGTACGCGCGAGGTCGACGGTTGTCAACAATCCTCGCGCACGGCGGAGGCGCCGAAGTGGGATATGCGTGTTCGTCGCCACATGGTTCGACCCTCCTCGCGGTCGCTCGCCGGATTGTTGACAATAACGGGTGCGTAGGCTATCGTCATGCGCAACCAGCCCGCCCTCTCCAGCGTCTCCGGGACCGAGCCGTACCGCGACCAGGCCGTGCCGCGCATCGAACGGCCTCACGGATCCCGCGCGCACGTCGTGTACCGCGGGCGCCGCGAGCGGCCCCGCACGGTGGCGGGGCGCAGCCGCCGGGCGGGTTCACGGCCGGCCGGGTTCACGACAGAGCGTCGGGTTCACGGCAGAGCGTCGGGTTCACGGCAGAGCGTCGGGTTCACGGCAGAGCGTCCGGGGGGACGGCACGGAAAGGAAGGGGATCACGTTGCGCAGATGGCTGGTAGGTTTGGCGTTCGCGCTGCTGGTGGGGTGGGCCGTCGGGCAGTCCGCCTCCGACACCCTGGTCGTGGGCTTGTCGAAGCTCCCCACGACGCTGGACAGCGCCGACGCGAACGACGGCGCCTCGATCGGCGTGACGCGCCAGATCGTGGAGAACCTGATCCGCTTCCAGCCCGGTACCGCCACGCTCGCGCCCGGCCTCGCCACGAGCTGGAGCGGCAACGAGGACTCGACGATCTGGACGCTCGTCCTCCGCCAGGGCGTCACCTTCCAGGACGGAACGCCCTTCGACGCGGCGGCCGTCAAGTTCGATCTCGACCGCTGGAACGATGCGGACAACCCCTACCACTTCGCCAGCGAGGGGCGTGCGTTCGTGGGATGGCGTAATCTCTTCGGCGGCTTCCTGGGCGACGGGAGCGCCCTGGCCGGCGTCAAGGTGATCGACGACCACACCGTGGAGCTCGACCTGACGCGCTCCGTGTCGTTCCTGCCGGCCATGCTCGCCGCGGGCTACTTCGGTTTCGACAGCCCGACGGCGGTGCAGAAGGCGGGCCCCGACTACGGCTCGCCCGACGTCGGTTCGGTGGGCACGGGACCGTTCAGGTTCGTGGAGTGGATCGAAGGCAGCCGGGTCACGCTGGAGGCGAACCCCACGTACTGGGGCGAGGCGCCGAAGGTGAAGCAGCTCGTGTTCGAGGGCGTGGCCGACGCCACCGCTCGCCTGGCGCAGCTCAAGGCGGGATCGCTCGACATCGCGCTCGGCCTCGCGCCCAGCGACGTCCCCAACATCGAGAGCGATCCCAATCTCCAGGCCGTCTACAGCGACGCCGGCATGAACGTCAGCTACCTCGCGATGCACCAGGCGAACGCCCCCTTCGACCAGCAGCTCGTGCGTCAGGCGGTGGCCTACGCGATCGACAAGAAGGGGCTTCTCGACGCCTTCTACGGCGGCCTCGGGGCGACGGCGCCCGACATGGTTCCGCCGGCCCTGTGGGGCCACGGCACGTACGACGACTACCCGTACGATCCCGAGAAGGCCAAGGCGCTGTTGGCCCAGGCCGGCTTCCCCGACGGCTTCTCCACCGAGCTGTGGTACCGCGACACCGCCAGCAACCTGTTCCCGGCGCCGCAGGCCATCGCCGAGACGATCGCGTCGTACCTGGCGGACGTCGGCATCCGGGCCGAGATCAGGACCGAGGACTGGTCCGCCTACCTGAAGGACTACCTCGCCGGACAGTTCCCGATGTACCTGCTCGGATGGAACGCCGACTTCGCCGACCCCGACAACTTCGTGTACACCTTCTTCGGGCCCATGGCGACCAACCGCTTCGGTTGGGACGATCCGGACGTGGTGGCGCAAGTGACCCAGGCCCGGACGCTGCCGACGCAGGACGCTCGAGCCGAGCTGTACGGCACCGTTCTCGCCACCGTGCACGATCAGGTGCCCGTGATCCCGCTCATCCACGGCACGGGCGTCGACGCGATCCGCGCGGGGGTGACGGGCTTCGTACCCAACCCGCTCGGCGCCGTGCCCCACATGGATACGGTCGAGAAGACGCAGTAGGTCTCATGGCACCCGCGGTCCCGTCGGTCGCCGCGTCGCCCTCGAAGGCGCACGGCGACCGTCGCGGGGCCGCGCCCCGTCCCGCACCCGGCCCCGCACCCGGGCAGTGCGCCCGGCCTGCCCGCCGAGGCGACCTCCCGTGACCGTCTACGTGCTGCGTCGCGCCCTGGGGCTCCTGCCGGTGCTCCTCGGCGTGAGCTTCCTCGTGTTCGCCATCAACCGGATCCTGCCGGGCGATCCGGCGGTGGCGATGCTCGGTGACAAGGGCAGCGTCGAGGCGCGGCAGCAGCTCGCCGAGCAGCTGGGGCTCACCAAGCCGTTGTTCGTGAACCGTGCCGCGTTCCGCCGGGACCACAGCCTCGCGAGCCTGTTCGACAGCCAGTACGTGCTGTACATGTCGCAGCTGGTGAGGGGGGACCTGGGCCGGTCCCTCTTCGGTCGCACGGCCGTGTTGAAGAGCCTGCGCAACCGCTTCCCGGCCACCTTGGAGTTGACCCTCGTGGCGATGGCGATGGCGGTCGTGGCCGGCATCCCCCTCGGCGTGCTCGCCGCCCTGAGGCGCGGCACCTGGGTCGACACGGCGCTCCTGATCTTCGCCCTGTCGGGCGTGTCGTTCCCGATCTTCTGGTTCGCGATCCTGCTCATCTACGGCTTCTCGGTCCACCTCGGCTGGCTGCCCCCGTCGGGCCGGCTCGACGTGGCCGACCGGCTGGCGCCCATCACCGGCCTCTACGTCCTGGATGCCCTCCTGCGCGGACGGCTGTCCACCGCGTGGGATGCCTTCCGGCACCTGTTGCTGCCGGCGCTCGCGCTGGCGAGCCACGCCATGGCGATCATCGTGCGCATGACGCGCTCGTCGATGCTCGACGTGCTGCGCCAGGACTACGTGCGCACGGCGAGCTCCAAGGGCCTGTCGCGCCTCGTCGTGGTCGCCAAGCATGCCCTGCGCAACGCTCTCCTGCCCGTCACTACCGTGATCGGCCTGTCGTTCGGATCGCTCCTCTCCGGGGCCATCCTGGTGGAGACGATCTTCACCTGGCCGGGGGTCGGCAGCTGGATCTACGACGCGATCTCGCAACGCGACTACCCCGTCATCCAGGGCGGCGTGCTGTTCGTCGCCCTCGTGTTCATCGTGCTCAATCTCCTCGTGGACCTGTCGTACACGCTCATCGACCCGCGGATCCGGTACTCGTGACCGCCGGCCAGGGGCGGCGCGAGGGCGGCCGCGCCCGCCGTTTCGATGCGGTCGTGCGCCTGCGGGGGAGCGCCACCGGCGTGATCGGTTTCGTCATCATCGCGTTCTTCGTCCTCGCGTCCCTGCTCGCGCCCGTGATCCGCCCGTACGACCCCACCCGGGACCGCAACCTCACGATGCGGCTGCACGGACCCAGCGCGGAGCACTGGTTCGGAACCGACGAGCTCGGCCGTGACGTGTTCACGCGCGTGTGGTACGGCGGGCGCGTCAGCCTCCGCGTCGCGCTCGCCGCCGTGGCCGCCGCGGCCGCCGTGGGGACCGCCCTCGGCCTCCTCGCCGCCCTGGCCGGGGGGTGGACCGACACGGCGCTCGTCTGGCTGGCCGACATCCTGCTCGCCTTCCCCGGCATCCTGCTCGCCATCGCCATCGTCTCCACCCTCGGCGCCAGCCTCACGAACGCCCTTCTCGCCATCAGCATCACCAGCGTGCCCCGGTACTTCCGCGTCATGCGTTCGGTCGTCCTCGGCCTGCGGGAGAACGAGTTCGTGCAGGCGGCGCGGGCGATGGGCTCGTCGTCGTGGCGCGTCGCGCTGGTGCACGTGCTCCCCAACAGCCTGTCGCCGCTCATCGTGCAGCTGACCCTGTCGATCGGCGTCGCCGTGCTGGAGATCGCGTCGCTCGGCTTCCTCGGACTGGGCGCCCAGCCACCGGTGCCCGAGTGGGGCCTGATGATCAAGGCCGGCTACCGCCAGTTCCTCAACGCTCCCTGGCTGTCGCTGTTCCCCGGCATCGCCATCTACCTCTCCGTGCTCGGGTTCAACCTCCTCGGGGACGCCGTGCGCGACGTCCTCGACCCACGCCTCCGCGGCGGTTGACGGGCACCGCGGCGCCACGCACCCCCGGGGCCGCGGCACCGAGTCCGCGCGCCCCGCCCATCTGGAGAACGGCCATGCATGACACCCCCGACCGAAACGCCGCGATCGACGCCCGCCAGGCCAGGCTCGCGCAGCGCCTGGAAGCGGAGGGGCTCGACGCGTTCCTGACCTTCGACCCGCAACACCGCCGCTACCTCGCAGGCTTCACGGGCTCGGCCGGGCACGTCCTCGTCACGGCGACCGGGGAGCGCGTGTTCATCAGCGACCCGCGCTACACCGAGCGCGCGACGCGCGAGGCGCACGGCTTCCGCGTCGTCGAGACCCACACCGAGCGCGGCCCCGACCTGTGGGGCGCGCTCCGGACGCTGGCGACCGAGCTCCGGCTCCGGACCCTCGGCGTGGAGGCCGAGCTGGTAAGCGTGGCGTGGTGGGAGCTGGCGCGCGAGAGGCTCCCGGGGATCGAGGTGCGCAGCACCCGCGGATGGGTGGAGGCGCTCAGGCGACGCAAGGACGCCGTCGAGCTCGACGCTCTGCGGCGCGCGCAAGCCGTCACCGACGAGGTGTTCGGGCACATCCTCGGCTACCTGCGTGCGGGACGGACCGAGTGGGACGTCGCCGTCGAGTTACGCCATCAGATCGAGCTCCGAGGGGCGCGAAACTACGCCAACGTCCCCATCGTGGCGTCGGGGATCCGTTCCGCCGAAGGGCACGCCTACGCGACGCACAAGGAGATCGAGCGCGGCGACTTCGTCCTGCTCGACTTCGGCGCCGCCGTCGACGGGTACTACTCCGACATGACGCGAACGGTCGTGTGCGGCACGGCCACGCCCCGCCAGCAGCGCATCCACGCGTTGGTCGAGCGCGCGGTATCGGACGGCATCGCTGCGATACGTGCGGGCGCCACGACCTTCGAGGCGAAGGGCGCCGGCCGGAAGATCCTCTTCGACGAGGGCTTCGGTCCCTACCTCCGACCCGGCGTGGGGCACGGCATCGGGCTCCAGGTCCACGAGGCGCCGTTCATGCGCGACGACGTTCCCTTCGAGGCGCACGACGTGGTTACGTTCGAGCCCGGCATCTACATCCCTCAGTGGGGCGGCGTGCGCATCGAGGACGCGGTGGTGGTGTCGGACGCCGGTTGCGTGCCCCTGCCGAAGAGCCCGCGAGGGTTGATCGAGGTCGACGGCTGACCGCCGACGGACCGCGCAGCCGTCCGTGCCGGCGGCGTGCGGGCGTGGCGTGCGAAGGAGGAGCCGGCGCGGCCCTGGCGCACCTCACCGCCGGCGCTCGGCCCTGGAGGCGCTCTCCGCCGCCCTTGGGGTTTACCCTAGGGGCTTGCCTTGCGCCCGCCCTTCTTGCCGCGCTCGGCGCCGCCCGCCTTGCCGCGCTTCGTCTTGCCGCGCTTCGTCTTGCCGCCCTTCTTGCCGCCCTTCGAGGCGCGCTCCTTGGCGCGGTCGGAGCCTTCCCCCTTGCCGCCCTTCGGGCCGGCGCCCTCCTCGCCGTGCTTGGAGCCGCCCTTCCCGCCGCCCGCCTGGCCGGGCCTCGTGCCGGCCTTCGTGCTGCGCCGCTTGCCGCCCGCCTTGCCTGCCTTCGGGCGCGCGCCGGTGGAAGACGGCACCACGTCCGCCTCGCAACGCACGTTCACCCGGAACGTCATCACCGCGGCGGCGTCGGGGATGCCGTCGAGCTCCACGCAGGTGGCCACGCCGCCGTAGGACACGCTGCTCGGGCTGGTGCCGGCGGAGAAGGCGCGCCGGACGCTCGAGCCGGGGAACGGATCGCCCGCGTCCCCGCGGTTGATCGCCCGGTCGAGGTCGCGTCGCCCATCGGCCTGCATCAAGCGGACCCTGGGGTGCAGCTCGTTGGTGTTGTCGGGGATCGCGTCGTCGACGTGCCACACCAGCACGCCCTCGCCGGGCAGGTCGGCGTCGAAGCCGGCGCGCTGGCGGTTTTCGAGCAGGTAGTACTCGGTGCCCGGCGCGCCGTTCTTCCACAGGCGGTACACCCGCCGCTCGACCTTCACGTCGGCGATGGCGAGGGTGTCGTTGGCGGTGGGCCGGACGATCGTCACCCAGTTCTGCTGCGCCTTGCACCAGGCCGATGGGTGGGCGGGGTTGTCCCCTCCGCCGTTCCACGAGCCGCCGCCCATGAGGCACCAGTTGCCGACCCCCTCGGAGGTGCCGTCCGTGTCGTAGAGGTCGGGGAAGCCGAAGAGCAGGTGGCCGAGCTCGTGGGCGCACACGCCCAGGCGAGCGTCCTCCGGGACGGTCAGGTAGCCGTAGACCTTGGTGCCGTCCACCGCGTGCTCGCCGCCCGGCAGGACCCACTTGTGCGACCAGATGTCGCCGGCCGCGCCCGTCTGCTCGGCGCCGCTGCCGGCGTGCACCACGATGAAGGCGTCGACGAAGCCGTCGCCGTCGTTGTCGAAGGGCGTGAAGTCGACCTCGGGATCGGCCGCGGTGAGGGCGTCGAGCGCGAGCGTGCGGGCGTTGGGCTCGACGTCGCCCAGGCCGTGATCGGCACCCGCGTACTCGGCCAGCGGCCGCGGCATGCGGTAGGGTCCCGCGACCCGACCCGCGACGGACACCGCCGCGTCGGACACGTCGGCGTAGTACTGCCGGACGCTGTGCGTCCCGTCGGGGAGGTCGGTCGGGGAGAAGAACAGCGTCTCGAAGCGCGCGCGCGTCGCGGCCGGGTTGGCGAACGGGCGATCGTCGAAGTCGACCAGCACGACCACCACCTCGAGCTCGCCGCGCAGCGGAGCGCGCTCGGCGGCCGCCCAACGCACCCCCTCGACCGAGGTCCCCAGCGGGAAGTACGAGCCGGGGATGATGAGTCCGTCGTTGAGGCCGGGGCGGCGCGGCTCCGGCGCCCGCAACGCCCGCCCGATCCCCCGTGCGCGTTTCGTGGCGCCGAGGCGCTGCAGGTCGGCGCGCAGGCGCTCGAGCAGTTCCGGGCTGGGCGGCACGCGGTGGAGATCGGCCCCGCATGGCCGCCCTCCGGTCTGCGTCGCCGGGCCTGCCCACGCGGCCGCGCCGTTCGCACGCTGCCCGCCGATAGATTTCCTCGCGTCGCCCCTCACGTCACAGGACCTCCGTCGGCCGCGCCCGTTCGGGCGGGCGCCGAGCCATCCGTCGCGGCGCCGGCGCGCTTCGCGGCCTGGCGGCAAGGATACGCCCCACGGCGCCCGCGGGCCGGGATGCGCCACGCCCGCGCGCCTCACCCTGCGCGCGCCCTGAGCCCGCCCGCGCGCCCTGCGCACCCGCGCCACCTGCGCACCCGCGCCACCTACGCACCCGCGCCACCTACGCGCCCGCGTTCCGCTGTGCGCAACCCCGACACAGCGCCGACCGCGGGCGCTCGCGCCCGCCGCGCGCCCTAGACCGACGCGGCCCGCAGCTCGTCGTACATCCGGCCAAGCTCCGGCGCTTCGGCGAGCATCGGGATGTCGCTGGCGGCGCGCCAGGTGGCCTTGCTGGCGTCGATGCTGGCGTTGCCGGCGTACTGCGGGGTGAAGCGGTAGCCCTCGAGCATGCGCTCGTCGAAGCACAGGCCGAAGGGGTGCACGAGGCGCTCCGACACCTCCCGCGGCGCGGTGACGAGGCGGTCGTAGCTCACCACGGCGGTGCGGTCGGGCGCCTCGCGGTGGAGCTGGTGCATGACGCTCACCGCTCGGCTCCACCAGCGCCGGCCGGCCTCGGCGGGCCAGTGCGTGCGGCGGTCGTTCGAGGCGATGACATGCTCTGGGTCGCGCACGATCAGGATGAGCCGCAGACCCTCCACCTTGCGCTGGTAGTCGCGGATCGACCAGTGGTGGCTGGGCATGCCCAGGCCGAGGAGGTAGTTGCGGAACCTGCGGCTCCTGCGCAGGGTGCGCGTGACGCGCCCGTTGCGGCGCTCCAGGTCGATGTTGAAGGGGATGCACAGCTTGTTGCCGACGACCTTCTTGCCGAGGATGTAGTGGGCCATCGGTTTGAGGGCCTCGTTGAGGATCGAGATTTCCGGATGGGAGCTCAGGACGGCACCGAGCAACGTGGTGCCCGACCGGGGGGCTCCGAGCACGAGCAGGCGCTGCTGTTCCATGCGTAGCACGCTAGGGCCTGCGTTCGTGAGCCAATTGAGAGGACTCGGTCCGGGCAGCCTCCACGGGTTCGCGTATCCATCACGTGCCGTGAGGCGTTTCGAGAGGCTCACGACCTTCACGGGGTCTTCATATTCGGGCCGCGGCGCGTGGCACGGGTACCTGCCTCGCACTCCCGGTCGGCGCCCGCTCCCGGACCCCCGATCCGAACCGCGCGCCGGCAACGCACGCCACACCGCTGCCGTCACGCTTCGATCGAGCATAGAAGTCGATGCGGGGATGTGGCGCATCCGCCTGCTTGCGTCGGGTCTGCCATGCCCGCCCGCACGCGGTTGACGCGCCGGCCACGAGCCGGCGGCCCGAGACTCGGTGCCCGAGCTCATCCTGCAGCCGCATGCGGTGCTCGAAGCCGTCGCAAGCGCAGCGCCCGGCAGACTGGGGGCCGGGTCCCATGCGGCACCATCGGATACGTGAGACCGGGACAAACCTCTCTCTTCCGTCGGCCTGTCAAGCGCTATAGCAGGCACACAGGTCGACGATTCAAGCACCTGGGGAGGAGGGACCGTCGTTGTCCCACATCGCGATGAGCCAGAAGAAGCCGCGCTCCACTTCCTCGATGAGGAAGGATCGCGGCATCAGGATCACCCTCATGAGCCTCGCCGCGCTCGTGCTGCTGTTCGCGCTCGGCTCGATGGTGTTCCTCGACCGTGTCTATCGCTCGCACTTCCGCAGGGTCGATGAGCCGCAGGTCTCCGGCTACCTGCGCTACCGCGACGTAGGCGGATACGAGCACAGGGTCGTGCACTTCGACTCCGGAAAGAACACGTTGACCGGGTACATCTGGGGCGAGGAGAACGACAACGGCCTGGTCGTGATCTCTCACGGGCTCGGCTTCGGTGCCGAGGACTACGTGCCGCAGACCCTGTACTTCGTGGATCAGGGGTGGCGCGTCTTCGCGTTCGACGACACCGGCACGTACGCCAGCGAAGGTGGGA
The DNA here is from genome assembly GCA_963798895.1 of uncultured Trueperaceae bacterium. Lineage (GTDB taxonomy): Bacteria > Deinococcota > Deinococci > Deinococcales > Trueperaceae > CAWCUY01. Next base: position 167,365 of record CAWCUY010000001.1, on the reverse strand, counting down.
GCACCGTCGGTCTTCCGCAGTCTGCCGCCGATCTGGACGCGGCTCTGGCCTACGTTGAGGCCGACGCGACGCTTAGGGATCTGCCGATCATGCTATTCGGGCACAGCTGGGGTGCCTATGCCGTGGCGGCCGTTCTGCCCGAGCACCACGAGATCTCTGCCGTCGCGAGCGTATCCGGCTTCGACTCGCCGATGGGCCTGCTCGCCGAGCAGATCAAGGCCATGACGGGGCCACTGGCCTATCTCGAGGCACCCTTCGAATGGGCCTATCAGACCGCGCGTTTCGGCGCCGCTGCTTCGGTCACCGCGGTCGACGGCATCAACAGCACGGATGCGCCCGTGATGATCGTCCACGGCAGCGCCGACGAGGACATCGCATACGACGGAGCCAGCATCATCGCCGAGCGCACCAGGATCACCAACCCCAACGTGACGTTCGAGACGCGAAGCGCCGCGGGCCGAAACGCCCACAATTCCCTCTTCCGGTCGGCGGCCGCAGCCCAGTACGCTGCCGAGAAGAATCAAGAGTATGCGCCGATCTTCGAACGGTACGGCGGCAAGATCCCAGACGACGTCAGGGCCCAGTTCTACGCCGGGGTCGACAAGGTCAAGACGAGTGAACTGGACGCCGATCTGATGGGGCAGATCAACAGTCTCTTCGCGGGTAGCGTGAGCCTGGATTGATGTGCGTCGAGGGGCTGCAACACGCGGGGCGCGGCGAGCATGACTTCGGTCCACCACCGCGGGCCCAGACTGGCGCGCTCACGACGCCAGCGTTCGGGTCCGCGGTGGGACGGGCCCGCCGCTACGTCGCCGGGCGCGTCCGCTTCGGCGCCGTTCGCGGCGCCAGGTACACGAGCGCGTGGGACGTTCCAGGGTGCCCTCGGGTACGAACCCGAGGGCGTGCGTGCGCCGCCTTGACACGTCCCGGCGAGCCCCCTATACTTCCGAGCAACTCAGTGAGTGAGTAACTCAATCACGCTCTTCCGGGCGCGCGCCGCCGTGGCGCGCAGTCGGCGGGGCGAAGGGTGGACGTCGTGAAGATCCATGTCGCGCCCCGCACGGGCCAACATGCATCGCTGACCGAACGGCTGAGCGAACAGGTGCTCGAGCTCATCCGCGACGACGGGCTCGAGCCCGGCGCGCGCCTGCCGAGCGTCAAGGAGCTCGCCGAGCGCTTCTCCGTCGCAACCCCGACCATGCGCGAGGCGCTGCGCATGCTGCAGATGGCCGGCAACCTCGACATCCGCCACGGCTCCGGCGTGTACGTGCGAGACGGCGTCTCCCGCCTCCTGCTCACCAACCCCTACGCCGCCGCGCTCGACAGCGACACGATCCTCAGCCTGCTGCGCGCCCGGCGCCTCATCGAGCCGCCCGTGGCGCAGCTCGCGGCTCGCGAGCTGACGGGCGCCGCGCTCGCCGAGCTCGACGAGCTGCTCGCCGAGGCTCAGCGCCACCTCACCGGTGACGACTACGCCGACGAGGTGCTCGGCCTCGCCAACATGCGCTTCCATCGCGGCATCGCGGCCGGCTCGGGAAACCCCATCCTGTCCGAGGTCGTGTACACCCTGACCGAGGTGCACATCAAGGAGCAGATGGCGGTCCTCGACCTTTACAACAACCGCAGGCGCGACCACGACGAGCACAAGCGCATCCTCGCCGCGCTCGCGGCGCGCGATGCCGCCGCGGCCGGCGAGCTCATGACCGAGCACCTCGACGACGTCATCGGCGTGATCGAGGCGCGCCTGAAGGGCGGTGGGAGCGACAGCGACGCCCGCTCGCCCTGAGCGTCCGACGATGGGCCGCGCCCGACCGGGTCCCGGCCCGCCCGCCGGCAGCGCCACCACCCGCCCCCCCGGCCGCGCCACCGCCCGCCCCCGGCCGTGCCACCGCCCCCCGGCCGTGCCGCCGCCCGCCGGCCCTCCGGCCGGACCGCCCCAGAGGAGCCCAGGGAGGAAGGAGACCCGCCCGACGTGGCGAAGATCCGCACCATCTACATCTGCAACCACGCCCACACCGATATCGGCTTCACCGACTACCAGGACGTGTGCTTCCGGCAGCACGGCGACTTCGTGGTGCAGGCGCTCGACCTGATCGAGGCCACCTCCGACCTGCCCGAGGAGGCGCGCTACCGCTGGACGTGCGAGGCCACCGGCCCGCTGCTGCGCTGGCTGCGCTCCGCTCCCGAGACCGAGCGCGAACGGCTGCGGCACTACAACCGGCTCGGCCGCATCGACGTCGCCGGCATGCAGTACAACCTCACGCCGCTGCTGAGCGTCGAGCAGATGCACCGCAGCCTCTACGGCGTGCGCGAGCTGCGCGAGGAGTACGGGCTGGCCGTCGAGGTGGCCATGCAGGACGACGTGAACGGCGTGTCCTGGATGTTCGCCGACCTGCTGGCCGAGATCTCGATCCCCTACTACACCGCGGCCATCAACCCCATCCGCGGCGCGCGGCCCAGGCCGTTCCCCGGCGGGTTCTGGTGGGAGGGTCCGAGCGGCGGCAAGGTGCTCGCCTGGAACGGCTACCACTACCTCTTCGGCCGCAGCCAGGCGGGCCTGGGCAACTGGGACCTGGTGGACCGCCTGCTGCCGCGCTGGGTGGAGGGGCTCGAGGCCGACCCCGACTACCCCTACGACTTCCTCTACTGCGAGTCGACCCACCCCGTGCGCGTCGACAACGGGCCGCCCGACCCGCGCATGCCCGACTTCGTGCGGCGCTTCAACGAGCAGGACCGCCCCTACCGCCTGGCGTTCATCACCGCCACCGACTTCATGCGCAAGCTCCATGCCGAGCACGGCGCGGACCTCGGCACGCAGCGCGGCGACTGGACCGACCACTGGACGGACGGGCCGGCCTCCAGCGCCTTCGAGACCGGTGTCAACCGCGGCGCGCACGAGATCCTGGGGGCCGCCGAGACGGTGGCGGCCTGGCGCCGCCTGCGCGGCGACCCGCACGACGCCTGGGACGCACGCCGCGCGGCCGACACCTTCGAATCGATGACCCTCTACGACGAGCACACCTGGGGCGCGTTCTCGTCGATCGAGGCGCCCGACTCGCTGTTCACGCGCGCGCAGTTCAACCGCAAGGCGGGCTTCGCCTACGCCGCCGCGATGGAGGCGCACGACCTGCTCGCGCGCTCGGCCCGCGGGCTCGCCGAGCCCCTGGGCGAGCCGGGTCCCGAGGGGATCTTCAACCTCGGCGACCTCGCGCCCGAGGAGGCCTTCCGCCCCTCGGGCATCGACGACGTGCTGGTGCTCAACACGCTCCCGTGGGAGCGCGAGGTGATCGTCGAGGAGCCGGAGCCGCGCGGCGGCGCCGCGCCGGCGGGCATGCTCGACTGCTTCTTCGACCGCCGCAGCGGCTGGGGCGGCGGCCGGCCCATCCCGCCCGTCCGGCGCGTGCGCGGCAGCGTGCCCGCCATGGGCTACGCCTTCCTCGACGTCACCGACGGCGTGCCCGAAGGCGACCTGCGCGTCGGTCCCGGAACCATCGAGAACGCCCGCTACCGCGTGCGCGTCGATCCCGTCGGCGGCGGCCTGCTGGAGTGGTTCGACAAGGAGCTCGGGCGCGACTTCGCCGGCGAGTACCGCGGCTGGCGCCCCGGTCAGTACGTCTACGAGGAGGTCGCGGAGTCTCCCGCCGACCCCGGCGATCCCGACGGCGGGGGCGCGGCGGAGGACCTGCGGCTCGCCATCGCCACCATGGACTTCTCGCACCCCGACTTCTTCGTGGGCCGCACCGACACGCCCTGGCGCCGCAGCACGGCGGCGGAGGCGCGGGTGGGGGCGCCCCGCGTGCGGCAGGGGCGCGCCGAGATCCGGGTGGACATCGAGGCGCGCGGCGTGGAGGGCGCGAGCGTGACCTACTGGCTCGACGCGGGCACGGCCACCCTCGGCGTCGACTGGCTCCTGCACAAGACCCACGAGCGCCGCCCCGAGGCCGTGCTGGTGCCGTTCCCCTTCGCCCTCGACGCCGCGGAGTTCACGCTCGACCTCAACGGCGTGCCGGCGCGACCGAACGACGACCAGCTCGACGGCGCCGCCAAGGACTGGTACCCGGTGCAGCGCTGGGTCGACGTGAGCGACGGCGCGCGCGGCGTGACGCTGGTGCCGCTCGACGCGCCGCTGGTGCACCTGGGCGGGGTCACCACCGGCACCTGGTCCCGCACCTTGCGCCCGGAGGGGCCCACGCTGGTGTCGTGGGCGCTGCACAACCACTGGCTCGTGAACTTCAAGGCGAGCCAGGGCGGGCTCATCCCGCTGCGCTACCGGCTCACCACGCACGCCGGCCCGGTCGACCCCGGCGCCGCCGCGCGCTTCGCGGCCGAGGCCGCGGTGCCGCCGGTGGTGCTGCGCGACCTCGCCCCCCGCGGCGACCGCCGCCGCGGCTTCGTGCGCGTCGAGGACGGCGCGCCGGTGCTCCTCACGGCCAAGCCCGCCGACGCCGATCCCGTCGAGGTCGCCCTGCGCGTGCAGAACCTGTCGCGCGAGGCGGTCCGCGCCAACCTCGCCTTCGACACGCCGCCGAGCTCGGCGCGCGCCGCCGGGCCGCTGGAGGAGGCCGGCGCGGCGCTCACGCTCGAGGGCGGCGTCGTCGCCGTAGACGTTCCCCCGCTCGGGGTGCGCACCGTGCTCGTGCGCCCCTGACCAGACGAGCGTGCCCGGACCTCGGCCGCGAGGAGGTGAGGCGGCGGAGCCGAGAGGGCGCGCGCGAGCAGCAACGCCGTAGTCACCGGAGCGCCGAGGCCGACACGCGGCCCGGCCGAGCACGCAGCGAAAGGGAGAGAGTCATGAGAAGGTTGATCTTCACGTGGGTCGGCATGCTGGCGCTGGGGTTCGGGCTGGTCGCCTCGGCCCAGGACCTGGACGTCTACCACGACAAGGCGAACTGGCAAGACGCCTACCAGCAGGTCATGCAGGCCGGCGGCGACGCCATCGACGCGACCGTAAAGGTCACGCCGTACGCCGACACCAGCACCTACCAGGCCGCCATCCGCGCGGCGCTGCGCACCCCGCGCTCGCCCGGCATGTTCACCTGGTGGTCGGGCTTCCGCATGAAGGACCTGGTCGACGCCGGCCTGGTGGCCGACGTCAGCGACGTGTGGAAGAAGTACACCGACGCCGGGCTGGTGCCCGCCTCGATGGCCAGCGCCTTCACCTTCGACGGCAAGATCTACGCCGTGCCCAACAACGTCGCGTACTGGGTGGTGTTCTACAACAAGAAGGTGTTCGACGCCAACGGGCTGACCCCGCCCACCACCTGGGCCGAGCTCGAGAACGTGGCGCAGACCCTCAAGGCCGCGAACGTGACGCCCTTCGGCGCGACCGTGGACGGCCGCTGGCCGGCGTTCATCTGGTTCGAGGAGTTCATGATCCGGCACGACCCGGACCTCTACAACCGCCTCATGCTGGGCGAGGCGAAGTACACCGACCCCGGCGTGCAGGAGGTCTTCGCGACCTGGAAGGACTGGATCGACAAGGGCTGGTTCACCGACCCCAGCACCAGCTTCGGCACGGCCGGCACCAACGCGATGGCCAACCAGTTCGCGCAGGGCAAGCTCGGAATGATGCTCGTCGGCACCTGGTACGCCGCCACCATCCAGGAGGCAGGCATGTCGATGGACGACGTGGGCGCCTTCATCATGCCGAACATGCAGGCCGACATGCAGCCCGCGGTGATCTTCGAGGCGGGCCCCCTGCTCGTGAGCCAGAACTCGTCGCAGAAGGACGTCGCGCTGAAGATGGCCGACTACTGGATGAGCGCCGACGCCCAGCAGCAGTGGGTCGACCTGCAGGACTTCCCGCCCATCAACGCCGACGTGCACGCCAAGAGCGCGCTCATCGGCGACCTCGTGACGAAGATCCAGCAGGGCAACTACGACCAGATCAACCGCTTCTGGGAGGCCACCCCACCCGAGATCGCCGAGGCCGCGGTGGACGAGCTGGCGAACTTCATGCTCCACCCCGACACCGCCGATGGGGTGATGCAGAACCTCCAATCGCTCGCCGAGAAGTACTGGTCGAGCCACTGACGTGCCTCGAGCGGGCGCGGACCCTCGAGGGTCCGCGCCCGCCCCGGGACACCCCCATGGAGGCGGACATGACAAGCGCCAACGCCGGCCCTCACAGCCGGGCGACCCGGTCGCGTCGCCTCGGCCGGCGCGCCGAGGCGTACCTCTACGTCCTTCCCGCCGCGGCGTTCGTCGGGGTGTTCCTGCTCTACCCGATGGTCAAGACGCTGGCGCAGAGCTTCACGCGCAGCGACGGCATCACGCCGCCGGTGTGGGTCGGCCTGCGCAACTACGCGCAGCTGTTCGTCGACCCGCACTTCCTGCTGAGCCTGCGCAACACGCTCGAGTGGACCGTGGCGTCGGTGGCGTTCCCCGTCGCCCTCGGCCTGGCCTTCGCGCTCATCCTGAACGACCTGCGCTGGTCGAGCTTCTTCAAGGTCAGCGTGTATCTTCCCGCCACCATATCGGCCGCCGCCGTGGGGATCCTCTTCACCTTCGTCTTCGACCCCACCACCGGCGCCCTCAACGGCTTCCTGCGCGCCGTCGGGCTCGGCGCGCTGGCATCGCGCTGGCTGTTCGAGGCCAACGTCAACACGTTCGCGATGATCGCCGCCTATACCTGGCAGGCCACCGGCCTGAACCTGATGCTGTTCCTGGTCGGCCTGCAGGGGCTGCCCGAGGGGCCTATCGAGGCCGCGAAGATCGACGGTTGCGTCGGCTGGAACATGACGCGCTTCATCATCCTGCCGATGATGCTGCCGTACGTGGTGATCGCGACGCTGCTGGCGGTGGTGAACGGCTTCAAGGTGTTCGACCTCATCTGGGTCATGACCCAGGGCGGCCCGGGGCGCTCGTCGGAGACCCTCGCCGTGACGATGTACCGCGAGGGGTTCATCCTCTTCAACCAGGGGTACAGCGCCGCCATCGCGGTGGTCATCTCCCTCGCCGCGCTGTCGTTCTCGTACTTCTACCTGCGCTCCGTGCTCGACCAGGAGGCGCAGACGTGAGGGCGTTGCGGGCGCCCGCGACGGCCGCGCGCCGCCGCGCGCGCGGGCGCGACGCGACGTTCGTGGTGGCGCTCGTGGTGACCGTGTTCTGGCTGGTGCCGCTCGTCATCCTGTTCATGAACAGCTTCAAGTCGCCGCAGGAGTTCCTGATGGGCAACGGCCTCACGCCGCCCCACGCCTTCCACCTGTTCGACAACATCGCGCGGGCGTGGGTGAAGGGGCTCGGCTCCGGCATGGTGAACAGCCTGCTGTACGGCGCGGTCGGCTCCGTCGCGGCGGTGCTGCTGGCGTCGTTCGCCGCCTTCGGCATCGTGCGGCTGCGCATCCCGGGCGGGCTGTTCTGGTTCCTGCTGATCTACAGCGGCACCATCTTCCCGTTCCAGATGTACCTCATCCCCCTGTTCGACCTGTACCTGAGGACCAACATGTACGACACGCGCCTGGGGATGATCGCGTTCTACATCGCCATCACCATCCCCTTCTGCGTGTTCGTCATGCGCGGCTTCTTCCTGACCGTGCCGTGGGAGCTGCAGGAGGCCGCCTCGCTCGACGGCGCCACGAGCTGGCAGATCCTCTGGCGCGTGATGTTCCCCCTGGCCACCGCGCCGCTCATCTTGCTGGTGCTCATCCAGTTCACCTGGATCTGGAACGACCTGCTGTTCGGACTGGTGCTGTCGAAGTCGGACTCGGTGCGGCCGATCATGGTCGCGCTGGTCGGCATGCAGGGCGTGTACGGCGCCTCCGACGGCCCGTCGGTGATCGCCGCGACGCTGGTGGGCACGCTGCCGACGCTGCTGCTGTTCCTGGCGCTGCAGCGCTACTTCGTGCGCGGCCTGACGCTCGGGATCGGCACGCGATGAGCGCGCCCGGCGCGCGGGGCGAGGGAAGGGAGCGCGAGGTGGTGAGCGCGGGCGGCGCGCCGGGCGAGGGAACGGAGCGTGAACACGTGCGCGCGGTCGGCACGCCGGGCGAGGGAAGGGAGCGCGAGGTGGTGAGCGCGGGAGCGGAGTTCGGCGGCAAGGCGGCGCTGGTGACGGGCGCGGCGATGGGGATCGGCGAGGCGGTGGCGCGGCGGCTGGCGCGCGCCGGCGCGCGCGTGGCGCTGGTGGACCGCGACGCCGACGCCGTGGAGGGCGTGGCGGAGGCCATCCGCAGCGACGGGGGAGCGGCGCTGGCGCTGGCCGCCGACGTGTCCGACGGCGCGGCCGTGCGGCTCGCGGTGGGCCGCGCGGCGGAGGCGTTCGGCGGCCTCGACGTGCTGTCGAACAACGCGGGCATCCAGCGCTACGGCACGGTGGAGACGACCGACGAGGCCGGCTGGGACGAGGTGATCGACGTCAACCTCAAGAGCGTCTACCTGGTGTGCCACGCGGCCGTGCCGCACCTGCGGGCCTCGCGCGGCGCGATCGTGAACATGGCGTCGGTGCAGTCGTTCGCCACGCAGGCGAACGTGGCGGCCTACACCACCTCGAAGCACGGCATCGTCGGGCTCACGCGCAGCATCGCGCTGGACCTGGCGCGCTTCGGGGTGCGGGCCAACTGCGTGGCGCCCGGCAGCGTCGACACGCCGATGCTGCGCTGGGCGTTGTCGCTCGATCCCGACCCGAGCGGCCTGCGGCGGGCGGTGGAGGCGATGCACCCGCTGGGGCGCATCGCCCGGCCCGAGGAGGTGGCCGAGGCGGTGGCGTTCCTGGCCTCCGAGCGCGCCTCCTTCGTGACCGGCACCACCCTGGTGGTGGACGGCGGGCTGCTGCTGCCGCTGGGCGGTGCGCCGGAGGGCGGGACAGAGGGAGAGGGCGCGGTCAAGGGCCGCGGGGACGGGGCAGCGACGTGAAGATCGTCGACCTGAGGGCCACCACCGTCAGCGTGCCGCTCGAGGCGCCGCTGCGGCACTCCAACGGCGCGCACTGGGGGCGCTTCGTGCGCACGCTGGTGGAGATCGAGACCGACGAGGGGCTCGTCGGCGTGGGCGAGATGGGCGGCGGCGGCGAGAGCGCGCAGCTGGCGATCTCGGCGCTCAAGCCCTACCTGCTCGGCCACGACCCGCTGCAGCTCGAGATGCTGCGCTGGAAGATCATGAACCCCGTGGCGTCGCTGTACAACAACCGGATGCAGCTGCACGCCGCCATCGAGTTCGCGTGCATGGACGTGGTCGGCAAGCGCCTCGGGATACGCGCGTGCGACCTGCTCGGCGGCGCGGTGCGCGACCGCATCCCGTTCGCGAGCTACATCTTCTACCGCTACCCCGACGAGCGCACGGGCGCGGGCGGCGAGACCTCGCCCGACGACATCGTCGCGCACGCCCGCGAGCTCGTGGCGCGCCACGGCTTCAAGACGCACAAGCTCAAGGGCGGGGTGTTCCCGCCCGACCACGACGTGGCCGTGATGCGCGCCCTGGGCCGAGGCGTTCCCGCGCGCCGGCCTGCGCCTCGACCCCAACAGCGTGTGGAGCGTCGAGGAGGCGGTGCGGGTGGGGCGCGCCATCCTCGACCTCAACAACGAGTACTTCGAGGACCCCACCTACGGGCTCGAGGGGATGCGCCGGCTGCGCGGCCTCGTGCCCATCCCCACCGCCACCAACACCGTGGTCGTCAACTTCGAGCAGCTCGCGGCCAACGTGCGCACCCAGGCCGTCGACGTGGTGCTGCTCGACACCACCTTCTGGGGCGGCCTGCGGCAGGCGTACAAGGCCGGGCAGGTGCTGGAGACGTTCCAGCTCGGCGCGAGCGTGCACAGCTCGGGAGAGCTCGGCGTGCAGCTCGCCACCATGCTGCACCTCGGCGCGGCGCTGCCGAACCTCAGCTTCGCGGCCGACGCGCACTACCACCACCTGAGCGACGACGTGATCGCGGGCGGCAAGCTCGCCTACGAGGACGGCTGCATCGCGCTGCCCGAGGGGCCGGGGCTGGGCGTCGAGCTCGACCCCGACAAGGTGGCGCGCTACGCCGAGATGTACCGGGAGCTCGGCGGCTACCCCTACGACCGCGACCCCGGCCGCCCCGGCTGGGTGCCGATGATGCCCGGCCGCGACTACGCCGACCCGGAGGGGCCGTGAAGCTCGATGGGAACGTGTTCACCACGCGCACCACGCTCATGCCGGGCGTGCCGCTGTGCGTTTACGGCGTGGCGGGGCGCGATTTCGGCGTGATCGTCGACACCGGCGTCGCGTCGATGCGCGAGCAGCTCCTGGAGCTGTGCCGCGAGGTCGGGAACGTCGGCTTCGTGCTGCTCACGCACGCGCATGCCGACCACATCGGCTGCAACCGCGCGGTGCAGGCGGCCACGGGCGCGCGCTTCGCGGCGGCCGGGGCCCTGCCGTGGATCGAGGACATGGAGACCCATTACCGGGAGTTCTGCCTGGTGGCCGAGGGAGCCGCCAACGCGGGCGCCACGGGAGGCCCCATCATGGCGGGCGCCGACGCGGGCGGCGGGGTGGGCGCCGAGGCGGGGGCGGACGGGGGCGGCGACCTGCCCGACAGCGACGAGCAGCGCGCGGAGATCCTCGGCCTGATGGACGGGGCGGTGCACGTCGACGTGGTGGTGGGCGACGGCGCGCGCTTCCGGCTCGACGACGACACCGAGCTGGTGACGGTGGCGCTGCCGGGGCACAAGCTCGAGGAGGTGGCCTTCTGGAACCCCGCCACCGGCGACCTGTTCATGGGCGACGTGTTCCTGGCGCTCGCGGCGCCGTTCTTCCACGGCTTCCAGACGGCGCGGGGGTTCCGCTCGAGCCTGGAACGCGTCGAGCGCATGCTCGCCGACGGCGCCGTGACGCGCGTGCTGCCCGCGCATCACGAGCCCCTCGACGCCGACGGCGCGGCGCGGGAGGTGGCGCGCACCCGCGCCTTCCTGCGCGAGGTGGAGGACGCCACCGTCGAGGTCGCCGCCGCGGGCCGCGAGGGCGGTGTGACGTTTTCCGAGCTGTGGCGCGGCGTGTGCCGCGCGCTGAACCGTCAGCTCGAGTTCCGTGGCTACGCCATGCTCCAGGCGCAGGTCGCCGAGCTGGTGCAGGAGGGGGTCCTGCGCCGCGAGGGCGGCCGGATCGGGCGCGCGTGAGGGTCTTCCCGCTCGCATCCGACGCCGTCCGGCTCGAGGTGACGGAGGTCGGGGGCATGCTCGGCGGGGTCGTGTTCGACGTGGGCGGGCGCGAGGTGGCGCCGATGCACGTGGCGCGGTGGGCGGAGGGGGGCGGCGGTGCCCGGGCGGCCGGAGCTGCCGGAGCTTCCGGGGCTTCCGGGGCCGGTGGGGCCGCCGGCGCGGGGCGCGGGGCCGAGGCGTCCGCGGCCGGCCCGGCGGCCGCCGCGGACCCCGAGCTTCCGGACGACGTGCCGCCCATGCTGCGCACGCTGCGCGGCGACTTCCTGGCGGCGCCCTTCGGGGACAGCGACGTGCTGGAGGGCGAGGCGCGCACGCACGGCCGCACCGCCAACGGGCGCTGGCGCGAGCGGGCGAGGGCCGACGGGAGGCTCGAGCTCGAGCTCGTCGGCACGGTGTCTGGGCGCGCGCGTCCGCAAGACCGTCGAGCTGCGGCCGGGAGAGCGCATCGTGTACCAGCGCGACGTGTTCGAGGGCGGCAGCGGCCGCCTGCCGCTCGGCCACCACGCCATGCTGCGCGCCCGCGCGCCGCTGAGGCTGTCGTTCGCCCCGTGGCGCTGGGCGGGCACGCCGCCCGCGCCGGTGGAGCTCCCCCCGCGGGGGCGCTCGGCGCTCGCCTACCCCCAACGCATCCGCGACCTGGAGCGCGCCGCCCTGGCCGGCGGGGGCACCACCGACCTCACGCGCTACCCGGTGCTGGACGGGTACGAGGACCTGTGGATGCTGGCCGCCGAGGAGGGCCTCGAGCTCGGCTGGACGGTGGCGGTGTGCGAGGACGAGGGCTGGGTCTGGTTCGCGCTCAAGGACGCGCGCGTGCTGCCCGGCACGGTGGTGTGGCTGAGCAACGGCGGGCGCGCGTACCCGCCGTTCTCGGGGCGGCACCGCGGCGTGATCGGCCTGGAGGAGGTGTGCGGCTACTTCCACCTCGGACACAGGGCGTCGCTGGAGCCCAACGAGCTTTCGCGCCTGGGCGTACCCACGACCGTCGAGCTGATGCCGGAGCACCCCCTGGAGGTGGCTTACCTGTTCGGGATGGCGGCCGTGCCGGCGGGCTTCGGGCCGGTAAGCGACGTCCGCGCCGGCGAGGGCGGCGTGACGCTGGCCGGAACCGGTGGGGCCGAGGTACGCGTCCCCTGCGATCTTTCCTTCCTGTCCACCACCCCGTCCACGACCGAGGAGCCACGATGATCCGAGAGCTGCTGTTCGTCCACCACACGCACACCGACATCGGCTACACGCACCCGCAGCCGGTGGTGTTCGAGCTGCACCGGCGCTTCCTCGAGCAGGCGCTCGACCTGGCGGACGCCACCGCCGACTGGCCGGAGGCGAGCCGCTTCCGCTGGACGTGCGAGGTGACCGGCACCACGCTCGATTGGTGGGCGCGCGCCTCGGAGCGCGACCGCAACCGCTTCCTCGCCGCCGCGGAGCGCGGCCAGCTCGAGGTGGCCGGCATGGCGTGGCACATGACGCCGCTCATGGACCACGCCATGCTGCGCGACGTGCTCCGGCCCGTGCAGTTCTTCCGCGACCTGGGCCTCAGCGTGCGCTCGGCCATGAACACCGACGTGAACGGCCTGCCGTGGGGGATGGTCGACGCCCTGCTGGACCACGGCATCACCGGGCTGAGCATGGCGATCAACGAGCACTTCGGGCACGCGCTGACGCCGTGGCCCTGCGCCTTCCGCTGGGAGGCGCCGGGGGGCCGCCGCCTGACGGCCTACAACGGGCTCATCTACGGCGTCACGTCCGACCTGATGCTGCGCGTCCCCGTGAGCCTGGACGAGGCGCGGGAGCGCGTGCCCGCATGGACCGGCATGTGGGCCGAGCGCGGCTACCCGCACCCGTTCCTGATGCTGCAGATCACCCAGGTGCGCTTCCACGACAACGGCTCGCCCAACCCCGACCTGCCCGCCTTCGTGCGGCGCTGGAACGAGGGCTCGCCGGAGATTCCCATGCGCTTCATCACCATCTCGGAGTTCTTCGACCGGCTGCGCGCCGAGCCGCAGGAGCGGCTGCCGGTGATGCGCGGCGACTGGACCGACTGGTGGAACTTCGGCTCCGGCAGCACCGCCGCCGAGACCGCGCAGGCGATGGAGGGGCAGCGGCACCTGGTCGAGGCGCGCGGGCTGGACGCGTGGACGCTCGGTGTGGGGCACAACGAGCGGCTTGGGGAGGGGCCGGGTGAGGGGCCGGGTGAGGGGCCGGGTGAGGGGGTCGCTGAGGGGGTCGCTGAGGGGGTCCCCGAGGCGCTCGGCGAGGAGCCGCGGCGCGCCGAGCTGGAGGCGGAGGCGCGCGAGGCGCTGGCGCTGTACTGCGAGCACACCTGGGGCGCCGACCGCTCGGTGGCGCGCCCGGGCTCGCCGGAGACGCGCTCGCAGCTCCTGCTGAAGCTGGCGCAGGTGCCACGGGGCGCGAGCCTGGCGCGACTGCTCCGGCGCGACGCGCTCGAGCGCCTGGGCGCCAGCGCGGGCGGCGAGGAGCCGCGCCTGCTGGTGGTCAACCCGCACCCGTTCCCGGTGCGGCGCGCGCTGCGGCTGCCCGCCCTGGCGCCCTTCGGCGCGGCGCCCGACGAGCGCCCCGGCGGCTTCCTGGCCGACTTCGTGCCGCACGGGCCGCAGTCGCACCGGGTGCAGCGCCAGGACGTGGTGCTGGGCGACACCCCCGACGAGGCGTCGTTCTGGACGCCGCCGGTGGAGATAGAGGCGTTCTCGTACGTCACGCTGCCGGCGCGCGAGGCGGTGGCGGGCGGCCACGGGCTGGAGGCGGCCGGCGCGCGCATGGCGAACGGCGAACTGGAGCTCGAGCTCGACCCGGAGCGCGGCGGCGTGGCCTCGCTGCGGCGCGGCGGGCGCGAGTACGCGGCGCGGCTGGATGGCGAGAACGCGGGGCTCGCCGACGGGCTGCGCCTCGGCGTGCCCGTGCACGAGGTGGTGGCGGCGGAGGACCGCGACGCGCTCTTCGGGCCCATCGACTTCGCGCAGCCCGACTGGCACGAGTCCTGGCACACCGACTGGCAGGCGCGGCGTTCGGCCGGGCGGCTGGTCGCGTCGGAGCCTCCGGCGGTCGCGCGCGGTGCGGTCCACGCGCGGCAGACGTTCGAGCTGGCCAACGGCGACAGGGCGGTCGTGACGTACCGCCTGGCGCCGGGCGAGGCGGCGCTCGAGCTCGTGGTGGAGCTGCACAAGACGCCGGACGCCCGCCCCCACGGCGTGTACCTGCCCCTGCCGCTCGCCCTGGCGGGGCCGCTGGCGTGCCACTTCGAGACGGCGGGAGCCGCCGTGCGCTTGGATGACGAGCAACTGCCCTACGCCAGCCGCCACTACGTGACGACGCAGCGCTGGATCCGCCTGCAGGGCGCCGACGGGGAGCTGACGGTCGCGACGCCGGACGCGCCGCTGTGGCAGATCGGCGGCTTCACCTACGGCCGCTTCGGCGACCCCGACGGGCGCGTCGATCGCCCCCACCCCTTGCTGCTCGCGTGGCTCACGAACAACTACTGGATGACGAACTTCCAGGCCGACCAGTCCGGCGCGCTGCGCTTCCGCTTCTGGCTGTTGCCCGCGGCGGCCGGCAGCCTCGGCGCGTCGGTACGCGGCGCGCTCGCCTACGTGCACCCCCCGGCCGTGCACCTCTACGGCGGCCGCGGCGAGGTGCGGCGGGCGGCGGGCACGCTGCTGCGGGCCGAGGTGGGCGACCTGCTCGTCACCGCCGTCGAGTCCACGCCCGGCGGCGTTGCGATCGAGCTCCTCAACCCGGGCGCCGAGGCGGCGACCGCGCGCTTCGCGGCCGGCGCGCGCACGCCGGTGCGGGCGTCGCGCACGACCCTCGCCGGGGCACCGTCGGAGGACCTCGCCTGCGCCGACGGCGAGGCCGTCGTCCCGGTCGGCCCGCGCGCGTGGACGCGCGTCCACCTCGACACGGTGGATGCCGACGGGAGCCCGGTGTGACCGCGGCGGCGCGGGCCACCAGTGTGGCCGGGGCGCAGCGGGCTGCGGACCCGGAAGGAGCGCACCGGCCCGCGGACGCGGAGGGCGCCACCTACCTGGTGACCGGCGCGATGGGCTGCCTCGGCGCCTGGGTGACGCACCACCTGGTCGCGGCTGGGAGGCGCACCGTCGCCTTCGACCTGAGCGACGATCGCCGGCGGCTCGACCTGCTGCTGGCACCGGAGGAGCAACGGGCCGTGACGTTCGTGGCCGGCGATCTGATCGACACCGACACGGTGGCGCGGGTGGTGGAGGAGCACGGGGTGACGCGCATCGTGCACCTGGCAGCGTTGCAGATCCCGTTCTGCCGCGCCAACCCGGTCGTGGGGTCGCTGGTGAACGTGGTGGGGTTCGTGAACGTGTTCGAGGCCGCGCGGCGCGCGGGCGTAGGGAACGTGGCCTATGCCTCGTCGGCCGCGGTGTACGGCCCGGCAACCCGCTACCCGGCGGCCCGCTACCCGGCGGATCAGCATGGCGCGGCGCTGCTGCCCGCCGACGCCCCCCTCGACCCGCTCACGCTGTACGGCGCCTACAAGCAGGCCGACGAGGCGATCGCCCGCGTGTACGCGCTGGAGCACGGCATCGCGAGCATCGGGCTGCGCCCGTACACGGTGTACGGCCTCGGCCGCGACCAGGGCGTCACCAGCGAGCCCACCGTGGCGATGCTCAACGCCGCGCGCGGCAAGGACGCGACGATCTCGTTCGGCGGCGCCATGCAGTTCCACTTCGCCTCCGACGTCGCCCACGCCTTCATCGCGGCGGCGGACGCGGGCGCCGGCGACGGTCCTGCGGTTGGCGGCGGCGCACCGGGGGACGGCGCCGCGCCGCAACCGGCGAAGGCTCGTGCGCTAACGTTCAACCTCGGGGGCGACGCCGTGACGGTCGAGGACGTGGCGGCGCTCATCGAGGGCTCGCGCCCGGGGGTTCGCGTGAGCGTCGGTGCCGCACGCCTTCCGTTCGCCGCGGGCATGTCCGAGGGCGCCCTGCACGAGATCCTGCCCGGCCTCCCGAGCACGAGCATCGAGGACGGGGTGCGGGCGACGCTGGAGGCGTTCACCGCGTGCCTGGAGGACGGACGCCTGCCGCGCGCATGAGAGGCGCCCGAGTCCACGCCAAGCGCGCGAGCCCCACGCTCGGCCGCAACGCGGGCGATCCGGCCGCCCTGCACCGCCACGTCGGTGATCGGCACGTCGCGCACGTGCTGCTCGCCCAGCAGCAGGCGCCGGAGGCCCCGCTCGACCATCACATGCAGGCGATGGCGCGCGGCTGCGACCGGCTGCTGTTCGCGCGCCACGCTGCCGGGCGCGTACGCTTCCTGGGCCGCGACCTCGTGGGCCGGGAAGCCGCGTCCGGCGAGCCAGTTGTGGAGCGACCGCGCCCCGCGACCGCGCGTCACTCGTCGGCGGCGGCCAGGCGCCGGTCGAACAGGAACGGCGCGGGCTGTCCGAGGCGCAGCCGCTCGAAATCCGGATGCTCGGGGTTGAGCAGGATGTTGTGCTCGAAGGGCACCACGACGCTCGGCACCCGCAGGGCGACGCTGGCGCCGCTCTCGATCCAGGCGCGGCCGACCGGGGCCGACGCGAGGGTGGACGCGGGGTCGTCCCAGCCGGCGGGAAGCGCGCGCTCGGGCAGGTCGCGCGCGAGCTCGTCGGGGATGTCGACGCGCAGCAGGCGGTAGGCCTCGGCCAGCAGCGTCGGCCGCACGAGGTGCACGAGCACCTCGAGGGTCGCGATGGCCACGCCTTCGCCGAGGTACACCATGCGCACGCCCGGAGGGTTCCAGCGGCCGCCGACCCGGCGCGACCCGTGGCCGTCGAAGGCGCTGGCCGCGCGGCGCGCCTTGGCGATGCGCCAGGCGACGATCACCGGCCGGCGGCAGCGACGTGGCCCGCCTCGCCAGTGCCTCCCGCGCGCTCGGGACGCGCGACGATCAGCCGAACACCCCGAACTCGAGCCGCGTGAGGACGTCCTCGGCGGCGCGCGCGCCGGGGGCGTCCCTGGCGACCGCGAGCGGACTGCGGCCGCCCAACGCGGGGAGCTCCGTGCCGAGCCATCGCGCCGCCGCCTCCGGGCCCTCGAGCACATCGACCGCGGCGGCGTACAGGCTGAGGTAGCGCCACAGGCGGTCGCTCTCGTCGACGTCGAAGCGGCCGGCGCGGCGGCGGCGGTAGAGGGTGCTGGGGCTCACGCGCAGCAGCGCCGCGAACGCCTCGTGGGTGAGGCCCAGGCGACCGGCGAGCTCGTCGAAGACGCGGAAGGGCAGGCCCTCCTCGACGCGGCGGCTGAGCGTGGCGGGGCTCACGTCGCGGCTTCGCAGCAGCGTTGCGAGCACGCGCTGGGCGGCGTCGGGCGCGGCGGCGCCGGCTGTGGGGGTCCAGGTTGCGAGCGCGGCCATGGCGCCTCCTTCCACCTTGCTCTCTCAGGATAGCAGATTGGCAGGGGCGTGCCGGGTCGTCGCAGGGGCGGGGAGGGCGCCAGGTGCATTTCCCAGACCCTCTGACGCAGACCCGGGTGGCAACGAGATGGGCGGTGTTCGTGCCCTCGAGGCACGCCGTTCAGCCGGGGCAGGAGCCGATCAGGGCTGGGGGTCTGCGCAGGGAAGTCGTGGGGGCCGCCCCGCCCCGCTCCTCGCCGCCCTACGTCGTGCGGTACACCCGCCGGTAGTAGAAGACGACGAGGAACATCGTCATGAGCAGCAGCACGTACGCCAGCGCCGACGCCTGCGCCAGGTCGAGGCCACGGAAGGCGGTGCGGTAGATGAAGTAGGCGAGCAGGTCCGTCGAGGCGCCGGGGCCGCCCTTCGTGAGCACGTAGATGAGGTCGTAGGTGCGCAGCTCCACGATCGTCTGCAAGATGAGCACGACCCCGATGACGGGGCGCAGGATCGGCAGCGTGACCAGGAAGAAGCGCTGCAGGCCGTTGGCGCCGTCTACCGTGGCCGCCTCGATCGGCTCGGTCGGCATGCTGCGCAGGCCCGCGAGCAGCACCAGCGTGACCAGGGACACCTGCTGCCAGACGTCGATCGCGCCGACGACGAAGAGCGCGTACCTGGGGCTGCCGAGCCAGTCGACGCGCGGCAGTCCCAGCGCGACGAGGCCGTAGTTGACGATGCCGAGCTCGGGGTGGAGGATCATCTTCCAGATGAGCGCGACGCCTACGGGCGAGATGAGCATCGGGATGCTCAGCACGGAGTAGTAGACCTCGCGCCCCGGGACCGGTTGATGCAACAGGGTGGCGAACGCGAGGCCCAGCGCGAGGCTGAGCGCGACCGTGAACGCCGTGTAGAGCGCGGTGGTCACGATGGCGTGGCGGAAGTACGGGTCGGCGAAGCCGTCGGCGAAGTGCTGCAGCCCCACCCAAGGCGTGAAGTGGGGCGCCAGGAACGAGTAGCTGGAGAACGAGACGACGAGGGCGTACCCGAGCGGGAACGCGACCACGGCGAGCAGCACCGCGATCCCCGGCAGCGAGAACAGCCAGCCTGCGCGGCGGCGGCTCACGGGCTCCCTCGCCGTCTCGTCATCGCGTTACTGCAGGCCCGCGCGCTTCAGCAGCGCTTCGAGCGCGGCGGCCGCGTCGGTGGTGGCCTGGTCCGGGCTCTTGGTGCCGGCCGAGGCCAGGGAGATCTCGCGCCCCAGGTCCTCCTCCATCTGCGCGGTGTACTGGAACAGAGGCACGCTCTTGGCGCTCTCGACGATCTTGGCGACGTCGGCGTAGTACGGGTACTTCGCCAGCACGTCGGGGTCCTGGAAGGCGTCGCTGCGGGTGGGGGCGTGCCCCTCGAGCGCGCGCTCCTTCACCACGTCCGCCGACTCGACCCACTGGATGAACTGCCAGGCGGCGTCCTTGTGCGCCGAGTTCGTCGGGATGCCCCAACCCCAGCCGCCGGCCACGCCGTGCCCGCCCGGCATGGGCGTGAGGGCGACCTTGCCGGCCACGTCCGGGCAGTCCGAGGCGTTGTCGATCTGCGGCAGCATCCACCAGTAGCTCACGAAGCTCCACGCCTGCCCGGAGCACATCACGCGGTAGGTGTCGTCGAGGTTGAAGTTGAGGGCGCCGGTGGGGGCCGCCTTCTGGATCGTCTGGGCGTAGAGCGCCATGGCGGTGCGGCCGGCGTCGGAGTCGAGCGTGACGTTCCAGCTGCCGTCCGTGAAGGTGCCGCCGAGGCCGAAGAGGTAGTTGGCGAACTCGAGGAAGTTCGGGTCGCCGCGCTGCCCCTGCATCGCCGCGCCCGCCATGTCGCTGTGCTGGCTGATGAACAGCGCCGTGTCGGCGTACTCCTGCACGTCCTGCGGAACGCGCAGCGGGTGGCCGAACTGCTGCTCGAAGGCCGCTCCCAGGTCGGGATCGTCGAGCACGTCGGTGCGGTAGATCAGGCCCATGGCGTAGTTGTACATGGGGATCATGTAGAGCTGATCCTGGTAGTAGCCCACCAGGTCGAGCATCGAGGGGAGGTAGGGGGAGAGGTCGAAGCTCGTCTTGTCGACGTAGGGCTGGAGCGGCTCGAGCCAACCCGCAGACGGGAACTCGCCGGCCCACAGGAAGTCGACCTGCAGGAAGTCGTAGGAGCTGGTCGGGGACAGCATCTGGGTGACGATCTTGTCGTGCATGGCGCCGTACTGGACGATCTCGAACTGGACGTCGATGCCGGTGTCCTGCGTGAACTGCGGCAACAGGTCCATGATGATGTGGGTCTCGGGAACGTCCTCCATGAGCGCGCGGAGCGTGACGTTCTGGGCGAGCGCGCTGCCGCCGAGCAGGGCGGTCGCGAGGGCGATGGCGAGCATGAGGGTCATCCGTCTGGTGCGCATGAACACTCCTCCGTGAAGCGTGGGATGTGGGTTCGGGTCACGGCGTGGCGGAAGGTGGGCGGTGCGGCATCACCTCCGTTCGGTGCCCGGCGCGCGGCGCGCGGGCGTCACTTGACGGCCCCGAACGTCAGGCCGGCGACGAGGTAGCGGTCGACCACGCGCGCGAGCACGATGACGGGGAGGATGGAGAGCACGACGCCCGCGGCGACCCTGCTGAACAGCACGCCGCGCTGCGTGATCTGCGCGGCAAGGACGACGGGGATGGTCTGGGTCTCGAGCCCCGACAGCAGCAGGACGAAGAGGAACTCGTTCCAGGCGAGGATGAAGCCGAGCACGCCGGCCGCGAAGAGGCCGGGCGTGGCGACCGGCAGGATGACGCGCACGAAGGCTGTGATGGGGTTGGCGCCGTCCACCAGCGCCGACTCCTCCAGCTCGCGCGGGATCCCCTCGAAGAAGCCCATCAGCATCCAGCTCATGAAGGGCAGGCCGAACGCGAGGTAGGCGATGACGATGCCCGGCAGGGTGTTCACGAGCCCCCAGGTGCGGAACAGCGAGAACAGCGGCAGGGCGAGCGCGATGGGCGGCAGCATCTGCGTGGCCAGCACGCCGAAGCGCAGCGCCTCGCCGCCGGTGCGGTAGCGCGACAGCGCGTAGCCGAGCATGGCCGCCATCGGCAGGCCGAAGATCACCGTGGAGGACGCCACCGCCAGGCTGTTGAGCATGGCGCGCCCGAAGGGTCCGGCGAGCAGCTCGCGGAAGTTGGCGAGCGTGAGGGGCCCCCAGCGCGGCGGCAGCACGTAGGCGAGCTGTTCCGGCAGGAGCGCGGTGCGCAGGATCCACAGCAGGGGCAGCAGGAAGAACAGCGACACGAACACCAGCGCGACGTGCGTGAGCACGACGCGCCGCAGCCGGCGACGGCGGCGGACCGCGGCGGACCGCACCGGCTGCGTGGCGTTGCTCACGTGGTGTACGCCCCCCCGTTGGCCTCGATGATCTCGCCGGTGAGGAAATCGGCGTCGCGCGAGGCGAGGAAGGCGACGACGCGCGCGACGTCCTCGGGTTCCTGCAGGCGCCCGAGCGGCGTCTGACGCAGGTAGTCGGCGATGACGTCGGCTCGGCTCATGCCGCGAAGCTCGCCCTCCCAGCCCACCTCGCGCTCCTGCATGGAGGTACGAACAAAGCCGGGGTTGACGCCGTTGACGCTCAGGCCCACCGTCGCGAGCTCCTTGGCGGCGGCCTGTACCAGCCCCACCACGGCGAACTTCGAGGCGGAGTAGTGGACGAGCAGCGGGGCCGCGGCGCGCGAGGCCATCGACGCGGTGGCGATGAGCTTCCCGCGCAGCTCGCGGCCGGGCAGCAGCGGCTGGGTCGCCATGCGGCGCGCGAAGGTCTGCAGCGTGAGGAAGGTGCCGCGGGCGTTGACGCCGAAGTTGAGGTCCCACTCCTCCTCGCTCAGGTCGAGGAAGCGGTTCATGGTCGACACGCCGGCGTTGGCGACGAGCAGGTCGACGCGGCCGTGCTCTGCGTAGACGGCGTCCGCCAGCGCCTCGAGCGAGGCGCGTTGGGTCACGTCGGCCCGGGCCGCGCGCAGCGGGGCGCCGGCGTCGCCGGCCGCGGCGGTCTCCCGCGCGCGTTCCTCGTCCACGTCGGTGGCCCACACCGCCGCGCCGCGGCGGGCGAGCTCCAGCGCGACGGCGCGGCCGATGCCGCTGCCGGCGCCGGTCACCACGGCGGTGCTGCCCGCCAGGGTGGCGAAGGGCGGCGGCGGGGCGACGTGCGGGGTGGGGGGTCGCGTCATGCGTGCGCCTGCCTTCAGGCCGCGAGGGCCGGGTAGAGGTCGCGCAGGCGGCGGTACGCCTCGCGGTACACGCCGTAGAGGCGGTCGTAGGTGGCGCCGGCGGCGGCGTCGGGCTCGAAGCGGCGCCCGAGGGTCGCGTAGCGCTCCACGACGCGCCAGTCGTCGAACACGCCGGTGCCCATGCCCGCCGCCACGGCGGCGCCGAGGCTCGAGCCGGTGGGCCCGCCGACGCGTTGCACGCCGGCGCCGAACACGTCCGCGGCGATCTGCAGCCACAGGTCGCTGCGCGCGCCGCCGTCGGCGGCCAGCACGCGCGCGATGGGCAGGCCGCGCTCGGCGAGCACGTCCACGTGGTGGCGGAAGCCGTAGGCGACGGCCTCGAGGGCGGCGCGGTAGAGGTGGTGGCGGGTGTGGTGCAGGTCGAGCCCGAGCACCGTGCCGCGCGCGGCGGGATCGTGCAGCGGGGTCTTCTCGCCGAGGAAGTAGGGGAGCAGCACCAGGCCGTCGGCGCCGGCGGGCAAGGCGGCGGCCAGAGCGTCGAGCTCGGCGTAGGCCGAGCGTCCCTGGGCCACTGCCCGCGCGACGTCCTCACCGCAGAAGCCCTGCACGTACCATTTCAAGAGGCTGCCGCTGGTGGCCATGCAGCCGTTGAGGTAGTAGAGGCCGGGAACGAGGTGGTGGTCGATGAACAGGCGCGGGTCGGTGACGAGCGTCGCGGTGCTGTAGAGGATGTCGCCGGCGCCGCCGAACTTGATGACGAGGTCGCCGTCCTGGTAGGCGGTGGTGGCGTAGGCCGCGGCCACGTGGTCCGCCACGCCGGCCACCACGGGCGTCCCCGCTCGCAAGCCGGTCGCGGCGGCGGCGGCGGGCGTGACGGCGCCCACCACCTCGTGCGACGCGCGCGGCGGCGGCAGCTGGTCGGCCCGCAGGCCCGCCAGGGCGACGAGCTCGTCGGACCAGCCTCCGCGGCTCAGGTCGTACAGGCCCGACTCGAGGGCCCAGTTGCGCTCGACGTAGCGCTCGCCGGTCAGGCGCAGCCCGATGTAGTCGTACGAGCCGAC
This sequence comes from uncultured Trueperaceae bacterium, assembly GCA_963798895.1. Taxonomy (GTDB): domain Bacteria; phylum Deinococcota; class Deinococci; order Deinococcales; family Trueperaceae; genus CAWCUY01. Next base: position 144,598 of record CAWCUY010000001.1, on the reverse strand, counting down.
CAGCGTCGCGAGGCGTTCGAGGATCGCCGGCTCGTGGCGCCGCAGCCAGCGCACCTTGGGCGCCACGACCTGCTGGTTGATGCTGCCGCCGGTGAGCTCGAAGAAGCGCGCGCCGTCGATGTCCGCCTTCACCTCGTCGATCTCGACGGCCGTGCGGGCGTCGTTCTGCTGGATGCTGCGCCGCAGGGGCTCGCCGGCCTCGTCGAGCAGCACCATGGCGGGCACCATGCCGCCGACGCCGACGCCGGCGACCTCCGCCGGGTCGCCGGCGGCGAGGAGCTCGCGGGTGATGGCGCAGACGTTCACCCACCACTGCGACGGGTCCTCCTCGGCCCAGGTCGGGCGCTCGCTGTAGAGCGTCGCGTCCCGCGCGGCCTCCGCCACCACGGCGCCGGCGCCGTCGATCAGCACGCCCTTGGTCTGGGTGGTGCCGATGTCGAGCCCGAGGAGCAGGCGCCTCACCGCAGCTCCACCACCTTGTCCATGAGGCGGGCCACACGCGTTTCGTCGACCGGATTCCACGTCACGCCGTCGCGCTTGAGGCTGGTGCCGACGATGACGGCGTCCGCCACCGCCAGGATCTCCTGCACGTTGTCCTCGCGCACGCCGGTGTTGGCGATGACGGGAGTGTCCGGCACCGCCTCCTTCACCTCGCGCAGGTGCGACGTCGCCACCGTCTGGCCGGTCATCGGGCCGGACACGCAGATGGCGTCGGCGAGGCTGGCGAACACGGCGCTCTGCGCGCGGGCCGCGTGGCTGCGCTGGCCGACGGGAGCGGCGAACTCGGCGTTGATGTTATAGAACAGCAGGCAATCGGCGTCGAGCGTCGCGCGCAGCCGCACGGCCCCGGCGGCGTCGGGCGCCCACAGCCCCATGTCGGAGTCGTAGACGCCGGTGAACACCTCCCGCACGAAGCGGCCGCCGGTGGCGTGGGCCACCCCGATGGAGGCGGCCGGGTCCCACAGGTAGTTGACGCCGAAGGGCACCCGCACGTGCCTGCGCGCCTCGGTGATGACGGCCGTCATGGCCGCCAGGCTCTCCGGCGTGGCGCGGGTGAGGTACGGGCGGTCGCCCTCGTTGCCGAACATCACCGCGTCGACCCCGCCGTCCTGCAGGGCCGCGAGGTCGCGCACGACCGCGTCCAGGATCGCGCTCACGCCGCCGCCGCGGTCGTAGTTGGGGCTGCCGGGAAGCGGCAGCAGGTGGGCCATCGCGATGATGGGCTTGTCGACCCCGAAGAGTTGCCGGAAGCTGGTCACACCGTCTCGTCCTCCCTCGTCGCGGCCCGTGTGAGCGTGGCGCCCGCCTCGGCGTAGGCGCGGGCGGTCGGTTCGGGCAGCGCGTCGTCCGTGATGATCTCGTCGAAGGCCGCGAGGCCCGCCACGCGGGCCAGGCTGACCTTGCCGAACTTGGTGTGGTCCACCAGCAGGATCGGGTGGCCGGTGGTGGCGAGCACGTGCTGCTTGACGCCCACCTCCGACAGGCTGGCGTTGGTGATGCCGGCGTCGAGGTCGATCGCGTCGGCCCCGAGGAAGGCGTGGTTGGCGTGCAGGCCCGGCAGCAGGCTCTCGGCCATGGAGCCGACGACCGAGTAGAGCTGCGGCCGCACGACGCCGCCGATGATGATCGTCTCGAACCCCGGCGCGTCGCCGAGCTCGAGGGCGATCATCAGGTCGGTGGTGATGACGGTGAGGCCCCGCCGCCGCGCCTTCAGCTCGCGGGCGAGCGCGTGCGTCGTAGAGCCGGAGTCCAGCACCACGACCTCGCCGTCGTCGACCCGAAGGACCGCGGCGGCCGCGATGGCCTCCTTCTCCGCGCGCGCCTGACGTGCCTTCTCGTTGTACAGGGGCTCGAACGCGGTGCTGGCCGCGCCCGCCACCGCGCCGCCGTGCGTTCGCGCGATGAAGCCGCGCCCCTCGAGGTCGCGAAGGTCGCGCCGGATGGTGGCGGGGGACACCTCGAATGCGTGCGCCAGCGCGTCGACGTCGGCCGCCCCCCGGCGGTTCATGAGGTCGACGATCTTCCGCCTGCGCTGCTCGGGCAGCATGGCACGCCCTTCACGGTGAACGGAGGCGTTCGAGCGCGGAACGGCGGGCATCGTGCGGGATGACGCTCGAACATGACGAAGTGTGACCGTTTTGACCAGCATATGAGCAGAAATGAGCAGCGTCAAGGGGTGGGCGGGGGTGCCTCCACGGTGTAGTCCTCCGCCCGCCTACCGGCCGGCGAGCGTCTCCGACCGCTGCGCGTGCGCCAGGCGGCGCAGCGACACCACCACGGGCTCGAACAGCAGCGTCCCGAGGACGGCGTACCGCAGGGCGTCGATCGGATCGGCCCCCGGGTCCCAGTCGGCGGGCACCTCGTAGGAGGCGAGCTCCTCAGCCGTGCGTGCGTACCGCTCGAGCCCGGCGGCGTCGATGCCGCCGGGCCAGTGCCTGTCGATGGCGACGAGGGCGCGCACCAGGTCGTCGCGCCCCGGCGCACGGCGCCCGAGGCGCGTCCAGCCCATGGTCGCGAAGAGCTCGTCGACGCGCTGCTGCGCTCCCTCGAAGAGCCGCTCCTCGCCCTCGGGCACCTCGAGCGGGTCGCTCAGGGCGTGCAGCGCGACGGCCAGGTGCTCCGGTCCCTTGCCCGCGCGCGCGAGCGCGTCCATCGCGTCCAGGGTGTCCTTGATGGTGCCGATGTTGAGCCCGGCCACCTCGCGCAGAACGCGGATCAGGTCGAGGCGGCGGAGGTGACCCTCGCCGTACTCCGCGCGGGTGGGTCCGGCGGACTCGCCGCGCGGCAGAAGGCCGGCGCGGATGTAGAACTTGATGGTCGGAATGCTGACGCCGCTCGCGGCGCTGAGCTCGGAGATCTTCACGCGGTGCGCCTCCCAACGGCGCGTCTCGCATCGCAGCGGCTTGACGCGCCATACGGATAGTACTACTATCTAGTTACGGATAGCGGCGCTATCCACCGTGAACCCCCGAAACGTCCAAGGAGGTGCCACCATGGCCCCACATTCTGCCGACCCGAACCGCCACGAAGCCGCACTCGACGAGGTCTCTGCGGCCCTCATGCTCGCGCCCGGCGCCTTCGTCTCCGGCGCCTCCCGCCGCCTAGCAGGCATCCTGATCATGATCATGCCGACCGTCGTGTATCGCGGGACGGCCGTGTTGCGCATGCTCATCTGGGAGTGGGCGTACCACGCCTCGCGCTGCGGCAGGACCCGTGACGCGCCGGCCCCGCGCAAGCGGGCGCGCTCCTGATCCTCTCGCTGCTGGTGCTGCGCTACGTCGACGAGGCGAGGCTCGACGGCTTCTGGCTGTGGTACGCGCGCCACGCCGTGCCGTACGCCGCCATCTTGCTGCCCGTCGCGTTCTTCCTGTCCGTGCTCTCCCGAACGCGACGCACCCCAACGCGTTCATCTACCTCGCGTTCCTCGGCGCCGCGTTGCTGGGCACCGGGCTCCTGACCCTCGGCGTCGGGCCGGTCCGCCGCCCGCTGGACGACCGGCCGTCCGGGCCCGGGGCTGCGGGGCCTGGGGCTGCCGCGCCCGGCACTGCGCGGCCGGGGGCTGCGAGGCCCCGGGCCGCGGGGGCCGAGGGCACGGGGCCGAGGGCACGGGGCCGAGGGCACGGGGCCGAGGCGAGCACGGGGCCGCGGGCGCGGTAGCCTCGAGGCATGCCCGGTACGTCCCGCCATGGAGTCCCGCGCCCCTGCACCGCTCCGGCCCACGGCCCCGGCGATCGGCGCGCCTCTCGTTCGCCCCGGGTTCGCGCCGGCGGGCCCGTTCGCGGGGGCGGCGCGGCGCGCCGGCTTGCGGCCGCGTCGCTCGTGGCGCTGCTGGCGGTGGCCGCGCCCGGCGCGAGCGCGAGCGCGCAGGGCGCGAAGACGGGCGGTGGAGCGGCGTCCGCGCCGCAGCGGAGCGCGCCCGTGCCCGGCTACCGCCTGGGCGCCCCGCCCGCGGTGACGGCCGGCCGCCCCTTCACGGTCGATCTCGGCGCCGAGGGGCGTGCCGGCGACCGGCTGACCCTGGCGTGGCTGGAGGGGCCGGAGGGCCAGATCGCGACCGGCGCCCCGGCCGAGGCGGCGTTCCCACCCACCGAGGAGGTGGAAGGGCGCTGGCAGGTCCGGCTCGACGCCCCCGACGATCCCGGCACCTACGAACTCCGGCTCGAGGAGGAACGCGGCGCGGTGCTGGAACGCCGCGAGATCGTCGTCGAGGCGGACGCCGCGCTCGACGCCGAGGGCGCCGACTCCGGCGCCTCCGCGTGCTCGGCGGCGCCCGACGGCGCGAGCCTGGAGGCGGCCTTCCAGCGCTCGGTCGACGCCTTCCTGGCCGGGGCCCGGCTGACGTACGGGCGGCGCTACCACGACCTGAGCTACGACCTTCGCGTCCTCTCGGCCGACGTGAGCGCCGAGCGGGGCGCGGTCGAGGCGTCGTACGAAGGCAGCGCCGTCGACGGCGACACCGGCGAGGAGGTGAGCGCCAGCGGCACGATCGATGCCGACTACCGCTGGTCCGGGTGCGGCTGGGACCTCGTAGGGTTCACGTACTGAGCGGGTCTCGTCGCCCTGGGCCGGTCTCGTCGCGTTGCCTTGCGCCGGTCGCGTTGCCTTGCGCCGGTCGGGTTGCCTTGCGCCGGTCGGGTTGCCTTGCGCCGGTCGGGTTGCCTTGCGCCGGTCGCGTCGCCCTGGGCCGGTCCCGCCGGCCTGAGCCGGGTCCGGCGCGGCGCCCCTCCCTGCCGGGCGCCCGGGCCCACGCGGCGACGCGGGCCCACGCCGCGCAAGGTTCCGCGCGGCGGTCCGGTCCACGCGGCGCCCGGGCCCACGCGGCGGTGCGGGTCCACCCCCTTGGCCCTTCCATCTCGGCGCCCGCGCGCGCGGTGACGCGTGCGCACCACACGTGCCTGGCAGCCGACATAGTAGGGTCACGATCGACCGGATGCACCCGGGCGCGCCGACAGGGCCGTCCGCACGCCTACGAGCCGCGCGGCCAGGCGGCTCGTCAGGGCGCCCGCGCGTGCCTTTGAGCTGCAGGAGGACCACCGTGAACAGCCGTCGCCCCACCCGAACCCCCCTTCCCGGCCCCGCCGGGCGCGAGCGCGGCACCTCCGGGCCCCTCGCCCTTGCGCTCGCGGCCGCGCTTGCGCTCCCGACCGGCCTCGCGCTCGCCGACGCCACGCCGCAGGACGCCCTGCAGTACACCGACCCCGCGGCCGCGGACGCGCGCTACACCATCGAGCAGCGCCAGGAGGACCTGACGTTCGTGCGTCAGATGGACGCGAACGCCAACGTGCAGCCGAGCTTCGGGTTCAGCGACAACCTGACCAACAGCGATCCGGCCGCCTTCGACGCGGGCGTCGACGTCACGACCACCATCGGGTACACCTACGACTACCGCGGCATCATCCGCGACCGCATCGGGTTGCTGCGCGCGCAGGCCGACCTCGCGCAGACCCTTCGCCGCGGGCGCGAGAACGCGCTCCGGGCTCAGGCGGGCCTCCTCGAGGCGCAGGTGGCGCTGCACCGCGCACAGGTCGACGTGGCCGACGCCAGCGACAACCTCAACTCGGTCCAGGACGCCTACGACAACGGCGACGCGCTGGAGACCGACCTGCAGAACGCCAAGCTCAACGTGCAGTACCAGGCGCTGTCGCTGGACCAGGCGAAGCAGGCGTTGGCCGATGCCCAGGACGAGGCCGCGGCCTACGGCCTGGACACCACCGCCCTCTACGTCTCGGTGCGCTTCGCACTGCCCGATGCCGATGCGACCTCCACGAGCGACTACCGCCGCCTCCAGCTCAACGCCGAGCTGGCCCAGGCCAACATGACCCGCGGCACCGTGTTCGACGCCGTCCAGAACCTCAAGCTCTACGGCAACTACAGCACCGGCGACGTCAACCTCTTCACGCAGGTCGGGGTGGACGACCGCAACCCGCGGGCGGAGATCGGAGTGGACTACCCGGGCGGCAAGGACCGCTGGGCGATCGGCGTGTCCGCCGAGTTCAAGATCGGCACGGACCTGCTCGACGTACCTCGCTACCAGCACGCCGCGGACGCGGCCCAGAGCGACCTGGCGGCGTACCCCGACGGCTTCGCGAGCCGCGAGGCGACGGCGCGCGCGCAGGTCGACTTCGCCGAGCGCAGCCTCACCCTCGTCGAGCAGGAGTACCAGCTCCGCACCGCGGAGTACCAGCAGGCCCAGGAGGCGTTCCAGAAGGCGAAGTCGGTCTACGATGCCGCCACGGGCAACGGCGAGCTCGAGGCGCCGAAGCCGGTGGCGCGCGACTTCAGTAGTGCCCAGAGCGACCTTTCGCGCGCTCAGGATAGACTGCTGAGGACCGAGGCGTCCGAGTACGGCAACTACATGACGTACATCCGACGCGTCGGTGACTACCTCGATATCGTCGAGGGGAGCTGGGCGCTGCAGTAGCGCGGTCGGCACCCCACGGTAGGAGCCACCGCCGCATGCGCCGACCTCCGGAACTCGCCCCACGTCCCGCCGAACGCACCAGCGACCGCCGCACCACGCGGCGGTCGCTGGTTCTCGCGTCGCTCGTCGTCGCGATGTTCATGGCCGCCATCGAGGGCACCATCGTCGCCACGGCGATGCCGAGCATCGCGGCCAGCCTCGGCGGCTTCTCGCTGTACAGCTGGGTGTTCTCCGCGTTCTTGCTCATGCAGGCGATCACGACGCCCGTGTTCGGCAAGCTCGCCGACCTCTACGGCCGCAAGCCGGTCTTCGTGATCGGCGTGGTGATCTTCCTGGCCGGCTCGGTGGCGTGCGGCTTCGCGACCACCATGCCGATGCTCATCGGCTTCCGCTTCGTGCAGGGGTTGGGCGCCGGGGCGGTCAACCCGATCGTCATCACGCTCGCGGGCGACCTCTACGATCTGCGCGAGCGGGCGCGCGTGCAGGGCTACCTCTCGAGCGTGTGGGGGGTGTCGGCCGTGATCGGCCCCCTCGCCGGCGGCCTGATCGTGCAGTACGCCCACTGGTCGTGGATCTTCTGGCTCAACGTCCCCTTCGGGCTGCTCTCGATCTTCGGCGTGGTGACGTTCCTGCACGAAGGGGTGAGCACGCGCGAGCGCCACGTCGACGGCATCGGCGCCACGCTGTTCCTGGTCGCGATGAGCGCGCTCATGCTGGCGCTGACGCAGGCGGGGCAGTGGCCCGCGTCCCGGGTGACGGCGCTGGCGGGCGCGGCGGCCGTCGGGCTGGCGCTGTTCGCCGTCCACGAGCTGCGCGCGCGCGAGCCGATGATCGACCTGGGGTTGTGGCGCGACCGGCTCATCGCGAACGCGAACCTCGCGACCCTCACCTCCGGCATGATGATGATCGGCCTCATCACCTACCTGCCGACGTACGTCCAGGGGATCATGGGCCGCTCGCCGCTGGTAGCCGGCTTCACGCTCACGGCCATGTCCATCGGCTGGCCGCTCGCGTCGATCGCCGCCGGGCGCCTGTTGGTGCCGATGGGGCCGCGCCGGACGGCGCGCATCGGCGGGGCGGCGGGCCTGCTCGCCGGCGTGCTGTTCCTGCTCCTCGCCCCCGGTTACGGCCCCTTCTACGCCAGCGCCGCGTCCTTCGTCATGGGCGTCGGCATGGGCTTCATGAGCACCACCTTCACCGTCGCCATCCAGAGCAGCGTGGCCTGGGAGCGGCGCGGGGTCGCGACCGCCACGAACATGTTCATGCGCATCCTCGGCAACGCGGTGGGCGCGGCGCTGCTCGGCGGCGTGCTCAACGTGAGCCTGCGGGCCACCATCGCGCGCGAGGGGCTCGCCGACCAGGTTTCGCTGGACAGCGTGCAGGACCTGCTGCAGCGTGGCGCGGCCGGCGGGTCGAGGGCGCTCGAGCTGCTCCGCGGCGGGCTCGAGACGGGGCTGCACCACGTCTACCTCACCGTGTTCGTGTTCACGGCCGTCACCGCCGTGCTGACGCTGATGTTGCCGCGACCGCGCCGGCTGGAGTAGCCCCGGCACCGGCCGGCGCCCGGCCGGTCAGGGTTGGCGCAAGGTCGAGACGACGCCCCGGTACAGCCCGAAGACGCGCTGCTGGTCGATCGCCGCGGAGGGATCGTTGACCGAGGCGCTCACGCAGTAGCTCGAGCCGTCCGCGGCGGTGTACTCTCAGTTCACACCCGGCTCGGAGCCGCCCTTGTACGCCACCCGCTCCCAGCTGTCGGGGTGCGGAACGCCGGGGCCCGGCTCCACGCTCATGACGTCGAGGTCCTGCACCCGCGCCATCAGCTCGCACAGGCGCTTCACGCTGAGGTGCCACTCGACATCGAGGGCGGTCGGCTCGCTCGGCAAGTCCTGAGGGTGCGGGAGCGGCACGTCGCGCAGCTCCTCGAGCAGGGCCCGCTTGCCCGGGAGGTCGGCGTCGCGGAAGCGGCGGAGCAGCGCGGCTTGCCGGGGCCTTGAGCTTGAACGCCTCCTCGGTGCTCAGGAACGGCGACTGCGTCCCGGCGACGGCCTCGGCGGCGTCGCGCCCGACCGGCGCTAGCAGAGTGTCCGCGCGGTGTTGTCGCTGCGCGAGATCATCAGGGTCGCCAGGGTGTGCAGCGTGAGCGGCGAGCCGTCCGGCCAGGTCTGCAGGATGCCGCTTCCGAGGCTCTTCCGGCCGGCAGCGAGCGTCACCACCTCGTCCCAGGCGTGGTCGCCGCTGTCGATGGAGGAGCGCAGCGCGTCCAGCACCGCGAGCTTGAAGCTCGATCCTACGGCCAGGGCGTCATCGGGCCGGCGCGAGGCTGAGCGTCTCGCCGTCCCTGCGGATCAGCAGCGAGACCTTGCCGGGGAGGTCGTCGAAGGCCGCCACGGCGTCGCTCAGGTCGCCCGCGGTGCGAGTCGGCGGTTGGAAGCGCAGGCCGGCGATGCGGCCCGAGGCGTCGAGGACGATATCGGTGGCGACCTCGCCGTTCTCGAAGGCGACCGTGACGGGCTCTCGTCTCCCCGTACGCCGGTGTAGGCCCCGAGCTGCTGCTCCATGCCCTTCACCAGCACCGACACGCGCTCGACGGGAACCTGCTGGAGGAACGCATCGGTGAACCACGACGCTTCGATGGGTGCGTCGGTGAACAGGCGCTCGAGCGCCTGCTTCGGACTCTGCGCGAGGCAGGTCGACGCCGCCGCGAGGGCCAACAGGGCGAACGCGAAACGCGCGACCTTCAGCGAACCGGTGCGCACCGGAATGTGCGGTGCGGAACTGCGGGTGCGGGCGAATCGGGTCAAACGCACGTGCTCATCGTGGCCCGCGCACGCCGCGCCGCCCGGCGTGCGAGCGGTCGGTGCTCGGCGGAGTCTGGGCATGTAGGCTCCCTTCACCGGGTCGGGTCTCAGGGTGGTGCCACAGCGGCTGATGGCTAGCCGTCTCAGCGGCCGGTGCTCGGCGGGCGGTTCTCAGGCCGGTGGCTCTAGGGCCGTCGCTCAGCGCGGGGCGGCTTGCTGGGGGTGGGTCGCAGCGGACGTGAGCGTTCGCGTCCGTCGCGCGGCGCGCGCGCGCCGTCAACGGGCGAGCGCCGCAGGGCGTTCGCGCCACGCGAGCGTCCGCTGGGCAACGGCCGCGGGCTCGCGCCCGCAGGATAACGGCGTGATCACCGGCTCCCCGTCGGCCACGTCGGCCTCCGCGTGAACGAGCCGCCCGTCGGGCAGCACGGCATCGATCGTTACCCTGACCACGCCATCGTCGACCCGGACGGCGGTGGCCCGCACGCGCGCCTCGGTCCAGGCCCAGCCGTAGGCCGAGAGGAGCTCGCGCTCGAGCACCTGGGCGGGAGCCGGCAGCGCGCACCAGCCGCGGTACGCGTCGCGCAGGGCGGCCGGAGGACGGCTGCGATCCACCAGGGCCGCGAGGGCCTCCGGCGTGAGCTTCCCCCAGCAGCGCCCCTCGGGCAGCTCGAGCAACGTGGGGGCGAAGCGGTGCCCGCCGAGGTGGCTCACGCGCCACACGTCCAGCTCGGCGCCGTACCGGTCCCGCAGCCAGCGGTAGGCGGCGTCGCCATAGCGGCCGCAGCAGGCGTCGCGCCCCGCGTGGGTGCACACGAACAGCTCCCGCCGCGCCGGGACCACGGGCACCGCGCCGAGCGAGCGGACCGCGTCGGCGGCGAGGATGCCGCCTGCCTCCCCTCCGGCCGCGGCCGGGGCGCCCGCTACGTCGGCCGCGGGCGCGGTGAGCGCGCCTCTCGTCTCGGCGTCGGCCGCGGCGAGCGGGCCTGCCGCCTCCGCGTCGGGCCTGCCCCCGTCGCCTGACGCGGCCCGCGTGCCGGCGTCCAGCAGGGCCCCCACCAGCCCGGCGACGCGCGCCTCGGGCGCCAGGTAGGTGCTGCGCCGGAACGACGCGCCGGGCGCGCTACGCGCGAGGTGGACGACGCGCACGGCGCGGACCGCCGCGAGCGCGGCGGAACCGTCCCTGCCGGTGTCGCTATCCGGCCGTCGGTCCTCGCGGAGGGACGCCCCCTCGAACAGGAGCACCGTCGCCCGCGCGCCCCGGCGCGCGGCCCCCGCGCACGCCTCGCGCAGGCCGGACGGCGCGTGCGCGGTAGACAGCGCCGTTCGTTCCCACGGGCGCGGCACCTCGACGAGCAGGAGTTGGTCGGCGTGCGTCGCGGTGCCGATCGGGTCCTCGCCCGACAGCCGGTTCGCCCACGAGCAGCCGGTCGTGGGGATCACGACGCGCGTCCGCTCCGTGGTGCGCCGCCGGGGGCTGCGCGGTATCGGCCTGCGCGGTCTGGGCCTGCGCGGTCTGGCCTGCGCGGTCTGGGCCCGCGCGGTCTGGAGTTGCGCGGTCCGTGGCTGTGCGGTGCGGTGCGAGACGGCCCATGGGAGCGTCCATCCTAGGTCCGCCGCCGCCCCCTGTCAAATCCTGAGTGTGGTAGTAGGAGATGCATCGAGCATCGTCCTGCACGCTCTCTCGATCCGGCATCCGGCGCTTGACATCACGGAGCGGGCGTGCGACCTTGGGAACGCCCGCCGCGGCCACCGGGCCGCCCCCCGGCGGCCGCGGCGGGCACCACTCTCCTCCGTCCGCCATCCGCTGGAGCCCCGTTCGGGATGGTCGGTCTTGGCACAGGGCGCGCGGAGTTCCGGGAGTGCGGTGGGTGCGCGGTTCCGCCGGCGCGTACGAGGGTGGAGGGACGATCGTAATGTCTGTGGGTGGAACAGGTCTCGCGGAGACGTGCCGCGGCAATGGGCCGGCGGTCGGCGAGCCCACCAACGGATGACCGCCGAGAACGGTGAGAGCTGGGTTGAGGTGGGTCACTCGGCATCGCCGTGGCGCTCGACCTTCCTTCAGGTGGATGCGCGACACCGAGGCGTCGAGCACGTGGTGGGGCCGTATGTTCTGAACACCGGTGGGGGCACGTTCGCCCTTATCGATCCGGGGCCCATGTCCACGTACGAACGCGTGCGGCGCGGTATCCAGGAGTGCGGGCTCGAGCCAGCGGGCCTTCGCGCGGTACTCCTGACCCACATCCACCTCGACCATGCCGGCTCAGCCGGCGCCTTCGCCACGGACGCGCAGGTCCCGGTGTACGTCCATGAGTTGGGCGCGCCACACCTCGCCGATCCTTCGCGCCTCGTGGCGAGTGCCCGGCGCGTATTCGGGGAGCGTTTCGATTCTTTGTGGGGTGGGTTTGCTTCGGTCCCGGCGAGCCTGCTACGGCCGATCTCGGGTCGGAGCCGCCTTCGCATTGGGGCGAGTGACCTTCACATCGTCGGGACGCCGGGTCACGCGCGGCACCACATCGCTTTCCTGAACGGCGATGGCACCCTGTTCGTCGGTGACGCTGCGGGCATCCGCTTGGGTGGCGACGCGCCGCCGGTGCCGGCAACACCGGCGCCGGAGGTTGATCTTGTGGCGTGGCGCGCGACCTTCGCGCGCATCCTTGCGGAGCGGCCGGCGAGGTTGGCGCTAGCCCACTATGGGGTCTTCGAGGACGTCAGCGAACACGTCGATCGCCTTGCAGCCGCGCACGATCGCTACGAGCGCGCTGTGGAACGCGCTCTTCGGGAAGGCGCGGTGGATGGGGCCCTGAACGCGATACGCGCCGAGCTCGCGTCCGATTGTGGGGACCTCCCGCCACGTCTTTCGGCGCGGTACGCCGCGGCAGCGCCCGCCGACGTACTTGCGGGAGGTCTGGTCCGTTGGGTCAAGACCCGAGGATGAGCAGCAGCAGGGGGATCGTGATGAAGCTGAGGAGCGTGGACGCTACCACCGCCTGAGAGGTGAATGGTGCGTCACCGCCGAACTCGGACGCGAGCAGCATGGCGTTCACGGCTGTCGGCGTGGCCACCTGGAGCACCATGACGTGGGTGTCGAAAGCCGGGAGCCCAAGGAGACGGGCGGAGGCGAAGCCGATGGCTGGACCCGCGATGAGGCGTCCACCGGCCGCCACCAGCACATCGCTACGCCAGCGAACACGACTGCGCGCTACGTTCATGCCCAGCACGAGGAGCAAGATGGGCACCGCCGCCTTACCGAGAAGGTCGACGGCATCCACGAGCGGTCCCGGGGCGCGGCCCGCCAATCGCCCCGCAATGCCCAGGGCGGCGGCCCACAGGTGCGGCATGCGGACGGCCGTGGCGACCGCGGCACGCAATCCCCCACCGCGCAGGAGCGCCGGGCCCACCCCGAACACGACAAGGGCCGACGTGACGAAGAGGACCACGGCGCGGTCGAAGCCGGCGCCGCCGAAGGTGAGGAGCACCAACGGCAGGCCCATGTTGCCCATGTTGGGGAACATCGTCGACGCCACTAGACCACGCCTGGTGGCCGGGTTGAACCGTGCGGCACTGCCCAGCAACCTGGCCGTCCCGTACCACCCTGCGCTCGCCAGCACGAAGGCGCCGATCAGCCGCGCCGCCTGAAGCCCGGGAAGCTCGGAGGTGTACATCGTGTGCGCGATGAGGGCCGGCGTCAGGACGTAGAGGGTGGTCCGCGTAAACGGCGTCGGGTCGAGCCGGAAGCGGCGCTCGAGCCACACACCGGCGAGTACGATCAACGCGATCGGGATGGTTGCGGAGAACAAGGCGCTCATATCAGTCACGATGGGACCGCCACGGGTGACCGAGCGGCCCGCAAGCGCATGGCGATCGGATGAGCGCCTCCCTGGTACCTCCGGAACAATGTTATACAGTTTCTCGTCGGCTCAAGCTCGTTTCGCCAGATGCCAGGGGGTCCAGTGGATCAGGTGCTAGCAGGTGTTCGTGTCATGGATTGCACGCAAGCGATGGCTGGCCCCTTCGCCACGTTGCAGCTCGGAAACCTTGGCGCAGAGGTCATCAAGGTGGAGCCGCCTGCGGGCGACAGCACACGGGCTTGGGCGCCCTTCGTCCACGGTGTGAGCATGCCGTTCCTCGCCGTGAACCGCGGCAAGAAGAGCGTGGCGCTGGACCTCAAGGATGCCGCCGGGAAGGCGGCGTTCCTCTCCCTTGCGGACGATGCGGACGTCATCGTGGAGAACTTCCGGCCCGGCGCCATGCAGCGCCTTGGCTTGGACTACCAGGCGCTCGCGGAGCGGAACCCGCGCCTGGTGTACTGCTCCATCTCTGGCTTCGGCCAGACGGGACCGTACGCCGCGCGCGGGGGTTACGACCTGGTCGCACAGGGCATGAGCGGGATCATGAGCGTGACCGGCGAGACCGGCCGGCCGCCGGTGAAGTGCGGGATTCCCGTGACCGACCTGGCGGCCGCGTTGTTCGCGGTCCAGGGGATCATGGCGGCCCTGTTATGGCGAGAGCGAAGCGGCCGTGGCCAGCACATCGACGCGAGCCTGTTCGATGCGGGCGTGTCGCTCTCCGTCTGGGAAGCCCACGAGTACTTCGCGACGGGTGACGTGCCGCAGCCGCTCGGGTCCGCCCACCGACTTCTGGCTCCCTACCAGGCGCTGCGGGCGAGCGACGGCTACTTCACCCTCGGAGCCGGACCGCAACGCCTGTGGGAAAGGATGTGCGACGCCCTCGACCTGAGCGCTCTGAGGGATCGGCCCGAGTACGCAACGGAGGCGTCGCGGCGAACGCATCGAGACGAGCTCGCCCGAGAGCTCGAGGAGGTAACCGCGTCCAGACCGCGCGGTTACTGGATCGATCGGCTGGAGGCGGTCGGCATCCCGTGCGGCCCGATCTACGGGTACGCCGATCCTTCGCGACCCTCACGTCCGGGCACGCGAGCTCCGCGTTCAGATCGACGTCGACGGGACCCACACGGCCGAAACCCTGGGCGTACCCTACAAGCTGTCGGCGACGCCGCTGACGGTGCAGGGGCGGGTGCCGCGCCTAGGTGAACATGGCACCGACCTGCTGGGTTCCGCCCCGACCGAAGCGAACGGATCGTGACCGACGTCAAACGGAACCTATCGGGCGCAGTCCTCGAGGTCGTGTTCGATCGCCCGGAGCGCAAGAACGCGCTCACCTTCGCTGCCTACGACGCCGTCGTCGAAGCGTGCGAGGTCGCCGACGCCGACCCTGGCGTGCGCGTCATGGTGCTTCGCGGATCGGGAGACAGCTTCGCGGCAGGAACGGACATCGGCGAGCTCGCATCGTTCATCGCCGACCACGGCGGTACAGCTTACGAGGAGCGCATCGAGTCCGTGCTCTCGCGTCTCGAGGGGGTGCGCGTGCCGGTCGTCGCCGCCGTTCAGGGTGTGGCCGCGGGCGCCGGCTTGCTGATCGTCGCGTGCGCCGACATCTGTGTCGCCTCGGTCGGCAGTCGCTTCGGCGCACCCGTCGCCAGGACCCTCGGGAACCCCATCTCCCTGCGAAACCTCGACCGCCTGAAGGCGGCCGTGGGCATCCGGCGCGCCAAGGCTCTCCTCATGACTGCGGGGTTCGTCGACGCCGACGAGGCGCACCGGGCGGGGCTGGTCGCCGACGTCGTGCCGGCCGGGGCGTTCGCGGAGCACGTTGACGCCCTCGTCCACCGCATCGCGGGCTTCGCGCCGCTCGCTCTTCGGTCCTTCAAGGAGGGGTTCCGACGCCTCGCGGCCGGCGCGGACGCGGACGCCGACCGCGACCTGATCGAGCTGTGCTACTCGAGCAACGATTTCCGGGAGGGCGTGCAGAGCTTCCTCGGTCACCGCCCGGCTCACTTCGAGGGGCGCTGATGTCGGCGCGGACGTTGCCGGGCCTTCTCCTCGACGCCGCTTCGCAGCACCCGGAGCGGCCGTTCCTGACGACGGACGAAGGGACGTGGACGTACGGTGAGGCCGCGCGGCATGTGATGGCGATGGCGGGTGTCCTGGCCGCGAAGGGTGTCGCTCCTGGAGAGCGCGTCGCGCTCTACCTGGAGAATGGCTCCACCTTCGTGGTGGTGTACCTTGCCGCGCTCGCGGCGGGTGCCGCGGTCGTTCCAGTCAACAGCCGATACCGCAGCACGGAGCTTGCGCACATCCTCGGCGATGCGCAGCCCGCCATGGTGTTCGTCCAGCGCGACCTCGAAGGAAACCTACCCACCACCGTCGCCGGGCAGGGCACCACCCGTGGCCCGACCGTCGTCGCACTCGACGGCGGCTTCCCCGGCGACGAGCCCGCCCTTCGGAAGCTCGCCCTGGAGGCCACGCCGCTGGCCGAGCCATTGTGCATGGAGGACGGCCTGGCCGTCATCGGGTACACCTCCGGCACCACGGGTCCGAGCAAGGGCGCCATGTTGAGCCACGCCAACTTCGTTTCCAACAGCTTCGCGGTGACGGAAGCCTGGGGATGGACCGAGCACGACCACCTATTGCTGGTGCTGCCGCTCTTTCACATGCACGGCCTAGCGGTGGGGTTGCATGGACCCTCGCACGCGGTGCGCGCGTGACACTCCACCGCCGCTTCGACGCCGCCGCCGTGATCGACACGTTGATGGCCGGCGAGGTCACCATGTTCTTCGGTGTGCCGACGCTCTTCGCCCGGCTCGTCGCCGAGGCCGAGCGTCGCAACGTCACGCCGCGCCCTGTCCGGCTTCTCGTGTCCGGCTCGGCGCCGTTGGCCCCCCACCTGCTCGAGGCCGTGGAGGGCCGGTTCGGCGGGCGCATCCTCGAGCGGTACGGCATGACCGAGACCGTGATGAACGCCGGCAATCCCCTCACGGGCGAGCGTCGTGCCGGCACGGTGGGCTTCCCCTTCGCGGGGGTCGAGATCGAGATCCGGGACGACGCTGGTGCGGTTTGCCCCGCCGGCGAGACCGGCCAGATCCACGTGCGCGGCCCGAACGTGTTCCGCGGCTACTGGCGGGGGCCGGCAGCTACCGCGGAGGCCTTCACGGCGGACGGCTTCTTCCGCACCGGCGACCTCGGCTACCGCGACGAGGACGGGTACCTCGTCATCAACGGACGCGCCAGGGAACTCGTCATCTCGGGCGGTTTCAACGTCTATCCGCGGGAGGTCGAGGAGGTGTTGGAGCAGCACTCGTCGGTAGCAGAGGCGGCCGTGCTCGGATTGCCGGACCCCGACCTGGGCGAGCGCGTAGTGGCCGCCATCGTGCCCGATGGCACGGCGCCGTCGCTCGAAGAGCTCGTCGCCTTCTGCGGGGCGCGCCTCGCCGGCTTCAAGAAGCCGCGCGCGCTCTTCGTGGTGGACGCGTTGCCGAGGAATGCCTTGGGGAAGATCCAGAAGCACGTGCTTCTTGAACAGCTGCGCACCGGCCCGCCGCACGCGGGGGGTGAGGCGTGATGCGTCACGAATCCCGAGGCGTGCACGATGTCACGGCGTACGGCGGTATGAGTTCGACCTCGCACCCAATGGCCACGGCGGCAGGGACGGAGATGCTCATGTGGGGCGGCAACGCAGTGGACGCCGCGATCGCGGCCGCGTTCGCCTTGGCCGTGTGCGAGCCGGCCATGTCGCACCTGGGCGGCCAGGGCAACATGCTCGTGCGCATGGCCGGCGAGGCTGAGACTGTGGCCATCGACTTCTACGCCTGCGCGCCCGGGTCCGCAACGCCCGACATGTTCCGGTGGATCGACAGCCCCACGCAGGGCGGGTACCGCTTCCGCACGGAAGACGACGCGAATACGACCGGCGCGCGATCGGTCTGCATCCCCGGAAGCGTGTGTGGTTGGGTCACCGCGCATCGGCGCTGGGGCTTGTTGCCCCTGGCGAAGGTCGTGGTGCCAGCGCAGCGCTATGCCCGGGACGGCGTGCCCTTGAACGCACGCATGGCAGCCTTCGTACGGGAACACGCGGGCCGGCTGGCCAACTTCGACGCCACCGCGAGGTTGTTCCTGCGACCCGACGGCCGCCCCCGGGAAGAGGGCGACGTCATCGTGCAACCGGAGCTCGCCGACACCCTCGAGCGCATCGGTCGCGATGGCTTCGAGCCCCTCTACCACGGTGACCTGGCGGACGCCATCGTATCGGCGGTGCGGGGAGGCGGCGGCGTACTGGAGCGAACCGACCTCGAGCGCTACCCCGGTGAGCTCCTGTGAGTCCGCCGCCCGGATTCGGTGTCGTTCCGGAGCCACACCGTGGAGGGTGCCACGCCGGCCTCGAGTGCTCTCCTTCTGCACCTGCTCCTACTCTTGGACGGCGCCGCCTTCGAGCCTGGCGACGGGCTGGCGCCCGGCAACGTGCACCTCCTGATCGAGTGCATGAAGCTCGCGTTCGCCGACCGGGGTGCATATGTCGGCGACCACAGCCAGGTCGACGTGCCCCTCGAAGGCTTGCTGAACCCGGCCTACGCCGCAGACCGCCGTCGGCTCGTCCGGACCGACATGGCGAGCTTCCCGGGTCCGGGCGACCCCTGGGCCTACCAGGAGGCCCCGCGCGACCCGTCGCGGGTGCAGACCGGTCGCGTGGCGGAGCACACGCAGGAGGGCTGCACCACGCACCACGTCCACGCAGACCGGTGGGGGAATCTCGTATCGATCTCGCAGAGCCTCGGCGACGGCTTCGGGTCTGCCATGACCGTTCCGGGCACGGGAATCCTGCTGAACAACGCCATGAAGCTGTTCGATCCGCGGCCCGGTGCCGGGGCCGCCGGCATCGCCCCGTACCGGCGCCCGTTGGCGCCCTTCCCTACTCTGGTGTCGCGCGACGGCCGCGCCGTGCTGGCCCTCGGGAGCCCCTCGGGCACTCGCATCCCCAATGCGATCGCACAGGTACTGCTGCATGTGCTCGTGCACGGCAAGGGGATGCAGGACGCCGTGGAGATGCCTCGCGTGCATTGGTCGGGCGCGGAGCTGGAGGTAGAGGGGGACGTCCCCGACGCCACCCTCGCGGCCCTCCGACGCGTGGGGCATGCGCCTCAAACGCGCCACGCCCGCTCGCCCTGGTTCGGCGCGGTGCAGGCGATCGCGCGGATTCCCGACAGCGAGCTGCTCCACGGCGCGGCCGATCCGCGCCGATTCGGGGCCGTCGCCGGTGTCACCTTCGCCCCTCGGACTCACGACCCTCCCCAGGCATCGGAAAGGAGCGTCCACAGCCGTTCCGGCTCACGCCACCACGAGTAGCGCCCCAACTCCCCCGGAGGTACCCCATGTGGTCCACCACCAACCGTAGGACACTCGTCGCCGTAACGGTAACCGCCCTCCTCTTTCTGTTCGCAGCATGGGCCGGCGCCACCGCCGGCGTCCTTCGTCTCGGCATGCAGTACGACCATGGAACGCTCGACCCGCAGCTGATCACGTCCGTCGGCGACAAACAGATGGCGGTCAACATGTACGACGGCCTGGTGCAGTACAAGCTCGGGGGCACCGACATCGAGCTCGACCTTGCGACGGACTGGACCGTCAACGACGCCGGCACCGAGTGGACCTTCAACCTGCGCCAGAACGTGCAGTTCCAGAAGGGTTACGGAGAGGTGACGGCCGACGACGTCGTGTTCACCTTCGATCGCCTGCTCGATCCAGCCCTCAAGTCACCCAACGCCAACCTCATGAAGGCGATCGCGTCGACGGAGGCGGCGGGCCCCTACCAGGTGCTCTTCCATCTCTCCGACCCCGACCCGGCCTTCCTCGACAAGCTCGCACAGTCCTTCTCGTTCATCGTCAGCCGCAAAGCCGTCGAGGAGAAGGGCGAAACGTTCGGCGACGATCCGATCGGCACGGGACAGTACCAGTTCGATTCGTGGTCACCCCAGCAGCAGACCGTGCTCAAACCCTTCGCGGATGCCTGGCGCGGGACGCCAGGACTCCAGGAGGTCGATTACGTACCGATCCCAGACGCCACCACCATGTACAACGCCTTCGAAGCGGGCGACGTGGACCTGATCCAGGTCACCGATCCCGACAAGCTCGCGAAGTACCAGAGCAACGCCGACATCCAGGTGCAGGCGGTACCCGGCCTCATCACGCGCTTCGTCGGGTTCAACACCGACGTCGCCCCCTTCGACGATCCGAAGGTTCGCGAGGCCATCAACTACGCCATCAACCGCGACGACATGCTGCAGTACGTCTTCAAGGGAGTCTCGACCGCTGCTGACAGCATCCTCGCGCCCGGCGTCCAACACGTGGCCCGTCACGTCATCGATTACACCTACGATCCCGAGCACGCCAAGCAGCTACTGGCCGACGCCGGCTACGGCAACGGGCTCAAGGTGGAGTTCACGGTCCCCAACATCGACCGCTTCACGGTGCCGGCCACCGTCATCCAGGAGAACCTGCAGGCGGTCGGGATAACGGTCGACATCAAGGTGATGGAGGTCCAGGCGTTCCTGGCGGCGTTGCGCTCGGCCGACGGCCTCCAGATGTTCAGCCTGAGCCGCGGCCAGGACGCCACCCCCGATCGCGTCTTGTACAGCTGGTTCCACTCCAGCCAGATCCCGGAGAACAACTGGGCGCGCGTGCGCGACCCGGAGGTCGACCAGTGGCTGGACGCCGCGGTGTCGACGATGGACGAGTCGAAGCGCGACGAGCTGTTCCGCAAGGTCCAGGAGAAGATCGCGGCCGGCAACTACTACTACTACATCGATCACGAGAACATGATCTTCGCGCTCCAGAGCGGCGTGAAGGGGTTCGTGGCGGACCCGCAGCGGAGCCTCAGGCTCGACGGCGTAACGGTCGAGTAACGGACGGCCTACGGGAGGGTAGCCGGTGTGGCAATACCTCGTTCAGCGCCTGCTCGCCGCGGTTCCCACGCTGGTGGGGGTCCTCATCGTGGTCTTCTTCGTGGTGCACCTGATTCCGGGCGACCCGATCACGGCCATGTTGGGGGACCGCGCGACCACCGAGCAGCTCGATGAGCTGCGCCACGAGTACGGCTTCGACCGACCCCTCCCGGTCCAGTTCGTTCGCTTCATGGGACAGTACGCACGGGGCGACCTGGGGACGTCTATCGCCACCCGTCGCCCTGTCGCCAAGGAGATCACGTCGCGCTTCGTCCACACGCTGCGGGTCGCCATCGGCGGTGTGCTCGTCGGGGTGATCCTGGGCGTACCGCTGGGCATCATCGCCGCCACCCGGCGCGGGAGCATGGTCGACCTCCTCAGCCTCACAATCAGCACGATCGGCGTGGCCGCACCCGTGTTCTGGATCGGGCTCCTACTGTCCCTCGTGTTCGCAACGCGGCTCGGCTGGTTTCCCAGCATCGGTGCCGGCCGCAACGGCGAACCCCTCAGCGTGTTGCGGGCGCTCGTCTTGCCGTGCGTCTCGCTCGGCTTCGCCGGCATGGCCCTCATCGCGCGGATGACACGCTCCAGCATGTTGGAGGTACTCGAGGAGGACTTCGTGCGGACGGCGCGCGCCAAGGGCTTGCGGCAGCGCCTGGTGGTCTACAAGCACGCGCTGCGCAACGCCGCCAATCCGATCCTCACGATCGTCGGCCTCAACTTCGGCTACCTGCTGGGCGGCACGGTCCTCATCGAAACCGTCTTCGCCCGACCGGGCCTCGGCAAGCTCCTGGTCGATGCCATCCTTTCCCGCGACTACCCGGTCGTGCAGGGGGTCACGTTCATCATCGCCATCAGCTTCGTGTTCGTGAACATCGTGGTGGACATGTTCTACGCCGTCATCGACCCGAGGGTGCGCATCCGGTGAGCCCGGCGCGGCGACTGGCTCGCCGGATGCAGCGAAACGCGCCCCTGCTCATCGGGGCGGCGCTCGTGCTGCTGGTCCTCGTCGCGGCCGTCTTCGCGCCGCAGATCGCCACGGCGAATCCCAACCACCAGACGCTATCGCAGCGCCTGCGGCCGCCTGGGGACGAGGGTCACCTGCTCGGTACCGACAAGGTCGGACGCGACGTGTTCTCCCGCATCGTGTACGGCTCCCGCGTGTCGCTGCTGGTTGGCGTCGTCGCCGTGAGCATCGCGGCCGGCCTCGGGATCCTGTTCGGCCTGGTCGCCGGCTACGCGGGTGGCTGGATGGACCTGGTGATCGGGCGGGTTATCGACGTCGTGATGGCGTTCCCCACCATCCTCCTTGCCCTCGCCGTGGTCGCAGCGCTCGGACCATCGTTGATGAACTCGATCATCGCGATCGGCGTCGCGTCGATGCCGCGTTTCGCCCGCGTCGTGCGCGGACTCGCGCTCTCGGTGCGCGAGCGCGAGTATGTCACCGCGGCTGCGGCCCTCGGCGGCTCGCACCTGCGCCTCGTGTTGCGCCACGTCTTCCCCAATCTCGTGTCGCCGCTGATCGTGCTCGCCAGCCTCGGGATCGCCACGGCCATTCTCGTCGAGGCGTCCCTCAGCTTCCTAGGACTCGGGGTAGCGCCGCCCACGCCCACCTGGGGTTCGATGATCACCGACGGCAAGCAATACATGGACAGCGCCCCGTGGATCTCCGGCTTCTCGGGGCTCGCCATCATGCTCGCGGTCCTGGGCTTCAACCTCTTGGGGGACGGCCTACGGGACCTCCTGGACACTCGGCTCTAGCGACGAGGGCCCTGAAGGAGTTGCATGGACGACCTCACGAACAAGGTCACGAGCTACATCGAGGATCACCGCGACGACTTGGTCGAGCTCCTACGGACGATGGTCCGGACCCGGAGCGTGAACCCCGCGTTCGACGCCGAATCGCAGGGCGAGCAGGCGATGGCGGACCTGGTGGTTTCCCGCTACACGGCCCTGGCATCCCGACCGAGACCGTCGAGGTTGCGCCCGGGCGGCCCAATGTGATCGCGCGCTGGGGGGGCGCCGGGGACGGCCCGTCGCTCCTGGTGAACTGCCATCTCGATACCCACGCCGCGTCCGTCGGGACCTGGGTCGATCCCTTCACCGGCGACACCCTGACGTCGTGGAGCGAAGACCCGTTCGCCGCCACTATCAAGGACGGGAACATCTTCGGTCGCGGCACCGCCGACCACAAGTCGCCCATCGCCGCGACCCTGATGGCGCTCGAGGCCCTCGAGGCCAACGGCGTCCGTTTGCGCGGGAGGCTCACCTGTATCCACGACGCAGACGAGGAGACCGGTGGGGGCCTGGGGATGGCGGCCCTCGTCGAGCGCATGCCGTTCGACTTCGACATGGCGCTGTACGCCTGCACCAGTGGTTTCACGCCGATGGGCCGCGAATTCTTCTCCGCGATGGGCGAGGACAACATCATCCGCGCGTTCGCCGGGACGCAGGCCTACCGCCTGCGGTTCGAGGGGCAGAACCTTCACTCGCTGACACCCAAACGTGGCCTAGGTGCCATGGAGGCCGTGCTGATCTTCCTCGATACGTTGCGCCCCTACATGGAGCGCGTCAACGCCACCGTCGACCCGCTCGAGGGCACCGGCCAACCCATCCTGCGCGTTAGCGCGGTCGACTGCTCGGCGCGCTCCGCATCCCACCACCAGGCCAGAGCGGCCGACCTCTACCTCACCCGCCGCATCTCGCCCGGTGTCGATCCCGCCGTCGTGGTCGAGGAGATGAACGCCATCGTCGCGGCGCACAACCGCGACTACCCGTCGAATCGCGCCACGTTCGAGGTCGTGCGATCGTTGCCGCCCGTCGTCACGCCCGCCGACCACGCCGTCGTTACGGGGCTCGCCAGCAGCGTGCGGGAGGTGATGGGGCGGGAACCATCGATCGTTGGGCTTCCCTCGCCCGTCGGCATCTCCACCGTTCTCGCCAAGGTCCCCATCCCCACCGTGCTCTTCGGCTACGGCTACGTCAACCTCCATCACGCCATCGACGAACGTATCGCGATCGACGCGCTGGTCGACACCGCGAAGGTGTACGCGGCCGCCTTCATGGAGTGGTTGGGCGTGGCGCAGGCCGCGTAGCGCCTTGCGTCGCCTCGGGTTCAACCGCCGGGGGTGCGCCAGCGCTCGGCGCGACACGACGATCCCACCACGGGCCCGACCGAACGTCTAGAACCCGGCGACGATCTCCGGCGCCCGTTGCGGAGCGGTTCGCGCTTCGGGCTCCTGCGACGGCACACCGACGTTCAGCGCCAGACCCTCGACGTCCCAGGTCGACCATGGGCGGCCGACGTCCTCCCATACGACCTCGAAGTGCGTCGGGACATGCAGGCCCGCCATCTCGCGGTACCGGCTGAGGTCGATGTGCCAGCCGATCTTCGGACCGTCCTCCCGCTGGAAGCGTTGGGCCGTGATGCGGGCCGGCAGGCCGGTCGCGGGATCGAAGGCGACGAGGAGCTGCTCCTCGCTCCCCTCGAACGGCACCACGAGGCGCGCGGAGTGATCGTCGACCGGCTCCCAACGTCCGCCGAGGGCGTCGGCGCTGGGCACCATCACCGATTCGGCGGCGAGGGCCAGGAACGCACCCTGGTCCGTGTGCGGACCGCGCGTCTCCTGGTTGAGGAGGCCCGCGATGACGGTGCTGCCGGCGCCGTCCCGATAGGCGTCGACCACGTGCAGCAGGGTGACGCGGTACCACGGGAAGTCCATCTCGCGAAGCATCAGGCTGCCGGGAACGATCGTCGCTCGATGCCGCAGGGGCAACCACACGCCGAACGGGCGCGCCGTTCCATGGCCCCAGTACGCGAAGCTGTCGGCTCGGGGCAGGAACGGGCGGTCGCCGGCGACGGCGCGAAGGTAACGGACCACCGGCCCGGGAAGGTCGGTCGGGATGGCGACCGTCCCGGGCGTCGACGCGACGCCCGCCGGCGGCGTGAAGGTCGGGAACGGGATCTGGAAGCCGAGCCAGACGACGAGCACGACGGCCGCCAGGGCCGACAGAACGGTAACGAGCGTGAGCATTCGGCGCGACCTCCTGCGCGGCGCGCGTGCGCGGTCGCGCTCGCCGCGCCCGACTCGGATCGATGGATGGGACACGCGGCACCTCCAGGACGACTGTCGCGCCTCGCCCGTCACGGCGCCAGTGGCGAGTGTCCCCACCTCGGACGCCGCCGGAGGGTCTGCTACCGTGGACGTGCCGGGCAGCGCGCACCGGAGCTGTGCGCGGTCGCCCGTGCGAGAGGAGCGGGGCCCCGTCGGGACCCGCATGGGGAAGGGGATCGTTACCGTGGACCACAACAACTGGCGTCCCGGGCCGGGTGTCGGCCCGAGGCGCGGACGAGCGCGCCGGACGGCCGCGGTACGTGGGTCGGCCGGCCCCCGACGGCCACCGGCCCTTCGCCTCTTGGCCGTCCTCGCGATCACCCTCGCGCTTCCGGTGTGGGCGACGCACGGCCAGCCGCCGGATGCCACGCAGCCGCCGGGCGCCGCCCAGCCGCCGGGCGCCGCCCAGCCGCCGGACGCCGCCCGCCGCCGGACGCCGCCGAGCCGCCGGACGCCGCCCAGGCGCCGGACGCCGCCCCGGCCGAGACCCACCTCGAGGGGGTGGAAGCGGGCCCGCCACCGGCGCTCGGGGCGGTGGGCGTCTCGGCGGGGTTCCCGAGCTACCAGACCGTGGCCCTCACGTTCTCGATGCAGGCGCAGTACGTCGGGGCGCAGATCAAGGGCTCGTACACCGCGGCGGGTCCCTACCTCGGCCTCGAGCTTCGCGGCTATCCGCCGTTGCCGCTGCCGGTACCGCTCTTCGTGGGTCTGGGTGCGGGGCTGTACGGCGGCAACACCACCCTCTTCGGCGTGGTCGGCGGGCACGTCCCGCTCGGCGAGCACCTCCGGCTGGACGTGGAGGCGGGCGTAGCCCGGGTCCCGCTGCTGGACGAGGCGACGATCGCCCCCTACGCGGCCCTGGGCGTGAGCTACGCGTTCGTCCTCCCGAGCGCGCCCCCGGGGGGCGTACCCACGCTCGAGCAGACCGTCGAGCGCGCCGGCGCGGGTCGCTGCGAGCTCGACGCCGCACCCGACGGCGGCGCGCTGATGGACGCGTTCCGAGCGCGCGTGAAGCGCTGGCTGGACAGCGCCCGCGCCACCTACGGCAGCGTGTACACCGACCTGCACTACGACTTCGACGTGACCAGCACCAAGATCGACGGTAACGACGCGGTCGTGACGATCCACTACCACGGCAGCGTGCGGACGATCGCGAGCGGCAAGAAGGAGTCGGCGAGCGGCACCGCGCGCGCCAGCTTCCACTGGAACGGCTGCGGGTGGAGCTCGACGGGAATCGACTACTGACAACCGCCCGCGCCCCCTCCGCCTCCCCGCCCCCGGCCTCGCGACGGTAGACTCGGCGCCATGGCCGTCGACCGCGCCTCCGTCCTGCAGGGCCTGAAGGACGCCACGCCCATCATCGTGGCGGTGCTGCCGTTCGGCGCCATCGTGGGGCTGGGCGCGATCGAGGCGGGGATCCCGCGGCTCGAGAGCGTCGCGATGCCGTACCTGGTCTTCGCGGGGGCCTCGCAGCTCGCGGCCTACCGCCTCATCGGGCTGGGCTCGCCGGTGTTCGTCATCCTTGCGACCACCGGCATGATCAACCTGCGGTTCGCGATGTACAGCGCGGCCCTGGCGCGGCACTTCCGGGACCAGCCACGCTGGCTCAGGCTGATCTTCGCGTCCGTCATGACGGACCAGGGGGCGACCGTCACGCTGCACCGCTTCGCCACCTCGCCCCCGAGGAGCAAGCGCGACTACTACGCGGGCCTGGCGCTTCCCCTGTGGCTCGCCTGGACGACCGCGGCGGTGCTCGGCGTCGTGCTTGGGGCGTCCGTGCCGCCCTCCTGGCAGCTCGATTTCGCCGTGCCGCTGGTGTTCCTGGCGCTCCTGGTGGCCTCGTTGCGCGATCGCCCGGCGGCGCTGGCGGCAGCGGTGGGCGGGGTCGTCGCCGTCGCGCTGGCGGGCCTGCCGCTGCAGCTCGGGATGATGATCGCCTCGCTGCTCGGCATCGCGTCGGGCGTCCTCGGGGAAGGTTCGTCCCGGCGCGCCGCTGCCGGGGAGCGACGGTGAGCCGCGCCGCCCTGTGGGTCCTCATCCTCGGCATGGGGGCGACCGCCCTCACGCTGCGCGCCTCCTTCTTCCTCCTGCAGGACCGCATCCGACTGCCGCGTTGGCTGCAGCGCTCGCTCGACTACGTGCCCCCCGCCGTCCTGGCGGCGCTGGTGCTCCCCGCGTTCGTCGACGCGCGTCAGGGCGTGGTGGCGAACGTGGCGGAGCCGCGCTTCCTCGCCGGCCTCGTCGCGGTCGCCGTGGCGTGGCGCACCAAGGGGATCCTCCCCACCCTGCTCGCGGGGATGGCGGCCCTGTGGCTCCTCGACTGGCTGGTGTTCTGAGCTACCGTCGTCGCCCGGACGCCGCGCCGCCGCGTCCCGCCCCGGCATCCTGGGCAGACGATGGCCGACGAACGCACCGACCACCCCAGCGAGCGGGCGCGCGCCGAGCGGGCGGGCGCCGAGCGGGCGGGCGCCGAGCGGACGGGCGGCACCGCGACGACGCGGGCCGACGACCGGGGACCCGGCCCGCCCGCAGACCGCAGGCCCGAAGACCGCAGGCCAGAGGACCGCAGGCCAAAGGACCGCAGGCCAAAGGACCGCAGGCCAGAGGACCCCGGGCCAAAAGACCGCGGTCCCGCAGACCGCAGGCCCGGAGACCGCAGGTCCCAAGCCCGCAGGCCCGGCCAGAGCGCCTGGACGTACCTCGTTCCGCTCGCGCTCGTCGCCGCAGGGGTCGGTCTGTACTTCGTGCTCCCGGGCTACCGCCACGCGCTCGACAAGATCGGGGGGCTGCTGTGGCGCCGCGACGAGGAGGGGCTGCGCGCCTGGATGCAGGGCCTCGGCGTGTGGGGACCGGTGGGGGTGGTCGTCCTCATGCAGGCCCAGACGCTCCTGGCGATCATCCCGGCACCGCTGGTGATGGCCGTGGCGGTGCTCGCGTTGGGGCCGCTCTGGGGCGGCCTGTCGAGCTGGGTCGGGCTGGTGCTGGCCGCCGTGCTGGCCTACGGCATCGGGCGCTGGCTCGGCCGCTTCACGGTGGACCGGCTGGTGGGTGCCGAGTCCGAGGAGCGCATCGAGGCGTACGTCCACCGCTACGGCGTCTGGACGGTGCTCGCAGTGCGCGTCTCGCCGGCGCTCTCGAGCGACGTGATCAGCTACGTCAGCGGCCTGGTGCGCCTGCCCCTGTGGCGCTTCGTGGCCGCCACGGCCGGCGGAACGCTGCCGCTCGTGGCGCTCATCGCGTACCTGGGCGACAGCTTCCGGCGGCTCGAGTGGGGCCTGCTGTGGGTTTCGGTGGGGACGACGGTGATCTTCGTTGGGCTCGCCGTGCTCGACCGCGTCCGCCACGGACGCCCGGAGCGGCGCTCCGAGCGCGGGTGAGGCGGACGCGGTCGGCGGCGAGCGGTCCGCCTACACGAAGATCCCCTTGGGGAGGTAGGCGGACACGAGCCAGTTGGGCGCGTCGACCAGCTCACTGATCTTCAGGTCGACGGCCACGCTGCACAGGCAGTAGGCGAGTTCCGGCGGGAGCTGGTAGGCGCTCCCGAGGTGGTCGATCATGTCGCGGATGGCGTCGCGCGCCGCCTCCATCAGGTCCGGCGCGATCCCGGTGGTGGCGTGGTAGCCGCCCTCGGAGGTGCGCAACCGGTCGTCGGGGACGTCGAACCGCGGGCGGCGAAGTCCGCGCTCGCGCTCGACGTCGAAGCGCAGGCGCACGGTCATGGGCGTCTCGATGGCGGTGCCGCACACCTCGCCGTCGCCCTGGGCGGCGTGCGTGTCGCCCACCGAGAAGAGCGCGCCGGGCACGGCCACCGGCAGCCGCAGCGTGGCGCCCGCGATCAGGTCGCGGATGTCCATGTTGCCGCCCACGGTGCGCGGAGGGACGACCGAGTGGAGCCCGCCCTCGGCGGGGGCGACCCCGATCGTGCCGGTGAACGGACGCGTGGGGAGGACGATCTCGGGCGTGAACATCACGCGCTCGTCCTCGTAGCGGGAGATGTGGAGGTAGGGGTCGGGGAAGTCGTCGGCCAGCAGGCCGAAGCCGGGGATGAGCGCCGTCCAGCCCCAACCGCTGCCGTCGAAGCCGACGAGCTCGACGACGAGCGCGTCGCCGGGCCGGGCCCCGTCGATCACGACGGGGCCCGTGACGGGGTTCACGAGGCCGAAGTCGAGCGCGCCGACGTCCGCGGCGGTGGAGCTCGCGGTGATCTGCCCCCCGGACGCGTCGACCACGCCGAACTCGACCTCGCTGCCGGGGGCGACGGTGAGGACGGCCTCGAGCCCGTTGTCCCAACCGAAGTGGTGATGGTCGCTGTGGATCGTCTTCACGGGTTCGCTCCCACGCTCCTCACGGGCGCGCCGCGCCGCGGCGGGTGGCGCCTCACTGCCCTTCGACCAGGCCCACGTAGGGATAGTTCACGGGGATGTGGATCGGGTCGGTGAAGATCCCCTTCGCGCCGCCCAGCTTCGCGGTGTGCATGGTGAAGCGCTTCTCGTTGAAGATCGGGATCCACGGCGCGTCGTTCGTCATGATGTCCACGAAGATCTGCTGCCACGCCGCGATGCGCGCGTCGGCCTGATCCGGCGGCATGGCGTCGGCGGCCGCGGCGCGCTTCTCGATGTCCTGGTTGCAGTAGCGCGCCCAGTTCCAGCCGCCGGGAACGGCGCTGGCGCACGCCAGGATGGGCCAGTAGAAGTCGTTCGGGTCTGGGTAGTCGGCGATCCACGCCATGCCGCCCGACCACACCAGCGGCGCCTGCCCGGCGCTGGCGGTCTCGATGACGGTCGACTGCGCCAGGGCCTTGAGGTCGACCTTCACGCCGATGGCCGACAGGTCCTGCTGGATGGCCTGCGCGATGCGGTCGTTGGGGGCGACGTTGTAGGCGTAGAGCTCCGTCGTGAAGCCGTTGGGGTAGCCGGCGTCGGCCAGCAGCTGCTTGGCCTGATCGGGGTCGTAGGCGTACCCCTGGTAATCCGGGGCGTAGCCCGGCATGAGCGGCGGAAGGATCTGCCCGGTGGGCTCCGCGCGGTTGTTGATGATCCGCACGATGCGGTCCTTGTTGATGGCCATGTTCAGGGCCTGGCGCACGCGCACGTCGTCGAACGGCTTCATGGTGGTGTTGATGGTCACGTAGCCGGTCTGGATCTGGTCGGACGGCTCGACGAGCTTGCTGAGCGCGTCGTCGTTCATGGTCTCGGTGAAGCGCGCCGATGGGATGCCGTCACCGAGGATGTCGACCTGGCCCTGCTGCAGGCGGAGGTAGGCGACGTTCGGGTCGACCCCGACCTGGAACGTGATCTGGTCGAGGTACGGGATGTCGGACATGAAGTAATCGGGGTTGCGCTCGAGCACCACGCGTTGCCCCAGCACCCACTCGCCGAGCTTGAACGGGCCCGTGCCCACCGGGTGGTGGCCGAAGTCGCTGCCGTACTGCTCCACGGCCTCCTTGGGTACGACGTAGGCGAAGTTGAGGGCGACCTTCTGGAGGAACGACGCGTCCGGCGCGGTCAGCTGGAAGACGACCGTCGAGGGGTCGGGCGCGGTGACGCCGCTCACGGCGTCGGCCTTGCCGTCCATGAACTCCTGGGCGCCGGCGATGCCGGTGAAGAAGCCGGATCCCGGGCTCTGGGTGGCGGGGTCGAACATGCGTTGGAACGAGTACACGACGTCGTCGGAGGTCATCGCGCGGCCGTTGTGGAACGTCACGCCGTCGCGCAGGTGGAACGTGTACGTGAGGCCGTCGTCGGAGACGTCGTAGCTCTGGGCCAGGTGGGGCCGCAGCTGGGTGGTGCCGGGCTCGTAGTCCATCAGCCCGTCGAACAGCGACTTGATGATCGACCAGTTCTGCCAGTCGTAGCCCACGGCCGGGTCGAGCGTGCTGAGGTCGTCCTTGAACGACACCACCATGCTGCCGCCGTGCTGCTGCGCCGCCGCCATGCCGGTCAGGGCCAGCAGCACGACGAGTACGGATACGGTTCGCCTCATGCTTCCTCCCGAAGGTCGTGCACGAATCGTCGCGTCGCGCCCGGTGCCGCACGTGCCGGCGCCGGAGCGCTGCTCGGGGCGTCCGCGTCGGACGCTTCCCGTACGGTGGTCGCCTCCCTCCCCTTCGCGTCGCTCCACCCGTGGGTGGTCAGTGGTACTGGATCCGCGGATCCAGCAGCGGGTACACGAGATCGGCCAGCAGGTTGCCCGTGACGACGAAGGCCGCCGTCGTCAGCACCCCGCCCATGATCACGGGGACGTCGACGAGCTGGATGGCCTGCCAGATCATCTGCCCGACGCCGGGCCAGCCGAAGACCGATTCCACCACCACCACCCCGCCCATGAACACGCCCAGGTCCAATCCCACGAGGGCGGTCACCGGCAGGAAGGCGTTCTTCATGACGTGCCGGAACAGCACCAGGCGCGCCGCCACGCCCTTGGCGCGGGCGGTGCGCACGTAGTCCTGCCGCAGCACGTCGATGGTGGACGAGCGTGTGACGCGGGCGTACCAGCCGCCCCCGGCCAGCCCGACGGTGAAGGCCGGCAGCACCAGGTGCAGCGGGGTGCCGTAGCCTCCCAGCGGGAAGACGGGCCAGGCGTAGCCCAGCGCGTAGAGCAGCATGAGCCCCACGGCGAACTGCGGGGCGGACACGCCCACGAAGGCGAGGGCCATCACCGTCTGGTCCACCGCGGTGCCCCGCCGCAGCGCGGCGACGATGCCGCTGGGGATGCCGAGCAGCAGCTCGAAGAGCACCCCCGCCAGGGTGAGCTGGAAGGTGGGCACGAGGCGGGAGCGGATGATGCTGGCCACCGGCGCCTTCTGCACGTAGCTGCGGCCCAGGTCGCCGTGCAGCAACCCGCCGAGGTAGCGCGCGTAGCGCACCGGCAGCGGGCGGTCGAGACCGAGCTCGTGGCGGATGCGCTCGACGGTCTGGGGCGTGGCGCTGTGCCCCGCGACCATCCGGGCCGGGTCTGCCGGCAGCAGGTACAGCAGCAGGAAGGTGATGACGCTCACGCCCAGCAGCACGCCCAGCGCGAGCGCCAGGCGGCGCAGCAGGTAGCCGGTCACGGCGGGCCCCTGACGGGCGCCCGCGCGGGCGCCGCCCGGAGCGGCCGGCGCACCGCGGCGCCGCGGCGGAGGCGGGGACGGGCCGGCGCGCGCGCCATCAACGCCGCTCCGAGACGTCGAGCGCGTCGCGCAGGCTCTCGCCGAGCAGGTTGAACGACAGCGACGTGAGCAGGATCGCCGCACCCGGGAACGCCACCAGCCACGGCGCGTTGACGAAGTACGACTGGCTCTCGTTGATGATGCCGCCCCACGACGGCGTGGGCGGTTGCACCCCGACGCCGAGGAACGACAGCGACGCCTCGAGCAGCACGGTGGTGCTGATGCCGAGCGTGCCGAACACCAGCAGCGTGGAGGTGAGGTGCGGCAGGATGTGGCGCCACAGCGTGCGCGGCGGCCGCACGCCGAGCGCCTGCGCCGCCTCCACGAAGTCGCGTTGCCCGATGCTCAGGACCTGCGCGTGCACGGCGCGCGCCACCCACACCCAGTTCACGAGCGCGATGACGAGCGCGACGATCCACAGGCTCGGCCCCAGGACGGCGGCCAGGGCGATGGCGAGGATGAGCGCCGGGAACGCGGTCATCACGTCGGTGATCCGCATCAGGACCGTCTCGGTCGCGCCGCGCGCGTAGCCCGCGACGATGCCCACCAGCGTCCCGAGAAGCACGGCGGCGCCGTTGGCGACCACCCCCACGATGAGCGACACGCGCGCCCCGTAGATGAGGCGCGACAGCAGGTCGCGGCCGAGCAGGTCGGTCCCGAGCAGGAACGCGCGGCTCGGCGGCAACGGGTCGCCCTCGAGCGTCAGGCCCTCGAAGAACTGACGCGACGGGTCGTGCGGCGCGAGCAGCGGCGCGAACAGGCTGACCACCACCACCACGAGCACCCCGGCCAGGCCGAGCAGGCCCGCCCGGTTGCGCAGGAACCTACGCAGCCACGCTGGCCGCGCGCCCTTCGCCTTGGACGGGTGGGAGAGGATCTCTGCGCTGTCCATGCCCTCGGTTCGTGGTGGCGTGGTGCGGGGGGCGCCGAGGCGCCCGCCCGCGGGTCGGGATGCTGCCCATTGTATGCGCCGACGGCGCAGCAGCGTTCCGGCTCCGCTGCGCGATGCGTGTTGGCTGGCGCCGGAGGGCCGCGAATGCGTAGCTCGATGGGCCGGGCGCTACGCGACGTGGCGGTGCGGCGCCCGCGGTAGGGTGGGGCATGACACGCTCCGAGCTGAGGGCGCTGTGCCGCTCGCTGCCGGGCACACAGGAGGCCTTCCCGTTCGGCCTTGACACGCTGGTGTTCAAGGTGGGCGGGAAGATGTTCGCCGTCTGCGGCCTCGGCGACGCGCCGGCGTCGGTGTCCCTGAAGTGCGAGCCGTCGTACGCGCAGGCGCTGCGGGTCGCCTTCCCGGACGCGGTGCGGCCCGGCTACCACCTGAACAAGCGCCACTGGAACACCGTGGAGCTGGAGGCCGGCCTGCCGGCCCCGCTCGTGCGCGAGCTCGTCGAGCACAGCTACCACCGTGTGGTGGCGGGCCTGCCGAAGCGCGTCCGGACGACCCTGGTGCCGGCCGCCCTCGTGCGCGGCTGAGGCTGCCCCGCGCGGCGCGCGAGAGGCTACCGCTCCCCCGCGCCGCCCCACGTACACTCGGCACGATGCCCACGGACCGTTCCCCAACGACCGCGCGGCGCGCGCTGAACGCGGCCGGCCTCGTGCTCGGGGCCGCCGTAGCGGCGGTCGGCGTCGCGACGGGCGCCGGCGCGCTACGCGCGAAGCACTTCGAGGTCACGCGCCGGCGCCGCGTCGTGCGCGGGCTCGAGCGCCCCCTGCGCGTCGCGTTGCTGACCGACCTCCACCTCGGCCCCTACCTGCGCCCCGAGCACCTGCGCGCCTGGGTGGAGGCGGCCAACGACGCGGCGCCCGACGTCACGCTCGTGGGCGGCGACTTCGTCGACAGCCGCTTCCGGGGGGCGCTGGGCGAGCTCGGCGGCGAGCTGCGGCGCCTGCGCGCGCCACTCGGCGTCTACGGTGTGCCCGGCAACCACGACTACCGCGCCTACCCCGATCTGGCCCCGATGCGGGCCGCCCTCGAGACGGCCGGCGTGCGGCTGCTGGTGAACGAGGGCGCCTGGCTGCGCGACGACGCCTACCTCGCCGGCGTGGACGACGAGCTCGAGGGGTACCCCGACCTCGACCGGGCCATGAGCGGGTACGGCGATGCGAGCGGCGCGCGCATCGTCCTGGCGCACAGCCCCGACAGCTTCCCCGCGGTGGGCGTGACGGCGGACCTCGCGCTGGCCGGTCACACGCACGGCGGCCAGGTGTGCCTGCCCCTCATCGGGGCGCTGGCGACGTCGTCGCGCTACGGCCGCCGCTTCGTGTCCGGCTGGGTCCAGGACGACCCGCCGTCGTTCGTCTCGCGCGGGCTCGGCGTGACGCTGCTGCCCGTGCGGCTCAACTGCACGGCCGAGCTGGCGCTGCTCGAGCTCGAGCCGCCGCCGCCCGCCTGGCCTGAACCGCCGGCGCGCCGCTCGGAATGTTCTGGTTCAGGAGGCGCCCGAGCCGCTCGCGCACCCCACGGTACGTTACCCGTTCGTCGCCGCAACGCTGGAACGAGTGACCCTCAGTGGCCGCGGATCATGCGCGACGTTGGGTCGCGCCCAAGAGGATCGGTGCCGGATAGGAAGGTGCGGTTTGGTTCCGGCGGATCGCCCTCGAGCCGCTTCGGCCTCGCCACGCTGTCGTAGGAGGTGGCGGGAGATATGCGGTGTGGGGCCCGGGCGCGGCGCCAGCACGGGCGTCGGATCGGCCCGCTCGAGCCTCGAAACATACGATGCATCGCTCGGCGACCAGACGATGCGTCACCGCACGATCAGCTTGCGGGCGTAGAACCCTTCCGCGAACCGCGTGGGGCTCTGGCACTCCATGCCCCGGAGGCGCATGAGACCGCGGAACGTGTCGTTGTCGTACCAGGTGCGCTGTTGCTGGCTCGCGAAGTGCCGCTCGAGGTGGTCGAGCTTGCGTGCGACCACCTCGTCGCGAAGCGCAACGAAGACGTTCGGCGCGCGCAAGTCCGCGTCGTATTTCGGGATCTCGTACTCCAGGATGAGCTGATCGCGCCAGGTGTTCCAGGTGAGCTCGGACACCGTGCGGTGATCCTGGTGCCGGTCGTCCCCCGCATGCGTCAGGATCAGGTCGGGTGCCGAGTACCGTTTGAGCTCCTCGAAGAGTTCCTTCAGGGGCTCACCGCGATACGGGAAGAAGCTGTCGCGCACCTCGTGGATCGCGATGTTCGCGGAGGAGGCCTCGCGAAGCAGCTCGGTCGCGCTCGCGCGCGCTTCGCCCCCTCGCTCCCCCGCGGCGGAGAAGACGACCCAGCGCACGATGGTGCCCGGGTGGCCCTCGAGCAGCGTGAGGACCGTGCCTGCAGCGCCGATCTCGAGGTCGTCGCTGTGCGCGCCGAGACACAGGAGTTCGAGCGGCCCGTCCGGAAGCCTCGTCTCAAGCACGGCTGCCGGCTCGGTCCTGGTGTCGTGGGGGATAAGGGGCGCGGTTCATGACGAGTCGGGTTGGGGCGCTATGATCCGCGTGCGGCAGCCCCAGCATGCGCGGCACGGCCCCGCGCGCTGCGGCCCGCAGCGAGTCGAGCGTACCGGGTATGGCGAGCGGGTCACCGTGACGGACATCCTATCGCGAGCGTCGGGACACGTGACGAACGTACGCGGGGGCAGCTGAGGAACGGCTAGAGTTATGCAAAATCGCGTGTCGGTCGCAGTCGGACGAACGTGCCGCAATCGCAAGGCGGGCTCACCATGAGGACGACATCTCCTACGCCACGGTCAAGGGCTTCGGCGTCCCCTTCGGAGGAACGGCCAGACCCGCCTCTCAGTGCCGCGCCCGGCGTGACCTGCCGGCTGTGCGGTGCGCCGCTGGCGCGCACCTTCGTGGACCTCGGCGCCCAGCCGCTGTGCGAGAGCTACCCGGACGCTGCCGGCCTGCACCAGCCCGAGACCTTCTATCCGCTGCGCGCGTACGTCTGTGATCGGTGCCTGCTCGTTCAGGCGGAGGATTTCGCCGCGCCCGAGCAGATCTTCCGCGAGTACGCGTACTTCTCGTCTTACTCGAGCTCTTGGCTCGAGCACGCGCGTCGCTTCAGCCTCATGGTTGAGGAGCGCTTCGGGCTCGGCCCCGACAGTTTCGTGGTCGAGGTGGCGTCCAACGACGGATACCTCCTTCGGAACTTCGTCGAGCGCGGGATCCCCGTGCTCGGCATCGACCCGGCGCGGAACATCGCCGCGGTGGCGGTCGAGCGGGGCGTACCCACGTTGGCCGAGTTCTTCGGACGAGAGCTTGCCCGGGAGCTTGCCTCCCGCGGCCCCCGCGCGGACCTCATCATCGCCAACAACGTGTTGGCCCACGTTCCCGACCTTCACGACTTCGTCGAGGGGATTCACGAGCTATTGGCGCCAGGAGGCCGCGCGACGTTCGAGTTCCCCCACCTCCTGCGGCTGGTGCGGGAGCGGCAGTTCGACACCATCTACCACGAACACTTCTCTTACCTGTCGCTCGGTGTGGTCGAGAAGCTCTTTGCCCGGCACGGCCTTCGCGTCGTCGCCGTGGAGCAGCTGGCCACACACGGGGGATCGCTCCGGGTAACGGCGGCGCATGCCCGTGAGAGTGATGGGGAGGTCGATCCGTCGGTCGACCGCGTGAGGCGGCTCGAGGCAGAGGCGGGGCTGGACGGCCTGGGCGGGTACGTCGGCTTCGCCGGCGAGGTGGCGAGGGTGAAGCGGCGCCTCCTGTCCCTGCTGATCCAGCTCAACGATGAGGGGGCGCGGGTTGCTGCGTATGGCGCTCCCGGCAAGGGCAACACCCTGCTCAACTACTGTGGCATTCGGGAGGATATGGTCCGCTACACGGTCGACCGGAACACGTACAAGCAGGGGCGCTTCCTCCCCGGTACGCGGATCCCGATACACGCCCCCGAGTTTCTTATGCGCGACCGACCAGACGTGATCCTGGTGCTGCCGTGGAACCTCCGCGACGAGATCCTCGTGCAGCTGACACCCGCTCGTGAATGGGGCGCGCGCTTCCTGCTGCCTATTCCCGAGCCCGAGCTCGTCGAGACGCAATGAGCGGCGTCGGCGCCGAGCCGTTGAGGGTCGACCAGACGGCGCCGGGGCCGGCGATGATGACGCTGCTCCGTGAGCTGTACCCGGGGCTCCGCAGCATCACAGGGGAAGGGCTCCGTCGCAGCCTGCATCGCCTCCGGCGTGAGCTCCCTGACCTGCGGTTGCGCAGCGTGCCGAGCGGTACCGAGGTATACGACTGGATCGTGCCGCCGGAGTGGAACGTGCGCGAGGCTTATGTCGCTGATCGCCATGGTCGACGACGGATCGACGTGGCGCAGCACACGCTTCACCTGGTCGGGTACAGCGTCCCCTTCCGCGGACGCCTCACCCTGGACGAGCTAAGGCCGCACCTCCACACGCTCCCCGATCGGCCGAACGCGGTCCCATACCGCACGAGCTATTTCAGGGCGGCCTGGGGCTTCTGTCTCCGTCACAGCGAGCTGGAGCGGTTGGACGAGGGTCCGTACGACGTGGTGGTGGACACCACGCTCGATCCGCGGGGCAGACTCGATTTCGCCGAGCTCGTGTTGCACGGCTCAAGGCAGGACGAGGTGCTCTTCAGCGCCCACGTCTGCCACCCGTCGCTTGCCAACGACAACCTTAGCGCGGTCGTGGTGCTCGTTGAACTCGCGCGGTGGCTTGCGGCGCGCCCGGACCGCCGGTTGACCTACCGCTTCGTGTTCGCCCCCGCGACCATCGGCGCCCTCGCGTTCCTCGGTTCCACGCCCGAGGCGGTCGCCCGCATGCGTCACGGACTTGTCGTCGCCGGCGTCGGCGACGGCGGGCGCCACCATTACAAACGGAGCGAGCGTGGCGCCCCGGTCGATGGCGTGCTCGAGCACGTCCTGGCGGAGCGCGGCGACCACGTGGTTCTGCCGTTTGCGCCCACCGGGTACGACGAGCGGCAATACAACAGCCCGGGCTTCCGCCTCCCGGTCGGGCGGCTGAGCCGCACGCCCTTCGGAGAGTACGCCGAGTACCACACCTCCGACGATCATCCTAGCTTCGTGCGCCCCGAGGCGCTCGAGGACACGCTGGACCTCCTACGCGACGTCGTAGAGGTATTCGAGCGCGACGTCATCTACGTGTCGACCGCACCGTTCGGCGAACCGGCACTGGGGCGGCGAGGTCTCTACGGTGACCTGGGCGGCGTGATCGATCGTGACGAGCTGCACCAGGCCGTGCTCTGGGTACTCAATCAGGCCGACGGGGCGACATCGCTGCTCGATGTCGCCAGGCGTTCGGGCCTACCGTTCCGGATCGTGGTGCGCGCCGCCCGGGTGCTGTGCGATGCAGGGCTGCTTCGCGCCGAGGAGATCCCATGAACCACGGTCGTTCCGATCCCCCCACGCAGGCGGCGGGCGCCGGGACCGCGTCCCGGGTCGATGGGCACGCCGGAGATCCGGAGGCCTCGCAGTCCTACGAGCGCTCGGAGCGGCTGCGGGAACGGGCCCATCGGCTGATCCCCGGGGGGTGTCACACCTACGCAAAGGGCGACGACCAGTATCCGGTGCTGGCACCCGGCTTCATCGCGCGCGGCCAGGGGTGCCGGGTGTGGGACGTGGACGGGAACGAGTTCATCGAGTACGGCGGCGGCCTTCGCAGTGTGACGCTGGGCCACGCGTATCCCAGGACCGTCGCCGCGGCGTACGAGGCGATGCTCCGCGGGACGAACTTCGTGAGGCCAGCGCCGATCGAGGTGCAGGCGGCCGAGGAGCTACTGGCAACGCTCCAGATGGAGCGGGCCATGGTGAAGTTCGCGAAGAATGGCTCGGACGCGACGACGGCTGCGGTCAAGCTCGCCCGTGCCGTGACGGGCCGCGATCGCGTGGCAATCTGCCAGCAGCCGTTCTTCTCGGTCGACGATTGGTTCATAGGAGCCACGTCGATGGCCGCGGGGATCTCCGACGCCGTTCGCGCCATGACGGTCAGTTTCCCGTACAACGACGAGGCTGCGCTGCGTGCATTGTTCCTTCGGGACCCGGGATCGATCGCCTGCGTGGTCATGGAGGCGGTGCGCAACGAGGAGCCGGCCGCTGGATACCTGCACGCGGTGCAGCAGATCTGCCGCGAGAACGGTGCATTGCTCGTACTAGACGAGATGATCACCGGGTTTCGCTGGCACAATGGCGGGGCTCGCGCCTACTACGGCCTCGAACCCGACCTGATGTGCTTCGGCAAGGGCATGGGCAACGGGTTCAGCGTGGCAGCGCTCGTCGGTCGCCCTGCACTGATGGAGCGCGGCGGGTTGCGGTGGCAAGGAGAACGGGTCTTTCTACTGTCGTTAACGCATGGCGCGGAAACCACGGGCCTTGCCGCTGCCTTGGCGACGATGCGGGTGTACCGGGAGGAGGACGTGGTGGGCCACTTGTGGCGAGCCGGGGAGCGGCTGGCGTCGGGCTTGCTAGCGCGCGCCCAAGCCCACGGCGTGGAGCGCCACGTCCTGCCGGTTGGCATGGCGCCGAACCTGGCGTACGCGACGCTCGACGAGGATGGGCGGCCCTCCCAGGCCTTCCGGACGTTGTTCCTCCAGGAGACCATCCGACGGGGGGTGCTGGCACCCTCGCTCGTCGTCGGTTACGCACATGACGACGATGCCATCGATCGCACCCTCGATGCGCTCGACGGCGCGTTGGGGGTCTACCGGAGGGCGCTGGAGGACGGGCTGGACGGCTACCTCGTCGGCCGCTCCGTGCAACCGGTCTTCCGCGATCGCGTCGGTATTGTGTAGCACCGAGGGAGCGTGGCCACCGCGATGCGCGCCACGTTCCTTCGAAGCCGCCCCGAAGCGATGATAGCCACGTGAGAAGCGCGGCGGGGCGCGCGTATCACAGGTCCGCGGCGGCCCGGTTATGTAGACTCCCGGCATGCGGCAGGAGGCGGCGCGCCATGACCCGACGTGACTTCCTCCGCCTCCTCGGGGGCGGGGCGGTGGCGGCGACGGTGGGCCTGACCGGCAGCGGCGTGCTGCAGGCGCGCGGCTTCGAGGTCAACGGCGAGCGGCGTGCCATGCGTGGCCTGCGCGCTCCGCTGCGCGTCGCGTTCCTCACCGACCTGCACCTCGGGCCGTACCTGCACGAGGCGCACCTGCGCTCCTGGGTCGCGGCCACCGCCGAGGTACGGCCGCGCCCCGATCTGATCCTGATCGGCGGCGACGTCGTGGACCACTGGTACGGCGGGGACCTCAGCGAGCTGGGCGTCGAGCTGCCGGGCCTGCAGGCGCCGCTGGGCGTGTGGGCGGTTCCCGGCAACCACGACTACACGCGCTACCCCAACCTGGCGCCGCTGCGCCAGGCGCTCGAGGGCGCCGGCGTCGGCTTCCTGATCAACGCCGGCGTGGCGTTGCGCGACGACCTGTACCTGGCGGGCGTCGACGACTTCCAGGAGGGCTCGCCGAACCTGCGCCGGGCGCTGCGCGACGCACCGGGCGACGACGCCGCGCGCCTCGTGCTCACGCACAACCCCGACGCCATCCCCGGCTTCGGCGCGCGGCCCGACCTGGTGCTCGCGGGTCACACGCACGGCGGGCAGGTGCGCGTGCCGGGGCTGGGCCCTATCGTGACGTCGTCGATCTACGGCCGCCGCTTCGCGCAGGGGTGGGTGCGCGCCGAGGCGCCCGCGTTCGTATCGCGCGGCCTGGGCGTGACGCTGGTGCCGATCCGCTTCGACTGCCCGGCCGAGCTGGTCGTCTTCGACCTGACGCCGGACTGATCGGCGTGCGGCTCAGCTCGAGCCGCGGAGCGCCAGCGCCTCGGCCATGGCGAAGTCGTCCTCGTCGTCGATGTCCACCGCGTGACGCCAGGCGAGCGGGAAGCCGCGCACGCCCTCGCCGTAGAAGGTGCCGGCGCGGCGCAACGCGGCGGTGCGCGCCCACCACACCGCCCCGGTCGGGCAGAACAGCTCGGCGAGGTCCTGGCTGCGGCGCGCGAGCGCGTCGGGGAACAGCGGCTCGAGTCTCCCTCCGTCGCCGATCTGCATGGCCCACCACGGGTCGAGCCAGCCGTAGCGCGTGACGGAGATCTGGAACTCGGCGTCCGACGCCTCGAAGGCCGCGAGGCTGGCGCGCACGTCGCCGGCGTCCCGCAACGGACAGTTCGGCAGGAGCTGCGCCACCTGGGCGAACCGCTCGCCGGCCGCGTCGAGCCGCTCGAGCGCGTCGAGCGTGACCGCCGACACCGGCGTGTGGTCGTCGGCGATGGCGGCGCCGCGCACGAACGGCACCTCGGCGCCGGCCTCACGCGCCGCCGCCGCGACGGCGTCGTCGTCGGTGCTCACCACGACGCGGTCGAAGCAGCCGCTGGCGAGGGCGGCCTCCACGGTGTGGGCGAGCAGGGGGCGGCCGCCGAGCGGCCGGATGTTCTTGTGCGGGATGCGCTTGGAGCCCCCGCGCGCCGGGATGACCGCGAGGCGGCCGGCTGGCGTGGGCACTCAGCGATCCCAGTCGGGGCCGTCGGCCGGGTTGACGATGCGGTACTCGTCGTGCAGGCCGTCGATGGTGCGCATCTCGTCGTCGTCGAGCTCGAAGTCGAAGACGTCGAGGTTCTCGCGCTGGCGCTCCGGGTGCTTGGACTTGGGGATGGCCGCGACGCGATCTTGCTGCAGCAACCAGCGCAGCGCGACCTGCGCGGCGCTCTTGCCGTGGCGCTCGCCGATCTCGATCATGGTCGGGTCCTCGAGCACGCGGCCGCGCGCGATGGGAGCGTAGGCGGTGAGCAGGTAGTCCATCTCGGCGGCCTGGGCGAGGAGCTTGGGCTGGTCGAGGTAGGGGTGGTACTCGACCTGGTTGCAGACGATGTCCACCACCTCGGCCGCGCGCTTCACCAGCTTGGGCGGGAAGTTGCTCACGCCGATGTGCCCGATGGCGCCCTCGCGCTGCATGCGCGCGAGGCTCTCGAGCGGCTCCTCGAGCGGCACCTTGCGGTTGGGCCAGTGCAGCAGCATCAGGTCGATATGGTCCGTGGCCAGCTTGTGGAGGCTGTCGCGGGTGGACGTCGCCGCGCGGTCGCCCTCGAAGTTGGTCGGTTTCACCTTCGACACGAGGAAGATCTCGTCGCGCGGGATGCCGGAGCGCTTGATCGCCTCGCCCACCTCGGCCTCGTTGTCGTAGCCCTGGGCGGTGTCGATGTGGCGGTAACCGGCCGCCAGCGCGGCCTCCGTGGCGTCGAGGGCGTCGTCGGCGAAGAGCTGCCAGGTGCCGAAGCCGAGGGCGGGGAGCTTCATGCCACGGATGGTGCGTTCGATCATGACCTCTCCTGTCGTTCGCGGGACGCGCGGGGCCCGCCGCTGGGTGCGGCCGGGTCGGGTGTGGCCGGGTCGGGTGCGCGCGGGTTAGGTGCCGCCGGGTTGGGTGCGGCTGGGTTGGGTGCCGCCGGGTTGGGTGTGGCCGGGTTGGGGGCGCCCGGGTTGGGTGTGGCCGGGTCGGGGGCGGCTGCCGCCTGGTTGGGTTCGGCCGGGCCGGCCACGCCCGACCG
Source organism: uncultured Trueperaceae bacterium (assembly GCA_963798895.1). Lineage (GTDB taxonomy): Bacteria > Deinococcota > Deinococci > Deinococcales > Trueperaceae > CAWCUY01. The sequence continues at coordinate 102,833 of CAWCUY010000001.1, read as the reverse complement.
ACCGGCCTCGTCTGCCGTGCCGGCCTCTTCGCCCGCCGCCGGGAGGTCCTCGAGGCCGTTCTCGGGCCCGTTCGCGGGCCCGGGCTCGGGGCCGGGCTCGGGGCCGTTCTCGAGGCGGTCCTCGAGGTGGGCGACGCGCAGCTGCAGCTGCTCGACGCGCATGCGCACCACCGGGATGTCGGCCAGGGCGCTCAACAGTGCCCAGGCGACGAAGCCGAGGAAGAGCGCCAGCAGGCCGTAGAAGAAGCCGAGCAGGGTGCCTCCGCGGATGCCGGCGGTCGCCACCCCGAACCACGTCGACACGGCGACGATGAGCGAGATGACGAGGGCCGCGATCGCGGCCGCCCTCAGGATGCTCTCCTTCATCGATCAACTCCTCAGCGGTCAGTGTAGGCGGCGGAGGGTTTCATGAGCGTTGCATCGCTCCAGCGCGGGCGTCCTCCCCGGCGGGCGCGCACGCCGCACGCTGCTAGACTTCCGGCATGGCCAGAGGATCGCGCTCCACCCTGCGTATCGGCGTCGACGTCGGCGGGTCCGGCATCAAGGCCGCGCTGGTCGACGTCCGCAGCGGCGAGCTGCAGGCGGACAGGCTCCGCGTCGCCACGCCCGAGCCCTCCACCCCGGACGCCGTCGCGGGCGCCGTGGCGCAGCTCATCGAGCGCCTGTGCGCCGGCGTGCGCGACGCGCCGGGAAGCGACGAGGCCGTCGGCATCGCGTTCCCCGCCGTCGTGAAGGACGGGCGCACCACCACCGCCGCGAACGTCGACGACGCCTGGGTCGGCAGCGACGCCGCCGTGCTCTTCGCCGAGCGCCTCGGCCGGCCCGTGAAGATGGTGAACGACGCCGACGCGGCCGGTCTGGCGGAGATGCGCTTCGGCGCCGGGCGCGAGGTCGGTGGCACCGTGCTGGTCCTGACGCTCGGGACCGGCATCGGCAGCGCCCTGTTCGTCGACGGCACGCTCGTGCCCAACACCGAGCTGGGTCACATCGAGGTCAAGGGGAGGGAGGCGGAGAGCTGGTGCAGCGACCGCGCGCGCAAGATCCACGACCTGAGCTGGAAGAAGTTCGGCAAGCGGCTCGACCGCTACCTTCGCTACCTCGAGGGGTTGCTCGACCCCGCGCTGCTCATCGTGGGCGGCGGCGTCAGCCGCAAGAGCGACAGCTTCTTGGACCGCGTGAAGACGCGCGCGCCGGTGGTGCCCGCGGCGCTCCAGAACGAGGCGGGGGTGATCGGCGCCGCGTTGCGGGCGCAGGGTTGAGGGGCGCGCAGGGTTGAGGGGCGCGCGGGGCCGAGGCGCGCGCGTGCCGGGGGTGTGCGGCGGGTCGAGCGGTGCGTGGTGCCGAGGCGCGCGTGCCGGGGGTGTGCGGCGGGTCGAGGCGCGCGCGGGGTGGAGAGGCGCGCCCGGCCACGCGCGCGGGCGTAGGGGTGGGACATTCGTCCGGTGGCCGCCCTCGCCGGCGGAACGTACGCTTCCAACGTGGAGCATCGTGACGACCTCGACGCCCGCGGTCCCGTCCCCGCCGAGGACCTGAGAGCGCGCCTGCGGAGGCTCGACCGGCCGGGGCCGCGCTACACCTCGTACCCCACCGCACTGGAGTTCACGGACGCGTTCGGGGAGCGCGACTACCTGGCGGCGCTGGAGCGCGCCGCGCGACGGCCGCAGGAGCCGCTGGCGCTGTACGTCCACCTGCCGTTCTGCCAGGAGCGCTGCCTGTACTGCGCCTGCAACGTCGTGATCACCCGGCACGCCGACGTCGCCGAGGCCTATCTCGACCGCGTCGAACGCGAGATCGACGCGGTGGCTCCGCTGTTGCGAGAGCGTCGCGGCGTGGCGCAGCTCCACCTGGGCGGCGGCACCCCGACGTACTACCCGCCGGACTCGCTCAGGCGCCTGATGGCCGCGCTGCGTAGGCGCTTCGAGATCCTGCCGGGCGCCGAGGTGGCCCTCGAGGTGGATCCTCGCGTGACGCTCCCCGAGCATCTCGACGCGCTCGCCGACGAGGGCTTCAACCGCCTCTCGATCGGCGTTCAGGACTTCGACGCCCGCGTCCAGCAGACCATCCTTCGCGTGCAGTCGGTCGCGGCCACGGCGCAGCTCATGCGCCACGCCCGCGCGCTGGGCTTCACCTCCCTCAACCTCGACCTCATCTACGGCCTGCCGCACCAGACCCCGGCGTCGCTGCGGCGCACGCTCCAGGAGGTCGTCGCGCTGCGCCCGGACCGGCTCGCTGTCTACTCCTTCGCCTACCTGCCGGCGGCGCATGCCCACCAGCGCGCGTTGCCGGAGGCGGAGGTGCCGCGCGGCGAGGCCAAGCTCGAGCTGCTCGAGCTCGCCCGCTCCCTGCTCGCCGACGCGGGCTACGTGGACATCGGGATGGACCACTTCGCCGTGCCGAGCGACGAGCTGGTGGTCGCGCAGCGCGAGGGGCGCCTCGGCCGCACCTTCATGGGGTACACCGCGCGGCGCGCGCCGGACACGGTCGCCTTCGGGCTCTCCGCGATCGGCGAGATCGGCGGCGCGTACGTCCAGAACGAGAAGAAGCTCAACCGCTACCAGGCCGCCGTCGACGAGGGGCGCCTGCCGGTCGCGCGCGGGCGCGCGCTGAGCGTCGACGACCGCGTGCGCGGCGCCGTCATCCGCGATTGGATGTGCAACTTCGTGGTGGACAAGCGCGCGGTGGAGGCCGATCACGGCATCGACTTCGACGCCTACTTCGCCCCCGAGCTGCGCGAGCTCGAGGGGCTCGAGCGCGACGGCCTGGTGCGCCTGGGGCCGGGCGCGCTGCGCGCCGGCGAGCTCGGCCGTCTGCTCCCCCGCAACGTCGCCATGGTGTTCGACCGCTACCGACGCGGCGAACAGGCGCCCCGCACGGCCTTCTCGAGGACGGTGTGATGGGCGCGCGCCCGGGGGTGGTGGTGATCGGCGGCGGCATCTCGGGCCTGAGCGCCGCCTACCAGCTCGTTCGCGAGCGACCCGACGTGCCGGTGACGGTGTTCGAACGCGACGGCCGGGTGGGGGGCACGGCCACCACCGATCGGGTGGACGGCTTCGACATCGACCGCGGCCCCAACGGCTTCCTCACGAGCGCACCGGACGCGCTCGAGCTCAGCCGCGAGCTCGGCCTCGAGGGCGAGCTGCTGGTCGCCTCGCCGGCGGCGGCGCACCGCTTCCTGTACTCCAAGGGGAGGCTCGAGCCCGCCCCGACGGGCGCGGCGGCCCTGCTCCGCTCGCGCCTGCTGCCGCCGGCCGCGAAGCTGCGCATGGCGCTCGAGCCGTTCGTGCCGCGCGCCGACCCCGACGTGGACGAGAGCGTGCACGCCTTCGCCGCGCGCCGCCTCGGACCCGCCTTCGCCGACGCCTTCGTCGCGCCGATGGTGGCCGGGGTCTCCGCCGGCGACGCGCGCGAGGTGAGCCTCGCGGCGCAGTTCCCGCGCATGTGGCGGCTGGAGAGCGAGCACGGCTCGCTGGTGCGCGGCATGATCGCCCAGCAACGCGCCCGCCGCGCGGCCGCCCGCCGCGGCCAGGCGCCGACCTCGCCGGCCGGCGGTCCCTCGGGCCCCGGCGGCCGCCTCACCAGCTTCCGCCGCGGCGGCGCGGGCCGCCTCGCGGGCGCGCTCGGCGAGGCGCTCGGAGACCGCGTGCGCACGGGGCTGGGCGTGAGCGAGCTGGCCCGCTCCTCCGGCCTCTGGCGCGTGCGCACCGAGGACGGGGCGGAGATCGAGGCCGAGCGCGTGATCGTGGCCGCACCGGCCTTCGTCGCGGCCGCCCTCCTGCGGAGCGCGGCGCCCGCGGCCGCCGACCTGCTCGCGGGCATCCCGTACGCCGGCGTCCGGGTCGTGGCGCTGGCGTTCCCTGCCGGCGCCGTCGGGCGCCCTCTCGACGGCTTCGGGTTCCTGGTGCTGCCCGGCGAGGACCTGCGCTGCCTGGGGGTGTTGTGGACCTCGACGCTGTTCCCGCCGCAAGCACGCGACGGGCACGTGTTGCTGCGGGTGCTCGCCGGCGGGGTGCGTGACCCTGCCTTCCTCGACCTGTCGGAGGGAGCGGCGATCGCCCGCGCGCGCGACGACGTGCGCCGCAGCCTCGGCATCACCGCGCCACCGGTCCTCGCCCACGTCGTGACGTGGCGCCGCGGCATCCCCCAGTACACGCTCGGGCACCGCGCCCGCATCGCCGCGCTGATGGACGAGGTGGCGGCCGTCGGCGGCGTCGCGCTCACGGGCAACGCCTACCACGGGGTGGGCCTGAACGACTGCGTGCGCGACGCGCGCGCTGTCGGCCGCCGGGTGGCCGCCGAGCTCGGTTGAGCCAGACCCTTGCACACCTCCGTCGGCCGGCATGACGTGCCCGCCGTGCGACGCCGGGTAGGGTGATCGCCGAAAACCGCCGCGCCGTTCGCGCGCGGCCGCCGCCGGCGACGCGGCGGCGCGCGTGCAGGAGGAGGAAACCCATGCCAAAGCTGACCGTCGACGGGACCGCGACCGAGGTCGCGGAGGGACGTCGCCTCGTGCTCGCCATCGAGTCGACCGGCGTGGCCATCGGCCACCGGTGCGGCGGCAAGGCGCGCTGCACCACCTGCCGGGTGGAGTTCGAGGCCGGCGAGCCCGACACGATGACGCTCGCGGAACGCGACAAGCTGCGCGAGAAGGGGTTGCTGGGACGCGCCCGGCTGTCGTGCCAGATCCGCTGCACCCACGACATGAGCGTCCATCCGCTCATGACCCTGGCCTCCGAGGGGTGGAGTGACACGGGGCCGGCGCCGGCGCCCACGATCGAGCCCGAGCCGCGCTACGTGCGGCTCCCCGCCGAAGCGAACGTCGAAGCGACGGCCGAAGCGCACGTCGAAGCGACCGCCGAAGCGACCGAGTAGGCCGCACACGGCCGTCGCGGCCTCAGGCCGAGGCGGGCTCCCAGCTCCCGTCGGTCCGGCGCCACACGCCCACGTTGTCGTGGCCCTTGAAGCGCTCGAGGATGGCGCGCACCTCGGCGGCGCGCGTCTCGTCGACCAGCACGTGGACGATGGTGGTGTCGGGCGTCCCGCGGTGGGGGTGCGCCAGGCTCTCGAGCCCGAGGATGGGCGAGCTGAGGGGTTCCTCGATCTTGGGCAGCGGCGCGTTCAGCACCCAGCCGGCGAGGGCGCCGCCGAAGCCCAGCACGAGCGCCCCGACCACGCCCGCGAGGAACGGCCCGGCGCGCATGGCGGGTCCCATGCCCATGATGGTGACGTCGCCCGTCGCCATGAGGACGCCGACCAGTCCGCCGAGCAGGAAGCCGCCCACGAAGCCCATGGCGGCGCCGTTCTGCGGCTCGATCACGTCGCGGCGCACGACGTGCGGGTCCTGGTGGCGGTCGGCGTGGCGCAGCTCGGGATCGATGGCGGGGATGACGTGGACGTCTTCCCGCGCGATGCCGGCATCGACGAGGGCGTTGACCGCGTCGTTCGCGGCCGAGATGTGCTCGAACACGCCGGTGACGTTGTTCTCCATGAGTCTCCCTTCACGCGGCCCCGGCGGTCGGGGCGGGAGCCGGCCGTGCACGCGCCGTGGCGGGCGCGGCCGCGGGCCGGCGGCCGTGCATGCCGCACATTGTAGCGCCGAGCCGCCGCGCGCCCGGCGGGTCCCATCGGCTATGCTGTGCCCGCCGAGCCGAGGAGGGTGTCATGCCGCACGTGCCGCACGCAGCGCGCCGGGTCGACGACCTGGTCGAGTCGACCATCCGGAGCATCACGGTCCACGCCGTCGAGCGCGGAGCCATCAACCTCGGACAGGGGGCACCCGACTTCGCGCCGCCCGACGAGCTGGTGGAGGCCGCCCGCCGCGCCCTGTCCGAGGGCTACCACCAGTACGTGCCCACCTGGGGCCTGCCCGAGCTGCGCGACGCGATCGCCGACAAGACCGAGCGCTTCTACGGCTACAGGCCGGACCCCGACGCGCACGTCACGGTCACGTGCGGCGTGACCGAGGGGGTCATCTCGGCCCTCATGGGGATCGTCGACCGCGGCGAGCGCGTCGTCATCCTGGAGCCGGCGCACGAGAACTACCACGCCGGCGTCCTGTTCGCGGGCGCCGAGCCGATCTGGGTGCCCATCCGGCCGCCCGACACCACCTTCGACCCCGACGAGCTGCGCCGCGCGATGGCCCTGCGCGGGGTGCGGGCCATCATCTTCAACACGCCCCACAACCCCACGGGGCGGGTGTTCAGCGACGCGGAGCTGCGCGCCATCGCCGACCTGTGCGTGGAGCACGACGTGGTCGCCATCAGCGACGAGATCTACGAACACATGACCTACGACGGCACACGCCACGTGCCCATCGCCACGCTGCCGGGCATGGCCGAGCGCACCGTCACGATCAGCGGCCTGTCGAAGTCCTACTCCGTGACGGGCTGGCGCGTGGGCTACGCGCTCGCCTCGGGGCCGCTCACCGACGGCCTGCGAAAGGTGCACGACTTCACCACCATCTGCGCGCCCGCCCCGCTCCAGCGCGCCGCCGTGACGGCCATGCAGCTGCCCGACACGTACTACGCCTGGCTCGCGGGCTACTACGACGAGCGCCGCCGGCGCGCCCTGTCGATCCTCCGCGCGGCGGGCTTCGACGCGCCCACGCCCCAGGGCTCGTACTACACGATGGCCGGGTTCGGGCGCGTGGCCGAGGCGCTGGGAGCGCCCCGCGACGACCACGCCTTCGTGCGCTGGCTCATCGACACGGTGCGGGTGGGCGCCGTTCCGGGATCGTCGTTCTACCGCAGCGCGCCGGAGCTGGGGCGCGACCGCGTGCGCTTCGCCTTCCCGAAGCGCGACGAGACGCTGGACGAGGTCGAGCGCCGCTTCGAGCCGTTGCGCGACGCCATCGGCTGAGGGCGCGCCACAACCGGCGCGCCCACCGCCCGCGGGGCGCCCGGCGGGCGGCTCGCGTGCGGCGTGCCACACGGCGGCCGCGTGACGACGGCCCGACGCGGCGTGCGACAATGGCCGTCGTGAAGGGCCACCGACGCGACGCCGCCCCCGACGTGGGCGCGACCGGCCCAGGCGCCGCGCCGCCCGCGCCCGCGGGCACGCCGCCAGGCCCGCCGCGGGGCACGGCCCCCGGCGCGCCCCCGGCCCGCCGCTCGTCGGCGCGCGGGGCGCTGACGCTGATGGCCGGCACGCTGGGCAGCCGCGTCACCGGCCTGCTGCGCAACTCGCTCCTCACCCAGCTGTTCAGCACGCAGGTGAGCGACGCGTTCGTCACCGCGTTCAAGGTCCCGAACCTGTTCCGGGAGCTGCTGGCCGAGGGGGCGCTCACCAACTCGTTCATCCCGATCTACAGCTCCTTGGGGACCGAGGAGCGCAAGCGTCTGTCCGGCGCCCTGCTCGGCCTGCTCGCCGTGGTCAACGGCGTCTTGATGCTGCTCGCGTACCTCGCGGCGCCCCTGCTCGCGAGGTTGCTGATCTCCGACGCGGGCAACGTGGACGTGCAGCTCACGACCCACCTCGTGAGGGTGGTGTTCCCGTTCCTCCCGGCCATCTCCTTCTCGGCGCTGGCGATGGGCATCCTCAACAGCGAGGAGCGCTTCTTCGCGCCGGCGTGGGCGCCGGTCGCCCTCAACGTCGTGACCGTGGCGATGATGGCGCTGTTCCCCGGGCAGGCCGTGATGCTCACCCTGGCGCACGTGCTGGGCGGCGTCGCGCAGCTCCTGGTGCAGCTGCCCGCGCTGGTGCGCCACGGTCTGCTCCCCCGCTTCGCGGGCCTGTGGCACCCGGCCCTCGCGAGCGTGGTGCTGCTCATGCTGCCGTTCGCGTTCACCACCGGAGGGCGCCAGGTCCTCAACGTGGTCGCCTCGAACGTCATCACCGCCATCTCCGTCGGGGCGCAGACGGCCTTCTACAATGCCGACCTGTTCCTGAGCCTGTTCCTCGGCCTGTTCAGCATCTCGCCGGCGCTGGCGTACTACTCCCGGCTGTCGGACAACGCCGCGCGCGAGCCCCAGGCCTTTCGCGCCACCCTCCTCGAGGGGCTGCGCTTCATCACCTTCCTGACCGTCCCGGCGGGACTCGCCCTGGCGATCATGGCGGCCCCGGCCGTGCAGGTCGTGTTCAACTGGCGCTCACTGTTCGGGCCCGGGCCTGGACGACGCGCGCATCACGCTGTCGATCGCCGCCAGCGCGCCGTTGGGGCTCGCCGTGTTCCCCATCGGCGTGTTCAACCTCCTCGTGCGCACCTTCTACGTGCGCCGTCACGTGGTGACGCCCGTCCTGGTCGTGCTCGCCTTCCTCACCGTCCAGGGCGCGCTGTATGTCGTCCTGGCGCGCGCCTACGGCATCGCCGGCGTGTCGTGGGGCACCGTCATCGCATCGTGGGCGCAGCTCGCGCTCACGCTGGCCCTGGTCCACCGGCGCGAGCGCTTCGGGCTCGAGCCCTTCCTGCGGCACGCCGGCATCGTGTGGGCGGCGGCGCTCGTCGCCGCGGCCGCCGCCGCGCTCGCCCTGCGCCTGGCGCCTCTGCCGGACGGATGGCTCGGGCAGCTGGCGCGTGTGGCGCTCGGCGGCGGCCTGCTCGCGACCGTGTACCTCGGGCTCGGCGCCGCGCTCGGGCTGCCCGAGCTGGCGGCGGTGCTGCGCCGGCTGCGCCGCTAGGGGGGGCGCCGCCCGCGTGCCGGCGCGCGCGTCCCATCGGGCGCGCGGGTCCCATCGGGACCGACGTCCCTGGCACCCGGGACGACCGTTCGGTAACTTGCGAGGGAGCCCGAGCGTTGTCGACCCACAGGGGCCGCCACCGCCGAGGGGAGCACAGGTCACGCGACCGTCCCCTCCGGGGCCGCCCGGGCAACCGGACGACCTGCCGATCGCAAAGGGACTGCACGCACGTGCGGTCCCTTATCTCGTGCCGGGGCTCGGGAAAGGGGGGCGTACGAACACGACGACGCGGCGCCCGCGCCGCCGTCCGCGCCGGGGCGAGACGCCGGCGCGGTCGTGACCGTCCGCTGCCCGCTTCGCCGGTGCCGGACGGGACCGAACGCAAGGACGGCCCAGTCCGACAAGGGGGGCCGGTCCGAGCACGGAAGGAATCCCTCGTGAAGATCACCCGCCGCAAGCTCCTGCAATCGAGCGGTGTCGCCTTGGGCGGCCTGGCACTCGGCAACCTCGTGAGCGCCCAGCCCTTCGGGGAGATCCCCGGCAGCCTGCCCAACTTCGACACCTACACCCGATTGAGCGTGTCGCACTGGGGCGCGTACCATGCCGACGTCGTCGGCGGCCGCTTCGTTCGCGCCGTGCCGTTCCAGGACGACGTGCAGCCGTCGCCCATCATCCAGGGCCTGCCGGACCTGGTCTACTCCCCGACGCGCATCCGCTACCCGATGGTCCGCAAGGGGTTCTACCAGGACCGCGAGAAGAGCGACACCAGCAAGCGCGGCGCCGAGCCGTTCGTGCGGGTCTCCTGGAGCGAGGCCCTGGACATGGTCGCCGAGCAGATGGAGCGCGTGAAGTCGACCTACGGCAACACCGGGATCTACGGCGGCAGCCTGGGCTGGAACAGCAAGGGCAACTTCCATGGCGGCTCCACCGCGCTGCAGCGGCTCCTCGGCCTCTACGGCGGCTACGTGTACCGCATCAACTCGTACAGCGCCCCCGTCCTGCCCGTCATCATGCCCCACGTCGTGGGTGCGTCGGGCCCGGAGACGTCGACCTGGAAGAGCCTCATCGACAACGCCGAGCTGTTCGTCTTCATGGGCTACAACCCCCTCAACAACGCCCAGGTCACCGGCGACGGCAGCCACTTCGACTACGCCTGGATCGCCAAGCTCAAGGACAAGGGCACGCCGGTCGTGTCCATCAACCCTCTCGCGGGCGATACCGACCAGTACCTGGGCAGCGAGCGCTTGGCCATCCGCCCCAACACCGACACGGCGTTCATGCTCGCGCTCGCGCACGTGCTCTACACCGAGGGGCTGCACGATCAGGCCTTCCTCGACAAGTACACGACCGGCTTCGCGCCGTTCGCGGACTACCTGACGGGCAAGAACGACGGGCAGCCGAAGTCGCCGGAGTGGGCGGCGCCGATCACCGAGCTGGACGCCGACACGATCCGTTCGCTGGCGCGGCGCATGGCCGGCAAGCGCACCGCCATCATGGGCGGCTACTCGTTGCAGCGCGCTTCGCACGGCGCGCAGCCCGTTTGGATGATGGTCACGCTGGCCGCCATGCTGGGGCAGATCGGCAAGCCCGGCGGGGGCGTGCAGATCGGCTATCCCGGTGGCATGGGCGTCCCCACGGGCACGGCGCCGTCCGTCGGCTCGCTGCCGCGTGGCGGCAACGCGGTCGAGAACTTCGTGCCCGCCAACATGTGGACCGACCTGCTGGCGAACCCCGGCGGCACCTTCACCTACGACGGCAAGACGTACACGCACCCCGACATCAAGATGGTGATGTGGTCCGGCGGCAATCCGCTGCACCACGGGCACGACATCAACCGCGTCGTCGGCGCCTGGCGTCGCCCCGAGGTCATGGTGGTCGCGGACTACAACTGGACGGCCACGACGAAGCACGCCGACATCGTGCTGCCCGCCACCACCACCCTCGAGCGCAACGACATCGTCGGCAGCAGCCACTACATCATGGCCATGAAGCGCGTGGTGGACCCCGTCTTCGAGGCGCGCGACGATTTCGACTTCTACGCCGATCTCGCCGGTCGTCTCGGGCTCGCCGATCAGTACACCGAGGGCAAGAGCGAGATGGACTGGATCCGTCAGATGTACGCCGTCGCCGAGCAGGCCGGCAATGCCCGCGGCCTCGCGATGCCCGACTTCGACACGTTCTGGGATGCCGAGTACCTCGCCTTCGACGACGATCCCGGCAAGGTCGACCAGGTCGCCTACGCCGACTTCGTGGGCGACCCGGGCCTCAACCCGCTCGGCACGCCGTCCGGCAGGTTCGAGATCTTCTCCGAGACGGTGGCGTCGTTCGGCTACGCAGACTGCCCCGGGCACCCGACGTGGCTCGAGCCCTCCGAGTGGCTCGGCAGCGACAAGGCGAAGACGTACCCGCTGCACGTCGTCACGCAACACCCCAAGTACCGCCTCCACTCGCAGCTCGACAACACCTTCATCCACGATTGGTACGAGGTGCAGCAGCGCGAGCCCCTGTGGATCAACCCGGCCGACGCCGAGGCCCGCGGGATCGCCGACGGCGACGTGGTGCGGGTGTTCAACGATCGCGGTGCCGCGCTCGCCGGCGCCGTCGTGACGGACCTGACGCGGCCGGGCGTCGTCGTGTTCCACGAGGGCGGTTGGTACGACCCACTCGACGCCGCCACCGCGGGCACGCTCGACAAGCACGGCAACGTGAACATGATCACGTCCGATACCGCGGAGTCGATGCTCTCGGGCGGCAACCCCTCGAACTCGTCGCTCGCCCAGGTGGAGAGGTACGCCGGCGAGCTCCCCGCGGTCACGGCGTTCACGCCGCCGGCCCAGCAGTCGTGACGAAGGGTTCGCGGCGCCCACCGCGCCGCTGAGGTCACGTACCGGAGGGGCGGGTCCGAGCGGCCCGCCCCTCCGGTCTCCGTCGCGGGACAAGCGTCTCTGGCGGGCGGCGGCCGCCGTGGGTAGCGTGCCCTGAAGCCCGAGCGGAGGAGGGCCCCCGGGGTCCGCTCCGCCGAAGGGCAGCTGCATCGGGTTCGTGGGCCTCCACGTCGAGGCCGCCGCGGTCCCGGTGGGGCGGGCACCTTCCAGGGCCGCCCGGGCAACCGGACGACCTGCCGATCGCAAAGGGACTGCGCATGCGCAGTCCCTGTTTCGTTGGAAGGTGGCGCCAGGGGGAGGGCGAGCGCAGGGCGGATGGGGCGGACGGGACCCTCGGCGGTCCGCCCAGGCAGGCCGGGCAGGCACGACCCGGCGCTCCGTGTCGAGCGGAGACCGACGCACGTGCAAGAAAGGCGGAAGCCTCGTGAAGATCGATCGTCGGAGGTTCCTCGTAGGTAGCGGCGTCGCCATGGGCGGCCTCGCACTCGGCAATCTCGTGAGCGCGCAGGCGTTCGGAGAGATCCCGGGCAGCCTGCCCAACTTCGACACCTACACGAACCTGAGCGTGTCCCACTGGGGGGCGTTCCACGCGGAGGTCGTCGGCGGGCGCTTCGTGCGCGCCATCCCGTTCCAGGACGACGCGCAGCCGTCGCCGATCATCCAGGGGCTGCCCGACCTGGTGTACTCCCCCTCGCGCATCCGTTACCCGATGGTGCGCAAGGGCTTCTACCAGGACCGCGAGAAGAGCGACACCAGCAAGCGCGGTGCCGAGCCGTTCGTCCGCGTCTCCTGGGACGAAGCGCTCGACATGGTCGCCGAGCAGATGCAGCGCGTGAAGAGCCAGTACGGCAACACAGCGTTCTACGGCGGCAGCTACGGCTGGAACAGCAAGGGCAACTTCCACAGCGGCACGGGCGCGCTGCAGCGCCTCCTGGGCCTCTACGGCGGCTACGTGTACGCCGTCAACGACTACAGCGCCCCGGTGCTGTACGTGATCATGCGCCACGTCGTGGGCGCCTCGACGCCCGAGAACTCCACCTGGCCGACCTTCATCGACAACAGCGGCCTCCTGGTCTTCATGGGATACAACCCCCTCATCAACGCGCAGGTCACCGGCGACGGCAGCCACTTCGACTACACCTACTTCAAGCAGCTCAAGGACAAGGGCGTCCCGATCGTCTACGTGAACCCTGTCCACGGCGACTCGGCGGAGTACTTCGGCGCCGAGCAGATCGCGATCCGGCCGAACACCGACACCGCCTTCATGCTGGCCCTGGCGCACGTGCTGTACACCGAGGGGCTGCACGATCAGGCGTTCCTCGACAAGTACACGACCGGCTTCGCGCCGTTCGCCGACTACCTGACGGGCAAGACCGACGGGCAGCCGAAGTCGCCGGAGTGGGCGGCGCCGATCACCGACGTGAGCGCCGACACCATCCGTACCCTGGCGCGGCGCATGGCCGGCACGCGCTCCGCGCTCATGGGCGGCTACACGCTCCAGCGCGCCTCGCACGGCGCGGAGCCCGTGTGGATGATGGTCACGCTGGCGGCGATGCTGGGCCAGATCGGCAAACCCGGCGGCGGCGTGCAGATCAACTACCCGGGCGGCATGGGCGTGCCCAGCGGCACGGCGCCGGGGGTCCCCGGCCTCGCGGGCGTGGAGAACCCCGTGAAGGACTTCGTGCCCGTGAACATGTGGACCGACCTGATCCAGAACCCGGGCAAGACCATCGACTACGACGGCCAGAAGATCACCTACCCGGACATCAAGATGGTCATGTGGTCGGGCGGCAACCCGTTCCACCACGGCCACGACACCAACCGCGTCGTGCAGGCCTGGCAGCGCCCGGAAGTCACCGTCGTCAACGACTACAACTGGACGGCCAGCGCCAAGTACGCCGACATCGTCCTGCCGGCGACCACCACGCTCGAGCGCAACGACATCGCCAGCTCGAGCCACTACATCCTCGCCATGAAGAGAGTGGTCGACCCGATCTTCGAGGCGCGCGACGATTTCGACATCTACGCCGACCTGGCCGATCGTCTCGGGCTCAAGGATCAGTTCACCGAGGGCAAGGGCGAGATGGACTGGTTGCGCCAGATGTACGCGGTGGCCGCGAAGTCCGGCTCGGCCCGCGGGCTCGACATGCCCGACTTCGATACCTTCTGGGAGCGCGAGTACCTGTCGTTCCCCGACGACCCCGCGCGCGTCGCCCAGGTGGCGTACGCCGACTTCGTCGCGGATCCGGCCGTGAACCCGCTCGGCACGCCGTCGGGCAAGATCGAGATCTACTCGAAGACCATCGAGGGCTTCGGATACGACGACTGCCCGCCGCACCCGACCTGGATCGAGCCGTTCGAGTGGCTCGGTAGCGAGAAGGCGAAGACCTACCCGCTGCATGTCATGAGCGACCATCCGAAGTACCGCCTGCACTCGCAGCTCGACAACCTGTTCATCCACGACTGGTACGAAGTCTCGCAGCGCGAGCCCATGTGGATCAATCCGGGCGACGCCGAGGCGCGGGGTCTGCAGACGGGCGACGTGGCCCGCGTGTTCAACGACCGTGGCCAGCTGCTGGCCGGCGTTCTCGTGACGGATCAGATCCGACCCGGGGTGATCAACATCTTCGAGGGCGCTTGGTACGACCCCGAGGATCCCTCGACCCCCGGCTCGCTCGACAAGCACGGCAACGTCAACACGCTGTCCTCGGACCAGCCCGACTCGAAGCTGGCCGACGGCAACCCCTCGAAGACGATCCTGGCCCAGGTCGAGAAGTTCACCGGCACCCTCCCGTACGTCACGGCGTTCACGCCGCCGGCGCAGGAGAGCTAGACGGCCGACCCTTCACGCGCGTGAGCACGCGAACGGGGCGGGAGCCGAGGGCTCCCGCCCCGTTCTCTTCGCGCGCCGCGCGCCGCGCGCGACGCGTCGTGTTCTCGCTCGCCGCTGGAGCCTACGACACCACGTGCTACGACACGACGTGCTACGACACCACGTGGATGACGCCGGTCATCCAGGGGCACACCGCACAGAGGATGCGGTACGTGCCTGGCGCGGAGGGCGTCCACGCGACCGTCGCGTGCGTCGCGAAGGGCAGCACGGACGAGAGGCCGGCGAGGATGGTGGTCGTCGATTCGGGAACGATCAGGAAGTCGTGCTCGTAGCTGCGCCCCGCGGTCGTGAGGTTGAAGCGCACGGTCTGGCCGACCTTGATGGTGAAGGTGTCGGGAGCGAAGTAGTGGTCGCCGAGGGTGACGAAGAGGTCGACCGGGTAGCCGGTAGCGGCCGTCGCCGACACGTCCACCGGAGCGCCGAGGCTTTGCGCCTGCGCGCTCACGGCGAGCGTCGCGAGCAGCGCCAGGACCGTCGTGAGGATCCGCCGATGCCAGACTCGTGCGTGCATGTCAGCCTCCTCGTGGCCACCCCCGGACCTGTCGCGGTCTCGCGGGTGCCGGGTGGGAGTCGACGTTGGCGGCCCGAACGGCCGTTCGTTCGGCTCTCTGCTGCAACGGCTCCAAGACGCCGGGGTCCCCCGGATCCGACGGCGCGTGAACGCGTGCTCGACCGGTGCCGCTACCAGGTCATGCTAGTCCCGTTGCCGAAGTGTCCCAAGGGTCAAATATCCCGGCACGGACGCCGGGCGCCGCGCCCGCGGGCCGCCGAGCGCGCGGGATCGCATGCCGCGCGCCGACGGGCCGCCGACGCCGACGCGGGTCGTGCGCCCCTCACCCCAGGAGGCGCCCATGCTCGGCGCTCGCGGTGGCCGGCCGCCGCCATGGCCGGCCGCCGCCATACCCCGGCCGCCATACCCGGCGGTCGCGATGCCCGGCGGCCGCCCTCCCGGGCCAGGGCCATGCGAAGCGGCCCCGACGGGCTCGCCCGCCGGGGCCGCGAGGCTCACCGGATCCCTACGGGGTCGCGCGACCCCGTGGCGCTGCTCAGATGTACGCCTCGTAGGCGGTCACGGTCGGCACCGCCTGATCGTACTTCTCGACCTGCACCAGGGTGGTGTGCGCGATGGTGGCCTGGGCGAGCTTGGAGCTGAGGGGTTCGTCGAGGGTGAGGACGTTGGCGTCGCCCTGCTTGTCGAGGGTGCCGATGACGCCGGGTTCGGAGGGGTCGTACCAGGAGCCCTCGTGGAGGACGACGGCGCCTTCGCGGATGTCGTCGGTGACGATGGCGCCGGCGAGGGTCTGGCCGCGGTCGTTGAAGACGCGCACGACGTCGCCGGTGGCGACGTTGCGGTCGGCCGCGTCCTTGCTGTTCAGCAACAGCGGTTCGCGGTCGGCGACCTTGTAGAGGTCGCGCAGCCAGGTGTTGTCCATCTGGGAGTGGATGCGGTACATGTTGTGCTTCGAGACCATGGCCAGCGGGTACGTGGCGGCCTTGGGGCTGCCGAGCCATTCGACGGGTTCCATCCAGGCGGGGTGGCCGGGGCAGTCGTCGTAGCCGTAGCCGGCGATGGTCTGCGAGAAGAGCTCGATCTTGCCCGACGGCGTGCCCAGGGCATTGGCGACCGGGTCGGCCCGGAAGCCGGACTCGCTGACGTTGTTGCCCTCTCCCATCTCGAACTCGAGGATGCCGTCGCCGTTCCAGAACGTGTCGAAGTCGGGCAGGCTGACGCCGAGGGAAGCCGCTTGCTGCTCGGCGGTGGCGTAGAACGCTGCGAGCCAGCCCATCTCGTCGTGGCCTTCGTTGAAGCCTTCGGCGAGGCCGAGGCGGTCGGCGATCTCGCTGAGGGTGTCGTAGTCGGAGCGGGCTTCGAAGATGGGGTCGACGGCTTTGTGGCTGGCGAGGATGAGGTTGCCGACCTGGCCGATGTCGTTGCGTTCGAAGTCGCTGACGGCGGGGAGGACGATGTCGGCGAAGCGGGTGGAGGGGGTCCACCAGGGTTCGCCTTGGATGACGGTTTCGATGTTCTGGTAGGCGCGGATGAGGCGGTTGGTGTCTTGGTGGTGGGTGAAGTAGTTGCCGCCGAGCCCGTAGTGGAGTTTGAGGTTGGGGTAGGTGATGGTGGTGCCGTTGAAGTCGAGTTGTTTGCCGGGGTTCTCGTAGACGTCGACGAAGCGGGCGATGGGGAAGATGGTGGAGACGGGGTTCTTGCCGGCCGAGAAGCCCGGGATCGTCGGCATCTTGGCCGACGGCATGCCACCGTCACCGTAGTGGTAGCCGAAGCTCACGCCGCCGCCGGGGAGGCCGATCTGGCCCAGCATGGCGCCCAGCGCGACGAGGGCCCAGGGGCCCTGCTCGCCGTGGTGCTGGCGCTGGATGGACCAGCCGCCAGCGATCATCGTGCGCTTGCCCGCGAGGTCGCGCGCGAGCTGTTGGATCTTGCCCGCGGGTACGCCGGTGATGGCGGCGGCCCAGGTGGCGTCCTTGGTCTGTCCGTCGGTGGTGCCGAGGAGGTAGTCCTTGAAGGTGTCGAAGCCGACGGTGTGGGTGTCGAGGAAGCTCTGGTCGTGGAGGTTCTCGCTGAGCAGGGTGTGCATCATGCCGAGGGCGAGGGCGACGTCGGTGTTGGGTTTGACCTGGACCCAGTCGGCGTCGAGGTAGCGCGCGGTGTTGTTGTACATGGGATCGATGGCGATGACCGAGATCCCCTTGCCCTTGAGCGCCAGCCACTGCTCGGTGTTGTACCCGATCGACAAGACGCGCCCGTTGAGCAGAGGATCGCTGCCCCACAACACGATCTGCTGGGTGTTGGAGGAGAGCGCCGGCCAGTCGGTCGTCTCCGTCGAGCTCGACCACGCGATGCGCGGCATGATGACGCTGAGCGCGCCGGTGGAGTAGCTGCCGACGAAGCGCGGCGAGCCGCCGTAGAGGTTGAAGAGCTTCTGGAGCATGGGTTCGTTGCGGTGGAGGTGGGCGTGGTTGGTGCCCCAGGAGCTCTTGGCGGTGTAGAGCGATTCGTTGCCGTAGGTGCTCTTGACGCGTTGCATCTCGTCGGTGACGAGGGTGAGGGCGTCGTCCCAGCTGACGCGGACGAAGTCGCCCTTGCCGCGTTGGGTGCGGTCGCTGTTCTCGCGTTTGGCGAGGAAGTCGCGGCGGACCATGGGGTAGCGGATGCGCGCCTTGTTGTACAGCCGGTCGGGCATCGCCATGATGTTGGAGTTGTAGCCGAGCTGCTGCTCGAGGGGAACGACGTTGGTGACGCGGCCGTATTCGATGGTGGCGAGCATGGCGCCGAACGTCGAGTTCACGACGACCTTGCGGATGCCGCCCTGACGGGCGACCTGCAGGCCGGGGACCGCCTGTCCGAGCACGGACGAGAGCCCGAGCCCGGCGAGCGTGGCCCCCGTGCCCTTGAGGAAGGTGCGGCGAGCGAGCTTCTTCATGTGGTGCCTCCCGGGCGCAGGCGGTGACCGCCCGGCGCCTTCGCTCCCGATCGGGGCCAAAAGAACGAGGGACTGCACGAAGCAGTCCCTTTGCGTGAGTGGCAGGTCGTCCGGTTGCCCGGGCGGCCCCGGAGGAGGTGCCCGGTCGGGCGCGCGGGCCCGCGCGGGTCCGCCCTCCTCGGCCAGGGTCACCCCGTGGGTGTGCCTGGCTCGGGTTCGAAGCCAAGGATGGCAGGCCGGCCGCGGTCGGGCCAGGGAGGAATGTCCCGCACGTTACGCCTTCCCGGCCACGGCCGACGTGAGGGCGCCGAAGCCGCGCGCGAGGTGCCGTACGTCGGTGAATCCGGCAGCTTCGAGGTACAGGGCAACGAGGTGGCTGACGAGCCCCCGGTCGCACACGAGGTAGATCGTCGCGTCCAGAGGGGCGTCGGGCAGCTCGCCCGCCTCGACGGCAGCCAGCGGCAGTGGCCGCATCCCCGGCCAGGGCTGGCGGGCGCGCAGCGCGAGGGGGCGGGTGTCGAACACCCGCCCCCTCGCGCGCAATGCCGCCGCAAGCTCTTCGGGCGTGCAATCGCGCATGGGTCGTCGCCCCTGGAGCGTGCCTAGGCGCCCGGCGAGCGGCGCGGCGCGCTGGGGGGTGTGCCCGTCGACGGCGGAGTGCCGGTGGACGGCGGCGTGCCCCGGCGTGCCTCGCTCGGGCCGTAGATGGCGCGGACGATGAGGGCGGTGGCGACGGTGAACACGAGCGGCACGAGCACGATGAGGATCCACAGGAACACCGTGCTCAGGCCGAGGTCGCTCTTGTACGCCGCAAGGGTGCTGGCCAGGAAGAAGCCGATCACCCCCATGGTGGAGCCCGTCCGCCACGGGTAGCGGCTGGGGAGCTCCAGGTAGCGCGTCTTCTGGTTCGTGGCGTCCAGGAACGGCCACGCGAACGCCAGGATGACGATCAGGATGGGGACCACGAGGCCGATGAACTGCGGGCCGACATGGATGCCGATGAAGCTGAAGCCCCACGTCGAGGGGATGAGCTGCAGGAACCCGTAGATCCACAGGAAGTACCACTCGGGCTTGACCTCGGGCGTCGACGCCGTCGGCGGCCCGAACGCCTCGACCGGGTGCGCCACGAAGAGGCCGCCGAGGATGGCGGTGACGCCCAGGAAGATGCTGAACAAGATCGCCATGATGAGCGCCTGCTGCGGCCAGAAGGGCACGCCAAGGATCTTCCCGAAGGCGATCTTCTCGGCATACTTCGGCTGCGTGTGCTTCTGCAGGTACATGATCAGCACGTGCGCCACGATGAGGACGAGCAGGACCGCAGGGAACCACAGGATGTGGAGGGCGTTCAAGCGCGGGAGCGAGTGTTCGGTGGGGAACTCGCCGCCGAAGAAGGCGCCCGCCAACCACGTTCCGACCAAGGGCAGCGACTTCGCGATGCCGTAGCCGATCTTGGTGGCCGTGGCGGAGAAGGCGTCGTAGGGCAGGGAGTAGCCGGTGAAGGCCGCGAAGATGGAGAAGCCCAGCAGCACGACGCCGATGAGCCAGTTGATCTCGCGCGGCTTCTTGTACGCACCGGTGAGCAGGATGCGCAGCATGTGCAGGAACGCCGCCGCGACCATCACGTTGGCCGACCAGTGGTGGATGCTGCGGATGACCTTGCCGAACGGCAGCGTGTCGATGAACTGCACGGAGGCGTAGGCCGCCGGCAGCTTCTGCGCGCCGACCTGGACCAGGCGCAGCGAGGGCTCGAAGTTGATCGACAGGAAGATGCCGGTGGCCACGAGGGTGACGAAGGCGAACAGGGTGATCTCGCCCAGGAAGAACGAGTGGTGCACCGGGAACGCCTTACGGAGGAACTTGTTGTAGAAGCGCGAGAGGTAGACGCGCTCGTCGAGCCACTTGATCACGGCACGCCTCCTAACCGGCGCCCACCGGCGTGAGGAACGCGCCGGCGACGAGGAGCGAACCGCCCGAGAGCTTAAGCGGCAGGGCGGGAAGCGGGCGCGGCGACGGTCCGGCCACGACCTTGGCGTCGTCGCTCGGATCGAACTCCGCGTGGTGGCAAGGGCAGTGGAACCAGTCGTGAGCCTCGTCCCACAGGCTCACGGTGCAGCCCAGATGGGGGCACAGGGCGGAGTAGCCGACGATCCCGTCGGCCGCCTGCGCCCGGGTCGCCTCCGACAACGAGGCGGGGTCGAGGCGCGTGAGCAGGATCAGGTTGTCGACCGTGCCGCTCTTCACGACCTTCGAGGCCGGGTCGCGCGGGTACGCCATGAGCATGCCGGAGCCCACCGTCAGGGACTCGGGCGCGATGATGGTGCCCTGGTCGTCCGCCGCGACGAGCTCGTCGCCGTCCGCAGGCGGCTCGCGGTCGGCCGTGACCTTGGCGATCGGGCGGAGACCGCCGGTCACGCTGAGGGCCGATAGGCCGCCGACGGTGAGCACCAGGCTCACGCCGATGCCGGCCTGGATGAAGCGCCGGCGGCGCATCATCTGGTCCTCTTCCTCGGGCGTCATGCCGCCGACGCTGGAGGAGGAGGAGGACACCCCGGTCAACGCGACGCGCAACTTCTTGTCGTCGCCGCTCACCACGGCACCTCCGAGGTCTCCGGTTCGGCCCGGACGTCCTCGTCCTGGTAGTGACGCTTGTACAGCGCGAGCACCGCGGCCACGAGCAGCGCGATGATGCCGAACAGGAGCCCCTCGAGGCGAGGGTGGTTCTGCTGGGTGCGCTGGCTCGTGAGCATCGCCTGGACGAACAGGCCCGACGCGGCCACCGTCACGACGGACAGGGCGATGCCCACGTAGTGGGTGTTGCCGGGCTGGGCGCGGCGCTGGCCGATGTGGAGCTCCGTGCCCTCGAGCCACACCGACACGAAGCCGATCGCGGCGTAGAGCAGGAGGACGAGACCGAGCGCGATGAGGCCGATCTGCCCGACCGAGAACTCCTCGGCCGCGTGCCCCTCGAGGGCCGCGATGTGCAGGCCGTCGAGGTAGGCGATCAGGAACAGCGCGAGCGACAAGACGAGCGCGAAGAACGGCACGACGCGGTCGTTGCGGTACATGCTCACGCACCTCCGGTCGCGGTGGACGATGGCAACGGCGCAGCCATCACATGTCCTTCCCGTGGTACTGCAGGTACTTGGTCATCAGCTCGAGCTGATCGGGCGTCAGCGACACCTGCGGGAGCATCGACTTGAGGGAGCCCGGCCACTGGTTGGCCGTGAACTGGTCGGGGCTGTGGAGCTCGTGACACGCGCTGCAGGTCGCCGAGTACAGCGAGTCGGCATCGGCCCAGAGCGCCGTCGTGTCGGCGCTCAGGTCGGCGCTCGGCGCCGCGCCGGACAGGCTCACGTGCTGCCAGGTCGTGCCGTAGTCGTCGGTCTTGGTGTCGAGGACCTGGCGCGCGGCCTCGCCCGCGTCGGTCAACGACGCGAGGGGGATGCGCTGGCTCGAGTTCAGGAAGATCACGGAGGCGGCGTCGCCCATGGACCAACCCTCGACGACGACCTGCGCCGTGTCGGATCCGCTGCCCGCCATGGAGACCGGGGTCCCGATCGTGAGGGTGGCGAGCGCCGTTCCGTCGTCGGCGGCCAGCGTGCCCTGGGTCGTGACGTACATCGTTTCGCCGCCCGCGGGCGCGGCCGCAGCGGGTGCGGCGTCGGCGCCGCCGCCCGCGGCGGGAGCCGTGTCGGCAGCGGCGGTAGCGCTACCGGCCGCCCCGGCACCGGCGTCGGTCGCGGGCGTTGCGGCCTCGCTTGCGGCGGGTGCGGGCGTTGCGGCCTCGCTTGCGGCGGGTCGCGGGCGTTGCGGCCTCGCTTGCGGCGGTCGCGGGCGTTGCGGCCTCGGTCGCGGCGGGTCGCGGGCGCTGCCGCCTCGGTCGCGGCGGGTGCGGGGGCGGCCGCTTCGGTCGCGGCGGGTGCGGGCGCGGCGGTTTCGGTCGCGGCGGCGTTCGGTTGCGGCGGGTGCGGGGGCGGCGGTTTCGGTTGCGGCGGGTGCTGGGGCCGCCTCGGCGGCCGACGTCGACGCCGCGGGTTGCTCGGGCGCGGGGGCCGGCGCTGCCTCCGGCTCGGCGGTGGCGCCCGCGGCGCTCGCCGCCGACGCCTCGTCGGCGGTGACCGGGCCGAAGGCGTTACCCCAGGAGTTCCTTACGTAGGTCGCGAGGCTGGCGAGCTGCTGCGCGTCCAGCGAGGAGAAGGCCATCATGGAGTCGGTGCCGTGCGCGATCGTGCTCACGACCATGGCGGCGTCGGCCAGGGCCGCGTTGCCGGCGAGGGCGGGGATGGCGGTGCCCATGCCGGCGCCGTCCTCCTTGTGGCAGGCGCTGCAGTTGGTGGCGTAGAGGCTCTCGCCCACCGCCATGGTCTCGGCGTCGGCGGCGCTCGCCGCGGCCTCGGCGGGCGTGTTCGAGACCCACGCGCTGTAGGTCGGTACCAGCAGGAAGAACAGCCAGATGCCGATGAACACGACGGCGGTGACGCCGATGTACCACCACGGGCTGGGGCCCGCGAGGCGCGTCGCGGCGACCGTGTGCTCGACCTCCTCCGAGGTCGCGGTGCGGGCCGCGATGTCGACCTCGAGGGTTCCGGCCACCCGCGCGCCGGGCTCGATCCCCGTCACCTCGAAGGTGGTGGGATTGTCGACCTGGATGGTGAAGGATTGCTCCTGGCGGACGCCGGCCTCGTCGGTGCGGACGAGGCGGACGGTGTGCTCCCCGTTCGGGAGCTCCGTCGTGTCGAGCTCGAGCCGGAACGGGGGGCCCGTGAGGACCTTCCGCGGGGCCGTCTCGGCGTCCAGGTAGATTTCGATGGGCCTTTCGGGCCCCGGGGAACTGCGCTCCGAGTCGCTCACGGCCGACTTCCTCTCGCTGCCGCACGGCATCCGCACAGCCCGATCGCGTCCCGGTCGCCTAGCTTCCGCGGTCGGTGGTGCTACGGACCGGTCATCGGTCGCCGCGTCGGGGGATTCGCGGACCGGCCGACGTTGCGCGGGGCCTCCACGGCCTCGCAGGGACCCGGCCGGTCTCGGCCTCGCGGTCCGTCATGAACGTCTTAGCAGAAAGGGGCGGGGACATTCGACCCCGCCGGGCTTTCGCGGCGGTGCGAAGGGCTCATCCGGGCACCCCCTCCGGTTCCTCGACCTCGAGCACACCGCCCGCCGCCTCGAAGCCGTTCGTGCGGTGGGTGCCGTCGCAGAAGGGTTTGTCGCCGGATCCCCCGCAACGGCACAGGGCGAGCTTCGGCTTGTGCAGGACCCGCTCGTTGCCGTCGAACATGAAGACGGTGCCGGCCGGCAGATCGATCACGAGCGATCCGTTCTCGCGCAGCCTGATGCGCATCGACGTTCCTCCTCCGCGGGCCGCGGCCACCTCCGCCGCGGTCCGCCACGACCACGTTACGCGCGCGGGCACGGGACATTGGTCTCTGCTACCCGGCGGCCGCGCGCCGCTACGCTCGCCTTCGGGGACGTTCCGTCATAACCGACGGACACCACAGCGCGATCGGAGGGCGCCGGTGTCGACGACGTTGCGGGTTCGCCCACTTCCATGCCTCATCAAGACCTGGCCGCGAGAGCCATGACCCTCGCGAGTCCCACACCGGCCGTGCGCAAGGTGGCACTCGACGAGGCCGTCGCGCGGGTCGCCGCCGCCGCCGGGACCGCCCCCCACGAGCGGATCGGGCTCGCCGCGGCCGCGGGCCGCGTCCTCGCGGCCGACCTCGTCTCGACGGTGGACGTGCCCGAACGCGACGTCGCCGCCATGGACGGCTACGCCTGCCGCGTCGTCGACACGGCCGACGCGTGCGACGATCGCCCGACGCGGCTCCGGATCGTGGGGGACGCCCCGGCCGGGCGGCCGTTCGCCGGCTCGCTCGGAACGTGGGAGGCCGTGACGGTCTACACGGGCGGGGTGCTGCCCGCCGGCGCCGACGGCATCGTCCGGCTGGAGGACAGCCGCGCGACGGCGGAGGACGTGAGGGTGCACGCGCCGGCACGGGCGTCGGACATCCGCCGCCGCGGAGACCAGCTCGCGGTCGGCCGCACGTACCTCGCGGCCGGGAGCGTGCTCACGCCGCGCGCCCTCGGGTTGGCGGCCGCGATGGGGCACACGGAGGTTCGGGTCTCCCGGCGGCCGCGCGTCGTGGTCATCGTCACGGGCGAGGAGCTGGCGGCGCCGGGCGAGAGCCTGGCCGCGGGCAGCGCCTTCGACGCGAACGGACCCGCCCTCGCTGGCCTCGCGCTCGAGGCGGGGGCCGACGTGGTGGCGGTCGAGCGCATAGGGGACGATCCCGAGGAGCTCGTCGCTGCGCTGCGTCGCTGGGCGGGCATCGACCTGGCCATCACCTCCGGCGGTGCCTCCGTCGGTCGCCACGACGTGGTGCGACGGCTGCTCGAGTCGCACGGCACGCTTCGGTTCCAGGGTGTCCAGGTGAAGCCCGGCGGGCCCGTCACCTTCGGAGCCGTGCACGGCGTGGACGTGCTCGCGCTGCCGGGGAATCCGGCTGCCGCCTGGACCCTCTTCTGGATCCTCGGGACGGTGTGGTTCCACCGCCGTCTCGGGCGCACGGATCCGCCGCCCTACCTCCGCCGGACGGCGGCCCGCCTCATCGGAGAGCTGCCCACGGCGGGCCCGAAGACCGCCTTCTGGCCCGCGTTGCGGCGGGGCATGGATGTCGACGGCGTTCCGTTGGTCGAGGCACTCGCCGGAGGGAACGGTCCGGCCCAGGCCGCGTCGGCGGACGTACTGGTAGTCACGCATCCGGGACACGTTGCTGCACGGGGATCGACCGTCGAGGTCGTGCCGTGGGCATGAGCGAAACGTCACGACAAGGAAGTGAAGGCATGAACGCAGTGCAGGAGAGAGACGAACGCATCGACGACCGTGCGGATCTGTACCGCTGGTTCTCCTCGGTGTTCGCGCGCGAGCAGGACCGGGCGTCGTGGGAGCTGCAGACGAGCCCCGAGTTCCTGGAGCTGCTCGAGGAGCGCGCGGCCGCCTTCGAGCTCGGGGAGGGCGCCGCCGCCCTCGCGGAGTACCTCGGGGAGCACGCGGAGGGCGACCTCGACGAGCTCCTTCTGACGCTCGCGGTCGACTACGCCCAGCTCTTCATCGGCCCGGGACCCGGCCAGGCGCCGCCCTTCGAGTCCGTCTACACGAGCGAGGACGGGCGCCTCTACGGCGACGCCTACGCCAAGGTGGTCGAGACGCTGCACCGCGAGGGGATCGCGGTCGACAAGACCTTCTCCGCGCCGGCCGACCACGTGGCCGTCGAGCTGGCCGTGATGGCGCACCTCATCGACCGGGTTTCGGAGGGCGCGGAGCTGCCCGCCGGCGCCGATCCGGAAGCCGATGCCGCCTTCCTCGCGAGCCACGTGTTGCCCTGGTTCCCACGCTGGCTCGCCCAGGTGGAGGCCCACGCGAAGACCCCGTTCTACCGCGCGGCGGGGCGCATGCTGACCAGCTTCCTGGCCGGCGAGCGCGCCCGCGGGACGGCGAGCGGGCCCGCATGATCGACGCCTTCGACCGCGACGTCAACTACCTGCGCATCTCGGTGACCGACCGTTGCAACTTCCGGTGCCGTTACTGCATGCCGGTCGAGGGCGTACCCTACGCCGATCGCGACGAGTTCCTCACCTTCGACGAGATCCTCGAGATCGTTCGCGTCGCCAACAGCCTTGGTATCCGCAACTTCCGCCTCACGGGCGGTGAGCCGCTGGTGCGGGGCGCCTTGCCCGACCTCGTGCGCGCCATGCGTGACAGCTGCGAGGTCGACGACCTGTCGATGACGACCAACGGCTACCTCCTGCCCAGGTACGCCCGCGAGCTCAAGGAGGCGGGTCTCGATCGCGTCAACATCAGCATCGACTCCCTCGACCCGGAGAAGTTCCGCTGGATCGCCCGGGGCGGCGACCTGCACTCCGTCCTGACCGGGCTCGAGTCCGCGCTGGACGTCGGGCTCGAGCCCGTGAAGGTCAATACCGTCGTCATGGGCGGCGTCAACGACGACGAGATGGAGTCGCTCATCGAGTACCTCGCCGTCGACCGCCCGGTCGCCGTCCGGTTCATCGAGTACATGCCCATCGGCGAGGCCACCACGGCAGGGTTCAGCTTCGTGAACCTCACCGAAGAGCGCGTGCGCCTCACGCGCAAGCTCGGCCTGGTGCCGGCCGGCCGCGGGCGCGGGAACGGCCCGGCGCGCTACTGGCGCGTGCCGGGCGGGATGGGCTCCGTCGGGTTCATCACGCCGGTGTCCGACAAGTACTGCGCCACCTGCAGCCGGCTCCGGCTCGACGCGCGCGGCACCGTGCGGCCCTGCCTGGCGTTCGACCTCGGGGTGTCGCTGCGCGACGCGCTGCGCCACGAGGGGCCCGACCGCGTCCGCGAGATCATGCGCGGCGTCGTGCTCGGCAAGCCCGAGGAGCACCACTGGGAGCTCGGCCAGGTCACGGCCGCGGCCATGTCGAGCCTGGGCGGCTGAGCAGCGGCTGCCGCCGGAGAGCGAGCGGCCGCCCGCCGTAGGTGGCGGGCGGCCGCACTCGTGACGGCGACCCTCAGGGCTGGAAGTCCGGCACCAGTGCCGCGAGGTCGGCGACCCAGACGTCGAAGGTTCCCTCGCGGTCGCTCGTGAAGGCCACGCGCGTGCCGTCGGGGCTCCAGGAGGGGTAGAGCGCATCGCCGCCGAGGTCGGCCGTCAGGTCGACGGCGGTGGCGCCGTCGGCGGACACCAGCCAGACGGCGGCGCGAAGGTCATCGTTCCACGACCACTGCACCAGCCACGAACCGGTCGGGCTCCAGCTGGGGCTCCGATCGGCCAGGGTGCGCCCGGGCAGGAGCAGCTGCGGGCTGGCGCCGTTGGGTGCGGTCAGCCAGGTCTTGTAGCTCAGCAGCGGCTCGCCGTTCGGCGCGGTGACCAGGTTGACCATCTGCAGCGCGATGCGGGTGCCGTCCGGGCTCCAGGTGGAGTTGCCGTGCGCCTGGCCGATGTCCATCGGGAGCAGCGTCGAGCCCGGAACGGACACGGGCGTCGCCCCGTAGTCCACCGCGCCCGTCGAGGAGCGCGGGAACTCGAGGCGCCACAGGCCGAAGTCGCCGTGAACGGCCACCTGGTAGGCGATGGCGGCACCGTCAGGGGAGAACTGCGGGCGGCTCGGCATGGTCTGCACCGGCGGGGTGATCGGCTGCGCTTCGAGGGTGTCGGGATCGAGCAGCTCGAGCGACCACGCGCCGTTCGGCAGCTTCTCCTGGTAGGCGATGCGGCTGCCGTCGGGGCTCCATACCGGGAAGGCGGTGGCCTCGGCGTCCGTGACGCGCGCCGGCGCTCCGCCCGCGGCGTCCACGAGCCACAGGTTGCCGCGCCCCGCGTCGTCGACGCCCCAGAACACGATGCGGCTGCCGTCGGGGCTCCAATCGGCCCAGCCGGCGTCCGAGCCGGACGTGAGCGCGCGAGGCTCGCCGCCGGCGGCGTCGACCAGCATCAGCGACCAGGTGCCGTCCTCGCCGCGGCGTTCGAACAGCAGGCGGCTGCCGTCGGGCGACCAGCTCGGCACGTCGTCGCGCTCCGTCGCGTCGGTGACGCGGTGGAAGCCCGCGGGCGCCGGCCCTGCCGCTGCCGCGGGCGCGCCCAGAGTGTCGAAGAGGTCGGCCGGCGCTCCGCTCGCGGGCGGCAGCGGCCCCGAGAGCCGGTGGCACTGGGCGCAGCCGGTGTCGAACAGGCCCGCGTTGAGCGGTTGTTGCCGCACCGCCAGGCCCGGGATCGATGCGTCGGTCTCCATCGTCTGGATGGGCTTGAGGGCGCCGCGCTCGAGGTAGGCGTCCGGCGTGGGCCGCAGCCGGCCGAGGACGGCCTGGAGGCGCGGCCCCGGCGCCGTCCCCTGCGCCATGGCCGGGGCGAGCCCGGCGAGGACGATCGCGCCGGTGAGGGTGAGGGTCGCGAGCAGGGTTGCGAGGAGCGTGGGCCGACCCGGAGGTGGGCGATGGACGCTCATGGTGCTCCCTTCGGGGGGACCGGCGCGGCGCGCGCGGTCCCGAAAGCATGCCTGGGCCGGCGCGAGGCCGGCCCAGGGGGTGGAGCGTGGGTTGCGTGCAACACGGCGCGAGCGGGGCCCGCGGTGCGGCGCCGAGCGCGCCGCACCGCGGGCCGCCCTTACGCGGGTGGGGTGAAGGCCGTGACGTAGGGGAGCGCTTCGGTGTACTTCTCCACCTGGGCCAGGGCCGTGTTCGAGGGGTTGCCCTGCGCCAGCTTCGAGTCCCCCTTGTCGGTGGTGACCGTGTTGACGTTGCCGTGCTTGTCCAGCGTGCCGATCTTGCCGGGCTCGGCCGGGTCGTACCAGCCGCCCTCGCTGATCATGATCACGCCGGTGCGGATCTTGTCCGTCACGACCGCGCCGGCGAGCATCTCGCCGCGGCCGTTGAAGACGCGCACGACGTCCCCGTCGGCGATGCCGCGGGCAGCGGCGTCGTCCGGGTGGATCCACATGGGCTCGCGCTGCTGCACCTCGTACCAGTCGTGGATGGCGGAGTTGTCGAGCTGCGAGTGCAGGCGGTACTTCGGGTGGCGCGTGATGACGTGGAGCGGGTAGGTCTGGGCCATGGCGCCGCCGAGCCACTCGGAGGGCTCGAGCCACGTCGGCATGCCGGGGCAGTCGTCGTAGCCGAACGACGCGATCTTGTCGGAGTAGATCTCGATCTTGCCCGACGGCGTGCCCAGCGGGTTCAGCGCGGGATCGTCGACGAAGCCGCTGTAGGCGACCACCTCGCTGGAGGCGGCGGGCTCGTCGAAGGCGAGGTACTCGCGGTCCCAGAAGCCGTCGAAGTCGGGCATGTCGAGGCCGCGCGCCGCGCCCTGCTTCTCGGCCACGGCGTAGAGCTGCCGCAGCCAGTCCATCTCGCTCTTGCCCTCGGTGTACTGCTCCTCGAGGCCGAGCTTCGCCGCGAGCTCCGTGAAGATCTGGTAGTCGCTCTTCGATTCGAACAGCGGCTCGGAGAGCTTCTTCATCGCGATGATGTAGTGGCTGCTGGCGGTGATGTCGTTGCGCTCCATGGTCGTCGTGGCGGGGAGCACGATGTCGGCGTACTTCGCGGACGCGGTCCAGTTGAAGTCGTTGACGACGATGGTCTCGGGCTTCTGCCAGGCCTCGATGACGCGGTTCATGTCGTGCGCGTGGTGCAGCGGGTTGCCGCCGGCCCACATGACGAGCTTGATGTCGTTGTAGGTGATCCTCTGGCCGTCGTAATCGATGGTGGCGCCGGGGTTGAGGAGCTGGTCGACCCACATGTTGATCGGCACGAAGTCGGGGACCGGGTTCGCGATGGCCGGCACGCCGGGCACGCTGGGCGCGCCGCCGGTAGGTACGCCGAGGCCCGGCGGGAAGTTGACCTGTGCGCCGCCCCCGGCCTTGCCGAACTGGCCGAGCATCGCCGACAGGGTGATCATCATCCACACGGGCTGCTCGCCGTGCTCGGCGCGCTGCAGCGAGAAGCCGCCCATGATGGCGGTCGGGCCGGCGGCCATGCGGCGCGCCAGGGCGCGGATGGCGTCGGCCGGGACCTCCGTGATGGGGGCGGCCCACTCGGGCGTCTTCGCCTGGCCGTCGCTCTCGCCGGTGAGGTACTTGGCGAAGGTGTCGAAGCCGACGGTGTACTTGTCGAGGTACGCCTGGTCATGGAGCTTCTCGTCGTACAGGACGTAGGCCAGGGCGAGCATGAGCGCCGTGTCGGTGTTGGGCCGGAGGGCGGTGTGCTCGGTGCCCAGGTAGATGTCGGTGTCCTCGCGCAGCGGGTTGAACGACACGACCGGCGTGCCCTTCTCCTTGAGCTTGGAGAGCCAGTACAGGTCGTAGTTGAAGGCGTCGCCGCCCGAGTGGATGTCGCAGTTGATGAGCGGGTTGTAGCCGAAGAAGACGACGAGCTGGCTGTTGTCGACGATGGTCGGCCAGGCGGAGGCGGCGGGGCGGGAGTCGCCCAGCACGTGCGGTGTGATCACCGGGAGGACGGGCGCGCTGTAGGTGTTGACGTACGAGGTGTAGCCGCCGTAGAGGGCGAGCAGACGCCGCAGGTTGCCGGACGCCGAGTTGAAGCGGCCGGCGCTGTTCCAGCCGTAGGAGCCGCCGTAGATGGCCTTGTTGCCGTACGCGCCCTTGACGCGCTCCATCTCCTCGGCGACCATTCCGAGCGCCTCGTCCCAGGAGACGCGCACGAAGGGCTCCGCGCCGCGCCCGGTGGTGTCGCTCTTGCTCCGGTCCTGGTAGAAGCCCTTGCGCACCATCGGGTAGTGGATGCGCGAGGGGGAGTACAGCAGGTCGGGCATGCCGCTGGTCATGGGCGAGGGGTACTGCTCGTCCTTGAAGGGGATGGCGCGCACGAGCCGGCCGCCGCGGACCTCGCCGTACCAGGCGCCCCAGTGCGAGGAGGTGAGGCTCGTGAAGGTGTCGTAGTTCGGGATGGTGGCGCTCTCCGTGCCGAAGGTCTGCGCCCGCACGAGCCCGCCGAGGGCCAGCGTGCCGGCCACCGCGCCGGTCTGCTTGAGGAACGTACGCCTGGTGGTCTTGGCCATGGTGCCCTGCCCTTTCGCAGCGTTCTGGCACGACCGATGCGTCAAGGCAAAGGGGCTGCCGGTGGCAGCCCCTTTGCTCGTCTGGCAGGTCGGCCGGTCGCCCGGACGGCCCCGGAGGATGCCGCCCCGATGGCGGGCATCCTCGGCCGGAGGCGCCTCTGGGGCGGGCTCCGGCTCGGGTCCTGCGCCCAAGGTACCGTCGGGACGCTTCGCCCCGCAAAGGACAGTTGTCCCGCCTCTGCCGGGACGGCTCACGACGGCCACGAGGGGCGGCAGCAGCCAGAATGGTCGTCCCGCGTGTGCGGTACGACTCAGGACTCGGCGGCGGGGCCGCCGGCCGCCGGCGCCACCGGCCACAGGTGGTGCGGCTCGAGCCGCACCGCCACCGACCTGCCCAGCGCCAGGTCGTAACGGTGGAAGATCCGCTCGGAGAGCAGCATCTCGAGGGCCGCGCCGGTGCGCGTGCGCAGCGTGACGCGGCGGTCGAGACCCTCCTGCAGGGTGGCATCGAGGACGGCGTGAACGGTGCCCTCGCCCACCGCGTCGAGCGGGGGGAGCAGCACGTGCTCCGGCCGGATGCCCAGGGTCACGCGGTCGCCGGGCGCCGCGCCGTTGGCGGGCGCGCGCAGGAGCTCCCCGCCCCACTCCACCAGCATCTGCCGCCCCTCCGCCCTGCGCACGCGGCCCTCGAGCAGGTTGGTCATGCCCGCGAGCTCGGCCACGTAGGCGTCGGCGGGCCGCAGCATGATGTCGTCGCCGGCGCCGACCTGGACGATACGGCCGGCGTTCATCACGGCGAGCGTGTCGGCCAGCATGGTGGCCTCGACGAGGTTGTGCGACACGAGCAGCGAGGGGGTGCCGATGGTGCGCAGGAGCTCGGAGGTGTAGCGCCGCAGGCGCGTGCGCACGATGTCGTCGAGCGACGCGAAGGGCTCGTCGAGGAGCAGCAGGCGCGGTTCGGCGGCGAGCGCGCGGGCGAAGGCGACGCGCTGCTGCTGCCCGCCGGAGATGCGCGCCGGAAGGCGGTCGGCCACCGCGGTGAGCCCAACCACCTCGAGCAGCTCGGCCACCCTGGCGCGGTCGGAGCGGCCCGGCCGCAGGGCGTAGGCGATGTTGGCCGCCACGCTCATGTGCGGGAAGAGGTGGAAGCGCTGCGGCACGTAGCCGATGCGGCGCCCCTGGGGCGGCACGTTGCGCTGCGTGGCCGCGTCGAACAGGGTCTCGCCGCCCAGGCGCACGACCCCCGCGTCGGGCCGCGCGAGGCCCGCGATCACCTCGAGCGTGAGGCTCTTGCCGGACCCCGATGCGCCGAACAGCGCCACGCGCCGGCTGGTGGTCGCCAGGGTCGGCGCGAGCGTGAAGGCGCCGAGCGCGAGGTGAACGTCCACCTCGAGCGCGACCGGCTCGCCGGCCGCCGCCGGGCCCTCCGCGGCGCGACCTTCGCGGGCGTCGTTCCCCCCGCGCGCGCGCCCTCGCCGACCGCGGGCGCTCACGCCGGTACCTCGCGGAGCCGCAGCACGAAGCGGAACGCGAACAACAGGGCGAACGCCACGACCGCGAGGACGGCCGCGAGCGCCATGGCGTCGCCGAGGTCGCTCTCGAGCGCTGCGTAGATGGCCAGGGGCATGGTGCGGGTCCGACCGGCCAGGCTGCCGGCGAAGACGATGGTGGCGCCGAACTCGCCGAGGGCGCGGGCCCACGCCAGCGCCGCGCCCTCGACCAGGTACGGCAGGGTGAGCGGGATCGTCACGCGCCAGAAGGTCTCGCGGCGGCTCTTGCCGAGGGTCCACGACACGGCCTCCAGCCGTTCGGGGACGGCCTCGAAGCCGGACTTCGCTGCGCGCACGAAGTACGGGGCCGCCACGAACAGCTGCGCGAGCACCACCGCGGCGGTGGTGAACGGGATCTGGATCCCGGCGGCGGCGAGGGGGCCGCCGAGGAGCCCGCGGCGGCCGAACACCAACAACAGGCTCAGCCCGGCCACGACCGGGGGCAGCACGATCGGCAGTCCGAGCAGCGTGTCGAACACGCGCCGGCCGGGGAACCGGTAGCGCGCCAGCAGGTAGGCCACCGGGCGTGCCGAGCGTCACCGTGATGCCGATGCTGACGGCGGTGCTCAGCAGGCTCAGGCGCAACGCCTCCACGGCCGCGGGCTTGAGCAGGCTGGCGAGGAGGGTCGGCGACGCGGCGCGCACGAGCAGCGTGAGCGTCGGCAGGACGAGGAGCACGAACAGCACGACCGCGGCGATCGCCTCGACGACGGGTACGCCGGCACGCTCCTGGAGACCGGACCCCTCGCGCCGCACCCATCGATGGTAGGTGGCCGGAGGGTCGTTCAGCAAGGGCCGTTCCGCCGGGGGCGTGCCGCGACCGTTGCGGGGCGCGCGCCTCGGGAGCTCCGAACCGCTAGCGCGTCCCGCCGGGGCGGTCCGGGGCGGACCGGCCCGCCGCGATCATCGCCGCGAGGCTGCGCTCCACGTCTTCGGGCGTGGTCGCCCACGACGACACCGAGATGCGCATCGCGGTGCGCCCCTGCCAGCTCGTCGTGCCGCACCAACAGGTGCCGTCCTCCTGCAGGGCGCGGATCACGGCGTCGGTGCGCTCGGCGTCGCCGAACGCGACCAGCACCTGGTTGAGCGCCACGTCGTTGAGCACCTCGAAGCCGGCGTCGCGAAGCCCGTCGGCGAAGCGCCTCGC
Organism: uncultured Trueperaceae bacterium; assembly: GCA_963798895.1. Lineage (GTDB taxonomy): Bacteria > Deinococcota > Deinococci > Deinococcales > Trueperaceae > CAWCUY01. The sequence goes on along the minus strand of CAWCUY010000001.1, from coordinate 69,751 downwards.
GTGCGCGCAAGAGCGCTCGACGAGGTCCACGATGCCGGAGCGGCCCAGGCGGCGGAGCGCCGCCCAGACCTCGACCCCGCGCCCCCGCCGCGACAGCTCGGGCGTGAAGTCCGACGGGTTGCGCCGGCCCGCGCCCGGCAGGTAGGCCGCGGTGACGGCCATCGCCGCCGCGAGCGCGGTCGGATCGCGCACGAAGGCGATGCCCGAGTCGTAGGGGACGTTGAGCCACTTGTGGAAGTCGGTGGCCCACGAGTCGGCCTGCTCCACGCCTCGCGTGAGCGCGCGCAATCGCGGCGACGCCGCGGCCCAGAGGCCGAAGGCGCCGTCGACGTGGACCCAGGCGCCCGCCTCCCGCGCCCGCGGCGCGATCTCGAGGAAGGGATCGAACGCCCCGGTGTTCACGTTGCCCGCCTGCAGGATCACGATGCTCGGGCCACCGAGGTCGGGCAGGGCGTCCGGGCGCATGCGTCCCTGGCCGTCCACCGCGACCTCGTGGACGCGGTTCCTGCCGAGGCCCAGCAGCCCGAGGGACTTGCGCACGGTGGGGTGCACCTCGCCGCCCACCACGACGCGCACGGGCGGCGCGCCGACCAGGCCGTCGGCCTCCACGTCCCAGCCGACGCGGGCGAGGACGTGGTGGCGGGCGGCGGCGAGGGCGGCCGCGTTGGCGACCGTGGCGCCGGTCACGAAGCCGCCTCCCGTCTCGGGGGGCAGGCCCAACAGCTCGGTCAGCCACGACAGGGCCACCTCCTCGAACATCGCCGTCGCGGGGGTCGTCTCGAAGAAGGCGCTGTTCTGATCCCACGCCGTGGCGAGCGTGTTCGCCGCCAGCGTGATCGGCAGGGTTGCCCCGACGACGAAGCCGAAGAAGCGGCCGCCGGTCGAGGCGAGCGTGGCGGGGGAGCCGATGGCATCGAGGAGCTCGAGCACCTCGGCCGGATCCGTCGGCGCCTCGGGCAACGGCTCGCGCAGGCGTTCGACGGCCGCGACGGCGGCGGCGGTGGGCCTCACCGAACGGTGCGGCACCTCGTCGAGGTAGGCCGAAGCGCGCTCGGCGGCGTCGTGCAGGAGGGCGCGGCGCCCTGCCGCAGCGAGATCGGCGCGCTGTTCCGGCGTCGCCGGCGACGGCGGGGTGCTGGGGCTCTCGGGGTCCAAGACCTCTCCCTTCCGGCGCGGCCACGAGCCTCCGGCCGGCGCGCACGGATGCGAGCGCGCCGTCGGGCATGGGACGCGAGCACGGACGCCTGCCATCATGCACCGGCCTCGCCCCCGACGCGGCGGACCGCGGCCGGCACCTTCCGGGCTACGGCCACGCAATCGGTCTGGCCGGAGTACCGCCAGGCGCCGATCGAGCCGCTCAGCGGATGGCGCCGGCGGTGAAGCCCTCCACGAAGTAGCGCTGCACGAAGCCGAACATGATCACGACGGGGATGGTCGCCATGAGCACGGCGGCCATGACCAGCTGCCACTCCACGGTGTAGCGGCCGCTGACGAGGTTGAAGATGTCGAGCGTGGCCGTGAAGTTCGACGACGAGCGCAGGAAGCTGAGGGCGAGCACCAGGTCGTTCCAGCCTGCCACGAAAGAGAACAGGAAGGCGACCGTCATGCCCGGTCGGGCGAGCGGCACGAAGATCGTCCGGATCGCGGTCCAGCGCGACGCGCCGTCGATCCAGGCCGCCTCCTCGATCTCGGGTGGGATGGTCTGGAAGTAGCTCGACAACATCCAGATGCTGAACGCGAGGTTGAACGTGGCGTACGCCAGGATGACCGAGACGAGGTTGTCGAGCAGGCGGTAGAAGACCATCACCTGGAACATCCCGACGATGATCACCACCGGCTTGAACATCTGCGTGACGAGGAAGATCGCGACGATCCACGAACGTCCGCGGAAGCGCAGGCGCGCGATGGCGTAGGCCGCGGGCGTGGCGATCAGGAGCGTGAGCACCGTGGCCGCGCCGACGGCGAGGAGGCTGTTGAGCATCGCGTGGCCGAACTCCACGCGCGTGAACAGGTCGACGAAGTTGCCGAGGTAGAAGCTCTTCGGGATCCACGGCGGCGGGAACGCGAACACCTCGGACTTGGTCTTGAACGAGGTGATGAGCATGATCAGGTACGGCACCAGGATGATGACGGAGATCAACGTGAGCACCGCGTAGGCCAGCCCCTTGACGACGGGGTTCTTCATGGCGCCGTGGTCCTCACCGGAAGCGCGTCCGCATGGTCTGCACCGAGAAGGCGATGCTCAGTACGAGCAGGATGGCGAAGGTGATGAGCGACATGGCCGCCGCCTGGCCGAACTCGTTGAAGCGGAAGGCCGTGAAGTAGAGGTAGGTCACCACCACCTCCGTGCCGTGGGCGGGGCCGCCCTGCGTCAGGGTCCAGATGATGGGGAAGCTGTTGAACACGTTGATGAGGTTGATGACGAGGGTGATCGTCAGGAAGGGCCCGAGCATCGGCAGCATCAGGTAGCGGAAGCGCGCCCAGCCGCGGGCGCCGTCCAGCAGCCCCGCCTCGAGGATCTCGGCGGGGATGGAGTGCAGCCCCGACACCAGCACCGAGGTCGTGAAGGGGATCGACACGATGATCCCGATGGCGATCGCGACCGCCAGGGCCGACGGGCCGCGCGCCAGGAAGCCGAGCGGCTCCGGGATCCAGCCCCACACCTGCAGCGTGTTGCTTATGAGGCCCGTCTGGCCGTTGATGGTCCACATCCAGGCGATGGTCGTCATGGTGACCGAGGTGGCCCAGGGGATCAGCAAGATGAGCTGGAACACGCGCCGGCCGCGCAGGTCCTCGTAGAGGATGAGGGCCAGCAGCATCGAGACGGCGGTCGTCAGCCCGACCACCCAGAGCGTCCACAGCGCGGTGCGCCACAACGCCTGCAGGAACACCGGGTCGTGGAAGATCTCGCGGAAGTTCGCGAGGCCGGCCGAGCCCGCGAGCTGGCCGACGGCGTTGGTCTTCGAGAACGCCGTGATGAAGGTGTTGACGATGGGGTAGCCCACCACCGCGATCGCCAGGAGGAACGCGGGCGCGAGCAGGAGGTAGGCGAACGCCTGCTCGTTGCTCGCGTTGGCGCGGCGGCGCGGTTGCACTCGGCTTCCTTCGTCCTCTCCCAAGGGCCGGTTCCGACGGGCCCGTTCCGGTCGCCTGTTCCTACCGGGCCGCTTCCTACCGGGCCGTTCCGATCGGGCCGTTCCGGCCGGCCCGTTCCTGCTGGCCCGTTCCTGCTGGCCCTTTCCTGCTGGCCCGTTCCGACCGGCCCGTTCCTGCTTGCCCGCTCCGACCGGCCCGCGCGTGGAGCGAGCGGCCGCTCCACGCGCGGTCCGGCCAAGCGTGGCGCGCCGGGCACGCGGTCGCGCGCCCGGCGCGGCCCCTACTGCTGCAGGATCTGGTCGATGTCGCTCGCGGCGCTCTTCAGCGCGGCGTCCGGCTGCTCCTGACCGAGGTAGACGTTCTGCAGCATGGTGGTGGTCCGTTGCGCGATCTTCTCCCAGTTCGGGATGATCGGCGCGAACTTCGCGTCGGGCAGGAGCTGCACGAACGCGTTGAGGTTCTCGTTGGCCGTGAAGAACGGGTCCTGCGAGACGTCCTGGAGGACGGGGAGGAAGCCCTCCTGCTTGTTGTACTCCACCCGGTTGTCCTTGCTGAACACGTACTGCAAGAAGGCCTGCGCGTCCTGCACCTGCTGATCGCTGGCCCCCGTCACCGACGGCTTGAACATCATGATCGTGTCGGTCACGGCGTACGTCACGGGGTTGGACTTGTAGGGCAGGGGCGCGATGCCGTAGTTGACGTCGGGGGCGTTGTCCTTCAGCCAGCCGATGATGGGCGGCAGGTAGATGAACATGCCCAGGCGGCCCTGGCCGAACAGCGCGCGCAGGTCCTCGCGCGTGTTGCTCGTGACGTTCGGCTCGACGTCCTTGTCGTCGATCATCCCCTTGAGGAAGGTCAGCGCGTCGGCGGCGGCCTGGGAGTGCAGCCCGCTGGCGCCGTCGGCGCCGACGATCTCGCCTCCGGCTCCCCACAGGAAGTAGTAGAAGTACACGTCGGTCTCGATCTGCGAGCCCTGCAGGCCGAATCCGTAGCGGCCGTTCAGCTGGGCGATCTTGTCGGCGTCCGCCTTCAGCTCGTCCCAGCTCGTGGGCGGCTTCGAGATGCCGGCCTGGTCGAACAGATCCTTGTTGTAGATGAGGGCGCGGTCGCTCGCGGCCCACGGCAGGCCGTAGAGCTGGCCCTGGATGGACGAGGGCTGCAGGAATGCCGGGATGAAGCGGTCCGTGAACGACGACGGCAGGTCGAGCGGCATGGCCACGTCCGAGGAGATGTACTCGGGCAGCCAGCGCGTGCCGACGATCGAGATGTCCGGCGCCTTCTTGGCGGCGATGTCCGTGACCAGTACCTGGTGCAGGTTGTCCCAGGTGGACTCCTGGATGACCACCTTGATGTCCGGGTGGTCCTGCATGAAGGCCTTCGCGGCGTTCTCGAAGAAGGGCTTGGTGGCGTCGCTGTACTGCGGGATCTCCACCGTGACGGTGCTCGCGGCCTGGGCCGCGATCCCCGCGAGCGCTACTAGCATCGAGGCCAGCAGCATGGTGACGTGCCGTGGTTTCACGGGAATTCCCCCTTGCATGATCCGACGCCGCCGCTGTCGCGGCCGGCGTGGCGTACGTCGGGGCGCTCGTCGCCCCGGACCCGAGTTGGGTGCCCCTCATGATAGGCGCGCGCCGTGAGAGGTTCAATGCGGGCGCGCGCGACGAGCGCCGCGCAGGTCATGGGGACGCCGCGTCTCCGTCGGCGTCGCCGCCCCCCGCTACCGCGGCGTCGAGCGCGCGGGGGTCGAGGCCGGCCAGGACGGCGCCCCCGAAGGCGGGGGCCGCGTAGGGCCGGCGCGGCGCGGCCAGGCCGGCGCGGCGCAGCTCGAGCGCGAACGCCTCGCGCAGGGCCCGTCCGCCGAAGCACCCTCCCGCCGTCGCCACGGCCGTGGTGGCGGGCAGCTCGAGCCTCACCAGCAGCGCCTCGACGTGCGCCCGCAGGTGCGCGGCGGCAGCGTCGATGAGGCCGTTCGCGACTCGGTCGCCGCCGTCCGCGGCGTCGGCCACGACGCGCGCGAGCGACGCCACCCGCGCCCGCGGCGGCTGCGCCGGCAGCGACAGCAGCGCGAGCGCCCCGCGCACGTCCGGGACGCCGAGCGCCTCGAGGACTCCGGCGCTGAGGGCGGTCGAGGGGCCGCGCCCGTCGTCGGCGCGGCACACCGCGCGCAGGGCCTCCACCCCGAGGTCCCAGCCGCTCCCCTCGTCCCCGAGCAGCGGTCCCCACCCGCCCGTACGGGCCTCGCGCCAGCCGTCCGCGCCCCGCGCCTTGCCCCACGCCATGGAGCCGGTCCCGCTGAGGACCAGCACCCCGCTCTCGCCGGGGAGCGCGCCCTCCAGCGCCAGGCGCACGTCGTTGTGGATGCGCAGCGGCCAGGGCGGGAACACGGCGTCGACGAGGCGGGCGAGCTCGGCGTCCCACGCGTCGATCTCGCCCCAGGCGGGGAGCCCCAGCGCGATGCCGGCGATGGCCGCGTCGTGCGCGGCGTCGCGCACCAGGTCGCGGATCTCGCGCAGCACGCGGCGAACGTGCTCGGCCCCGCGCGCGGGAAGGTCGGTGCCGTCGGCGAGGTGGTCGAGGAGAACGGCGCCCCCCTCCTCGACGGCCACCGTGCGCGTCTTGCTGCCACCGCCGTCGACCCCCACGTAGACCCTCACGCGGGGCCGCGCGCGCGGGCGGCCGGCACCGCGCTCATCCGGGGTCAGACCCGTCGGAAGACGAGGGCCGCGTTCTGGCCGCCGAAGGCGAAATTCTGGGAGATGGCGACATCGACGCGCTTCTCGCGAGCCTCGTTGGGGATGTAGTCGAGGTCGCACTCGGGGTCGGGCTCGAGGTAGTTGCGCGTCGGCGGGAGCACGCCGCTGTGCAGCGCCTGCACGGTCGCGATCGCCTCGATGCCCCCGGCCGCCCCCAGCAGGTGCCCCGTCATCGACTTCGTCGACGACACCGGGGGCACGCTGCGGGCGTCGCCCCAGATGGTCTTGAGCGCCAGCGTCTCGTTGAGGTCGTTGGCCTGCGTGGAGGTCCCGTGGGCGTTGATGTAGCCGACCTCCTCCGGTTCCACCGCCGCGCTCTTGAGCGCCAGCCGCAGGCAGCGGACCGCGCCGGTCCCCCCGGGCGCCGGGGCCGTGATGTGGTAGGCGTCGGCGCTGGTCCCGTACCCGACCACCTCGGCGTAGATGCGCGCGCCGCGCGCCGCGGCGCGTTCGTACTCCTCGAGCACGACCACGCCCGCGCCCTCGCCCGCGACGAAGCCGTCCCGTGAGGCGGTGAAGGGACGGCTCGCGGTCTCCGGCGAGTCGTTGCGGGTCGACAGCGCCTTCATGACCGCGAAGCCGGCGATCCCCATGGGGGTCACCGGAGCCTCGGTGCCGCCCGCGAGCATCAGGTCGGCCTCGCCGCGCCGGATCACGTGGTAGGCGTCGCCGATGTTGCCCGAACCCGTGGCGCACGCGGTGACGACGGTCGAGCTGGGGCCGAGCAGCCCGTAGCGCATCGCGACATGGCCGCTCGCCATGTTGGCGATGAGCATCGGGATGAAGAACGGGCTCATGCGCATCGCGCTGCGCTCGAAGCGGATCTGCGACTGCGCCTCCCAGGTGGCGATCCCGCCGACGCCCGAGCCGACGAGGCTGCCGGCGTGCTCGCCGGCGAGCTCGTCGCGGGAGAGGCCCGCGTCCTCGACGGCGAGGTCCGTCGCGATCAGCGCGAGCTGCACGAAGCGGTCCAGGCGCCGCGCCTCCCTGCGCCCGAGGTGCGCCTCGACGTCCACGTCGACCTCACCGGCGATCCTCACGGCGAGGTCGCTCGCGTCGAAATTGGTGATGGTGCGGATGCCGTTCCTGGCGTCCTGCTGAGCCCGCAGGTAGGGTCCGGCGCCGACGCCGATGGGAGTGACGGGTCCAACGCCCGTGACGACGACTCGTCTCATTGGATACCCACACTAACCCGACGGGCCGCGCGCGCGCCGCGGCCCGGCCGACGCCGACGGCATCGGAGGGTGCGTTCCGGCCGGGCCCGCCGCGCGCCGCCCGGCCGGTCCGTGCCTACTGCTTGTCGGAGATGAAGCTGACGGCGTCGCCTACCGTGCGGATGTTCTCGGCCTCTTCGTCGCTGATCTCGATACCGAACTCGTCCTCCAGCCCCATGATCAGCTCGACGACGTCGAGCGAGTCCGCCCCCAGATCGTCGACGAACGACGCCTCCTCGTTCACGTCGCCGGGGTCGGCATCGAGCTTGTCGGCGACGACCTCCTTGATCTTCGCCAGGATCTCGTTGTCGTTCATGCTTGGCTTCCTCCTCACGCAGGCGGCCGTTCGACTGAAGAGCTTGCGCGATTCTAGCACGGCCCCTGCGGGCATTCTCTGGCGGTCCGTGCGATGGAGGCGGGCTTTCTGCTGCCCCGATGCCGGGCCCCGAGAACCTTACGGCATGACCATCCCACCGTCAACAGGCAACGTCTGCCCGTTGATGTAACCGGCCTCCTCGCTGGCCAGGAAAGCGACCGCCGCGGCCACGTCCTGCGGCGACCCGAAACGCCCCGCCGGGATCTCGGCGAGGTAGGCCGCACGGACCTCCTCGGACAACGCGTCCGTCATGTCCGACGCGATGAAGCCCGGCGCGACGGCGTTCACGGTCACGCCCCTTGAGGCGTACTCGCGGGCGAGCGCCCGCGTGAGGCCGAGGAGGCCCGCCTTGGAGGCGACGTAGTTCGCCTGCCCCACGTTGCCGCGGATGGCGACGATCGACGCCATGTTCACGATGCGGCCGTAGTTCGCGCGCACCATGCCGCGCAGCGCCGCCTTCGAGAGATGGAAGGCGGCGCTCAGGTTGGTATCGAGGACCGCCTGCCAGTCGTCGCCCTTCATGCGAAGCGCGAGGCCGTCCCGGGTGATGCCGGCGTTGTTGACGAGCACGTCGAGCGAGCCGAGCGCGGCGGTCGCCTCCCTTATCAGCCTCGCGCAGGCGTCCGGGTCGGCCAGGTCGGCGCGGAAGACCTCCGCCTCGCCGCCGGCGCCGACGATCTCGTCGGCCACCGCGGCCGCCGGCCCCTCGGAGCGGACGTAGTGGACGCCGACGCGCAGGCCGCGGCGGCCGAGCTCCAGCGCCACGGCGCGGCCCAGGCCGCGGCTCGAGCCCGTCACCAGCGCCGCGCGCCGAGCCGGAGAGCCCCCCGCGGGCCCGGAGCCGCCGGCCGCGGCCCTCACAACGCCTCGCTCAGGGAGTCGGGGTCGGTGACCGCCAGGGCCCGTACGCCCTCGAGCGTGCGCCCGATGAGGCCCGTGAGCACCTTCCCCGAGCCGAACTCGAGGAAGCGGCGCCCGCCGAGCCCGTGCAGGCGCTCGAGCGACGCGACCCAGCGCACCGGGGCCGTGACCTGGCGCACCAGGAGCTCCGGGGCCGCCGAGCCGCTCTCCAGCAGGTCCGCCGTGACGTTGCAGACGATCCCGAAGGCGGGCTCGCCGAAGCGGACCTCGGCGAGGTCCGCCGCGAGTCGATCGGCAGCGCCCTGCATGAGGCGGCAGTGGAACGGCGCGGACACCTTCAGGGGCACGACCCGCGCGCCCTCCTCTCGGAGTCGCTCCGACGCCCGCGCGACCGCCTCGGCCGTGCCCGAGATCACCGTCTGGCCCGGCGCGTTGAGGTTGGCGACCTCGACCACGGCCGCCCCGCCACCCGCCGCGTCGTCCTCCACCTCGCGGCAGACGCGCTCGATGGTGTCCGGGTCGGCCTTGAGGACCGCGGCCATGGCACCCCGCCCCTCCGGCACGGCCTCCTGCATGTAGGTGCCGCGCTTCCGCACCAGCCGTACGGCGTCCCCGACGTCCAGCGAGCCGGCCGCGACGTGCGCGGTGTACTCGCCGAGACTGTGGCCCGCCGCGAAGGCCGGGGCCGCGCCGCCGGCCTCGCGGTACGCCGCGTAGGCCGCGGCGCCGGCGGCGACCAGGGCGGGTTGCTGGTTCTCGGTGAGCTGCAGCGCGTCGTCCGGCCCCTGCCACATGAGCGCGAGGAGCCCCGCTACCGAGCGTTCGGCGGCGTCGAGCACCACGCGTGCCGCGGCGCTGTGGAGGTACAGCGCGTGGGCCATGCCGACGCGCTGCGAGCCCTGGCCGGGGAAGACGGCGACCAGGTCGGCGGCCTTGCCGGCCGCCTCCGCGCTCACGCGGGACCGCCCCAGGTCAGGACCGCCGCGGCCCACGTCAGGCCCGCCCCGAACGAGACCAGCAGGAGGTTGTCCCCCTCCACGATGCGGCCGTCGTCGAGCGCGGTGCGCAGCGCCAGGGGGATGCTGGCCGTGGAGTTGTTGCCGTACTCGTCGACCGTCACGACCACCCGCTCGGGCGGCAGCTCCAGCCGCTCGCGGGCCGCCTCGATGATGCGCAGGTTGGCCTGGTGCGGCACGAAGAGGCTGATGTCGTCGTGCTCGAGCCCGGCCTTCTCGACCGCCTCGAGCGTGGCGGTGCTCATCACGCGCACGGCGAACTTGAACACCTCGCGCCCGTTCATGTACAGCGTCTCGGCCAGCGGGTCGCCGTTGGGCAGGCAGCGTCCGACCGCCCGCTTGTGCAGGTGCGGCGCGCCGGACCCGTCCGCACCGAGCACGACGGAGCGCAGCCCGAACGGCTCGGCCACCTCCTCGACCACGACCGCGCCCGCCCCGTCGCCGAACAGGACGGCGGTCGAGCGGTCGTTCCAGTCGACGATCTTGGTGAGCGCCTCGGCGCCGATGGCGAGCACGCGCCGGCACTGGCCGGACTCGACCAAGCCCTTGGCGATCCCGAGCGCGTACAGCCACCCCGGACAGGCCGCCAGCAGGTCGAAGGCGCCGGCGGCGAGCCCGAAGCGGTTCTGGACGAGCGCGGCGGTCGCCGGGAACAGCGCGTCCGGCGTGTTGGTGGCGACGATGACCATGTCGACGCCGTCGAGGGCGTCCGCGCCGTGGCGCTCGACGAGATCGTCGACCGCGCGCATCGCGAGGTCGCTGGTGAACTCGTCGTCGGCGGCGATGTGGCGGCGCTTGATGCCCGTGCGCGTGGTGATCCACGCATCGGAGGTGTCCATCATCGCTTCGAGATCCTGGTTGGTGAGGATCCGCTCGGGCGCGTAGGCGCCGAGGGCGCTCACGCCGGCCCGGCGCTTGCCGGTCGTGTTCACGAGGGTCGTACGCTCCGTCCTGGGACGTGCCGCCGCGCCAGGGCGGGCCCGCTCCCATGCACGAGCCGGCGCGCGCCGACGGCGGCCGGAAGGCCGCCACGAACGCGCGCCGGAGGCTCGTTCCGCGGCTGCGCTCCCGAGGGTGCGGGGCGCCGCCGCGTGGCTCTCATCGTCGGTCGCGCGGCCCTCAGGCCTCGCTGACCACCTGGCGCCCCGCGTAGCTGCCGCACTCGGGACATACGACGTGAGGCGGCTTCTTGGCCTTGCATTGTGGGCACTCGACCAGGGTCGGGGCGCTCAGGGCGTGGTGCGAACGGCGCCGGTCGCGCCGCGAGCTCGAAGCGCGCTTCTTCGGTACGGGATGTTTGGCCATGACTGCAGTCTCCTTTGGCTGATGAGGCCCGCGGCGCCCGTCAGGACGTCAGGTCGAGATCCTTGAGGGCGTCGAAGGGGGAGGCCGGACCGCTGTCGCGGCGGCCCTCCCCATCGGCCACGTGATCGGGGTGCTCGTTGAGGTTCACGCCGTCCAGTGCGAGCCCGCGGCACTCCTCGCGGCACAGCACGGTGAGGGGCAGCTCGATGGCGAAGAGCTGGGTCAGGAGTGGCGCGAAGTCGACCTCGGGACGGCCGAACACCAGCCGCTCCTCGTCGTCTTCGCCGAACTCGTCGAGGCGCAGCCCGCCCTCGTCTCCGAGGTACTGCATGGGCATCACGAACGCCGCGGAGGCCGACGTGGGGACCTCGGTGAGGCAGCGGCGGCAATCGAGGACCGCGGTTCCCGCGACCTCGCCCTCCACGAGGAAATCGTCGTCGCCGCCTGCGTTGCGCACGCGCACGCTCCAACGCAGAGGCTCCCGCAGCTCGAGCCCGTCGGCGTCGAGGATGTCCTGCTCCGGCTCCAACGACCCCTCCGCCGCCGTCTCGTCGGCGGAGCCGGGGGCGTTGTTGAGGAGCGAGGCCAGGTTGAGAGTCGCGTCGTGGCGAGAAACCATCCCTTCAAAGTATAGGTGACCCCCGGCGCCTGTCAAGGCGCTGTGGAACGCGCCCTGGGCGCCGTCCCGAACGCGTCGCCGGCGGTGCGTGCGAAGATTCATCCCGGGGCCGCGCCGGCCACGGCATGATGGTAGGTCCAGGGTCGGATCCGCCTCGACGCTGGCGTCGGCACGACCGGCAGGTGCTGGCGACCGGCATGGCCGGCATGCGGCGGCGGAGGCACCGGGCGGGCGCGAACGGATGGGCGCCGCCGGCGCGGAGGGAGCGGGCCAGGGTGACGGACGGCGTAGCGGAGCAACCGGTCGGGGGTGCGGCGATGGGCCGTGCGCCCGCGGCCGGTGCGGCCGAGGCCGGGGCGCGGGTGACGCTCGCCGTCGTCGACGACGACGCCTCGGTGTTGACCCTCATCGCCTCGGTGCTGCAGGGTTACCACGTGGTTCCCTTCGACCGCCCGCAGCACGCCGTGGACGCCCTCCACGCCGGGTTGCGGCCCGACCTCATCGTGAGCGACGTCACCATGCCCGGCATGTCGGGCTTCGAGCTGCACGAGGCCGTGCGGGGCGTGCCGGCGCTGCGAAGCGTGCCCTTCATCTACCTCACGGCGCTGAGCGACCGCGATCACGTCCGGCGCGGCATGGCCCAGGGCGCCGACGATTACCTCACCAAGCCCTTCACGCCTCCCGAGCTGCGCGAGGCGGTGCGTGTACGTCTCGAGCGGGCCGGAGTGCTTCGCTCGGCCGCCGACGACGAGCTGGTGCTGACCAGCCTCGGCGGGCTGGGCGCGAACTACGGTGCCGAGCGCCTCCACTGGGAGGCGCGCAAGGTCGTCGAGCTGCTCCTCTTCCTCCTGGACGAGGGGCGCGAGGTCGACGTGCACCAGGCCCGTGCCGAGCTGTGGTGGTCGGCGGCGGCCGACAACCACCTGCACGTGCTCGTCAGCAGGTTGCGCAAGACGCTGGCGGGCGTCGGCTCCGTCGCGGTGGAGGCCGATCGCCTGCGCCTCGAGTTCGCCGGTCGCGTCCGCTGGGACGCCGCCGACTTCGACCGGGTGGCGGTGGACGCCCTGAACGGCGGCGACGCGCTCGCCGTCGAGCAGGCTCTGCGGGCCTACGGCGGCGAGTTCCTCGGAGGTTTCGATTCGCCGTGGGCCGAGCGTCGCAGGGGGGAGCTCGAGGAGCGCTACATGGAGCTGCTCGAGGCCGCCGTCGAACGCGCCGACAACGACGCCGATCGCCAACGGGCCCAGGACCGCCTCGACGCGTTCCTGGACCTCGATTGAGGCCCCGCAGCCCCGACGGCCCCGAAGGCCCCGGAGCGGAGCGCGACATGCTCAGCGTCATCATTCCGTGCCGCGGCGAGAGCGAGATCCTGGCCGAGCAGCTCGATGCGCTGGCGGCCCAGATCGCCCGCGGACGAGCCATGGGAGGTCGTGGTCGCGGACAACGGCGTCGGCCCGGGCCTCGCGTCGCTCGTCGAGCGCTACCGCGGATCCGTGCCCGGATTGCGCCGGGTGGACGCGCGCGACGCGGTGGGGGCGGCGCACGCCCGCAACGTGGCCGTGAGCGCCGCGTGCGGCGACCTGCTCGCGTTCCTCGATGCCGACGACGTGGCCGACCGCGATTGGGTCCGCAACATGATCCGGGCGCTCCGGCGGGCCCCGTTCGTCGCGTCGCGCCTCGACCGCGAGCGCCTCAACCCGGAGAATCTCCGCGGGAGTCGCCACTTCCATCAACGCGACGGCCTGCTGAGCTACGACTACCCCCCCTTCCTGCCGCACGCGAGCGCATGCGGCCTCGGCGTCCGGCGGGAGGTCCACGAGGCGGTCGGCGGCTTCGACGAACGCATGCTGCGGCTGCAGGACACCGACTACTGCTGGCGCATCCAGCTCTCCGGCGTGCCGCTCGCGTTCGCGCCCGAAGCGCTCGTCCACATGCGCTTCCGGCCCACGACGATCGGTCAGATGCGGCAGGCGTACGGGTACGGCCGCTTCAACGTCCTGCTCTACAAGCGCTATCGCGCGCACGGCATGCCGCGCCTGCGGCGCATCGACGGTCTGAAGCGGGTGTTCCGCCTCGGCATCCACGCGGGCCGCCTGTTCACCCGTCGGCGGCCGGGGTACGTCTTCGCGCTCTTCTTCGCGCTGGGGCGCCTCGATGGATCGCTGCGCTACCGCGTGTGGGGGCTGTGAGGCGGGAGCGCGGCGAGAATGGCGGCGCGCATCACGGCGGCGCGGCCCTTCCGGCGCTAGCATGACCGCGAGCCTCAGCCCAGGCGGAGCGGGCTCGTGGGGGCGAGTCCTCCCGAGCCCGCGCCCAGCGTTCTCAACTCCGTGGAGGTCGGAAGAAGCGTGCTCACCGTCGTCATCCCATGCCGTAGCGAGGCCGACCTGCTGGCCCAGCAGCTGGCTGCCCTGGCCGATCAGGAGCCCGGCGACGGCCCGTGGGAGGTGGTGGTCGCCGACAACGGCTCGGGCGGTGGGCTCGGCCCGGTGGTGGAGCGCTTCCGGTCTAGCGTCCCCGGGCTCAGGCTCGTCGACGCGGGCGACCGTCCCGGCGCCGCCCACGCCCGCAATCTGGGCGCGCGCGCGGCTCGCGGTGAATGGCTGGCCTTCCTCGATGCCGACGACGTCGCCGATCGTGCCTGGGTGCGCGGCATGCAGCAGGCCCTCACGCGCTCCCGCTTCGTCGCCTCGCGCTGGGACGGCGACCTCCTGAACGACAGCGCCACGCGCTCGAGCCGCACGGTGGGGCAGGAGAACGGCGTCCAGATCTACGCCTACCCGGCCTTCCTACCGCACGCCGGGGGGTGCGGCCTGGGCGTGCACCGCGAGGTGCACGAGGCCGTGGGCGGGTTCGACGAGGACATGGGGCTGCTCGAGGACACCGACTACTGCTGGCGCGTGCAACTCTCCGGCGTGCCGCTGGAGTTCGCACCCGAGGCCCTGGTTCACATCCGCCTCCGCCCCGGAAGGGCGGGCGCGTTCCGCCAGGCCTACGGTTACGGGCGCTACAACGTGCTGCTGTACAAGCGGTACCTCGGCCGCGGCATGCCGCGCTTGCCCCGCTCCGAGGGCGTGAAGCGGCTCGTCAGGCTGTTGTTGCGCTTCGGCCAGGTGTTCTCCAACCGGCGTCGCGCGTACCTCTTCGCGCTCGGCTTCCGGCTCGGCCGCATCAGTGGCTCGTTCCGATATCACGTTTGGGGGTTGTGATGGCGAGATCGTTGCTTTCACGGGTGCGCAACAGGCTCTTCCTCCCGGTCGCCGGGTCGGTCGTTGGCGTGCGGACGGACCGCAAGGCGGTGGCGCTGACCTTCGACGACGGGCCGAACCCGGCGGTCACGCCGGCGCTGCTCGATCTCTTCGAGCGCCACGGCGCGCGCGCCACGCACTTCATGATCGGCGTGCTGGCGGAGCGTTTCCCGGAGCTGGTGGCGGAGGTGAGCGCGCGCGGCCATACGGTGGCGAACCACACCTACACGCACCCTTCGATGACGACGCTGTCGCTGCGACGGCAGCTCGACGAGGTGGCGCGCGCTCAGGCGGCGTTGGGCGTTCACGCCGCGCCGCTGTTCCGGCCGCCCTACGGGCACCTCGACCTGGCGGGCGCGCGCGCGATCCGCCACACGGGCATCGACCTCGTGACGTGGGCCGGGCACTGCCTCGATTGGGACGTGGCGGACGCGCCCACCTTCGTGGCGCGCCTGCGCCACGTCATCCGGCCGGGCGCCGTGGTGCTGCTGCACGAGGCGCTGTACACGGTGACCGACACGGCCGCCGACGACCGCGGACCGCTCCTGCAGGCGCTCGATACGGTGCTCGGGGAGCTGTCCGGGGAGTACGACTTCCTCACCGTGCCCGAGCTGCTGCGGCTGGGTCCCGTCCGTCGCCGCCTGTGGGAGCGCAACGGCGATGCCGAGCAGCTCGAGGTGCTGCAGGCGGGCGCCGTACAGGGCATGAGCGTGTGAGCGCGGGGCGGCCGAGGGGCTATACTTCGGCCGCGATGTTCGAGATCATCCCGGCAGTGGACATCCAGCAGGGGCGCGCGGTGCGTCTGTACGAGGGCGACCCGGAGCGGGAGACGGTGTACTTCGAGACGCCGCTCGAGGCCGCCGTGCACTGGGCGGACCTGGGAGCGGCGTGGCTCCACGTCGTCGACCTCGACGCGGCTCTCGGGCGCGGCGACAACGCCGAGCTGATCCGCGGCCTCGCGCGCGGGGTGTCCGCTCGCCTCGAGCTCGGCGGCGGCGTGCGCAGCGTGGAGGCGGCTGCCGCTTGGCTCGAGCACGTCGACCGCGTGATCCTCGGGACCGTCGCGATCTCCGAGCCGGAGGTGGTCGAGGCCCTCCTCGAGGGGTTCGGCGCCGATCGCGTGGTGGTGTCGATCGACGCGCGCGATGGGCACGTGGCGGTGCACGGCTGGGCCGAGGTGACCGACGTGGACGCGACCGAGCTCGCCCGCCGCGTCGAGCGGCAGGGCGTGCGTCACCTCGTGTACACGGACATCGGCCGCGACGGCACGCTGCGCGGCGTGGACCCCGAGCCCGTCGGGCGGATGCGCGAGGCGTTCCCCCACCGCCTCGTTGCCGGCGGCGGCGTGGGCAGCGACGCCGATCTCGAGCTCTACGAGCGCCTGGGGTTGCAGGGCGCCATCGTGGGCCGCGCGTTGTACGAGGGGGCCGTCCGCTATCCCCGAACTGCCTGAGGTCGAGACGGTCCGGCGCGAGCTGGACCCCTGGTTGACCGGGCGCACGATCCTGGCCGTCGAGCGGTTGGCGCCGGCGGGCCCGAAGTACCGCGACCTCGATCGTGCCGAGGGCCGGCGCATCGAGCGCGTGACGCGGCGGGGGAAGTTCCTGCTGCTGCCCCTCACCGGCGGCGATGAGCTGATCGTGCACCTCGGCATGACGGGGGTGGTGTCCGCGGCGCCGCCGGCCGCCGCGGCCGCGGGCCACGTTCGGGTTCGCCTCGCGCTGTCCGGCCCCGCACCCGCCACCCTGCACTTCCGGGATCCACGGCGCTTCGGGCGGTTCCTCGTGGTGCGTGCCGGCTGTTACGCCGGGCTGCCGACGCTGGCGGCGCTGGGGCCGGAGCCGCTGTCGGACGCGTTCACCGTCGCTGGCTTCCGGCGCAGCCTGCGGGGCTCGAGCCAGGCGGTCAAGACCTACCTCCTGAGCCAGCGCCCCGTGGCGGGCGTGGGCAACATCTACGCCGACGAGGCGTTGTGGCGCGCACGCGTGCACCCGGAGACGCCCGCGCGCCTCGTGTCGGCCGCCCGCGCCGCCGCGCTGCACCGCGCCATCCGCGACGTCCTGGCGGCCAGCTTGGAGGCTCAGGGCACCACCCTGAACGACTACCGCACCGTCAACGGCGAGGTCGGCGCGTACCTCGAGCAGCTGGCGGCCTACGGCCACGCCGAGGAGCCGTGCCCCCGCTGCGGGCGGCCGCTGCGCCGCGCCGTGGTGGGGCAGCGCGGCACGGTCTACTGCGCGCGTTGCCAGCGCCGGCGGCGCGGCTGAGCCCAGCGCCGGCGGCGCCCCTGAGCCTCGCGCAGCGCCGGAGACGGGGCCGCGCGTCGACCGGGCGGCGCCGGGAAGCCGGGCGGAGGGCGGCGAGGCACGCTCGGCGCTCCGCGAGGGAGAGGAGGAGCATGCTCATCACCCCCATCCAGGTCCGGTTCGCCGATACCGACGCGCTCGGACACGTCAACAACGCCGCCTTCGCGAGCTGGGTCGAGCTCGGGCGGCTCGAGCTGGTCGGCAAGACCCGCGGCGGCGTCGGCCCCCGCGGCGTCGGCTCGCTGATCCTCGCGCACCTCGCCATCGACTTCCGCCTCCAGGTACACCTCGGCCAGCACGTCGAGCTCGAGACGTGGGTCCAGCGCATCGGGCGCAGCAGCATCGAGCTGGGCCAGCGAGTCGTGGCCGACGGCCGGACGGCCGCCGACATCGCGTCGGTCGTGGTCTGGTACGACTACGCGGCGCAACGTTCGGCCCCCGTCCCCGACGGTGTGCGCGCGTCGCTCCTGGCGGAGGGGGCGCCCGGCGTCGGCGGGCCGGGGGGCGCGGGGGCGCCCGGCGTCGGCGGGCCGGAGGACAACTGTCCCTAGGTCCGCGCGTTGGGCGCCACCTACCATGACGCCATCGAAGGGCCGAGCCGAGTAGGCCGCTCCACGAGACCGACAAGGACTGAAAAGGCGGGGTTCCTTCGACGCTATGCGCTCTCGGGCCTCCAATCGAGGCAACGAGTTAGGGTGAACGTACTGTGGCCGGGGCGGTCCCGGCGTTGGCGACCCGAGGGCGACTCTCTCCTTCACGGCCTTCGGCCGGCGATCCGCGGAGGTTCTTCCTCCGCGGATCGCTTCGTTCCCGCACCCTCGCGAACCGTAAGATGAGCCCGTGACGAACGACGTGGAGGGGTCGGGGAACACATGGGTCGTCGTCACGGGTGCGTCCTCGGGCATCGGTCGGGCGACGGCGCTGGCGCTCGGGCGCGCGGGTTTCCGCGTGCTCGGCGGGGTGCGCTCCGACGAGGACGCCGAGGCGTTGGCCGCGGAGGGCGACGGTGGGGTCACGCCGGTGCGGCTCGACATCACGGTCGCGCGGGACGTGCGCGGGCTGGTGGGGATCGTCGAGGAGCGCTGCGGCGCGCCTGGTCTCGCCGGGCTGGTGAACAACGCCGGGGTCGCCGTCGCCGGCCCCCTGGAGTTCCTGCCCCTGGACGATCTGCGCCACCAGTTCGAGGTGAACGTCGTGGGGCAGGTGGCGGTCACGCAGGCACTGCTGCCCGCGCTGCGTCGGGCACGGGACGCCGGTGGGCGCGCGCGCATCGTCTTCGTCGGCTCCATCTCGGGCATGATCGGCTCGCGCCTGCTCGGTGCCTACTCCGCCTCGAAGTTCGCGCTCGAGGCGATCGACGACGTGTTCCGGCGCGAGCTCGAGCCGTGGGGTCTGCAGGTGAGCCTGATCGAGCCGGGCCGGGTGGCGACCCCCATCTGGAAGAAGTCGCGCGACGCCGGTCGCGCGCGCGTCCCACGCATGTCCGGGCGCGTGGAGGAGTTCTACGCCGAGGCGATCGACGGCGTCCTGCGCGGCGCCGGCGGTGCCGACGGCGACGGCGCGCCGCCCGAGGCGGTCGCCCGCGCGGTGGTGCACGCGCTTGCGTTCCGCGAGACCGCGCACCCGCTACCGCGTCGGCAGCGACGCGCGCATGGTGGCCGCTCTCGTGCGCAGGCTGCCGGACCGTTGGGTGGATCGCCTGCTGGTGTGGACGAGACGTTGAGTCCGAGGGGCTGAGTCCGAGGCGCTGAATCCGACGCGTTGAGTCCGAGGCGCCGAGTGGTGAGTCGCGCTGAATCCGACGCGTTGAATGCGACGCGCTGAATCCGACGCGCTGAATGCGACGCGTTGAATGCGACGCGTTGAGTCCGACGCGTCGAGTCCGAGGCGGTGAGCCCGCCGCGTCCCCGCGGCGCGAACCGGGCGCAGGCGCGGGCTATGCTGGCCCGCATGGGATCGGAGACGGAACGGGCCGCGGGCCACGACGAGGGCGGCGAGGTGGTGCTCGCCGACCCTGTGCCGGCCGGGCCGACGACGCGGGCGGGCGCACGGTCCGGTTCGGGCGCGGCCGCCCGCGGCGGTGCGGGCGGCGCCGCGTCGGGCGGCCCGCCGACGTCCGTGGAACCCGCGGCGCAGGAGTTCCGCACGGGCGAGGTCGCGACGATCGCCGGCGGGCACTTCCTGCACGACACCTTCACCGCCTTCGTGGCGCCGCTCCTGCCCGTCTTGCAGGAGCGCCTGCGGACCGACTACGCCATGACCGGCGGCCTGGCCGTGTTCCTGCAGCTCCCGAGCCTGATCACGCCCGCCATCGGTTACCTCGCCGACAAGGTCAGCCTGCGCTACTTCGTGATCTTCGCGCCGGCCGTCACCGCGACGCTCATCACGATGATGGGCTTCACCTCCAGCTACCTGTCGCTGGCCCTGCTGCTGGTCGCGGCCGGCATCAGCATGGCGTGCTTCCATGCACCTGCGCCGCCGATGGTGGCGCAGGTGTCGGGGCGACGCGTGGGCACGGGCATGAGCGTGTTCATGGCGGCCGGCGAGCTCGGGCGCTCGGTGGGGCCGGTGCTCGCCGTCGCCGCGGTGGGATGGTTCGGCCTGGCGGGGCTGTGGCGCCTCGCGTTCATCGGCTGGGCGGTCAGCATCATCCTGTTCGTGCGCCTCCGGAACGTCTCCGCGCACGGCGCGGGGGGTCGCGGTGGCCTGCTCCCGCTCGCCGAGAGCCTGCGCGTGTTCCCGGCGATCGCCGGGATCCTGATCACGCGGGTGTTCCTCGTCGTGGCCGCTACGACCTACCTGCCGCTGTTCATGCGGGACGTTGGGGGCTCGGGCCTGTGGCTCGCCGGCGCGTCGCTGACGATCCTGGAGGCGGCGGGCGTGGTGGGGGCGCTGTCGGCCGGTACCCTGTCCGACCGGCTCGGGCGCGGCAGCGTCCTGCTCACGGTCGCCGTGGCGGCGCCCGTGATCATGCTGGCCTTCCTGTTCAGCCCGGGCTACCTGGCCCTGCCGCTGCTCGTGCTGCTCGGCCTGAGCGCCCTCGGCACCGCGCCGGTCCTGCTCGCCACGGTGCAAGACGCGTTCCCGGACAACAGGGCCCTGGCGAACGGCACGTTCCTGGCCCTGAACTTCCTGATCCGTGCTCTCGGCATCTGGACGGTCGGCGCCCTCGCCGACGGCGTCGGCCTGCACCACGCCTACCTCATCGCCGCTCTCGTCGCGCTCCTCGGCATCCCGGCGGTGCCGATGCTGTTCCGCGGGCGGGCCCGGGCAGCGTGACGGCGGCGGCCCGTTGGGGCCGCCGCCGCGGTGTCGGTGCAAGGTCGCAGGGGGGCTCGCCGCGCCCCCGGCGGATGGTGCCGCGCGATCGCGTTACTGCACGACCCGGTGCCACACCCCCCCGACGCCGTCGCCGCTGGTCTGCCCGGCGGCCATGTCGTGGGCCCAGTAGTACAGCGGCTTGCCGTCGAGCGTGACCTGCATGCCGCCGTCGTCGCGCGCGATCAGCCCGAGCTGCCCGCTCACGCCGTCCGCCGCCATCACGTCGTTGCCGTTGGCGGGATCGTAGCCTCCCACGAGCGGCGGCCAGTTGGCGGCGCAGCCGCCGCTGCAGGCGGAGGTGCCGTCCGTGTCCTTGTCGAAGGTGTAGAGCGCCATGCCGGTCGGCCCGACGAGGAGCTTGCCGTCCTTGGTGTCGAGCACCTGCACGGCGGGCTCGAGGTTCGCCACCCACCACACGTCGCCGACGCCCTGGCCCGTCGCGTCGCCCGGCTTGGCGTCCTTCGCCCAGTAGTACAGCGGCCGGCCGTTGTACGCCACCTGCTTGCCACCGTCACGGTCGATGACCGAGAAGGCGCCCGGGATGGCGAGGGGCGCCGTGGCCACGGTGTCGGCGTCGGCCATCAGCGGCGGCCAGTTGTCCGCGCACCCGCCGGTGCAGTTGCTGACGCCCTCCGTGTCCTTCCCGAAGACGTAGAGCGTCATGCCGTTGGGGCCGGTCAGGTGGTGGCCCAGCTGGGGGTCGTAGCGGACCTGCACCGACGGCGCGGCCGCCTGCGCGAGCGCCAGCGATGCGAGCAGGAGCGCGACGGTCGCGAGCGCTGCCCTGGACCAGAACGGGTGAACGGTTCTGTGCATGTGTGCACCTCCGCCCATAGGTACGCGCCGGCGGCCGGATCGGATGCATGGCCGCGGACGGGGCGCCTCCGGAGGCGCGGCGGCGCGGAGGGTCAGCGGTCTCCGGTCGGCCGGAAGCCGCCCGCGAAGTGGCACGTGCGCTCGCCGTCGCGCTGGCAGCGGACGCGCTCGGCGTCGACCCCGGCCGCGCGCCGGACGACGTCCGGCAGCAGGTCGCAGACGCCTTCGAAGCGCTCCCCGGCGGCACGGTAGACGCAGTTGTAGGCGTGCAGCTCCCAGCCCCCGGGGGTCCTGTCCAGGTGGGCCAGCATCTCGCCGTAGTCGAGGTGGCGCAGGAGCTCGAGCAGCCGCTCCTCCGGCGGGAGCCCACGGAGCTCGCCGCGCACGCGCCGCGCGATGTCCTCGGCCACGTCGGCCAGCAGGCCGTCGAGCACGCCCCTCGCGGCGGCGCGCTCGAGCACGGCCTCGAGCAGGTCCGGGTAGCGTTTCGGGAAGGCCCCCTCTGCCGCGCGAGTCAGCTCGACGACGCGCGGCGGGCGCCCGGCGGACGTTCGGCGCGTCCGCCCCGCCGGCGTCGAGCCCGCGCGCGCGGCGGCCCCCCGGCCCGACGACGCGCTCGGCCCAGTGCCGCGAGACGTGTCCGGAGACGTGCCCGGAGACGTGGCCGGAGACATGCCCGGAGGCCGGCCGGGAGCCGTGCCAGGCGACGCTCCAGGAGACGTGCCCAGAGACGCGTCCGGAGGCTGGCCGGGCGACGCTCCCGGGAACGCGCTCGTTGGCGACTCCGGCGCGGGCCCCGTCGCGGCGGCGTCTCGCACGAAGCCCTCGGCGCGCAGGCGCGCGAGGTGGTGACGCACGGCGTTGGTCGACAGCGATAGCGCCCGCGCAAGATCCTGCACCGTGCTCGGCCCATGCACCTTGAGCCTTCTGAGGAGGCGATCCCGGGTTCCCATTCCCACCATTCTTACCATTTCTATGTGAGAAACGGTGCATTAGTCTGATGCCAAGGAGGTCACGACATGAAGGTGAACGAGAGCATGTTCGATCGGTCGGTTCGGGTGCTCATCGGCTTGGGCCTGGTCGCCCTCTGGGTGTTCGGCGTCGTCACGATCACCGCCTGGGCGATCGTCGCCGTCGCCGTGGGCGCCATCCTCGTCCTCACGGGGCTGGTCGGCTTCTGCCCCCTCTACGCCGTGCTGGGCGGGTCGACCGCGCGCAAGGTGCCGGTCCGCAAGGCCTGAGCGGTCTTTCGACCTCGCGCCGGGACCGCCGCCGGGAACGCGCCGCGAACGCGCCGTCCGCGGCGGCTCGCCGGCGGCCCCCTCGCGTGCTAGCATGTGCGTTCCGGAACCACCCTGCATCCCCCAACGGTGAAGGAGGAGTGCCATGCTCGGACGTGTGGAGTCGAAGGTCGCGGCCCTCGTCGCCGCGTGCGCTCTGCTCGGCGCGGTCTCGTTCGCGCAGACGACCTCGTGGACCTGCCCCGACGGGCTCTCCGGGCAGACGCTGCACGTGTTCAACTGGACCACCTACGTGGCCGAGGACACGATCTCGAACTTCGAGAGCCTGTGCGACGTGAAGGTGGTGTACGACACCTACCCGAGCGACGACGACATGCTCGCCCGCATCCGGCAGGGCAACCCCGGCTACGACATCGTGGTCCCCGCCGGCGTGACGGTCTACCTGATGGCCAACTCGGGGCTGCTCGAGCCGCTCGACAAGGCGAACATCCCCAACCTCGCGAACGTCGACCCGACCTTCCTCGGCCTGCCCTACGACAGTGGCAACACCTACACGGTGCCCTACCAGTGGGGCACCGTCGGCATCGGCTACAACGTCGCCAAGGTCGGTCACGAGATCACGTCGTGGAAGGACATGTTCGATTACCAGGGCCCGGTGTCGTGGATCGACGACGTCCCCGCGATGATGGGCGTGGGCCTGCTGCTCACCGGCAACGATCCGAACAGCTCCGACCCGAAGGCGATCGACGAGGCCAAGCAGTTCCTCATCGATCACGGTAAGAACGTGGTCTACATCAACCAGGACGACGGCCAGGAGGTGCTGGCGCGGGGCGAGGCCGACATCGTCGTGGAGTACTCGGGCGACATCTTCCAGCTCATGGACGAGTGCGGCTGCGACGACTACGCCTACGTGATCCCCAGCGAGGGGACCAACTTCTGGGTCGACAACCTCGCGATCCCGGTGGACGCGCCCAACAAGCGCCTGGCCGAAGCCTTCATCGACTACATCCTCGATCCCCAGGTGGGCGCCGACATCTCGAACTACACCGCCTACGGGACGCCGAACAAGGCGTCGAAGGATGAGGGGCTCATCGAACCCGACTACCTCAGCGACCCGGGCATCTATCCGAGCGAGGCGACGCAGAAGAACCTCTTCTACGCGACCGAGAGCGCGGATCGGGAGCAGCTCCTCAACGACGCCTGGGACGAGATCAAGATCTACGTCGGGCGCTGAGCCGGCGAGGGTGCGCCGCGGCGCGCCGAGGGGCGCGCCCGCTGGCGGCGCGCCGCGGCACGGCCCGCCCACCGCGCCAAGACCCGCCCGCCGCGCCGACCCGCCGGCCGCGGCGAGCGCCCGCCGCAGCGCCCCGCCGGCGGGGCGCGGTAGAATCCGCGTGCCGATGGCCACAGCCGCCGTGGAGATCCGACACCTCGTCAAGGAGTTCGACGAGCGCCGCTCCCGCGCCCCGGTCCGGGCGGTCGACGACATCTCGCTCGACATCCGGGAGGGCGAGTTCTTCGCCCTGCTCGGGCCGAGCGGGTGCGGCAAGACGACCACGCTGCGGGTCGTCGCGGGTTTCGAGGACCCCACCTCCGGTGAGGTGATGCTGCGCGGCACGTCGATGCGCGGCATCCCGCCGTTCCATCGCCCGGTCAACACGGTCTTCCAGGACTACGCGCTGTTCCCGCACATGAGCGTGATGCAGAACGTGATGTTCGGCCTTCGCATGAGCCGGGTCGCCGCGGCCGACGCGCGCGCCCGCGCCGAGGAGGCGCTCGCGATGGTTCGCCTGCCCGATGCCGCCGCGCGCCGGCCGCACCAGCTCTCGGGCGGGCAGAAGCAGCGCGTCGCGCTCGCCCGCGCGCTGGTGAACCGGCCGGCCGTGCTGCTGCTCGACGAGCCGCTCGGTGCGCTCGACCTGAAGCTGCGCAAGGCCATGCAGTTCGAGCTCAAGCAGCTGCAGCAGCAGGTTGGGATCACCTTCATCTACGTCACGCACGACCAGGAGGAGGCGCTCACGATGGCGGACCGCATCGCGGTGATGGACGGCGGCCGCGTCCTCCAAGTCGGTCGGCCGGACGAGATCTACGAACGCCCGCTCGGCCGCTTCGTGGCCGACTTCATCGGCGAGACGAACTTCCTCGACGGGGTGTTGGACGGCCGCGAGGGTGGGCGCGCGTCGCTGCGGCTCCCCGGGGGGCAGGTGGTGGAGGCCGTGCTGCGCGACCCGTCCGTGGAGGTGGGGCAGCCCGCCACCCTGGCGATCCGCCCGGAGAAGCTGGCGGTCATCGCGCGGGCCGAGATCGATCCGAGGCCGGCCGGCGGGGCGGCGACCGCCCTCGACGGCGTCATCGCCGAGGCGATCTACCTCGGCACCGACACGCGCTACCGCGTCGCCGTGGGTGGCGGGCTGGCGCTCATCGCGCGCATCCAGAACCAGCGCAGCGGCTTCGGCGAGATGATGCGCGCCGGAGACCCGGTACGGGTGAGCTGGTTGCGCGAGCACGGGTCGATCCTCCGGTGAGCGCACGCGCGCTGCCGGCGCGAGGGTGGAGGATGAGCACATGAGCCTACCGGTGCTGGAGCTCGAGGGCAGCCCCTTCGACATGGGACGCCGCCACGGCGAGGCGTTCGGC
This sequence comes from uncultured Trueperaceae bacterium, assembly GCA_963798895.1. Lineage (GTDB taxonomy): Bacteria > Deinococcota > Deinococci > Deinococcales > Trueperaceae > CAWCUY01. The sequence continues at coordinate 44,942 of CAWCUY010000001.1, read as the reverse complement.
CCCGCCATCCGCGCGTACGCCGCGGAGCGCGTCCGTCTCGCGGGCAGCGCCGCGTGGGTGGGGCGGGACGTGCCGCGGCGAGAGGTGCTGCGGCTGGCGCACGCGAGCCTCGAGGAGCACCGCGCCTACGCCCCCGATCTCGCCGAGGAGCTCGAAGGGATCGCGAGCGGGGCGGGGCTCGACGCAGCCGAGCTGGTGATCGTGGGCGGCTTCACCGACTTCGTCGATGCCGTCTACCGGCACGTGGCCGGAGCCGACACGGGCGCGGCGTCGGGCTCCGCCGACACGGCGGCGCACGACGACTGCACGGCGTTCCTCCTGCCGGCCGCCCGCAGCGCCGACGGGCGCGCGCTGCTGGCGCAGACGTGGGACATGCACGAGGACTCCACCGAACGGATCGTGATGCTCCGCGGCCGCCCGCGCGGGGCACCGGACTTCCTGGCGTACACCACCGCCGGCTGCGTGGGGATGATCGGCATGAACGAGGCGGGGCTGTCGGTCGGCATCAACAACCTCATGGCGGGCGACGGCCGAACGGGGGTCACGTGGCCCTTCGCCGTCCGGCGCATGCTGCAGCAGGCGACGCTGGCCGACGCGCTGAGGGTGCTCGAGGAGGCGCCCCTGGCCGGGGGACACAACTTCCTGGTGATGGACGCGTCCGGGAACGGCGCCGACGTCGAGGCGACCTCCACCCGCCGCCACGTGCGCCGCCTCGGCGCCGACGCGCTCGTCCACACCAACCACTGCCTGGCCCCGGGCCCCCTGGAGGTGGAGCGCGAACGCGACGCCGGCTCGCAGCGGAGCTCGCAGGAGCGCCTGGCGCGCGCGAGCCAGCTGCTGCAGCGCCCGCGCCTCGGCCTCGATGACGTGCAGGGCCTGCTCGCGGAAGAGCCGGTCGTGTGCCACCGCGGGGAGCCCCCGTTGCACGTGGGCACCTGCGGCGCCGTCGTGATGCGCCCTGGCGGCCGCGAGTTGTGGGCGGTGCGCGGCCTGCCCAGCGCGAACGCCTTCGAACGCTTCGCGTTCGCATGAGCGGCGCCGCCCGCGACGAGATCGCGATCGTGCCCGCACGGGACGGCGACGCCGAGGCGCTGGAGCAGCTCCAGCGCACCTGCTTCCCGGACCTCGGAGAGCGGGAGCTGATGCGCGCCGAACACTTCCGCGAGCATCGCCGCCGCTTCCCCCAAGGCGAGTTCGTCGCGCTCGCAGCCGTGGCGCCGGACGGGCGCGCGCTCGACGAGCCGCGCGTCGTGGGGCTGGGCTCGGGCTTCCTGATCGACTTCGACGTCGAGCACCCAGACCACGCCTTCCGCGACATCATCTCCGGCGGCACCTACGCCCGGCACGACCCGAACGGCGCCTGGTACTACGGGGCGGACATCAGCGTCCATCCGGACTATCGCGGCCGCGGCATCGGGAGGCGGCTGTACGGCGCCCGGCAGGAGCTGGTCCGTCGGCTGGGGCGCCGCGGCATCGTGGCGGGCGGCGCCCTCCCCGGGTACCGCGCGCACCGCGCCGAGCTCACGGTCGCCGACTACGTTCGGCGCGTGGTGGCAGGCGAGCTCACCGATCCCACGCTGAGCTTCCAGTTGCGCAACGGCTTCGAGGTCCGCGGCCTGCTCCGCGACTACCTCGAGGATCGCGTGACGGGCGGGTGGGCGACGTTGCTGGTGTGGGAGAACCCGGACCCGCGGGCGTCCGAGGCGGACCTGGAGGCGCGTGATGCGCCGCCCGCCGGGGGCGCCGCGCGTTGAGCGGCGCAGCTCGCGGCAGTAATCTCGACAGAGAAGGGTTAAACGTTTTACCGGCGACGGGGTCGAGGATCCCGCGCTCGGCGGGCGTCCGCGGCGGCGCCATCCGGAGGGACCATGGCCAGCTTGAAGGACGTGGCGCGCGCGGCGGAGGTCTCCATCGCCACCGTGTCCCACGTCCTGCGGGGCACCAAGCGCGTCACGCCCGAGGTGGCAGGCCGTGTTCGCGCGGCCGCGGAGCGCCTCGGGTACGTCCCGAACCGTGAGGGGCTCCGCGCCGGCCGTAGCCACACCTTCGGGGTGGTGCTGCCCGTTCGGCAACCCGTTCTTCCCGGCGCTGTTCCATGCCATCGAGGTCGCCGCCGTGCCCAGGACTACGCCGTGCTGGTCAGCGACAGCGAGAACGATCCCGTGCTGGAGCGCGGCGCGCTCCGTCTGATGGGCGCCCTCCAGGTCGATGGGGTCGTGTGGGCGCCCGTGGGAGACGACGCGGTCGCGCCGGCGCTGCCGACCGTCACGGTCGACCGTCCGGTGGTCGGGTGCGACACGGTGCACGCCGATCACCGTGCGGGTGGCGTGGCCGTGGGGCGCCACCTGCTCGGTGTCGGACTGCGACGGATCGGGCTGCTGAGCGGCCCGGCCGGGCTGCCGAGCGCCCGTGAACGACGCGAGGGGTTGCTCTCGGTGCTGCCGGCCGGCGGCGAGCCGTGCTGGGAGCTCGCGGTCCCGTTCTCGCACGAGCTTCCGCTCGAGGTGCAGGCGCGCCTCGCGGCGCCCGATGTGGACGTGGTCGTGTGCGCCAACGACGCGGTCGCGGTCGGTGCCGCTCGCGCGCTGGCGCGTGCCGGGGTACGCGTGCCCCAGGACGTCTCGCTGGTGGGATTCGACGACATCCCCTGGGCGGCGTTGATGGACCCGCCGCTCACGACCGTCCGGCAGCCGCTCGCCGCCATCGGGGCCGAGGCCGTGCGCCTGCTTCGAGAGCGCCTCGCGCACCCCGATCTGCCCGTGCAGCAGGCGGTGTTGCCCTCGAGCTGATGGCGCGCGCGTCGAGGCGGCCCGCGGCGCCGCTCGGCGAGCACGGCGCGGGACCCGGGAGGGCCGCATGATCGCCGTCGTGGGCAGCCTGAACCTCGACCTGGTGGTGCGCGTCGCGCGCCACCCGCGGCCCGGGGAGACGCTCCTGGGCTCGGACTACGAGCGCCATCCCGGCGGCAAGGGCGCGAACCAGGCGGTTGCGGCCGCCCGGCTCGGGGGGCGCGTGCGCATGGTCGGACGGGTCGGCGATGACGACTTCGGCTCGCTGCTGCGCTCGGCCCTGGTCGCCGACGGGGTGGACGTCGACGCCGTGGCCGTCGCGTCGCGTCCCACCGGCGTGGCCTTCATCCAGGTGGCGCAAGGCGGGCAGAACACGATCGTGGTGGCCCCCGGGGCCAACGACACGCTCCGCCCCGCCGACCTCGACGGTGCGCTGTTCCGGGGGTGCCGCGCCCTCCTGCTGCAGCTCGAGGTCCCGCTCGACACCGTGCGGCGCGCCGCGCGGCTGGCCCGCGAGGCGGGAGCGCGGGTGGTCCTGAACAACGCCCCGGCCGCGAGCCTGGGCGCGCGCGAGCTGGCGGACGTCTCGCTGCTGCTCGTGAACGAGAGCGAGGCGGCGCTCACCCTCGGACGGGCCACCGAGGAGGTGGTGGAGGCGCCGCAGGCGGCCGCCCACGACCTGTGCGAGCGGGTTCCCGCCGCGGTCGTGACCCTCGGGGAGCGTGGCGTCGCGTGGGCCGAGCGCGGCGAGCCGGCGTCGTACCGGGCCGCCTTCCCGGTCACGGCGGTCGACACGACGGCCGCGGGGGACGCGTTCGCCGGCGCCCTCGCGGTGCGACTGGCGGCCGGCGATGCGCTCGACGCGGCCGTGCGCTTCGCCTCGGCCGCGGGCGCCCTCGCGACCACGCGCCCCGGAGCGCAGCCGTCGTTGCCGGGCCCCGACGCCGTCGCCGCGCTGCTGGAGGGCACGCGGCAGTGATCCTGGCATGATCTCACCTTCGGAGCGTTCGAGGCGCTCAGGGGCGTCGACTTCGAGCTCGAGCCCGGCGAGGTGCACGCCCTGGTGGGGGAGAACGGGGCGGGCAAGTCGACCCTCATGAAGATCCTGGCCGGCGTCCAGCGCGAGTCCGACGGGGAGCTGGAGGTCGGCGGCTCCCGCGTGAGCTTCGCGTCGGTGGCCGAGGCGCAGGCGCACGGCATCGCGATGGTGTACCAGGAGCTCGCCCTCGCGCCCGACCTGTCGATCGCGGAGAACGTCTTCCTCGGGCGCCTCGGCCCGTGGGTCGACCATCGTGCGCTCGCGGCGCGCGCGGCACCCTGGCTGGAGCAGGTCGAGCTCGACATCGACCCCCGCGCTGCGGTACGGACGCTGGCCGTCGGCGAGCAGCAGCTCGTCGAGATCGCCAAGGCGCTGGCTCGCGAAGGGCGCATCCTCGTGCTCGACGAGCCGACCGCCGCCTTGTCCGCGACCGAGACCGAGCGCCTCTTCGGCATCGTCCGCAAGCTGCGGGAGCGTGGCGTAAGCGTCGTGTACATCAGTCACCGGTTGGAGGAGGTCTTCGCGATCGCCGACCGTGTCACCGTGCTGCGGGACGGCGCTCAGGTGATCACGCGGCGCGTCGCCGACATCACGCCCGACGACGTGGTCCGCGCCATGGTCGGCCGCGAGGTGCGGCGCTTCGAGCGGCCGAGCAGCGCGCGCGACACGGTCCTGGCGGAGTTCGCCTTCGGAGCTCGCGCGATCGCGCGCTCCAACCTCACGTTGCGTGCCGGCGAGATCGTCGGCCTCGCGGGCGTGGTCGGCTCCGGACGCAACCGCATCCTGTCGCTGCTCTTCGGGCTCGACGGCGAGGCGACCTGGAACGGCGAGCCCGTTCGCTCGCCGCGCGACGCCATCCGCCGCGGCCTGGTGCTCATCCCCGAGGATCGCAAGGCGCAGGGATTGGTGCTCGAGCTCAGCGTGCGCGAGAACCTGAGTCTGGCCATCCTCTCCCGCCTGGTGCGGGCCGGCCTGTTGCGGCACGCGGCCGAGCGGGCCGAGGCGAACCGTTGGATCGATCGCCTCGGCGTGCGGCCGCCCGAGCCGGACAAGCGCGCCGGCACCCTCTCCGGAGGGAACCAGCAGAAGGTCGTGGTCGGCAAAGCGCTCGCCACCGAGCCGCGCATCCTGCTCATGGACGAGCCCACCCGCGGCGTCGACGTCGGCGCGCGCCACGACATCTACACCGTCATCGACGAGCTGGCGCGCAGCGGCCTCGGCCTGGTGATCGCCTCGAGCGACACCGAGGAGCTCCTCGGCCTGTGCGACCGAATCCTGGTCTTCCGCGGCGGCGAGGTCGCCGTCGAGCTCACCGCTCCGATCCGCTACGAGGAGGTCGTCGGCCATGTCACGGGCGCCCGTCAGGTGGCGTGAGGTCCTGGCCCGGTTCGGGCTGCTGCTGGCACTGATCTTGATGGTCGCGGTGCTGGCGCTGCTGTCCGACCGGTTCCTCACGCCCTCGAACATCATCAACGTCCTGCGGCAGATCTCGATCAACGCGATCATCGCGTTCGGGATGACCGTCGTGATCATCGGGCGCGGTATCGACCTGTCCGTCGGCTCGTTGCTCGCGTTCGTCGGCGTGTTCGCCGCGGGTCTCGCGGTGGGCGGGGTGTCGGCGCCCCTCGCCATGCTCGCGGCCCTCGGCGCGGGCCTGCTGCTCGGCGTGATCAACGGGGCGTTCGTGGCCTTCGCCGGTGTCGCCCCGTTCATCGTGACCCTCGCGGGCCTCACGATCTTCCGAGGCATGGCGTTGGCGTGGACGGACGGTCGCCCCATCAGCGGCCTTCCGGGGCTGTTCGCGACGCTCGGCTACGGCACCTTCCTGGACCTCCCGATGCCCATCTGGATCATGATCGCCTTCCTGCTGGTGACGTACGTGCTGCTGCGCCACACTGCCCTGGGGCGCTCCGTGTACGCCATCGGCGGCAACGAGGAGGCCGCGCGGCTGTCGGGCATCCCGGTGCGCCGCGTGCTGCTGTTCACGTACGCCTTCTCGGGCTTCGCGGCGGCGCTGGCCTCGATGGTGCTCACGGGCCGCCTCAACTCTGCCCAACCCACCGCCGGCGTCATGTTCGAACTCGATGCCATCGCCGCCGTGGTGGTGGGCGGCACGTCGCTGTTCGGAGGGCGCGGCGGCGTCTTCGGCACCCTCGTCGGCGCCCTGATCATCGGCGTGATCAACAACGGCATGAACCTGCTCAACGTGTCGTCCTTCTACCAGCAGATCGTGAAGGGGGGTGTGATCCTGGCCGCCCTCCTGATCGACCGCGCGCTCGCCAACCGCTCGACCTGATCCCACTCGCACCGGAGGAACCATGCGCAAGCTGATCGTTCTCGCCGCAGCGCTGCTGCTCGCCACGGGCTTCGCCCAGAGCATCGGGCTGTCCCTCTCGACCCTCAACAACCCGTTCTTCGTATCCGTGCGCGACGGCGCGCAGGCCGCCGCCGACGAGCTCGGCCTCGACCTCGTCGTGACCGACGCCCAAGACAGCGTCAGCACCCAGATCTCCGACATCGAGGATCTCATCCAACGGGGCGTGAAGGTCCTCATCGTCAACGCCACCGACTCCGACGCCGTCGTCCCAGCGGTCCAGGAGGCCAACGCGGCCGGCATCCCCGTGATCGCGGTCGACCGGGGAGTCAACGGTGGCGACGTCGCCTACTTCATCGCCTCCGACAACGTCGCCGGCGGTGCGCTTGCGGCCGGGTACATCTGCGACCAGCTCGGTGGTGCCGGCAAGGTCGTCGAGCTCGAAGGGATCCCCGGAACCTCGGCGGCGCGCGAGCGCGGCCAGGGCTTCAACGACGCCCTTTCGAGCGACTGCTCCGGGATCGACGTCGTGGCTCGCCAGACCGCGAACTTCAACCGTGGCGAAGGGCTCACGGTGATGGAGAACCTCCTCGTTGCCCAGCCCGAGATCGACGCCGTCTTCGCTCACAACGACGAGATGGCGCTCGGCGCCCTGCAGGCCATCCAGGCCAGCGGCCGTGACATCCTGGTGGTGGGTTTCGACGCCACCGACGACGCGCGCGCGGCGGTCGACGCCTGCACGCTCGGCGCCACGGTGGCCCAGCAGCCGAGCGAGCTGGGGAAGCAGGCCGTGCAGGCCGCGAAGACCATCCTCGACGACGGCGCACCGTCCTCCACTCAGAACGTGGCGGTCGGTCTGCAGCTGGTCACCAACCCGTCCTGCCCGTAGAACCCGTCCTGCCCGTGGGACGTGTCCGGGTGCCGCGCGGTCGGCGGGTGCGCAGTTGCGCCTGCCGCCGCGCGGCACCCGCCGGACGCGTCCGCGGCGTCGCGCCCAAGGGGGCGAACGTGAAGCGAAGCGGCGTGCTGCACGGTGAGCTCGCGGGTCTCCTGGCCGCCCTCGGGCACGGCGAGATGCTCGTCGTGGGGGATGCCGGCTTGCCGGTGCCGGCAGGGGTGCGGTGCATCGATCTGGCGGTCGTTGCCGGCGTGCCGGCTTTCCAGCAGGTGGTCGACGCGATCCTCGCCGAGTTGGTGGTGCAGGAGGGCCGGGCGAACGCCGAGCAGGTCGTCGGCGCACCGGACGCGGCGGCGGCCCTGGAGGCAGCCTGGCCGAGCGGCGTGCCCCTGCGGCGGATCTCCCACGACGAGCTCAAGGCGTGCTGTGGCCGAGCCCGCGCCGTCGTCCGCACGGGCGAAACCACGCCCTACTGCAACCTGGTCCTCGTGGCGGGCGTACCCTTCTAGCGACGTGCGTCGGGCGCGGCAGGATCGGGAGGCGGCCCTCGCGCCCGCCGCGCCCCGCGGCTCAGGGTAGCTGCCGGAAGCGCGCGAAGGCGGCCTCCTCGAGCTCCTCGCGGTGGTCCGGGTGCGCGATCTCGATGAGCGCGCGTGCGCGCTCCCGCAGGTTGCGGCCGTAGAGGTAGGCGACGCCGAACTCGGTCACGACGTAGTGCACGTGAGCGCGCGTGGTCACCACGCCCGCGCCGGCCTGCAGGTTCGGCACGATGCGGCTGCGCCCCGCCGTCGTCGTGGACGGCAGGGCGATGATCGGCTTGCCGCCGCTCGAGAGCGAGGCGCCGCGGATGAAGTCCATCTGGCCCCCCACCCCCGAGTACTGGCGCGTGCCGATCGAGTCGGCGCAGACCTGGCCGGTGAGGTCCACCTCGACGGCGCTGTTGATGGCCGTGACCCGCGGGTTGCGCCGGATCACCGCCGTGTCGTTGACGTAGGCGACGTCGAGCAGCGCGACCAACGGGTTGTCGTCGACGAAGTCGTAGAGCGCGCGCGTTCCCAGCACGAAGCTGGCGACGATCTTGCCGGGGTGGGTGCGCTTCGCCTCCCCGTTGATGATCCCCTTGGCGATGAGCGGCAACGCGCCGTCGGAGAACATCTCCGTATGGATGCCGAGGTTGCGGTGCTGACCGAGCGCCCCCAGGACGGCGTCGGGGATCGCGCCGATGCCCATCTGCAGCGTCGCGCCGTCCTCGATGAGGTCGGCGCAGTGGCGCCCGATGGCGCGGGCAGCGTCGGTCAGCGGCACCGGTTGGACCTCCGCGATGGGAGCGTCCACCTGCACGCCGAGGTCGATGTTGGAGATGTGGAGCAGGCCGTCGCCGTGGGTGCGTGGCATCTGCGGGTTGATCTGTGCGACGACGGTGCGCGCGGCGTGCACGGCGGCGCGCGTGGCCTCGATCGAGACCCCGAGCGAGCAGTAGCCGTGGCGGTCCGGCGGCGACACCTGGATGAGGGCCACGTCGAGCGGCATGGCGCCGCTGCTGAACAAGTTGGGCACCTCGCTGAGGAAGACGGGCACGTAGTCGGCCTGTCCTCGCGCGACGGCGTCGCGGACGTTGGCGCCCACGAACAGGGAGGTGGTGTGGAACGCCTCCGCGAGCGCCGGATCGGCGTACGGGGCCGGCCCCTCGGTGTGCAGGTGGGTGATCTCGACGCCGCGCAACTCGTCGCCGCGCGCGCTCAGGGCCTCCACGAGGCGCTGGGGCGCGGCGGCGGCGCTGTGGATGTAGACGCGATCGCCGGAGCGGACGACGCCGACGGCCTTCTCGGGGGACACGATGCGCATGCTTCCTCCGGCCCCACGCTACGACGTGGGCGGCGCCCGCCGCAGGGAAGGATGCCCCTGCCGCGGCGCGCGACGCCCGCGCGGCCGGCTAGAAGCTCGCCTCGGCCACGGTCGCGCCGCCACGCCCCACGAGCGCGAGCTCGACGCCCGTGAGCCGGTCGTGATCGAACAACAGGAAGCGCTGCCGCGTCGCGCCCAGCTCGACCCGGCCGTTGGCGGTCAGGCCGTAGAGGACGTAACGCGTGCCACGCGGAGAGGCGAGCGGCTGCAGCAGCATGGCGCGGCCGTCGGGGAGCAGGCACACGATCCCCGGCGGGACCTCGGGCGTCGCGTCGGCCGTCGCGGCGGTGCCCGGGCCGACGCCGTCGAGCGCCACGATGCGGAGGTCGGGCCGCCGCATCCAGTACGCGATGATGCGCTCCTCGCGAACGAGCTGGGCGTGCTGGCGCGAGCTCCGCACGCCCCAGGCGCCGACCGCCAGGAGCACGACCAGGCTCGCCGCCAGGGCGAGGGCGAGCGGCTGCGGGCCCCGACGGGCGCGTCGCGGCGCGCCCGCGGGCGTCCCGAGCGGGGCGCCGCGCGAACGCGGGGCGCGGCGGGCGCCGCCGGGGGGGCCGCCGCGCTGGGTGGGGGGGCGTGCGGTGGTGTGCCCGGCGGTGGTGGGGGGGCGCGCACTGGCATGCCCGGCCGGTGTGGGGCCGGGTGAGGCATCGGAGTGGCGCCCCTGCACGCGCGCGGCGGCCGGGCGGCCCGCGTCGGCGTGCACGGCGGCGCGCAGCCGCTGCCACGCGTCGGCCGCGAGCGGTTCGGGCTCGAGCTCCTCGGGCAACGCGAACAGTGCCCTGCGAAGAGCGTGGGCTTCCAGCCGCAGAGCCGGCGATGCCGCCAGCGCCGCCTCCAGCTCGGCCGCGGTCCCGGGCTCCAGCGTCCCGAGCAGGTACTCGGGGAGGATGCCGCGGAGGTCGCGCTCGTCCATCACGCCACCCCCTCCTCGAGCAGGTCGCGCAGCTTCAGCAGGGCGCGACGCACACGGCTCTTGACCGTACCCAGCGGCAGCCCGTTGCGCTCGGCGAGATCGGCGTGGCTGTGCCCCTCGTAGAAGGCGCCGTGTAGGAGCTCGCGCTCGTCGGGGTCGAGGGTGGCGAGCGCGTCGCGGATGAGGATGGCGGGCAGCGGGTCGTCCGGCGCCCCTACCGCCGCCTGGAAGGCGACGTCGTGCGGATCGATCCCCTCCGCCGCTCGCGGCCGCGCGCTACGCGCGCGCAACCGCGACAGCGCCAGGTTGCGGGCGATCGCGAACAGATAGGTACGGAGCGAGGCCCGGCCGGCACGGAACTCCGGCGCGTGCCGGTAGAGCCTCAGGAACGTGTCCTGCATAACCTCTTCGGCCTCCTCGCGGCTCCCCAGCACCCGCCGCGCCAACGCCGTCACGCTTCCGCCGTGGCGCGCGAGCAACTCCTGCAGCGCCTCCTCGGAGGCGGGCGCGAAGCCGTCCGGCGTCCCGGCCCCGTCGGCCGCCCGCCCGCCGGCCACGCGCGCCACCAGCTCGGCGTCGCTGATGATCTGGGCCACGACTCCTCGCACCTACCCTTCTGTACGCGCCGCGAGAGCGGTCGGATGCAGCACCGGTCGCCTGGCGTTCACGACCGCCCGCGCCCGCTGCGCTGTTGCAACAGCAGCGAACCCCCGACCAGCACGATAGAGGCGGTGATCATCAGCGCCGAGATGGCGTTGATCTCCGGCGGCACGCGCTGCTTCAGCATGCCGTATACGAACAGCGGCAGGGTCGTGGTGCCGACCCCGGCCGTGAAGAAGGTGATCACGAAGTCGTCGAGCGAGAGCGTGAAGGCGAGCAGCGCGCCGGCGAGGATGCCCGGCATGAGGATGGGGAAGGTGATGCGCCAGAACGTGCGCAGGTCGTCGGCTCCGAGGTCGCGCGCCGCCTCCTCGAGCGTCGGGTCCATCGTCGCGAGCCGCGCGCGCACGACGATGGCGACGTACGAGATGTTGAAGGCCACGTGCGCGACGATGATGGTCCCGAAGCCCGACACGAGCCGTACCCCCAGCAGGCGCTGGAGCCCCTCGAAGGCGAGGTTGAAGAACACGGCCAGGGCGACGCCCTGCGTGATGTCCGGGATGACCACCGGGAGGTAGAGCATCGAGTCGAACACGCGGCGCCCGCGGAAGCGCCCGCGGACGACCGCCAGCGTGAACATGGTGCCGATGACGGTCGCGACGACCGTCGCCACGCCCGCCACCATCAGGGAGTTCCTCACCGCCTTGAGCAGGAGCTGCGTCTGGAAGCGCGCCGACTCCGTGCCGGCGGTGATGCTGTTGGTGAGGATGTTGTGGTACCAGCGCGTGGTGAAGCCGCGCCACACCGACACGGAGGCGGAATCGTTGAAGGAGAACACCACCAGCACGAGGATCGGAACCCACAGGAAGGCGTACACGAGGAAGGGGTTGATCCACACGAGCGCCCGCGACAGGCGGCGGATCCAGCGGTCGCGCGCGATGCGTCCCCGGCGGAGCTCCCAGCGCGGCGCGACGGTGGCGCGCACGGTGGGGTCGGTCATCGGTGCCGCACCTCAGGTCTCCTCGCCCTGACCCCAGCGTGTGTAGACGAGCACCCCGACGAACACCAGGACCAGCAGGACCATCGAGATGGCGCTCCCCAGCGGGATGTTGCCCCGCCCGCGGAACTGCCCTTGGATGAGGTTGCCGATCATCAGGCCGCGCGTGCCGCCCATGAGGTCCGGCGTGACGAACGCCCCGATGGCCGGGATGAACACCAGGATCGAGCCCGCGATCACCCCGGGCAGCGTGAGCGGCACGATGACGCGCCAGAAGGCGGACCAGTCGTTGGCGCCCAGGTCGAAGGCCGCCTCCACGAAGCGGAGGTCGAGCCGCTCCACCGAGGCGTAGACGGGCAACACCATGAACGGCAGGTAGCCGTAGACCAGCCCGACCATGACCGCGCCCGGGGTGTAGAGCAGCTGCAGGGGCTCGGTGATGAGGCCGATGCGCTGGAGCAGCGCGTTCAGCAGCCCCTCCTTCTGGAGGATGGTGATGAGCGCGTAGGTACGCACCAGGAAGTTCGTCCAGAACGGTAGGAGCACCAGGAACAGGAGCACCAGGCGCAGGCGCGGGCTCGAGCGCCGGCTGATGAAGAAGGCGAGCGGGTAACCCACCAGCAGGCACAGGACGGTGGTCATGAGCGCCACCCAGAGCGAGCGCCAGATGACGGGCGCGAAGACATCGAAGGTGCGCACGTACTGCGCGGCGGTGAGGGGGAGGCGGGGCACGCCGCCGAGCCCGCGGGAGAGCACGCTGGCGACGGCGACGAACACCACCGGAAGCAGGAAGAAGACCACCAGCCAGAAGATGGCGGGGCCGGCCAGCGCCAGGGCGCGGCGGGCATCGCGCTGGCGCCCCGTGGCCCGCGCCCGCTCGGCGCGGCGCGGCGCCGGGTCAGCCACGTCCGACCGGCCCGCCCGGGGTGTGGGCCCGCCGGGCCGCGCGCGGCCGCCATCGATCCCGGAAGGGAGCGGCCGGGAAGCGCATCGTGTCGCTCGTCGCCATCACCCGATCCTCCGCTGCGCGCGCTGCGCGTCTGCCCGCGTTCCCCTCGCCGGCCGTCCCGGTCGCGCCGATCCGCGCCTCGTCGCTCGCGTCCTGCTGCGGAGCATACCGCGCGTCCGACCCACGTCCACCGCACCCTCTATCGCACATACCGCCCCCTTGTCAACCCCCCGGCCGGAGCGTGCACGACGGGATCCCTGTATGGGGCGAGGCGGCCGGGCGCGGGGGGTGGTGCTATACTTTCGCAAACGGGTACGAAGGAGCGTGAAAAGCTTTTAGACAACCCTAAAGTGTGAGTGAGACCGAATGGGCATCGTAGATGTCTCGGGAGGCAACGCTCTCGCGTAAAGGTTGTGGAGAAGCCGATCCGGCTAGGGGTTTCCGAGACCCTTCCCTAACCGTTTTCGTTTCCCCCTTTTACGAACTCACAACTTACCTCCAACAGGCGTTGTCAGAGCAACGTTATGAGAGGCACCCATACACCTTTAGACTTTGCCGTCGTCAATACCGGGGCCGAGCATGGGCGAGGCGTGTACGACGTGGTGAGGCTGGCCAACGGCTTCCCCGTCGATCGGTACTGCCACTGCATCAACGACGAGGCCGTGCCGGAGCAGATCGCGCGCTTCCCCGAAGGGCAGTTCGTGGCCGTCACGACGCAGGACGGCGAGGGGAAGGTCATCGGCATGGCGACCACCATGCGGACGCACCGCTCGCCCTCGCAGCGGCCGCTGCCCTGGTACGACATGATCGGCAGCTTCGGATTGCGCAACCACGCGCGGGACGGCGCGTGGCTGTACGGCGTCGAGATCGCCGTGCGGCCGGAGTACCAGCGCAAGGGCGTGGCCTCCGCGCTGTACCGGGCGCGCCTCGGGCTGGTCGAGAGGCTCGGCCTGCGCGGCTGGTACGCGGGCGGGATGCTGATGGGCTACCACCGCTACGCGGAGGTCCTCACGCCGCGTGAGTACGCCGAGAAGGTCATCCGCGGCGACCTGCGCGACCCGACGGTGAGCATGCAGCTGCATCGCGGGCTCGAGGCTCGCGGCATCATCGAGAACTACTACCCCGAGCCGCGCGCCGGCCGGGCAGCGGTGCTGATCGCGTACGAGCCGCGCCGTGCGCCGAGCGCGCGCAGGCGGCAGCCGCCCGCGAGCGGCGCCTTGCGTGAGGCCCGCCCGTGACCGCGGACGGCGCGCGACGACCGCTGCGCTCGCCCGAGGTCGCGCCCGAGGCCGCGCCCGACGACGCGCCTGAGGCGGCGCCCGAGGGCGCTCCCGACGGCGGCGCCGACGCGGCCCCCGCCCACAGTACGCGGCCCCCCCAGGCGCGTTCGGCGCCGAACCCATCGGTCTGGCCCGCGCCGGGAACGTCCGCCGCGGACGCCGCCGACGGCGCGCGGTCCCCCGGAGCGTTGCGCGACCCGCCCCCCGGCGTGACCGGCGCCGCGGCCCAGGCCGGCGCGCCGGCCGGGGCCGGGGCCGATCGCCGCGTCGAGGCTCCCGTCCACGCCGGCGTCGACGTGCCCGGCGACGCCCGCGTCGACCCCCCGATCGTCACCCTGCCCGAGCGAGGCGGCGCGCCGCTGCGCGGCGAGAGCGTTCCGCGAGCCACGGACGGGGAGATCTACGACGTGTTGATCCTCGGCGCCGGCATGGCCGGGCTCAGCGCCGCGCACGCCCTGCTCGAGAACGACCTCGACGTGCTGGTGGTCGAGGCTCGCGACCGGCTGGGGGGACGGACCTGGACCGACCGGAGCTTCGCCGGCTTCCCGCTCGAGCTCGGCGCGGAGTTCGTGCACGGCGAGCGGGCCGCGACCTGGTCGCACATCGACCGGCTGGGCCTGCGCACGCTCCGCTGGGAGAAGGAGGACGACTCCTGGGTCCGCACGGCCGACGGCGGTCTCCGGACGGTGCGCGAGGCGCGCGCGCTCGACGCCGCCTTCGAGCTCACGCGCAGCTGGGATCTGCCCGACGTGCCGGCGCTGCCGGCCGAGGACTTCGGCAGCTACCTTCGGCGGGTCGGCCTGGACCGGACCCAGATCGAGTACGTCCGCCGCATCTTCGGGAACGCGGCCGGCGAGGGGCTGCGGCACCTCGACGCCTCCTCCGTGCTCGACGGCTTCGAGGCGCGGGAGCTCGACGGCGGCCAGGACTTCCGCATCGTCGACGGCCACGGCGCCATCGTGGAGGCCCTCGGCGTGGGGTTGGACATCGACACGCGAGCGGTGGTACGCCGCGTGTACTGGTCGGACGATCGTGTGAGCGTCGAGACCGAGGGCGGCATGGTGTACCAGGCGCGGGCCGCCATCGTCACCCTGCCCGTGGGGGTGCTGCAAGGCGGCGCCGTGCGCTTCGTGCCCGCCCTTCCGGACGTGAAGGCAAGGGCGCTTGCCGGGCTGCGCATGGGGCCGGTGATGAAGCTCATCTACCGATTCGAGGAGCCGTTGACGCCCCCCCACGTGCTGGCCCTGTACGCCGCGGGCAAGGTCCCGATGTGGTGGTCGCCGTCGCAGGGCCGGGATTCCGATGCGGTCGTGTGGACGGCCCTGGTATCGGGCGACGGGGCGGTCGACCTGCTGCGGCACGGGGAGGCGAGCGCGCTCGAGCGCGGGCTCGCCGCCCTGGCAAGGGAGCTCGACCTGCCGGGGCTCGCGTCGGCCGACGCCCGCCTCGTGAACTGGCCGGACGACCCCTTCGCGCGCGGCGGCTACAGCCTGGTGACCCCCGGCCACCGAGGGGCGCGCGAGGAGCTGGCGCTGCCGACGCCGCCGTTGTTCTGGGCCGGCGAGGCCACCGCCCCCGAGGCGCGCGCGGCCACCGTCCACGGCGCGTTGTCGAGCGGGGTGCGCGCCGCCAACGAGGTGCGGCGCGCCCTCGGACTCAAGCGCCCCCCGCGCACCGCCGCGGGCGGCGCCCCGGCCGCGTCGTACTGATGCGTCGCGGCGCCGGGGCGGTCGACCGCGCCGCGTTCGTATGATGGTCCCCATCACCGATCCGAACCCGCGGGGGATTCCCGGCGGCGTGTCCGGCGTGGCCTCCGGCCTCGGCCGGGGTCGGCTCGGCGCATGGCCGCGGCGCACCCCGCCGTCGGCGCGGATCGAACCCAGCGAGAGAGGCGAGCCATGACGAGCGCGTTGCTGTCCCCGGTCTGGAGTCACCTCACCGACGTGCACCCCGTCTCCGGCGAGGGGGTCTACCTCGTCGACGAGCAGGGGCGGCGCTACCTCGACTTCACGTCCGGCATCGGCGTGACCAACACCGGGCACTGCCACCCCGTGGTGGTGGAGGCCATCCGTCGTCAGGCCGAGAGGTTGCTCTTCGCCCAGATCAACATCGTCGTCGCTCCGGTCGTCGAGGCGCTGGCCGCCGCGTTGCGCGAGGTGCTACCCGCGCAGCTGGACAGCGTGTTCTTCAGCAACAGCGGCGCGGAGGCGATCGAGGCGGCGGTGAAGCTCGCGCGCCACGCGACCCGCCGGCCCAACGTGGTGGTGTTCCAGGGGAGCTTCCACGGCCGGACCGCGCAGGCCATGGCGCTCACCACGGCCAAGACCGTCTACCGCCACCGCTACGCCCCGCTGCCCGCGGGGGTGGTGGTCGCCCCGTTCCCGGATGCCCGCCGCGCGGGCGTGAGCGAAGACGAGGCGTCGGAGGCGGCGCTGCGGGAGCTGCGCCGCATCCTGCACGGCTACAGCGCCCCGGACGAGACGGCCGCGTTCCTCATCGAGCCGGTGCTGGGCGAGGGCGGCTACCTGCCCGCTCCCGCGCCCTTCCTCAGGGGCCTGCGCGCGCTCGCCGACGAGCACGGCATCGCGCTCGTCCTCGATGAGGTGCAGTCGGGCTTCGGTCGCACCGGGCGGATGTTCGCGTTCGAGCATTCCGGCGTGGAGCCCGACATCCTGGTCATGGCGAAGGGGCTGGGCAGCGGCCTTCCGATCTCCGCCATCGCCGCCCCCGCCGCGCTCATGCAGCGATGGGAGCGCGGAACGCACGGCGGCACCTACGGCGGCGGCAGCCTCGTGCCGCTGGCCGCCGCGCTCGCGACCCTGCAGGTCTTGCGCGAGGAGGATCTCCCTGCCAACGCGGCCGCCATGGGCGAGCGCCTCGCCGCCGGACTCCGGCGGCTCCAGGCCGACCACCCGATCGTGGTCGATGTGCGCGGCCTGGGCCTGATGATCGGCGTCGAGTTCGGTGGCGACGCGGACGGCGGGGCCGAGGACGGCGGCGGCGCCCGCCTCGCCGCCGCCGTGCAGCGCGCGTGTTTGGACGAGCGCCTGCTGCTCCTGACGTGCGGGACGTACGCCAACGTCATCCGCTGGATCCCGCCGCTGGTCGTGCGGCCCAACGACATCGACGACGCCCTGGCCGTCTTCGAGCGCGCCCTCGCGCGCACGACCCGCACGCCAGAGGCGGCGCGCGCGTGAGCGCCGATCCGCGGGCCACCGGGCGGGGCGCCATCAGGCTCGTCACCGAGATCCCGGGACCCGCCAGCCGCGCCCTCGCCGCGCGCCGCGACGCCGCGGGCGCCCGCGGCGCAGCCCGTCTCACCGATGTGGGGGTGGCGCGCGCGCACGGCGCGCTCGTCGAGGACGTCGACGGCAACCGCCTGCTCGATTTCGCAGGCGGGATCGGCATGCTGGCGGTGGGGCACACGCCCGACGGCGTGGTGCGGGCGATGCGGGAGCAGGCCGAGCGCCTCGTGCACATGTGCGCCATCGTCGCTACCTTCGAGCCCTACGTCGCCCTGCTCGAGCGCCTGGTGGGGCTCGCGCCCGGCGACGCCCCGGCGAAGGCGGTGCTGATGAACTCGGGCGCCGAGGCGCTGGAGACGGCCGTGAACATCGCGCGCGCCCACACCGGCCGCGCCGCGCTGGTGGTGTTCGAGGGCGCGTACCACGGCCGTACCAACCTGACGCTCGGCATGACCAGCAAGTACGGCCTGTTCAAGAAGGGCTTCGGTCCGTTCCCGCCCGAGATCTACCGGCTGCCGTTCCCGAACGTCTACCGGCGCCCCGCCGGCACCTCCGAGGAGGCGTTCGTCGATCAGGCCCTCGCGTACCTCGATCACGCGTTGGTGGCTCAGGTCGATCCGTCCGCGATCGCCGCGATCGTGGTGGAGCCGGTGCAGGGCGAGGCCGGCTTCGTGCCCGCCCCGGCCCGGTTCCTGCGGCGCATCCGCGAGCTGTGCAGCGAGCACGGCATCGTGATGATCGCAGACGAGGTGCAGTGCGGCCTCGGGCGAACCGGCCGTCTGTGGGCGGTGGAGCACGCCGGCGTGGTGCCGGACCTGCTCACGACCGCCAAGTCGCTCGCCGCCGGCATGCCGATCTCGGCCGTCATCGGGCGCGCGGACATCATGGACGCGCCGCACCCCGGGGGCCTCGGCGGCACCTACTCCGGCAACCCGCTGGCGTGCGTCGCCGCGCTCGAGGCGCTCGACACGCTGGCGGCCCCCGCCTTCCTCGAGAGGGCGCGCGCCCTGGGGCGGCGGTTGCGCGCGGGGCTCGAGCACATCGCCGCCGCCTCCCCCTTCGCCGGCGACGTGCGGGGCCTCGGCCCGATGCTGGCCATCGAGTTCGTGAGGGACCGGGCGGGGCAGGAGCCGTACCCCGAGTTCGTGCTGGAGGTCACGCGGCAGGCGCTGCGGCGCGGCCTCATCGTGATCCGCGCGGGCCTCTACAGCAACTGCCTGCGGCTGCTGCCGCCCCTTACGCTCAGCGACGAAGAGGCCGACGAGGGGCTGGCGGTGCTGGCCGAGGCGGTGCGCGCCGCCGAGGGCGCGCTGCGCGACATGGTCACCGACGAG
The DNA here is from genome assembly GCA_963798895.1 of uncultured Trueperaceae bacterium. GTDB lineage: Bacteria > Deinococcota > Deinococci > Deinococcales > Trueperaceae > CAWCUY01. The sequence continues at coordinate 26,676 of CAWCUY010000001.1, read as the reverse complement.
ACCGCCGGCCGGCCGACCCCGGAAGGAGCCGAAGCGCATGCCTGACGCCGACTACCCCCGCCGCATGCTCATCGACGGAGCCTGGAACGACGCCCTGGAGGGTGGACGCTGGGACCTCGTCGATCCCGCCACGGAGGAGGTGCTGGAGCGCGTTCCGTTCGGGGACGCCGCCGATGCGAGGGCCGCCATCGATGCGGCCGCGCGCGCCTTCCCCGCCTGGTCCGCGGCCACGGCCTACGAGCGCGCGGCCGTGCTCGAGGGGGCGGCGGACTGGATCGTCCAGCACGTCGACGACCTGGCCCGGCTGACCACCGAGGAGTCCGGCAAGCCGCTCGCCGAGGCGAAGGGGGAGTGGCTCAGCGCCACCACCTACCTGAGCTGGTTCGCCGGCGAGGGCGTGCGCGCGTACGGGCGCAGCGTGCCCTCGCGGGTGGGCTCCCGGCGGATCCAGGTGCTGCCGCAGCCCATGGGCGTGGTGGGCACCATCACCGCGTGGAACTTCCCGATCTACAACCTGGTGCGCACCTGGGGCGCGGCCCTCGCGGCAGGCTGCACCGTGGTGGGCCGCCCCTCGGAGTACACGCCGCGCTCCGGGATGCTGCTGGCGCTGGCGCTGGTCGAGGGGGGCGCGCCGGCGGGGACGATCAACCTCATCAACGGCGATCCCGAGGCCATGGGCCGCGCGCTGCTCGACGATCCGCGCGTGCGCAAGATCGCCTTCACCGGCAGCCCGCGCGTCGGCAGGCTCCTCATGGACGGCGCCTCGCGCACCATCACGCGGCTGGCGCTCGAGCTCGGCGGGAACGCTCCCGTGATCGTCTTCCCGGACGCCGGCGACGTCGGCCGCCTGGCCAAGCTGGCCGCCCGCTTCAAGGCGCGCAACTGCGGCCAGGTGTGCATCGCGCCGCAGCGGTTCTACGTCCACGAGGACATCGCCGAGGCGTTCGAGACGGCGGTGGCGGAGCAGATGAGCGCCCTGCGCGTGGGCCACGGCCTCGACGACGGGACGCAGGTGGGACCGTTGATCAACGCGCGGCAGCTCGAGCGCGTGGCCGAGCTCGTCGGCTCCACGGCGGACGCGGGCGGCCGGGTGCTCACCGGCGGCCGGCGCCTCGACCGTCCGGGGTACTTCTACGCCCCCACCGTCGTCGCCGGCGTGACCCCGGGGATGGCTCTGCACGAGCAGGAGGTCTTCGGGCCCGTCCTGCCCGTCACGCGCTTCGGCGATACCGAGGAGGTGCTGGCGATGGCCAACGCCACCGAGTACGGGCTCGCCGCCTACGTCATGACCCAGGACCTCAACACGGCCACGATCGTGTCGGAGCGCCTCGAGTTCGGCATGGTCGGCATCAACGACTGGATGCCCGTCACCGCGGAGGCGCCCTTCGGCGGCGTCAAGGGCAGCGGCTTCGGCCGCGAGACCGGGCACGAGGGGTTGCTGGAGTACATGGAGAGCAAGACCATCTTCACCGGCGGCGTGAAGCTGTAGCGGAGGTGGCGCCCGGGCCGCCGCGGGGGTGCGCGGGCCACGACGCCGCTCCCCGGGCGCGGGCGGCGGCGCGAATGTGCGAAGTCGGGCTTTCGCGCCCGCCGCCGCCGCAGTAGACTCGCTGTTTGTCGATGGCGCTTCCGACCGACCCCACCAGCGTTTCAGGCGCGGCCCACGAGCCGCCGCAGGACCTCAGGCGTGAGAGCCCTGCCTCCTCCCCGCAGGGGACCCCCGTCTCCGATCCGGTGCGGCGCACCATGCGCGTCTCGGTCGTCGAGGGCGGCTTCTCGCAGATCTTCATCAACTGGACCTCGGGCAGCGTGCTCGTGGGGTACCTGCTCAGCCTCGGCGCGAGCCCCACCCAGATCGCGCTCATCGCCAGCGTGCCGCTGCTGGCGCAGGCGGCCAGCCCGCTGGCCGCGCTGGTGGCGGAGGCGATCGGGCGCAGGCGCCTGCTGACCGCGACCGCCGGCGCGCTGGGGCGCATCGTGTGGCTCGTCGCGGCCCTGCTGCCGCAGCTGCCGGTGGCGCCCGCCGCGCGCCCGGCCCTGATGGTGCTGCTGGTGCTGGTGTCGGCCGCGTTCCAGGCGTCCACCGGCACGCTGTGGAGCTCGTGGATGGGCGACGTGGTGCCCGAGAAGCGCCGCGGCAGCTACTTCGGGTTGCGCGCCGGGATCGTCGGCATCGTCGGCATGCTCGGGAACTTCGCGGCCGGCTGGTTCCTGGACCGCGTGGGCGCGCCGCTGGGCTTCCAGCTCGTCATCGGCGCCTCCCTGGTGTCCGCCGCCGCGGGTATCGCGCTGTACTTCCTGCACTACGACCCGCCGGTCGAGCGCCGCCGCATGGCGCTCGGCGACGTGCTGGGCATGCCGCTGCGCGACGCCAACTTCCGCACCTTCATGCTGTTCGCGATCTACTGGCAGTTCTCGGTGCTGGTCGGCGCGCCGTTCGTGATCCCGTACTTCCTCGAGGAGCTGCGCATGAGCTTCACCCAGGTGGCCGTGTGGAGCGCGATCGCCGCGGTATCGGCGCTCGTCACCACCGTCATGTGGGGGCGCGTGGCGGACCGCGTGGGCAACAAGTCCGTGCTGGCCATCGGCACGTTCGTGGCGGGAACGGCCCTGCCGGGCCTGTGGATCCTCGCCGGCCTCACCGGTCACCTCGGCTGGGTCTACCTCGCGGGCGCCTTCGACGCGGTGGCCTGGGGCGCCATCGGTCCGGCCCTGTTCAACCTGGCGCTGGTGTCCGCGCCGCGCGAGGGGCGGGTCGCGTTCATCGCGATGTACTCGCTCGGGACGGGGATCGCCGGCTTCCTCGGGGGCGTGCTGTCGGGCCCGTTGTTGACGATCTTCAAGGGGCTCGAGTTCGACTTCGCCGGCCTGACGTGGACGGGTTACCACACCCTGTTCCTCGTCTCGGGCGTGGGGCGCAGCCAGGCGTGGCGCCTGCTGCGGCACGTCAAGGAGGCCGACGCGTGGCGTACGCGCGACCTCCTGCGCGAGATCCGGACGGGGTGGAGGCAGATCGGCTTCCCCTGGCGCTGAGCCGCCTCGCGCGCGCGGCGGCGCGAGCCCGGTCGGGGCCGGGCGGGCCGGTAGCGACCGGGACGCGGACGGGCCCGGCACGGGGGCCTTGACGCGGGGCCCTTGACGCGGGGCCCTTGACGTGGGCCCTTGACGCGGGGCCCGGTCGGGACTAGGCTTATGCAACGTCTTTTGAAAAGTTCCTTCGGAACGCGTCGACCCAACCCTTGGTCCCCCTGACCTGCGGTCCCCGATCCCTGGTCTTCGTCGCGCGAGGTGCACGCCGGGTGCCCACCAGAAGCGTTCAGCACGACACCGTCCGGGAGCACAACCGTCACGCCGTTCTCGAGGCGCTGCGCGCGGGCGGGGCGTGCTCGCGCGCCGGGCTGGCGCGCGCGACCGGGTTGAGCGTTCCCACCGTCGCGAGCATCGCAGGGGAGCTCATGGCCCTGGGGCTGGCGGGCGAGGGGGGGCTCGAGCGCTCGGCCGGCGGCCGTCCGGCGCAGCGACTCAGGCTGGTGCCGGAGGCGCGCAACGTGCTCGCGCTCGACCTCGCCGGCGCCCGCCTCCGCAGCGCGCGCGTCGACCTCGGGGGCACGCCGCACCCGCTGCCCGACGGCCCGGAGCTGGTGGTCGGGGCCGAGGCGTCGCTGGAGGCCTGGCTCGACGAGGCCCTCGCCGCGGAGCGCGCCGCCGGGCGGGAGATCAGCATGCTCGCGGTGGCCGTCCCGAGCGTGGTGGATCCGGTCGGTGGGCGCGTCCGACTTGTGCCGGCGCTGGGATGGTCCGACGTCCCGCTCGGCGCTCGCCTCGAGCGGCGCTGCGGGCTCCCGGTGCTCATCGAGAACGACGTCAACGCGCTCGCCCTCGGCGAGCTGCACCACGGCGCCGGCGAGGGGCACGCCCACGTTCTGTACGTGTCGATCGCGCGCGGCATCGGCGCGGCGCTGGTGATGGGCGGCGAGCTGTACCGCGGCGCGCACGCGGCCGCGGGCGAGATCGGCTACAGCCTCGTGCCCGACTGCGCGCGCGGGTCGGCGGGAGCCGGCCGGAGCGAGGTGGCGCGTGCGCCTGACGATCGGGGCCGCACCGGTGGCCGGCGGGCCGGCGGCGACGCTACGCCCCTGGACCTCGGCCGCCCCGGCCCGCTCGAGGCGCGGCTGTCGGAGATCGCCGCGGCCTTCGTCGACGACGGCCGCGTCGTGCTCGGCGACGACCGCGCCCGCGCGGCCTTCGCGGCGTTCGCGGAGCACGTGCGGCTCACCTTGCACAACCTGGCTTGCGCCCTCGACCCCGAGCTCCTGGTCGTGGCGTGGGCCGCCGATCCGGATGGGCTCCTGGCACGAGCGCTCGCGCGCGGCTGGCAGGGTCCGCTACCCATCGACATCCGCCCGGGTACGCTGGGGTCCGACGCCGCCGTTCGCGGCGTGGCGCACCTGGCGCTGGGCCGGCTCAGCGAGCGCCTGTGCGGCGTGAGCCCGAGCTAGGAGGGGCACCCGAATGAGCTATCGCGACCTTGGCGTCATCGACTTCCACGTTCACTTCCCCGTCGAGAACACGATGGGAACGCCCGAGCACAAGCGGCCGCCGCAGCACCCGCGGCTGCAGGCGTACGCCCGGGAGCGCGGCGGTCGCATGGCCAAGGAGTGGAACACGGAGCCCGCCGAGGCTCCCGCGCGCACGCCCGAGGAGGTGGAGCGCGACATCGGGCGCTGGCTCGCCGAGGTCGAGGACCACGGTCTTCAGCGCATCGTGTTCGTCAGCGCGGGCGGCAACGACCGGCTCGGCGAGATCGTGGCGCGCCACCCGGAGCGGTTCACGGGGCTCGCGCATCACGCGCTCGAGCCGGGCGCCGACGTCGAGCTGCGACGCGCCGTCGACGACCTGGGCCTGCGAGGCTACAAGCTGCTCGGACCGCAGACCGACTACCCGTTCGAGGCGCCCGAGCTGCGCGGCGTGTGGGAGATCCTGGCCGAGCGTGAGCTGCCCGCCCTCATCCACTTCGGCTTCCTGGGCCGCGGCGGCGGGGTCGTGGAGCACCCGCGCATGAGCCCGCTGTCGCTGTTCGAGGTGGCGCGCGACTTCCCGGAGATCCCCTTCGTCATCCCGCACTTCGGCGCAGGGTACTTCCGCGAGCTGCTGGCGCTGTGCTGGAGCCTGCCGAACATCTACATCGACACCTCGGGGTCGAACCAGTGGATGCGCTGGATGCCCTACCCGCTCACCCTGGAGGATCTCTACCGCAAGGCGCTCGACACGGTGGGTGCGGAGCGCATCGTGTTCGGCAGCGACTCCTCGTACTTCCCGCGCGGCTTCTCCGAGCGCTACCTCATCGACCAGCTCCGCGCCTGTTACACCATGAACGTGTGCGAAGAGGACATCCGCCGCATCTTCGGCGGCAACGCGCGGCGCCTGCTGCGGATCGGCGCCGGTACGCCGGTGGCCGAGGCGGGCACCTCGTGACGGCGACCGTTCGGCCCGCCGCGCCGGGGCGCCGGGCGCACGAGGGGGCCGCGGCGCGATGACCTGGCACCGGAGCTACCGCGAGCGGGTGCTCGAGCCCGACTACGTCTTCGCCTCGCGGCACCTGCTGCCGCACTTCCTCGGGGCGCTGTGCGCCCACCTGAGCACGGTCGAGCGGCTGGACGTGGCGCGCGGCGCCGACGCCCGGGGCGAGATCGCCGCGCTGCACGAGGCGTTGGGGGAGCTCTTCGATCAGCCCCTGCCGGCGCAGGACCCGGACGTTCCCGACGCCTTCTTCGCGATCCAGCGCGGCCTGGAGGCGCGGCTCGGCAGCGCCCACCCCGTCGGCTGGTTGCGCCTCGGCCTCAGCCGCAACGACCTCGACATGACGGTCTACAAGATGCGCGGGCGCGAGCTGACGCTCGAGACCGGGGAGCAGCTCGTGATCCTGCGCCGCGCCCTGCTCGAGCGCGCCGAGGCGAACGTCGAGACCGTGCTCATCGCCCACACGCACCATCAACCGGGGCAGCCGACGACCGTCGCCCACTACCTGGCCGCGGTCGAGTCGCTCCTCGCCCGGGACGGCGAGCGCCTGGAGGGCGCCTACCGGCGCCTCAACCGCTGCCCCTTGGGGTCGGCCGCGCTGGCGGGCAGCAGCCACCCGCTCGACCGCGCGTTCACAGCGTCCCTGCTCGGCTTCGACGGCCCCGTCGAGAACACCTACGACGCCGTCGCCTCCTCCGACTGGGAGGTCGAGGTCGTGTCGGTCGCCCAGAGCGCCGCGTTGAACCTGAGCCGCTTCGTGTGCGACCTGCTCTCGTGGACGGCGCTCGGCATGTACCGGTTGGACGAGGGGTTGGTGCAGGGCTCGTCGATCATGCCTCAGAAGCGCAACCCGGTGGCCCTGGAGCACGCCCGCACGCGCTTCTCGCGCGCCCTGGGCGCCGCCCAGATGGTGCTGTACTCGAGCCACAACATCCCCTACGCCGACCTCAACGACTTCGGCCCGGACGTGCAGGGCGCGCTCCAGGCCCAGCACATCCAGCTCAGCGGCGGGCTCGAGCTGCTCCACGCCTGCCTCGCGGGCGGGGACTTCGACCGGCAGGCGCTCGAGCGCGCCGCCCACCAGACCGACACCACCGCCACGGAGCTCGCCGACGAGCTCGTGCGCGATTCCGCGCTCTCCTTCCCCGACGCGCACGCCGTCGTGGGTAGGCTGGTGAAGCGCATGCACGCCGAGGGGCGGCCCCTCACGCAGGCCACCCCCGAGGATCTGGCGGCGGCCGGCGGGCCGCCCATGGACGAGGGCGTGCTGCGCACCGCCCTCGACCCGGCCGCCTTCGTGCGGCGAAGGGCAGGGGTGGGCGGCCCGGCGCCGGAGGCGATGACCGGGCAACTCGAGCGGGCGAGGTCCCGTCTGGCCGAGGACGAGGCGTCGTTGCAGCATCACAGGGACGTCCTCGCGAACGCGCGCGCGAAGCTTCGCGCGCACGGAAAGGAGTGGGCATGAATAGGGGTATCCGCATCGCCGTCGTCATGGCGGCCCTTCTGGGCGCGACAGCGCTGGCCCAGAAGACGACCATCACCTACTGGCAGTACGACTACGCGACCCGCGTCGACGCCATGAACCAGCTCATCAAGCAGTTCGAGGCGGCCAATCCGGACATCACGGTCAAGCAGGAGACCTTCCCGTACGACGGCTACCAGCAGCAGGTGGCGGCGTCGCTGCCCGCAGGGCAGGGAGCGGACGTCGTGCAGCTGTACTACGGCTGGCTGCCGACGTGGCAGCGTTCGGGCTACGTGGTGCCGCTGCCCACCGACGCCTTCGACCCGGCGACCATCCAGCAGGACTTCATCCCCATGGTGGACGCGGCCAAGATCGACGGCGCGTACTACGGCCTGCCCACCGCGGTGCGCAGCCTGGCGCTGTTCTACAACAAGGACATGCTCTCCAAGGCCGGCTACGACGCCCCCCCGACCAGCTGGGACCAGTTCCTCGAGATCGCCAAGGCGCTGACCGTCAAGCAGGGACCGCGCTTCACCCAGGTGGGCTACGGCATGGCCCCCGACGGGCAGGACCACAACCTGTTGCGCGAGGTGCTCATCCGCCAGTTCGGCGGCAAGCCTTACAGCGACGACGGCACCAAGGTGGCCTACGACACGCCCGAGGGGTTGCAGGCGTTCGAGTTCTACACCGGCTGGGCGACCGACCAGCAGATCGGCGTCCCGAACTTCGTGCCCGGCAACAACGGGTACCGTGACGGCTTCATCCAGCTGCAGAACATCGCCATGATCATCGACGGCTCCTTCGCCATCGGTTCCGTGAAGTCCGACGCCAAGTTCGACTGGGGCGTCGCCGAGATCCCGACGTTCGACAACGGTGTGCAGTCCGACTTCGGCTCGTTCTGGATGAACGGCCTGACCCCGAACGCCACGAAGGACCCCGCCAAGCTGGCGGCATCCGAGAAGTTCCTGAAGTTCGTGACGAGCCCTGACGCGATGAAGCTGTGGCTCGAGGTCGTGGGCGAGCTGCCCGCGCGCCAGAGCCTGATCAGCGACACGTCGCTCGCGAGCGACCCCGTGTACGGGCCGTTCATCAAGTCGCTCGCGTACTCGCACGCCACGCAGTTCGCCGACGAGACCGCGCAGCGGACGTTGTTCGTCGACGCCATCAACCAGGTCGTCCTCAACGGCGCCGACCCGGCGGCGACCTGGCACGAGACCGCGGTTGCGGAGCAGCTGCTGCTCGACAAGGAAGCCAACCAGTAGAGGAGGAGTCCGCCGGCCGGGAGGCAGCGCCTCCCGGCCGGCGCACGGCACGATGCAGAGGTCGGTCGACACGTCCCAAGCCGGCAGCCCGCGGCGGCGGCGCATCGGGCTCGCCACACGCGAGGCCCTGTGGGCGTACGCGTTCCTGCTGCTGCCGCTGGCCTTCTACGGCTTCCTGAGGCTGTGGCCCGCCGTGCAGGCCTTCAAGCTGTCGCTGTTCCGCTGGCACGTCGATCCGGCGCAGCGCACCTTCGAGGGGCTGCAGTACTACCGCGACATGCTGGGCGACGCGAAGCTCCACCAGGCGCTGCGCAACACGCTGCTGTACACGCTCATCATCGTGCCCTCGCAGCTCGTGCTCGGCATCGTCATCGCAACCATGCTCAACGCCGTGCGCCGCCTGCGGCCCATCTTCCGCGCCATCTACTTCTCCCCCTACGTCACCCCGGCCGCGGCCGTGGCGTGGGTGTGGGGCTGGATGTACAGCGTCAACTTCGGCATCTTCAACAGCGCCATCATCGCCTGGACCGAGTTCGTGCAGTCGATCGGCCTGGGCTTCCTGTCGATCGACCCGCAGCCGTTCCTCACGAGCCCGCAGCAGGCGTTGCCGGCCGTGGCGGCGGTGGTGGTGTGGCAGCAGCTCGGCTTCCAGGTCGTCATCTTCCTCGCCGGCCTGCAGGGCATCCCGCGCATGTTCTACGACGCCGCCTCGATCGACGGCGCGGGCGCGGTGCAGCGCTTCCGCTGGATCACGCTGCCGCTGCTCAACCCGGTGATGGTCTTCTCCATCATCATCTCGACGATCGCATCGCTGCAGCTCTTCGATCAGGTCGTCAACATCAACTTCACCGACCAGGGCGGCCCGCTCGGCGCCACCCTCACGATCGCGCTGTACATGTACCAGGTCGCGTTCGCGCGCTTCAACATCGGCTACGCCTCGGCCGTGACCGTGCTGCTGTTCGTGCTCATCCTCGTGATCACGCTGCTGCAGCTCCGCCTCACGCAGCGTAGGGTCGAGTACTGATGGCCTTCACCTACGAGGAGCCGCGCGGCAAGGCGGACGCCGGGACCATCGTCGCCTACGTCCTGCTGACGCTCGGCGCCGTGGTGATGTTCTTCCCGTTCCTGTGGATGCTGCTGTCGTCGTTCAAGCCGCTGGCGGAGATCTTCCGGTTCAACATCATCCCGCACAGCTGGACCCTCGGGAACTACAGGGACGTCCTGCTCGACAGCCACTTCCCGCGCTGGTTCCTCAACAGCGTGGTGGTGGCGGGTATCTCCACGATCAGCGTGTTGTTCTTCTGCTCGCTGGTGGGCTACACGCTCACGCGGCTGCGCTTCCCGGGCCGCAACCTCATCTTCATCCTCATCTTGTCGACGCTCATGGTGCCCACGGAGATGCTCGTCATCCCGTGGTACGTGATGTCCACCCGCTACGGCTGGGTCAACACCTTCTGGGGGTTGGCGTTCCCCGGGCTCATCCCGGCGTTCGGCGTGTTCCTCATGCGGCAGTTCTTCCAGACGCTGCCGCGCGATCTGTTCGACGCGGGGCGCGTCGACGGCGTGAGCGAGTTCGGCCTGTTCTGGCGCGTCGGCTTGCCGCTCGTGCGCCCGGGGCTCGCGGCGCTGGGCATCTTCAACTTCGTGGGGAACTGGAACGCCTTCCTGTGGCCCCTCATCATCGCGAAGTCGCCCAGCATGCGCACCATCCCGGTGGGCGTGGCGCTGTTCTCCGGCGAGGCCAGCACCCAATGGAACCTCATCATGGCCGCCTCCGCCATGGCGATCCTGCCCGTGCTCATCGTGTTCTTCATCTTCCAGAAGCAGATCATCGAGGGCGTGGTGCTCACCGGCGTCAAGGGCTAGGGCGCCCGACGGCGCGCCGCGCGACGGGACGCTTGCCCTGAGCCGCGGCGACTCGCGGGGGGTATCGTGGCGCTCGGCATGGTCCCCGAGCTCGTCATCTTCGATTGCGACGGCGTCCTGGTCGACACCGAGACCGTCGCCAACACCGTTCTCGCCGAGATGCTCACGTCCGAGGGCTACCCCATCGACGTGGCGGAGTGCGTCCGCCGCTTCATGGGGCGGCCGGGCATCGAGACCTTCGCCGAGGTCGAGGGCGAGCTGGGCCGGGCGCTGAGCGGCGGCTTCAAGGAGCGCTTCGACGAGCGCGTGATCGCCACCTTCCTCGCGCGGCCCCGCGCGGTTCCCGGCGTGCAGGCCGCGATGGACGCCCTGCCGGGCCGCCGCTGCGTCGCCTCCAGCTCGGACCCGTTCTACCTCGACGCGGTGCTCGGCGCCACCGGCCTGGCCCATCGCTTCGAGCGGATCTTCAGCGCGGTCGAGGTCGCGCGAGGGAAGCCCGCGCCGGACCTGTTCCTCCATGCCGCGTCGACCCTCGGAGTTGAACAGGCGCGCTGCCTCGTGGTGGAGGACTCGGCCGCGGGCGTGAGCGCGGCCGTGGCCGCCCGCATGACGGTCGTCGGGTACGCGGCGTTGCAGTCCGCCGAGACGCTGGCCGGGCGCGGCGCGGTGACCTTCGACGACATGGCCGCCCTCCCGGCGTTGGTCGAGGGCCTGTAGGCGGCGGACGCGCTCGCGGCGCGGAGCGCCGCGCCACCGGAGGGCTCACGAAACGCGCCGCACGCCCGACTCCGTGGCGAGATAGCCGACGCGGACGTCGTGTGGCTCGCTCGGCAGCCGCGGGACGACGAGCGCGTCGAAGGTGACCCCGACCACCGGGGTCGTCGGTGGCAGCGTGCCGAGGAAGGCGTCGAAGTAGCCGCGGCCGTACCCCAGGCGCGTGCCGGAGACGTCGAAGCACAGGCCGGGCACGAGGGCCACGTCGACGCGCGCCGCGTCGCATTCGGGCGCGTCGTCGGCGGGCTCGAGCATGCCGTAACGGTGGCGTTGCAGGGCCGATCGCCGCAGATCGTGGAGGGTCAGCGAGAGCGCCGTCGCGGGGCCGGTCCCGCTCGAGCGCGTTCGCGGCACGACCACGTCCTTGGCTGCGTCTTCCAGCAGCGGCGTCAGGTCTACCTCGCTGCCGAACGCCAGGTAGGCGAGAACGGTGCTCGCCGCGCGGAACGGCTCCCACGTCGCGAGGCGCTCGCACACCTCCCCACTGAGGTGCGCGGTCGGCTGGCTGTTGCGCACCAGGCGCGCCCAGGCGCGCCACACCGCCTTGGCCGAGGCGGCGGCCGGCGCGGCGTCCGGGCGCTGTCGAGGACCGCCGGAAGGGGGCATGGCCCGTTGTACACCATCGGCGGGCCGCGTCCGGCGGGAAGTCGTGTGGCCCTCCCGACGCCCCCGACGCCCGCCGCGCGCGCATAGTGGGGCATGGCGAAGACCATGACCACCACCGTCCACCACCTCGTCGGCAAGCGCTTCGTGGGCATCACGCCCGACCGGCAGCGCGTCATGATCGACGGCGAGAACGAGGCGCAGACCGGCATGCGCCCCATGCAGCTGCTCCTCAACGCCGTCGGCGCGTGCGCCGCGTACGACATCGTGGAGATGCTGGCGAAGCGGCGCCTCGAGGTCCGCTCGTACCGCATCGAGCTGAGCGGCGACCGTTCCGATGGGCCGCCGAGCCCCTTCACGCGCGTCACGACGCGGCACATCTTCGACGTGCCCGGTCTGGACGCGCGCACGGCGAAGCGGTTCGTCGGGCTCGCCATCACGAAGTACTGCTCGGTGGCGTCGAGCCTGAACGCCGAGGTCGACTACGAGGTGGTGCTCGAGCACGACGACGCGACCGGGGCCGACGACGCGGCCGGCACCGACGGCCGGAGCGCCGAAGAGGCGTCGGCCGCCGTCTGAGCCGCCGCGACTCCCGGCGCGCGTCTGGTACGGTTCTGCCCATGCCGCCAGCCCTCGACGATCCCTCGCTCTACTTCAACCGGGAGCTGTCCTGGTTGCAGTTCAACGAGCGCGTGTTGGAGGAGGCGGAGGACGGCCGCAACCCGACGCTCGAGCGCCTGAAGTTCCTCGCGATCTTCGGCTCGAATCTCGACGAGTTCGTCATGATCCGCTACGCGGGCCTCAAGGAGCAGGTCGCCGCCGGCGTGAGCGGGCGCACGCCCGACGGCATGATGCCGCGCGAGCAGCTACGCGCCATCTCGACGGCGCTCCACGAGCTGGTCGTGCGGCACCGGCGCGTGCTGCGCGCCGAGGTGCTGCCGGCGCTCGCGCGCCAGGGGGTGCGGGTGTGCTCCATGGAGGGGCTGTCGGCGGACGAGTCGGCCGCCGTCGACGTCTTCTTCGAGCAGGAGCTGTTCCCGGTCCTCACGCCCCTGGCCGTGGACCCGGGCCACCCGTTCCCGCGCCTGCCGAACCTGAGCTTCTCCCTGCTGCTCGAGGTCGTCGACGACGGCACCGGCGCGCCCCACGCCGCCGTCGTGCAGGTACCGAGCGTGCTCCCGCGCTTCCTGCGCCTGCCCGGCGCGGGGCACGCCTACGTCATCCTCGAGGACATCATCCGCGCCCGCGTGGGCGAGCTCTTCCCGGGGCACACCGTGCGGCGCGCGCACGGTTTCCGCGTCACCCGCAACGCCGACATCGAGATCGCCGAGGACGAGGCCGACGACCTGCTTCACGTCATCGAGGACGAGGTACGCCGCCGGCGCTGGGGCGACGCGGTGCGCCTCGAGGTCGAGGCGGGCGTCCCGGCGGCCTGGCGCGAGCGACTGCGCCGCACCCTCGGCCTGGAGCCCGAGGACGTCTACGACATCGACGACTACCTGAACGTCAGCGACTTCATGGAGCTCGCCGACCTCGACCTCCCCGAGATGCGCGACCCCCCGTTCGTCACGCGCCTGCCGACCGAGTACCGCAACCACGTGAGCGTGTTCGACGCCATCCGCGAGCGCGACATCCTGGTGCACCACCCGTTCCATGCGTTCGAGGCCGTGCAGATGCTGGTGGACGAGGCGGCCGACGATCCGGCCGTGCTCGCCATCAAGATGACGCTCTACCGCGTCGGGCGCGCGTCGCCTGTCGTCGCGGCGCTCGCGCGCGCCGCCGGCAACGGCAAGCTGGTGACCGCCCTGGTCGAGCTGAAGGCGCGCTTCGACGAAGAGAACAACATCACCTGGGCGCGCGAGCTCGAGCGCGCGGGCGTGCACGTGGTGTACGGCTTCGCGGGCCTCAAGACCCACTGCAAGGCACTGCTCGTCGTGCGCCGGGAGAACGGCGACGCGGGGCCGCACGGGATCCGGCGCTACGTGCACCTCGGCACGGGGAACTACAACCCCGCGACCGCCACCGTCTACACCGACATGGCCCTGCTCACCTGCGACCCCCGGCTCGGCGCCGACGTGAGCGAGCTGTTCAACCACCTCACCGGTTACAGCAAGCAGCGCGCCTGGCGCAAGCTGTGGGTGGCGCCGGACACGCTGCGCGACCGCTTGATGGCGGGCATCGAGCGCGAGACCGAGCTCGCGCGCTCCGGCGAGGAGGGTCTCATCGTGGCGAAGATGAACGCCCTCGTCGACCCGGAGGTGATCCGCGCGCTGTACCGGGCGTCCCAGGCCGGCGTGCGCGTCGATCTCCTGGTGCGCGGCATCTGTTGCCTGCGCCCCGGCGTGCCGGGCGTGAGCGAAACGATCCGGGTGCGCAGCATCGTGGGCCGTTTCCTCGAGCACTCGCGCATCTTCTACTTCCGGGCGGGCGGGACGGACGAGGTCTTCCTGGGTTCCGCCGACTGGATGCAGCGCAACCTCGACCGGCGCATCGAGACCGTGTTCCCGGTGGAAGACCCGCGCCTGAAGCGCAAGGCGCTGCACGTGCTCGAGCTGCTGTTGCGCGACAACGTCAAGGCGCGCGAGCTCGATGCGTCGGGGCGCTACTGCCGCGTGGCGCGCGCCCGCGGCCGGCACCGGCTGGACGCGCAGGAGCGGCTGCTCGAGCTCTCCGCGCGGCGCCTGGCCGCGGTGACCTGAGCGCGGGGATCGGAGCAGGTCGTCCTCAGGCCTGCAGCGGTCCCGGCGCGCTGGAGCTGTCCGGCGCGTCGTCGCCCGCGCGACCCGCAGCGAACCCCGTCTGGAGCCCCATCAGGTACCCGAGCTTCAGCATGAACTGGAGGGTCTCGGCGTCGCGCGCCGACACGCGTTCGATGATGTACTCCAGCGTCCCGTCCGGCAGCGCCACCGCGTCGATCTCCTGCTGGTAGCGCTTGCGCATCTCGTTGAGGAACGCCTCGATCATGTTCTTGCTCATCCTCGACCCCTCAGGACGACGTTGCCGTCTCGCTCGCGGCGGCCTCGTCGTACGGTTGCTCCTCCAGCCACGCGATGATCGCCTCGGCGGTTCCGAGGTTGGTAGCGAGTGGCACGTCGTGAACGTCGCAGATCCGCAGGAGCGCCGACACGTCCGGCTCGTGCGGCTGTGCGGTGAGCGGGTCGCGGAAGAAGATCACGGCCGTCACGCGGTCCTCGGCGATGCGCGCCCCGACCTGGAGATCGCCCCCCTCGGGACCGGACTTCAGGCGCTCGACCTTCAGCCCGGCCTTGGTCTGGAGCACCGCCCCCGTGGTGCTGGTGGCGACCAGCGGGAACCGGCGGAGAACGTCCGCATGGTCCTTGGCGAAGATCGCCAGGTCCAGCTTCTTCTTGTCGTGCGCGATGAGGGCGACGGCCTTCATGGTTCCAGTGTAGTCGGTGGTGCCGCCCACGCCGTGTCGGTCGCGGGCTCGGCGTGCGGGGCCGGCTCGAGCCACACCTCGCTGCCGGGCCGCGCCTGCGCGAGCCGCCAGAGGTCGCGAACGTCGACCACGGCGGCCTTGGCATAGCCGCCCGTGCGCCCGCGATCGGCCAGCAGGATGATGGGCCGGCCGTCGGCAGGGAGTTGCACGGCGCCCCACGGCGAACCCTCGCTGGTCACGTCGGCGCTCGGCGACGCCAACGCCGGCCCATCGAGACGCACGCCGGTCCGGTCGAGGGAAGCGACCCGGAATGCGGTCCCCGTGAGCGCCCGGAAGGTGTCGGCGTCGTACTGCGGTCCGGGATGCACCCTCACGCGCACGAGCTCGGGGTAGCGCACGAGGCCGGCGGTCGCCCGCGGCTCGCGTGCGCGCGCCGCGCTCACCGACAGGGTGGTGCCCGGTCGCAACGCCGCCGCGGTTCCGCCCACCCCGGCGCGCAGGTCCGTGCTGCGCGAACCGCGCACGAGCCTCGAGGCGAGGCCGCCCCGCAGGGCGACGTAGCTGGTGGCGCCCGGCCCCCGCGTGGGGAGGAGCGCGAGCTCGCTCCCCGCCGGCCACGCGAAGGGTGCGCCGGGCCGGACCGGGCGCCCGGCCAGCGTGGCGTGGTGGCCGCCGCCCGCCACGGCCGCGAGCAGGTCCCGGCGCGCGACGAGCCGCAGAGGGAGCAGCACCAGCTCGACCGCCGGCGCCAGCCGGGGGTTGCCCACGGCCTCGTTGGCGAGCTCGAGCGCCACCGGATCGAGGGCGCCGGCCTGCGCCATGCCCAGGTGACCCACCCACCACCGCGGACCGGCCTGGACGCTGGCGGACGGTGGCCACGCCTCGACGACGTCGATCGCCACGCCGCGCGTGGGGTCGTTCGCGGGGTCCTGCGTGGGGTCCGTCGCGACGTCGGGCGCGGGGCCCGACGCGGGCGGGGCGGTGGCTGTTCCCGCCGGCATCGCTCGCTCCTGCGGTGGCCGGGCGTGTCTCGGAGCGTTGGCCGGCACCTCGCGGAACTCGACCGTGTCGCCCGGCGCCCACGTGGTCGGAGGCCACGCACCCGGGTCGAACAGCGCGACCTTGGTGCGCCCCACCAGCCACCAGCCGCCGGGGCTGGCGCTCGGGTAGATGCCGGCCTGCGCGCCAGCGATCGCCACGGAGCCGGCGGGCACGCGTGTGCGCGGGGTGTCTCGGCGCGGCGTGTGCAGCGCCTCGGGAAGGCCGAGCAGGTACGGGAAGCCCGGCGTGAAGCCGAGGAACGCGACGGTGTAGCGCGCCTCTCGGTGGGCCTGGACGATGGCGCCCCAGGACAGGCCGAGGCGCCGCTCGAGCTCCTCGCGATCGGCCCCATCGCCATACGCGACCTCCACGACGCGGTGCGCGGGCTCGCCTGCATCGGTGGGCGCGCCGGGCGCGGCCGCATCGCCCCCGCGCGCGAGCATCTGGTCCAACCACGCGCGTACCCGCCCGCCGCTCGGACCGGGCGCCGCCTCGACGAGCAGCGAGGCGTACCCGGGCACCAGGTCACGGACGCCGCTCGGGGCGGTGAGCGCCAGCTCCGCGCGCAGGCGGCGGAGCCGAAGCGCGGTCTCGGGTGACGGCGTCGCCTCGAGATCCAGCAGGTACGCGGCGGGCCCGCACGGGCGGAGCCTCACGAAGGCGGCGCCGGCGGCCGGGCCAGCCGCACGCCCTCCCGCTCCAGCGCCGCGCGCACGCGGCGCGCGAGGTCCACGGCGGCCGGCGTGTCGCCGTGCAGGCAGACCGTGTCGACCTCGAGGCGCAAGGTCGCGCCGTCCAGTGCGCGCACCTCGCCTCCGGTGGCCAGAGCGATCGCCTGGTCGACCACGCGCTGCGGATCGCGGTGGACCGCGCCGGGGAGGCGCCGATCGACGAGCGTGCCGTCGCTCCGATACGCCCGGTCCAGGAACCCTTCGCGCAACGGCCGCGCGCCGCCGGTGCGGACCGCGCCCTCGGCCACCGATCCGGCCAACACCATGATGGGCAGCCGCGGATCGAACGCGACGACGGCCTCGGCCACGGCCGAGGCGAGCTCGGCGTCGGCCGCCATGGCGTTGTACAGCGCACCGTGAGGCTTCACGTGCGCCAGCGCCACCCCCTCGGCCGCAGCGACGGCGGCGAGGGCGCCGAGCTGGTAGAGCACGTCTGCGGCCACCGTCTCGGGCTCCAGCCGTTGCGGCGTGCGGCCGAAGCCGCGCAGGTCGTGGTAGCCCGGGTGGGCGCCGACCGCGACGCCGGCATCGCGCGCCGCCCGCACCGTGCGCCGCATGGTGAGGGGATCGCCCGCGTGGAAGCCGCACGCAACGTTGGCCGAGGTCACGACGGCGAGGAGCGCCTCGTCGTCGCCGAGGGTCCAGCGCCCGAAGGCCTCTCCCAGATCGCTGTTGAGGTCGATCGTCATGGCGCTCATGGTACCGGCGTCGCCACGGCATCCTGGGCTCGCCACCGGAGGGTACGTGCAACGCGGTACGCCGGGCTCCGGCCGGCGGCGCCTCGGGAGCCGCCCGCCCTCGCGAGCGCCGCGCCGCCGCGGCGGCGCCGGGCGCCCCGGCGCGGCGGCGCGGCGTTGCCCGGGGGTTGACACTCCGGCTTCGTGGGCTGTAATCTTATCTTTGCCGCTCGAAAGAGGGGCGCGAACATTGACAGCGGAATAGGAGCGTAACGAGCAAACGACTCGGTAGAAGATGTTCCGTTTCAGACGGACTTTCTGCCGGGGCGCATGGGTGTCCGGCAAGACGATCGGGCACGCTGCGCGTCTGCTCACTCATCCATCCTTTGGTAAAGAAGAAGGTTAAGTTACTAAGGGCGCACGGTGGATGCCTTGGCAGCCGAACCGATGAAGGACGTGGCTACCTGCGATAAGCTTCGGGGAGCTGGAAGCAAGCGTTGATCCGGAGATTTCCGAATGGGGAAACCCAACGGGGCGAACCCCCGTTACCCGCGACTGAACACATAGGTCGTGTGGAGGGAACCCAGGGAACTGAAACATCTAAGTACCTGGAGGAAAAGAAAGAAACCTCGATTCCCCTAGTAGCGGCGAGCGAAGAGGGAAGAGCCTAAACCGTCTCCTACGGGAGACGGGGTTGTAGGACCAGCATCATGGACTCGAGTGTCTAGCCGAACCGCACTGGAAAGGCGGGCCATAGAGGGTGAAAGCCCTGTAGGCGAAAGGCACGAGAGCCTAGCTGGCACCTGAGTAGCGCGAGCCACGTGGAATCTCGCGTGAATCTACGGGGACCACCCCGTAAGGCTAAATATTCCGGCTGACCGATAGTGAACCAGTACCGTGAGGGAAAGGTGAAAAGCACCCCGTGAGGGGAGTGAAATAGTACCTGAAACCGTGCGCTTACAAGCAGTCACAGCCCTATGCGGGTCCCTAGGACCCGAATGGGTAGTGGCGTGCCTCTTGAAGCATGATCCTGCGACTTACTGGCAGTGCCGAGTTTAAGCCGATAGGCGGAGGCGCAGCGAAAGCGAGTCTGAACAGGGCGTTCAGGCGCTGTCAGTAGACCCGAAACCGGATGAGCTAGCCATGGCCAGGATGAAGCCTCCGTAACAGGAGGTGGAGGTCCGAACCCGTTGAGGTTTAAAACTCTTGGGATGAGCTGTGGTTAGGAGTGAAAAGCTAACCGAATCCGGAGATAGCTGGTTCTCCCCGAAATAGCTTTAGGGCTAGCCTCGGGGGTTTACCAGTGGCTGTAAAGCACTGATTGGGCTAGGGGGCTCACCAGCTTACCAAACCCTGTCAAACTCTGAAGGCTACTGGTCCATACCCCGGGAGTCAGTCCGTGTGAGCTAACTTTCACGGACAAGAGGGAAACAACCCAGACCGCCGGTTAAGGTCCCCAAGTCATGGCTAAGTGGTGAAGGATGTGGAGACGCTAAGACAGCTAGGAGGTTGGCTTAGAAGCAGCCATTCCTTTAAAGAGTGCGTAATAGCTCACTAGTCGAGCGTCTCTGCGCCGAAGATGATCGGGGCTAAGCCATGCACCGAAACTGCGGCAGTGCAGCCTAGCTGCGCTGGGTAGGGGAGCGTTCCGTACGCCGTCGAAGCGGTACCGCAAGGAGCCGTGGAGGTATCGGAAGTGCGAATGCAGGAATGAGTAACGATAAGAAGGGTGAGAATCCCTTCCGCCGAAAGCCCAAGGTTTCCTGAGCAAGGGTCGTCCTCTCAGGGTTAGGCGGGACCTAAGGCGAGGCCGAAAGGCGTAGTCGATGGACAGCAGGTCAATATTCCTGCCCTGCTTTCGTGGAGTGATGGGGTGACGCATTAGGATAGGCCAACCGGAGCTATGGCTATGCCCGGCGGTCTGCGAAGCTGCGAGGGATAGGAAAATCCGCCCTCGAATACAGTGACGTTGGTCGGGAAGGCCCTACGGGGCTGATAACTGGTCGAATCCATGGTGCCAAGAAAAACCTCTAAACGTTGAAGCGAGAGCACCCGTACCAAAACCGACACAGGTGGGCGAGTGTGAGAGCACTAAGGCGCGCGAGAGAACTCTGGTTAAGGAACTCTGCAAAATAGCCCCGTAACTTCGGGAGAAGGGGTCCCGCGTGTAGGGTGATCCTTCGGGATTGCTCGAGGCGGGCGCAGTGAATTGGCTCTAGCGACTGTTTACCACAAGCACAGCACTCTGCTAACCCGCGTAGGGGATGTATAGGGTGTGACACCTGCCCGGTGCTGGAAGGTTAAGGGGAGGCGTGCAAGCGCCGAACTGAAGCCCCAGTGAACGGCGGCCGTAACTATAACGGTCCTAAGGTTAACCAACGCTAGCCTTAGTAAAACCGAACTATATGCGGGAAACTCCTCGACAGCCGCTCGGTACTCGCGGGCCCTCGGGCGCCGCAGTAAGAATCCGACGGACATGGGGACAATCCGCAGGGAAGGCTTGGTTTCGTGCCAAGACCCCTCAGAGGCTATACGTTCGGGATCGACACATGAAGCTCGAAGCACAATGGATCGCTGGTTTCGTCGATGGGGAAGGGTGCTTCCATGTTGGAATCGCCCGCCACGCCGACATGGCGACGGGAGTTCAAATCCTCCCCGAGCTCACGGTGGTCCAGCACGAGCGTGACGCGAAGCTGTTGCACGCCCTCAAGGCGTACTTCGGCTGCGGCGTCGTCCGCACGAACCACGGCGATCGGCTCGCGTACCGAGTACGCGACCGGAGGTGCCTGGTGGACGTGATCGTGCCGTTCTTCATGAAGCACCCGTTGAAGTCGAGCAAGCGCGTGGACTTCTTGAAGTTCCGGCGTGTGCTGCTGGCGATGGAGGCGGGAGATCATCTGACGGCGGAGGGGGTCGAAGAGATTCGGCGCCTGGCCGGCCAGATGAACCGCGGTCGATCAAGAGAGAGTCCGGCCCTCCTGGAAACAGGAAGGGATTGACCGAGCGAAATTCCTTGTCAGGTAAGTTCTGACCTGCACGAATGGTGTAACGACTGGAGCGCTGTCTCAACCAGAGACTCGGTGAAATTGAACTGGCCGTATAGATGCGGCCTACCCGCAGCAGGACGAAAAGACCCCGTGGAGCTTTACTACAGCTTGATGTTGACGTTTGGACTGGTCTGTGTAGTATAGGTGGGAGACTGTGAAGCCGGACCGCTAGGTTCGGTGGAGTCATCGGTGAAATACCACCCTGACTGGTTCGGACGCCTAACCTTCGCCCGTTATCCGGGTGGGGGACAGCGTTAGGTGGGTAGTTTGACTGGGGCGGTCGCCTCCCAAAGTGTAACGGAGGCGCGCAAAGGTTCCCTCAGCACGGTCGGAAATCGTGCGTAGAGCGCAAGGGTATAAGGGAGCTTGACTGCGAGACGTACATGTCGAGCAGGGACGAAAGTCGGCCCTAGTGAACCGGTGGTACCTCGTGGAAGGGCCATCGATCAACGGATAAAAGTTACCCCGGGGATAACAGGCTGATACCGCCCGAGAGTTCACATCGGCGGCGGTGTTTGGCACCTCGATGTCGGCTCGTCATATCCTGGGGCCGGAGAAGGTCCCAAGGGTCCGGCTGTTCGCCGGTTAAAATGGCACGCGAGCTGGGTTCAGAACGTCGTGAGACAGTTCGGTCTCTATCCGCTGTGGGCGCAGGAAAGCTGAGGAGAGCTGCTCCTAGTACGAGAGGACCGGAGTGGACGCACCTCTAGTGTCTTAGCTGTCGCACCCGCGGCATATGCTAAGTAGCTATGTGCGGAACGGATAAGCGCTGAAAGCATCTAAGCGCGAAGCCGACTCCAAGATGAGCTTTCCCATCCCCTTGTGGGAGTAAGACCCCCGGAAGACCACCGGGTTGATAGGCTGGGAGTGTAAGCACGGCAACGTGTTTAGCTGACCAGTACTAATCGGTCGAGGACTTAACCTTTTCGGAATCATCTCCGAGTAGCAGACCCGGACTCGTACGCTCCTGTTCCCTGTCACTATCTTTTCTCTTCGTGCTCGTAGCGGCGTGGACCCACCCGATCCCATTCCGAACTCGGAAGTTAAGCACGCCAGCGCCGATGGTAGTTGGGGGGCAGCCCCCTGCGAGAGTAGGTCAGCGCGGGGAGATTATCTTGCGGGCGATGGGCCTGAGGCTATGTCGGCCTTGGGCCTGTTTCTATGCGGGAGTAGCTCAGTTGGTAGAGCACTACCTTGCCAAGGTAGATGTCGCGGGTTCGAATCCCGTCTCCCGCTCCAGCGTAACGCCGTCCAGGACGGCAGGCGAGGCGCCCCCACGCTGACGTGGGGGCGCCTTTCTCGGAACCCGAAACTTGACGTGGTCACCCGCTCGACTCCCCGGTGTGCTGGCTCGACGTGCCGGAGGTGCGGCCTTTAGCGCCGGCGCGAGCGGGCTGCGGCTGCCGCGGGCGGATGGTGCCCCCGCGTGGTACGCGCGGGCCCAGCAGCGCGCGGGGCCATCAGAAGCTGGCCGACGCGCCCTCCGCGAAGCTCCACGCGCCCTGGCGCGGCTCCGCGACCAGGTCGAGGCAGGGGCGGAGCGTGGCCGGGTCGCGTGTGACGACGAGCGCGTTCCACCCGCGGGCGAGCGAGCGTGCCCGCGTCGCGGAGGCGCCCCGTGCGCAGGTGCCGGACAGGGTCACCTCCCTTGAGGCGTACACCCGGACCTCGCTCACTCCCTCCTGCGCGGCCTGGGTGAGCGCGCCGGCCGAGCCGAGGCCGCGGCGGACGTCCAGGCTCACCACGAGGAGCCTGGCGTCGGCCGGCTCCGCCGTCAGGCCAGGGCACACCGACGCGAGCGCGTCGACCGACGCCAGCCGGACGGCGCTCACCGTGCCGGGCAGGTACAGCTCAAGCATCCCATCCGCCGCAATGCGGCCGGCCGGGCCCACGGGCGCTCCATCTACCAGCGACCGCGCACACACCGTGGCGGACGTGCCGGCGACCCAGCCATCCACCGCGCCCTGCAGGTGGCGCGCACTCGGCGCGCCGGAGGGCGTCGAGCCGCACGCGGGCAGCACCACGGCCAGCACCGCGCCGAGCAGGGCCACGGGGGCGAAACGCCAGGGATTGCACATGGAAGTACCCCCTTCACCGTCGACGTACGAGGGCTCGGAGCGAAGGGACCTGCCGCCACGTCCTCGTCGGCGCATTCATAGCGGATCGCCGTGCCCACGGCAAGAGCCGAACGTCCTCGCCCGCCGCGCGAGGACGTTCGGGGTCGGCGGGGTCACGGGCACGCGGAGCGCCCGCCCATTCCCGGGGTTCGGCCACTCGGAAGTGCGCATGCAGTAATGAGTAACCCTAGGAAGGGCGAGAATCCCGTCCGCCGAAAGAGGATAACGCCTTCATCGAGTCCTTCAACGGACGTCTCCGAGACGAGTGCGTGAACGTGAGCTGGTTCCTGACGCGATAGGACGGGGATACCGACACGGGCGGCGGTTCACAAGCGGACGGTCGCGGCGCTATGGTCCGTACCAGGTGATCACCATCCGCCTACCGAGACTGGCGTCGCAATCGACGCTGTTGGTGTCGTTCCCGGGCGTGTCCATGCATGACGGGGTGGACGATTGCACGGCCGTCATGGATACCCCGACGGCTCGTCGCCTCCTGGCGGCCTGCGTCGATCGGGGGTGGGACGGCGAGCCATTGCGGCGCTCCTACGTCCTGCGCCTCATCGCGCGCGCCCTGCGGCGCGAGCTCGCGCTGGCTCCCCCCTGATCGCACCCGGAAAACGCTGACGACCGTCGCGCGCCTCCAACCCTGCGGCGCCCCTACCCGTCGGCACCCGTACCCGTCGGCACCTACTCCCGCCGTTGGGCTGCGCCCACGATGACCAGCACGACGCCGGCGGCCACCGCGGCGCCTGAGGCGATATCGGGGATCGACACCGTCCGCTTCTGCTCGGCTTGCACCTGGACGGGGCCGAGGTCGACGGCGGTGCGGTTCTTCGTGTAGGTGATGCGCGGGAATACGAACCCGAGCACCCCGAGGACGATCAAGACCAGACCGATGACGGTGAGTCGTCGCATGGCGACCCCTTTCGTTACGATCAGCGGGCCCGGCGCGAGGCCGGGCCCGTCGTGTGGGAGGAGCCGGCGCTCGGCCGGCGTGGAGAGAGGGGGTGCGCGCCGACCTACCATTTGGGGTCGACGCGCGAGGTTCGGGGCGTTGCGTCTTCGGGCGTGATTGCCGCGGCCGACGGCCGCGTCACGCCCTTCGGACGAGACCGCCGATCAGCGAGATCACGAAGATCACGATGAAGATGAAGAAGAGGATCTTGGCGATCGAGGCGGCGCCTGCGGCGATCCCGCCGAAGCCGAACAGTGCGGCCAACAACGCGATGACGAGGAAGAGCAAGGACCAGCGAAGCATGGTGGACCTCCTTTCGCCGGAATCTTCATGAGATGGTAGAGGCTTGGGGCCCGTGACCGCGTGTCTCCCGGCACCAGGCGGTGCCCGATGAAGGCCGCCTGAAGGGTGGACGCCCCAGATGAGGTAGGCATGATGGGGCGAGCCGGGGCGCGCCACGTCCGCGTTGGGCGGAAACGTGCGTCGCCCGCGGCGCTCCCGTCGGGTCGGCCGGGCCGGTGGCACGGGGGACGCCACGCCCCCACCAGCGCGCTGTTCGCCGAGCGGCACGCCCTTCCGGCTGCACGCCCTTCCGGCCGTACGCGTCCTTCGGCTGCACGCCCGTCCGGCTGCACGCCCATCCGGTACAGTGGCGCGATGACGCCCTCGGAGTTGCCGCTAGGACGCGTCGCCACCGCCTCGGAGCTGTCGGCGTTCGCGCGCCGGGCACGGCTCGACGGCCGTCGGCTGGTCGTCGCTGCGCTGGTGGCCGACGCGAACGGCCGGATCTTCGTGCAGCGCCGGAGCGAGACGCGCGCCCTCTTCCCCGGATGCTGGGATGTCGTGGGGGGGCACGCCGAGGCGGGCGAGGGCGTGCGCGAGGCGCTCGAACGCGAGGTCGCGGAGGAGACCGGTTGGGACCTCCTCGCCGTTCGGGAGGTGGTGGAGGTCCTCGACTGGGAGGCCGCCGGCGAACCGAAGCGCGAGATCGACGTGCTGGTGGAGGTGATCGGGGACCTCACGCGGCCGCGCCTGGAGGCCGGCAAGCACAGCGAGGGGCGTTGGCTCGCGCGCGACGAGCTCCCCTTGCTGCTCGAGCGGCGCGATCCCGACGACCGCTTCATCCACCGGATCGTGGCCGCGGCCTTCGCGGTGCTCGCCGCTCGAGCCGCGGCCGCGGGCGGGGCGCCGGAGCCCCGTTAACCCTGACTTAACGCCGCATGGGGATACTCCGCCCATGCTTGCTCACCCCCCAACCACCCGCACGCTGCCCGCGCTTCGGCGCGTTCCCCGCCTCTCGTGACGCCGCGCACCTCGATCGGTGTGCGCGAGCCCACCCGGCCCGGCGCCGACGCGGTCGGCTTCCTGATCCTGCGCCTGGGCATCGGCGCCGTCCTCGTATGGTTCGGTGCCGCGGAGCTACACGATCCGTCGTCCTGGACCGTCTTCTTCCCGCACGGGCTGGACGCCGTGCGCGCCCCCCTGATGCTGGTGCACGCGACGTTCCTGCTGGTCGTCGGCGGCCTGCTGATCGTCGGCCTCGCCCAGCGCGTCGCGGCCTGGCTCGCCGCGCTGCTGCTCCTCGCCGTGCTCGGCGCCCTCGCGTGGAACGGCGCGTTCGATAGCGTGTTCGTTCGCGACATCGGTCTGGCGGCGGCCGCTCTCGGCCTCGCCGCCGCACCGTCGGCGGTCCTGGCGCCCGGTCTCGATCGCTGGATGGCCGGCCGCGAGGGCGGAGCCGGCCGCTGGGCGGCGGCGTCGACCCTGATGCTGCTGGCGGTGGCGGTCGTGGTGCTCAGCGTCACCGCGGAGCCGCAATCCGGCAACCTCGACCGCCTTGGCGGCGTCGGTGGCGGCCTCTTCGGCCAGGCGCCCGCCGGCGCCGGCGCGGCCCCCGCGAGCCCCGGCGTCGCGACGCAAGCGGGCGGAACCGGAAGCGGCCCCGCCGTTTCGGGACTCGGGGGCGCTTCGGGCCCATCGATGGGCGCGCCTTCGGGCGCCGACGCGGGCGCTTCGTCAGGGGCGTCCGCGGGCGACGTCGACGTCGGTGGCGAGGACGGCCTCGGGGCCGCTCCCGGCAGCGCGCTCGGTTCGGCCGCCGGCGGCGGTGGCGCGCGTCGCTGATCGGCTCCTCTGCCCTCCTTCAGCTCGGCCCGGGATCCGCTCCGCCGTCGTGGCGACCAACGGCAGTCTCGCGCCTTCCACCTCCTGTCCTGCACCTCCTGTCTTCCACCTCCCGCTTTCCCCCTCCCGTCTTCCGCCTCCTGTCTTCGACCTCCCGTTTTCCGCCTTCCACCTTCCGTGACTCGAACAGCTAGGAGACTCCTCCAATGCAGCACTCGAAGCGCACGTACGATTCCGAACGTTCGACCCAGGCCCGTCCAGACAGCGCCGCTCCGCAGACCACCGCTGCGAAAACCGCCGCTCCGCACAGCCCTGCTCCACACAACCCCGCTCCACACGCCGGCGGCGAGGCGGGCGGCGTGACCGCTCGCTCCCTCCCCCGAAGCGTGACGGTGCGCCGCGGGGCGGCCCGTCTCGGGTTACCCCTGCTCGCGATCGTGTTGCTCACGGGCCTCGGCGCAGGAGCGTTCGCACAGGGGACCAACAACGGCACCGGCACCTGTCAACGCCTGCAGGACACGCGCTACTGGCGCATCAGCCATCCGATCGCTCCCATGCCCAACCCGGAGCCGAACAACACCCAGAAGGCGCTCGACGGCTTCGAGATCGCATCGAGCCAGAACAGCGACGGCACGCTCCTGCTCGACATCGAGGTCCACGGCCGCGGCGACAACGAGAGCGGCGAGACCACGCCCGACAAGGACGACATCTCGGTGGACACGAGCAAGCAGGTCCTGTACTTCCTCGAGGGCGACATGGGCGACGACGCCTACGCCCGCGACACCGACCTCGGCGATGAGGCCGTGGTCCTCACCGACCTGCAGGGCTGCATCCTGAACTGAGCCGCCCGCGGCGCCGGCCTCTCGGCCGGAGACCCGCCCGGGTTACGGTCCTACTCCCCAGCAAACGCCCCGGCGCGCACAGCGCGCCGGGGCGCTCCCGTCTGTCACGGACGGCGCGTCTACGGCCCCCCCGCGTTCACCGCCTCGGCGTCGACCGGATACAGCGCGCGGTAGGTAGCGAGGTTCACGGCCACCTTCTGGAGGTACTCGCGCGTCTCGAGGGCGTCGATCTCCCGGTACAGCTCGTTGCGGTCG